>NZ_MDEC01000026.1 GCF_002939785.1 Xanthomonas codiaei
ATCTGGTCTATGGCGTCCTCAAATCGGGCACCGCATTTGACCCACAGAAAGCCCTTGCCAGGTGAGGGGCAAGACGGTATCTACCTACATGTTGGGCTTCACGCCCCGCGGGATCACGCGCCCAATGCGCGCTCGATGTCGGCCGCGATGGCTTCGGGTTTGGTCGTCGGCGCATAGCGCTCCAGCACCGCGCCGTCGCGGCCGATCAGGAACTTGGTGAAATTCCATTTGATCGCTTCGGATCCCAGCACGCCGCGTTGTTCGTGCTTGAGCCACTGCCACAGCGGATGCGCACCGCTGCCATTGACCTCGATCTTGGACGACAGCGGAAAATCCACCGAGTAATCCAGCGAACAGAACTGCCGGATCTGCGCCTCGTCGCCCGGCTCCTGATGTCCGAACTGATCGCAGGGGAATCCGATCACCACCAGCCCGCGCTCACGGTAGCGCTGCCATAGCGCCTGCAATCCGGCGTATTGCGGGGTAAAGCCGCACTTGGACGCTACATTCACTACCAGCACCACCTTGCCCAGGTAATCGCGCATGGACTGCGTGCGACCATCCAGGTCGGTGAATTCGAAGCTGGAGAGGTCGCGCATGTCTGGCTCGATGGTTGCGAAGGCCGCAGGGTAACGCGTTGCCTGCGTTGCTGCAGCGCAGCTGTACGCCGCCGAAGGTTGCCATGCGGCACGTCCTGCGCGCTCCAGGCACGCCGGAGAGCGTTATCGGCACAACGCCGGTCCGCGCACGATGCCCCCAGCAAGACGCCACGGCAGCACGCTGCGCTACGGCCCCGCCCGCCTTGCCAGATCGTCAGCACCCGCCCTGCCCTGCGCACAAACGCCGCCCGGGCATGCCTTTTGTCACAGGCCTGTGCGGGCCAGCTGGGTTAGCCTCGGCGGTTCGCACTTTGGAGCAACTCTCTTGACCACCCGTCTCGCTTTTGCCCTGGCCGCTTCCCTGGGACTTGCCATGCCGTCCTACAGCATCGCCGCGCCTGCCGCCACGCAGGCCGCCACCCAAGCCAACCCCTTCTTTGCCGACAGCACCCTGCCGCTGCACTACCCGCAGTTCGACAAGATCACCGACAGCGACTTCGCCCCCGCCTTCGATGCCGGCATGGCCGAGCAATTGAAGGAAGTGGACAAGATCGCCAACCAGAAGGCCAAGCCGAGCTTCGAGAACACCATCATCGCGCTGGAAAAGAGCGGCGCCACGCTCGACCGTGCCACCACCGTGTTCTTCAACCTGGTGGGTGCCGACACCAACGATGCGCGCAAGAAACTGCAGGCCGATTATTCGGCCAGGTTCGCCGCGCACCGCGATGCGATCTCGCTCAACGGCAAGCTGTTCGCGCGCATCCAGACCTTGTACGACCAACGCGCCAAGCTGGGACTGGATGAGCAAGGCGTGCGTCTGGTCGAGAAGTACTACAGCGACTTCGTGCGCGATGGCGCCAAGCTCTCCGATGCGGACAAGACCACGCTCAAGGCGATGAATGCCGAGCTGGCCAAGCTGGGCACCACCTTCAGCCAGAACGTGCTGGCCGAGGTCAACGCCGCCGCGGTGGTGGTGGATGACGTCAAGCAGCTCGACGGCCTGTCCGAAGAACAGATCGCCGCCGCGGCCGAAGCGGCCAAGGCGCGCAAGCTCGAGGGCAAGTACGTGATTGCCCTGCTCAACACCACCGGCCAGCCGCCGCTGACCCAGTTGAAGAACCGCGAGCTGCGCAAGAAGATCTACGACGCCTCGGTGTCGCGCGGCAGCCACGGCGGCCAGTACGACAACACCGCGCTGGTGTCGCGCATCATGAAGCTGCGTGCCGACAAGGCCAAGCTGCTCGGCTTCCCCACCTACGCTGCCTATTCGCTGGAAAACCAGACCGCCAAGACTCCGGAAGCGGTCAATGCGATGCTGGGCAAGCTGGCACCGGCGGCGGTGGCCAATGCCAAGCGCGAAGCTGCCGACCTGCAGGCGATGATCGACAAGGAACAAAAGGCCGCACGCAAGCCGACCTTCAAGCTCGAAGCCTGGGACTGGGCGTACTACAGCGAGAAGGTGCGCCAGGCCAAGTACAACTTCGACGAGTCGCAGCTCAAGCCGTATTTCGAGCTGAAGAACGTGCTGGAAAACGGCGTGTTCTATGCGGCCAACCAGGAATACGGCCTGACCTTCAAGCAGCGTACCGATCTGCCGACCTACCGCGACGACATCACCGTCTACGACGTGTTCGATGCCGACGGCAAGCAGCTGGCGATCTTCATCGCCGACATGTACGCCCGCGAATCCAAGCGCGGTGGCGCCTGGATGAACTCCTATGTGTCGCAGTCGGAGCTGACCGGTTTCAAGCCTGTGGTGGCCAACCACCTCAACATTCCCAAGCCGCCGGCCGGCCAGCCGACGCTGCTGACCTGGGACGAGGTGACCACCATGTTCCATGAGTTCGGGCATGCGCTGCACGGCATGTTCTCCGACGTCAAATACCCGTATTTCTCCGGCACCAGCGTGCCGCGCGACTTCGTCGAGTTTCCCTCGCAGGTCAACGAGATGTGGGCCGACGAGCCGTCCATCCTGAAGAACTACGCCAAGCATTACCAGAACGGCACGCCGATGCCGCAGGCCTTGCTGGACAAGGTGATTGCCGCATCCAAGTTCAACCAGGGCTTTGCCACCACCGAATACCTGGGAGCGGCGATGCTGGACCAGAACTGGCACCAGATCAGCGCCAGCGACGTTCCCGATGCGGCCGGCGTCATGGCGTTCGAGGCCAAGGCCCTGCAGCAGGACGGCATTGCCTATGCGCCGGTGCCGCCGCGCTACAAGACCCCGTATTTCAGCCACATCATGGGCGGCTACGCGGCCGGCTACTACGCCTACATCTGGTCCGAAGTGCTGGATGCCAATACCCAGCAATGGTTCAAGCAACACGGCGGCCTGAGCCGCGCCAACGGCGACCGCTTCCGCAAGACCTTGTTGTCGCGCGGCGGCAGCGTGGATGCGATGGAACTGTTCCAGAACTTTGCCGGCCATGCGCCGCAGATCGAACCGTTGCTGGAAAAGCGCGGCTTGAGTGCGCAGGGCGGCGATGGCGCCACCCCGGAAACACCGCAGTCCAAGCCGTAATCCGGCCTGCAGCCTTGCTTCAAACACAGCGCCGCCCGGAGCGATCCGGGCGGCGTTTTTGATGCAGGCAGAGGCGGGGCGTGTCGCACGCGAGCCACTGGCCGCCTGGCGAAAACCAGTGCGTGACTAAAGAGCGGCTGGCAAAACGACTGCGCGCCGCCAGGCGGGCGCGGTCGGTGCTTGGTGCTTGGTGCTCGGTGCAGCATGTACCACGCGTACACCGGTTCCTCAGCGCCATCCGCACCCACCTGACGAGCGCTCGCTACGTTTTGTCGGCCGCTCTAAGGCTGGCAAGCTGCGTGTGCTGCCGTCTTGCGAGGTTCGGGTACCGTCCCGCCAACCGGCCCGGATGCACTGACCGCTGTCAGGACTCCACCGCGTCCACGCCATCGAGCAGCTTCTTCAACAACTTCTCCAGGCGCACCTGTTCGGTGTCGCTGATGCCGGCCGTTTGCGCATTCAACAGCGTGCACGCTTCCGGCAACAGGCTATCGATCAAGGCCAGCCCTGCCGGCTGCAGGGTCAGTACGATCTTGCGGCGGTCGTCGGGACTGGCGCCGCGGGCGATCAAGCCCTTCTCGCACAGCTGATCGGTGAGCCGGGTGATGTTGGCCGGTTTCTCGCTGGCCGCCTCGGCCACTTCGGTGGGCGTGATGGCCTGTTCCGGCGTGCCATAGAGCATCATCAGGATTTCGTATTCCGGCGGACTGATGCCGTACGGCTTGAGCCGCACGCAGGCTTGCGTATGCATTCGCTTGTAGAGATGCTTGACCAACCTCACCAGGACGGCCGGTTCCCGCGGAAATTCCGGGTAACGCGCGCAGGTGTGGTCCACGCGGTTTGCGGTTGGATCGAAACTACTCATATCACCCGTTGGAATACATTACCGAATTGTCGCGCCATTCAATCACATCGACTGCGGGGCGATACATCAGCGAGCGAAGAGATGTGCATATTCCGGCGCGACCCACGGCAGCAATGTGGATGCAGCGACGTCGGCGGTTTGCGTGCCATCCGAATACGGCCCCACCTGATACGGAGGAAACACGAAACGCAATGCGGTGATCTGCCCGGCTGCATCCAAGAGCGGGACGAACTGCGCGAAGTTGTCCACTTGCGCGGTAGTGCCCTCGGCGATCATGCGATCGGCCGAGGCCACCTGTTCGGCCTGTTCTTCGATCGGCACGCGGTCGGCTGCCACGCGTTGCGTGGCAGCGGCATGCAGCTGTGCGGCCACCGCGCTGCCGATCTTGCCCCATCCTGCCGCGTCCGGAATCAGCGCCTGCGCAGTCAACTGCTTGCGCTCCTTGACCAGCCACACGAAGCGCGCCACCAATGGCTCGCCATGTGCGCCGCCGGTATAGCGGCTGCCGTCGGCAGAGATCACGATCAGGTCGGCGGTCTGCAACACCGTTTCGAATGCCAGCGACAATTCGTAGGGCGCGGCGGGCTTGTCGTTGCCGAGACCGGAAACGGCCTGCATCAATTCGCTGCGCGCGTCCTGCGCGTACTTGCGGATCAACGCGGTCAGTTCCGGATAGGCATCCAGGCCCCGCGGATAGCTGATACCCACCATGTAGGCAGGCGCGTGCTCGATTACATCTTCCAGCGGGCCGCTCTGCACCATCGCCGGCTCGACCGGCGCCGGCGGTGCCACGGCCGCATCGGCCGCCGGCTCGGCCGGCTCGGAGGTTGCCGGTTCGCGCTGCGTACAGCCGGTCAGCAGCGCCAGCACCAGCAGGCCCCGCACCCCATTTCCTGCGAACAACCGCCCCATTCCCACCCGCTCCCCTGATTGACTTGCCGCTGCGGCCGTCAGGCCAGCAGATCCTGAAACTGTGGATGTCGACGCATATAGGCCTGCGCATAACTGCACGCGGGGACCATCTTGAGCCCGGATGCACGCGCAAACTCCAGAGCGGCCTCGACCAATGCGGCGGCGATCCCGCGCCCGGCGATCGCCTCCGGCACCAGCGTGTGAGTGATGGTCATGCCTGCACTGTCGCGGCGGTAGACCAGTTCGGCACGGTGTCCATCGGCGTCTACGACGAAATGCTGCTGTGTCGGGTCGTGGTCGACGTGCACTGTCGCTGCCTCCATCGTGATTCGCGCCGCTGCCAAGTGCGGTCAGTGTGACCAGCGCGGCGCCGCGCCTGCGTGAAAATGAATCCACGCTGTGAACGGCAGCCCGGCTTGGCGATGCGCTGCTCAAGTTCGCTGCAGCAGCGCCGATAGCTGACTCGAAGGCGCTCGCTGCAACCGGTCTCCGGCATGCCTGGCGCCCTCGTCTCACCTATGAGGAGTCACCGCATGCACAACGATTCGGCAGGAAACAACGCGCAGAGCGACAGCTCGCTGCTGGAAGGGCTGTTACAGTTCGCCATCGCCGGCGACACCCATAATCCGGACTTCGCGCAGCTCAACGACACGGTGTATCAGCGCCTGCAGCAGGCCTACGGCGCGGTATCCGGCTCGGCACTGGCCACCGATCAGAAACGCACCGCGGCCTGAGGCCGGCACCGCCGCATCCGCCAGGACCCGTCATGCACCACCGCGGTCCTGGCCGGTTTGCCGCACGCCCTCGCCGGCCACGGCTCAGCCAAAGCGCGGGTTGGAGAGCTGGTCCAGGAAGATCTGCAGCACCCTTGGCTCCATGATCAGCATGAACATCACCCCGAATGCCGCGCCGGCCAGGTGCGCGCTGTGGTTGATGCGATCGCCGCCGCGGCGGTCCATCCACAGGCTGTAGCCCACGTAAAACACCGCATAGATGATCGCCGGTGCCGGAATGAACAGCACCAGGATGATGGTCCACGGCTGCAGCAGGATGAAAGCGAACAGCACCGCCGACACCGCACCGGAGGCGCCCAGACTCAAATAGTTGGGGTTGTTCTGGTTCTTCAGGTAGCTGGGCAGGATCGACACCACCAGCGCGGCCAGATAGAACAGCGGATAGGTCAGCATGCTGCCGGTGAGCTGCAGCATCACCTTCTCGATCACCCGGCCGAAGAAGAACAAGGTGATCATGTTGAAGACCAGGTGGCCCAGGTCGGCATGGATGAAGCCGTAGGTCACCAGCCGGTCGTATTGCTTGTGCTTGTCCACGGCCGGCGGCCACAGGATCAGGCGGTCGTTCAACTTGCGGTTGTTGAACGCCATCCAGGAGACGATGCCGGTGATGGCGATCAAGATCAGGGTAATCATGCAGACCTCAGGCAGAACGGTAATTGTCGACCATGCGATAACCGCGCGCATACAGGCCGAAGGCCAGTGCCGCCAGGAATGCGAAGGCCGCGAAGAAGAACATCAGGAACGCCGCTTCGCTGAGTCCAGTATCGGCGATATGCGCGGTCACCGTCTCGTTGCGCACCGCCACGTTCGATAGCAGCACCCACAGGTTGCCGACCGTGGTGGTCAGATACCAGAAACTCATCACCACGCCCTTCATCGATGCAGGCGCCTGGCTGTAGGCGAACTCGATGCCGGTGGCCGACACCAGCACCTCGCCGAAGGTGAGCAAGGCATAGGGCAGGATCTGCCAGGCGATGTGCATCGGCTCGCCGCCATCCATCACCACCTGGATCGCCCCCACCACGATCCAGGCCACGCCGCTGAACGCGATGCCGCTGGTCATGCGCCGCAATGGCGTGGGCTCCCAGCCAACCCGGCGCAGCAGCGGGTACAGCACCAGATTGTTGAACGGGATCAACAGCATCACCAGCAACGGATTGATCGCCTGCATCTGCGAGGCGGTGAACCAGGCCGGCATGGTCATCTCGCGCCCTTGCAGCACCCAGGTCGAGGCCTTCTGGTCGAACAGCGAAAAGAACGGCGTGACCAGCGCGAAGATCACCAGCACCCGCAGCAGCGCGCGCACGCCTTCGACCGCAGTATCGGGATGGATGCCGCGCGCACGCTCCAGCTGCCACCAGGTGCCGCCGCCAATGCCAGCCAGCAACAGCACCAGCGCAATGCATAGGCAGATGACGATGCCCAGCGGCTCGATCCAGGCGAAACTCGCCAGCGCCAGCACCACCGACAATGAGGCCAGCACCAGGCCCGGACGGCCCTGCCCCGGCACGCGCGTCAGCAACGCGGTGCGTACCACCGCGCCGAATCCGTGCGGGTCCTTCGGCGGCAACGGCACCCGCACGTAGCGGTTGCGCCCCAGCCAGAACACCAGCGTGGCCACGAACATCAGGATGCCGGGAATGCCGAACGCCCAGGACGGCCCCAGGTTCTTCAGCGCCAGCGGAATCAGCAGCGAGGCGAACAGCGAGCCGAAATTGATGATCCAGTAGAACGCGTCGAACACCACCTTGGCCAGGTGCTTGTTGGACTGGTCGAACTGGTCGCCCATGAACGAGGCCACCAGCGGCTTGATGCCGCCCGCGCCCAGCGCGATCAGACCCAGCCCGACGAAGAAACCGCTGCGGCTGCCTTCGAACATGGCAAGACACGCATGCCCGGCGCAGTAGACCAGGCTGAACCACAGGATGGTGTTGTATTTGCCGAACAGCCGATCGGCCAGCCAGCCACCCAACAGCGGGAAGAAATACACCCCGATCATGAAGCTGTGCAGGATATGCTTGGCTTCGGCCTCGCGGCCCGGGCCGCCGATCTCCTGCAGCAGCAGCGAGGTGATCAGGAACTGCACCAGGATGTTGCGCATCCCGTAGAAGCTGAAACGCTCGCAGGCTTCATTGCCGATGATGAAAGGAATCTGGCGCGGCAGGCGCGCGCCGGCAGTGGGGCCGGGCAAGGTCGTGGTGGTCAAAGGCGGTCCGGTCGAACTGATGACAGGCCCTATCGTACCGGCGTCAGCTGCCTGGCCGCCATGCGGCGGGTGCGGCTGCATCCGTGGGCTTGCCAACGTCGCGCCGGAACGGCGGTGGATGGGTCCAGCACAGGGGCAATACACGCCTGCCGATTGCGACGCGCCAGGTCGTCGTGGCCGCTTGAACGGTGTGCGCATGCCGCAGTGCAGATTGGCCTGCCGCGCCGGCTCGGCTACATTGCAAACGTTTTCCTGAAACACCGGACCGCTGGATGCCCCGCTACACCCGCCTGGCCTTGGGCCTGTTGTTGTCGACTTCCGTTTCCACCGCCCTTGCCGCCGCGCCGCTGACCAGCGTGGCCGAGCGCAGCGGCTTTACGCAGACCGGCCGCTACGACGAAGTCGTCGCGCTGTGCGATGCCTTTGCGCAGCGCTATCCGCAGGCGGTGCGCTGCACGCAGTTCGGCACCACGCCCGAAGGGCGGCCGATGAAGGCGCTGGTCGTCTCCACCAGCGGCGCACTGGATGCAGACGCCGCCGCGCAACGCAAATTGCCGGTGGTGCTGATCCAGGGCGGCATCCATGCCGGCGAGATCGATGGCAAGGACGCCGGCTTCCTGGCCTTGCGCGAGTTGCTCGAGGGCAAGGCCGGCAAGGGTGTGCTCGACAAGCTGGTGTGGGTGTTCGTACCGGTGTTCAACGTCGATGGCCATGAACGCTTCGGCGCCTGGAACCGCCCCAACCAACGTGGCCCCGAGCAGATGGGCTGGCGCACCACCGCGCAGAACCTCAACCTCAACCGCGACTACGTCAAGGCCGACGCGCCGGAAATGCAGGCCATGCTGCAGCTGGTGCAGCAGTGGGACCCGCTGATGTATGTAGACCTGCACGTCACCGATGGCGCCAAGTTCGAGCACGACGTGTCGGTGCAGGTGGAGCCGGTGCATGCCGGCGACACCGCCCTGCAGCGCGATGGCACCCGTTGGCGCGATGCGGTGCTGGCCGACCTGCGCAAGCAGGGCTCGCTGCCGCTGCCGTATTACCCCTCCTTCGTGCGCGAGGACGATCCCGCCTCCGGCTTTGCCGACGACGTGTCGCCGCCGCGCTTCTCGCATGGCTATTTCCTGCTACGCAACCGCTTCGGCATGCTGGTGGAAACGCACTCGTGGAAGGATTACCCCACGCGCGTGCGCATCACCCGCAACACCATCGTCTCGGTGCTGCAGCAGGCCGCCAGGCACGGCACCGCCTGGCGCGCCGATGCGCTGGCCGCCGACCAGCGCGCCAGCCGCCTGGCCGGCACGTCCGAGCCGCTGAGCTTTGCGGCCGGCCCCAAGGCGCGCACCGTGGCATTTCGCGGCTATGCCTACACGCGCACGCCCTCGCCGATCTCCGGCGCACTGATGACGCGCTACGACGAGACCACACCGCAAATCTGGAACGTGCCGCTGCGCGATCAGATCGCCCCCGACCTGGTGGTCGACGCGCCGCGCGGCGGCTATCTGGTGCCGGCCGCGCAGGCCGCCTTCGTCGCAGAGAAGTTGCGCCTGCACGGCATCGCCTTCCGCACCATCGACAGTGCTGCCGACTACCCGGTGCAGAGCTTCCGCGCCGAAGACACCCGTTTTGCGGCACGTTCCAATGAAGGCCATCAGACCGTGGAGGTCAGCGGGCAATGGCGCGAGGAACGCCGCGCCGTCCCGGCCGGCTCGCTGTTCGTGCCGATCGCCCAGCCCAAGGCGCGCCTGGTGATGGCGATGCTGGAACCGCAGGCGCCGGACTCGTTGCTGCAGTGGGGCTTTTTCAATAACGCCTTCGAACGCAAGGAATACATGGAGGCCTACGTCGCCGAAGACGTGGCGCGCGACATGCTGGCCCGCGATGCCGGCCTGAAGGCGCAGTTCGAACAGCGTCTGGCCAACGACACGACCTTTGCTGCCGACCCGCAGGCGCGGCTGGAATTCTTCGCCCGGCGCCATTCCTCCTGGGACGAGCGCTATCAGCTGTATCCGGTGCTGCGGACCGCGCAGACCGACTTCTGACGGCCCCGCCAATTCGGCGAGCGGCCAGGCGCGCCAGGGCGCCATCCGATCCGGGCACCGCGGTGCCCGACCTGTTTTGACATGCCCGCAACAGAGGACACCCCGTGCCACATCCCGATATGAAAACGTTTACACACCCCGTCTCCTGTCCGCGCCCGCTGGTGCTGGCGGTGGTGATGAGCCTCGGCATAGCCCTGGCTGCACCGGCGGCGGTGGCGCAAACGGCAACGGCGCCACCGCCGTGGATGGATACCGCACTGACGGCCGACCAGCGTGCCGACCGGCTGCTCGCCCAGATGAGCGAAGACGAAAAATTCCGGATGCTGCGCAGCTACTTCGGCCTGGGCACCGACAAGATCCCCAAGCCCGAGGGCGCGCTGGGCTCGGCCGGCTATGTGCCCGGTATTCCACGGCTGGGCGTCCCGGCGCAGCAACTGGCCGATGCCGGCGTCGGCGTCACCAATCCCGGCGGCATCCGCAAGGGCGATTACGCCACCGCGATGCCGTCGGGCCCGTCCACCGCGTCCAGCTGGAATCGACAGCTGGCTTTTGCCGGCGGCCGGACCATGGGCCGCGAATCCTGGCAGCAGGGCTTCAACGTGCTGCTGGCCGGCAGCGTCAACCTGCAACGCGACCCACGCAACGGCCGCAATTTCGAATATGCCGGCGAAGACCCGCTGCTGGCAGGCAGCATGGTCGGCGAGTCGATCCGCGGCGTGCAGAGTGCGCATGTGTTGTCCACGATGAAGCACTTCGCGCTCAACGACATGGAAACCCGGCGCAACTTCCACAGCGCGCAACTCGGCGAGCAGGCCATGCACGAATCGGACCTGCTGGCCTTCGAGATTGCGCTCGAGATCGGCGACCCCGCCTCGGTGATGTGCTCCTACAACAAGATCAATGGCATCTACGGCTGCGAGCACGATTACCTGCTCAACCAGGTGCTCAAGCAGGAATGGCACTACCCCGGCTACGTGATGTCCGATTGGGGCGGCGTGCACAGCGGCTCCAAGGCCGCGCTGGCCGGGCTGGACCAGCAATCGGCCGGCGAAGTGTTCGATGCGGCGGTGTTCTTCGATGCGCCGCTGCGCATGGCGGTGGGTGCCGGGGTGGTGCCGCGTGCGCGCCTGGACGACATGGTCAAGCGGGTCTTGCGCAGCTTGTTCGCGCATGGCGCATTCGATCACCCGACCCAGCGTCAGCCCATCGATGGCAAGGCCGGGCAACTGGCCGCGCAGCATGTTGCCGAAGAAGGCAGCGTGCTGCTGCGTAACGAGCAGGCCACCTTGCCGCTGTCCAAGGACGTGCGCCGCATCGCGGTGATCGGCGGCCATGCCGACAAGGGCGTGATGTCCGGTGGCGGCTCCTCGCGCGTGGACTACACCATCAACGGCGGCAATGCGGTGCCCGGCCTCACTCCGACCACCTGGCCGGGCCCGGTGATCATCCATCCGTCTTCGCCGCTGCAGGCGCTGCGCGCCGCATTGCCGAATGTGCAGATCGACTACGTGGATGGCGCCGACCGCGCCGCTGCCGCACGCGCGGCCAAGGCCGCCGACGTGGCGATCGTGTTTGCCACCCAATGGGCGGCCGAATCGGTGGACCTGCCGGACATGCGGCTGCCCGACAACCAGGACGCCCTGATCGAGACGGTGGCCAAGGCCAACCCCAGAACCACGGTGGTCCTGGAAACCAACGGGCCGGTGCGCATGCCCTGGGCCGAGCGCGTGCCGGCGGTGTTGCAGGCGTGGTACCCGGGCATCGGCGGCGGCGAGGCGATCGCCAACCTGCTCACAGGCGCGGTGAATCCGTCCGGCCACCTGCCGGTGACCTGGCCGGTGGACGAATCGCAGCTGCCGCGTCCGTCGATTCCCGGCCTCGGCTTCAAGCCGGCCAAACCCGGCGAGGACACCATCGATTACAGCATCGAAGGCGCCAACGTCGGCTACAAATGGTTTGCCGCACGCAAGCTCACCCCGCGTTATCCATTCGGACATGGCCTGTCGTACACCCGCTTCGACATGGGCAACCTGCAGGTGGACGCAAACGGCAGCACGCTCACCGCGCGTTTCGACGTGCAGAACACCGGTGACCGCGAGGGCGCTGCAGTACCGCAGCTCTACCTCGTGCTGCCGGAGGGGCACACCACCCCGCTGCGGCTGATCGGCTGGCAGAAGCTCACGCTCAAGCCCGGCGCAAAGCGCCGCGTGCAGGTGGTGGCCGAGCCGAAGACGCTGGCCGATTTCGACGCGAAGGCACGGCACTGGAAGATCGCAGCGGGCACGTATCGCGTGCAGCTGGCGCGCTCGGCCAGCGAACCGGTGCAGAGCGTGGAGGTCGCCTTGCAGGCCACGCAGCTGCCGTAAGCGGCGACGGCGGGCGCATGCCGCGGGCCTGCGCCCATGGCGGCGCTGTCCGGATCACGCACAGCGCGGGCAACGGCAACTATTTTTGCAAAAGATGCGTTGACAGCCGCGCGCGCAGCTTGCACAATTCTCCCCCTGAGTCGCCCAGGTGGCGGAATTGGTAGACGCACTAGCTTCAGGTGCTAGCGGGGGCAACTTCGTGGAGGTTCGAGTCCTCTCCTGGGCACCACGACTCACGGTAGATCGTAAAAAACCCCGCTTCGGCGGGGTTTTTTGCGTTTGGGGCATGCGATTGGACGATAGCCAACCGGCATGAGTGAGCATGCCGATCGGCAGCGCAGCCAGAATGCGACAACGGCGACGCACCGCCGAACCGGGCAATCGAACTGCAACCAGCAACAACCCGCTGAGGCCTCACGCCCCCTCAGATCGGATCATTGTTGTCCCGACGGGGCGGACATGTTCTTGATGCGCTGCCTGATGGCAATTGAATGGGCGAGATCTCCGTTTGCTTCATACGCCTCGGCAAGGCTGTCCAGCGCATTGCTGGACGCCGGAAACAGCAGCACGTTGAGCGCGAATACACGAATCGCCGCATCTGCGCCGAGATTGGACAGAACGGTGTAGCCCGTCGTGTTGACCACAGCCTCGAGCTGATTGAGGGGGATGCTCTTGTCCGCATGCAGTGCATCGGCCAACAACTGGGTGTCGTGATCGACAGGCGTCTGCAGGGCGAAGGAGATGAGCTTCTCCGACAAGGCTTCGGCGGGAAACGTCTGCGGCGCGATGGCAGCCATGACGCTATCGACAAACACCCGGGACCACACGCCGAGCGCGCTGCCATTGGTCAGGTAAACGATGGTGTAGCTATCGCCATCCAGCGCGTCGACAAACAGCAGCCGCACCCTCACCCGCGCGCCGCCATCATGACCGACGTACCGATAGGCACCGCTTGCGCCGACCTCCCAGCCGCTGGCAAACCAGCCGCGCTGCCCATTGGGCAGCAGCTGCGGTTGCCACAGCTGTTGCAGCGTTGGCTTGCCGACCAACTTTCCATGCCGCATCGCTTCGAGGAAGGTCGCCAGATCGTCGATGCTGGTGTAGAGCTCGGCATGCCCAAGGGCGTAATCAGGCCAGGCGATCTGCGGCTCTTCCTGCAGTTTTCTGTCCTTGCCAACGTAGGCACTGACGACGCCACCAACCGGCAATCGGGGGCGTCCGAGAAAGGTATGCGCCAGCTGTAACGGCTTGAGGATCCGCTCGGAGACGATCTGCGAATACGGCTTGCGGTAATGCACCTGGAGCAGTTGCGACAGCACCAGATAGTTGGTGTTGATGTAGCGGGTGTTGCTGCCCGGCGAAAACAGCAGTGGTTGGTTGCCAAGCACAGCAAAGACGGCCTGCACAGTGGCAGGAAACGATGCGTTCGTGTCAGGCGCGCCGCTCATCTGCGCCTCGGTGAAATATTCTGGCAACCCGGAAGTGTGGTCGAGTAGCTGACGCACCGTGATCTTGTGCCAGCGCTGCGGCAGATCTGGCAGGTAGATCCGAGCAGGTCGATCCAGATCGATCTGCTTGGTCTCGACCAACTGCATGATCAAGGTGCTCACCAGCAGCTTGCTCATCGAAAATGCAGGGAATATCTGTTCAGGCGTCACTGGCTGCCGGCTGCCGAGATCGGCCTGCCCATCGGCATCGCGAAACAGCAACTTGCCGTTGTGGGCGACATAGACGGCCTGCCCTACGATGCCGTAGCGTTGCCGATTGAGCTGCATCTGCTGCGCCACTCGGTCGGCCAATGCATCGGCCGACGCGATCAACGGCAACCACAGCGACAGAAGAAGGAGCACAATTTGCAGCAGCAAACGCCCCATTGCCGGCACTGCATGCGGTAATTCACGATGATGCTGGAGCTCTCGATTCAGCGTGAGCCGGCATTGGCGCTGCATCGCATCCATGAGGCAGGGGGACTGCGGCAAACCGGTCGTTGAAGGCGTCACTGCCATTGAACTGCTCCCACTCGGAGAGCGTCAGTCTAGAGCGTGTTGACAGGCGCAGCACAATTGTTAAAGCGGCTCACAAGCCGTAGTAGGCACCCGACTGGTGGAAAGGGCAGTGGTCTTGCCGCCTGCCTGCTGTTGGATGCAATCAGAAACCCGCGTCAGATACTGCGTCGGTCGAGGCCGCGACGCCCCCCACACAGTTTGCTGGTCGCTTTGCGAAGCGCGACGCACACCGACCATCCCGACTGGCTCTTGCCCGTCCACCGTCGCGGGACCTTACGCGGCATGGATGGCGCGTAAGAGCCTACAAGGACGTACTTGCGGCGTGTCCCGCGATGGTGGGCGGGCAAGGGCCCTGCAGCCAAATCGCAGATCATTCGCTCTGCACTAGACCGACGTGAGTCATTGGCTTGGCAGATGTTAGAGCGGCCAAGCGCCTTCAGCCGGCGCCTAGTGCCCGCCAGCCGCCGCCGCGCCACCAGCGCCCGCACCGAACGGCGGCTTGGCCAGCCACAGGAAGAAGATGATCGCCAGGAAGGTCCAGCCCAGCAGGTAGAAGATGTCGTTGAAGCCCATCTGCGAGGCCTGGTGGTTGATCATGTTGTTGAGAAAGGCCGCGCCACGTTGCAGATCACCCTGCCCCATCGCGGTGACCTGCTCCTGCATGCCGGGCGTATAGACCGAGATGTGTTCGGTGATATGCGCATGGTGCACCTGGGTGCGGCGCGCCCACAGATAGGTGGTCAGCGAGGCCGCGAAGCTGCCGCCCAGCGTGCGCAGGAAGGTGGCCAGGCCCGAGCCTGCCGCAATCTCGCGGCCATCCAGATCCGACAGCAAAATCTGCAGCACCGGCATGAAGAACAGCGCCACGCCCACGCCCATCACCAGCTGGATCGTGGCCACATGGGCGAAGTCCACCTGCAGGTTGAAGTTGGAGCGGAAGAAGCTGGTGAACGACATGAACACGAAGGCGATGGTGGCCAGCATGCGCAGGTCGAAGCGCAGCGCGTACTTGCCCACGAACGGGGTCATCAACACCGGCAGGATGCCGATCGGTGCGGTCGCCAGGCCAGCCCAGATCGCGGTATAGCCCATGTCGCGCTGCAGCCATTGCGGAATCAGCAGGCTCACGCTGAAGAATGCCGCATACGCCACCACCATCGCCAAGGTGCCGGCGCGGAAGTTGCGATGCCGGAACAGCTTGAGATCGACGATGGGATCCTTGTCGGTCAGCTCCCAGATCACGAATACCACCAGCGCCACCGCGGCAACGCAAGCCAGCACGATGATCTTGTCCGAGGAAAACCAGTCTTCGTCGTTGCCCAGGTCCAGCACCAGCTGCAGCGCACCCACGCCCACCACCAGCAGGATCAGGCCGATGTAGTCCATGCGCGGCGTTTCCAGCTGTTCGGGACGATGCCGCAACTGCGAACCGACGATGCTGCTGGCGATGATGCCCAGCGGCACGTTGATCAGGAAGATCCATTCCCAGCTGTAGTTGTCGGTGATCCAGCCGCCCAGGATCGGCCCGGCGATCGGCGCCACCACCGTGATCATCGCCAGCAGGGCGAGCGCCTGGCCGCGTTTTTCGCGCGGATAGATCGACACCAGCAGGCTCTGGGTGATGGGATACATCGGGCCGGCCACGAAACCCTGCAGCGCGCGCGCCACCACCAGCATGCCCATGCTCTGCGCAAGCCCGCACAGCAGCGAGGCGACGGTGAAGGCCAGCGTGGACCACACGAACAACTTGGTTTCGCCGAAGCGACGGCTCAACCAGCCGGTCAGCGGCAGCGCGATCGCGGTGCTCACCGCGAACGAGGTGATGACCCAGGTGGCCTGCTGCGAACTGGCGCCGAGATTACCGGCGATGGTGGGCAGCGAGACGTTGGCGATGGTGGTGTCCAGCACCTGCATGAACGAGGCCATCGCCAGGCCCACGGTGCACAACGCCACGCTCGCCGGGCGAAAGCCGGCCGCGGGCGCCGGTGCCGCCGGGCCGCCGGACGCGGTGGGAGCTTGCGAAGACATGCTGGCTCAGCCCGCCTTGGTGGCAGCCTGCGTCGGCAGGTTGTCCTGGATGATGCGATGGATGTCGGCGTCGGCGGCCTGGAGCTGCTGCGCATACACATCGGTGGAAAACACCGCGCCGGTGGCGGCCTTGGCCGGCAGCACGCGGCCCTGCTGGTCGCGCAGGTTCACATCGACCTTCATCGACAGGCCGATGCGCAACGGGTTGCTGGCCAGCTGCTTGCTGTCCACCACGATGCGGACCGGCACGCGCTGCACGATCTTGATCCAGTTGCCGCTGGCATTCTGCGCGGGCAGCAGCGAGAACGCGCTGCCGGTGCCCAGGCCCAGGCTTTCGATGCGACCGGTGTAATCCACGCCACCGCCGTACAGATCCGAATGCAGCTCCACTTCCTGGCCCAGGCGCATGTGCTTGAGCTGGGTTTCCTTGAAGTTGGCTTCCACCCACACCTGCTCCAGCGGCACTACCGCCATCAGCACGCTGCCCGGCTGCACGCGCTGGCCGACCTGCGCCGAGCGCCGCGCCACATAACCGGACACCGGCGCCACCACACCGGTGCGCGCGTGGTTGAGATAGGCCTGGCGCACCTGCGCGGCGGCGGTCTGCACGTCCGGCTGGCTGGCCAGGTCGCTGTCGTCCACCAGCGCGCGATTGCGCTCGAAGCTCTCGCGCGAACCGCTCACCGCGGCCTCGGCGGCCGCCAGTTCTTCGCGGGCATGCGCCAGTTCTTCGTTGGAGATGGCACCGCTGGCGGCCAGATCCTTGCGGCGGGCGAAGTCGGCACGCGCACTGCGCAGGGTCACTTCGCGCGCGGACACTTCGGCCTGCGCACCTTCCACGCTGCGGTACAGGCCGCGCACCTGGCGCACGGTCTTGGCCAGGTTGGCTTCGGCCTGCTGCAAGGCGACCGCGGTATCGGCCGGGTCCAGCTGCACCAGCAGCTGGCCGCGTTCCACGCGCATGCCGTCTTCGGCGCCGATACTGACCACGGTGCCGCCCACCATCGGGGTGATCTGCACCTGGTTGCCCTGCACGTAGGCGTCGTCGGTGTCCTCGTGCCAACGGCCCACCAGCAAGTACCACGCCACCAGGGCGATGATCGCCAGGATCACCACAATGGCCACGATGCGCAGCGCCGCTCGGCGCTTGCCGGGTGCGCCCGGCGCGGGTTGGGGAGAAGCAGGAGTCGTCTGGCTCATCGTCGATGTCTCAGGAATTCGGTTGTGCGGAAGTGGGCGCGGTGCGTGCGGTGTCACGTGCGGGCTCCGGCGTGAATCCGCCGCCCAGTGCACGCTGCAGCCTCACCGAGGCCAAAAGTTGTTGCGACTGCAGCCCGGCCATGCGCTGGCGTGCAACGAGCAGCTGCTCCTGCACGCTGAGCACTTCCAGATAGCTGCCGATGCCGGCGCGGTAACGCTGCTGGGCGAGCGCGAAGGCCGCGCCCGCCGTCTGTACGGCCTCGTCCTGCGCCTGTGCACGCTGCTGCAGCGACCGCACGGCAGTGATCTGGTCGGCCACTTCATGCAGCGCGGCAATCACCTTCTGGTTGTAGTCGGCCACCGCCAGGTCGTATTGCGCATCGCTGCCGGCCAGATTGGCGCGCAGCTTGCCGCCGTCGAAGATCGGCAGGCTCAGCGCCGGCGCCACCAGCCCGAACACCGAGCCGCTTTCCAGCAGCTTGCCGACATCCGGGTTGACCGCCCCGCCCAGCGCGGTGAGGTTGAGGCTGGGATAGAAACGGGTCTTGGCGACCGCGATGTCCTTGTCGGCCGCCTCCACCCGCCAGCGCGCCGCCACCACGTCCGGGCGACGGCCCAGCAGATCGGCCGGCAGGGTGCTGGGCAGCTGCGTGGCGAGCCCGGCGCCCAGCGTCGGGCGCGCGATCTGCAGCCCGCGATCCGGGCCCTGCCCGACCAGCGCGGCCAGCGCGGTGCGCGCTTCGTCGATCTGCTGCTGCGCGGACTGCAGCTGCTGCTGCGCGGCCGGCACGCGCGCCTGCGCCTGACGCACCTGCAGGTCGCTGTCGATCCCGGCACCACGGCGTTGCTGCGTCAGCGCCAGGGTCCGCTGCGCGCGGCCCAGCTCGTCGCTGGCCACATCGTGCAGGCTCCACGCGTAGGCCAGTTGCGCATAGCCTTCGGCGATCGCCGCCGACAGATTCAGCCGCGCCGCCTGCGCATCCACTTCGGCCGCGTGCGCCTGGTCGACCGCCGCTTCCCAGGCGGCACGCTTGCCGCCCCACAGATCCACGCCATAGCGGAAGTCCAGCACCACCTGCGCACTGCCGCCGTAGCTGCCGCCCAGTTCGTCGCCGACCATCGATTCGGGCAACTGCAATCCGGTGTAGCCGCCGGACACCGACAGGCTGGGGCCGCGCTCGGCCTGGGCGCTGCCGATGCGCGCCTGGGCCTGGCGCAGCCGCGCATCGGCAGAGGCCAGAGTGGGGCTGTGCTGCAGGCCTTCGGCAATGAGGGCGTCCAGCTGCGCATCGCCCAGCGCGCGCCACCAGTCGCTGGCCGGCCAGGCGGCCGGACTCAACCCGGCCTGCGCCAGGGTGCGCTCGGCATGCACGTCGCCGAGCTGCAGCAGGCTGCCTTGCGGCGCCAGGCCACGGCTGCTGGCGCATGCAGCCAGCGCCAGGGTCAGCGCGGTGAGGACGAGCGGCCGCGCCAGGCGCATCGAGCGCGGGCGCAGCGTCTGAAAAAGGCAACTAGCAGCGTTCATGAGTTGAGTGCATCGCGGACACGGATGAGAAGAGAAGTGAGTTGCTCGCGCTCGGGTTCCGACAGGTCGCGCAGGCCGTACTCGATGGCACGCTCGCCGCGCAGGCGCAGACGCTCCCACAACGCCACACCCTGCTCGGTCATGACGATCTGCAGCGCGCGCCGATCCTGGGCGTGCGGCTCACGTCGCACCGCGCCGAGCGCTTCGAGCTTGTCGAGCAGGCGGGTCACCGCGCTCGGGGTCTGGTCCAGCGCCAGTGCCAGCTCATTGGCCGTACACGGCGAACGCACCGACAGCACCTTCAGGCCGACGTAGTGACTGAAACCGAAGTCGGGCAGTTCGCCCTTCATCTCGGCATCGAGCTGACGCATCAGCGCGTCGCGCACCTGGCGCAACAGCAGGCCGAACGACGGCGAGGGGGTGGAGGGTGGATTCATGGCCGACATTTTGTTCCGAAAAATATATTTGTCAACGCAAATATGTTACCCGGGATTAAACCGCTCGCAAGGATCGTCACCTTACGTGCCGCTGCGGCTGGCCCGGTAATACAATCGGGCCAATGACTATCGAAAACCCGCCAACCTCGGTCGACGCCTTGCCGCCCGGGGTCAGGGCCAGCTTCGAGTGGGCCGACGGCCCGGTACTGATTGCCTTCCTGGCCGAGCTGCGCGCGGTGTGGGCGCCGGAAACCGCCTGGCACGCACACGTGCGTGGCCAGCTGATGTTCGTGGAGCACGGCGTGCTGACCGTGCATACCGAACAGGGCACGCTGTCGTTACCGCCGGGCTGCGCCGGCTGGATGCCGCCGGGTCGGCAGCACACAGCCGAGCTGGCCGGGCCGCTGCGTGGGTGGGGCGTGGCGATACGGCCGGATGCCTGCCATGCCCTGCCCGGGCAAATCGGCGTGATCCGCCTGACCGGGCTGGCGCGCGAGGCGATCATGCGCGCCGCCAGCTGGCCGCTGGGTCAGCCGCTGGATGCGGCCCAGCAACGCCTGGCCGCGGTGCTGCTGGACGAACTGTGCCAGGTGCAGATCGACCACCTGCACCTGCCGATGCCCGCCGACCGTCGGCTGCTGCGGATCGCCCGCCAGCTGCTCGACACCCCCGCCGACCCGCGCTCGCTGGAAGACTGGGCGGGCTGGGGTGGTCTGTCGCCACGCAGCCTGAGCCGGCATTTCCGTACCGAAACCGGCCTGAGTTTTGCGCAGTGGCGGCAGCAGGCGCGGCTGGCCGAAGGTCTGCGCCGGCTCAGCCAGGGCAGCACGGTGGCGCAGGTCGCCGACCAGCTCGGCTACAGCAGCCCCAGCGCCTTCGTCAGCGTGTTCCACCGCCATTTCGGCGCCCCGCCCACGCGCTATCTGGCCGGCGGCCACGCGCGCGGCTTGGCATCCCCCGCCGCATCCGGATAATCGGCGCTCTTCGAGTCCGCGCCCTGGCGCGGATTCTTCTTCACGCAGGACCTGGCTTTACATGACCGATCTGACCCGCCCCACCTTCCATGGCTTCGAACAGCTGCCGCTGCGCGAGTACGCCGAACGCGCCTATCTCGACTACTCGATGTACGTGGTGCTGGACCGCGCCCTGCCGTTCCTGGGCGATGGCCTGAAACCGGTGCAGCGCCGCATCGTCTATGCGATGAGCGAGCTGGGCCTGAACGCGGCCGCCAAGCCGAAGAAGTCCGCGCGCACCGTGGGCGATGTGATCGGTAAGTACCATCCGCATGGCGACAGCGCCTGCTACGAGGCGCTGGTGCTGATGGCGCAGCCGTTCTCCTACCGCTATCCGCTGATCGAGGGCCAGGGCAACTTCGGTTCCACCGACGACCCCAAGTCGTTCGCAGCGATGCGCTACACCGAATCCAAGCTGACCCCGATCGCCGAAGTGCTGCTGGGCGAGATCGGCCAGGGCACCACCGACTGGGCGCCCAACTTCGACGGCACCCTGGAAGAACCCACCTGGTTGCCGGCGCGCCTGCCGCACCTGCTGCTCAACGGCACCACCGGCATTGCCGTCGGCATGGCCACCGATGTGCCGCCGCACAACCTCAACGAGATCGTCAGCGCGCTGCTGCGCCTGCTCGACGATCCCGATGCCAGCGTCGCCGACCTGTGCGAGCACGTGCTGGGCCCGGACTACCCGACCACCGCCGAGATCATCACCCCGCGCGCGGACCTGCGCGCGATCTACGAAACCGGCCACGGCAGCGTGCGTGCGCGCGCCACCTACAAGAAAGAACACGCCAACATCGTCATCGATGCGTTGCCGTACCAGGTCTCGCCGTCCAAGGTGATCGAGCAGATCGCCCAGCAGATGCGCGCCAAGAAGCTGCCGTGGCTGGAAGACATCCGCGACGAATCGGACCACACCAGCCCGGTGCGGGTGGTGCTGGTGCCGCGCTCCAGCCGCGTGGACGCCGAACAGCTGATGGGCCACCTGTTCGTCACCACCGACCTGGAACGCAGCTACCGCGTCAATCTCAACGTGATCGGCCTGGACGGCCGCCCGCAGGTGAAGAACCTCAAGCACCTGCTGAGCGAATGGCTGAGCTTCCGCAGCGATACGGTCACCCGCCGCCTCAACCATCGCCTGCAGAAGGTCGAGCGCCGCTTGCACCTGTTGGAAGGCCTGTTGGTCGCCTTCCTCAACCTGGACGAAGTGATCCGCATCGTCCGCAGCGAGGACGAACCCAAGCCGGTGCTGATCGCGCGCTTCGCGCTGAGCGAGGAACAGGCCGAATACATCCTGGAAACCAAGCTGCGCCAGCTGGCGCGCCTGGAAGAAATGAAGATCCGCGGCGAGCAGGAAGCGCTTGCCAAGGAACGCGCGCAGATCCTGGCCATCCTGGACAGCAAGGCCAAACTGAAGAAGCTGATCAAGGACGAACTCACGGCCGACGCCAAGAAATTCGGCGACGCACGCCGCTCGCCGCTGGTGCAACGCGGCGCCGCGCAGGCGATCGACGAAACCGAGATGGTCGCCAGCGAACCGATGACCGTAGTGCTGTCGGAAAAGGGCTGGGTGCGCGCGGCCAAGGGCCACGAGGTGGATCCGGCCGGCATGTCGTATCGCGATGGCGATCGCCTGCAGGTGGCGGTGCGCAGCCGCAGCACTCACCAGGTGGCCTTCCTGGATTCGGACGGCCGCGCCTATTCCACTGCGGTGCACACCCTGCCCTCGGCGCGCGGTAACGGCGAGCCGCTGACCGGGCGGTTCTCGCCGGCCTCGGGCGCCGCGTTCCAGGTCATGGCCAGCGCCGACAACGCCACCCGCTTCGTGCTGGCGTCCTCGCACGGCTACGGCTTCGTCACCCGCTTCGAAAACCTCACCGGCCGCAACAAGGCCGGCAAGGCGATGCTCAATCTCACCACCGGCTCGCACGTGCTCATGCCGGCACAGGTGAGCAACCCGCAGACCGACCGCATCGTCGCGGTCACCAGCGCCGGCAACCTGCTGGCGGTGCCGGCCACCGAGGTGCCAGAGCTGGACAAGGGCAAGGGCAACAAGATCATCGAGATCCCCAAGGCCAAGCTCGGCACCGAACGCGTGGTGGCGGTGGTCGCGGTGGCCCCGGGCAATACGCTGCTGGTGCGCAGCGGCGCACGTACCATGAGCCTGTCGTTCAAGGATCTGGACGAGTATGTGGGTGCGCGGGCTAGCCGTGGGTCGTTGTTGCCGAGAGGGTGGCAAAAAGTCGATGGGCTGGAAGTGCAGTAACGGGGGGGTCACCCATTCGGCGCGCAGCGGCGCGGCTGGCATTGCGGTCGCCTCAGGCTGCTGAGGCGCGGCAAAAGGTGGATGGGTTGGAAGTGCAGTAACGAGGGTTCACCCATGCGGCGCGCGGCGGCGCGACTGGCATTGCGGTCGCCTCAGGCTGCTGAGGCGCGGCCACGAGAGCTGGAGCTATCTTGGCCACGGCATCATGGTCGACACGGATTTTTGCGGCCTGGTGCATTACGACCAGGCCTGTGCCGATGCAGAGGGACTGCTGCTCATTGCGCGTCTGCCAGTCAGTTGAATCCTGCAGCGACGCGAGTCGATTCCCACAATCGCTGTAACGGCCCGGTTAAGAGCGGCCAACAAAACGTAGCGAGCGGTCGTCAGGTGGGTACGGACGGCGCGGAGGAAACGCAGTGTAGGAGTGGTACATGCCGCACCGAGCACCGACCGCGCCCACCTGACGGTGAGCGCAGTCGTTTTGCTAGCTGCTCTAAAGCACCGCACACGGTTCGGCGAGCCCTCCTCCCCCTGACATGCGATGATGCAGCCGGCGATCTGATCGATGCGCCTGGCTGCAAAACCCATTCCATTCCCCGCAACATCGAGCAGGCGCGATTTTTTTTCGCAAGCGCGCGACGCCGCACCGCGTTGCACCAACACGACCAGACCATGGACACAGACTTCTGGCTGCAACGCTGGCAGGACGGACAGACAGGCTTTCATCAGGGCGAGGTCATGCCGTTGCTGCAGAAGCACTGGCCCACACTGCAGCTGCCACACGCTGCACGCGTGTTGGTGCCGTTGTGCGGCAAGACCCTGGACATGCACTGGTTAGCCGCGCAAGGCCATCGCGTCCTGGGCGTGGAGCTGTCGCCGCTGGCCGTGACGCAGTTCTTCGCCGACGCGGGCCTGCAGCCGCAGCGCCATACCAGCAGCGCGGGCGAGCATTTCATCGCCGGCCCCATCGAGATCATCTGTGGCGACGCATTCGCGCTCGATCGCAGCGTGCTGGCCGATTGCCAGGCGGTGTACGACCGCGCGGCGCTGGTGGCCTTGCCCGCCGACCTGCGCCGGCAGTATCTGCACACGACCTATGCGCGCCTGCCGGCCGCTTGCCGCGGACTGCTGATCACCCTGGACTATCCGCAGGCCGAAAAAGCCGGCCCGCCCTTCGCGGTGGATGCCGACGAAGTGCACGCGCTGTTCGATGCGCAGTGGCAGGTGCAGCAACTGGAACAGCGCCACATCCTCGAGCAGGAACCGCGCTTTCGCGCCGAGGGCGTCACCGCGCTGACTACCGCGGTCTATCGCCTGCAGCGCAACTGAGCGCGTTGACCGTCGGGGCGACGGCCCGGCACGGCATCGATTGTCCGGCGGCGATCACCTCGGGCATGTGCGCGGGCAGCACGCACGCATTCCAAGTTTCGGCGCGACGCCAGGTCTGGCGAGTCCGTGATCACTGGCCGGCTGCCATTGGCCTGCACGCGGCATTGCAGGTGCGACGCTGCCGAACCACCGCTACAGCACGTCTGCACGGCGTGCCAGCGTCATCGGCGCCATGCGGCATTGCACCGCGCGGCGGTCGGGTCCCGCCCGGTGATCAACCGGCTACGTGACCCTTGTCGATCCTGGAGGTCTGGTACAACTCCAGGCCGATCCGCTTGATCAGGCCCAGCTGCTGCTCCAGCCACCAGGCGTGGTCTTCTTCGGTGTCCTGCAGCTGCTTGAGCAGCACGTCGCGGCTGACATAGTCGCCATGCTCCTCGCACAGCTTCATGCCGGCGGCAAGCGCGGCGCGCACTTCGTATTCCACCACCAGATCGCGCTCGAGCATCTCCACCACGGTCTTGCCCGGGGTGAATTCAGCCGGGCGCATGTCCGGGTCGCCTTCCAGGAACAGGATGCGCCGCAGCAGCGCGTCGGCGTGCTCGGTCTCTTCCTGCATCTCGTGATTGATGCGCTCGTACAGCGCCATCAGGCCCTGGTCCTCGTAGCGGCGCGAGTGCAGGAAATACTGGTCGCGCGCGGCCAGCTCGCCGCGCAGCAGCTGCTTGAGGTAATCGACGACTTCGGGATGGCCTTTCATGGTGTGCTCCAGCGACGCAATGCGCGCATGGTGCCTTATGCGGGCGGGCAATGATCTAATCGGAATCACTTTCAGTTGCGCTTGCGCCCAGACCCATCACGGTCACGAGCGGAAGCGACACTGCCCGCGACGGACCAAACGCCTTGCAGCGACCAATCCGGCGCGGCCGGTGCATCGAATCGGCATCTGCCGCTCGTACACTGCCGGTCGATCACGCCGCCTGCCCATCGCCAACCGCCTGCCGCATCCACCGCTCACAACCGAACTCGAGGAACCGACAATGCGCAAATGGCTGGGCCGGCTATCGCTGGGAATCGTGGTGCTGGCGCTGGCCGCCGTTGCGACGGCGTACCTGCTGCTGCGCGGCAGCCTGCCGCAGCTGGACGGCACCACCGCGCTTGCCGGCTTGCGCGCACCGGTAGGCGTACAGCGCGATGGCAATGGCGTGGTCACCCTCGACGCGCAGGACCGGATCGATGCGATGCGTGCGCTCGGCTACGTACATGCGCAGGAACGTTACTTCGAGATGGACCTGATGCGCCGCGCGCCCGCCGGCGAGCTGTCCGAACTGTTCGGTGCCAAGGCGCTGGATCTGGACAAGCGCAATCGCGTGCATCGGCTGCGCGCACGCGTGCGCGCCAACCTGGAGATCGCCATGGGCGGCCAGCGCGACGCGCTGCAGGCGTATACCGACGGGGTGAACGCCGGGCTGGCGGCGTTGCGGGTGCGGCCCTGGCCTTATGTGTTGCTGCGCCAGAGCCCGCGCGCCTGGAGCATGGAGGATTCCATCCTCACCGGCCTGGCGATGTATGCCGACCTGCAGGACAACGACAACCAGACCGAGCTGGCCGCCGCGCGCATTCGCGCCGTGGTGCCGCCTGCGCTGGCCGCACTGCTCGATCACCAGGGGTCGAGCTGGGATGCGCCCCTGTTCGGCCCACCCCAGGGCGATGCCAGCTTGCCGGATGCGGCGGCGCTGGACCTGCGCCGTCTGCCGCATCCGCCCACCACACCGCACACCGAGCAGCCCACCCCGGGCAGCAACAACTTCGCGGTAGACGGCACGCTCACCGCAGACGGCCGCGCCATCGTCGCCGACGACATGCACCTGGGCCTGCGCGCGCCCAACATCTGGTTCCGCGCGCGCTTGCGCTACCGCGACACCAGCGCCACCGACGGCAAGGTGGATGTCACCGGTTTCACCCTGCCCGGCCTGCCGGCGATGGTGGTGGGCAGCAATGGACATGTGGCCTGGGCCTTCACCAACAGCTATATCGACACCGCCGACTTCGCACGCATTCCCGCCGCAACGCCCGCGCATCCGCAAGCGCTGACCACACATGTGGAAACCATCCGCGTGGCCGGCGCCGCGCCGGTACGCCTGGACGTGCGCGAAGCGGCCTGGGGGCCGATCGTGCACGCGAACGCCGACGGCAGCCTGCTGGCGTTGCGCTGGGCCGCGCAGTTGCCGGGCGCGATCGGCCTGGACTTTGCGCAGATGAGCAGCGCCGGCGACCTGGAAGGCGCGTTCGCCGTGGCGGACCGCTCGGGCATTCCCGCACAGAACCTGATAATGGCCGACCGCAGCGGACGCATCGCCTGGCGCCTGATCGGCGCGCGCCCTGCGCGCAATGCCGGCTGCAGCCCGACGGGCATCGCAGAACTGGCGAACGCCTCGGCGTCGGTACCGCCAGCGACGATTCCGCCAACCATCACCACGGCTGGCTGCACGCCCTGGCCGGTGCGCAGCGATGACGCGCCTGCCTTGGTCGACCCGCCCTCGCATCGGCTCTGGACCGCCAACAGTCGCGTCGTCGACGCGCAGCAGCTGGCGATCCTCGGCAACGCCGGCTACGACCTCGGCGCGCGGGCGCAGCAGATCCGCGACGACCTGTTCGCCAGACAGCGCTTCACCGAACGCGATCTGCTGGCGATCCAGCTGGACGATCGCGCGGTGCTGCTGACGCGCTGGTGGCAGCTGTTGCGTGGCGTGGTCACGCACAGCAAGGACCCGGCACTGCAGCAGATCGAGCGCGCCACGCGGCACTGGGACGGCCATGCGTCCGCCAGCTCGGTCAGCTACCGCATCGTTCGCGAGTTCCGCAGCAAGACCATCGATGCGGTGGAGGCCGGATTGCTGGCGCCGGCGAAGTCGGCGCTGGGCGAGGGGTTCCTGCCGCCGCGGCGCGCACAGATGGAAGGGATCGTCTGGCCGTTGCTGCAGCAGCGCCCGGTGCATCTGCTGCCGCCCGATCATGCCAGCTGGGATCAGCTCCTCGCCGATGCCGCGCGCGATGCGCACACTGCGCTGCTCGCGCAAGGCGAGCCGGACCAGCCGCTCGGTGAACGCAGCTGGGGCGAACGCAACACCGCGGCCATCTGCCACCCGATCGCGCGGGCCCTGCCTGCGCTCGCCAGGCGCTGGCTGTGCATGCCGCCCGATCCACTGCCGGGCGATCGCGACATGCCGCGCGTGCAAGGCCCGGCGTTCGGCGCCTCCGAACGCATGGTGGTCTCCCCTGGCCACGAACAGGACGGCATCGTGCACATGCCGGGTGGCCAGAGCGGACACCCGCTGTCGCCGTTCTGGGGCGCAGGGCACGACGATTGGGTGCATGGCCGGCCCACCCCGTTCTTGCCCACCGCCACCCGCCATACGCTGCGATTGCAGCCGAAGTAGGCCGGTTCATGGCGCTTGGTTGATCGGTACGAGGACGTCGGCGTGTTCGTATTGCCTCGTTGATCGGTGCGAGTACGCGGCACTGGCGCGTGTGCCTTGGAGCGCCCGCGCGGCAAGCGCGGGCCGGGCGCAGAGCGGGGTCGGGATGGGGGACGCGCGCATGCCATGCCACGGTCGCATGCGATGCCGCGCATCCTGCGCTGCTTTCGAGCGGCCTTCTGCATTACGAACGGCTTTCTGCATGACATGCGGCATGGGGCTTCGCTCGTACCCTCATCCGCCCTTCGGGCACCTTCTCCCGATGGGAGAAGGCATGCTCTGCACGTCTGCGACTTGGCGATTTGCGATCTGGCGTCTGCGAGTACGCATTGCAGCTCGCACCTGTGCACATCCGTGCGCCGCAGCTATTGCTTCGCCCACGATCAGAGCAATCAAGCAAGCACAACATGCTAAGATGCACTTGATAACCATTCCCATTAGTGAACAATGCGCCCCACGCTCCTTGTCACCGCGCTCGCCACTGCGCTAGCGCTGGCGTTGACCTCGCCCCACGCCCTCGCCCAGCAACACCCCCACACCGATGTCACCGAGCTCGATGGCGTCAACGTGATCGGCCGTGCGCAGACCCTGTACAAATCCGAAGATGCCGCAGTGGCCACGCGCACCGACACTCCGCTGGCGCTGGTGCCGCAGTCGGTGCAGGTATTGCCGCGCGAGTTGATCGACGATCAGGCCGCCCGCCAGATCACCGATCTGTATCGCAGCATCAGCGGCATCAGTTTCTTCAGCTATGCCGGCGTCACCCTGCGCGGGTTCCGCCAGGAAAACGTGCTGTACGACGGCCTGCGCGGCGATCCGTATGCCGGTTTCTCGGTGCCGCAGCTGTTCAATATCGAACGGGTGGAAGTGCTCAAGGGACCGGCCGGCGCCCTGTATGGCGGCGGCGAACCGGGCGGCGTCATCAACTACGTCACCCGCAAGCCTGCGCACCAGGCGCAGCGAAGGGTGGAGCTGCAACTGGGCAATCAGTCCTTCGGCGCGGCCTCGTTCGAAGCCACCGGCCCGGCGCGCGCCGATGGCCGGGTGCGCTACCGCATCGGTGCGTATGCCGATGGCGAAGACGGCTTCCGCTGGAATACCGACAGCCAGAGCCAGATCGGCGATGCCTCGGTGGCGCTGGACATCGGCCAGACCGGCGAACTGGTCCTGCAGTACACCGACATCACCCAGAACCTGGGCGGCAATCGCCTGCGCGGCGTGCCGGTGGACGACGATGGCAACTTCCTCACCGACCGGCGCTGGAACCACAACGAGCCCACCGACTTCCTGGACATGCGCGCCAAGGTGGCGTTCGCGCAATATCGCTTCTCGCCGTCCAGCGCGTGGGATATGGACATGGCACTGCGCTGGTTCAAGAACGATGAGCATCAGATCTATCACGAGCCGATGGGCCTGATCGATCGCGATCGCGATGGCAGCGCCGAATGGATGACACGCCAGTTGCGCAACCAGTACCGCGACAACGATGCGATCTCCGGCAACGTCAACGCGGTGTTTCGCACCAGCACCGGCGGCATCGAACACAAGGTGCTGATGGGCGCCGACTACTACCGGCTGGATGCCGATTTCCGTGCGCAGACCGCCAACACCGCAGACACCGGACGCGTACGGGGGCCCGTGCCGGGCATCGACCTGTTCAACCCGGTGTACGGCCGCAGCGGTTTCTACGACTACGGCCTGGACACGTTGCCCTGGCGTGCCACCAGCACCCGCAGCCAGCGCTACGGTGCCTATCTGCAGGACGAACTCACCCTCACCCCGCGCTGGCATGCGATGGCCGGGCTGCGCTGGGACGGTTTCAAGGACGACAACCTGCTGGATGATTCGCGCGTCACCGGCAACGATCTCAGCTGGCGCGTCGGCAGCACCGTGGTACTGCGCGAAGGCATCAATGCCTATGCCAGTTACGCCAGCGGGTTCGTGCCGCAGGATGCGGCCAGCCAGGACGCCAGTGTGGGCGGGCCCTTCGACCCGGAGCGCAGCAAGCAGTGGGAGCTGGGCCTGAAGACTGCGCTCAACGATGGCGGGCTCAGCTTGAACACCGCGCTGTATCGCATCGAGCGCAGCAATATCGTGCAGGCGAACGGGCAGATCGTGGACGGCGTCAATCAGCTGTCCGCACTGGGCCTGGTGCGCAGCGAAGGGCTGGAGGTCGATCTGCTGGCCGACCTCACCGAGCGCTGGGTGCTCAACCTTACCTACGCCTACAACGATGCGCGCGTGCTCGATGCCGGCACCAATGGCATCACCAATGCCTCCGGTGACCGCTTCGCCAATGCGCCGCGCAACACCTTCGGCCTGTGGACGCGTTACGACCTGCCGGCCTGGCGCTCGGCCATCGCCTTCGGCGCCGACTACGTGGGCGAACGCGTCAGCCTGGATGGTCAGCGTGTCAAGCCATATGCGATCTACGACATCAGCTGGCAGACCCAGTGGGATGCGTGCAAGCTGCAGGTCAACGTCAAGAACCTGTTCGACAAGGTCTATGCCGTCAGCGGTTTCAACGCCCGCGGTGGGCATTTTCCAGGCGAGCCGCGGCGTATCTACGCGCAGCTGGCCTACAGCTTCTGAGAGCGACCAACAGAACGTTGCGAGCAGTCGTGCGGTGGGCGTGGAAGGCGCGCCCGGAACCGGAGCGTAGGCGTGGTGCATGCCGCGCCCAGCACCGGCCGCGCCCGCCTGATGGCCTCGCGCACAGGTGTCAGGTGGACGCGGCGACGAACCGATGATCGGCATGGCGCGTGGTGCATGTCGATTCCGTGCACCAATCGCTCCATGCACCGACCGCATCTGCCTGGAGGCAGCGCAGCAAGTGTGTCGATTGCTTGGAGCGCGCCGGTGCGCGTGTCGCATGGCACGCAGGCGGCGCGCTCTCGACCTGCAGCGCATGACTCACACCACGCGCACGCCGACGACGGCGAATGCTGTACCGACTGCGGCGTGGCGCGCATCCCTCCTCACGTGCGGCCCCAGGCAATGAACCTGCGCCGAATCGCGCAGGCGCGCCTGGGCCGGAACTTAACGTCCAGTGGGACACACTAGAGGCCGTCGCGATCGATTTCCCGCTCCCGCACGATCGCCCCCCTCCCCTCACTGACCGGAATCCGCATGCCTCAGCTTGCCCGCTCCGTTTCCGCCCTGTTGCCCCTGGTGTTCGCCGCCGCCTGTTCGGCCGCGCCGCCAACCACTCCCGGCCCGCCGGCCGCACCCGTGGCCAGTTGCACCGCCAAGGTCAAGCCCGGACAGGACCTGCAAAAAGCCATCGACAAGCTGCCGCAAGGCGACAAGCCCGCGGTGCTGTGCCTGGAAAAAGGCGAGTTCCCGCTCAACGGGCTGGTGTCCATCCATCGCGGCAACCTGGTCCTGCGTGGCAAGGGTCCGGCGACGGTGCTGCGGATGGCCGATGGCGTACAGCAGCCGGCGCTGGTGGTGGGCGACTACGAGAACCAGCGGCCGACCGGCGTGATCCGCAATGTCAGCATCGAGGACATGCAGATCGTGGCCAGCACCGGCGACCAGGAATTCATGCCCGAGCGCCCATATCTGAGCAACAGCGCGGTGGTGGTCCGTTCCGGCGAAGGTATCCGCCTGGCCGGCCTGCAGGTCAACAAGTGCCGCAGCGCCTGCCTGCTGAGCGAATACGACACGCGCGATATCACCATCGAGAACAACGACGTGTCCGGCGCGATCTGGGACGGGGTGTCGTTCAACCGCACCGCCAAGGTCACCATGGTCAACAACTACATCCACGACAACGTGGCCGCAGGCCTGACCACCGAGCACCTGGAAGACAGCGAGATCCGCAACAACCGCTTCGAGCGCAACGGCAGCCAGGGCATCTATCTGTCGGATGCGCGACGCAACCGCTTCAGCAACAACGTGTTCGATGGCAACAAGGTGGCCGGCGTCTTCCTGGCCTGCGCCATCCGCTACCGCACGCCGGAGATCCTGTGCTGGGACAACAGCATGAGCCAGGACAACGTGTTCGAGAACAACCGCTTCGCCAATACGCCGTTTACCTACACCATCGGCGTGGACCGTGCGGCCAACTGCACCGCCGCCGACTTCAAACCGAACATCTGGCGCAACAACCAGGCCGACGTGGCGGGGGTGGATATCGATCCGCAGCGCTACGGCTACTGCGTGCGCCACGAGCAATGAGCGCGGCCGACAGCATGTAGCGCGCAGTCGCCGGGTGGGCGGCGCGCGCAGGAGCCGGAGCGCACGGCCAGGACATGCCGATCCCGGGCACCGGCCACGCCCGCCTGACGGCTGCGCAGCAGTCTGTTGGCCGTTCCGGGGCCGGAGCGGCCGGCAGCGCCTCGGCGCACGCCGGCCGCTGCGGTTGGTCGCCGCGGATTACGACGCCAGCGCCTGCGCGTGCACCCCCGCGATGGCGCGGCCGGACGGGTCGGCCATCGCGGCGAAGCTTGCGTCCCAGGCAATGGCTGTCGGCGAGGAACAGGCGATCGACTTGCCGCCCGGCACCGTCTCGGCCGCTGCTTGGCCGGGGAAGAACTGCTCGAACAGGCTGCGGTAGAAATACGCTTCCTTGGTCTGCGGCGGGTTGACCGGAAAACGCCGGTCGGCCGCGGCCAGTTCGCGATCGCTGACATGCGCGGCCGCATGCGCCTTGAGCCCGTCGATCCAGCCATACCCCACGCCGTCGCTGAACTGCTCCTTCTGCCGCCACAGGATGGAATCGGGCAGATACCCGGCAAACGCCTCGCGCAGCACGCCTTTTTCCATCCGGATCGCGCCGCCGCTGGTCTTGTCGATCATCTTGTGGCTGGCGTCCATGCGCATGGCCACATCCAGGAACTCGCGATCCAGAAACGGCACGCGCGGCTCCACGCCCCACGCCATCATCGACTTGTTGGCGCGCAGGCAGTCGTAGTTGTTGAGCGCGTCGAGCTTGCGCACCAGCTCCTCGTGGAATTCGCGGGCGTTGGGCGCCTTGTGGAAGTACAGATAGCCGCCGAAGATTTCGTCGCCGCCCTCGCCCGACAGCACCATCTTGACGCCCATCGCCTTGATCCGTCGCGCCAGCAGGAACATCGGCGTGGAAGCGCGGATGGTGGTGACGTCATAGGTCTCGATGTGGCGGATCACTTCCGGCAACGCATCCAGCCCTTCTTCGAAGGTGTATTCGAAACCGTGATGCACGGTGCCGATCGCCGCGGCAGCCACTTCGGCAGCGGCAAGATCCGGCGAGCCCTTCAACCCGATCGCGAACGAATGCAGCCGCGGCCACCAGGCTTCGGTGGTGTCGTTCTCCTCGATGCGATGGCGTGCGTAGCGCGCGGCCACGGCGGCGACCAGCGACGAATCCAGGCCGCCGGACAACAACACTCCGTACGGCACGTCGGTCATCAGCTGGCGGTGCACCGCACGTTCGAACGCCTCGCGCAATTCCTGCAGCGGCACCTGCACGCCCTCCACTTCGCCGTACTCGCGCCAGGCGCGCTCGTAGTAGCGGCTGAGTGCGCCGGTGGCGCTGTCGTACCAATGGCCCGGCGGAAACTGCGCGGCATCGGCGCAATGGTCCACCAGCGACTTCAGTTCGGAGGCCACCCGCAACCGCCCTTCGCGGTCGTGGCCCCAGTACAACGGCACCACGCCGATCGGATCGCGCGCGATGATCACCCGTCCGGCGGCCTTGTCCCACAGCGCGAAGGCGAAGATGCCGTTGAGCCGGTTGAGATACGAGGCCGGCGCATCCTCGCGGTACAGCGCATTGATCACCTCGCAATCGGAGCCGGTCTGGAAGGCGTATGGCTGCAGCAGTTCGGCCTTGAGTTCGCGATGGTTGTAGATCTCACCGTTGACCGCCAGCACCAGTTGCCCGTCTTCGGACAGCAACGGCTGCGAGCCGCCGGCCGGGTCGACGATGGCCAGCCGCTCGTGCACCAGGATCGCACCGGCATCGACATGGACGCCGCTCCAGTCCGGACCGCGATGCCGTTGCCGTTGCGAACATTCCAGCGCCTGCCGACGCAGGGCCTGCAGATCGTCGCCGGGTTGCAGGCCGAAAATACCGAAGATGGAACACATGGAAACACTCCTGATGAAACTGCGGGATTGAGTGGCCGGTGGACAAGCGTGCTGCACGAGAATGACATCCATAAAAAAACCCGCATCGGCCGATGCGGGTTTTCTGATTCCTGGGCGTTTGGTTGTACTTCGCCTAGTCGCAGACCCGCATCGGCCGCGCACGATTATTCGCGCGCAGGGCGTTGCGGTTGGCGTTATCGAGGTTGGCGAGGCACAGGTCCATGCAGGCGACGCTAACCGTTCGTTTTCCCTGGCGCAACTGTTTCAGCGGCAACGACGCAGAGAGCGAATTGCAGCAGGTAGCGAGCAGTCGCCAGGTGGTGTGGATGGCGCGCCCAGCGCCGGAAGGTGCGAAGTGGCACACGCCGATTCCAAGCACCGGCTGCCGCGCGCCTGGCGGCTGCGCAACGGTTCTGTGCGCTTCCTGCGCACCGCCATTCACTCGATCAGCAGCCGCTCGACCAGCTTGCGATACAGCGCAGGCAAGGCCTGAAGATCGGCCACGCGCACGTGCTCGTCGACCTGATGGATGCTGGCATTGACCGGGCCGACCTCGATGCACTGCGCGCCCAGCGGCGCGATGAAGCGCGCATCGGAGGTGCCGCCGCCGGTGCTTTCTTCCGGCGGCGCGCCAGCGAACTGGCCCAGCACCTCGCGCGCGACGCTGCGCAGGCGGCCCTCGGGGGTGTAGAACGGTTCGCCGCTGCGATGCCAGCGCAGCGCGTAGTCCAGCCCGTGTTGATCGAGCATGGCGGCGATTTCCGCTTCCAGCCGCGGCGCATCCCAATGCGGGGTATAGCGAAGATTGAAGGCGACCTGCAGCTCGCCGGGAATCACGTTGTTGGCGCCGGTGCCGGCATGGATGTTGGACAGTTGCAGGCTGGTGGGCGGAAAACTTTCGAAGCCTTCGTCCCACTGCCGGGCCACCAGCTCGGCCAGCGCCGGCGCGGCCTGGTGGATCGGGTTGCGCGCCTTGTGCGGGTATGCCACATGCCCTTGCACGCCGCGCACCGTGAGCGCGCCGGACAGGCTGCCGCGCCGGCCAACCCGCAGCAGGTCGCCCAGCCGTTCGGTGGACGACGGCTCGCCGGTGATGCACCAGTCGATGCGCTGCCCGCGCGTGCGCAGCAGTTCAGCCACGCGGCGCACGCCGTCGATGGCATCGCCTTCTTCGTCGGAGGTGAGCAGTATCGCCAGCGTGCCGGGATGCTGCGGGTGCGCGGCCACGAACTGCTCTGCAGCGACGACGAACGCGGCCACGCTGCCCTTCATGTCGGCCGTGCCGCGCCCGTACAACACGCCATCGCGGATCTGCGCTTCGAATGGATCGCTGGTCCACGCATCGCGCGGTCCTGGCGGCACCACGTCGGTATGCCCGAGCAAGACAAGCACCGGTGCACCGCTGCCATGCGTGGCCCAAAGATTGTCGACCTCGCCCAGGCGCAGGTGTTCGCACGCAAAACCTGCGGCAGCCAGGCGCTCGGCAAGCATCGTCTGGCAGCCGGCATCGTCGGGAGTCACCGACGCGCGCGCGATCAGGTCGCAGGTCAATTGCAGGACGTCGCTGGTCATCATGATCTCTAGCTGGTGGATGCATGCCGCGCATGCGTGGAAACGGGCAGCGTGCGCCTGCACGCAGCAATCGGCAGGCCATCAGGCGAAACGATGGCGCCGCATTGGCGTCAGCCGACCGAAAAGCGCGCCTTGAAGCCGTTGTCGGAAAAGCCCTGGCTGACGACGCCGTCGTCGGTCACCACCACCGGGCGGCGGATGAGTTGCGGATACTCACGCAGCAGCAGTTTCCATTCCGCCTCCGAGCCTGGCGTCTTCCTGTTGTCGGGCAACTGCCGCCAGGTGGTGGAGGACTTGTTGATCAAGGCGTCGAATCCGCCGGCCTTGCCGGCCCACTCCAGCAGCGTTTCCGGCGACGGCTTGTTGTCGCGGTAATCCACAAACGCATGGGCGACACCGAAACGGTCCAGCCACTTGGTGGCCTTCTTGCAGGTGTCGCAGTTCTTCAATCCGTAGAGCGTGGTCATTTCTGTATCCCGGAAAATCGGCCTGTAATGCCCCTCTCCCGCCGGGAGAGGGGTTGGGGTGAGGGTACGGGCGCAGCCTCGTGCAGAACGTGCACCAAGCGTTGCTCGCGCCCTCATCCGGCACTGCGCGCCACCTTCTCCCAGTGGGAGAAGGGAAGCACGCGTGTCCTCATTCAATGCGAGTACCTCGCAAGGCCCCTCTCTCCCGCCGGGAGAGGGGTTGGGGTGAGGGTACGGGCGCAGCCTAGTGCAGACCGTGCAGCAGGCCTTGCTCGCACCCTCATCCGGCGCTGCGCGCCACCTTCTCCCAGTGGGAGAAGGGAAGCACGCGTGTCCTCATTCAATGCGAGTACCTCGCAAGGCCCCTCTCCCGCCGGGAGAGGGGTTGGGGTGAGGGTACGGGCGCAGCCTAGTGCAGACCGTGCAGCAGGCCTTGCTCGCGCCCTCATCCGGCGCTGCGCGCCACCTTCTCCCCATGGGAGAAGGGAAGCACGTGTGGCCTCGTTCAACGCGAGTACATTGCAAGGCCCCTCTCCCACCGGGAGAGGGGTTGGGGTGAGGGCACAGGCGCAGCCTCGTGCAGAACGTGCACCAGGCGTTGCTCGCGCCCTCATCCGGCGCTGCGCGCCACCTTCTCCCCGTGGGAGAAGGGAAGCACGCGTGTCCTCATTCAACGCGAGTACCTTGCAAGGCCCCTCTCCCGCCGGGAGAGGGGTTGGGGTGAGGGTACGGGCGCAGCCTAGTGCAGACCGTGCACCAAGCCTTGCGCGCACCCTCATCCGGCGCTGCGCGCCACCTTCTCCCCATGGGAGAAGGGAAACATGCATCTCACGCCCGAGCAATTCGCAGCACTCCTCACGATGGACAAACGGATCAATCCGCCAGCCCGCGCAGCAGTTCGTTGACACTGGTCTTGCTACGCGTCTTGGCATCGACCTGCTTGACGATCACCGCGCAATACAGCGAGTGCGAGCCGTCCTTGGAGGGCAACTGACCGGAGACGACCACGCTGTACGGTGGCACATAGCCGTAGGAAATCTCGCCGGTGGCACGGTTGTAGATGCGCGTGCTCTGGCTGATGAACACCCCCATGCCGATCACGCTGTGGTGGCCGACGACCACGCCTTCGACCACTTCCGAGCGCGCACCGATGAAGCAGTGGTCTTCGATGATGGTGGGGCTGGCCTGCAGGGGTTCGAGCACGCCGCCAATGCCGGCGCCGCCGGACAGATGGCAATGCTTGCCGATCTGCGCGCACGAGCCCACCGTGGCCCAGGTGTCGACCATGGTGCCTTCGCCGACATACGCGCCGATATTGGTGAAGCTCGGCATCAGCACCACGTCCTTGCCGAAATAGCTGCCGCGGCGCGCCACCGCGCCCGGCACCACGCGCACGCCGGCCTTGCGGAATTCCGCTTCGTGGAAGCCGGCAAAGCGCGATTCCACCTTGTCCCAGAACGGCGCCGGCTGCGCATCGATCACCGCCATCTCGTTGACGCGGAAATACAGCAGCACGGCCTTCTTCAACCACTCGTTGACGGTCCAGCCACCCTGCCCGTCCGGCTCGGCCACGCGGAATTGTCCGCTTTCCAGGCCGTCGATCACGCGATTGACGATGGTGCGGGTGGAGCCGTCGATCTCGTCCATGGTCAAGGTGGCGCGACGCTCGAAGGCGCTTTCGATGCCGAACCTGAGCTCATCGTCGCCCACATGGGTTGCCGCGCTCTGCACCGCCTGTTCGGCGATCGGCCGCTTCCTGGCGGCAGCGGCCTTGCTGGCCGCCACGCGCGGCGCGCCAGCCGCCTTCTTCACCGCAGCGTTCTTTGCCACGGCGGGCCTGGATGCAGCGTTCTTGCCGGCAGCTGCCCGTGGCTTCGCCTTGGCGGCAGGCATTGCCTTGGCGGCCTTGCTGCTGCGCGTGCCGGCTTGCTTGGATGCGGCGCTGGCAGCGCTCGCGCTGGACTTGCGCGCGGTCTTCTTGGTGGTGGCCATGGGGGTCTCCAGGAGTGCTAGGCGGGATCGAGACAGGCGCATAGCGCATCGCGCAGCGCCTGCCGGGCGGATTCGGACAACGGGCGGTCGTGCTCGTCGGTGATCTGGAACTGGTCTTCGGCACGCTCGCCGAAGGTGGCGATGCGTGCGTCGTGCACGCGCAGGTGCTGCATCCGCAGTACATGCGCGATGTCGGCGAGCAGACCGGGGCGGTCGGGTGCGACCAGGCTGATGCGGGTACGGCGGCCGCCGGCGCTTTCGCTGAATTCCACCCGCGGCGCGAAGCGGAAATGCCGCAACTGGCGCGGCACCGCGCGTCGCGCCGGGCGCACCTTCGCCAGGTCGCCGGCCAGCACCTGACGCACGGTCGCGGCCAGTCGCTGCGGGTCGCCGTCGGCAAAGCTGTCCTGCGGCAGGACCTCGAACACGTCGAAGATCGCATCGTGCGGCGCGTCCAGCACGCGCGCGCGATGGATGCCATAGCCCTTGCGGTCCAACGTGGCCACGATCGCCGAAAACAGGCCGTCGCGGTCGGGCGAGTACACGAACACTTCCAACGCATCGTTGTCCGGCACCGCACGCCGCGCCTTGACCAGGGTCTGGCCGATCTCCACCTCGATCAGCGAGGCGGCCTGCCAGGCCAGTTGTTCGGGACGGAAGCGCAGGAAGTTTTCGTCCGGCATGCCGGCGAACTGGCGGTCGATGGTGACATCGTCATGCCCTTGCGCCTGCATCAGCGCGCGTGCGGATTCGCGCGCCTCGCGCAGGCGTTCCTCGCGCGGCGGCGGGTGTTCCAGCCCTTCGCGCAAGGCGCGGCGTGCGGCGAAATACAGGTCGGCCAGCAAGCGGTCCTTCCACGCATTCCACAACTTGGGGCTGGTGCCGGCGATATCGGCGCAGGTCAGCAGATAGAGGTAATCCAGGCGCTCGCGGGTGCCCACCAGGGTGGCGAAGCGGTGGATCACCTCCGGGTCGGAGATGTCCTGCTTCTGCGCGGTGACCGACATGCGCAAGTGCTGCTCCACCAGCCAGGTCACCAGTTCGGTATCGCCCTCGCTCAGGCGGTGCGCCAGGCAGAACGCACGCGCATCCACCGCGCCCAGTTCGGAATGATCGCCGCCGCGGCCCTTGGCGATGTCGTGGAACAGGCCGGCCAGCAACAGCAATTCCGGCTTGCGCAGGCGCGGCCAGACTTCGTGGGTGATCGAGAAGCGCTCGTCGGCGCGGCCGGCGGCAAACAGCGCGATGTTCCGCAGCACCATCAAGGTGTGCTGATCGACCGTGTAGACATGGAACAGATCGAACTGCATGCGCCCGGAGACGCTGGCAAACGCGGGAATCCACTGCCCCAGCACGCCCAGCCGCGCCATGCGGTTGAGCGTTTCCACCGCGCGCGGGCCGCGCAGCAGCGCCATGAAACGATCGCGCGTGGCCGCATCGGCGACGTCGTAGGCCGGCAGAGCGTGCAGTACCTCGGCCAGCGCGCGCGCGGTCAGCGAGTGCAGCCCGCGCACCTCGCGATGCGCGGCCCATTGCGCGAACAACGCAAGCACCTGCAACACGTCGCCGTCGGGCCAGCTATCGGCATCGGCAGCCAGGTAGCCACGGCGCAGGCTGAAACCGTCGCCCAGCGGCCCGGGGACCGCTTCGCCGTCGAACTGTTCCTCAAAGCGCTGCAGCAGCCGGTCGCTGATGCGGCGAATCAGCGCAGCGCTGCGGTAGAAGCGCTGCATCATCTTTTCCACGCCCAGGCTTTCCGGGTCGTCGGCAAAGCCCAGTCGCTGCGCCAGGGTCTTCTGGTAGTCGAAGCGCAGGCGCTCTTCCGGCCGGTTGGCGACCAGATGCAGGCCGAAGCGCAGCCGCGCCAGTTCCTCGCGCTCGCGGCGCAGCGCCGCCGCCTCGTCGAAGCCGATATGGCCGAGCCCGACCAGCGCTTCCAGATCCTTGACCCCGAATGCACGCAACGCCATCCAGCCCAGCGTCTGCAGGTCGCGCAGGCCGCCCGGGCCATCCTTGATGTCGGGTTCGAGGTTGTCGGCGGTGTCGCCGAAGCGCTGGTGGCGCGCCAGCAATTCCTCGCGTTTGGCCTGGAAGAAATCGCGCGGCGGCCACACCTGTTGCGGCGCGATCGCCTTGGCCAGTGCCGCACGCGCAGCGGCATCGGCCACCAGCGCGCGCGATTCGATCAGCGCGGTGAGCACCGTCTGGTCGGCCGCGGCCGCCGTGCATTGCGCGGGCGAGCGCACCGCGTGGCTGATCGGCAGGCCTACATCCCACAGCAGCGCGAACAGGCGCGCCAGATGCTGCTCATGCTGTTGCTGGGCCGCGCTTTCGCCCAGCACCAGCACATCCACATCCGAGCGCGGAAACAGCTCGCCACGTCCGTAGCCGCCCACCGCGTGCAGCGACAGACCGCTGTCGGCCGGGATGCAGCGGGCCCAGGCATTGCGCATCAACTGATCCACGGCGCGCGCACGCAAGGCCACCAGCCGCTCGATCGGCTCGCCCTGGTCGAAACGCTTGCACAGGCGCATGTCCGCATGCACCAGCAGCGGACGGGCCTGTGCGGCCCAGTCCGCGTCGCCGGCGACGCCCGGGTCGGGTCGCTCCGCCGGCGCGTCCGTCATACCGGCGCGGGCGAATTGGCCGACAGCGTCAGCACATCCACGCCGTCTTCGGTTACCGCCACCATGTGTTCCCACTGCGCGGACAACTTGCGGTCCTTGGTCACCACGGTCCAGCCGTCGGGCAGGGTCTTATGGTGATAGGTGCCTTCGTTGATCATCGGCTCGATGGTGAAGGTCATGCCCGGCTTGAGCACCAGGCCCTCGCCCGGACGGCCGTAATGCATCACCTGCGGTTCGTCGTGATAGACCTTGCCGATGCCGTGGCCGCAGTAGTCGCGCACCACGCTGAAGCGCTCGGCTTCGGCGAACTTCTGGATCGCATGGCCGACGTCGCCCAGGGTGGCACCGGGCTTGACCGCACGGATGCCACGCCACATCGCCTCATAGGTGGTCTCCACCAGCCGCTTGGCCATCACCGAGGGCGTGCCCACGTAATACATGCGGCTGGTATCGCCATGCCAGCCATCCTTGATCACGGTGACATCGATGTTGACGATGTCGCCGTCCTTCAGCACCTTGGCCGCACTGGGGATGCCGTGGCAGATCACGTTGTTGACCGAGGTGCACACGCTCTTGGGAAAGCCGCGGTAGCCCACGTTGGCAGGAATGGTGCCCTGCACGTTGACGATGTGGTCGTGGCAGATGCGGTCCAGTTCGGCCGTGGTCACGCCCGGCTTGACATGCGGGGCCACGATATCGAGCACCTCGGCGGCCAGGCGGCCGGCGACGCGCATCAGTTCGATTTCTTCTTTGGTTTTCAGATTGACACTCATGGCGGGGATTATCGCCGATCCGGGCTGAATCTGAACGGCCCGCGCCGACGTTTTTTGTACGCCGCCGCCGCTCGGCAAGCGGACCGGGCAACAGGAAACCGCCACCGATGCCTATTCATCCGTGACGATGTGCACGCAGCGTCAAGATTTGCACTAGCGACGTCATGCGCAAGACATCGCAGATTTGACGAAAGCGCCAGCAGAAACAGGTAGATACAAGCTGAATTCGCCGTTATGTTTGGCACAGCGGATGCATTGCATGAGCAGCGACGAGTGGTCGCGCCATCAATGACCTGATCGGTCAAGGAAATGTCCATGCGTACTGTCCGCCCTGTCCTGCTGTCCCTTGGCCTGCTTTCGACCGTCGGCATCGCCAGCGCAGCAGATACCACCACCTTCAACGTCAAGATCGCCGTGACCAAGGCCTGCACCATCACTGCCGCCTCCGCCACCGACGTGGATTTCGGTTCGGTGCTGTCGACCTCGACCGCCAACGCCGATGCCAACGGCAGCGTGACCGCCCAGTGCACGGCGCTGACGCCCTACAACATCGCGCTGAGCGCGGGCAGCAACGCCGGCACCGCCAACGACGTCACCACCCGTCGCATGAAGAACGCCGACCCGCTGGTCACCACCAACAACTACATCGCCTACCAGCTGTACCAGGACCTGGGCCGCAGCACCGTCTGGGGCAGCACCACCGGCACCAACACGCTGAGCCGCACAGCCACCGGCATCAACCAGGTCTATCCGGTCTACGGCCGGGTGACCAACCCGTCGGCCAACAACCCCGCCACCGGTAGCTACCAGGACACGATCACCGCCACCATCATCTATTGAGCCGCGCATGTCCTTGCATTGCTGCCTGCCCCGTCACCTGGCCTCCTGGCCGATCCGCGCCGTACTGGTACTGCTGTGGGTGCTGTCCGGCGGCTGGCTGTCGCTCCCGGCGCACGCGGCCAGCCTGCAACTGGCGCCGACCTCGCTCAGCCTGAGCGCAGAGCAGGCCGCCGACGGGTTGTGGCTGAGCAATAGCGGCGGTGCGCCGGTGCAGGTGCAGACCCGCGCCTATCGCTGGACCCAGCGCGATGGCCAGGACCAGCTCGAGCCGACCCAGGAGCTGCTGGTCAGCCCGCCGATGCGCACCCTGGCCGCCGGCGAGCGCCAGCTGATCCGGGTGATTCGCGCCGGGCCGCCCCCCACCGGGGAGGAACGCTGCTACCGCATCATCGTCGACGAACTTCCCAGTGCCGATGCCGACCGCAAGGGCATGCAGTTCGTATTGCGCTATTCGGTGCCGATCTTCGTGCTGCCACCGGGCAACAGCGAACCGGCGCCCAGCCTGAGCGCACAGGTGGTTGCCGGCAGCGACGGCACCGCACAGATCCAGATCCGCAACACCGGCAACGGGCACGCCCAGGTGGCCGACCTGCAACACCGCGTCGACGGCGCGACCAAGAGCGCGCTGAGCGGCCTGGTCGGCTACGTGCTGCCCGGCCAGACCATGCGCTGGTCGCTGGGCGCCCCGGTGGCGCAGTTCGCGCGCGGCTCCATCGTCGCAAGGATCAATGGTGAGGCCGACGAACGCACCCTGCTGGCCGTGCCCGCGGCCCCGTGACGCGGCCCGGCTGGCGATGACGCTGTTCGCCGCCACCGGCTGCCTGGGAACCGTTGCGGCCAGCGACCTGGCCGACATGACCTCGCTGCCCGACCCTCCCGCGCAAGCCGCTACCGCGCAGCCGCAGACGCTGTATCTCAATGTCACCCTGAATCAGGCCGACCGCGGCCTGGCGCCTTTCGAGATGGTCGATGGGCATCTGCGAGCCTCGGTCGACACGCTGCGCAAGCTTGGCTTCGTTCTCGCCGACCGTGCCGCCGACGAGCAGGTCGCGCTGGACAGCCTGCGCGACGTGGAGGTGCGCTACGACGCCGCACTGCAGCGGCTGGCGCTGCAGGCCCCGCTGGCGCAGCTATCGTTATCGACAACCGTGCTGAAGGCCGAGGACATCGCACCGCCCAGCGCCACCGCATCGCCGGGCATGTTGCTCAACTACGACCTGTACGCCACGCGCAACACCGGCGCCAGCAGCGTATCGCTGTCCACCGAACTGCGCGGCTTCGGCATCGGCCGCGGCATGGTCGACACCACCGCCGTGTTCCTGACCTACGACCGTCCGCAGGACCATCGCTGGCGCAGCGAAGCGGTGCGCCTGGACAGCGCCTGGCAGATGGATTTTCCCGAGACCGCCACCAGCCTGCGGGTTGGCGACTTCTATAGCGGTTTCGTCGACTGGAGCCGCTCGTTGCGCCTGGGCGGCGTGCAGATCGGGCGCAATTACGCCTTGCAGCCGTATCGGGTGCTGACTCCCACGCCCAGCTTCCTGGGCGAGGCGGCCGTGCCCTCGACGGTGGAGCTGTATGTCGATGGCCTGCGCCAATACAGCGGGCGGGTGCCTGCCGGCCCGTTCCAGTTGGCCGCGCAACCGGGCATCAGCGGCACCGGGCAGGCGCAGATCGTGGTGACCGATGCGTTCGGGCGCGTGCGCCGGCTGGACTTTGCGTTCTATGGCACGCCACAGCTGCTGGCGCGCGGCATCTCCGAATGGTCGGCCGGCATCGGCCATCTGCGCCGCGATTACGGTGTGCGCTCGTTTGCTTACGCGTCCCGGCCCGTCGCCAGCGCCACCCTGCGCAAGGGGCTGCGCGATGACTTCACCATCGAGGCGCATACCGAAGCCGGCGGCGGCGTGGTCAATGCCGGCGCTGGCGGGATCTGGCTGCTCGGCGCCGGCGGCGTGGTCAATGCGGCCTACGCGCACAGCCGCATGCATGCATTGAGCGGCGGCCAGTACGTGCTGGGCTATGCCTGGAACAACCGCCGCTTCAACTTCAACCTGGGAACCCAGCGTACCCATGGCGACTATCGCGACCTGGGAGCGCTGCAGGGCAGCCTGCCGGCGCGCATCAGCGACCGCGTCGTATTCGGCGTCAACCTTGCCGCCATCGGCTCGCTGGGCACCAGCTACGTGCGGCTGAGCTATCCGCAGGGCGACACCTCGCGCTACGCCAGCGCGTTCTGGTCGCGCAGCTTCGGGCGCAGCTGGGCCGCCAACCTGTCGGCCAACCAGAACCTGGATGTGCGCAGCGACCGCAGCGTGTATCTGTCGCTGTCGACCACCTTCGGCGAGATCCGCCAGGCCAGCGCCTCGATGCAGCGCAACGGTAATCGCACCGGGTTTGTGGCCGACATCAGCCAGCCGCTGCCCGGCGATGGCGACCTGGGCGGCATCGGCTGGCGGCTGCAGGGACGCGCCGGCGACGACGCCAGCGGCGGCCTGGCCGAGCTGGGCTGGTTGAACCGGGTCGGCCGCTACAACATCGGCGCAGCCAATCAGGGGGGCGACACCTTCGGCTATGCCAGCGCCAGTGGCAGCCTGGTCTGGATGAACGGCCGGGGGTTTGCGGCGCGCGACATCCAGGACTCCTTCGCCGTGGTCTCCACCGACGGGCAAGCCGGCATTCCGGTACGGCTGGAGAATCGCCTGATCGGGGTGACCGATGCGCGCGGCACCCTGCTGGTGACGCCGCTGCAATCGTGGCAGCGCAATCAGCTGTCCATCGACACCCTGAACCTGCCGGCCGACCTGCGCGTGGACCGGGTCGACACCACGGTCACCCCGCGCCAGCAGTCCGGCGTGGCGGTGCGCTTCGGTATCACCCGGGTGCGGGCAGCGGTCATCGTGCTGCACGACACCAACAGCGCACCGGTGCCAGTGGGCAGCGTGGTGCAACGCGAGGGCGACGCCGAACGGGTGGTGGTCGGCTACGACGGCGAAACCTATCTGGACAACCTGCAGCGCGACAACCGCATCCTGGTCGATACCCCGGATGGCCGCTGCGTTGCGCAGTTCGCCTATCCCACGTCCTCCGGCGGCATCCCACGCGTGGGCCCGCTGCCCTGCATCGCCGAGCGCGCGCCATGACTGCGCACAGGGTCTGGCGGGCGCTGCTGATCCTGGCCCTGGCCACGTTGTGGCTGGCGCCCGGCGCGCCAGCGCGGGCCGACACCGTCTGCACCGTCACCCTGGGTACGCCGCTGGCCTTCGGCAACGTGGCCGCCAACGGCGCCACCGACGCGGTGGCCACCTTCAACGTCTCCTGCGCCACCGCCGCACTCAGCGTGCTGGGCAACGCACGGGTGACGCTGTGCCTGGACCTTGGCCCCGGCAGCGCCAGTGGCGGGCAGTACACGCCACGCCGCCTGGGCAATGGCACAGGCGACAGCCTGGGCTACCAGATCTACAGCGATGCGGCGCGCACGCAGATCTGGGGCGCAGCCAACTCCACTGTCCCGTCGCCGATGGTGCTGAACTTTGCCTACGGGGTGCCGGTCATCACCGGCGGCTCGCAGACCACCACCGTCACGCTGTACGGGCGCATTCCCGGTAGCCAGACGTTGTCGGTGGGCAACCACACCAGCACCTTCGGCGGCGCCGACACCGTGGTGCGCTACGCCTACAACGAAAGCGTGATCGGCGGCATCCAGCAGCCAGCCGACTGCAACACCGCCATCAGCGGCGCCAAGACCGCCAGCAACGCGTTTCCGTTCACCGCCTCGGCCAATGTGCCGGCGCGCTGCAATACCTACGTCACCACCGATCTGGATTTCGGCAGCATCGCCGGCAGCATCGAAAACGCGATCGACCGCACTTCCACCATCAGCCTGGCCTGCACCAACCGCACCGCCTGGAACATCGGCCTGGATGTCGGCAGCAACGCCAGCGGCAGCACCCGTCGCATGCGCCACGCCAGCAGCGCCAACTTCATCACCTACGAGCTCTACCGCGATGCCGGCCGCAGCAACCGCTGGGGCACCACGATCGGGCTCGACACCCTGGCCGGCACCGGCAACGGCACCACCCAGACGGTGACCGTGTATGGCCGCGCGCCTGCCCCGCAACTGCCGATCGCCGGCGCTTACTCGGACACGGTGACCGTCTCCATCACTTACTGACAGTTAATAAAGTTCGCTGCGGTGGCGTCGTTATTTCTTACGACTCCAATGCAAACGATTGCCTTCATGACGCCGGTCATCTTTCTGAAGCGCTTGATCCTGGTCGCCCTCGTTTGCGGCGTCACTCCCGTCCACGCCGCCAATCGCGGGCCGGAGAACTCCACCCTGCACATCGGCCTGCGCCTGCTCAGCGGCTGCGAACTGCGCACCACGCCGCCGCGCGCCAGCTGCTCGCGCGGCACGCCGATGGCGATCGCGCTGCCGGCGCGCAGCACCGACGCTCCGGCCACCACCAGCAGCGGCCAGGACGCCAGCGCCCTGGCCGGGCCCGCGCCCAGCGGCGCGGCGCGCGTCACCACCATCGCGTTCTGATCATGGCCACCTCCTGCCCACGCCGGGCCTGGCTGGCCGCCGGCCTGATCGGGCTGACAAGCCTGGCCGGCACTGCCGCCGGCGCCGAGATCGCGATCGCCCCGACCACCGCGCACATTCCCGCCGACAGCGATCAGGCTGCGGTCTGGCTGTACAACCAGGCCGCGCAACCCTGGCGTGCCGACGCCAAGCTGTACCGCTGGCGCCAGGATGGCGAACGCGAACTGCTGGAGCCGGCCACCGGCGCCACCGTCAGCCCCGGCCAGTTCGAGATTCCCTCGCAGGGCCGCCAGTTGCTGCGGGTGATCCGCCTCGGCCCCAGCCCGGCGCACACCGAGGAGAGCTACCGGCTGGTGGTGACCCAGCACGCCGACGGCAGCGACACCGAGCTGCTGCGCTACTCCACGCCGGTGTTCGCCGCCCCCCGCGAGCCTGGCCAGACGCATCCGCTTCTGCAGGCGACGCTGTCCTCCCAGGGCACTCAGCGCACCCTGCGCGTGCACAATGCCGGCCTCAATCACGCACGCCTGGCCGATCTGGCCTTCATCGATGCCGGCGGGAACCGCCGCAGCATCGGCAACGACCTGGCCGGCTACGTGCTGCCTGGCCAGACCCGGCAATGGGCGCTGCCGGCGAGCATCGCCACCGGCCCAGGCCGTTTCGTGGCACGCGTCAACAGCGAGACCGAAACCACGCTGACGCTGCAGCCCTGAGCGTCGCCCCTGCCGGCCAACGCCAGCGTAGATTGCAGGCAACCACCGGGGCGGATATACTCCGCCGGCTGTTTTGCGTCCCTGGCGCAGCGCGCCGTCCACGTCGGACGTCACCGACGAATCCACACCTGCTGCCGCCATCCGCGCCGGGGTGCCCTCACAAGGGGTTCGTCGCGGAGGCAACAGGGAAGCCCAACCCCGGAATCTTGTGCGTTTTGATGCGAGTCCCTCGCAACAGCCTGCACATCCATGTGCGGACTTTTCAACAACAAGCCGCGCACGGCGATTCCGCTATCAGGAGTTACTGCAATGCCCCAAGTCACCATGCGTCAGATGCTGGAAGCCGGCGTCCACTTCGGCCACCAGACCCGCTACTGGAACCCCAAGATGGCGCCGTACATCTTCGGCGCGCGCGGCAAGATCCACATCATCAACCTCGAGAAGACCGTCCCGCTCTTCAATGACGCGATGAACTTCCTCTCCTCGATCGCGCAGAAGCGCGGCACCGTGCTGTTCCTGGGCACCAAGCGCAGCGCGCGCGAGTCCATCAAGGAAGAAGCCGAGCGTTGCGGCATGCCGTTCATGACCCAGCGCTGGCTGGGCGGCACCCTGACAAACTTCCGCACCGTCAAGCAGTCGGTCGCCCGCCTGAAGGAACTGGAATCGGCCGAAACCGACGGCACCTTCGACAAGCTGGTCAAGCACGAAGTGCTGGGCCTGCGTCGCGAGCGCGAGAAGCTGGACGCCTCGCTGGGCGGCATCAAGGAAATGAACCGCCTGCCCGACGCGATCTTCGTGATCGACATCGGCCATGAAGACATCGCCATCAAGGAAGCCAAGAAGCTCGGCATCCCGGTGATCGCAGTGGTCGATACCAACTACGATCCGGCCTTGGTCGATTACGCCATCCCGGGCAACGACGACGCCATCCGCGCCGTGCAGCTGTACGCACGCGCCGCTGCCGACGCCGTGCTGGAAGGCAAGGCGGCTGCACCGAACTCCGCTTCGGTTCGCGAAGAAGAGTTCTCGGCCGAGTCCGCCGACGAAGGCAAGGGCCGTCGCGCTCCGGCCAAGAAGGGCGACAAGAAGGCCGACGCCGCCGCTGCCGAGTAATCGGCATGCAATGCGGCCGCACCATGCTGTGCGGCCGCAGCCCCGGCGGGTCCATCGCGACCTGCCTTCCGGGCCACCAAAGACACCGTGGGGGCGGCCGGCACGCTGCACCGTCTCCTACTGGCGGAAACACCTCCGCCGCACGCATTCGTCCAATGAGGTAATCCCGTGGAAATCACTGCTTCCCTGGTCAAGGAACTGCGCGAGCGCACCGGCGCCGGCATGATGGAGTGCAAGAAGGCACTCGTCGAAAACGCTGGCGACATCGACGCCGCTGCCGAATGGCTGCGCAAGTCGGGCCTGGCCAAGGCCGACAAGAAGGCCGACCGCGTTGCCGCCGAAGGCCGCATCGCCACCGCGCAGGCCGGCGGCAAGGCCGTGCTGGTCGAGGTCAACTCCGAAACCGACTTCGTCGCCAAGGACGAGAACTTCCTGGCCTTCACCGAAGTCGTGGCCAATGCTGCGCTGAACTCGGACGCGGCCGATGCCGAAGCGCTCAAGAGCGTCAAGCTCGACAGCGGCGAGACCATCGAAGAGCGCCGCGCTGCGGTCATCGCCAAGGTCGGCGAGAACCTGCAGGTGCGTCGCCTGGTCCGTATCGACAGCGCCAACAACGTCGCCGCCTATGTGCACGGCGGCCGTATCGGCGTGCTGGTCGAGCTGAAGGGTGGCGACATCGAGCTGGCACGCGGCATCGCCATGCACATCGCCGCCATGAACCCGCCGCACGTCAAGGCCTCCGACGTCCCGGCCGAGTTCATCGCCAAGGAAAAGGAAATCGAGCTGGCCAAGATGTCCGAGAAGGACAAGGCCAAGCCGGCCGACATCCTGGAAAAGATCATCAGCGGCAAGATCAGCAAGATCGTCAACGAAGTCACCCTGTACGGCCAGCCGTACGTGCTCAACACCGACCAGACCGTCGAGCAGGCGGTCAAGGCCGCCGGCGCCGAGGTGATCGGCTTCCAGCGCCTGGCAGTCGGCGAAGGCATCGAGAAGGTGGTGGAAGACTACGCCGCCGAAGTGATGAAGCAGGCCGGCCTGGCCTGAGTCCGGTCACGCTGAAAAAAGCCGCGGCATGCCGCGGCTTTTTTTTGCCTGCCGCAGGCCCACACCCGGCGACGACGCCTTGCCGGTCTGCGCCCAGCCCGGCGCCGGCGGCCGGCCGCGGCGCTACAGATGCGCCTGCCGGTGCCGCTACTTCCAGATGCCGACCAGGCTCTCAGCACCTGCGCGCATGCACTGCCGCGCGGCGATTGCGGGGGCATGGCGCGCCCTACTTACCGAACGCAGCTGTATGCTTGCGATCACCGTCGGCGATGACTCATGCAACCAGATCTTCAGGCCGCCCTGCACTACTGCCATAACCTGCCCTCGCCGCCCGGCGTGGCGCTGCGCATCATCGCGCTGGCGCAGGACCCGGACGTGGACATGACCACCACGGCCAAGGTCATCGGCATGGACATGGCGCTGAGCGCGCGTATGCTGCGTGTGGCCAATTCGCCGCTGTACGCGAGCCGGCGCCGCGTGGACAACCTGGGCCAGGCGCTGACCATGCTCGGCCTCAACGCCACCTTGAGCCTGGCACTGGGATTTTCGATGGTGCATGGCGTGCGCAGCACCTTTACCGCGCACCCCCTGCACGAGCGCATCTGGCGACGCGCCGGGCTGTGTGCGCTGGCCAGCCGCATCCTGGGCCAGGCCTATGGCATCCGCAAACCCGAGGAACTGATGCTGGCCGGCCTGCTGCAGGACATCGGCAAGCTGGCGCTGCTGCAGGGCGCACCCGAGCTGTACGCGCCGCTGCTGGAACAGGCGCCGGATAATGCCTCGCTGCTGGACGCAGAACGCGAGCACCTGGGCGCCACCCATGCCGAGGTCGGCGCCTGGCTGGCGCATCAGTGGCAGCTGCCGCCGTACCTGCAGAATGCGATCGCCCAGAGCGAGGAGGAGCCCGTCAGCCTGGAGCCTTTCATGGCCTGCGTGGCGCTGTCCGGCCGGCTGGCCGATATCTGGCTGTCGGCAAGCGCGGTCGCCGCCACCGAGCACGCGCAGCGGCAGGCGCAGGACGTGCTGGAACTGGACGCCGAACGCTTCGAGAAGGTGATCGAACGCATCGCCGAATCGCTGCCCGAGCTGGAAGCGCTGTTCGACATCCGCGTGCCGCAACCCGAGCACATCCAGATGATCTTCGAGCAGGCGCGCGAGCTGGCCATGCTGCGCAGCCTGCGCGAATTGCAGGACGTGGCCGAAGCGCGCCGGCATGCCGACGAATCGGAGAACCGCATGCGCCATCTGGCCGAACAGGCCAGCCGCGATGCACTCACCGGCGTGTTCAACCGGCACCAGTTGGGCACCGCACTCACGCATGAATTCGAACTGGCTTCGCGGCAGGGCTGGCCGTTGTCGATCGCCTTCATCGACCTGGACGATTTCAAGCGCGTCAACGACGCGCACGGCCACCTGGTCGGCGACGAAGTCTTGCGCAATTTCGCGCAGACGCTGCAACGCATGGTGCGCACCAGCGATCTGGTGGCGCGGTATGGCGGCGAAGAATTCCTGGTGCTCCTGCCCAACACGCCGGCCGATGCGGCCTTGATGGTGATCGAGCGCATCCTGGCCGAAACCGCACGCACGCCGATGGCGCAGCTGCAGGGTGGCCCCTTGCACATCACCTTTTCGGCGGGCCTGGCCACGCACGGCGGCGTCGAGCGCCAGTTCGACAGCATCGACCACTTGCTACAGGCCGCCGACAGCACGCTGTACCGCTCCAAGCATCGCGGCCGCAACCGCGTGACCGCCTACGATGCGACCGATGTGCCGACGCCGCCGAACCCGCGCGCGCACTGAGCCAGGCATCACACCGAGGCCAAGAAAGGAATTTTTACCACGCCCGGTGGCGGGCTTCCGCTAGAATTGCCGGCGTTTGCCGTCCCCCACCCCCGAGGCCTCCCCCATGTCCGAACTTTCCTATCGCCGCATTCTTCTCAAACTTTCCGGGGAGGCGCTGATGGGAGACGGGGATTACGGCATCGATCCCAAGGTCATCAATCGCCTCGCCCTGGAGGTGATCGAGGCCCAGCAGGCAGGCGCGCAGGTGGCCCTGGTCATCGGTGGCGGCAACATCTTCCGCGGCGCCGGCCTGGCTGCCAGCGGCATGGACCGGGTCACCGGCGACCACATGGGCATGCTGGCCACGGTGATCAATGCGCTGGCGATGCAGGATGCGCTGGAAAAGCTCGGCGCCAAGGTGCGCGTGATGAGCGCGATCAAGATCAACGATGTCTGCGAGGACTTCATCCGCCGCCGCGCCATGCGCCATCTGGAAAAGGGCCGCATCGCGATCTTCGCCGCCGGCACCGGCAATCCGTTCTTCACCACCGATTCGGGCGCCGCGCTGCGTGCGATCGAGATCGGTGCCGACCTGCTGCTGAAGGCGACCAAGGTCGATGGCGTATACGACAAGGACCCCAAGAAGCACAGCGACGCGGTGCGCTACGACAGCCTGACCTACGACGAGGTCATCCTGCAGGGCCTGGAAGTGATGGATACCGCCGCGTTCGCGCTGGCACGCGACAGCGACCTGCCGCTGCGCATCTTCGGCATGAGCGAGCCCGGCGTGCTGCTGCGCATCCTGCGCGGCGAGCAGATCGGCACGCTGGTGCAGGGCCGCAGCTGAGGTTCGGGATTCGGGAGTCGGGATTGGGGAATCGCAAAGGCGCAGTGCCGCAGGCTGCACGGAACCCTCCAACCCAATCCCGGCGCGAAGACGGGCGGCAGGTGAACCGGCTGGGCGGGTCCTGACGACCCGCGAGTCGTGAAACCCCAGTCCCGGCTATAATCTCCGGATTCAGCTCCACACGGATTCCGGCGATGCTCACCCAGATCAAACAAGACGCGCAGACGCGCATGACCAAGAGCATCGATGCTCTGCGCCATTCCCTGACCACCATTCGCACCGGCCGTGCGTCGCCAGCGCTGCTGGATGGCATCAAGGTCAAGGCCTACGGTGCCGACACCCCCCTCAACCAAGTCGCCAGCATCAGCGTCTCCGAAGGCCGCTCGCTGGTCATCAGCCTGTTCGACAAGAACATGATCAAGGACGTGGAAAAAGCCATCTACGCCTCCGACCTGGGCCTGACCCCGACCGTGGTCGGCACCGTGATCCGCCTCAACCTGCCGCCGCTGACCGAGGAGCGCCGCAAGGAGCTCAGCAAGGCCGTGCACGGCGAAGGCGAAGACACCAAGGTGGCCATCCGCAACATCCGTCGCGATGCCAACCAGCAGGTCAAGGATCTGCTCAAGGACAAGGCGGCCACCGAGGACGAGGCGCGCAGCGCCGAAGACGACATCCAGAAGCTCACCGACAAGGCCATCAAGGACGTGGATGAGGTCGTCAAGGGCAAGGAACAGGAATTGATGACGGTCTGATCGTGGCAGTGCCTGCCATGCATCCAGTCCCTCCCGCCGATGCGGTCCCGCGCCATATCGCCATCATCATGGATGGCAATGGGCGTTGGGCGCAGCGTCGGCGCCGTCCGCGCATGATCGGCCATCGCGCCGGCGCGCGGGCGGTCAATCGCACCATCGATTTCTGCCTGGAAAAAGGCGTCGGCGCGCTGACCCTGTTCGCGTTCTCCAGCGAAAACTGGGGCCGTCCGCAGGAAGAAGTGGATGCGCTGATGAAGCTGTTCCTGCATGCGCTGGACCGCGAGGTCGACGAGCTGCAGCGGCGCGGCGTGCAGGTGCGTTTCATCGGCGAGCGCAGCCGGTTTGCCGCTGCGCTGCGCGATCGCATGGCCGCGGCCGAGCTCGCCACCGCGGCCAATACGCGGCTGGTGCTGAGCATCGCGGCCAGTTACGGCGGCCGTCAGGACATCGCGCAGGCCGCGCGTGCGCTGGCCGAGGAGGTCGCCGCCGGTCGCCTGCAGCCGCAGCAGATCGACGAAGCCCTGCTCGCCAGCCGGGTGGCCCTGGCCGACCTGCCGGCGCCGGACCTGTTCATCCGCACCGGTGGCGATACGCGCATCAGCAATTTCCTGCTGTGGCAGCTGGCCTACACCGAGCTGTGGTTCACCGAGACCCTGTGGCCGGAGTTCGACGCCGGCGTGCTGCAGCAGGCGCTGGACGATTATGCCGGACGCGAGCGTCGCTTCGGCCTGACCAGCGCCCAGATCGCCGACAAGGCGACGGAGATGTCCTCCGCATGACCAAGACCCGCGTGATTGCCGCGCTGATCATGGCGCCGCTCGCCATCTGCGCGATCGTGCTGCTGCCTACCCAGTGGCTGGCGGCGCTGGCGGCGATCCTGTTCCTCACCGGCCTGTGGGAGTGGCTCAAGCTCTCCGGTATCGACGACAGCCTGCCGCGCACCGTGCTGCTGATGCTCAACCTGCTGCTGATGGTGCTGATGGTGTGGGCCTCGGCCGGCTCCATGGTGCTGTTCCAGATCGCTGCGCTGGTCGGGGTGGCGTGGTGGGGGCTGGCGCTGCTGTGGCTGCGCTTTTTCACCTTCGGCGCCGATCACGGCAACGGCCAGGCGCGCGCGCTCAAGCTTGCGGCCGGCAGCCTCGCGGTCCTGCCGGCCTGGGCCGCGCTGGTGTTGCTGCATGCCAACCCGGACAAGGGCAACCTGTGGCTGCTGACCGCGCTGACCATGGTATGGGCGGCTGACTCGGGCGCGTATTTTGCCGGGCGCGCGTTCGGCAAGCACAAGCTGGCACCGCGGATCAGCCCCAACAAGACCATCGAAGGCCTGGTCGGCGGCATGGTCGCCGGTATCGCAGTGGCCTGCGCCTTCGGCTGGCTGGCCGGGCTGACCGTGGCACACGTGCCTCAGCTGGTGCTGGCGACGGCAGTGGCGGTGCTGGCCTCGGTGCTCGGCGACCTGTTCGAAAGCCTGCTCAAGCGGCATGCCGGCGCCAAGGACTCCGGGGCGGTGATCCCCGGCCACGGCGGCGTGCTGGATCGTATCGATGGCGTGCTCGCCGCCCTGCCGGTATTCGCGCTCGGCAAGGAAATTCTCGGATTCTAGGCATGGCTGGTCCTTCTCTCCGTCAGGTTGCCGTGTTCGGCGCCACCGGCTCGATCGGCGCATCGGCGCTGGATGTGATCGCACGCCACCCGGAGCGACTGCGCGCCAGCGTGCTGTCGGCCGGCAGCAAGGTCGATGAGCTGCTGGCGCTGTGCGCCATCCACCGGCCCGCGCATGCGGTGATCGCCGACCAAGCGCTGTATCCGGCGCTGCGCGACGGCCTGCGTGCCGCCGGCCTGGGCACCCAGGCACACGCCGGCACCGACGCGCTGGACGCACTGGCCGGCAGCGATGCCTGCGATACGGTGGTGGCCGCGATCGTGGGTGCCGCCGGCCTGCCCTCCACCCTGGCCGCCGCGCGCGCCGGCAAGCGCCTGCTGCTGGCCAACAAGGAATCGCTGGTGCTGGCCGGCGAACTGCTGACCCGCACCGCCACCGCCGCGGGTGCGGACATCATTCCGATCGACAGCGAGCACAGCGCCATCTTCCAGTGCCTGCGCTCCTGCGACGCCAGCGGCGGCGTGCGCCGGGTGATCCTGACCGCCTCCGGCGGCCCGTTCCGCGGCTGGGACCGCGCGGCGCTGTCGGCCGTGACGCCCGCACAGGCGGTGGCGCATCCCAAGTGGTCGATGGGGCCGAAGATTTCGGTGGATTCGGCGACCCTGATGAACAAGGGCCTGGAAGTCATCGAGGCGCATCACCTGTTCGGCCTGCCCGGCGACCGGATCGATGTGCTGGTGCACCCGCAAAGTCTGGTGCATTCGCTGGTCGAATTCGTCGACGGCTCCACCCTGGCCCAGCTCGGCCTGCCGGACATGCGCACGACCCTGGCGGTCGGCCTGGCCTGGCCGGAGCGGGTCGACTCGGGGGTGGCGGGGCTGGATCTGTTGCAACAGGGCCGGCTGGATTTCGAGGCGCCCGACACCGCTGCGTTTCCCTGCCTGGGCCTGGCCTGGGCCGCGCTGCGCGCCGGCGGCACCGCCCCGGCCACCCTGAACGCAGCCAACGAAGTGGCCGTTTCAGCGTTTCTTCAGGGCCAAATAGGTTTCCTAGCCATCCCTGCGTTGGTCGAACACACGTTGACAACGCTCCCGCGGCACAATGCCGACACCCTCGACAGCCTGCTTTTTGCCGACGCGCAAGCCCGGCAAATCGCCGAACGCGCCCTTCCCCACTACGCCCTTCATGCCTGATCGATTCACGCAACCGAGTTGCATCCATGGGTGATTTCATCGGGTCGGTCTGGTGGATGATCGTCAGCCTGGGTGTGTTGGTGACCTTTCATGAATTCGGGCACTTCTGGGTCGCACGCCGCTGCGGCGTCAAGGTGCTGCGTTTCTCGGTGGGCTTCGGCAAACCGTTGTGGATGCGCCGCGACCGCCACGGTACCGAGTTCGTGGTGGCAGCGATTCCGCTGGGCGGCTACGTCAGGATGCTGGACGAACGCGAAGGCGACGTGCACCCGGCCGAGCAGGACCAGGCCTTCAACCGCAAGAGCGTGTGGCAGCGCATCGCGATCGTCGCTGCCGGCCCGATCGCCAACCTGCTGCTGTGCATGGCGATGCTGTGGGCCATGTTCGTGGTGGGCAAGCAGGACTATTCGGCCACCGTCGGCCGCGCCGACGGTCTGGCCGCCGAAGCCGGGCTGACCCCGGGCGAACGCATTGTGCGCATCGACGGGCGCAGCGTAAGCAGCTGGAGCGATGCCAGCATGCAGCTCACCACCGCGGCGATGGACAGGCGCGACATCCAGGTGCAGACCAGCGTCGAAGGCGCGGGCAGCCGCGAACATACCCTGCGCCTGTCGCAGCTGCCGGTCGGTTTCGACGAACGCCACGTGGCGTCGCTGGCCGGGATCGGCTGGCAGTTCATGCTGCAACCGCCGGTGATCGCCGAAGTGGTCCCCGGCTCGGTGGCCGACGGCCTGCTCAAGCCGGGCGACCGCATCGTGGCCATCGACGGCCAGCCGATCCGCTCGGCCGAGGACATCATTCCGCAGGTGCAGGCGCTGGGCGAGCACGGCGGCCTGGGCATGATCGAGGTGGCGCGCAAGGGCGAACAGGGCGAAGACCGGCTGGCGCTGGAGATCGCCCCACGCAAGTCGCCGCAGGGCCAGTGGATGATCGGCATCCGCCCGGCCGCAGCGCCCGCCCCGGCGTACGACAGCCGCCAGCAGTACGGTCTATTTGCCGCGGTGCCTGCGGCGATCCGCGAAACCGGCCGGATGACCACCGATTCGCTGGGCATGATGAAGCGCATGTTGACCGGCCAGGCTTCGGTGAAGAACATTTCCGGCCCGGTGACCATCGCGCGCGCCGCCAATGCCTCGGCCGAACGCGGGCTCGACTGGTTCCTGTATTTCCTCGGTCTGCTGTCGCTGAGCCTGGCGATCATCAACCTGATGCCCATCCCGATCTTGGACGGGGGGCATCTGCTGTATTACCTTATTGAGTTGGTCAAGGGCAGCCCGATCAGCGAGCGGGCCATGATTGCCGGGCAATATGTCGGCCTCGCGGTCCTGGCAGGGCTGATGGGACTGGCGTTCTACAACGACATTCTTGGCCTGGTTACACGATGAAGCTGCTCCACTCTTTCCGCCTGTTGTCGTCGTCATACGCCGGCATCCAGCAACACCCGAAATCGACTCCAACCGGATGTGACATGACGCGTCTTCCCACTCGCCGCTTGCTTGCCCTCGCTCTTGCCGCCGGCCTCAGCCTGCCAGCCGTTGCCCTGGCCGCCGAGCCGTTCGTTGCCAGCGACATCCGCGTCGATGGCCTGCAGCGCATTGCATCCGGCACCGTGTTCACCTATCTGCCGGTGAACCGCGGCGACACCGTGGACGATGCCAAGGTGGCCGATTCGATCCGCGCGCTCTACCGCACCGGTTTCTTCGAGGACGTACAGCTGGACCGCCAGGGCAACATCCTGGTCATCACCGTCAAGGAGCGGCCGGCGATCAACAAGCTCACCGTGACCGGCAACAAGGACATCAAGTCCGAGGAGCTGCTCAAGGGCCTGGGCGACATCGGCCTGTCCGAAGGCGGAACCTTCGACCGCCTGAGCCTGGACCGCGTGACCCAGGAACTGACCCGCCAGTACAACAACCGCGGCAAGTACAACGTGGAGATCACCCCGACGGTGAGCCCGCTGGACCGCAACCGCGTCGATGTGGCCATCGCGATCAAGGAAGGCAAGGCGGCCAAGATCCGCCACGTCAACCTGATCGGTACGGAAAAGTTCGCCAACGAGGACATCCTGGAGAACTGGGAATCCAAGGAGCACAACTGGGCCTCGTGGTATCGCCGCGACGACCAGTACTCCAAGGAAAAGATGTCCGGCGACCTGGAGAAGCTCAATTCCTGGTACCTGGACCGCGGCTACGTGGACTTCAGCATCGATTCCACCCAGGTGTCGATCAGCCCGGACAAGCGCGACATGTTCGTCAGCGCCGGCGTCACCGAGGGCGAGCAGTACAAGATTTCCGAGATCAAAGTCACCGGCGACACCGTGCTGCCGCAGGCCGACATCGAGCGCCTGGTGATCCCCAAGGCCGGCGACATCTTCTCGCGTGCGCTGCTGGAGTACACCTCCGATGCGATCACCAATACGCTGAGCAACGTCGGTTACGCATTCGCCAAGGTCAATCCGATCCCGACCCCGAACCGCGAGGACCGCACCGTTGCGGTCAACCTGCAGGTGGTGCCCGGCCCGCGCGTGACCGTGCGCCGCATCCTCTACAAGGGCAACAGCCGCACCTCCGACGAGGTCTTGCGCCGCGAAATGCGCCAGTTCGAGAACACCTGGTATTCGCAGGCGGCGATCGACCGTTCCAAGATCCGTCTGCAGCGTCTGGGCTACTTCGAGTCGGTGAACGTGGAAACCCCCGCGGTGCCCGGCAGCAACGACCAGGTGGACGTGGTCTACGACGTCAAGGAAACCACCTCCGGCAGCTTCGTGTTCGGCCTGGGCTTCTCGCAGGCCTTCGGCGTGACCACCTCGGTGCAGTTGTCGCAGAACAACTTCCTGGGCGGCGGCAACCGGGTGGCGGTGGAAGCCTCGCGCAGCACCTTCCAGCAGCGCTATGCGTTCTCCTACACCAATCCGTTCTTTACCGACGACGGCGTGTCGCTGGGCTACAACCTGTCCTGGCGCTCGCTGGACTACTCGGACTTCAACACCGCGCAGTTCAACAGCAAGAACGGTTCGGCGCAGGTGATCTTCGGCGTGCCGATCACCGAAAACGACACCGTGTCGGCGATGGTGGGCGTGGACAGCAACCAGATCACCACCTTCCCCGGTACCACGCCGCAGGCGATCGTGGACTACATCCGGGCGGTGGGCACGGATACCTTCAAGGCCGTGCGCACCGAATTCGGTTGGGCGCGCGACACCCGCAACGACTTCTTCATGCCGACCCGCGGCATGTACCAGCGCGTCGGCCTGGAGACCACCCTGCCCGGCTCCACGGTCGAGTACTACAAGCTCAACTACCAGATCTCCAACTACTGGCCGATCATCCCGGCGCTGGTACTGAACACCCGCTTCGAGCTCGGCTACGGCGACAGCTACGGCAAGGACAGCACGCGCGACATCTGCGGCGTGGTCAACAATGCAACCCTGACCGAGCAGGCCTGCAACGGCAGCAACCTCATCCGCAGCGTCACCGCCACCGGGCTGCCGTTCTACGAGAACTTCTACGCCGGCGGCACCAACTCGGTGCGCGGCTTCGAAGACAACACCCTGGGCCCGCGCTCGGAACCCATCAACGGCTTCACCCGCGGCCAGCCGCTGGGTGGATCGTTCAAGACCGTCGGTTCGGTGGAAATGTATTTCCCGAAGCTATTCGACAGCCCCTCGGCGCGCATCTCGGCGTTCTTCGATTTCGGCAACGTCTATAGCGGCGTGGACAACTTCAAGGCCAACGAGCTGCGTGCCTCCACCGGTGTGGCGCTGTTGTGGCGCGCCCCGGTCGGCCCCATTTCGATCAGCTATGCGTTTCCGCTGAAGAAGGAAGACAACGACGAAATCGAGCGTCTGCAGTTCACCTTCGGCGGCCAGTTCTAAGATTGGCACGCAAAACAATGGCGGCCCGGTCGCTCGGGCCGCCATTGTTTGTTTGAACAACCCGATGCGAAACAGCCTCAGAAGTAGTCGCTCCAGACCTTGCCCAGGCAGCTGGCGGTGGCGCTCCAATCGGATGAGTCCACGCATTGCACCTGCTGGTCCCAGAAGCTCTGCGCATCGGCACGCTGCTGCGCGAAATCGTCGGCCGATGCGCTGCTGACAGCGCCCAGCAGGATCACACCGGCGAACATGGAGAGGAGGGATTTCATATGCTTCTTCCTGGGTTAGCCGCGCGGTTGCGGCCAGGCAACAGATACGCCTGACTGTTTAGCGCATTCTTGGCAATGTTTTTTTTCCGTAAAAACAGCCACTTACTGTTTACGCGAGGTTCACCTGATGCCGTTGACCGCCAGTGCGATTGCCGAACAATTTGGTCTGACCGTCGTTGGCGACGGCGCGACCGAGGTCACCGGGGTGGCGACGCTGGCGCACGCCGGCGCAGGCCAGCTGAGCTTCCTGTCCAATCCGCGTTACCGGCCGCAATTGGCTGACACCCGGGCCGCCGTGGTCGTGGTGCGCGCCGAGGATGCCGAGGCCGCGCGCGGCACCGTGCTGGTCGCCAAGGACCCGTATACGGCGTTCGCCAAGATTGCGGCGCTGTTCGACGTGGCGCCGGTGCGTGCACCTGGCATCCACCCGTCGGCCGTGATCGATCCCAGCGCGCAGGTTTCGCCGGGCGCGCATGTCGGCCCGTTCGTCAGCATCGGCGCGCGCAGCCGCGTGGGCGATGGCTGCGTGATCGGCACCGGCAGCATCATCGGCGAGGACTGCGTGGTGGACGACGGCAGCGAACTGCTCGCCCGGGTCACCCTGGTCACCCGGGTGCGCCTGGGCAAGCGCGTGCGCATCCATCCGGGCGCGGTGATCGGCGCGGACGGCTTCGGCCTGGCGATGGACGCCGGCCACTGGATCAAGGTGCCGCAGCTCGGCGGCGTGGTCATCGGCGACGATAGCGAGATCGGCGCCAACACCTGCATCGACCGCGGCGCACTGGAAGACACCGTGCTGGAAGAAGACGTGCGCGTGGATAATCTGGTGCAGATCGCGCACAACTGCCGCATCGGCGCCCATAGCGCCATCGCCGGCTGCACCGGCATTGCCGGCAGCGCCAAGATCGGCCGCTATTGCCTGCTTGGCGGGCATGTGGGCGTAGTCGGCCACCTGGAGATCTGCGACAAGGTGGTGATCACCGGCAAGTCGGTGGTGCGCAATTCCATCCATGAGCCGGGCGAGTATTCGTCCGGCACCCCTCTCACCGACAACCGCACGTGGCGCAAGAATGCCGCGCGCTTCAAACAACTCGATGCGCTGGCAAGGCGCATCCTGGCTGTGGGCAAGGAGAACGCATGAGTCACCCCGTTTATGAGCTGCCGATCGACGTCAACCAGATCCAGACGCTGATCCCGCATCGCTACCCGTTCCTGCTGATCGACCGGGTCATCGAGCTGGACCTGGATGCCAAGCGCATCGTCGGCCAGAAAAACGTCAGCATCAACGAGCCGTTCTTCCAGGGCCACTTTCCGACCCGCCCGGTGATGCCCGGCGTGCTGATCATCGAAGCGCTGGCGCAGGCCGGCGGCGTGATGACCCAGCTCGGCCTGGGGCGCGATGCGCTGTCCAAGCTGTTCTACATGGTCAAGGTCGACAACGCCCGCTTCAACAAGCAGGTGGTGCCGGGCGACGTGCTGATCCTGGACGTGCAGATGAAGCGGCTGATCCGCAACATGGGATGCTATTACGGCGAGGCCAAGGTCAACGGCGAAGTCGTGGCCAGCGCGGAAGTCATGTGCGCCGGCGCCAGGGAATAATCCGTTTTTGGAGATGAGAGACGATGCGTGATCAGGCACCCTTGATTCATCCCACCGCCGTCATCGATCCCGCGGCGCGACTGGCCGACGATGTGCGCGTCGGCGCGTTCTGCCTGATCGGCGCCGATGTGGAGATCGGCGCCGGTACCGAGGTGGGGCCGCATTGCTCGATCCACGGCCCTACCCGGATCGGTCGCAACAACCGCTTCATCGGCCATGCGGCGATCGGCGGCGAGCCACAGGACAAAAAATATGCCGGTGAGCGCACCGAACTGGTGATTGGCGACGGCAACGTGATCCGCGAGTTCGTCACCATCAATCGCGGCACCGGCGGCGGCGGCGGCATCACCGTGATCGGCAACGACAACTGGATGCTGGCCTACACGCACGTCGCGCACGACTGCCACGTCGGCAACCATTGCGTGTTTTCCAACAACACCACGCTGGCCGGCCACGTTACCGTGGGCGACTACGTGATCATCAGCGGCTTTGCCGGTGCGCATCAGTTCTGCCGCATCGGCGCGCACGCCTTCCTGGGCATGGGCGCGCTGACCAACGGCGACGTGCCGCCGTTCACCATGGTCGGCAGCGACTCGCTGGGCCGCCCGCGCGGCATCAACAGCGAAGGCCTCAAGCGCCGCGGCTTCGATGCCGAGCGCATCACCGCGATCAAGCGCGCCTACCGCACGCTGTACGTCGCCGGTCTGCCGCTGGCCGACGCCAAGGCGCAACTGGCCGAACAGGCCAAGGACAGCGAAGACGTCCGCGGCATGCTGGAGTTCATCGAAGCGGCGGAAAGGCCGTTGCTGCGATGAAGACCGGGATTCGGGAGTCGGAATTGGGGATGAGCAGCGTTACCTCGCAGCAGGGTGAGGCGGTCATCCCCGCCCTTGCCAATCCCGAATCCCGAATGCCCAATCCCAGCGCGCGCGGGCGCGCGCCGCGCATCGCGCTGATCGCCGGCGAGGCCTCCGGCGATATCCTGGGCGCGGGCCTGATAGAACAGTTGCGGCTGCGCTACCCCAACGCCGAATTCGTAGGCATCGGCGGCGATGCGATGCGTGGCGCGGGCTGCCAGACCTGGTTCGATGCCAGCGAGCTGGCCGTGATGGGCCTGACCGAAGTGCTGCGCCATCTGCCGCGCCTGCTCAAGCTGCGCAGCGCGTTCCGCGAGCGCGTGCTGGCGTGGAAGCCGGACGTGTTCATCGGCATCGATGCGCCGGATTTCAATCTGCCGGTGGAGCGCTGGCTCAAGCAGCGCGGCATCAGGACCGTGCATTACGTCAGCCCCTCGGTGTGGGCCTGGCGCGAAAAGCGTGCGGAAAAGATCGGCGCCAGCGCCGACCTGGTGCTGTGCCTGTTCCCGATGGAACCGCCGATCTATGCCAAACACGGCGTGGACGCGCGCTTCGTCGGCCACCCGATGGCCGACGACATCGCCTACCAGGCCGACCGCGAGGCCGCGCGCGCCACGCTGGGGTTGTCTGCCTCCAGTACCGTGCTGGCGGTGCTGCCGGGCAGCCGGCATGGCGAGATCAGCCGACTCGGCGACACCTTCTTCCAGGCCGCCTGGCTGGTGTCCGAGCACCTGTCCAACCTGCACGTGCTGGTGCCCGCCGCCAACCCGGGCTGCAAGCAGTTGCTGGCCGAGCAGCTGTCGCGCTCGTCGCTGCCGGTGATGCGCTCGCACCTGCTCGACGGCCAGGCGCGCACCGCCATGCTGGCCGCCGACGTGGTGCTGCTGGCCTCCGGCACCGCCACGCTGGAAGCGATGCTGGTCAAGCGCCCGATGGTGGTCGGCTACAAGGTGGCGCCACTGACCTACCGCATCGTCAAGACGCTGGGCCTGCTCAAGGTCAACCGCTACGCCCTTCCCAACATCCTGGCCAACGACGACCTCGCCCCGGAGCTGATGCAGGACGACTGCACCCCGGAACGGCTGTGCGTGGCCCTGCTGGACTGGTTCAAGCACCCGGAAAAGGTCGCCGCCCTGCAACCGCGGTATCTGGCCCTGCATGCCGAACTGCGCCGCGACGCCTCGGCGCGCGCGGCCGATGCGGTGGCGGAGCTGCTGGAGGGCCGGGATTCGGGAGTGGGGATTCGGGATTCGTCAGGAGCAACAGCATGACCGACCTCCGCCAGCCGCCCTTGTTTGGCCAATCCCAAATCCCGAATGCCGAATCCCGGATTTTGACCGCCGGTGTCGACGAAGCCGGCCGCGGCCCGCTGGCCGGGCCGGTGGCAGTCGCGGCGGTGGTGTTCGATCCCGGCAAGCCGCGCATCAACGGGCTGGACGATTCCAAGCAACTCACGGCCGAGCGCCGCGAGCAGTTGTACGCGCGCATCGTCGACCGTGCGCTGGCCTGGTCGGTAGTGTTGATCGACAGCGAGGAGATCGACCGCATCAACATCTACCAGGCCACCATGCTCGGCATGCGCCGCGCGGTGGAAGGCGTGGCGCATGTGGCCAGCTTCGCGCGCATCGACGGCAACCGCGTCCCCAAGGGGCTGCCCTGCCCGGCCGAAGCGCTGATCGGCGGCGATGCGCTGGACCGCGCCATCATGGCCGCCTCGATCGTGGCCAAGGTCACCCGCGACCGCGTGATGCATCAGCTGCATGCACAGCATCCCGAATACCGCTTCGACCAGCACAAGGGGTACAGCACGCCCACCCACCTGGCCGCCCTGCAGACCCACGGGCCGTGCCCGCAGCATCGCCGCAGCTTTGCGCCGGTGCGGCTGGCGCTGGAGAGCCTGGGGAGCCGGGACCCGGGACCGGGGACCGGGGACCCGCAACAGCTGCAGGTGGTGCAGCTGGTTGCGCCGCTTTTAGAGGTCTGAGATCTGAGGCCGGGACCGGGGACCCGGCAAAGTAACGGCAACGGCCGGCAGCGGACCGCCACGTATTGGCGCTTTTGCTTTTCTCTCCCGGGTCCCCGGTCCCGGGTCCCCGGTCCCGGCTTGTCAAGCCTTGTTCCTCCCCGCCCCCGCCGCTACCCTGCCCGGGCATCGTTCTGGTTCCGCATGTCCACTTCCCGCTTCGTCCATCTTCACGTCCACACCGAGTTCTCGCTGGCGGATTCCACCATCCGTGTGCCCGAGAAACCGGATCAGGCCGATCCGAAGAAAGCCAAACAGGCCAATCTGCTGAGCCGGGCGGTCGAACTCGACATGCCCGCGCTGGCGGTCACCGACCTCAACAACCTGTTCGCGCTGGTCAAGTTCTACAAGGCTGCCGAAGGCGTGGGCATCAAGCCCATCGCCGGCGCCGACGTGATGATCGCCACGCCGGACATGACGCCGTGGCGCATGACCCTGCTATGCCGCGACCGCGAGGGTTACCTGAGCCTGTCGCGGCTGCTCACCCGCGCCTGGATGGAAGGCCACCGCCCCGAGGGCGGGGTGGCGGTCCATCCCGAATGGCTGCAGGCCGGCCATGCCAACCTGTTCGCGCTGGCCGGACGCGACAGCCTGGCCGGGCGCCTGTTCAACGAGGGCCGTGCCGACCTGGCCGAGCAGCAGCTGGCCGACTGGCAACGCGTGTTCGGCGATGGCCTGCACCTGGAACTGACCCGCACCGGGCGCGAGGGCGAGGAACGCTTCAACCAGTTCGCCCTGCATGCGGCCGGCGTGCGCGGGTTGCCGGTGGTGGCCAGCAACGACGTGCGCTTCCTGTACGCCAACGATTTCAACGCGCACGAAGCGCGCGTGTGCATCTCCTCCGGCCGCGTGCTGGACGACCCCAAGCGCCCGCGCGAGTACAGCGATCAGCAGTACATGAAATCCAGCGAGGAGATGGCCGCGCTGTTCGCCGACATCCCCGATGCGATCGACAACACGCATGCGCTGGCGCAGCGCTGCAACATCGAGATGCGGCTGGGCACCTACTTCCTGCCCGCCTACCCGGTGCCCGAAGACGAGACCCTGGATACCTGGATCCGCAGCCAGTCGCGACAGGGCCTGGCCGCACGCCTGGAAAGGAACCCGATCGCCCCGGGCAAGACGCGCCAGGACTACGTGGACCGGCTGGAATTCGAGCTGGACACCATCATCAAGATGGGCTTTCCAGGCTACTTCCTGATCGTGGCCGACTTCATCCAGTGGGGAAAGAACCAGGGCATTCCGATCGGCCCGGGGCGCGGTTCCGGTGCCGGTTCGCTGGTGGCCTGGGCGCTGCAGATCACCGACCTGGACCCGTTGCCGTACAACCTGCTGTTCGAGCGCTTCTTGAACCCCGAGCGCGTGTCGATGCCCGACTTCGACATCGACTTCTGCATGGACCGCCGCGACGAAGTCATCGACTACGTGGCGCGCAAGTACGGCCGCGAGCGCGTCAGCCAGATCATCACCTACGGCACCATGGCGGCCAAGGCGGTGGTGCGCGATGCCGGGCGCGTGCTGGGCTTCTCGTACGGGCTGGTCGACAGCGTGGCCAAGCTGATTCCCAACATCCTGGGCATCACGCTCAAGGATGCGATGGGCGAAGGCAAGGACTCGGAGATGGCCTCGCCGGACCTGATCCAGCGCTACCAGGTCGAAGACGACGTGCGCGACCTGATGGACCTGGCGCGCCAGCTCGAGGATCTCACCCGCAACGCCGGCAAGCACGCCGGCGGCGTGGTGATCGCGCCCGAGCCGCTGTCCGAATTCTGCCCGCTGTTCGCCGAACACGACGAAGACGGCCGCGGCAAGAATCCGGTCACCCAGTTCGACAAGGACGACGTCGAAGCGGTGGGCCTGGTGAAGTTCGACTTCCTCGGCCTGCGCACGCTGACCATCATCGACTGGGCGGTCAAGGCGATCAACGTGCGTCACGCGCGCGCCGGCATCGATCCGGTGGACATCACCGCCATCCCGCTCGACGACGTGCCCACCTACAAGGGCGTGTTTGCCTCCGGCGCTACCGGTGCGGTGTTCCAGTTCGAATCCTCGGGCATGCGCCGCCTGCTCAAGGACGCGCGCCCGGACCGCTTCGAAGACCTGATCGCGCTGGTATCGCTGTACCGCCCCGGCCCAATGGACCTGATCCCGGACTTCAACGCGCGCAAGCATGGCCAGCAGGAGATCGTGTACCCCGATCCGCGCACCGAAGTCATCCTGAAAGACACCTACGGCATCATGGTGTACCAGGAGCAGGTGATGCAGATGGCGCAGATCGTCGGCGATTACTCGCTCGGCGGCGCCGACCTGCTGCGTCGCGCGATGGGCAAGAAGGTGCCGGCCGAAATGGCCAAGCACCGCGAGATCTTCCGCGAAGGTGCGGCCAAGGGCGGGGTGAGCGCAGCCAAGGCCGACGAAATCTTCGACCTGATGGAGAAGTTCGCCGGCTACGGCTTCAACAAGTCGCACGCGGCCGCCTACGCGCTGGTCAGCTACCAGACCGCCTGGCTGAAACGCCATTACCCGGCCGAATTCATGGCCGCCACGCTGTCCTCGGACATGGACAACACCGACAAGGTGGTGGGCTTTCTCGATGAGGTGCGCAACCTCGGCCTCACCGTCAGGCCGCCGCGCGTCAACGAATCGGCCTACATGTTCGAGGCCGCCAGCCCGGACACGATCCAGTATGGCCTGGGCGCGATCAAGGGCGTCGGCCAGGGTGCCTGCGAGGCGATCGTCGAAGAACGCGAGCGCGGCGGCCCCTACACCACGTTGCTGGATTTCTGCACGCGCGTGGGCACTGCAAAGCTCAACCGGCGCACGCTGGAAGCGATGATCAATGCCGGCGCCATGGACGGGCTGGGCAAGAACCGCGCCTCGCTGATGCTGCAGCTGCCCGAGGTGATGAAGGCCACCGAACAGATGGCGCGCGAACGCGCCTCGGGGCAGAACTCGTTGTTCGGCGGCCCGGACCCGAGCGCACCGGCGATGCGCCTGGACTTGCCCGAGAGCAAGGAATGGCCGCTGGGCCAGCTGCTCACCGGCGAGCGCGAAACGCTGGGCTTCTACCTCAGCGGGCATCCGTTCGACCCGCACCGCGAGGAAGTGCGCGAGCTGGTCGGCTGCGACCTGGGCGCGTTGGAAAAGATCCTGGCCTCGCAACAACGGGGCGGCGGTGGCGGCGGCGACGGCGAAAAACGCGCCTGGCGCCCGGAAGTCAGCGCGATCCTGGCCGGCCAGGTGGTCGGCGTGCGCCGCAAGGGCGACAGCCAGGTGTTCGTGCAACTGGAAGACGGCCGCGGCCGGGTGGAATGCAGCGCGTTCTCCGATGCGATGGCCGAGTTCGGCCACCTGCTCACCCGCGACCGCATCCTGATCGTCAAGGGCGGCCTGCGCGAGGACGAATTCAACGGCGGCTACAGCCTGCGCATCCGCCAGTGCTGGGACTACGAGCAGATCTGCGCCGACCACGCGCAACGGCTGTCGCTGCGCCTGGACCTGCGCGAGAAGCAGGCCTTCAAGCGCATCGACGCCCTGCTGGCCAAGCACCGCCCCGGCAAGACGCCCCTGCGCCTGGATCTGCTGCTGCGCGCCCCCAGCGGCGGCGTGGCCGGCATGCTCGACCTCAACGGCAACCACTCGGTGCGCATCGACCAGCAACTGATGGACAGCCTACGCGCCGACCCGGCGGTGCGGACGTTGAAGATCAAGTACAACCCGCCGTGGGCGTGAGGGGCCGGGAGTGGGCATTCGGGATTGGGGATTCGCAACGGCGGTCTACCGCCATGCCGAAGCGGCGCGGTACTGCTCTAGCGAATCCCGAATCCCGACTCCCCAATCCCCGCCTCCGAACGGCTGCGTACGGGCCAGCCACACCGCTTCAGCTACACTCCCCGCCTTACGTTGACGACGCCATTGCATGAATCCTAACTACCTCGACTTCGAGCAACCCATCGCCGATCTGGAAGCCAAGATCCAGGAGCTGCGCAAGGCCAGTACCGGGCCCGCAGTCAACGTGGAGACCGAAGTCCGCGCGCTGCGCGACAAGTTGCGCGTGCGCACCGCGCAGATCTTCCGCGACCTGTCGGCCTGGCAGGTCTCGCAGCTGGCGCGCCACCCGCAGCGCCCGTACACGCTGGACTACATCGGCACCATCTGCGATGAGTTCCAGGAACTGGCCGGCGACCGCGCCTATGCCGACGACAAGGCCATCGTCGGTGGCCTGGGCCGCATCGATGGCCGCCCGGTGGTGATCATCGGGCACCAGAAGGGCCGCGATACCAAGACCAAGGTGGCACGCAACTTCGGCATGCCGCGCCCGGAGGGCTACCGCAAGGCGCTGCGCCTGATGAAGCTGGCCGAGCGCTTCCGCCTGCCGCTGCTGACCTTCATCGACACCCCCGGCGCCTATCCTGGCATCGGCGCGGAGGAGCGCGGCCAGTCCGAAGCGATCGCGCGCAACCTGCTGGAAATGGCCGAGCTGAAGATCCCGGTGATCTGCACCGTGATCGGCGAAGGCGGCTCCGGCGGTGCGCTGGCGATCGGCGTGGGCGACCGCACCCTGATGCTGGAATACGGCACCTATTCGGTCATTTCGCCCGAAGGCTGCGCCTCGATCCTGTGGAAGGACGCGGCCAAGGCCAAGGACGCCGCCGAACAGCTGGGCCTGACCGCCAAGCGCCTGAAGGGCCTGGGCCTGGTCGACAAGGTGATCCGCGAGCCCACCGGCGGCGCGCATCGCAACCCAGAACAGATGGGCAAGCGCCTGAAGGCGGTCCTGCTCAACGAACTGGACACGCTGGAAAAGATCCCGATGGAAACCCTGCTGCAGCAACGCTACGAGCGCCTGCGCAGCTACGGTGCCTACGAGGGGCATTGATCCGCGTGCACGATGACCGGCCGCGCCAGCTGCGCGGCCTTGGAAAGGACTCCCAGGCATGACCCCACTCCTGCTGATCTCGCTGTTGCTGCAAGGCGCCTGCTGCGTCCACGTCGTGCGCAGCGGCCGCCCGTTGTACTGGATCTTCCTGCTGCTGGCGTTTTCGCTGCTGGCGGTGCTGGTCTACGTGTTCGTGGCGGTGATCCCGGACCTGCGCAACGACCCCAACGCGCGCCGCAGCCTCAAGCGCGTGCGCAACACCCTGGACCCGCAGCGCGAACAACGCGATGCCTCGCGCCGCCTGGATGTGGCCGACACTCCGGAAAATCGTCGCCAGCTCGCCGAGAGCCTGTTGGCCCGCGGCGACTACGCGCAGGCCGCCGAGCATTACCAGGGCGCGTTGCGCGGGCTGTATCGCGACGATCCGCACCTGATGCTGGGCCTGGCCAAGGCCCAGTTCGGGCTGGGCCAGCCGCAGCAGACGCGACAGACCCTGGATGCCCTGATCGCGGCCAACCCCGGCTTTCGTTCGCACGACGGGCACCTGCTGTATGCGCGTGCCGTCGAAGACAGCGGCGACATCGATGCCGCCCTGCACGAGTATGAGACGTTGGCGCAGGGCTACCCCGGCGAAGAGGCGCGCGTGCGCTATGCGCAGCTGCTGCAGCGCACCGCACGCAGCGACCAGGCCAAGGCGATGTACGAACAGGTGCTGCGGCATGCCGCCGCCTCGCCCAAGCACTACCAACGCGAGCAACGCGCCTGGGTCGACCTGGCACGCAAGGGCCTGCGCGAGCTGGACACCGGCGCGTAATCGCCGGCCGCTCCAGGCGTCATCTGGCAACATGGAACGCGACGCGCCTTCGAACAGCAGCCCCCGCGCGACCAAGGCGACCAGCATGCCCAGAAAACCCGACATCGAGGCAGGCCTGAAGGCCGAGATCGACCATCTGCTGGAGCTGTCGGCGCAGGCGTTTCGCAGCGGCGCCATTGCGGACTCGCTGGCCCTCGGATTGCAGGCCTGGGCGCTGATCCCCGAGCCCAAACAGGCCTGGGATTACTACCCGCAAAGCCTGTCGGCGAGCTTCGTGAAGGACTACGCCGATCTGCGCGACGAGGACAACGTGCGTAAATGGATCGAGGTGATGGCGCTGATGTACGACGATCCGGATCACACCGACCATCTGGTGCTGATGACCGAAGGCGAAGCACTGCTGCAGCTCGGGGATGAAGCGGGTGCGCGCGCTGTCTTCGGGAAAATCTACGCGCTGTACGGCAAAAAGGGATTTGCCGGGCACCAGAAGCGCTATCTGGCCTTGCATCTCGAGCAACAGCGCAACGAGGCGTAACCCACCACGGCTGCCACGCGCTCGCTTCGCGCCGCATCGCTCGCGGCTGCATCGACGTGCGTGTCGATGCAGCTGATCCGTTTCACCGTCACTGCATGAACGCGACGCGCCGAGGCACGACTGCGCGCGCCCATCTCGAACCTGTCTGAGCAGGCAGTTCCTGCGCTTGCGATGCCGAAGCTACCGTCGGCGAGCTGGCTCCACGCCCTGGCGCTCGATGATGTCCACAGCGAGTCCAGCAAGCCTGCGTCACCCTGCTGTGGCCTGGCTCAGAACGGCTTGGCCAACACCAGCCAGATCACGCCCACCAGCAGGATCACCGGCACTTCATTGAACCAGCGCAGGGCCCGACCACCGGGCACGCCACGTCCCCGTTCGGCGCCTTTGACCCAGCGGCCGGACACGATGTAGTGGGCAAGAATCAAGGCCACCGCAAACAGCTTGGCGTGCAGCCAGCCGCCGGCCACCATCGTCGGGAAATCCGGAATCACCCGGTAGCCCTGCCACAGCACCGCACCCAGCAGCAGCGCCAGGCCGAGCATGCTGTGGCCGAACTTGTACAGCCGCCGCCCCATCAGCACCAGGCGCGCGCGCACCGCGGTGTCGTTCCCGGCTTCGGCGATATTGACCAGGATGCGCGGCAGGTAGAACACCGCGGCCATCCAGGCGATGACGAACAACAGGTGGAAGGTCTTGATCCACAGATACAAGGTCATGCGCTGGCTCCATTGGCTCGCGTAGGATGGCCCGCATTTTCACCTATCCAAGGCCGCGAAAGCGCCTCACACATGTCCACGCCCGATCACAAACAGTACGACGCCGCCTATTTCACCCGCTGGTACCGCAACGCGGGCCTGGCCGACCCGGCGCGCCTGCGACGCAAGGTCGCACTGGCCGTCGCCCAGGCCGAGTACTACCTGGAGCGGCCGATCCGCAGCGTGCTGGACGTGGGCTGCGGAGAAGGCGCATGGCGTGCGCCGCTGCTGGCGCTGCGCCCCAAGCTCAGCTACCTGGGCTTCGACAGCAGCGCCTACGCCGTGCAGCGCTATGGCCGCAGCCGCCAGATCCATCCGGCACGTTTCGGCGATTTCGCCTGGCTGCGCCCCTGCGCACCGGTGGACCTGCTGATCTGTTCGGACGTCCTGCATTACGTGCCCACCCGCGAATTCAACCAGGGACTGCCCGGGCTGGCCGAGCTGTGTGCGGGCGTCGCCTTCCTGGAGACCTTTGCGCAGGAAGACGCGTTCGAAGGCGACCACGACGGCTTCCAGCCACGGCCAGCGCGCTGGTATCGCAAGCGCTTTGGCAGCGCGGGCTTCACCGCGCTGGGATCGCATTGCTGGTTGCCGCCGCAGCTGGCCAATGAGGCGTCGTCGTTGGAGCGCGGTTGAGGAGAACTGCTTCGCCCGTGCCGTGGAGACAGGCAGCTTTTCTGCCGTATGTTGGCTGCTTGAAGCATGCAATGCGTGTAGCTTCGCTCCGTACCCTCACCCCAACCCCTCTCTCCCGCAGGGAGAGGGGCTCGAGCAGTGGCTGGCGTCGTTGTCCCTTCTCCCGCCTTGCGGGAGAAGGTGCCCCGTAGGGGCGGATGAGGGAACCTGCGCAGCCACGTGCTATTCGGCAGGCGAGTGGCTTCGCCTCCTATCCTCACCCAAACCCCTTATCTCTTGGCGATCTGCCAGATTAGGCGTCGAGAGCCGGCGTGGTCGACCGATAGCCCACAGGTCTGAGTGACCGCGGGA
>NZ_MDEC01000027.1 GCF_002939785.1 Xanthomonas codiaei
TGCCGGCGCCGGATGCGGCGCATCGTCTGCAGGGCTACGAGCCGCCGGCCGATGCGGTGGAGCAGACCCTGGCCGAGATCTGGCAGTCGGTGCTGGGGGTGGAACGGGTGGGGCGGCACGACAACTTCTTCCAGCTGGGCGGGCATTCGTTGCTGGCGGTGACGCTGGTGGAGCGGATGCGTCAACACGGCCTGAGCGCAGACGTGCGGGTGCTGTTCGGGCAACCGACGCTGGCCGCGCTTGCGGCAGCCATCGGTACCGCCGGCGATGTGGAGGTGCCGCCCAACCTGATCCCGCCCGACTGCCGGCGCATCACCCCCGAGTTGCTGACGCTGGTGGATGTGTCGCAGGAGGCGATCGACCGCATCGTGGCCACGGTGCCCGGCGGTGCGGCGAACGTGCAGGACATCTATCCGCTCGCACCGCTGCAAGAGGGCGTGCTGTACCACCATCTGGCGGCACGACAGGGGGATCCGTATCTGCTGCACGCACGCCTAGCCTTCGATAACGAGGCACGCTTGCGGGCGTTTGCGGCGCTCCTGCAACGAGTGGTCGATCGCCACGACATCTTGCGCACCAGTGTCGTATGGGAGGGGCTGGATGCGCCCATGCAAGTGGTGTGGCGAAGTGCGACGCTATGCTGCGAGCCAAGCGATATTGATCCAGTCAAGGGCGATGTACTTGCGCAGCTGCAGGCGCGTTTTGATGCAGCTCGCTATCGTCTGGATCTGCGGGCAGCGCCCTTGCTGCAACTGCATTACGCGCCAGACCCAGGACAGCATCGCCTGGTCGCCGTCTTGTTGTTTCATCATTTCGCCCTGGATCATCAGGCACTGGCTGTTCTGCGCTCGGAGATGGAGGCGTTGCACGCTAGCGACGGCGTCGGTTTGCAGGCCGCAGTTCCCTATCGCAACTATGTCGCGCAAGCATTGTTCGAGAAGACCGAAGAAGAGCACGCGGCGTTTTTCCGGCAGCGCTTGCAGGATGTACAAGAGCCGACGTTGCCGTTCTCTGTCAGCCGGTATCCTCGGGACGGCGAGCCGCTCCAGGAAGCCGGTATCAGGCTGGACGCGCCCTTGAGTCAGCGCCTGCGCCGACACGCGCGCGCGCTTAATGTCAGTGCGGCCGGGCTGCATCATCTTGCCTGGGCCATGGTGCTGGGCGCCACATCCGGACGCGACGATGTCGTCTCGGGAACCGTTTTGCTTGGTCGCATGCGTGGACACGCAGGGGTGGAACGTGCAATGGGGATGTTCATCAATACCCTGCCAGTTCGCATCCACCTCGACCAGAGCGTCATCCTGGCCGCACGCCAGACGCATGCGGAGCTGACAGCGCTGATGGCGCATGAGCATGCGCCGCTGACGGTGGCGCAACGTTGCAGTGGTGTCGCCGAGTCGGTTCCGCTGTTCAGCGCGTTGATCAATTACCGTCACAGCGTCGATGTGGAGGCGGCACCGTCAGCGGCGGCGAGCCTCGCCTGGGAGGGCGTGCAGGCACTTGGCAGCAGCGAGCGGACCAATTATCCGCTGACCTTGAATGTGGATGATCTGGGCGAACAGTTCGCGTTGACGGTGCAGGCAGTGGCAGAGATCGGAGCAACGAGAATCTGCAACTACCTGATGACCGCACTTCATCGTCTGGTCGATGCCCTGGACCACGCCCCGGACCTTGCTCTGCAAGACCTCAGCGTGCTTCCAGACGCCGAGCGCGCGTGCATCCTGCAGACCTTCAATGCCACTGCGCGGGACTATCCAAGAGCGCAGACCATCCACGCGCTGTTCGAGCAGCAGGCCGCGCAGTGTCCCGATGCACTCGCCGTCATCGACGGGACGCGGGAATACAGCTACGCAACGCTCAACCGGTGCGCGAACCGGCTTGCGCATCAGTTGATGAAGCACGGCGTTGGGCCGGGCGACCATGTGGCGATCTGCCTGAACCGCTCCTTCGACCTTGTCATGGCGCAGTTGGCGATCAATAAGTGCGCCGCTGCCTATCTGCCGCTGGATAGGCAGGCGCCGCAGCAGCGTCTGCAGCAGATGCTCCAGGATAGCGGCGCACGATGGGTGATCAGCTGCAGTACGCAGACACTACCAGACGGGATCGGCCGACTGGACCTGGATGTGCTGGATCTCAGCGGGGTAGCCGAGCACGATCCGCAGCTTGCGCAATCCAGCACCGACGTCGCCTACCTGATGTACACCTCCGGTTCCACCGGGCAACCCAAAGGGGTGCTGGTACCACATCGGGCCATCAGCCGCCTGGTCTGCAACAACGGCTATGCGGAATTTCTCGCCTCCGACCGTGTGGCGTTCGCCGCCAATCCCGCATTCGACGCCAGCACCCTGGAGGTGTGGGCACCCCTGCTCAACGGCGCATGCGTACTGGTGATCGACCAGGACGTGCTGCTCTCACCGCAACGGTTCGCGCAGGTGTTGCAGGCACAAAGAGCTACGGTGCTCTGGCTGACGGCAGGGTTGTTCCATCAGTACGCGCCAACCTTGATGCCGGCATTCGCCCAGCTGCGCTACCTGATCGTCGGTGGCGATGTCCTCGATCCAGCGGTCGTGTCCCGTGTCCTGGACGAGGGCGCGCCGCAGGCCTTGCTCAACGGCTATGGCCCGACCGAAACGACCACCTTCGCCACGACGCACCGGATCACCGAGCGCTCTGCGTCTGCCATTCCGATCGGGCACCCGATCGGCAACACGCGAGTCTATGTGCTCGATGCCCAGCGCAGGCTGGTGCCGCTCGGCGTGGTGGGCGAGCTCTACATCGGCGGGGATGGCGTGGCGCTGGGCTATCTGAATCAGCCTGAGCTGACCGCCGAGCGCTTCGTGCCGGATCCCTTCAGTGCCGATGCCACTGCGCGGATGTATCGCACCGGCGACCTGGTCAGTTGGAGTATGGACGGCACCCTCAACTATCTGGGGCGCAACGATGGGCAGGTCAAGATCCGCGGACTGCGGGTCGAACTCGGCGAAATCGAAGCGGTGCTGCGCACGCACCCGTCCATCGCCGCGGCGACGGTGGTGCAGAGGAAGGAAGACGATGGATCCAGCAGGCTGGTGGCGTACTATAGCACCACCCCAGGATCATTGGTGCCGGGCGCAAAGCTCTTGCGAAGCCATCTACAGGCCGGACTGCCGGACTACATGTTGCCTGCGGCGTATGTCCATTTAGACCAGCTGCCGCTCACGCCCAATGGAAAGCTCGATCACAAGGCGCTGCCGATACCACCGTCCGAAGCATTCGTCAGTCATGGCCAAGAGCAACCTCAAGGCGCGATCGAGCAGCGCCTGGCAGCACTATGGACCCAGTTGCTGCAAGTAGAGCGGGTTGGGCGATACGACGATTTCTTCGAGCTTGGCGGGCATTCGTTATTGATCGTCCGCCTCAACGGCTTGCTGGAGCAGGCGCAGTTGACGATCCCGCTCGGCGAACTGGTGCAGCATTCGACGCTAGCGGCCATGGCGCTCGCCATTCAACGCCACCAGCGTGATAGGCCCGAGCTGCACAATCCGTCGAGATCTGCGGTAGTCAGTGTACGGACCACCGGTTCGCAGCGTCCGCTGTTTCTGGTGCACGATTTCACCGGGATGGATCTCTACTTCTCGGCGCTGGGTCAACATATCTCAGCCGATGTGCCGATCTACGGACTCTCTGCGATTCCACTGGGCGAGCCACAGCCAGCCACCATGGAGGAGCTGGCAACGCGTTTGCTTGCAAGCCTGCGTGCAATGCAGCCGCAGGGGCCATACCGCATTGCCGGTTGGTCCTTCGGTGGGTTGCTTGCGTATGAGATGGCTTGCCAACTCCTGGCGTGCAACGAGCAGGTGGATTTTGTCGGTCTGATCGATACCTATCACCCAGCACGAATCGATCTAGGCCCTGCCTTCCATGTGCCGGAACTCACTCAGCATTATCTGTTGTTGCAACATTGTCTTGATGCAGTGTCCGAGCACGACGATCCTCAATCCTCAAGGCGTTGCCTTACTGCGCTGATCGAACAGGTGCAGCACTGGGAGCCGAAGGCGCTGCTTGCGATTTGTCGTGTGCGTGGTTGGCTGCCCAGGCATTGGGCAGGCCATGGCGACAGCGCGCTGCTGAATTATCTGGCGCGTGAGGCCGGGCATGGCCATGCGCAACGCCACTATGCGCCGATGCCGATCACGATGCCGGTGCATTTGTTCACAGCGACGCAGGCTTTGCCAGCGCGAGGCGCCAGTGACGCTGCACTCGGCTGGAAAGGCCTGCTGCCGGCGCCGATGTTGAAGCAGGTGATGGTGCCGGGCGATCACCACACGATGCTCGAACACCCCCATGTCGTGGTGCTCGGGGCTGCTCTCAATGACGCGGTTGGCAAGGCACGCACGCCATCGAGACAGCGACGCGACGTCCATCATCCGTTGAGTTGCATCCAGAAAGGGCTGGCCAGGCAGGTTCCGATCGTCTGCGTCCCGGGTGCTGGCGACAATGTCGCCGGGTTCGTCGGTCTATCGTCTGCGCTCGGCCAGTCGTGGCCGGTCTATGGGCTGCAGCCGCGCGGCTTGGAGGGGGGGCAGCTTCCCTATGGCAGCGTCGAGGTCGCGGCACAGGCGTTTGTGCGTGCCATGGTGGAGGCACTGCCGGATCGACGCGTGCACCTGATCGGGCATTCTTTCGGCGGCTGGATCGCCTACGAAATGGCGTGCCTCCTCAGTGCGCAGGGCTTCGTCGTCGCCTCCGTGACATTGATCGATTGTGAGGTGCCTGGCCACCCTAGCGCTGCGGCGAGAGGCTATACGGCCAGCGCCGTGCTCGAACGCCTGATCATGTCGTTGCAATCGGCAAGCGGCGTCAACTTCGGTATCGCGCTGGAAAGATTTCGGTATTTGGACCAGTCGGCGCAACTGCAGGAGGTGCATGCGGGAATGGTTCGCGCCGGTATGTTGCCGAAGCGGTCGGTGCCCGATGCGATACGCGGCATGGTGCAGGTATTCGGTACGGCGTTGCGCACCGCCTATGTGCCGACCGCGCGCTTCGACGGACCGTTGCAATTGGTCCTGGCAGGCGATCCGACGCTGGATGCCGAGCACAACCGCCTTGAGCATCAGGCAAAGATCGCCGGCTGGAGCGCGCTTGCCCCGCAGCTGCGCATCTGGGATGGCCCCGGCGATCACTTCACCACACTGCGTCCCCCGCATGTGCAGCAGCTTGCGAAGTGGTGGCTGCACACCAACGAGACCGAGTCGCGGGAAGGGGCAAACAACGCGCTGACACTGCCATGATCAAGCCCTTCGCCAGCTGCGAAACCGCAGCTGGCGCCTCGCGGGCGCGTCGCTCACCAGAGCCGATAGGTCATGACCGTCTGCCCATCCACCAGGCCCACCCCGACATCGCACAGCTTTCCCGATGGCAGCTCAGCACAGAGGTGCTCGTGAAGGCGCAAGCGAACCCATCCATCACCCAGGTTCATTGCGACCACCTGGGCACTCGAAAAGTCGAAATAGCGTCCGACTGCGGCAAAACTGGCCTTGAAGAAGGCTTCCTTGGCGGAGAAGGCGATCGTCAGCAGAACATCCAGCGGGTGGCCGGTCGATGCGCAGATCGATTGAAGAAGCGACAGTTCCGCGCGGTTGACCACGGTAGTCAACAAAGCCTCGTGCGCGCCTGCGTCGATCACCTGCTCAAGGTCGATGCCGACTCCGCGCCACCGTCCCCGCGCCGCCACCGCCGCCGCCGCAAGGTGGGCGGTGTGCGAAATGCTGCCGACCGCCGTCGCCGGCCACACAGGCTCGCGTGAGTGTCCGCTGGCAATCTGAAGCGAGCTGTCGACAGGGATCAGCGATTGCTGACGCAAGGCCAGCCGCGCAGCCAGCCGGCCGAACACGTACTCCGCCTGTCGTTTGCGAACGCTGCGGGCAATGTGGTCGGGACAGGCGATGTCGCAGATCGCAAACGCATCGGGCGAAAACTGCTCAAGCTCGAAGGCGACCAGTTGTGCGATCAATGGGCCAGCACCCGGGCAGGGCAGGGAGTACTGCCAGCGTCCACCGATGGCGGGTATGCCGTCGATCAACGGGTCGACGGGTGCCGGGGTCCGAGGCAAGAGCGTGGCAAAGACCGGCAGGGCGCTTCCGTCGGGTTGCCTCCCGCACACCATCGACATCGCAGTCCTCCGGCGGTTTGTCTGATCGGGCACTGTACGGTCCACCAGGCGGGATGCGAGCCGCGCCGGTTGGCGGCCGATCCAAAAACGTGCCCGGGGCGGGGGTCGAACCCGCATAGCCTCACAGCTGAGGGATTTTAAGTCCCTTGCGTCTACCAATTTCGCCACCCGGGCATGGCGATAGCGTGCCTGATTGCACGGCGATTGTGAATCTCTGGACGAAAGCGGGCGCATCTCCGGTCCTGGTACGCCGTGCGCTATGCTGCCGCCGCACAGGCGCGCGATATCCGAACGCGCACGATTCCAAGGAGCTGCATGTCCGGCCAGACGCTTTCCCATCCACTGCAGGCGCGTATCGCCGTCATCGGGCTCGGCTACGTTGGCCTGCCGCTGGCCGTTGCATTCGGCGAGCAACGCGACACGTTGGGGTTCGATATCGACGCGCAGCGCGTCGGGCAATTGCGCGATGGGCACGACGCCACCCTGGAACTGGACGATGCAGAGCTGGCTGCGGCAACGCAGTTGCGCTACACCGCCACCGCCGCGGACCTGGCGAGCTGCAGCGTGTTCATCGTGACGGTGCCCACGCCGATCGACAGCTTCGAGCAACCGGACCTGGAACCGCTGCGCAGCGCCACCACCCTGATCGCCGCGGCGCTCAAGCCCGGCGATCTGGTGATCTACGAATCGACCGTCTATCCGGGCACCACCGAAGAAGTCTGCGTACCGCTGCTGGAAGCAGCATCCGGCCTGCGGTTCAACACCGATTTTTTCTGTGGCTACAGTCCGGAACGGGTCAATCCGGGCGACCGGCAACGGCGACTGCGCGATATCCGCAAGATCACCTCCGGCTCGACGCCGCAGGCCGCCGATGCGGTCGATGCGCTGTACACCAGCATCATTGCCGCCGGCACCTGGCGCGCTCCATCGATGCGCGTGGCCGAGGCGGCCAAGGTGGTGGAAAACATCCAGCGCGACGTCAATATCGCGCTGGTCAACGAGCTGGCGTTGATCTTCGACAAGCTCGGCATCGACACGCTCGATGTGCTGGAAGCGGCAGGCACCAAGTGGAATTTCCTGCCATTCCGCCCGGGGCTGGTCGGCGGGCATTGCATCGGGGTGGACCCGTACTACCTGATGCACAAGTCGGAAAGCGTGGGCTATCACCCCGAGCTGATCCACACCGCGCGCCAGGTCAACAACCGTGTGGGCCGCCACGTGGCCGAGCGGGTCTGCGGCATGCTGGCGATGCGCGGCGTAGCGCTCGCGCAGGCGAGGGTGCTGGTATTGGGGGCCACCTTCAAGGAAAACTGCCCGGATCTGCGCAACAGCCGTGCGCTGGAGCTGGTGCAATTGCTGCAGGCGGCCGGCGTGCGGGTCGACACCTGCGATCCCTGGGCCGACCCCGCAGAAGCGCTGCAGCATGCCGGCGTGCAGTTGTGCGAAGGCCCGGAGGAGGGCGCCTACGACGCCGTCGTGCTGGCGGTGGCGCATGCGCAGTATCGCGACTACGACGCCCAGCGCATTGCTGCACTGGGCAAGCCGGGTGCGGTGGTCTACGACGTCAAATCGGTATGGCCGCGGGCGGCTGTCAGCGATCGGCTGTAGCGCGACCGCGTTTCCGCTTCAGCCAGTCGATCGCCCCGAACGCCGCGCGACGCCCGCTGGCGAAGCAGGCAGTCAGCAGATAGCCGCCGGTCGGTGCTTCCCAGTCGAGCATTTCGCCGGCGCAGAACACGCCGGGGCGCGCCAGCGCCATCAACTGCGTGTCCAGCGCTTCCAGTTGCACGCCCCCGGCCGAGCTGATCGCCTCTGCGAGCGGGCGTGGCCGCAACAGGCGCAGCGGCAACTGCTTGAGCGTACGTGCGACCAGGTCCGGATCGTCGCCGGCCTGCTTGCCCAGCAGTTCGTAGACCAGCGCGGCCTTGACGCCTTCGATACCAACCTGACGACGCAGATGCTCGCTGAAACTGCGCCCCTTGCGTGGCCTGGCCAACTCGGTGCCGACGCGCTCCAGAGAACGGTCGGGTAGCAGATCCAGCGCCAGTTCCGCCACGCCATGCGCATCGATCTGAGTACGCAACTCCGCCGCGATGGCATAGATCAGGCTGCCCTCGATCCCGGTTTCCGTGATCACGCATTCGCCTTGCAGCGTGTGCTGCACGCCGGCGCTGTCGCGCCAATGCGCAACCACCGGTTTGAGCGGCGCACCCGCATGCCGTTGCGCGAAATGCGCACTCCAGTCGAGATCGAAGCCGCAATTGGCCGGCACCAATGGGCGCACGGCGATACCGTGCTGCTGCAGCGGCGCCTGCCAGGCGCCATCGGAACCGAGCTGCGGCCAACTGCCGCCACCCAGCGCCAGCACCGTTGCATCCGCCTGGCCATGGATAGTGCCGGCGGGCGTGGAGAATCGCAGCGCACCGTCATCGCTCCATCCCAGCCAGCGATGCTGCACGTGGAAGGCGACGCCCTGCTCCTTGAGCCTGCGCACCCAGCCGCGCAGCAGGGGCGCGGCCTTGCGATCGATCGGAAACACCCGCCCGGAGCTACCGACATAGGTCTCCACGCCCAGCCCGCGCGCCCAGGCGCGCAATGCGTCGGCATCGAACTCCTGCAGCCATGCGGCCACAGCTGGCGCACGCTCGCGGTAGCGCTGGGCGAATAGCGGCATCGGATCGGAATGGGTGAGATTCAGCCCGCCCTTGCCGGCGATCAGGAATTTACGTCCCACCGACCCTTTTGCCTCGTACAGGTCCACGGCCATGCCGGCAGCGCAGGCCACTTCCGCGGCCATCAGCCCTGCAGGCCCGCCGCCAATGACCGCCAGCCGCGGCCTGATCGCATCCATCATCAGCTTCGGACTCAGCGCGGCTGCACGCCGAGCAGTTCCACATCGAATACCAGTGAAGCGCCCGGCGGTATGACGCCGCCCGCGCCGCTGTCGCCGTAGCCGTAGTCCGGCGGGATCATCAAGGTGCGCTTGCCGCCCACGCGCATACCGGCCACGCCATCGTCCCAGCCGCGGATCACCTGGCGGCCGCCCAGCACGAACTGGAACGGCTCGGCGCGATCCAGCGAGCTGTCGAACTTCTTGCCGTGCTTGTCGGCGGCTTTTTCGTCGTATAGCCAGCCGGTGTAATGCACCGTCACCAGGGAACCGGGCGTGGCCTGCGCGCCGGTACCGACGGTGCGGTCGATCCGCTCGAAACTGGCGATGGTGCCGCCCGAGGGCGGCAGGGCAGGCGCACAGCTGGCGAGCAGCAGGGCGGTACAGAGCATCAGCACGAGGCGCATGGGCGTATCCAGGAAGGCAGACGGCCATTATCGCACCTGGCTCCCGTTATCATCGCCTCATGGCCAAGCTGCTGCTCAACCTGCGCAATGTTCCCGACGACGAAGCCGAGGAGGTGCGGGCGCTACTGCGCGAGCATCTGGTGCAGGTCTACGAAACCCGTCCCAGCAACTGGGGCGTTTCCGCAGGCGGCATCTGGCTCAGCGACGACGCCGACTATCCGCGGGCCAAGGCGGTGCTGGATGCCTACCAGGCCCAGCGCGGCGCGATCGCACGCGCACAGCGCCAGGAGGCCATCGCTGCGGGTACTGCGGAAACCTTCGGTGCGTTGCTGCGCAAGCGCCCGCTGTTCGTGATCGCGACGTTGCTGGGCATGCTGATCGTCGCATCCCTGGTGTTGCTGCCATTCCTGTTGCTGCGCGGCTGACCGCCCCCGGGCGCCATCGGTGCAGGGGCGTATCGCATCCGAGCGCGCAATGGCGTGATGCGGCAGGCGCATCCAGGTCTGCTCGGCGCACCAGATCCGGCGAGCGCTCGCTACCCGGCGGCTGGCGTTTTAAAATGACCGGATGATCACCAATACCGCGGCCTATCAATTCGTTCCCATCCACGGCCCGCAGCACCTGGCCGACAGCGTGCTGGCGCAGGCGCAGCAGCAGGAACTGAAGGGTTCGGTGCTGATAGCGGAGGAGGGCATCAACCTGTTTCTGGCCGGAGAAGCGGACCAGATCCAAGCATTCTATCAATGGCTGCAGGCCGACCCGCGCTTTGCGCAGATGCGCATCAAGTACAGCCAGAGCGCGCAGCAGCCGTTCGCACGGCTCAAGGTCAAGGTCAAGCAGGAGATCATCAGCTTCCGCCGCAACGACGCCTCGCCGCTGCAGGGGCGTGCGCCTGCGGTCACGCCTGCGGTGCTGCGGCAGTGGCTGCGCAACGGGCAGGACGACCAGGGACGCCCGCTGGTGCTGCTGGACACGCGCAATGCGCAGGAAGTGGCCTACGGCACGTTCCGTGGCGCGCTCACCTTGCCGATCGACAAGTTCACCGACCTGCCGGCCGCACTGGAGCCGCACCGCGCAGCATTGGCCGACGCCACGGTGGTGAGTTTCTGCACGGGTGGTATCCGCTGCGAGAAGGCCGCCGTCTGGATGCAGGCCGATGGCATGGACAACGTGCTTCAGTTGGAGGGAGGGATCCTGGGCTATTTCGAAGACGTCGGCGGCGAGGGCTATGACGGCCGCTGCTTCGTGTTCGATGAGCGTGTCGCACTCGATCCCGAGTTACGCCCCTTGGTGGACAATGCGCGGACCACCGAGCCAGTGAAAATCTGACCGGGCGCGACTGCGTTGCCCGATATGGCCTGCATTGCAGGCGCTTGCATCATGCGAACACACCGCGCGACACAGGCAAACACGTGTCGCTGCCCGCAGAACGAGCGTCCATCGCTCTAACTCTTGCGTAATACGTCGCATCGAGCTTGCCCTGAATTATTCACGGAGCTAGGCTGCATCAGCCAGCCGCACAGCGAGGACAACAAGGATGACCATCAGAGTTTTTCTGATCGACGATCATGCACTCGTGCGTACCGGCATGAAGATGATCCTGTCCAAGGAAGTGGACGTCGATGTGGTAGGCGAGGCAGAAAGCGGCGAAGCGGCGCTGCCGCAGATCCGCCAGCTCAAGCCCGATATCGTGTTGTGCGACCTGCATCTGCCCGGCGTGAGCGGGCTGGAAATCACCGAGCGCATCGTCAAGGGCGACTACGGCACGCGCGTCATCATCGTGTCGGTGCTGGAAGACGGCCCGCTGCCCAAGCGGCTGCTCGAAGCCGGCGCGTCCGGCTATGTGGGCAAGGGCGGCGACGCGCACGAGCTGTTGCGCGCGGTGCGCGAGGTCGCGTTGGGGCGGCGTTATCTGGGCAATACCATCGCGCAGAATCTGGCGCTGTCCAACCTGGAAGGCGGCGGCTCGCCATTCGACGCGTTGTCGCCACGCGAGCTGGAGGTTGCCTTGCTGCTGACCCAGGGGCTGCGCCAGGAAGACATCGCCAAGCGCCTGAATCTGAGCGCCAAGACCATCAATACGCACAAGGCGCGCCTGTTCGAGAAGGTCGGCATCCAGGACAACATCGCGCTGGCGCGGCTGGCCAATCAGTACGGCCTGACCGATCCTTCGAGGATTCTATAAGCCGATCCCCTGCATGCAGCGTGCTGCTCGCAGCGCGCCGCCAGCTCGGTCGAACCATGGTGCCGGGTCGGCCGCCGCCTGCCGCCGCGGTGCGCTCGCCGTCCCGCCCGCGGCGTCAGCTGGATTCCACCAGCGCATAGATCCGCGAAAACTCGCCCTTTGCGGCGTCCTGGCGATGGGCCAGGAAGAGGTAGTCGCCATGGTCGGAAAAGCTGAAGTCCGCGCCGCCTCCCGAGGCCAGCTTGAGCAGGACGAACCAACCATCGGGGGCGGCGATGTCGGTCCAGCCCTGTCTGGCCGCATGGGCCGCCGCCAGCGCCTGAATGCTCTGCCATTCGTCGATGCCGCACACCCCGAACATCTGGTGCTGTGGACCGTCGCCGACCTTGAGCTGTTCCGCCAGCGCCAGCGCAAACCCGGCTAGATCGTCTATCGCTGCGGCTGCATCGATGTCCGGATTGCCGCTGACGGCAGGATGCAGGGGCGCGCTGAGCGATCGCTCCAATCGCAATGCCTGTGCCGATCGGCTGATCTCATATTCGGAGGCGAATGCCATCACCGCCTGACCGTCACGCCGGAATTGCAGGCGTCCGTGGGCGTCGGTGTCGACAGACAACCCGCCCACGCTGGCGCCGTTGGCAACGAAGCGCTGCCGCTCGCTGTCCCAGACGACCATGCGCGTCGCCGCTTCGGTGGTGTCGATCGCATCGTCGGGGAGGGCGTGGGCCACCAGCGTGGCGTCGGATGGTGTGAACACGACTCGCCAATCGGAATAGTCCGATCCGGTAAAAAACCCCAGCAACCCCGCTTCGGGCAGGACTTCCGCACGCTCCGGCAGTTCGGACAGCTGGATCTGCGCCAGAAAGTTCAGGTAGAAACCGCTGGCATCGCGTGGCCAGTCTTGACCTGCGGCAAGGTCGGGGCCGCCGCCGACACGGCTGATGCCGATGCTGTTCGCATCGGCAACGCCGAGCTCGGTGAGGCTAACAGCGGGCAGTACGATCTGGCGCAGGAACTCGCGCTTGTCATCCAGGCCAAGCATGGTAACGACAGCGTCGAAGCGCGCCTGGACATCGGCGACCGGTGCGTGCAGGCGCGTGGCATCGGCAGCGCGTGCCACCGCCTTTTCGCGCGCCTGTTGCGCTTGCGCGGCGGTGTCCATTGCGTGCTTGATCTGTGACAGCGCCGCCGCCTGTTCGGCATCGCTTGCGAGTTGTTCCTTGCCGGCCGCAATGCCCTCCAGCTTTACCTGGATGGAGCCGAGCAGACGCAGGAAGTCCGCCTCGACTGCCGCCCGATCGACCTCGCTCGTCATCGCGGTGGCGTGATACCAGGTGCGGCCATCGGGCGCGACCAGCACCACGCGCAATCGATACCAATCCCTTACTTGCTTGGTGTCCCAATCTTCGAGGCGCCCCTTGAGGGTGACCATCTCGCCGTGCATTCCGGAAAATGTCACCGCCTTGCGCTCGATCACCGGGTCGTCGTCGCGCGTCAGTTTGGTCAGCCAGCGCTGTGGCGACAGCTTGCGCTCGGCGGCAGCCGTCCACACACTGATCTGCGGCGAGAACGCGGTCTGCTGCGCGTGCCTGAGACTGATCGAGCCGCCGGACACGCGCGTGCTGTCGAAGATCGGATTGGCTTCGATGGAAAATTCCGCTGTCTCGAGACGTTGCATCATCGCTGTTCTCCGTTTGGGCTGCCCCGCGTCTGGAGGGCGAGGCGCCTGCTGGGCCGATGATAACGGTGCGCGTCAGATGCGGATGTGCAGCCCGGCGCTGCGCGTGATCACGCACGCGACCTGCCAAGCGCCTTGCTGCGAGAACGAGCCAAAGGCGCCTGCAAGTTCCAGCCGTTGTCGCGGCGCAACGCACGAAGGGCTCTCTCATCATCCCGCGCGAACGTGCTGTCGGCGCACTGCGCACAAACGCAGTGACTGAAACCCGTGGCGGGGTGTCCGCCGTTGCATGCGCAGTGCACCGTCTGCAAGGCGCACATAGAAAAACAGCGGCCCGAAGGCCGCTGTTTTTCATGCCGACATGGCCCTTGGCTCAGGCCAGCTCGATCGCTCAGGTGAGGATCAGTGATCGCCACGCGGCTTGTTGCTGTCGTCGTCCTGCGCCGTGTCGGCGTCGGGCGACTGGGCAACCGGCTTTGCTGCCTCGGACACGATCACCGTCGGCTTCGGCTTGTCTGCCAAGGTCTCCTGCGTTGCGGCAGGAGCTGTCGACGCTTGGCTGACCGACGATGCGGGTGCTGCAGCATCGCTGGGGCTAAGCGCATCGAGCAGTGTGGTCTGCACCGGAGCATATGGCTTGCGCACCGGTGCGGCGTCTGCCGTGGAACTGGTCGGTACGACCGCCGCAGTGGAGGTGACAGCTATCTCGGCCGGCGGTGCCTGCGGGGCAGACGGCGCGGCGTGCGGCGCCTGGACCGTGACCACTGCCGCCTGCGCCGCTGGCGTCGCTGACGCAGGCAGATCGGCAGCAGGCTTTTCGGTGGTCGCTTGCGCCGGCGCCGACTGCACCGCAGGCGTGGCAGCGCCTGCCGAAGCAGCGTGCTCCTGCTTGTCGGTTTGCGGTGCAGCGGCCTTGTCGGCCACGGGCGCGGCGGCATCGGCCCGTGCGGAGGGCCGGCGTTGAGAGCCAGCCTCGACCTCTGCTGCCACTGGCGTCACAGCAGCCGGCGCCGGTGCCGTGGGCGCAGTGGCCGGTACCGGTGCGGGGGCCGTAGCGCCGGTCACCGCTGGTACTGCGGTGGATGCCGGAGTGCCGGTCGCAGCTGCAGGTGCCGGGGTGGCAATCGGTGCCGGAGTGGCGGCCGGTGCCGGGGCCGGGGAGACCTGCGGAGCGACCGGAGCCGGGCGCTGCTCTACCGACTGCGTTGCAGCGGCGTCTGCATCAGCCGCCGTCGACGGCGTCGTAGCCGGGACGGGCTTGGCAGGTGCATCAGTGGCAACAGCCGGCGCCACGGGACGTTCGCGCGCGGTGTCAGCTGCGGCCACCGGTGCCGCTGCCGAGGGCTGCGGGGACGGCACCGCGCTGGAAACCGGCGCGGTGGCCGAGGCTGTATCGCTGCCGCCTTGCGGCTCTGCACGCTCCTTGGGAACCGGACGCGGCCTGGCTGCTGCCTGCGTGGCGGGTTCGGACTTCGCCCGCGCAGCCGGTGCTGGTGCATCGTCGTCGAAGTCGAACTCCGGCTGGCCGGCGCGCGGCGCAGCGGAGGCCTGGGCCTGGGGACCGGCATCGTCGCCATCGCTCTCGCCGTCGAGATCGTTGTCGGCATCGCCGTCCAGATCGTCGGCTTCCAGGCCATCGACGCTGCCGCCGCCCTCGCCGTTGGCACCGGCACCACGCCGACGGCGACGGCCGCCACGACGGCCGCGACGACGGCGGCTTCCGCCTTCGCCGTTGGCCGCATCGTCGCCTGAAGCGTCCTGGGTCGGCGCAGTTGCAGTGGCGTCGGTACCACGGTCGGCAGTGGATTCGCTCACCACGACCTCCACCGGATGCGCCGGGGTCGCCTCGTTGGCGTTGGTCTGCGTGTTGACCGGGGCAGCTGCTTCGGCGATGGCCGATACCACGCTCGACGTCGTTGCCGTTGCGGCAGTCGCGGTGGCGGCCTGCGCTGCCACCGCAGTCTCATCCTGGCGCTGCTGACGCGGTTGACGCTCGGACGGCGCGCCATCCTGCTGGGCAGGCGCACGCGGCGGGCGCGGGGACTGGTTCTGCGGCTTGGGCTTCTGCTGCTGGGGCTGCTGCGGTTGCTGCTGCTTCGGAGCCTGCGCCTCGTTGCGCGGGGGCTTGGGCACCTGCACCTGCTGCTGTGCCTGGGCGCCGTTCTGCGCACCCTGGCCGCTGGCCGGCTGGCGGCGCTCGTCGCGACGCTCCTTATTGGCGCCGTTGCCATTGCCATTACCGCCATTGCCGCGGTTCTGGCCGCCGTTACGTGCATCGCGTCCGTCGCGGCGCTGACCGCCACGCTCACCGCGCTCGTTGCGATTCGCGCGACCGGCATCGTTCTGGCGCGGGCGCGGAGTCGCCTCGGGCGCAGGAGCGACCGGCTCGACACCACCGAAGATGCGCTTGAGCCAACCGACCACGCCGGTGACCGGCGTCGGAATCGGCACGGTCACCACCGGTGCCGGCGCAGCGACGGGCGCGACCGGGGCAGGGGCCTCTTCGCGCAACGGCGCCGGCTGGCTCGGCTTGATCGACGTCACCGCCGGGGCGGCCGGGATGTTCAACTGCGCCGTGGTCAGCGCATGCACCGGCAACTTGCGCGGGGTGCCGCGCTGATAGCTCGGCTTGCTGCTGTCTTCGCCCAACTCGTTCTCGCGCAGGCGCGTGACTTCGTAGTGCGGGGTATGCAGCTGCTCGTCGGCGACGATGATGATCGGCGACTCGTGGCGTTGCTCGATCTCACGCAGCGCGCTGCGCTTTTCGTTGAGCAGGTAGTTGGCGATTTCCACCGGGGCCTGGACCAGCACCTGCCCGGTGTTCTCCTTCATCGCGTGCTCTTCGGCCACGCGGATGATCGACAGCGACAGCGACTCGACGCTGCGCATGCGGCCATGGCCATCGCAGCGCGGGCAGACGATCTGGCTGGATTCGCCCAGGCTCGGCCGCAGGCGCTGGCGGCTCATTTCCATCAGGCCGAAGCGCGAGATGCGGCCCAGCTGCACGCGCGCACGGTCGTACTTGAGCGCGTTCTGCAGCCTGTTCTCGACTTCGCGCTGGTGCTTGGACGAGGCCATGTCGATGAAGTCGATCACCACCAGGCCGCCGAGGTCGCGCAGGCGCAGCTGGCGCGCGACTTCCTCGGCCGCTTCCAGATTGGTCTGGAACGCGGTTTCCTCGATGTCGCTGCCCTTGGTGGCGCGAGAGGAGTTCACGTCGACCGCCGTGAGCGCTTCGGTCTGGTCGACCACGATCGAGCCGCCCGAGGGCAGGCGCACGTTGCGCTCGTAGGCGCCCTCGATCTGCGACTCGATCTGGAAGCGGTTGAACAGCGGGATGTCGTCGGTGTAGTGCTTGAGCTTGCGCAGGCTCTGCGGCATCACCTGCTTCATGAACTCCTGCGCGTCGGCAAACAACTCCGGCGTGTCGACCAGGATCTCGCCGACATCGGCACGCAGGTAGTCGCGCAGCGCGCGGATGATCAGGCGCGATTCCTGGTAGATCAGGAACGCCGCCGGCTTGCTCAGCGCCGCCTCGGCGATCGCCTTCCAGGTCTGCAGCAGGTAATCCAGGTCCCACTGCAGTTCTTCGGCATCACGGCCGACACCGGCGGTGCGGATGATCACGCCCATATCGTCGGGGATATCGAGCTTGTCCAGCGCTTCCTTCAGCGCGGCGCGGTCTTCGCCTTCGATCCGGCGCGAGACGCCACCGGCGCTCGGTGAATTGGGCATCAGCACCATGTAGCGGCCGGCCAGCGAGATGAACGTGGTCAGGGCGGCGCCCTTGTTGCCGCGCTCTTCCTTGTCGACCTGCACCACGATTTCCTGGCCTTCGCGCAGCAACTCGCGAATGGTCGACTTGTTATGGTCGACGCCGGCCTGGAAATAGTCGCGGGAGATTTCCTTCAGCGGCAGGAAGCCATGGCGCTCGGCGCCATAGTCCACGAACGCCGCTTCGAGAGAGGGCTCGAGCCGGGTGATACGGCCCTTGTAGATGTTGGACTTCTTTTGTTCCTTGGACGGCTGTTCGATGTCGATGTCGTACAGGGTCTGGCCGTCCACAATCGCCACGCGCAGCTCTTCGGCCTGCGTTGCGTTGATCAGCATTCGCTTCATTGTTGCGTTCCTCGCGCGCTCTACCGCGCGGAACGCCGTGACGTTTCGCCTCTGGAACAGGTCGCCGGCCTTTCGCGCAACGCGCGGACAGGCCTGGCTAGGGTTTCCAGCGCTGCAACACCACGGCAGGCCGCGGGAGCGCTTCTCTTCAGTTTTTTAGGTGTTTCAGGGCCGGCGCTGCGTCCGGACGATACCGGGGCCGCGCACGGGACATGTTCAACGCAACGGTCAAGACCGCTGGCGATGGCCGGGCAAGCCGGTGAGCCGCTAACATGGCCGCCCCGGGGGCGGTGGTCGCGCACTGTGCCGGAATCATCGGAAGTCAGGCTTCTGGCCAATCAACTTCCAACGAAATCAAACCCTTATCTCGCTTGCCGAGTGTAACAGAATAAACAGCCGGATGACCGACCCCCAGCCCCCCAAGCCGCCTGCCGACCGTGTGGGCGTGCGCATTCTCAAAGTCCCGGAAGACCGTGCTGGGCAGCGGCTGGACAATTTCCTGCTCGGCCAGCTCAAGGGGGCGCCGCGCAGCCTGATCTACAAGCTGGTGCGCAGCGGCCAGGTGCGCGTGAATGGCGGGCGGGCCAAGGCCGAACGCAAGCTTGAGGGCGGCGAAGAAGTGCGCATCCCGCCGGTGCGAGTGAACGAGGAGGGCGACAAGGCCGCGCCACCGTCGTCGTTCCTGGCCCGGCTGGAAGCGGCGATCGTGTTCGAGGACGCGCGCCTGCTGGCGCTGAACAAGCCTTCGGGTGTGGCCAGCCATGGCGGCAGCGGGATCAGCTTCGGCGCGATCGAAACCCTGCGCGCGCTCCGCCCGAACCAGAGCCTGGAACTGGTGCATCGGCTCGACCGCGATACCTCCGGCCTGCTGATCGTGGCCAAGAAGCGCTCGGCACTGACCGAGTTGCAGGCACTGATGCGCGAGGACGACCGCGTCGAAGGCCGCGGCATCACCAAGCGCTACCTGACCCTGCTGGTCGGGCGCATGCCCGATGGGGTGATGACGGTCGATGCGCCCCTGCATATCGGCCTGCGCCAGGGCGGCGAGCGGCACGTGCAGGTCAATGCGATCGGCAAGCCCTCGCTGAGCCACTTCAAGTTGCTGGAGCGGCGCGGCGGGCATTCGTATTGCGAGGTCCGCATCGAGACCGGGCGCACCCACCAGATCCGCGTGCATGCCCAGCATCTGGGCCACCCGGTGGCCGGTGACGACAAATACGGCGAGGCCGAGGTCAACAAGCGCCTGCGCGATCAGCTTGGCCTGAAGCGGCTGTTCCTCCATGCCGCGTCGCTGGAGTTCGCACTCGACGCCGGCAAGACTCCTTACGTGCTCAACGCGCCGCTGGCGCCGGAGCTGGCCGAAGCGCTGGACCGCCTGGGGCGTTGACGCGGCCGCCGCGGTGGCATGGTGCTAAGAACCCGGGGTATCGACTAGGCGTCATGTTACGACGGCTGCGTGGAGAGATGTGGTGGTCCAGTTTCGAACACCACTTGGCTGTGATCTGTGTCTTGTCCCGTTACTGCATGGAGAACCAACCCAATGGAAATGAAAGCGCATTCCCCGTACGACGCGAGCCTGCGTGACCATCAGGCGGAACTCGCGCTTGATAGTTATTTCGATAAACACCGAAAAACAGGCATTGTTCTGCAGCGGATTTATCCTCCAACCGCATTCCCGCGTGTGCGCAGCCGGTTAGGTGGCTTGCCGCAGTTGCCGCAAGGCCTCGAATGGCCTGTGGGTGAGAGCTATGGAGAGTCGGCACCAATGCATTTCATCGCACAGATCGACTGTGCGGAGTTACCGCGCATTGATACGTCGATGCCTCAGCGAGGCATGTTGTTCTTCTTCGCCGTGAACGACGAAGAGCAGATCTGGGACACCGACAAGCCCCAGGACCGTGTCAGGGTGCTGTACGCAGAGGATGTGCCAGAGCAGCAGCCGGAGCGCCAAGCCCCGGAGCAGTTGCGTCCAATCCTGGACATTGACGCAGCAGACAGTCCGTATTCGGAACCCGGCTGGCTGCTACCTGGTGAACGTGGCCCGAGACTACAGGTGCGATGGCCCTTGGTCGCCCGCCGTATGGACACTTGGCCACAGGGGATGCTGCTGCAGGATGCCCCTCCGGGAAACGACACGAACGCCTACCTGCGACGGTGGTCGGAACTCCGATTGGGAGCGGCGGTAGCAGCAACGGGGCTGATGCCTAAAGCTGGCGCCATTTTCCACTGGGAACGGCCGCTGTCCGAATCCTGGAAATTTCCTGCCCAATGGCTGGGTTACCAGGGAGATTTTCCGCAAGTGGGCATCATCATTGATCGCCTGGCGCGAACCATCGGTAATGCACGAAGCAGAAAAACTCGCCATTTCGATGCGCATCCCGATGTACTGGAGTGGGTGGAGCGTGCCAGCCGTCTCGGATGGGGAAATGTTCCTGACGAGGCGACCAGACAGGCATTCAGAACGTGGATCGTTGACCAGATAGGGGACGATCCCGACGGCGCGACACTCACCGACGTCACTATGGGCCGTGCCTTTACAGACGGTCTGCTAGCCACGGTTGCACACATTGCCAGCCTGCCGGAAGCGATCCCCCTAATTCCAGCCTGGCTCTACCGGGATCTGGAAGGCGAGCACTTGCCATATGCGGAAAGCCATCGTTATTACCCCGATGGCCGGAGGCGTTGCGCCGAGGTGAACGTCCACCAGATGCTGGGGCACGTTCCGCTGTTACAGGGGGCCATGCCTGATATCGAGGGAGATCCGATCTGTCTGCTGCAGCTTGGGTGGGATCCTGCCATAGACCTTAAGTTCGGGGATTGTGGTCAAGCGACTTTCTGGATCGCCAGGGAGGATCTGGAAGCGCGCAACTTCGAGCGTGTGGCAGCTGTGGTGGAGGGGCATTAGAGACTGCCCAACGGCACTCGCTCCGGCTCCGCGTCGCTGAAACACTGGCTGGCCCTCCAGGGCGGGGGGCGGCTGCCTGCGCCGGTTCGAAGGCAAGTGCTGCTTGCGAGCATCAGTTTGGACTAACTTGCTGGAAGCATCGTCGCCAGGTGTCCTGCGGTAGGTAAAAGTTGCTCAAGGCGCCGCAAAACGGAACAGCACCAGGCTGATGGCAAGAGTGCCCATGCCCGAAACCAGGCCGTAGACGGTCTCATGGCCCTTGGCATAGCGCTTGGCGGCGGGCAGCAATTCGTCCAGTGCCAGGAACACCATCACCCCGGAGATCAGCCCGAACACCGCGCCGAACACCGCATCGGACAGCACGTCCGCCAGCGCCAGGTAGCCGATGCCGGCTCCGATCGGTTCGGCCAAGCCGCTCAACAGGCTGGCGCCGAATGCGTAGAACTTGTTGCGGGTGGCGAAATACACCGGTACCGCGATGGCAATGCCTTCGGGAATGTTATGGATGGCGATGGCGAACGCCAGCGGCATGCCGACGGCCGGGCTTTCCAGGGTGGCGAAGAAGGTCGCCAGACCTTCGGGGAAATTGTGCGCGGTGATCGCGATCGCGGTCATCAGGCCCACGCGCCGGATGTAGGCGCGGTTGTCGTCGCGAAACTGCGGATCGTCGGTGGACAGGCTCTGGTGCGGGTTGGGCACCAGGCGGTCGATCAGCATGATCAGCACCATGCCGGCCAGAAAGGTCAGGGTGCCGAAGGTGAACCCCAGTTTGTCGTTGTAGGCGCTGGAAAACGCGGCGATCGACTTGTTGAGGATCTCGGACAACGACACGTACACCATCGCGCCGCCGGCAAAGGCCAGCCCGAATGCGAGCAGGCGCGGGTTGGGCTTTCTGGCGAACACCACCATGAGGCTGCCCAGGCCGGTGGCCAGGCCCGCAGCCAGGGTGACCGCCAGCGCGATCCAGACATTGTGTGACGACACCTCAAGCATGCGATGGGACGACCTCGTGAAATGGAGCCTTGTCCTGCGATGAGTGCATCACGCACCCGCGCAGCGGCGCTGCAGGATGGCAATGCCGCAATGACGAGCGCGTGGTGCCGCCGGCGGCCCAACGCGTCGGGCCGTCGCCGATGTACGCGGCGTAGTGTGCGCCGTCGTGCACGGCGAAGACGGGCGCCTGGGCCCGCCTGCACACTGGAAAACCCACTGCCGTTGCAGTGGCGGTGCTCAACCGCCGCGTCGCGCCCGTTCTTCGATGGCGAAGCATTCGTCCGGCCGTGGGACCGGCGGCTTGAAGGCGACCGGCACCTGGATGGTTTGCGGCACCGCCTGCCCGTTGCGTGTGGCGGGCTTGAACTGCCATTCGCGCACACGCGTCAAGGCCGCCTCGTCGAGCACCGGCTGGCCGCTACTCTGGGTCACCGCCACATCGGTGGGCTTGCCCTCGGTGCCGATCACCACGCGCAGGACGCTGGTGCCACCGACGCCAGCGCAGGCCAGCTCGGGGGCGTATTCCGGCGGCGGGGTCTTCAGCGCGGCCAGCTCGGTGGGGGCCACGGTGGGCGCCGCCGGCTGTTGCGCGGACTGGCCGCAGCCGGTCAGGCCGGTCACCAGGGCCAGGGCCAGGCCGGCGAGGGCGGCGCGGGACATACTCATGCAGTGACTCCCTGATCGTAGAGTTGCGCGGCCTTCGCGGCGCAGATGAAGTCGTTTTCGCTCAAGCCGCCCACGTCGTGGGTGGAATAGCGCACCACGACCCGGTCGTAATGCACGCCCAGGTCCGGATGGTGGTCTTCGCGGTGGGCGATCCAGGCCAGCGCATTCACGAAGGCCAGGGTGCGGTAGTAGTCGGCAAACCGAAACGTGCGGGTAATCGCAGTACCGGCCTCGGCCAGCTCCCAGCCGGGCACCTGCGGCAGCAGTTCGGCCAGGCGCGCTTCGCCCAGTTTGTGGTCGCTGCCCTTGCGTGGGAGGCAGTGGGCCTGCTCCAGGGAGATCAGATCGGTCATGGCGGTCTCGCAGGGATGGGCGGACGGCGCCTCGCCAGGATCACGGTGTTCCATGAGCGAGGGCGCATTGAGCGCTAGAATAACCCGCATGATCCAGATATCCGACAAAGCCCAGACCTATTTCCGCAAGCTCATCGAACGCGAGGGCGTGCCCGGCATGGGCGTACGCCTGAGCGCGGTGGACCCGGGGACCCCGCGTGCCGATGCCAGGCTCGAGTTCGCAGAGCCGGCCGATCTCAACGGCGACGAGTGGGCGATCGACTGCGACGGCTTCACCTTGTATGTGGTCGCCGCCAGCGTGCCGTGGGTGGATGGTGCCGAGATCGACTACGTCACCCAGTCCACCGGCAACCAGCAGCTGACCATCAAGGCGCCCAAGATCAAGGGCGAGGCGCCGGCCGAATCGGCGTCGATGGTGGAGCGCGTGCGCTGGGTGGTGGAGAACGAGGTCAATCCGCAGCTCGCCTCGCACGGTGGTCGCGTTGCCGTACAGGAAGTCTCCGCCGACGGCGTGGTGCTGCTGCGCTTCGGCGGCGGTTGCCATGGCTGTGGCATGGCCGATGTTACGCTCAAGCAGGGCATCGAGAAGACCTTGATGGGGCGCGTGCCCGGAGTGACCGCGGTTCGCGACGCGACCGATCACGCCACCGGCGACGCCCCGTACATTCCGCGCGACAGCGCGGCCTGATTCCGCACCACCGGTGATAACGGCTGCCGATCTGCTGCAGGCACTGCGCGCGCGCATGCCGGGCAAGCTCATTCTGGATCGGCGCACCGGGCTGCCATACGGCTGGGCGATCTGGATGCGCAGCCGTGGCGATGCCGCGGCGCCATTCAACGATGACCACGTGATGGATGTGCTGCTGGCGCGTCCACCGGCTGCATATGGCGCCGGTGCTACCAGGTTGCTGACGCCGTTCCAGGCGTTTCGTAGCCTGTGGTGGCAGCACTGGGAGCCACGCCCACGCGATCAGCGCACGCAACACTGGCTGGCCATGCTCGGTAGCGTGCTGATCCACATCGGCTTCATCGCCTTGCTGATCTGGGTGGTCGCCGTGCGCTGGGCGCCGGAGGACAACACACAAGGCGAGGAGTCGTGGGTGCGGATGACGTTCATCGGCGATGGCGCGGCCGAGCAGGGGGGCGGGCAAGGGGAGCCGTCCTCAGCCTCGCCGCCTGCTGCCGGCGAGGCTGCCACGGCGCAGAACGCCAGCGCAGCAAGCGGGAACCCGGCCGAGGCGACGACGCCACCTTCGGTGCCGCCGCAGGCAACCGAACCCACTGAGTCCGCCAGCACGGCGCAAACGACGGATACCGCCCCCGAACCGGCGGTCGCTGCTGCCAGCGAACCGGCGGCGCCCGAGGTGCCGCAAGTGACGGTGCAGGTGCCGCCGGTCACGATCGAATCGCCGTTGCAGGTCACTGAAACACCGATTGCCACCACCGACTTCGTGGTGCCGCCACCGCCGAGCATCACCGTGGCGCCACGTCCCGTGGCGCCGTCGGCACCGCAGATCGAGGTGCGTCAGCGCGATATCCAGACCGTGACCGAGCGGCCGGCGCTGCGCGAGCTGCAGCGCCCCGCGCCTGCAGTGGCGGTGCGCGCGGCAACGGCGCCGGCGGTGCGCGAGCGCGAGATCGTGGTGCCCGACCAGCCCCAGCTCACAGCGCCCGTGATCCGGCCCCGCGAGCTCACGCCCAGCGTGCGCATGCCGGAGGTTGCGGTGCGTGCCACCGAATTGCCCAGCGTGCCGGAACCAACTCCGGTCCCCCCTGCGCCGCCAGCGCAACCGGCGGCGGCCAAGCCGGCGACCTCGTCGGCGACGGCCAGCACGCCGGCTGCGCAGCCTTCGCCAGCTACTTCGGCAACACCAACGGCGCAGGCCAAGCCAGCCACACCCGCGCAGGCCGAGAAGGCGGCAGCCTCTTCCGCTGCCACGCCTGCTTCCAGCAACAACGCCGGTCCGCAAGCGGCCGACCGTAGTGGCGGTTGGGATGTCGCGGCCAATGCCGACGACTGGAGCAAATCCGACCGCAACCGGCGCGGCGACACCAGCGGCGCGAACGGCCAACGCGATGGTGTTTTCAACAGCGACGGCAGCGTGCGGGTGGCTGGTGCCGGCGATGCCGGCAGCGGCGCCGGCGATCGTGGGCCGCCGGGTAGCGAGACCGACACCTGGACCCGCGACCAGATCGCCCAGGGCGGCACCTGGCTCAAGCGCCCGCCGTACGGCTACACGCCGACCTCGCTGGACAAGTACTGGATGCCCAACCAGTCGCTGTTGCAGGAATGGGTGCGCCGCGGACTGAAGAAGATCGAGATCCCGATTCCGGGCACCACCACCAAGATCAGCTGCGTGGTGTCGCTGCTGCAGTTTGGCGGCGGCTGCGGTCTCAGCGACCCCAACCTCAACGACCAACCGGCCACCGCTAGGCCGCCGCCGGATGTACCGTTCAAGCGCGAGTTGCAGGAAGACAATTGAGCGGTGCGGTGATGGCAAGCGAGGTCGGTGCTTGATGAAGACGCAACCGCCACAGCGGGGTAGGGATGGGCGGTCATGCCGCCAGCGGTCAGGCGCAGGCCAATGCCTGTCAGGCATCGACCAGAGGGCGCCTTGACCAGCGGCGGCCGCGAGTTGTTGAAATGGTTGGCTGCCGTTTTCATGACCGGCGACCATGCCTTGAAGATTCTCTGGCTAGGCTATGTGCCGGGCGTTGCCGAGCTGGGGCGGGTGGCTTTTCCGCTGTTTGCACTGGTCCTTGCCTATAACCTGGCGCAGCCCAGTGCCGACATCGAAAAATCGGTGAAACGCCTGTTTGTCTGGGGCGCGATCGCAACGCCGATCGCGGCAGTCGCATTTCAGCGGGTCTTTCCGCTCAATGTGCTGCTGGCATTTGCACTGGCAGCCGTATGCATTCTGGCAATCGAGCGCCGTCGATGGATCGTTCTGGCACCGTGCGCACTGCTTGCGCCAGCAGCGGTCGATTACCAGTGGACCGGGCTGGCCATCGTACTCGGCGGATGGTTATTCTGGCGCAACCCATGGCGCTGGCAATCTCCCAAATGGATATCCGCCTGCGTACTGATCGGCCTGCCTGTATTGGCACTGTGTTTCGTCAACGACAACTTCTGGGCGTTGATGGCGTTGCCGTTGCTGGGGCTTGCGGCACTACCGATTCCGGTGCGACGCACGCGCACTGCGTTCTACGCCTACTACATAGGACACCTGGTGGTGCTGGTTGCGGTGTCCTACGCAGTGATCTGAGAGCACTTGGCTCACCATTGGCCGTGTCTGGATTTTGCAGGTAACTCAAGAAGCGATCGTTGCGGCACAGCACACGCGGACTGTCCACGCCGCGCGGCAGGCTGCGGGGACGTCGAGCGCAGTCGCCGCGACCGATACGGCTTACCGCATCATTCGATCGCGTTGATCGGACCTTCCTTAAAGCGTCGTGGAACGAGCGCGGTATTTCGCATGTCGAATGAGCTCATTCAGCAACCGACATGGGGCGGCATCTTCAGTCCGGCGAGGCTTCAACACGTCATTCCATGACTATTACAGGGCAGCACTTCGCTAGCGTGCCAGTCCTTGACCAGCTGCCGGCGGTTTCCCGGATAGCGTTCATCCAGAATACGCGCGCTTGCGATGTCGCTCATGCCGATGAGGCGGAACTGGCTGTCCTGCTCACACCAGGCAGCAATGGAGCGGGTGCCATCGACCAAGCCCAGCATGATTGGCCAGATCCGTTGTTCGTCGGTGGGTGCGTGTGCGATCGACAAGGTGATGCTCAGGATGCGCTGCTCGCGAAGCGCTCTGCGGATCTCGCTCAGATTCAACGGCGCGGTAACATAGGAAGGATGACCCACGTATACCGCATCGTCGTCGAGCATCGGACGCATGTCCGGAGGCAGGACTGCATTGATTTTGGCCAGGGCATTGGCCACAGCCAGTGTTAGCGGCACATCCGCCTGACGACTGACCCACTGGGCACCGATCACCAGCGCCTGGATTTCCTCTTCGGTGAACGACAGTGGTGGCAGCAGCGATCCAGGGCGCAGCAGGTAACCAACACCTGCTTCGCCGGCGATATCGGCGCCCATATCCTGCAACGTTGCAATGTCGCGTCGGATCGTGCGCAAAGAGACGCCGAGCTCGCGCGCGAGAACTCCGCCCGACACCGTCCTACGGTGCCGGCGAAGCGTTTGCATCAGATCGAACAGTCGATGCGTTCGGGCCATGCTCATTCCATCGCGACGACGCCCTTGCCACCGAGCTTGCGACCTTGCTCAAGCTCGCTGATCAAGCCGATGGCATCACTCAACGCGACGGTTTCTCCTATGGGAAGTTTGAACCTGTTTTCCAATGCGGCACCTGCAAGCTTTTCCAAAATCTCAGGACGCGGCGTGCAGATGATAGGCTTCAGGCGGCGGTCGAACACGGCTCGGATGAACTTGCCAGGGCCGGGATTCAGGTCCAGGTAGCTCCCTCCTTGGCGCAGCAAAGCCACACCCTCTGCAACGCGCATGCTGGCTGCGGTGTCGTAGACCACGTCGAAGCGCGCAGCAAGCGACGACAGCGCCGTCGCGCGGTAGTCGTACACGTGCTGCATGCCGAGTGACCCCTCGAGCCGCATTGTTTCTGGGCCGCCATAACGGTGGTACTGAATGCGTTTGAAGCGGGACATGGTGCAACTCCTTCGGATGCAGCGATGGGCGTCTAACAGCGCTTTACAGCGCTGCATTGCTTGCCCAGTCATCCTAGGAGGCAGTGGTGCCAGTTTCTGTCACCAGTCATACTGCCTGCCTTGCATTCTGAGTACTACCATGGCGACTCAGCGATGTGTCGAGCCGGCACTTCGAGTGATCACCCCAGTGCGGCCAGCGGTAGGTTCCAGGCTCAGTCACCTGGCCATGCGAAGAATTTTCCTCCGAGCACCGCAGGCTGGGTGTCGATAATGAATGAGCCCACCGCTAGTTCCCCTTTGCGCTGAGCTGGACAGGTACGGTCTCGATCAGCGTGCACGACAGAATCATCGGCTGTGTTGCCTGCACGTATTTTCTGAAATGGGGGGATTGGATATGGGCGCGATACGCCTGCTCGCTGGCGTAGATTTCAAAGAAACGCAGGCGGTTAGGGGCGCCTTTTTCCGCTACCGAATAGATGGCCAGCACGCCGGGCTCTACACGGATGGATTCCTCCATTTCTTGCTTGACCGCTGCCGTGTAGGCATCGAGTTGGTCAGGAGCGATCACCAGTTCGGCGATGCGCACGACCGTCGTGGCCTGAGCATGCAGGCTGCCTGCAGCGACGGTGGCGCACAGCATACTGGCAGCAATGATCCAGGATTTCATAGGCGTACTTCCTCAGGTGTTCAGGTACTTCGGCAGTTCATCGACCAACGCGTCGATCGCCAGGCGTGAGCACAGTGGCAGGTGGGGACAGCCGGGCCACACCGCGTAGCAGTCCATAGTCGCAGTGGGCCTGGTTCCCCAGGCTTCGACCAGTTCGCCATGTCGCAGGCGTTCCCGAATCAAGCCGTACGGCAGCCAGGCGAACCCCATGGCCGCGACGGCAGTATCGGCAATCAGCTGTTCGCGCATGTAGACACGCCGGCGCTGCGCACAGCGTGGGCAGCAGGCTGAACTCGACCGCTTTCAGTCACCAGCACTGTGCAGGATGGGATACAGAATTAATACCCATGAAGGTCGATTTCGCCGGATGGGATACAGATTTACTGGCCAAAAGGATACGTATCAGGGCCAAAAAGGACACGGATTTAGGGTATCCGGACAGCGGCCGCGTGAGCGCAGCAGCAAACGAGCGCAACCAGTTGCGCAAGCGCATTTACATAATATACATTGGCTTACACGCTAAGCCTTTGATCTATCACGCGGGGCCATAATCCCGCGCTCGAAAAGTTGAAGTCTGGACGCCGGCAAGGAACGCACGGTGATCCGAGAAAAATCCACGTTGCCCGGCCAGGGCACGATATCCCCAGTTGAGCACCCGAAGCGTATCGACCCTCATGGCTCGGTACATGAGGCGCGGGTTTCGCGGGGGCGTTCATGACGGCCCGCGAACCGATGGTGCCGCCCGACGTCGATCTGCGCGGAATGCCGTACATGCCGCTGGACGTGAACCGTCTGCGCGATAGCGGGATGGCGATCAAGGCAACCGGCGATGAGTTCCGAGCGGCGATTCTGCTTTGGTGTGCGTGCTGGCATGAGGTGCCGGCCGCGAGCCTGCCTGACGATGACGAAATCCTGGCCAGCTACGCTGGGTATGCACGCAACTTGCGGGCGTGGAAGCGCTTGAAAGTCGGCGCAATGCGAGGCTTTGTCCTCTGCAAAGACGGCCGCTACTACCACCCATTGATCGCCGACAAGGCTGCGCAAGCGTGGACTGAGCGCCTTGAATTTCAAGGCATGCGTGAGAACGACCGTCTACGTAAAGAGCGCGAGCGGCAGGACCGTGTAGATATCTTCGGCAAACTCCGGGCTTATGGCGTTGTCCTTCCATACAACACGCCGACCGGCAAATTGCGAGAGCACCTAGCTGATCTTGAAGCGCCTGCCGATGGTCACGGACAAGTCACAGTGACAGGTCACACACAGGTCACGGCTAATAAGGGAAAGGGAAGTGAAAGGGAGAGGGAAGGGAGAGGGAAGGGAGCTTTAAAAGCCTCTTCTCCAAACAATACGAGCGCTGAGAAGCCACTAGAGGACGCGGCTGATCTGGCGCGCGTGCTGCGTGATATGGGCTGGAGCGAATGCGCTGACGGGCATCCAGACCTGATGCAGGCCAAGGCCGAGGGCATTACTGCCAACGACATCCGGGCGGCAGCTGCAGGCAAGAGTGGCAAGCCAATCCGGTACGTGGTCAATCGAGCGCGTGGAATGCGCGACGATGCAGCCGAGTCAGCCGGCCAGCCTGGCAACGTCGTGCACATCAAGACAGCCGAGCAGCAGCAGGCCGACGAGGCCAAGCAACTGCGTCGTGCACTCGACGACAAGATTCTGCAGGTGCAGAACGATCACCGCCTGGAACTAATCGACGACGTAACCCGCGACCAACGCGTTGCCGACATCCGCGAAGCGATCGCAGATCTGGACGCGATGGCCAGCACCGTGAAGGAGGCTCGCTCATGATCCGTTCTCCCATCGAATTGCGCGCAACCACAGTTGCGCCGCCCAGCACCTTCACCCCAAGCCATGCCGCGGAGGCCTTGCAGCGTATGGTCACCCGCTGGGCGGGGTCGTGTGGAACCTCGTACTCGTTCAGAATTCCGAACCGGCGGAGGGGCGTCGGGCGTGCCCGTAACTCATTGATCCTAAAGGGGTGTGCTCGTGTCGCCAGGATCGGGGCGGTACGGCGTGAATGTTCCACAGGCACCCCCCCTCCGAATCAGACGTGGAACATCCATCCCCTCCCAACTACTGCCCTCCCGAAAAATGGAATGGGGTGCAGGGGCGGTTTCGCTCAGGCAGGTGCGCCATGAGCGTCTTGCCGCTACCTGCGTTGGTGCTGGAGGCGCTGGCGACATTGCCGAACGGATTGGAGCTGCCTGCGCACCGCGCGTGGCTTCTGGCGGATGCGCCACGGCTCGCGCGGGTCATGCGCCGTATCGAGGGCCAGACGATCGCCCCGCGCGCTATGGCGGAGTTGTGGCTGTGGCTGGCACACCTGGTGATCGACTGCGGCTCGCGTGCAGCGACGACCGGCGAGTCGTACGCCCGCACCGTTGGCCGCTGGCTGCATTGGTGCGCCACGCACGGCATTGACCACACAGAGGTAACAGTCACCGAGTTCGATCGCTGGCAGCGCTGGCTGGCGATTGAGTGCCGCAACGGCCCGGCGTGGCGCCGTAGGCAGGTGCATGCGGTACGCGGGTTCTATGATTGGCGCCGCTCTCGCGGCGTCGCTGCGACGAACCTGGCCGCCGACATCACCGGCCCGCGGGTGAAGCCCAAGCCGGCCCGAAAGTACACCGACGACCACCTGCGTGCGCTGTTCCGGTCGATCGCGGAGATGCCGCAGGTGCGCCAGGTGCGCGATCGCTGTGCGCTGTTGCTGCTGCTCGCCACCGGGATGCGCCGGGAGGAGCTATGCACGCTACGCCTCGAGCAACTGGAGCTGGGCACACGCACGGGCGTCGTGCGCATTGCCGGCAAAGGCGCGAAGGAGCGCGACGTGCCATTCGAGGGGCCGGTGGCCGCCGCGGTGCACGCCTGGTTGGAGCAGCGCGAGGCATTGCCTTTCTCGCTCGACAGTACCGCGCTGTTCGTTTCGCTGAGTACCGGCACACGCGGGCAGGCGCTGTCCCTGCGCAGCTTTGAGACCATGGTGGCTTACCACGCCAAGCGGGCGAAGCTGCGCGAGTGGGGCATCCACCGATTCCGCGTCACGTTCGCTACCCAGCTCTACGACGAAGGCGCGGACATCGAGACCATCCGCGCTCTCATGGGCCACGAGAGCATCGAGACCACCCGCCGTTACCTGGCCGTGTCCGAGCGCGCACGCCGCACACGGCTGAGCTCTGATCGACAGCATCGAGTGCTGGGCACGAAACCGACCGGTACGCCGCTGTGGGCACGTATCGCGACAGGGGAGGTGGTCCGTGATTGACGGCGTGAGTTTCAGTGGACAGGGCGAGCCGGTGACGGATTTCGAGATCGCGCTGCTGCAGCAGTACCAGGCCCAGGACGCCAGCGTACTCGGCGCGCTCGCGAGACGACTGCTCGCCGACTTCGGCCCGCGCGTCGGCACCCAGGCGATGGCCGCGGTGCTCGACGAACTCGGATCGGAGTACATCTACCTCGCGCAGCGGCGCAGGTTCTTCGCCGGTTTTTGGCGGGCGGAGCGCGATCAGCTCATCGCCCGCATGGCCGCCAACGGCATGACCTGCAGTGAGATAGGGCGGCAGTTCGGCATGAACCGCACCGCCGTGCACAAGCGGCTTAAGCGTTTCCCGCTTACGGGGACAGGAAACACCGAACCGGGCAAGACTCAGCCATGACCGCCATTCGTCCCCGTCGCAAGCTGAGTCCCGCGGAACTGCAACAGCGCCGCGATGCCGCGAAGAAATCGACCGGTCCGCGCACGCCGGAGGGCAAGGCACGCAGCAGCCGCAACGGCTGGAAACACGGCCTGACCAGCAAGGTTCACCAAGCCGCTTTCGACAACGGCATGCAGTCGCTGCTCGGCGCAGTGGGCCGCCCCTGCCTGAGTACTTGCCCAAAGTACCCGTGCACGCTGGTGGACGATGGCACCACCAGCCCCGGCGGCAGCTGCATGGACAAGCAGGTTTACGTCCAGGCATTCACCGCGCTGATCGATGCCATGCAGAGCGGTGCGATGGAGGGCGTGCAGGGGATCATGGCCGGCGAGGCATCGGCCGCGCTGCAGCTGATGCACGACCTGCGCAGCACCATCAGCGTCGACGGCCTGGTGGTGAAAGTGCCGATGATCGACAGTGAAGGCAACGTGGTGACCCGCGAGGACGGCACCGAGGTCATCGGCAAGATGATCCCGAACCCAGCCTACGAGATGTTCTTCAAGTCGATGGAACGCATGGGCATCAATCTGCCGGAGATGTTGGCCACGCCGAAGGCCAAGGCCGCTGCGAAAGTCGACGACGAGCGCGCTGATGCCATGCAGACCATCCTCGGCGGCATCTTCCAGCGCGGCAGTGCCGGCAAGCGTCCAGCGCTTCCGCCCGGCAACGAATGACCCGGCAGCGCACCAACGTCGGCATCCTGCAGGGGCAGATGCTCGATCGCGGCGTGTACAACGTCGACGAGTTCGAGGCGTGGCTATCCGAGCGCGGCTGGGCGTGGCGCCAGTTGGAGCGTGGCGACTATGGCGTCACGCTTGACGAGGCACTGGTGCTCTACACGTTTGAGGACCCGTTGCGTTGGGCCGAAACGTTCCTGTTCGAGCCGGACAGCGGGGAGCCGTATCGGTTCTGGGATTACCAGCGCCCGAGCGTGCAGGCCTGGATGCAGGACGTGGTGCACCAGGACGGCGCCGAGTGCGGCAAGACGCGCGAGATCATCGCGCTGGTGGCGTGGGCTGGCTGCACAGCGGTGGGTGGACGCGTCGCCAATCCGTCCTCGCTGGTGGCCGCGCCGCAGCAGACGCACCTTGATGAAATCATTCTGGCGCTCGAGGAGCAGTTCGGCGTCGCCGACGGCGCTGGACAGAAGACGCTGATCCAGCACTTCTGGCTGAAGCCGAAGAAGACCCCGCACACCATGCACCGGTTCTACGCACCCAACCCGGTGCGACCAGACCGCCCGAGTATCGCCCGCACCTACTACCGCCCCGGCGGCCACGACGGTGAAGCGTTCCGTGGTGTGCACGTGAGTGCGCTGGCGCTGTTCGACGAAGCCGCCAAGGTCAAGAACAAGACCATCTTCAGCGAGTTCTGGCGCGCCCTTAAGCCAGGCTGCCGCTCGCGCGTGTACTCAGTGCCCGATGGCGACCGCGGTAGCGAATATTTCCGGCTCACGCAGCAGGCCATCGAAGGCCTGCCGGTGGGTAAGCCGGGCAACCGCCTATTCCGTTGGCAGCAGACGATGAAGCCGGCTCCGTTCTGGAGCGCGGAGCGAGAGGCGGACATGATCCGCCGCTTCAACGGCCGCAACACGCCCGGCTACCAGCGGAACGTGCTCGGCGAGCACGGGCAGGCCGAGAACCCCGTGTGGCCGTGGGGCATCCTACTGCCCAACGTGGTGGACCGCTCCGACTACCGCGTCATCAAGCTGCACGCCGACCACGAGGCCGATTCGCTGTCGGTCGAGGTGGCGCGCGTGGAGCTGACCATGCAGCAGGGCCGCAAGGTGGGCAGCTACGCCACCCTCTACGACGACGTGCGTCCGCTGCGTCCGCTGCTGAAAGGGCGCGATGCCGAGCGCCGTGCGGCGATGCTGGAGATCCTGCGGCCGTACATCGCAGGCGCGTCCATGGGCGTGTTCTGGGCCGGCGCCGACCTTGGCGAGCGCAATGACCCCACCGAGATCATTCTGAGCGAGGAAGTCGGTACGGAGTTACGCGACCTTGTGCGCATCCGTGCCATCGGCTTCCCGTACCACCTGCAGGAGGAGTTGATTGCCGCGCTCGATAGCCTGTTCCGCCACTTGCCGTTCTGGGGCGCCGACCTCGGCAGCGCCGGCACCACCGTGGTGAAGGATCTCATCAGCGTGGACCGCTTCGCCGAATGCAACTTTGAAGACCGGCTGGTGGGCTTCCACTTCCAGCAGTCTGTTGACTGCATGGGCGAGGACGGCGAGGCGCTGCAGGACGAAGACAAGCGCACCGGCGAGATGGTCACGCTCACCGCGCCGGCCAAGCACTGGGCCACGCAGTGCATCACCGCGCGCCTGCAGGCCGGCGGCTACGCCATGCCTTACGACCAGGACGCGCTCAACGCCATGTCCACGCAGACCGCCCGCGCCGGCGCCAAGTGGCCCATCTACAGTAAGCAGGACGACCACATCCCCGACGCCCGCCGCCAGCAGATGCTGCGCCGCCTGCGCAGCCTGCAGGACGACGGCTTCGGCGTGGACGTGTTTGCCTGCAGCACCATCGAAAGGACCGCCGCGTGAATCTCAATCCCGTCATCTGGTTCCGTGGCAAGAGCCCGGACCCCACCCGCAACCAGACCGGTGGCATCGCCACCTCGATCCGCGACACGCAGAACCTCGGCGTGTGGCAGGCCAGCATTGGCGGCTGGCAGCCGCGTACTGTTTCGCCGTGGCTGTACGAGGCGCTGAAGGAGGCCGTACCGATGCTCGACGGCGGCCTGGGCCGCATGGTGACGTTGGACGGCATCCTGGCCGTGGAAGGCGACAACGACCGCATTGTCGCCGAGATCGAAGAGTGGATGGCCACGGTGCCAGTCAACGACCTAGAGAACGGCTACCAGGCGATGTACGCCAGCCAGGGCGAGGAGCTCTACGAACAGGGACATGGTATCGCCGAGTTCGTCTACTCGCCGACCGGCCGCGACGTGGTTGGCCTGCGTGTGGCCGATAGCAAGGGCACCGCCTTCGTGCGGGATGCCGACCGCATGCGCGTGTTCTACCGCAACCCCAACGCCTGTAGCGATCGCCGGCCGGATGGGCTGGGCAATGTCGAAGCAATCTTGCAGGGTCGCGTGCAGGGCTCGCTCACGGCTGGGCTACTGCTTGAGGTTGGGTACGTCGAGCTGGAGCCTGCGCAGTTGGCTATCTCCATCAACCGGCCCGAGGCGGACAACCCCTACGGAACGTCGATGCTGCGTGCGGTTCCTTTCGTGTCGCAGATCCTACTGCAGATGCAGAACAGCACCCGGCAAGTGTGGGGGCGCTTCGGTGACCCGAGCTTCCATGTGGCGTTCTCGACCAAGAACAGCAAGATCGACAGCGCGGCGGCGCAGAAGCGTGCTGAGACAATCGCCGCCAGCCTAGCCAATGCACTGGCGGCAAAGGCGCGCGGCAACAGCGTCGACGTAGCCACCGGCGTTGGCATGAACGATCAGATCAGCATCGATGTTATCGGCGCGGTCAATGAGGCACTGCAGATCGAGCTTCCCGCACGGCACATGATTGAGCAGATTGTGGCCTCGTTCGGTATCCCCGCATGGATGATGGGCGTTTCGTGGGCGCAAGCCGCGGGCATTGCCGAGCCGCAGTCCGAATTGGTGCTGCAGGATTCCAAGACGCGGTTTGCGCGGCGTGAGGCATCGTTGCGCAAACCCGTCGAGGCGATGCTGCGTGCCCGCGGCCGGACCTGGAAGAAGGGTGACTGGAAGCTGGTGCAGCATCTGCCATCGCTCACCGACGAGTTGAAGCGCGCCCAGGCCGAGTTCCTTCGCGCCCAGGCGGCCATGGTGCTGGGCAATAGCGCCTCCGGTACCGAGCAGGGGCTGGACAACACGCTGCGCTCCGCCGGGCGGCAGCCGCACAAGCACGGCCCTCGCTGCACGCATATCAAGGCCGGCGGCGAAGACGCCGAGCCATGGGCCGAGCCTGATGCCGCGTTGCCCGCGATTGAGCAGCGGACTATCGCGCGCATGCTGTCGCGGTGGGAGCGTCTGCAAGCCGACGTGGTGAAACTACTAGGCCTGGATACGGTGAAGGCGGACACGGCGTGGAGCTTCGACCTGTCGTTGATGACGCAACTGGTTTCGGCCGGCGAGTCGTCCATCGGCGGCATGGCGGCCGAGCTCAACGCCGGTACGGTCGATGCCTACGACCGCGGCGTCATTAATGCGCGGGCAGACATCGACTTAGACTGGAGCGACCCCGGCGTACAGCAGCTGATCGCCGACTCGCGTAACCGCGTCACCAGCGCGATCCGCCGCGAGGGCCTGTCACGGGTGCGTGAGGGCGTCACCCGCGAGTACAGCAGCCGCATCGTGTCCGCGCTAACGTCTGGTCAGTACGACGGCCAGAACCCGGTGCACGTAGCTGAGGCGCTGGAAGACATGTTCGGCGCCGGAAACAGCAACTGGGAGCGCCTGGCGCGCTCCGAGGTAGCCGACGCCCAGGTGCAGGGCAAGCGCGAGATGTACCTGCAGGCCGGGTTCCAGCAGTACGACTGGATCACCGCCGGCGGCTGCGTCCTGTGCGAGACGCTGGCCGCCAACGGCCCGTACCAGCTGGATGATCCGCAGGCGCCGCTGCCTATGCGGAATAGTCATCCGAACTGCAGGTGTTCAATCAGGGCGCTTAGTTGAACGCCTACATCTTCCGTTTTCTATTAAAGGGCGACGGAACATCACTGGCCGATGATCCGGTAAGAGTCTCTGAGGCTTGGCGATTTGAATGATCGATGGCCAGCTGTTCCCGGAGCACATTGCCCAGCTCGACAAAGGCGCGGAGAGCTGTGACGTGCGCGCTCCATGCCGAGGCATTCGTGGACTGGATGTGCTTTGCCTCCTGCTCCATTGCGAGCGCACTATGAACGGAAGAGATCATCATGTTGATGAGCGCGATAAACCAAATGGCATTGTCTTCGTCCGCGTAGCTATCGATAGCATCGAGCGCTCCGTTCAGAGCCAGGATCATTTCTTTATCAAGCAGACGAGCGACGATCTCACGGGCGCTGGCAATCAAATGTTTCAATGCAATCATCATTGTTACCGCTCCTTGGTTGTCTGGTGTTTCCTAATCTAGCAGACAGGACACGCATCCCCACGGAATCCTTTGCCCATTGAGCGCCAGTAACCGGTGCTCCGTGCGCCCTTCGGGGCTTCGATGGAGGATGCCGTGAGCGAGCCGAACCCCAAGTTGTCCGAGATCCAGAACCTGCCGTTGGCCGAGTTGTCCGATCGGCTGGAAGGCCTCACCGCCGAGGAGCTGACCGCGCTGCGTGCGCTGGAAGGGGAGCAGAAGGATGGCGGCCGTAAGGGGGCTCTGGCCGCCATCGATGACGCATTCGCACGTTTGCCGATCACCGCGCTGGCGAGTCGCGTCACCGAGGGCGAAGGCAAGCTGGACGAAATAGCGATCGGCGTTGAGGGAGCGACCGCGGCTGGGTACGAGGCCGACAACACGCTTGCTCTGGATGGGAGCGGCCGTGTCATCGGTGTGGCCAGGCGTGGCGAAACGCCGGCTACCGACACCCCCGACTGGCAGCGCGAGGTCTACGACGGACCGCTGACCATTCCGCAGGCGGAATGGCGCCGCCACAACATCAAGCCCGTGCGGGCGGTGCGCGAGAAGTGAGCGCCCAGAAGCACAAGCGGCTGCACCTGGCGATCAAGTCCGCTGGCGACGCCAGCGCCGACCAGCTCACCGCCATCCGCCAGTACACCCTGGCCGACATGCCGGCGGAAAAGCTGTATGTGCGCACGTTCGCCATCGCGCACAACGCCATCGACCGCGACCGCGAATGCTTCGATGAGGCGCTGCTGGCCGACTTTGCCCGCACGCTGCCCGGCAAGGGCCTTTTCATCAAGCATCCCAGCGGATGGGATGGCGACAGTGGTCCCGGCAAGGGGCGCTGGTTTGCCGCGAAGCTGGAGCGCATGTCGCTCGACGAGGCCCGCACGCTGCTGCGCGAGCCCGAGTTGAAATTCCCGCCCGGCGTGGAAACCGCTGTGCTGCTCATGGCCGATGCCTACTTGGTGCGCACGGCCGGCAATGCCGACCTGCTCGAGGAGATCGATGCAGGCGTGGTGGGCGACGTGTCTATCGGCTGCACGGTCAAGGACTACGAGCGCCTGGTGGACGAGCAGGGCAATGAACTCAATGCGTGGCGTCTGGTAGGGCCCGGCGAGGCCCTGGAAGCGTCGCTGGTCTGGCTCGGCGCGCAGCCGGGCGCCCGCGCCGTCAAGGGCGCACAACGAACCGAGGAAGACGACGTGGACCTGCAGAAAGAACTTAACACCGCCAAGGACCGCATCCAGGTCCTGGAAGCCGAGAACGCCACCAGCAAGGCTTCGCACGATATCGTGCTGGGTCTGCGCAAAGCATTGGGTGACCACGCTCACCTGATCGACAAGCCGGAACTGCTGGGCGCAGCGGTGAAGTCCGCCGACGCCTACCGTAAGAGCTTAATCGACGACGTGGTGGCCGCCGAGCGTCAGCTGGGTCTGCTGGGCGATGACGAAGAGGCTGTCAACTTCGCCAAGGGCATGTACGCGGGCGACTCCATCGAGCGCCTGGAATCGCTGCACAAGCGCTACGCCGAGCGCGTGGGCAAGGGCGGCCGCATGCCGGCGCTGACCACCGGCGGCCGCGGCGGTGCGCCCGATCCGGCCAGTGGCAACATCAACCCGGCGTTCGCGTAAGCGCGCCTCGTATCCCTTCGGAGAACGCCCCATGGCACTGAACATTGCCTCGCCCAGCGAACTGGTCAAGAACGTCGGCTTCGCCCACACCGCTGCGACCACGGCCCGTGTGCCGGTGGTGATCGGCGGCAAACCGCTGATCCCCATCAACACGCGCGCGGCCAACGAGCGCAACGCGTTCGTCTACGAAACCGAGGTGGACAACGCCCCGGCCGAAACCGGCGTGGCCTGGGCGGTGAACGACGCCCTGTACTGGGACGCCACCAATGCCCGCCTCACCAAGACCGCCACCAACAACACCCTGTTCGGCCACGCGCTGCAGCCCAAGGCCGCGGCTGCGGCGGTGAGCGGGCTGGTGGCGTTCGACGCCTACACCGTCGCCTGACCGGCGGCCCTGCCTTCCAAGGACACGACACATGACCGCAGTCGCCAAATTCAACAACCTGGCCCGCCTGCCGACGCAGAGCGAGGAACAGCGCAAGGCGCTGGTGCAGGCCATCGACCTGGAGCTGTCGCTGCCGGGCATGTGCCTGGATCTGATGGGCGGAAAGGCCGCCAACGATTCCACCGTCACCCTGGTGGGCAAGAGCGCCATGCGCGAAGGCCCCAAGCTGTCGGCGGACGCCATCAAGGCCGCCTTGCGGGTGAAGTACGCCACCAGCGCTGACAGTATCGTCAGCAGCGACATCCCCGCGCGCATCGACCAGTGGTTCCACACGGGCATGCAGGAGATCGACACCGGCTGGACCAACCTCTTCCGCCTGGTGGACATGCGCGGTGGCAACCAGGATGCCTTCGAGGTTGCCACCGGCGAGTTCGGCGTGAGCTTCAAGCAGCGCGCACCGGGCGAAAAGACCGAGATCTGGCGCCTGCCCACCGAAAGCGAGGTGTCGCTGAAGTACGTCACCTACAGCGCCGGCGCCGGCGTGCTGGACGACTGGCTGCGCTACAACAAGTGGTGGAACGTCGAGGCGATCATCACCGAGTTCCGCGCCAAGGCGTGGATGAATCAGGCCGAGCAGCACTACGGCCTGTTCACCGCGCTGGGCTCCGGCATCAACTTCGCCCGCATCGCCGGCGATGACCTGGGCACGGAAACCCTCAATGCAGCCGCGGCGTCGATCTACCGCCAGCAGCAGCTGAAGGGCACCGCGGTCAGCGCGAACACGCCGCTGTGGATCGTCACCAGCCCGGAGAAGCGCGGTTACATCCTGCGCATGCTGGAGGCGACGCAGGGCAGCCTGATCGTCGGCTACCAGAACGGCATCCCGCTGGCGGTCACCGTGGCTGGCGTGATCGCCACCACCTACGTACCCGCAAACGACGCCGGCTACTACCTGGTGCTGCCGCAGCGCCGCAACGCCCGCGGCGTGTGGATGGATCTGCAGATCGAGAAGAACCGCGACATCTACAAGCGCGCCGAGGACTGGGTGGGCACCATGCAGTACAACGCTACCATCGCGGACACCTCGCAGGTGCGCCGCGTGCTGTTCGCCTGACGGAGCAGGGCGGGGCGCAAGCCCCGCCCACAGCCATGGCGGCCAAGGCGACCATCCAGGACATCACCGATGCAGGCTTTCGCGCCGAGCAGTTCGGCACGCCAGCAGGCGACGATGCGGCCAGCTGGGAACAACCCGGCGGCTACGTCGATCGCCTGTTGCAGCGTGCCGAACGCTGGGCGCGCGGCCGCATCGGCGCGCAGTACGACGCCATCGCAGTGGACACGCCGCAGGGCGAGTCGCTGCGCTCGGCCGAGCTGTGTTGGGCCAAGGCGCATCTGTGGAGCCGGCGCGCCGCGTTCGTGGACAGCAACGCGGCCACCAGCCTCGACAACATGGTTCACGCCAACCGCCGCGAGTACGAAGCGCAGGCCGAGCGCGCGGCGGCTTTCTCCGAGATCTACATCCAGCAGGTGATCGACCCCAGCGAGCCGGCCGGCACGGCCATCGGCATCGCCGCCGCCGAGCGTGGCCCGTGGCGCGGAGGTGCTGCATGGCGCTGACGCTCCGCCTCAACCTGGGCAATTTCCCTAGCCCTAACGTCGTCGCGTCCACGCTGCACGCTGCGCGGCAGGCAATGCTGCGGAACATCGCTGTGCAGATGGAGACCGGGGTCACCGATCGCGCGCGTGGCCCAGCCGGCGCAGCCCCTGGCGCATACCCCATTCCCGCGCGCACCGGCGCATTCCTGCGCGGCTTCGCGGTGCAGATCGGTGACAACAGCGTGGTGATCGGCAACGACCGCGAGTATGCCCGCGCCCTCCATGAGGGTTTCCTCCCCTACGGCAATGAGGACGCGCGGCCGATCCCCGGCCGTCCGTACTTCGAGGACGCGGTCAAGGCGCTCGACATGGAGCGTGCTGAGGCCGCGTGGTGGCAGGCGGTGAACGCATGATCGCCGGCGCCCGCGAAGCGCTGCACCGCCTGCTCGAGCAGGACGCCGACGTGTCCGCCGCGCTGCAGGCGCTGACGCTCGGCTCGCGTGGCCAGGCTGTGGTGCCCAAGGTCATCAAGGGCAACCGCCGCTTCGAGCAGATAGGCCAGGAAAACTTCCCTTGCTGGATCAGCGAGAAGGGCGACGCGCGCGGTGCCGACGCCAGCAATGGCGGTGGCGACCCGGCCGGCCTGATCGTCAACAGCACGCAGCAGGATTGGTTGACCGATATCGAGATCTCGCTGGTGTGGCATCAGCAGGATTTTTCCCGAGCGGTGGACCAGCGCGACGGCATCACCGCGGCGCTGGTGCAGCTACTGCTGCGTAACCCGTCGCTGGACGATACCTGCCAGCTGGCCTTCGTCGCCAATGAGATCAACGACCGCGCATTCCGCGCGCCCACGCACTGGATCGCCTTCGTGGTCCGCGTGCATCACACCATCTACCGGGACGCCTGACATGCCCCCCAAGACCGCAGCCGACCCCGACGCCCTGGTCGGCGTGTTCTTCACCACCGAGAGCCACTCCGGCATTCGCCAGATCGGCGCCCACAAGCCGGGCACGGTTGTCCGCGTGGAGCCGGCCGAGGCCCTGCGCCTGGTGAGCGTCAAGCGCTTCCAGTACGCCACCGCCGAAGACGCGGCTACCGCTGCTGTGTGGCTGGAACAGTTCAATGCCGCCGCCCTGTCCGATCCCGTCGGCCCCGCCACCGGCGTGGACGGGCAGGGCGACGGCGCCACCATCGCACCCGCGCAGGAGTAATCCCATGGCACAGGCCACCGGCGCCAAGAGCCGCGTCATCGCCGTCACCGAGACCACCTACAACGAGATTCCCGCGACGCCCGACGCCGAGCTGATCTACATCCAGACCTTTACCCTGAAGCCGAGTGCTGCGCGCGAGCAGGACCCCACGCTCAGCGGTTTTCGTGGGCAGGCGCGTGGCACGCTCGGCCGCCGCGAGGTGGCTGGCCAAGCCACCGTGAGCTTGGCGCCCGGCAGTATCGGGTTCTGGCTGAAACACCTGATCGGCGCGCCGGCCACCACAGGCAGCGCGTCGCCGTATACGCATACCTTCAGCCTGGCCAATCCGCTGCCGGCCGGCATCACCTTCGAGGTGGACTACGGTGCGGCGATCGCGGCGCCCGGTCGCTACATGCGTTACAGCGGTTGCCGCGTAAATCAGGCGCAGTTCCAGTTTCAGACACAGGGCACTCCGAGTGCCACCATCGACCTGCTGGGTTCCAGCTCCGATGGCACCATCGCCACCTCGCTGGACACCACGCCCACCGACCCCGGCCATGCCGCGTGGGGCGTGAGCAACCTCGCGCTGGTGTTGGATGGCGGCACCACCGAGGTGTGCCTGGAGTCGCTCAACGTTACCTGGTCCAACGACCTCGACGGCGACCTGTGGTGTATCAACAACGGCGGCCAACGCCACGGCCTGCCGGAGGGCTTCGCCATCGTCACTGGCGACGGCGTGGCGCAGTTCGACACGCCGGTTCTGCTCAACAAGGCGCTCAACGACCAGGACCTGGCCATCCAGGTGTCGCTCACTCGCGGCACCGGCGCCGGCACGGCTGGCAACGAATCGTTGGTGATCACCATCCCGTTGTCCACCATCGACCAGACCGCTCCGGAAATCAGCGGGCCACGCGGTTTGAAGATGCCCTTCAATTTCGTCGCGCACCGCACCACGGGTGAGCTGGGCGTCACAGCCGTGCTGAAGAACCAGCGCGCCACAATCTGACAAGGAGCAAGGCGGAATGTTTCGATTCGCAAACCTGGGGCGCGTGTGGGTGCCGGTGGATCTACCTGGCGGTGATGGCGAGACGCCGGAGCTTGTGCGCGTGCACCTGCTGATGACCCTGTATACCGATGACGAGCTGGCTGCCCGCGACCGTGAAGTCATGACGCGCACGGCGGCTTCCTTCCTAGAAAAGGCCGCCACCAGCACCGAACCTGCCGAGCTGCAGGGTGCCTTCGACGACATGCAGCGTGTGCGCCTTGATGACCGCGCAGACGTGCTCCGGCGCACTCACGACTGGCGTGGCTTTGCCGATGAGGAGGGCGAGCCGTTGCCGTTCTCGCAAGAGCACCTCGAGGCGCTGCTGGCCATGGCTTATCTGTTCCAGCCAATCCGACGCGCGCTCTTCGAAACGAGCCGTGAGGGCGTAAGAAAAAACTGATCGCCTGGGTGCGGTGGCGCGCCGGTGCCGCGCCCGGGTATGAGGAAGAACGGCTATGGGATGTCGGCAACGAGTTCGGAGACAGCTTCACCAGCGAGGCTTGTCGCAGCTGTCCTACGGTGTGTTCGGACTGCTCGCAGCCGCGCTTGCTGCCTGCAGCGGAGCCTGCAGCATTGGCATTTCTTTGGTGCCGCTCGCAGTGGCAGTACGCGCCCAGCGGTCTGCCGACTGGATTGCGATACGCCGACTGCATGGTGCTGTTGCGCGCACGTGTGAGCGAGCTTGGTTTGGTGCGTGCCGATCTGCCGCAGCTACTGGCGCAGTTGCAAGTGGCCGAGCAGGCATACGTGCAGGCAAATGTGGAGCGGTGGCAGAGGGAGCACGATAAACATGGCGGGCGGTAACACCTTCAATGTGCGGTTTGAGGTGAGCGATGACGGAAAGGTCAGCGCTCACATCGCCGGCATCAGACAGCAAGCACGCGATGCGGAGCCGGCTGTGCGCTCGCTGGGCGATCGACTCAACTCGGTCGCCACCATCATGGGCGGCGCGCTTGCTGGCGCCAGCGGGGTCGTAGCTGCAGGCATGGCCCTGGTGATCAGGAACACCATGAACGCCGAACGCGAGTTGGCGCAGCTCAACGCCGTGCTCAAGTCGACAGGGCAGGATGCAAATTTCAGCGCCGAGCAATTGGCCGCAATGGCGGACAACATCGCCCGCGCCAGTACATTCAGCGGTGGCGACATCACCAATGCTCAGACCCGGTTGCTGTCTTACAGCGGCGTCGTCACCAGTAACTTTGTGCCTGCGCTGCAGGTGGCTATCGACCAGGCCGCACGCCTGGGCATCAGCGTGGAGAGCTCTGCAGAGATCGTGGGCCGCGCGCTTGAATCCCCTACCAAGGCGGCGGGGGCGCTGGCACAGCAGGGCTTCGGCGCGGCGTTCACCAAGAGCGTGCGCGACAGCATCAAGGCACTGGAGCAGTCCGGCCGCACCGCAGAGGCGCAGGGGATCATTCTGGATATCCTCAATGAGTCTTACCAGGGTGCTGCGCAGGCAGCCCGAAACACGTTCGGCGGATCGCTTGCAGCGCTACGCAATAGCCTGGATGACCTCACGACCGGCGAGGGCGGTAGCCTCGACGGTGCAGCCTCTGCGGTCAATCGCCTGACGGGTGAACTGCAGAGCGAGCAGACTAAAGCTGCATTTGGCCAGGTGATCACGCTGGTGTCGCAGGTCACTAGTGAGTTGGTCGGCGCAATCACGCAATTGACCGCTTGGTATACCAAGGTGCGTGAGGCGCAGGGCCTTGCAAGTGGCAGCAATCCCCAGCAGGCCAGCACCGATGCGTTGAATGCGCGCATGGGCAAAGTGCAGGCAGAGCGCAGCGACCTGCAGCGCTGGAAGTCCAACGTGTTCGGGCTGCCGCTGACCGACAACCAATCAACATTTCGGGAGCAGCAACTCGCGAGTTTGGAGGCGGAGCGGGTTGCCATCCAGCGCGAACTCACCTCTCGCTACAAGCAGCAGGCTGCACCGGAAGCCTCGCCAGTGCTGACCGAGAAGCGGCGCCCTGTGCCGGCGTTGGTCGATGAGAAAGAAGCGAGCCGCCAGGCCGAGCGCATCAAGCGTGCCACTGCAGAGATGTCGGATTCGCTACGCAGCTGGCACACCGAGCTTGAGCAGATCGGCAACCCCATCATCGACGAATACAACAAGCGGCTGCTTGAGGTGGCCGAACGCAGCGAGACAGCAGCAAAAGCCAAGGTGCCAACGGCGCAGATCGATGCATTCACCGCATCCATGCGTGCATTGGCGCAGCAGATCCGCGACCGGGATATCGCCGAGTTCCAGCGTGAGTTCGCTGAGGACACCGCGGAGATGGCCGCGCAGCTGCGCGGCGGCGGTGCTTCGGCTGCATTGGAATACGCGAACGCGTTGACGAAGGTACAGGAGCTGCTGGATGCGGGGGTGATCTCCACAGAGCAATACGCGGCGCGCCAGCAAGCGTTGCGTGACCAGATGAACGCCGGCGCCATCCAGGTGCTGCAGGACATCGGCGAAGAGCAGCAGGCGTTGCTGCTCAACGCACAGCAGCTGGAGGTTTACAACCGCCTGAAACAGGCCGGCGTGGATGCGAACAGCGCATATGGGCAATCGATTGTTCAGGCCACGGAGCAGTTGCAGCGTCAACGCGAAGGCGCGGCGGTATTGGGCGACTTACGTTCTGCGACCCATGATTTCGCCTCGGACGCCATTCTCTCCTTCGGCGAAGCCGGCGATGCAGCAGGGCGGTGGATCGATCGAATGAAACGCATGGCTGCGGATCTCTTTGCCGACCGCGCCATCCAGTGGCTGTTCAACACAGGCATGAGTCTCCTGGGTGGTGGCGCAGGGAACTACACAGGCGGCGGCACTGGCGCCGGTAGCACGACCGGGTTCGGTAACAATATGGAGGGGTTCACAGGGCGCAATCTTTTCGGTTTTGGAGGTGGGCGTTCGGTTGGTGGCGGCGTCAGTCGCGATCGAATGTACGAAGTGACCGAAGGCGGCCGGCCCGAGTTGCTGCGCCAAGGCAATCGCACTTACCTCATGCCAGGTTCGGACGGTGTCGTCATCCCAGCCAGTGCTGCAGCGGCGGGCGGGAGTAGTGGCGGTGGCTCACAGGTTAACGTCAACATCATTGGCGCGCCCAGCCAGCCGCAAGTCACGACGCGGAGCAACAGCACTGGCGGTACCGATGTCGAAGTGCTGTTCAAACAGATCGAAGGGCGCCTTGCCGGCAATATGAGCGCTGGTTCTGGCCCTCTTTATGCCGCGACCAGATCACGTCTGAACGTGCAGGATCGGCGCTGATGGCTGAGTTCCCAGCGTACGTCGGAATCATGGTAGGCGATTTTGGTGAAGAGCCGCAGCCATCTGTAGAGCGCACGGTAATGGAGCGTGGTGTTCCGAAGCAACGCCTCCTGAACTCCCGCGACATGGTTGAGTTGTCGTGCACATTGCTGTTTCGGTCAAAGGCCGACATGGCTGCATTCGATGTCTGGTACTTCGATGTGATTAAGAAGGTCGGGTACTTCACGATGTTGCACCCACGCACCGGCGTGCCGATCAAGGCATGCATCAAGGGTGGCGCTATTGGACGGTTGCAGCCGCGCAATCCAATGTTCACATCTGCAACCCGGCAGACGGTAATCGAGTACCTGCGATGAGCACCTTTATCGAGCGCCGCCAGCGGGTGACGGACACGGACAGCCCGCTGGAGCTGCTGGAGATGACGGCGCCCTCGTTCGGCGCTGTCCTGCGCATCGCGAACGACACGCAGGACTGGATAAGCAATGGCAACAGCTACATCGGGTATCCGTTCCGCTTCACTCCGCCAACGGATTCTGCCGGGCAGACGCCGCGTGCACAGCTGGAAGTGGACAACGTCGGTCGCGGCATCACCGATGACCTGGAGCACCTGCAGCCCAACGAGATGGTGATGTGCCGCGTGCTGATCACCGATCGCGCTCAGCCGGATGTCATCGCTCGGCGCTTCTACCTTCCGCTCACACAGGTGCGCGCTGCTGGCCCGTCGATCACCGCGCAGATCGGCGTGGACTTCTTCATGCGCCAGCAGGCAGTGAAGCTCCGCGCCAACCCTTTCACCCTGCCGGGGATCTTCTGATGCGGGCAAGTGAGGTTGAGCAGTTCCTCAACATCCCGTACGACGCCGATACCTACGACTGCGCCGATCTACTGGTGCAGGTCCAGAGGGAGCTGTTCGGCCGCAATGTGCAGATGCCGGCGCGGCGACCGCGCGGGGCTGCTGGGCAGGTGGCGCTGGGCGAGCTCTCGCGTGCCTACGCGGTGCCGACGGCCGCACCGGTCGATGGCGACCTGGTGCTGATGTTCGACAAGGGTCAGAGCCGGCCCGGGCACGTCGGTGTCTTCTTCCACCTGGCCCACGAGGGCTGGGTGCTCCACACAACCAGCGCGCTCGGTAGCAGCTGGCTGCACCGGGTGCGCGAGCTGCCGGATTACGGCGCACGGATCGAGGGGTATTACACATGGGTCTGATGACCACGCCTGCGAGTGACGGCCAGCTGGTGCTGACGCCGCACCCGGTCACGCTGGAAGGCCAGCGGCACATTGCCATGGACCTGCAGCCGGGTGAGCGCCTGTGCGAGTTCCTGCATCGGCACGTGATCGATCTGGACCAGGGCGAGTGGACGGTGTCGATCGGCGGCCGCGTGGTCCCGCGCCACCTGTGGCCGTACGTCTATCCCAAGGACGGCCAGGTCATTGAGGTGCGTGGCGCTGTCGGTAGGAATGCCCTGTACATCGTGGCGATGGCCGCGCTGATCTACTTCACCGGCGGCGCCGGTGCGACGTGGGCGGCTGGCTTGGGTACCACTGGTGCAGCTGTGGCCTACACGGCTGCGTTTGTGGTCGGTTCGATCGTCATCAATAAGGTGCTCGGGCCAAAGGTCGAGAGCCCGACATCCCCCAGCAACGCGGGGACGGTCTACAGCCTGGGTGCAGCGCGCAACCGCCCTCGGCCCTATGAGCCGCTGGGCCTTCTGTTCGGCCGCACGCGCATCGCGCCAGACATCGCCAGCACCACCTACTCGTGGTACGAGGGCGACGATCAGTACATCGGCATGGTGCTGACGCCGGGCATCGGTGTGGGCCGCGTCGGGGCGTTCTCCAACGGCGATACGCTGTTGTCGAGCTATGAAGGCGTGAGCGTCTATCACTCCGGCTACAGCCAGATGCCGGAAGAGACTATCCCGCTGTACAGCAATGTGGACACGGTCGAGGGCGGTGAGCTGCCGGATACCGCCGACTTCGTGACCCGCACCACCAGCGCAGACACGGTGCGAATCCTCATCAACCTGGAATACGTGCTGGGCGGCGTGGGCACTTCGGGCAAGAAGTACAACGTGTCCGAGACCGTGCAGGTCCAGTACGCGCCTGCGGGCACTGGGATCTGGGCCACGCTGGCCACGCAGACCTACACCGGCGACAAGCTGGACGTCAGCAGGCGCGCGACGCTTTCGGCAGATGTGGCCAAGGGCCAGTACGACGTGCGCGTGCGCATCCTCGGCTTGGGCAACTACAGCGGCGACAACACCCAGCGCAATGACTTCCAGTGGTCGACGATGGGCAGTGTGCAGGCAGACACGGCAACGTATTCCGGCATCTCGCGCGATGCCGTCATCATGAAGGCGACCGGCCAGCTGAACGGCCAGCCCGACGAGCTCCGCTACGAAGCTGTAGCCGAGCCGATCCCGCTGTGGCGCAACGGCGCGTGGGTCACGGAGGAAACCAGCAACAACGGCGCCCACATCCTCAAATACGCCCGCGGCTATTACGACGAGAGCGGCAAGCTGGTCGGCGGCATGGGCAAGAGCGATGAAGAGATCGACGTCGAGTCGTTGCAAGGCTTTATGGCGCACTGCGAGGCGAACGGCTACACCTACGACTACTGGCTGACGGAAGAGCGCAGCCACGAAGAGGTGCTGCAGGCGATCGCCCTGGCCGGCATGGGGCAGGTGACATGGGCCGGGGGGCGCCTGTCGGTGGTATGGGCCGCCGATGAGCAGCCGCTCTCGGGCGTGGTCAACATGGCCGAGATGAAGAAGGGCAGCTTCAGCGTCGATTACACGCTGGCCAGCGCTGCCGACGGCATTGAGTACAGCTATTTCGACAGCACCACAAACAAGGTCGAGACTCTCCGCGTGCCGGCACCGGGAGTGGAAACCATGCTCAATCCGGCGCGCCTGACCGGTGAGGGCATCACTCGCGAGGCGCATGCGGCGGAGATGGCGCGCTACCATCTCGCGCAGAGCCTCTACCAGTACAAGGACATCGGCTTCGCCCAGGATCTGCAGTACCTGTCATATCGCCGCATGTCGATGCTGTCGATCTCCCACGACCTCACGCAATGGGGTTTCGGTGGCCGGATCGTGGCGGCCGAGCGCAGCCCGCTGCTGGGCACGGTCACGCTGACGCTGGACGAACCGGTGCCGCCGCCAGATGCCCGCAGCGCCTTCATTGGCCTGCGCATCCCTGGCGAATCGGTCTACCGCACGTTCCGTGTGCGCAACTTCACGGAGGCGACCGACACCATCCAGCTGGTCGAGGAATGGCCAGAGGACGCTCCGCTGCCGGGCGAGGGCTACGCGGACCCCATGGTGCAGGGTGGCTGGCAGGACAACCCGGCGCACGACACTGTGTGGATCTACGACTTCAAGGCCACGCCCGGCCTGCGTGTGCGCGTCGTGGCGATCGAGCCGGAGAGCGATCTGAAGGGCGCAAGTATCAGTGTGGTGCCGGAGTCGCCGGAGTTCTGGACCTACGTCAAGACGGGCGTGTACCAGCCGCCGGAGAGCGGCTCATCGCTGGCCACGCGCCCGATCGTGAGCAACCTGGCTATCAGCGAGGACCAGATCACCACCGGCGACGTCACTGCGACGGATCTGGTGGCCACCTTCGATATCAGCGGCCCCTTCGATCACGCGGTGGTCTATGCCTCGGCATCGGACGGCAACGGTGAGCTGGTGGAAGTGGCACAGACGCGCACCCGCACGGCGCGGTGGCGCATTCCGCGCGCCGGCACCTACACCATCAACGTGCGCCCGTTCGGCCCGGAGGGGCAGATGGGCGTGGGCGCCTCGCTGATCTACACGACCATCGGCGCCGACGCGCCGCCGGTGAACTACGACCTGTTCGACGTGGAGGAAATCTCCGGCGGCATCCGTCGCTACACCTGGGGCTTTTGGAACGACACAATCCAGTCGGCCAACCTGGCCGGCGCGGAGATCCGCTACGCCAAGGCCCCGGAGCAGGGCGCGCCGATGCCGGCATGGGACGCCATGACGCCGGTCGGCGACAGCGGCTACCACACCGGCGCATTCGACTCGCCCATTCCGGCCTCCGGCAAGTGGACGTTCGCCATCCGCGCGCGCAACACCAACGGCACGCTGTCGGTGGCGGCCAAGTACGTCACCAAGACGCTCGGCAAGAACCTGGGCGAGCTGCAGGAGGAAATGCAGCAGGCCATCGACCAGACCACCGAGGAGATCCGGCAGGGATTCCTCGAGGCGGCGCAGCGCGATCAGGAGCTGGCCCAGCAGCTGCTGGAGCAGGCCCAGGATCTGGCCAACCTGCAGGCGCTGGTAGAGGCACCGGAGTGGGTGGATCAAGCGTGGCCGGCTGGCTCGATCGTCAAGCACGCCGGTGGGCTGTATGTGGCCAAGCAGGATGTGCCAGTGGGCACGGCGATCACCGACACTGCGTACTGGTCCTACATCGGGCAGTACGCCAGCCTGGCCGAGGCGGTGGGCGCGATCGGCGTGGCGATGCAGCAGGTCACCACGGACGTGCAGCAGATCGAGCAGGAGCTGCAGGTCGTCGCGCAGGACGTGAGCGGCGTGCAGTCCAGCCTTGCCGGCAAGGCGGATGCTTCGGCAGTGCAGGCGATGAACACGCGCCTGACGCAGGCCGAGAACAACATCTCCTCGCTGTCGCAGCTGATTGGGACCGTGCAATCGGCGCTGTCCGGCAAGGCCGATGCCACGGCGGTGCAGGCGATCCAGACCCAGGTGACGCAGATCGGGAATCAGACCACGAGCAACAGCACGGCGATCACCAGCGTGCAGGCGCGGATCAATCCGAACCCGAACATGCTCAAGAACCCGACGTTCGCGACGGGCAAGAGCAACTGGGTGACGCCCGCATCGAGCACGGTCTATCACGACGCCGCATTCGGCGACTTCATCGCCATGGCAGCCACATCTGGTGGTGATGCTGCCTATCAGGACATCCCAGCGGGTCCAGGCCCTTGGGTGCTAGCATTCGATGCCTTCAGAAATTCGACCGCGGGTAACGTCCGAATCGCGCTCAGCGCCATCAATTCCTCTGGCGTGATCGGTGGCGCGACGACACTGCTTCCTGCGAATGCGGCAGGCTGGAATCGGATATCCGTGGTCGTCAACAGCCCATCCAACGCAACGGCTCTACGTGTCGCGCTGGTGGTGGAGGGCACCAATCAGCCGGCCAGCTTCCGACGCGGCAAGCTGGAAAGCGGGCTCACGCCGACGCTGTGGAGCGACGAGGCAGCGGAGTGGTTGCAGGCAACAGCCACGCAGTCGCTGGGGGTGCGGCTGACGACCGCCGAGAACGGCGTGGCCAGCTACGAGGCATCGAGCACTCTCGCGTTGGATGTCAATAATCGGGTGGCTGGTGTGCGATCGGTCAATAACGGCACGACGGCAACCATCGATTTTGCGTTTGACAAGGTGCGCTTCATCGGCGTGGATGCGGGGCAAGGACGCATTGATCTAGATCGGGGGAAGCTATTCATCTACGCGCCCAACGGCGTGGCGGTGATCTCGATGGGGCCAGGCGTATGACGACATTCCTACGCGTGCGGGACGAGGCAACCAACGCGGTCCTGCTGGAGGTGACCGATCAGCCCGACTCGGACCTGCTCACTCAGCACATGGGCGCGGTCGGTATCGCCAGCGGGGCCAACGGCTCTGTGGCGGTGCCGATCACTGGCAGCGCCAACCAGCTGTACTACTGGTTCGTCGCGGACAGCGGGGCAGGTAATGCGCTGCTCCCCTACATCACCGATGATGGCAACACGATCACCTGGTCATCGCCTTCGGCGACGTTGACTGCCCGTGCCGGCGGCACGTTGTTCTACGGGAGGTTCTGACGTGGCGTTTGTTCGCATCAATGCGGGTGCCAATCGCGTGGTGATCTCGGAGGATTGGAAGAACCTGGCCCTGGCGTCGAAGCAGACCATCACCCCCAGCGGGAGCGGCGTGCTGAAGACATGGAGCCTGACAGTGGCCGGCACCAATCCAGCACTGGCGTTCCTGGGCGAGAGCAATGCAGTGCTTGGCCAGCGAACCCAGAGCGGCAATACCTTCACCTTCTCTGGGTGGACGTCCGGCGGCAGCTTCACGGCCTATGTGTTCGATGAGCCAACCTTTGGGCAGCGGAAGTACTTCGTCGTGAGCAACCCGTCGAGCAATCAGGTCGTATTCGATGCCACCCTCAAGTACATGCGCGTGCGCGGGCTGCTGCAGGGCAATGCCAACCAAGGCGGATCTATCACGCTGCCGGCCGGCAGGACATATGCCGCGCTGGCCGGCTCCACCGGCAACATCATGTTGGTCATCGGTGGGTTGGTTGGCGGCGGTCCGCAGTGGCAGGTGCAGATCTTGTGGCGCAAGGGCGTGGTCAACATCAACGGCAACGTTGCATCCATCTCCGCCATCGACACAGCCCAAGAGCTACGCACCGGTACCAACAACAATCCTCAGCCGCCCCCTGGCAACTACGGCCAGGCCTGGGTGCGCGCTCCTATCCTCGACGTTACAGGCTACTGACATGCTCATCAGCGAAAACACCACCTTCGGCACGCAGACCAAGATCGTGTCGCCCCGCATCGAGATCCGATGGGACCCGGCCACCAATGATGGCCCCGTTGAATTCCATCTCGAGCAGATCACCACCAAGCCGCACCCCGATGGCTGGACGCAGACGCTGGAGCGTTTCTTCCTGCGGGTGCTCACCGTCCAGATCAGCGACCTGATCGGCCGCAGCTACCAGGTCACCGCGCCGACGACCACCGAAGTCGACCCGGCAACTGGGCAGTCCGTCCAGGTTCCTGGCGAGACAGTCACGGAACCAGGCGTGCACCTGCTGCTGGGCATCAAGGCCGCCACGCGCGCGGCGTACGACGCCAACGTGGTGGTACCCGACCCGGATGCAGACCCGCTCGCGCAGCACATCACGATCATCTGGAACCCGATCAACGACACTGGCACCGTCACGTTCCAAGTCGAGGACCGCGGCACCGCCCTCGGCGTGCTGGCGGCGCCGATCGCTGACCTGGTCGCGCCGACTTACGCAATCCGCTATCCCGGCGCAGAGGCGCCGCAGGAGCTGGCCGGCTGGAAGCTCCAGGCGCTGATCAAGGCGGCAACGGATAGCGCCATCGCCGCCAGCCTGGCGACCGCGGAGCAGGCGGCAGCCTGAGCACGCGGCTGTTCTACATCAGCGGCCGGTCGTAACCACCTTGCGCACGCCACTGCGGTCCTGAAACTTGATGCTCCACGGCGTGATCAGGTAGCCGGGGCGGCGCGCATAGATGGCCGGGATGTGGTCTTCGCGCGCGTCCTTGGCGATGCCGTTGACCAGCACGTAGGGCGCAGCCGTCTTCCGAACCTCGCACCAATCCTGCCGCCCATCGGTCTTGAGCGTCAGCGTGTAAGGCCCGGCGCCCAGGATCTCGCCGCACACGACAGACCGGGTGCTCACGGACGCGGCGCGGGCGAGCGGCGCTATGCGGGCGATGAACGCGTCCTGTGTCTCGTCTTCGACTGATGCTTCGTTCAAGAGGCTCGACATCTGGCGCTGTTCTGCGTCCACGATGGGCGTAATCACAAGCAGTAGCGACAGGGTGATGCAGCGCATCGGGATGGTCTCCTTCGACTTTGCCGGGAATTAAGCTATGCCGAGGCAAGCCGATTCAAGAAACCGCAGTTTCCTAACTACGTCTCCTGCTCTAGCAGACAGGCAACGTGGCTACCCGCTGCAATCGCGTTATGAATGCGCCATTGCTTCCATTACCCATCTCGACCGCCGACGCCTCGCGCAAGATCATCTTGCCGGCGCTTCGCTTGCTCCCGCCGCGAATGACCAGCCCCGAAGCGCTGGTGATGATCCTGGCGATCATGCTGCAGGAAAGCGCCTTGGCGCATCGCTGGCAGGTGATCGACATCAGGCGTCCCGACCGCAAGGGGCCGGCACGCGGGCTGGCGCAGTTCGAGCAGGGCACCAAGGCCAGCCGCGGCGGCGTGTGGGGCGTGTACCTGCATGAGGCTAGCCGCTACTGGCTGGCGCAGGCATGCGATGCGCTCGGCATTCCCTTCCAGCCGCAAGCGATCTGGAGCGCGCTGGAACACAGTGACACCCTGGCGTCTGTTCTGGCACGTCTACTGCTGTTCACTGACCCGAAGCGCTTGCCCGATTTGGGTGACCAGCAGGCAGCATGGGCGCTCTACAAACGCACCTGGCGCCCGGGAAAGCCCAAGCCGGACACCTGGCCGGACAACTATCGCAATGCGCTTGGCGCGGTGCAGGCCCTGCAGTGAACGCACAGATCAAGAATGGCCTAGGTATCTCCTTGGCCGGGCTTGCAACGTTCATCGCGTTGCATGGCAGCGCATTCGCCGAGGGCGCGCAAGCGCTGTGGCTATTCCTGTTCAAGATCACACAGGATGTCCCACTGGGAACAGGCTCGTTCCTACTGGCATTGGCACTGGCCACTATCTCCCAACCGATGTTGCGACGCTGGCTACCGCACAGCCGCGCCAACCACACCAAGCACGCGCGCACCTTCCTGGTGGAGTTTGTGGCGCTGGTGGTGGGCTTCGGGGTGATGTGGGCACTCACCGGAACCATGCCCGGCATGTTGCTGGGCATCGTGGCTGGCTTTGCTGCACCGTTCTTCTACCGTGCAGCCGCCGCTGCATGGGCGCTGTTCCTGCGCAAGGCATCGGCGCCGTGAGCCAGCCTGCAGAAGAGCGTCGTTTCTTCTCGATGCGCGTCGACCACACATACATGGTCGGGCTGCTCGTTGCATTCGGCGTCTGGAACGTCAATCAGAGCGGGGAAGTGCGGAGCTTGCGCGAGGCGGCCGGCCATCGTGATCAGCTGCTCAGCCAGCGTAATCGCGAGGTGGACAGTCTTGAGCGGCGGATGGCAGCGGTGGAGCGGGGATGCAAATGATGCCGGACCTGGATGACGAGCGACTGGCAGCGGTTGAAACAGAAGCGATGGCGCGCACCATGGTGCTGCTCAAATCGCTCTTCACGTTCGACAAATTTCCCAAGAAAGATTCGATGGGCATCCTGCGACATGGCCACGGACGGCAGATCGAGCGCCGCGCCATGACCGAAGAGGTGGCCGAGTTCGCGCTGACCAACGATGTGCAGGCCGCGCAGGCTTGCCTGCGCGCGCGAATCTTCGAGCTGATTGTGGTGCACCCCGAAGCGGTGCCGCGCCTGCCATACATCTACGCCCTGGCCGATATCCTGGAGCCTGAGCGCATGCGCGAATGGTCGCCCTTGTGGAGCGCAATGCGCAGGGGCGACTGGAATGCAGTGGGCGTGGAGCTGATGACCTGCCACTGGGATCGCTACTACGGCGAGAGCACGGAGAAGCGCCGCGCCGTGATGCAGATCATCATGGACCTCGCACGCGGGCCGCTGCTGTGAGGGTCTACGCCATTCTCGCAGCGGTCCTGCTGTTCGTAGTCACCAACGTCGGGTCGTTCTTTTTCGGCAAGCATTACGGGCAACTGGATCAGCGAGCGAAAGCCGGCAATGCGTTTGCGAGCCAGGTTGCCGATCAGAACAAAACCAACACTGCAATCGACGCAGCCGGCGCAAGCGCGCGGGCCGCAGTGTCGGGCGCTCTCAACGAAAACCGGAGCAGCACCCATGCCGCGATCGAACGTATCCGCACTGTCGTGGTGCCTGGCCCTTGCCGTGATGTTGACCCTGTCCTCCTGCGGGAGGCTGGCGAGGCCGTCGACCGGGTTAACGCCAAGATCCGAGGCAGTGTGCGACCAGGAACCACCGGCACCGATCGCGCCGCAACCGAGCACTGAGCCAGAGCGCAGCGCCTGGGTGCAGGCGCTGCTAGGCCTCTATGAGGACGAGGTGGACAAGTGGCGATTCAGCCAGCCGTGTCGTATGCGTGTGCGCGAAGAGGCATCGCAAGGGCTGAGAAACTAGCAGCTCACCTTGAGCTCTTCAACTTGCTGCTATCGAATCCCGTGACATCGAACTCGGCCATCACTGCGCCTTGCTGATAAACGTTGACCTCAATGCGAACACGCTTGGCCGTTGAAAGCTTCTTGACGAATCCATCGTAGCCAGGAATGAAGACCGTATCGCTGCTGTTATCTGCGGGCTCTGTCCCGTGATAGACCTTTGCCGGTGAGTCGTCAAAGCGCACGCGCACGGGGCACTCGCTGTAACTGCTGCACAAGATTTGCCCGCGCTCGATGCTGAGGATCACATCGCTACCCCAGCGCGGATGACGACGCAGTTGCAACGTCGCATGCTGCCGACCTGTGTATGGGAAGTCGAACTCAAAGCTGTTGGTGCTATCCACCGATGCGGAACGCGTTGCGTTACCGGACATCTCATCGGTGTTCATCCTGTAACGCCACTGCAGGCCAACGGGATTCTGCTCTGCATGCAATTGCTTCTCTAGATCCGTTTGCAACAGCGTTGCCGTGCCGGCTTCAGGCGATGTGGGGTGTGCACTTTTGAGTAGGGCAATGTTCTCGATGCGGACACTGGTCGCTAGTGCCTTATCTTGAGCCTTGGCAAGCAATTCCGCTGCGCTCAAAGGCGGTGTGGCGGCCGCAGTTGAAGTGGTTGCAGATTTATTGTTGGCCGACGATGACGCGGACTTCGCTGTATCGGATGGTGAGGAACACCTGCCAACCAGCATCAGCAAGAACAACCCCACCACGACCACAAGGATGAGCGTGCCGCAGCCGGATCGCTTCTTCGGCGGCACTGGAGCAGACACTGGCTGAGTTGGTGGCTGGGCAACCAAGGGTGGCGGCAACGTGCTTGACGCAGTGTCCGCCATCGGAAACCCGCAGTGCGGGCAAGCCGAAGCCTGGTCACTGATCTGCTTGCCGCATTCGCGGCAACTTACCAAAGCCATCTGATCCCCCTTTGGATCTGCGTTGTGTCCTTACTTCCCCAGCAGCACCACAAGTGCACGCTGCTGCTCGTCGCTGAGCCCATCGACTAGGCGCTGTAGCACCGCAGCTTCGCCGACCTTGTATTGCGCGCGCGGCTCCGCCACCGCGGTTGCGGAGAAGAGTAACGCGTCGGCCGACGTGCCATAGAGCTGACACAGCTGGATGAAGGTCTGCAGCTGCGGGAAGTTCTTGTCGTTCTCCCAGGCGGACAACGACCCCTTCGTCACGCCAAGTTCCGCTGCTACATCCAACTGCGAAAGCTTGGCAGCTTCGCGGGCCGCGCGCATCCGGGCGCCGATGGTGCTCACCTGCAAAGTATAGACGGGCTGAACTTTCAGGGGTTCAGATGGTCTTGACATTAGGTATAGATGGTCTAGACTATGCGTCAAGATGAAAACGACCCGCCCCCCTCAGCTTCACCCGATCCGCCTTGCCCGGCAGCGCCGCAAGTGGTCGCAGCAGGAACTGGGCAGCCGCCTCAACCCGCCTGTCGGAAAAGCCGCGGTAGCGCAATGGGAGTCCGACACCACAAGGCCGGTGCCGGATCTTGCGGTGCAGTTGGTGGACCTTTTTCAGAAGGAGATCACCTTGGACGACCTCTACCGCAGGCCGGGGAGGGCGGCATGATCGACATGCCTCTCACCGTGCGCCGCGCCATCGGCTACGTGCGCGTCAGCACAGACGAGCAGGCCGCGCAGGGGCATAGCCTTGCGCTGCAGCCCGAACGCATCCGGCAGTGGTGCGCACTGCGCGAGCTGCATCTGGTCGATATCGTGGTCGACGAGGGTGTCAGCGCTGGCGTCCAGCTGCACAAGCGCCCAGGCGGCAAGGAACTGATGCACCGCCTGCGCACTGGCGAAGCCGACGTGGTGGTGGTGTTCCGGCTCGACCGACTGTTTCGCAATGCGCAGCACGGCCTCAACTTCGTGCGCGACGAGCTCGATGGCCGCGGCGTCAACCTGCACAGCATCACCGAGTTGGTGGACACCACCACGCCCACGGGGCGGCTGATGCTGACCATGCTCTGGGCAGTGGCCGAGTACGAGCGCGACACCATCCGCGAGCGCACCCGCTCCACGATGGAAGGCTTGCGACAGCAGGGCAGGGTGTATGGGACCACGCCCTATGGCTGCGTGGCAGTGGGTGGTCGCTGGGATGAGGCCTTGGGACGCGTAGTCGGTCAGCATTTGTACCGAGACCCCAAGACTTGGCCGCACCGCGAGTTGATCGTGCAGCTGCGCGGGCCGCATGACGGTGCCGAACAGCTCTCCTTGCAAGGCATCTCCACCGAGCTCGAGGCGCGCGGCATCCCGGCGCCTGCCGGTGGCCGGCGCTGGCAGAAGCATTCCATTTCCCGGGTCATCAATACGCATGGCGGGCTGAAACATATCCAGCCATTGCCCGCTGAACACGAACCTGCGGTTTCGGAGGCCGCGCAGCCATGACCAATGCAGACCAAGTGTCCACGAGCGAACCCCTGGTGATGCCAACGCCGGAGTTACGCGTACTAGAAGCCCGCTTCATGGCAACACGCCAGGCACGCGATGCCATCACCGGGGACGTGCTCGCGAGTTATGCCCGTGTTCACGACCAGGTACTCAACGCGCAAGCCGCGCTGTACCAGGCGTACGCACAGCACCTGCAGCACACCCGCCAACTCAATGAGGTTCGGGCATGAATACATCCAACGCACCCCGTAGCCAGGCATTGAGCGCGCTCATCATGCAAGCGGTGGTGACGTCGCGCATGCAGTGGCAGGAGTACGCCCACGCCGTGGTTGAGCACTACCACAGCAGTGTGGACGTGGCCGATCGCGTGGTCGATTTCCACGTGGCCAGCACCGCCGCCCAGCACGAGAAGGCTGCTCGTCTGAATACCCAGACGGTGCGCCGCCTACTGTCCGGAGAGATCCGCATGCCGGTGGACATTGAAGAAGCGCTGCTGATGGCGCTGCCGCAGGAGCAACGTGCGGACGTGTTGACGGACCTGCTGGCACGCATGGGCTTGATGTACGCACGGCGCCCACCCCATGCCACCGATGTAGTGGGGCAGGTGGGCACCCCCTGCGAGCTGATGCGCTGCGCCGCGGACGCGGTGCAAGCGATCGTGCCGATGCTCGAAGACAACCACCGTATCGGCCCGGAGGATCAGCAGCATTTTGCCGACGCGTTGCACGCGATCAACGACGTGCAGAGCGCCTGCATCACGCTCACCGCGCAGATCGCCGACGCCATGCCGCATACCGAGCGGGCGCGCGTGCTCAAGGCGGTGCAGGGATGAGTACCGCCGCCATCAATTGGACGCGCTGGTTTCCTGCCGCCGTTCCAGCCGGCCCTGGCTGGCGCTTGATCCGTTTCGAGTCGGTGGACGCGGATGGCAAACCGGTCGGAAAGCCCATCGAGGCAGTCACCCCGTCCTTGAATGCGCGCCGCTTCCCCACCGAGCAGCGCGCCGACTATGCCGCCCGCGCCCTCAATGCCGCCGACGGTCTGTGACCAGTCGGCGCCCAGAACACACCAGGAAGCCCGGAGCCGAGGACGTACCGGGCGAACACAGGACCTTGCCGCACTCGGCAGCGGCATGGTCCGCCCCAAGCGAGGAAGCCACCGGCGCACGAACGCCGATGGCTTCAGTGATCAAACCCGTAGGAGGAAAGATCGTGGACAAGTGCACCACAACCGCCAGGCCGCCGCAAGCTGCGGCATACCCCGTCGTCAGCTACCGGCTGCTCGTACGGCGCCATGCCGCACACGATGCGCGCCGCCATGGCGTCAACCCGGCGCCCGCCATGGACGCCGCTGAGGCCGAATACCGCGCCACGCGCGGCAACCGTTTCGCCGCCCGCCGAGCCGGCTTCGTCACCGTCGATCTACAGTGCGGGAGGGCCTGAGCGATGGAACTTAACCACATCGTGCGCGTCGCGCGCACCGCCAAAAAGCTGCGGGGAACGGGGCCACTGTCCACCGGCGAATCCCTGGCTGCGGCCATCGTCCTCAACAAGCCCGGCTGGCTGAAGGGCATGGGCTACACCCTGGCCGAGGCGATCAACCGTGCAGACGATGACGGCCAGACCGTGCCACGCCTGCTGCAGGCGCAAAAAATCATCGCAGAGGAGGCCTGAGCCATGTTCTTTCGCAACCTCACCTTCTACCGCTTCCCTTGGGCCGTCGATTCGGACCTGTACCGCGCCTTCGCCGCCGACCCGCGCATCGATATGGGGGCCGGGCCGGCCGACTACTCGCTGAGTGCTCGGCTGGACGAAAAGCGCTTGAAGCCGGTCGGCCCGCTGGAACTGTCCTCGCGCGGCTTTGTTCCACCATATGGCCGCGACGGTGACCAGGCTGAAACGTTCGCAGTCATCCATGGCGAATTCGCTTGGGTCAGCGTTGGCGGTCAAGACAAACTATTACCCGGCTCGGTGGTCAACAATGCCGTCGAAGCCAAGGTTGCCGAGATCGAGCAGCGCGAGGGCCAGCGCCCCGGCGGCCGTGCGCGCAAGCGCATCAAGGACGACGTGGTCCACGAACTGCTGCCCAAGGCGTTCGTGCGCGAACAGCGCACCGATGCGTTCTTGGACATGCAGCACGGCTTCATCGCAGTAGACAGCAGCAGCCGCAAGACCGCCGATGCTGTCTGCAGCGAGCTGCGGGGTGCGCTTGGCTCGTTTCCGGCGCTGCCGCTCAATGCCGAAGTGGCGCCACGCGCAGTGCTCACCGCTTGGTTGGCCGGCGGGCCGCTGCCGGCAGGCTTGAGCCTGGGCGAGGACTGCGAGTTGCGCGACCCCATCGAGGGCGGCGCACGCGTGCGTTGCAATCACCAGGAGTTGCGCAGCGACGAGGTGAGCAAGCACCTGGAAGCTGGCAAGCAGGTGACGCGCCTGGAGCTAGTGCTGGATGACCACGTCGCCTTTGTTCTGGGTGACGACTTGGTCATCCGTCGCCTGCGCTTTCTCGATGGCGCGATCGACAAGCTGGACTACGACGATGCCAATGGCGTGCGCGCCGAGCTGGATGCGCGCTTCAACCTGATGGCATGCGAAGTGCGGCGATTATTCCTGCTGCTGGAGCAGGCACTGCACTTTAGCAAGGCGGGGGGTTGAGCCATGGAGATCAATAACCGCTATTCGTCAGACCGCATTGATCGCGCCGAGGACGGCACCTTCTACCACCCCGATCTGCCATCGTGGCCGAACGAGAGTGAAGACACGCTGCTGCCGCTGCTGCATGCCCAGGGTTACGTGGCCCACATCATCATGGGCGATAGCACCGAAGCTTTCTCGGACGAAGCCATTGAAGAAGGCGGCGACTCCTACTGGGCTGCCATGCGCTCTTGGCAACCGGACAGCCCTGAGGGCGACGGCTGGCTGCTTGCCGCGATCGCTGATTCCGAGGATGGCCCGCAGGCATGGTTCGTGCGACCAATGACCGGTGATGAATTCCACAACGCGCTTGCGTGCCGTCACCCAGATGACGTGGCCGTTGACGAGTTGGCCGCCGCGATGAAGTTGAAGCTGCGACGGGTGCGCGAGAAGGGCCGCGGTGGCTGGAAGGATCGGCAGCAATGCACGGGCCAGCAGCTATCGGACATGCTGCGCGCTAATGTCGACAAAGGCGACCCGGTTGATGTGGCGAACTTCTGCATGTTCCTGCAGCAGCGTGGCGAACCCATAGCAGCAGTTGCGCAGACTGGCGTGCCCGATCTGTTTGTCGAGTGGCTTGAGCGCGAAATGCCGAAGGGCACGATCATCGGTCGGCCGGCATGGTGGGCGCCGAAGATAGCGCGCGCTCTGCGCAACGCCGAGCGCGGCGTTCTGGGAGGCTGCAATGGCTGACACCATCCCCGGCGACCTCAGCACCCTCATCCCGGACTTTCTGGACCACCGCCGTCTGCGCGGCACCAGCGCCAACACCATCGCCGCCTACCGCGCCGACCTCACCATGCTGGTGTCCTTTCTCGGCCGCTTCGACGTGACGCTGGTGCAGCTTGTCAGCGAGCGCTTGGTGAACCTATGGCTGGACGATGGCATGCGCCACATGAAGTGGGCACGCCGCACCGCCGCCCGCCGGCTTGCCGCCGTGCGCACCTTCATTTCGTGGTGTCGCATGCAGGGGCTGATGCAGCACGACGCCACCCGCGACGTGCGCATCAAGTTCCGCCAACGCACCGTGGTGGCACCGGAGCTGGAGCCGCTCAAGGCAATGATTGCCGGCATCGGTGAGCGCGCACCGGTCGACATCCGCGACCGCGCCATGCTGTTGCTGATGCTCGACGGTGCCCTGCGCGCCAGCGAGGTGGCGCTGTTGGACGATGCCCCGGTGTCGCGAAACGGCTTCACTGTCCTGGAAGAAAGCCAGCGCGTGTATGTGCGGCCCAAAGGCGGCGAGGATGACGACTTCGAAGTGGTCGGCATCGAGCCAGTCACCGTGCGCGCCGTGCAGGCATGGCGACGTACACGCGACAAGATGGCATTGCCCGGTGAGGCCGCGTTGTTCGTCAACGCCACAGGTCGGCGCCTGTCGCGGCAGTCCGTCTACCTGATGGTCCGCGAGCGGGGCAGGGTGGCCGGCATGCATGGATTGCACCCGCACATGCTGCGGCACCGCCGGCTGGGCGAAGTGGTGGAGCGTGCAGGCCTGGACGCCGGCGCCGCGCACGCACGCCACAAGCACAAGTCCACCACCGTCAACGTATATGGCGCCCATGCCGCGGAGGTGCAGCGCGCTGCCATCCGCACGTTGGCACCACTGGGGGAACTGCCATGCAACGCATGATCAGCCACACCATGCCGCTGCCGCCCTGCCGCAATGGCCACACCGCCCGTCACATCCACGACCAGCGCTCGCTGCAGGCCGGTGGCGGCCATCTCGTGGAGTGCGCATGTAGCGCCAGCACCAAGCACGGCGCATTCGACGACGCGCTGCGGGAGTGGTGCCGCCAACAGGGCCGGCCGAGCCCCAAGACCAGCCCGCAGCAACAGTTACCGATCGACAACGTCATCCGTCTCCGGAGGGCTGCACAATGATGACCACCATGCAGCGCGATGCGATCGCGCGGGCACAGCGCGGCGACTGGGAGCTGGCTGACGCCATGGAGCTCGCATGCCAAGAGCGCATGACCTTCAACGGTACCTATGAGCTTTTGTTCGGTATCTGGGAGGGCGGCCGGCTTCGCCGCTTCGCTTATGGAGAGGCGTGCGACGACGACGCCGACATGCAGTTCGTCAACGACAGCGTCCGCCTCATCGTCGATCTCAACGGCAACGTTCTGCAGCGCGCCGAGGTCGATCACGAATTGGATAGCAGCTTGCTGAGCTCCGTCGAACGCACGCGGCTCTGGGCCAATTCCATTCTGTCCGAATACCTCGCCAACTTGCCTGCACCGACCCAGGCCCCCTTGATTCCGGAGACTGTCTGATGCGCGCCACCGTCAATTCAACTCAGCTGGCGGATGCGCTCAAGCACAGCGCAGCCCCGGCAAAAAGCACCCTTGAACTGCTTCAGTTCGCTCGCATCACGGCGGGCAATGGCGAGGTGCAGATCGAGACCACCGACACCCAGGTCTACACCCGCATGACCATCGAGGCAGAGGTGCAGGACGAAGGGCAGTTGTTGTTGCACGAAAGCACTCTGCGCACCATTGCGGCCGGCGGCGGCAATCTGGACTTGCGCGCCGACGGGCAAGTGGTGCGCGGCCGCTCCCGCTATCGCGTAGGTACCCATCCCGACCCGTCTGCACTCCCCGATGCCGAGCAGATGAAATGGGAGCCCATCGATCTGCCGGCCACCATGCTCGCCGAGGCCGTGTCGCACGTGCAGCACGCGCCGGACGACAAGGACGTGCGCTCCTACTGCCGCGTCGTCTTCGTCGAAACCGGCAAGGTCTGGGCGACCGACGGCAAGCTGATGGCGCGCCGGGCGATCAACTACACGGGGCCGAAGTTTTCCCTTCCGGTCTATCAGCTGGGCCGCATCTCCGATGCACTTGGGCAGCCGGAGGCAATCATCAGTGTGGGGCGGGCGGCGGGCGTGGCGCATGTGTTGGCGCTGCGCATCGAGAGCGCGGCGATGTGCCTGATCGTGCGCATGGTCGAAACCCAGGTGGTTTTGGACATCGAGAAGCTGGTGCCAGATCCGGCAGCGGCCGCGGCGCGCGTGCGCTTCGACCGCAAAGCTATGATCGAGGCATTGCGGCGCTTCGTTCCCTTTTCGGCCTGGGGCGGGGAGAAGGGCATCAACCACTGCATCGCGCTGGAGTTGCTACCCGACGCGGTGGTGATGACCGACAAGGCAGGCGAGAACGTGGAGCACCTGACCGAGGCCGGCGCCGCGCTCGAGCACTCCGGAGCGATCCGCGTGGGCCTGCACCCGCGCCAGCTGCAGCAGATCCTCAGCGCCATCCGCACGGACCAGGTTGTGCTGCACCTCGCCCGCGAGGTCAAGGGCGCGGCGCTGGTCCAGCCCCTCGACGTATCGCCCGACGAGATCGCCCACGTCGTCATGCCTTTCACTCTGTGAGGTCGCCGCCATGCACGAGGATCAGAACACCAAGCTACTCGCCGCACTGAAGCAAAAGCCGATGACCGCGGTCGAGATCTGGATGGAGCTAGGCATTGCGCGCGCAAGCGCGCGGGTCCACGACCTGCGCAACCAGGGCTTCAACATCGCTAGCACACCCATCACGGTACCGAACCGCGACGGTGATGACTGCCGTGTCGCGCAATACCGGCTCACCGATCAGCAACGCACCTTGCTGCCTGAGTTGCCGGGCAGGGGAGTCATGGCCGCATGATCACCATCATCAGCATTTTGATCACGGCCCTAACCACCGGCGGCATCGGCTTCGTCGCCGGCAACGCCATCGGCCGCAATGCACTGCGCCCCAGCCTGCACGAATTGGCCGAGCGCGCCGACGCTGCCGGCATGGATCTGGCCGCCCTGGCGACAGAGGTTGCGAACCAGGCGTTTCGCGCGGGCACGCTCGCCGAAGCGCGCCTGCTCAAGCAGTGGGCGCGCCGCTTGCGATCGGCAGCGGCTGACCACCTGGCATGCATCAATGCCATCCAGTTGAGCGATCTGCGTGCGGTTGGATCTGACGCATTGATCGCAGTCAGCGTCCGCGATGCAGTTGCGGTTTTACACGACGAAGAGCAACCACGAGGGGCGCGCCATGTCTGAATCGAAAACCACAGTGCAACCCAGTGCGGGAATTTCTGGCCAGGCAGATAGCGATCTGCGCGTTCAACTTCTGGAGTTGGTGAAGGCAGGCGGGTACCTGCAAAGCCGTGTGGTTCAAACCAACGGCGCGGATTGCATGGACAACTTCGAACATGCGCTAAACCACGCGAAAGCTGCGCTCGCCGCCCTCCAGCCAATCGGGCAGGAGCCGTCTCACTATGGCGACCCAGGGCGCGGCCACTTTGTCCCCGCGTCATGCAAATCATCGCTTGGATTCGACCATGGGCGGTATTCGCTCGCGCTCTACACCGTCCCGCCCGCGCCTGCGACGTTTGGCTCGACCAAGATTGGAGTCATCGACACGCACAGCCCTTCGGGATTTTCCTGGAACCCAGGGTTTACCAGGGGCAGCTTCCCTGATGGGACTGGCATCTACGCGGGACAGCCCGCCCCTGCTGCTGTGCCGGTGGATGTGCTGCGCGAAGCAGCAGCGCTCGCCGATGCCGTCGAGAAAAACGGGGTGTGGGATGACGGTTGCTTCTACTACAACAAGCATGCGGCGAGCGAGTTGCAAACTCCGCTGGCCAACCTACGCCGCGCCCTCGCCACCCACCCCCAGCCCGCAGCGGCTGAAATGTCGCGGCCGCCGTGTGCATGCCATGACCATATGGATGCGGTTTGCTCGGAACACCAGCCGGCAGCGGCGAAGGACTTGGCAGCCATGCGCCCACGAATCGAGGCTGCGATCAGGCGCATCACGTCAGGACACGGATGCATGCGAATTCCCGCCGAAGAGACAGATCCCGATTTGGTGCTGGCAGATGTGCTGCAGATCATCGACCAGCAGGTCCAGCCTGCTGCGGCGAAGGATGGTGATGCGTGAGCCGCTCTGGATATAGCGATGACATTGACGATCCATTGGCCCTGGGGCGTTGGCGCGCGCAGGTGGCATCGTCCATGCGTGGCAAGCGCGGTCAGGCGCTGCTACGGGACTTGATCGCCGCCCTGGATGCGCTGCCCGAAAGGAAGTTGATCGCCCACACTGTCGAGCAGGATGGTTGTTTTTGCGCGCTAGGCGCGGTGGCGCATCTGCGTGGGACAGATTTGGACCAAGGGCCAAACGGAGGCACTGATTACGACTTCATGGCTGATCGCGCCGCTGCACGACTGAACATCGCAGAGCAACTGGCGCAGGAGGTGGTCTACATGAACGACGAAGCATCCTTGTGGAACGAAACACCGGAATCGCGATGGGCCCGCATGCGTCAGTGGGCGGTGAGCAACCTCATTGAGCAGCAGGCCAGGCCTGCAGGCGAGGTGCGCAATGGCTGACCGTGATTTCCATATCAGCAAGCCCTTGGTCAAAGCACTGCGGCGCTACGCGCATGGCACGAAGGGCCTGGACGAACCGACGTACCGCCTGCACCTCCAGGCAGTTGGCGCCACCAGCACACTGAACCTGACGCGGGGCCAACATGAAGCATTGTTGGCACGCCTGCGTGCGTTACCTGACGCACCGCGCAAAGCGCAGGGGAGGGCGGCATGACGGCGATCATAACCGGAACCGAGTTGCACGCGATTGCCCCGGATCACAGCGTGTTCTCTGATCGCGCACTCGCGCATGCCTTGAAGGTGCAGCCACGGCAGATCCCAGAGCTGCGCCGCCAAGCCGACCAGATCCAGTGCGGCGCGTTCGACTCGCGTGCAGCACACCTCATGCGCACATGCGGCATAAACCGGCACGAGGCAGAAACCTATCTATCCACCTGCGGCAGCGCGACCCCACAAGAATTAGAAGGACTTCAACATGGCTGACGGGAATTTTTCGCTGAATTTCGCGAAGGAACTGGTGGTGGATCTGTTCGCCGGTGGCGGCGGCGCGAGCCTTGGCATCGCGCGCGCATACAGGCACCCCGATGTCGCCGTGAACCACAACCCGATTGCGATCGCCGCGCACCGCGCCAATCACCCCGACACCGAGCACTACGTGGCCGACGTGTTCGAGGTTGACCCTTACATCGCCACGCGCGGGCGTCCCGTCGGCATCCTATGGGCGTCGCCCGATTGCCGGCATCACTCTAAGGCCAAGGGCGGCAAACCGCGTAACGTCAGGATTCGCGGGCTCGCCTGGATCATCGTGCGCTGGGCCTACGCCACGCGGCCGCGCTTGATATTCTGGGAAAACGTCGAGGAATTTTGCGATTGGGGTCCACTGGATGATCAACACCAGCCGATCAAGGCCGAGCGCGGCCGTACCTTCAAGGCCTTTATTGCCGTGCTGGGTGCCGGCCTGCCAGCGGACCACCCGGACATGCCGGAGATCTTGCGCGAGATCGGCCAGCACGTGCCACTGGATGCCCTGGTGCGCGGCCTGGGCTACAAAGTCGACTGGCGCGAGTTGGTCGCTGCCAATCATGGTGTGCCCACTATCCGCAAGCGCTTATACGGCGTTGCCCGCTGTGATGGCCGGCCGATTGTCTTCCCGGAAGTCACGCACTTGCGTGACGCGACCACGCAAGCCAAGCGCTGGCGCATGGCCGCCGAGTGCATCAATTTCGATGACCTCGGCCGCAGCATCTTCGATCGCGAAAAACCACTGGCGGCGAACAGCGAACGGCGGATCGCGAAGGGCTGCTGGCGGCATGTGTTGACGAAGGCGCAGCCGTTTATCGTGCCGCTGCGCGGAACGACTCCAGGGCACCAAGCCACTCATGAGATCGCACAGCCATTGTCGACCATCACCGGTGGCGGGACGCATCACGGACTCTGCGCCCCGGTGATGATCCAGGCGGCACACGGGGAAGGCAAGCCCGGTGGCGTGCAGCGCTGGGGCCACGGCAGCCGTGATATCACGTTACCGCTGGGCACAGTGACAGGCTCGGGCGGACACGCGGTGGCAGGCATGAAACTGGCGCCGTTCCTGACCGAATATGCCAATGCAAGCACACAGCGCACGTTCGATGTTGCCGAGCCGCTGCGCACGCAGGTGGCACAGGTCAAGGGCGGGCATTTCGCGATGGCGGCGGCGCACCTTACCCACCTGACTCATCACGGTGAGCGGGCAGGGCATGCATGCGACGAGCCAATTCGAACGGTCACGGGAGCCAACCGAGGCGAGCAGGCGCTTGTCGCCGCGCATCTAATGACGATCGGCTACGGCGAACGCCCAGGGCAGCAGGCGAGGGCGCAAGCCGTCGAAGCCCCGTTGGGCACCGTCGTCGGCACGAACAAGCACGCGATGATAGCTGGCTTTCTTGAACAGGCGAATGCCGGCTTTTACGAAGGCGGTGGGCGTAGCCTGGGTGCGCCGATGTCCACGGTGACCAGCAGCGGCAGCCAGCAACAGCTGGTGAGCGCCTACCTGGTGAAGTATTACGGGGAAGGCGGGCAGTGGCAGGGCGTGGACGAGCCGATGCATACGCTACCCACCAAGGGCCGCATGGGGCTTGTGCAGGTGGTCCAGTTTGCGGCCGACATTCTGCAGCCCGACCAGATGGCCAAGGCGAAGCGCTGCGCCGCGTTCTTGCACAAGCACTTGCCGAAACACTTCGCCGAGCCTGCAGACCTGGTGCTGGTGGGTGGCTATGTGTTGGTAGACATCACCTTGCGCATGCTGCAGCCCGATGAGCTGAAGCGGGCGCAGGGCTTCCCGGCGACCTACATATTGAACCGCGGGCTATTCTTCAATGACGAAACTGGTGCGTCCGAGTGGAGGCCCATCACCAAGACTGATCAGGTCAAGTTGATCGGCAACAGCGTGTGCCCCGACATGGCCGAACTGTTCGTTCGGGCTAACGCGGCGGATCTGATCCAGCTGTACGACAGGGCCGCTGCATGAGCAGCGGCTACCAACTGGTCATCGTCACCGGGCTACTGAGCGAGAACCCGATCATCCGCGCGATGGCCGGCGGCAAGCTCGTCGCCGAGCTATCGATCCCCGTTACCGAGACCTACACCGACCGCAGTGGCGAACGTTGCGAACACACCGAGTGGTTCGCCATCAAGCTGTTCGGCGCGGCAGCAGAAACCGCCGAGCGTCAGCTACGCAAGGGCCGAATGATCACGGTGCAGGGGCGCAAGCACACAGAGCGATGGAACGACGACGGCCGGCCACGCAGCAAGGTCTTCGTGCATGTCAACGCAGCAGGATTGACGCTGCACGCAGACCAGGAGCACGCACAGACCAAGCCCGAACATCGAGGCCGAGCCGCGCCCAAGGCACCAGCGTTTCCCGGCGAAGAGGAGCGGGGCGATGACCTGCCATTTTGATTCACTCGCTCACGCGGTTGGCACGCGGGTGGTGAGCGACTGCGTCGCGCAACTGGCCCATATCGATACCCAGGTACAGCGCGGTAGTGACCACGCTGGCATGGCCCAGCAATTGCGACAACGCCACAAGGTTCACCCCGCGTCGATGCAGCTCCGTGGCAAATGCAGTACGCAGCCTGTGCGGATAATGGCCGGTCCACGGCCTGGTGGAGATGGTTGCGTCGAGCGCCGCCACGGCGCCGCCGTGGCCATAGCCCAGCGCCTTGGCGTATTTGCGGACGATTACCCACACGCTGCGCGCATCGCGCAATGGGTGACCCTGCACCGTCAGAAACAGCGCATTCTTCTTTCCAGGGCGCAGCTTTCCGCGTTCGCGCAGGTAGGTGTGGAGCAACCCCAAGCAGTGCTCACCGATCGGCACCAGCCGCTCTTTGTTGCCCTTGCCGAACACGATCAAGAAGCCGTCGGGAAGAATGCTGCCAACCTGCAGCTTCGCCAACTCACCAGCACGCAGGCCGCATTGGTACAAGGTGGCCATGATGACGTGGTCGCGAAAGCCCACGTATGTGGTCAGGTCGGGCGCCGCCAGCAGCATGCCGACCTCGGCATCGGTAAGCGCCCACACGCGGCGGACAGGAACACGGCGGCAGCGTGGCAAGCTGCTCGGCTGCCAGGCGTCTGGCTGGTTCTGCGCAACCCAGCGAAACCAGCAACGCAGCGCGTTGATTTCAATGTTGACCGTAGCCGGCCGCACCTGGTCGCGCCGCAGCCCAACGTAACGATGGACCACATCGATGCCGCTGCGATCCACGGGATTGTCGGTCGCAAAGCGATCAAACCGCGCAAGCGCGCGCAAATACGACTTCGCGGTCTCAGGCGAGCGCCCAGTGATCTGGAGGAACCACACGAACCGCTCGCGTAGCGCAGGCTCCGAGATCGAACAATAAGCACGTATTACTGTCATCAACTGTCAACCCGACCCCAGAAGAGACCGGCGAACAGACCGCAACCAATCGAATGCAAGATGCTGAAAGGGCTAAGAAATTCGTCAGGAATTTGCCATGATCATGTCCCAACCTGACCCAGCACCCCGGGATCTTACATAATATACATTATGCGAAAAGGCGTGGCGTGCGGTGCAATCGCGGGCGCGCTCGCTGTGGCTCTGGCTTACCTCGCTGCTACCGTCTCGTGGTCCTTCTGATACGGAAATCGCAGCGTGATCGACACCTACGAGCGCGTAGACCTTGCCGGCCCTTGGGCCGGTTTTGGTTTCCAGGGCCACCACTTCTTTACGCCTGAAGGCAAGACCATCGAGCCGTGCGACATGCGCTTCTGGTCGCTAACCTGCTGCATCGCTCGCGAGTGGTCGCTGATGATGGCCACCGAGCGAAATGCTCGATCGGCAAATCCTGAAACGCCTACTGCCACAAGGGTTCCGGGGAGTCGAACTTCTGCAGGGAACAACGTCATCTACCTACGAGACGTGCTGCTGAAACGCAGGCAACGACGCGATGAGCACCAGCAACCCGAGGTGGCCAACGTAATAGCCGTAGAACGCCCACCGCAGGCGCGGCAGTGGCCACCAGACGTAGCCGAGGGCCAGCACCGGGAGCGCGCCCAGCGCCCACAGATTGCCGTTGTACCAGCACAGCGCGGCCATGCAGGCCCAAATGCCAAACGGCACGAACAACTGTATCCGGCCATCGCGCGCGAACGAGTAGCTGCCAAAGACGGCAGCAAGTCCACGCTGCTGCCGGAAACACGACCAGCCTGCCAGAACGAGCCACACGCCCGCCCACTGATAATCGACCACCAGCGGCAGAACAACGCCGCAAACAGCGGCATAGAGCCAGTGCCGCGCGTGGACCGTCCAAACGAGCAGAGCTGCGAGCGCGAACGTCAGCAGGACGTTGAGCGACAGCCAGTACCCGAACGCCCAGGCGTGGAATGGCTGCGCCAGCAGCCCCCAGCCGGCAAGGCGCAGCACCGATTTCGCATAATCGGCCCGTGGCTGAGCAAGGTTGTACGCCATGACCAGCGCGAACACCGGGAACGCGATCCGCCCCAGTTCGGATAGCACCGGCACATAGCCGCCGAAAAACACCTTCGCCACGTGATCGCCGGTCATCAACACCAGCGCAATCCACTTCAACGCCTCGCGGCAGCTGCTGGTCATGTCACATCTCCAACGTGGTGGAAGGCGTGGTGGTCTTCGTGCTGTAGCCCTTCGACTCAGGAAAGCTGCCCTGCGTGCGCGTAGAGCGCTGCACGGCGATGCCATTGAGCCCAGACGCAGCCGCCCCACCCTGCACCACCTGTTGCTGCTGGGCGGGCTGTTGCTCGTTCTCGTGCTGCTGGCGATACGGGTTGTAGACCGGCCCGCGCTTGGCAATGGTCCGGCACTGCGGCTGGTCGAGGTCGTAGGCCGTGCCCTGCTCTGTCATGCACGTGCAGGAGGCTTCCTTGTGCTTGCCTTGCGCGTCCGTGCCCGCGAGCGAGGACATACAGATCAACATCGGATCGGCGGTGATGCTGCGGTCATCGAACACCGGCGCAGTCCACGGCATCGTGCCGAACCGGGGAAGGTGTTGCTTGGCATATTCGGTGGGAGATTCCCATCGCGGACCATCACGCCGTGCGGAGTTCGCTGACCCGCCAGGGGCCGCATCGGCTGACGCCGATTGCGTCCCCTTATCTCCAAGTTTTGCGGCCATCGCGCTGGGCTTGAGCATCGTGTAGGCGAGCCATCCAAGCGCGATGGCAAGGATGACCAATCCCGGCAACGCCAACACTTTCCACGGAATACGCGGCTTAATCGTGTGGACCTCAGCCGACTTATATGCGACGTCCCCCCGATTTTGAGTAGCACCGCAGTTTGGAGTCCAATTCCCTACCCGACGGAGATTGGACGTGAAGAAACGTTTTAC
>NZ_MDEC01000028.1 GCF_002939785.1 Xanthomonas codiaei
CCAGGCGCTGAAGATGATGACCCCGGACGCGGCCTATGCCGCTACATTAACCGTATGACCTGAGCAGAAACCGGTGGGTCATTACAAGTAAGACAAGAAGTGCCCGGCAATCATACCTAGACTCCTGCAGCTCGGAAACGACAGGCGAGGTAAACGCATCAACGATAAATTTGGAACCATGCGTTTGGGTTTTTAAAGTATTTGTTGATGATTGGTACGGATTTTGGCGGCATAGGCCGCCAAACCTTGTCACCTGCTGATCAGGATAGGTGGTCATTCAATTTAGAGCGAAGGCTGCTTGGCGTAAGGCGATTCCCCGTCCGCTGACATTGCTGCGGTTACGGCGCCGTGTGGGATATGGTCACCAAGGTGTCTTTGGCCTTCTGGGGCTCTTCGCTGATAGGCAGCGTTTTAGGCCGGGATTTCAACTCGGGTATCAGCAGCCAAGCCCTGCAGCAAGGGGGTATGGGCCTGATCCTGACCACATTGATCTTGACCGCACCTCCCATGGCTGCGATGTTCTTCCAAGGAAGGCTTGGAGCGTTTACGCCGTATGCAGCGATGGGGGTGTCGACTCCCCATAGTTCAGCTCCAGCTAAAATTAGAGGTGTGCGGTGGCTGATTAATGCATAGCGATCTCTTAGCAATAACGATGAATACGTATGCACGTGTGCGCCCGATGCGCGTTGCGCCGCTAGGCTAACGCCCTTGGCTGGCGGCCGCGTTGGCCGCCCGCAGTGGCCCGGGAGGGGCGTGCATGTTGCAGACACCATGGTGGCGCGGGGCCGTCATCTATCAGATCTATCCGCGGAGTTTCCTGGATTCCAATGGCGATGGGGTGGGCGATCTGCCGGGCATCATCGCCAAGCTCGACTACATTGCCGGGTTGGGTGTGGACGCGATCTGGATCTCGCCGTTCTTCAAGTCGCCGATGGCCGATTTCGGCTACGACATCGCGGACTATCGGGCGGTGGATCCGCTGTTCGGCACGCTGGAGGATTTCGATCGCCTGCTCGGCAAGGCGCATGCGCTCGGGTTGAAGGTGATGATCGACCAAGTACTGAGCCATACCTCGATCGAACATGCGTGGTTCCAGGAAAGCCGGCAGGATAGGACCAACGCGAAGGCGGATTGGTACGTCTGGGCCGACCCGCGCGAGGACGGCACGCCGCCCAATAATTGGCTATCGCTCTTTGGTGGTGTGGCGTGGCAGTGGGAGCCGCGGCGCGAGCAGTACTACCTGCATAACTTTCTGGTGGATCAGCCGGATCTCAATTTCCACAACGCCGATGTGCAGCAGGCGACCCTGGACAATGTGCGGTTCTGGCTGGATCGCGGGGTGGATGGCTTCCGTCTGGATGCGATCAACTTCTGCTTCCACGATGCGCAGCTGCGCGACAATCCGGCCAAGCCGGCGGACAAGCGGGTGGGGCGCGGTTTCAGTGCGGACAATCCGTATGCGTATCAGTACCACTACTTCAACAATACGCAGCCGGAGAATCTTCAGTTCCTGGAGCGCCTGCGCGCGTTGCTCGATCGCTACCCGAATGCGGTGAGCCTGGGCGAGATTTCTTCGGAAGATTCGTTGGCCACCACCGCCGAGTACACCGCCAAGGGCCGCCTGCACATGGGCTACAGCTTCGAGCTGTTGGTGCAGGACTACAGCGCGGCGTACATCCGCGAAACGGTCAGCCGGCTCGAGGCGACCATGCTGGAAGGCTGGCCGTGCTGGGCGATTTCCAATCACGACGTGGTGCGTGCGGTGACGCGTTGGGGCGGCGACGATGCGTCGCCTGCATTTGCGCGGATGGTGGTGGCCTTGCTGTGTTCGCTGCGTGGTTCGGTCTGCCTGTACCAGGGCGAGGAGCTTGGGCTGGGCGAGGCGGATGTGGCGTTCGAGGATCTGCAGGATCCATATGGCATCACGTTCTGGCCAACCTTCAAGGGGCGCGATGGTTGCCGCACGCCGATGCCGTGGACCGATGCGCCGTCGGCGGGTTTCACCAGTGGCAAGCCGTGGCTGCCGTTGGCCGAGCCGCATCGTCTGGCGGCGGTCAGTGTTCAGCAGGGCGATGCACAGTCGGTGCTGAGCGCAGTGCGTGCGTTTCTTGCCTGGCGCAAGCGCATGCCGGCCCTGTGCGAAGGAACGATCACGTTTTACGACACTGCCGAGCCGGTGCTGATGTTCCGGCGTGAGCATGCAGGTCAGGTGATGCTGTTGGCCTTCAATCTGTCGTTGGATGCTGCCGAGCTTGCGCTGCCTGAAGGTGCATGGGGACAGATCGATGTGCCGGGGGTGGAGCAGGGCGTGATCGAGGATGGACGCGTGAGCTTGCCTGGGCACGCGGTGGTGTGCGCCACGGGCGAGGGCCGATAGCACCGTTTCACAAGCGGTATGCTGTGATTGAGTGAGACAGGCGAGGCATTCCAGTGGGGTGCCTTGTTTTTTATATGCGGTGTCATGCTACCAATCAGTGCTTGCGTTAGGCGCTGTGCCTGGCAAGCGACTCAAAATGCGTCATACGGGTGGTGCTGTTGCAGGAAACGGCAATGCCTCTGCGTCGGCCTGATCAAGCTGCGGCAGTCGGTTGCCTGATGAAGCCGAGTGCGATCGCGACATGGTCAGTCGACGCACTGGCTCGTGTGTCACGGCGTGTGCTGCGGGTGGAAACCGCGAGACGTCAGGTGCGCATGTGGTGCCCAGCACCCGATTGCCTTGGTTTGAAAGCGGCTGACAGAACGTAGCGAGCAGTCGTCAGGCGGATGTGGATGCCGCGGCCGAAATCGGAGCGCGTGAGCGGCATGCCCATTTCGGGCTCCGGCAGCGGCGGCGTGGCTGGCGCGCGGTCGTGTCCCTGGCTGCTCTTGTGGTGATCGTGCTTACTCGCGTGGCGATGGTGTTCATTCCAAAGAAAAGCCGCCGGTCTTCAGTCGGCGGCTTTTCAATGGGCGACATCTTGAGGTTCTGGAGCAGCGCCTGTATTGCATTGCGCGGATTGGGCGATGCCCTTGCTGGAAGATCTGGAGAATTACGAAAGCTGGAGCTGACGGTGTCTCCTTGACCCCCGTACCCTCACCCCAACCCCTCTCCCGGGGGGAGAGGGGCTATAGGGCCGCTGTTTTTTGCTGCAGAAAATCAGAACTTGTAGTTCACACCCAGCACGAAGGTGCGGCCCCATTCGATGTATTCGAGCGGGCGGTCCTTGGACTCTGCGTAGGTGCGATACGGTGAGTTGCTGAGGTTGCTGGCCTGCAGCAGCAGGGTCAGGCCGGACAGGCTGCTGGCCTCGCTGAAGTTGTAGCTGATCTGCGCGTCGGTGATGTTCTCGCCGACCACGTAGCGCAAGGTGCGGTTGCCGTTGAAGTTGCCGATCTCGCCGATGAAGTCCGAGCGGCGACGTTGGCTCACGCGTGCCTCGAAGCCCTTGTGCTCGTAGTAGGCGGTGAGGTTGTAGACGCGTTCGGACAGGCCGGGCAGGCTGATTTCGCCATCGCCCACGCTGGAGGCGCTTTCCGGGTCGCGGATCTTGACGTCGCTGTCGTTGAAGGTGGCGCTGGCCTGGATGCCGAAGCCTTGCAACGGGGCGAACAGCAGGTCCAGCGGTAACGAGGCGGTGAGTTCGAGGCCGCGCAGCGTGCCGCCCTTGCCGTTGAACGGTGCGCTGAAGGTGCCGGTGGTCAGCACCGGTGCGGAGCCCGGCGGCGGCACATAGCCGGCAACCAACGCCGAGAAATCGTAGTTGTCGCGGCTCTGGGTGTAGATATAGCTCTTGAGATCCTTGTAGAAGAACGCCGCGGCCACGTAGGCGCGGTCGGCAAAGTACTTCTCATAGGAAATGTCCAGGGCGTTGGCACGCCATGGGTCGAGCATGGGGTTGCCGCCACTGGCGCCGGGGCGGCCGGTGGAGGTGTCCACGCCGAACTCCAGCGAGGCGCGCAGTTGGTCCACACGCGGGCGCGCCACCTGCTTGGCCATCGCAAACCGTAGCGTCTGTTCGTACGGGAGCTGGAAGGCCAGGTTCAGGCTGGGCAACCAGTCGCGGTATTTCTTGCCATCGTCGATGGGGCGCACTTCGCTGCCGGCAGGCTGCGAGGCATCCCAGTAATTGGCCTGCGAGGACTGATCGGCGCTCTGCAGCTGCACGCCGATGTTGCCGCGCACGCCCACTTCGCCCCAGTCGGTATTGATGTTGGCGCGCAGCCAGGCAGTGGTGATCTTTTCTTCGACCGTCCAGGCCTTGGAGACCAGGAACGAGGCGTCGTCGCTGGGGTTGAACAGCATGTAGCGCGATACGGTGGCCGGCACATTCCAGGCCGGCAGGGAGCCGAGACCGGCAAAGCCGAGATTGACCGGGGCATATTGCAGGTCCGCCGCCACCGTGGATTCGCCTTGCGCGCCCAGCGTGATGTTGCCTTCCGGCTGGGTCTTCTGCTTTTCGCGATTGGCGTAGTTGACGCCCACGTCCAGATCGGAAAACCAGCTCAACGCTTCGGGCATGGGAAAGCTGGCCTGCAGGCGCGCGCCTTTCAGCACGTCCTTCACGCTCGGCACCTTGCCGTAGCCGGAGCCGTAGATGGTGTTGGTGAGGAACAGCTCGTCCGGATTGGAATAATTCATGCCCGGCGTAATCTGCGAGAAGCCATTGCCGACGACCGACACGCCCACCGTGTCCAGCTGCGGCATGGGAGCGCGCTGGAGATTGTTCTCCAGGTTCAGTTCGTCGCGTGTGGCCCTGGAGTAGTTGAGGTCGGCGACGATCTTGACGGCGCCGGCCGAGATTTCGTTGTTCCAGCCGAAGGCGTCGATCTTGTCTTCGCGCTTGTTGTACATGCCGCGCACCAGCGGATAGACGCCACTGGCGGTGCCGCCGATGAAGCTACCGTTGTCGTTGACCCGCACATCGGTGATGTTCAGGCCCGGCGTGTAGCCACCGTTGTAGTTGCTCAGGTTGAGCTCGAACTGGTTGGCGGTATCGATCTGCTCGGCTTCGGTATGGAAGGCATCGAGCGTGCTGGTCCAGGCGTTGGACGGGCGGTACTGCAGCGTGGCCATGACGCCGTCGCGCTTCTGGTTGCCGGTGCGGCGCAAGGCCTTGATGCCGTCGGAGAAGTACACGCCATCGGCAACGCCGGGGCGTTGGCGCTGTGCGTTGACCGGCTGCCAGGGTTCGTACAGGCCCACCTGGTTTTCCTGGATCGGCATGTCGGTATGCGCGTAGCCGATGGTCAGGCCGATGGTGCGGTCGGCGAACTGATCGATGTAGCTGACGTTGAAGCGGTTGCCGTAGGGGTCCACGTTTGCCGCTTTGCCCAGCGAATTGCGCTGGTAGCGGCCGCCGATGGCGATGACGCGCTCGTTGTAGCTGAGCGGGCGCGCGGTCTGCATGTCCACCGTGCCTGAGAGGCCCTGTCCGACCAGGCCGGCATCGGGCGTCTTGTAGACGGTGACGCCGCTGACCAGTTCGGATGGATATTGGTCGAATTCCACGCTGCGGTTGTCGCCGGTGCTGACCACTTCGCGGCCGTTGAGCAGGGTGGTGGAAAAGTCCGGCGACAGGCCGCGCACGCTGATCACCTGCGCGCGGCCAGCCACGCGCTGGGCAGCCAGGCCGGGCAGACGCGCCAGCGATTCGGCGATGCTCACGTCCGGCAGGCGGCCGATGTCTTCGGCGGAAATGGCTTCCACGATCGAGGTGGAATCACGCTTGACCGAAATGGCGCCTTCGATCGCGCGGCGCAGGCCGGTGACCTGGACCTTGTCCAACTCGGTGACCTCGCCGGCGGCCGGCTCTGATGCGGTCTGTGCGGTAGTGGTGGTTTGCGCAGGCGTTGCCGATTGCGCGGCTGCCAACGTCGGTGCCATGGCGACGGCCAGGGCGATACTCAGCGCGGAGCGCTTGTGCTTCAACATTTTCCCCTCCCAGGTACATGTTGTTCTTTGAATTTTGATCCGGCAGATGCCTGGAGATGCTGCGTCGTGCGTCATGCAAGGCGTCGCGACTGCAACGTATGGTAGACATCGCGCCTGCGTGCAAACGGCCGCTGCATACGTATTCAACCGCCACGATGGCGATGAAATCGATTCCATGTGTGGCTTTCGGTCATGCCATGTCGCCTGCCAGGGTTGCCAGGCGGCTGCAATGCATCATCCGCAGCGGCACGCAGCCGCGACCGCGTGCAATCGTTGGCGACGACCCTGCGTGCGGGTCGTCGCAACGGCCTCGCTCAACGCGCGCCGTCCATCGGCACGAAGCGGATCGCCTGCCCGCCGCCCGGAGCCAGCCGCAATTCCAGGCTGTCGCTGCTGCTGACCTGGCGCTCTTCGCGCACGAAGGCGAACGGGTTGCTCACATAGTCGGCGCCATCGCCGTCGCGATAGATCTGCGCGATATAGCGCACGCCCGGTTCGAGAAAGCCCAGCGGCACCTGCAGCAGGCGGCCGTGTTCGTCGGTGATGCTGCCCAGGAACCAGTCGCGGCTATGGCGGTCCTTGCGCGCGATGGTGACGTAGTCGCCCACCTCGCCATTCAATGCGCGGGTCTGGTCCCAATCCACCGCCACGTCCTCGATGAAGCGGAACGCATCGCGGTGCTGCAGATAATGCTCGGGCAGGTCGGCGGCCATCTGGATCGGGCTGTACAACGTCACATACAGCGCCAGCTGACGGGCGAGCGTGCTGGGAATCGCCTGGCCGTTGCGGCCTTTCAGGCTCACGATGCCCGGCGTGTAATCCATCGGACCGGCCAGCAGTCGCGTGAACACCAGGTTGACCTCGTGCTCGGGAGGATTGGGGGGCTGGCCCCAGGCGTTGTATTCCATACCGCGCGCGCCTTCGCGCGAGATCCAGTTGGGATAGGTGCGGCGCAGGCCGGTATCCTTGATCGGCTCATGTGCGTTGACGGCGATATGCCGCTGTGCTGCCTCGCGCACCACGCGCAGGTGGTGGCGTGCCATCCACTGGCCGTCGTGCCACTCGCGTAGCGGCGCGCCGCCGGCCGGATTGCGTCGCTCCACCTGGCCGTCGTCGCAGACATAGCCGGTCTTGACCGAATCCACGCCGAAACGTGCGTACAGGTCCATTGCCTCGGCGATCTGGTCTTCGTAATGGTCCACTGCGCACCCCGTCTCATGATGGCCGATCAGATGCACGCCCTTGCCGGCGGCGTACTTGCTCAATGCGGGCAGATCGAAATCCGGTGTGGGTTTGGTGAAGTCGAAGCTGCCGCCATTGCCGAACCATTCGCCGTCCCAGCCCGGATTCCAGCCTTCCACCAGCACGCCGCGAAAGCCGTGCGCAGCGGCAAAATCGATGTAGCGCCGGGTCGTGGCCGTGGTTGCCGCGTGCTTGGGACCGGTGGCCCAGGTCTGCTGGTCGAGATGCATCGACCACCACACCCCGACATACTTGGACGGCTTGACCCAGTCCACATTGCCCAGCGCATTGGGCTCGTTGAGGTTGAGGATCAGATTCGATTCCACCAGGCTGGTGGCCTGATTGGCGATCTGCAGCGTGCGCCACGGCGTATCGAAGGGCAGGGTGCGACGTACCTTCCAGCCTTCGGCCGCCGGCGACAACTGCGCGCGCAGGCGCTGGTCGTCGCTGCGGCGCAGCCACATGCCGGCGTAGTCCACCAGCGCCGCTTCGTGCAGCGCGATATGCAGGCCGCTGTCGGTGCGCAAGGTGAGCGGGGTGTGCGCCAGGGTGAGTTGATTCAGTGGCGTGCGGTTGTAGAGATACTCGTAATGGATCGGTTCGCCCGCCGGAATCCACCAGGCATCGGCACGCTGGGCGATGGCGAACTCGGTGAGTTCGTCGTCGATGATCGCTTCGCGCAGGCCGGCTTGTTCGGGAAAGTGATAGCGCAGGCCCAGCCCGTCGTCGTAGACGCGGAAGACCACCTCGAAGCTGCGCTGCGCACCGTCACGCTCGCCCAGGCGAACACGCAATTCGTTGTAGTGGTTGCGGACCAGGCGGGTTTCGCCCCAGGGCTGCTCCCAGGTGTCGTCATGACGTTGGCGTGCCTGCGACAGCACCACCAGTCCGCGGTCCAGGCGCCCGTCGCGCAGATTGAAGCCCAGGCGTGAACGCTGCAGCACCGGCTGGCCCAGGCGTTGCACGCGGTAATACGGGGTGCCGCCATCCAGCTCCAGGCTCACCTGCAGGATCTTGCCGGGCGAGGTGACATCGATCGTGGTGACTTCGGCATGCAGCATTGGCGCCACGCTCGCGATGCAGGCCAGCAACAGCAGGCGCGCGATCCAGCGCGCGCCCAGCGTCGAGCGTGCTCGACATGAAGACAGCGGCATATCCCCTCCCAAGGTGGCCGTTGCGTAAGCGACGACTATGCAGCGCGGCGCCGGCACCGGGTCATGTTGCGTATCGGCGTCGGCCATGAATACGTATGCAGGCGTGCGGAACGGCAAGGCGCGCGTCTACCATGGCGCCACGGCACCTGGGAGGGTCCGCGACCGTGGCGCAGTTGTGCCACGCACCACCACGCGTGCAACGAGGGAGGAAGGCCGACGGCGCAAGCCGTTTCGCCGCGTCGATGCTGAAGACGATCTGCATGGCTGCAACGCTGGGCGTTGCGGCAAGCTCGCCGGCATTGGCCGATGAGCTGGAATTTCAGGGGCGCCGCGCACAGGCGCAGGTGCTGGACGATGGCGGTTTCGTGCTGCGATGGCCGCAGGGCGAGCGCCGCATTGCGGCGCAGCCGATGCGCACGCACACCGCCAGCCCGATGTTCGACGCCTTGTTCGCGCTGGCGCAGCAGGAGATGGCCGACGACCGCGTCGATGCGATCCGCGATCCGGCCTTCAATGCCGGCAAGCCGGTGCCGTGCCAGTGCTTCGAAACCGGCGAGCGCTGGCCCTACGTATGGACGCGCGATGTCAGTTTCGCGGCCGATCTGGCGCTGGCGCGGCTGGAGCCGCAGCGCACACGCAATTCCCTGCGTTTCAAGCTCTCCACCGCGCGCGATGGCCGTACGCCGGGCCTGTTCGTGGCGCAGGACACCGGCTCCGGTGGCAGCTGGCCGATCAGCAGCGACCGGGTGGTGTGGTTCCTGGCCGCGCGCGGTCTGCTGGACGACCAACCGTTTGCCGACGAGGTGTGGCAGGCGCTGCAGGCCACGCTCGCGCAGGATCGCGATGCGGTGTTCGATGCGCAGATCGGCCTCTACCGCGGCGAAACATCGTTTCTGGACTGGCGCGAGCAGACCTATCCGGACTGGACGCGCGAGGACGTGCGCTTCATCGCCGAGTCCTTTGCGCTGTCGACCAATGTGTTGCATTACCAGGCGCTGCGCCTGGCCGAACGGATGGCGCGCCAGCGCGGCGATGTGCGTGCCGCGCAGTACGCGCAATGGGCCGATGCGCTGCGGCAGGCGATCGATGCCCGCTTCTGGGATGCGTCCAGCCAGCAGTATGTGAGCTACCTGGGCAATGCCGCGCATCCGGTGCGCTATGCCAAGGTCGATCTGCTCGGCTTGTCGCTGGGCGTGCTGGCCGACGTGTTCCCGGCCGAGCGCGCACGCCTGGCGCTGCGCAACTACCCGGTGGTGGCCGGTGGCAGCCCGGTGGTGTGGCCACAGGAAGCCGCTTCACCGATCTACCACAACCGCGCCATCTGGCCGTTCGTTAGCGCCTATGCCTTGCGCGCATCGCGTGCGCTGGAGGATGCACCGCGCATCGCGCTGGAGTTGCAGTCGTTGATGCACGGCAGCGCGCTGGCCGGCTCCAACATGGAGAACTACGAAATGCAGCGCCTGGCGGTGCATGTGGAAGAGGGCGCGCGCAGTGGCCCGGTAGTCAATTCTCCGCGCCAGTTGTGGTCGGTTGCCGGCTATCTGGCTGCAGTGCTGGAAGGCGTGTTCGGCCTGTCTGCCGATGGTAGCGTCACGCCGAAGTTGCCGCGCAGCCTGGTGCCGCTGTTGTTCGGTGCACGCCAACAGATCGTGCTGGAGCAGGGCACGCGTCGGTATGTGCTGCAGCGTCCGGCCGACGACCAGGGCGAGTTGCTGGTGGCCGGGCGTGTCGAGCGGCAGGGCCAGACCACGCAGGTGCAGCTGGTGGGGCGCAAGGCCGACCTGGCCGCGCCACCGCAACCGGCGCAGGTGTTTGCGCCGGCAACGCCGGCGCCGCCCAAGGTGCAGGCGCATGCCAATCGGTATCGGGTTGCGATTCCGGCCGGCACCACGCTGTATATGGACGGCCGGGCCCTGGACGCCACCGAGTATTACGCGTTGCCCGACGATGGGCTGCAGCATGTGGTCAGCCTCACCCGCCGCGTGGATGGCCTTGAGTCGCTGCACAGTGCGTCGCTGACGCTTGGCCCATCGCAGACCTTGCCCGGCAGCCAGACCTGGGCATGGCACGCCGCGTCCACGGGGCGGCATCGCGTGTCGCTGCGCTATCGCAACGCCAATGGCCCGATCAATACCGGCGTCACTGCCGCGGTGAAGCGGCTGGTGCTGGAGTGCCCAGGCAGGCCGCCGCAATCGCAGGTGATCGTGATGCCGCATAGCGTGGGCGAGCAGTTGTCCACACAGGTGAGCTTCGATGCCGTGGCAGGGCAGGCCTGCGTTTTCCGTTTGGAAGACGGCTTCAACATGAGCGCCCTGGCGCATTTTGCCCAGTACACGGGTGACCGTGGCGGTCGGGACGGTGTGATCAATGCGGCGCAGGTGAGTGCGTTGATGATCGGGCCGGCAGCCGAGACGGAGGCCGCGCCATGACCGCGAAGCCACGCCTGAGTTTCTGGCAGATCTGGAACATGTGCTTCGGCTTTCTCGGCATCCAGTTCGGGTTTGCGCTGCAGAACGCCAATGCCAGCCGCATCTTCCAGACCCTTGGCGCGCAGGTCGACGACGTGCCGGGGCTATGGATCGCCGCACCGCTGACCGGGCTGATCGTGCAGCCCATCATCGGCTATCTGTCCGACCGCACCTGGACCTCCTGGGGCCGTCGGCGCCCGTATTTCATGGTCGGTGCGGTGTTCACCACGCTTGCGTTGCTGGCGATGCCCAACGCACCGCTGCTGTGGATCGCTGCCGGCACGCTATGGGTGCTGGATGCCTCGATCAATATCTCGATGGAGCCGTTCCGCGCCCTGGTCGGCGACCAGCTGCCACCGGCGCAGCGGCCCACCGGCTATGCGATGCAGAGCTTTTTCATCGGCATCGGCGCGATCGTCGCCAGCTTCCTGCCCTGGTTGCTGGCCCAGTGGGGCGTGGGCAATACCGCACCGCCGGGGCAGCTGCCCGACAGCGTGCGCTACGCGTTCTACCTGGGTGCGGCAGTGCTGTTCCTGTCGATCGGCTGGACGGTGCTGCGCACCCGCGAGTACAGCCCAGGCCAGCTGGCCGGATTCGACGATGCGCATCCGCCTGCCGCGGCAGCGCCCATCGCCGGCGTGCTGCCATCGACCGCCGCCAGCGCGATGTGGTGCGGTGCCGGGGTACTGCTTGCCGTCGCCATCGCCTGGCACCAGGGCGACCGCATGCTGTACGTGCTGGCCGGCCTGTGCATCGCCTACGGCGCACTGCTGGCGCTGGCGCGGGTGCTGCCGGCGGGCAGCATGCTGGTGGCGATCGTGCAGGACGTGCGCAGCATGCCGGGCACGATGCGGCGGCTGGCCTGGGTGCAGTTCTTTTCCTGGTTCGCCCTGTTCGCGATGTGGATCTACACCACCGCCGCGGTAACGCAGGTGCATTTCGGCGCAACCGATACCGCATCGGCGGCCTACAACGATGGCGCCAACTGGGTGGGCGTGCTGTTCGGTGCCTACAACGGCTTCGCCGCGCTAGCCGCGCTGGTCATCCCGTTGCTGGTGCGCGCGATCGGGCTGCGCTGGAGCCATCTGTGCAACCTGTGGCTGGGCGCTGCCGGGCTGCTGTCGATGCTGGCGATCCGCGACCCGCACTGGTTGCTGCTGTCGATGCTGGGCGTGGGCTTTGCCTGGGCCTCGATCCTGTCGCTGCCGTACGCCTTGCTGTCCGACAGTGTGCCTGCCGCCAAGATGGGCGTGTACATGGGCATCTTCAATTTTTTCATCGTGATTCCGCAGCTGGTCGCTGCCAGTGCGCTGGGCTTTGTGCTCCGCGCGTGGCTGGGCGGCCAACCGATCTATGCGCTGGCCATTGGTGGCCTCAGCCTGCTGATTGCGGGCGTGTGCGTGGTGCGGGTTCCAGTCGCCTCGGGAGGGCAGTGATGCGTAGTGCGATGTGTGTGGCGTTGACGATGTACGCAGGCGTGGCGTTCGCGGCGCCTGCGGCCAAGGAGTATTACGGCACCCTGGAGCCATTCGCCGCCGATGCGGTGTACTTCGTGGTCACCGACCGTTTCGTCAATGGCGATACCGGCAACGACCAGCGCGCGCAGGGCGGTGCGCAGCGCAGCTTCGATGTGCCCACGCCCTGCGCCGATGGTAGCGACGACAACATCGGCTACCTGGGGGGCGACTTCAAGGGTATCGTCGATCATGCCGACTACATTCGCGACCTGGGATTTGGCGCGGTGTGGATCACGCCCATCGTGGACAACCCCGATCAGGCGTTCACCGGCGGCAAGCCGATCACCTGCGGCAGCACGCTCAGTGATCACGGCAAGACCGGCTACCACGGCTACTGGGGCGTCAACTTCTACAAGTTGGACGAACACCTGCCCAGCCCGGGCCTGGATTTCGCCGGTTTTACCCGCGCCATGCACGCCAACCACCTGAAAGTGGTGCTGGATATCGTGGGCAACCATGGTTCGCCGGCCTACACCATGCCAGAAGCGCAACCCGGCTTCGGCAAGCTCTACGATGCGCAGGGGCGCCTGGTCGCCGACCACCAGAATCTGCCGCCCGCGCAGCTGGATCCGCAGCACAACCCATTGCATGCCTTGTACAACACCGGCGGCGGGCTGGCGGAACTGTCCGATCTCAACGAGAACAATCCGGCCGTGCTCGACTATCTGGCCGGTGCGTATCTGCAATGGATGAAGCAGGGCGCCGATGCCTTCCGCATCGACACCATCGGCTGGATGCCGGATCGCTTCTGGCATGCCTTCGTGGCGCGCATCCGCGAAAAACGCGCGGGATTCTTCATGTTCGGCGAAGCCTTCGATTACGACGCCGACAAGATCGCCGGACATACCTGGGCGCGCAACGCCGGTGTCAGCGTGCTGGATTTTCCGTTGAAGCAGCAGCTGTCAGCAGTCTTCGGTCGTGAACAGGCGGGCTTCGAAAAGCTCGCCAAGCCATTGTTCCTGCGCCAGGGGCCGTACGCGAACCCTTACGAGCTGATGAGCTTCTACGACAATCACGACATGGCGCGGCTGGATGCCAGCGACACCGGCTTCATCGACGCGCACAACTGGCTGTTCACCGCGCGCGGCATTCCGGTGATCTATTACGGCTCGGAAACCGGCTTCATGCGCGGGCGCGCCGAGCACGCCGGCAATCGCAATTATTTCGGCGTGGAGCGTATCCGTACGGCGGCGCAAAGCCCGATCTTTGCGCCGCTGCAGCGCATCGCACGTCTGCGCCGCGAAACCCCGGCCTTGCAGCGCGGCGTGCAGGTCGATATCAGCCTGCGCGGTCAGCAGGCCGCATTTTTGCGCGTGTATCAGCATGCCGGCACGAGTCAGACCGCCCTGGTGCTGCTCAACAAGAGCGATGCGGCAGCCAGCATCGAGGTCAAGCGTCTGCTGCAATCCGGTACCTGGCGCGATGCGGTCAGCGGCGAGCAACTGCAAGCGCAGGGGCGGCTGGTCGCGCAGGTCCCGGCGCATGGCGTGCGGGTGCTGCTGTCGGATGCGCCGGTCACCGATCCCGCATTGCGCAAGCAACTCGATGCGCAGATGGCCGAACAAGCCGCCCGCGACGCCCGTAATCGGTAGGAGCGGACCTGGCCGCGACGAGGCGTTACCGATACCGGTGAAGCCCGTCGCGGCCGGGTCCGCTCCTACAGCGCAATCAGGAGGCCGCGACCGATTGCAGCGCACCATGCATGCTGTCCCGAATCCCGAATCCCGAATCAGCGCCTTGCAGCTCCATCCGCCGCCAGGTCAACCGCTGCCTCGCCGGTCTCCGCGCCGGATCGGTTCCAGCCCAGCGGCGGCTGCAGGCCATGGCTGCGCGAGGAATCGCGCACTGCCAGTTTCACCGGAATCGTGCGGCTCTGCGCCGCTTCGCCGCGGATCAGCGCCACCAGGCTTTCCACCAGCAGCGTGCCGGCCTGCTTGGTGTCCTGCTGCACCGTGGACAAGGCCGGCGCCACCGAGGCGGCCAGTGCGATGTCGTCGAAGCCGCTGACTGCCACGTCCTGTGGCACGCGCAGGCCGCGCTCGCGCAGGGCGCGCATCGCGCCGATGGCGATCAGGTCGCTGGCTGCGCACACCGCATCGAATGCCTTGCCGCTGTCCAGCAGCGCCAGGCATGCAGCGTGACCGGACGACTCGGTGGTGATCGCATCGAACTGCAGCGCCGCGTCGGCAACCAGATCCTGTTGCGCCAGTGCAGCGACGTGGCCGCGGTAACGTTCCTCGAATTCGGGGTAGTGATTGGAGGCATGGCCCAGGAAGGCGATGCGTCGGCAGCCCTGCGCCAACAGGTGCTCGGTGATGTCCAGCCCGCCCTGGTAGTTGTCGCTGCCGATGGAGATGCCCGGCTGGCCCGGCAGCGCCGCGCCCCAGCGCACGAAATGCGTGCCTTGTTCCACCAGCAGCTGCAGCCGCTGGCGCGATTCCTGGTAATCGCCGTAGCCCAGCAGGATGATGCCGTCGGCCTTGTTGCTGTCTTCGTAGTCGGCCTGCCAGTCCTTGGACAGCTGCTGGAAGGACACCAGCAGGTCGTAGCCCTGCAGCGCGCAGGCGCGGGTGATCGAGCCCAGCATCGAATGGAAGAACGGGTTGATCAGCGAATCGTCGGCGGTGGGGTCTTCGAAGAACAGCAGCGCCAGCGTGCCGGCATTGCGCAGCCGCAACGAGGAAGCGTTCTTGTCGACCTTGTAGTTCAGCTCGCGGGCGATGCGCAGGATGCGCTTGCGGGTTTCCTCGTTGACCATCGGGCTGCCGCGCAGTGCACGCGAGACGGTCGGTTGCGACACCCCGGCCAGGTAGGCGATATCCAGCGAGGTGGCTTTACCCTTGATGGTCATGGTCGGCAGCGGCAGGACGATGGCCGGCATCATGCCATGCGCCCGCCGGCCCCGTGCCGGCCTGCCCGGCGGCCGCCTGATTGGTTTACCATTCACGCCCGAGACCCCTTGCGAGAAGGTGGCCCGCGCCCCGCGCCGGCCGAGCGTGCGACATGAGCACTACCACCGCCCACCGCTGATCCCGACCGGCGCCCGTGTCCGTGGCGCCCGCGACGCGGTCTTCCGCATGACCTTTCCCGCTTCTCCCTCAGCCTGTCCGCAGTGGACAGGCCTCCCATGGCAGCTTCCGGCTGCAGCCAGACCAGATCTCATCCTTGCCCATGATCAACATCACGCTCCCCGACGGCAGCCGCCGCGAATTCGAATCCCCCGTCTCGGTGATGCAGGTCGCCCAGTCGATCGGCGCCGGCCTGGCCAAGGCCACCATCGCCGGCCAGGTCGACGGCCAGCTGGTCGACGCCAGCGACGTCATCGACCATGACGCCAGCCTGCGCATCATCACCGCCAAGGATGCCGAAGGCGTGGAGATCATCCGCCACTCCTGCGCCCACCTGGTCGGCCATGCGGTCAAGCAGCTGTATCCCGAGGTCAAGATGGTGATCGGCCCGGTGATCGCCGAAGGCTTCTATTACGACATCTACAGCGAGCGCCCGTTCACGCCCGAAGACATGGCCGCGATCGAGCAGCGCATGCAGGAGCTGATCGCGCAGGACTACGACGTGATCAAGAAGGTCACCCCGCGCGCGGAGGTGATCGAGGTATTCGCCCAGCGCGGGGAGGAGTACAAGCTGCGCCTGATCGAGGACATGTCCGAGGACATCACCGCGATGGGCCTGTACTACCACCAGGAATACGTGGACATGTGCCGCGGCCCGCATGTGCCCAATACGCGCTTCCTCAAGGCGTTCAAGCTGACCCGCATTTCCGGCGCCTACTGGCGCGGCGATGCCAAGAACGAGCAGCTGCAGCGCATCTACGGCACCGCCTGGGCCGACAAGAAGCAGCTGGATGCCTACATCTTGCGCATGGAAGAGGCCGACAAGCGCGACCACCGCCGCATCGGCAAGGCGCAGGACCTGTTCCACCTGCAGGAAGAAGCGCCGGGCCTGGTGTTCTGGCACCCCAAGGGCTGGTCGCTGTGGCAGGTGGTCGAGCAGTACATGCGCAAGGTCTATCGCGACAGCGGCTACGGCGAGGTGCGCTGCCCGCAGATCCTGGACGTGTCGCTGTGGCAGAAATCCGGCCATTGGGACAACTACCAGGACGCGATGTTCTTCACCGAATCGGAGAAGCGCACCTACGCGGTCAAGCCGATGAACTGCCCGGGCCACGTGCAGGTGTTCAACCAGGGCCTGCACAGCTACCGCGACCTGCCGATCCGCTACGGCGAATTCGGCGCCTGCCACCGCAACGAGCCCTCCGGCGCGCTGCACGGCATCCTGCGCGTGCGCGGCTTCACCCAGGACGACGGGCACGTGTTCTGCCTGGAATCGCAGATCGAATCCGAGGTCACCGCCTTCCACCAGCAGGCGCTGGCGGTCTACACCGCGTTCGGTTTCGACGACATCCAGATCAAGATCGCGCTGCGTCCGGAAAAGCGCCTGGGCGACGATGCCACCTGGGACAAGGCCGAGGCCGCGCTGCGCAGCGCGCTGGGCGTGTGCGGGGTGGAGTGGCAGGAGCTGCCGGGCGAGGGCGCCTTCTATGGTCCCAAGATCGAGTACCACCTCAAGGACGCCATCGGCCGGACCTGGCAGCTGGGCACCATGCAGGTCGACTTCATGATGCCGGGCCGCCTGGGCGCCGAGTACGTGGACGAGAACAGCCAGAAGAAGCATCCGGTGATGCTGCACCGGGCCATCGTCGGCTCGATGGAGCGTTTCATCGGCATCCTGATCGAGCACCACGCCGGCGCCTTCCCGTCCTGGCTGGCCCCGGTCCAGGTCGTTGTCGCCAACATCACCGACGCTCAGGCCGAATATGTCGACTCGGTTCGGAAAACCCTTGCAAATCAAGGCTTCCGTGTCAGCGCCGATTTGCGTAACGAGAAGATCGGTTATAAGATTCGCGAGCATACGCTGCAACGCGTGCCGTATCTGCTCGTCGTCGGCGACCGCGAGAAGGAAAATGGCGCGGTTGCCGTGCGGACGCGATCGGGAGAGGACCTCGGGACCATGTCGGTTTCGGCCTTCATCGAACGTCTGCAGGCAGAGCAGGCAGCGTGAGCCAACCCCGGCCGGTCTGGATGATCCGGATGCGCCGGTTCGATTCCCCTGGGAGATTGCAATATCAGTACCCCTGACAACAAACAGAACCGCAAGAACCAAGAAATCCGTGTGCCGCGCGTCCGCGTGATCGGCAGCCACGGAGAGATGGTCGGCGTGTTGTCGCGCGACGAAGCGCTCGCCAAGGCCGAGGAAGAAGGCCTGGATCTGGTCGAAATCCAGCCGCAGGCCGATCCGCCGGTCTGCAAGATCATGGACTTCGGCAAGTTCAAGTTCGAGCAGCAGAAGAAGGCCAACGAGGCCAAGAAGAAGACCAAGCAGGTCGAGATCAAGGAACTCAAGTTCCGCCCGGTCACCGACGAGGGCGACTACCAGATCAAGCTGCGCAACATGCGCCGCTTTCTGGAAGAAGGCGACAAGGTCAAGGTCAACATCCGTTTCCGTGGCCGTGAAATGAGCCACCAGGAGCTGGGTCGCGAGATGGCGGCCCGGATCGAGGCCGATCTGGGCGACGAGATCGTCATCGAGTCCCGTCCGCGCCTGGAAGGGCGTCAGATGGTGATGATGATCGCGCCCAAGAAGAAGGTCTGATCCTGCGCCGTGGCGGCCCCGGTTGGGGCCGGTCACGGCGGCAATCGCACCGATTTGCAAGAATTCCCGGCAACGGGTAGACTGCGCGGCCCGGTTTTGCCGGGGCGCCGCGCAAGCGGCACCAGGACCTGTCCGGATCGTGTTCGATCAAGGACTTACAAGCAGGCAAGGGCAAGGATGGAAAGCGTGGTCGCAAGACTGCCGCCCGTGTCAGTGACAAAAAACCATCAAGGACATCGCAATGCCCAAGATCAAGACCAACCGGGCGGCGGCCAAGCGTTTCCGCAAGACCGCCTCCGGCAAGTACAAGTGCGGCCACGCAAACCGTAGCCACATCCTCACGAAGAAAGCGACCAAGCGCAAGCGCAACCTGCGGCAGACGAACCACGTCCGTGCCGAGGACGCTGGCCGTCTCGATCGTATGCTTCCCTATCTCTGAGGACTGACCCATGGCACGAGTAAAGCGTGGCGTACAGGCGCGTCGCCGCCACAAGAAAATCCTGACCCTGGCGAAGGGTTACTACAACGCTCGCCGCAAGGTCTTCCGCGTTGCCAAGCAGGCCGTCATCAAGGCGCAGCAGTACGCCTACATTGGCCGCAAGCAGAAGAAGCGTAACTTCCGTTCGCTGTGGATCACCCGCATCAATGCGGCTGCCCGCATCAATGGCCTGAGCTACAGCCGTTTCATGAACGGCCTGCTCAAGGCTGGTATCACCCTGGACCGCAAGGTGCTGGCTGATATCGCCGTGCATGACGCCGCCGGCTTTGCCGCGCTGGCCGAGAAGGCAAAGGGCGCGCTGGCGGCATAGGTGCGAGTCCCTCGCAAGAGCCCGCACGCTGTACGTGCGAGTCCCTCGCAGGAGCCCGCACATCCATGTGCGGACTGCTAAAGAAGCGGGTCATCGGCAGTAGTCACACCTCGGTGCGGATGCTTTCGATGCGTGAAACGCAGAGATGCAGGGGGAAGGGCGCGAGTCCTTCCCCTTTTGCGTTTTTGCGAAGCCACCAAGTGGGTGATGGCAGGTTGGTCCAGTGACAATGCGTTCCGGTGCATCCGGAAACACCGTTCGGCTAGCAGTTGAGGCGCGAGTGCAATGAGTGAGATTCAATCCCTGACCGAGCGCGCGCTGGCCGATGTCGCCGCCGCGCAGACGCCGGAGCAACTGGAGGCGTTACGGGTCGCCTTGCTGGGCAAGAGCGGCAGCGTCACTGCCCAGCTCAAGCAGCTCGGCACGCTGCCGGCCGACCAGCGCAAGGCTGCTGGCGAGGCGATCAACCAGACCCGCGACGCGCTGACCGCCGCACTGGCGCAGCGCAAGAACACCCTGGAAACCGCTGCATTGGACGCCCGCCTGGCCGGCGAGCGCATCGATGTGACATTGCCCGGCCGGCGCGGCGAGCGTGGCGGCCTGCATCCGGTCACGCGCACGCTCGAGCGTATCGTCGAGATCTTCGCGAGGCTGGGTTACGAGTTGTCCGATGGTCCGGAAATCGAGGACGACTGGCACAACTTCGAAGCGCTGAACTTTCCGCCGCATCATCCGGCACGCGCGATGCACGACACCTTCTACTTCGGCGACGGTCGCCTGTTGCGGACCCACACCTCCGGCGTACAGGTGCGTTACATGGACGCGCACAAGCCGCCGCTGCGCATGATCGCCGCCGGCAAGGTGTATCGCTCCGACTCGGACCAGACCCACTCGCCGATGTTCCATCAGGTCGAAGGCCTGCTGGTGGACGAGCATTCCACCTTCGCCGATCTCAAGGGCACCTTGTCCGAGTTCGTGCGCGCGTTCTTCGAGCGCGACTTCGAAATGCGCTTCCGTCCCAGCTACTTCCCGTTCGTAGAGCCGGGTGCGGAAGTGGACATCGCCTGGCAGCAGCCCGATGGCAGCACGCGTTGGCTGGAAGTGCTGGGTTGCGGCATGGTGCACCCCAACGTGCTGCGCAGCGTCGGCATCGATCCGGAGCGCTACACCGGCTTCGCCTTCGGCCTGGGCGTGGAGCGTTTTGCGATGCTGCGCTACGGCGTCAACGACCTGCGCGCCTTCTTCGAAAACGACGTGCGTTTTCTCAGGCAGTTTGCCTGACGGCAGGGGATGGTGATTCGGGATTGGGGATTGGCAACAGCGCCCCTGTTCCGCACCGTCCCGGCCTGCTGCTTTATACGAATCCCCAATCCCGATTCCCGAATCCCGGCATCCCATGAAATTCTCAGAAAATTGGCTGCGTAGCCACGTTCCGATCCAGGCCAGCCGCGAGGAGTTGGCTGCGACGCTGACGGCGATCGGTCTGGAAGTGGAGGAGGTGACGCCGTTGGGCGAGGCGCTGGGCCAGGTGGTGGTGGCGCGGATCGTCGAGGCGGTGCGGCACCCGGAAGCCGACCGTCTGCAGGTCTGCAGCGTCGATGCCGGGCAGGGCGAGTTGCTGCAGATCGTGTGCGGCGCGCCCAATGCGCGTGCCGGCCTGGTGGCGCCGTTGGCGCTGGTCGGTGCGCAGATCGGCGAGCTGACCATCAAGGCGGCCAAGCTGCGCGGTGTGCCCTCCAACGGCATGTTGTGCTCGGCCAGGGAGCTGGGCCTGGACAGCGATGCCTCCGGCCTGTTCGAACTGCCGGACGATGCGCCGGTGGGTCAGGCGCTGGCCGAGTATCTTGGCCTGCCCGACGCCAGCATCGAGATCAAGCTCACTCCCAATCGCGCCGATTGCTTCAGCGTGCGTGGCATTGCCTTCGATGTGGCGGCGGCCTGCGCCAGCGAAGTGGTGGCCTTCGACGCGGCTGCCGTGGCGCCGCTGTCCACGCGGACATTGGCGGTGGAACTGGATGCCGGCAAGGAAGCGCCGCGCTATTGCGGCCGCGTGATCGAAGGCATCGATCCGGCGGCGACCACGCCGGTGTGGCTGGCCGAGCGCCTGCGCCGCAGCGGCGTGCGCCCGGTGTCGCTGCTGGTGGACATCACCCAGTACGTGATGCTGGAACTGGGCCAGCCGATGCACGCCTTCGACCTGGACACCTTGCAGGGGCCGATCGGCGTGCGCCGTTCGCGCGCCGGCGAGCAACTGGCGCTGCTGGACGGGCGGCAGGTGACGCTGGACGACAGCTTCCTGACCATCACCGATGCCGGCCGTCCGGTGGCGCTGGCCGGCTTGATGGGCGGGCTGGACACCCGGGTCACTGAGACCACCCGCAATGTGTTCCTGGAGTCGGCGTATTTCGACCCGGCGGCGATCATGGGGCGCGGCCGCAAGCTCGGCCTGCACACCGATGCCGGCCATCGCTTCGAGCGTGGTGTGGACCCGGCGCTGGCGCCGCAGGCCATCGAAGTGGCCACGCGCCTGGTGCTGGATCTGGCCGGTGGTACGCCGGGCCCGGTGGTGCATGCACAACTGCCGCAGCATCTGCCGCAGGCCGCGCCGATCCTGCTGCGTCGTGCGCGCATCGCACGCGTGCTCGGTATCCGGATCGACGATGCGGAGGTGGTTCGTATCCTGAGCGCGCTCGGCATGCAGCTGGAGGCCGTGGGCGAGGGCTGGCAGGTGCTGGCGCCGAGCCGCCGCTTCGATATCGCCATCGAGGAAGACCTGATCGAAGAGCTGGCGCGCATCCATGGCTACGACCGGGTGCCGACCACGCTGCCCGGCGGTGCCAGCCGGATCGCGATGCCGAGCGAGACACAACTGGACGAGCTCACCGTGCGCCGCCAGCTGGTGGCGCGCGAGCTGCAGGAGACCATCAATTACGCCTTCGTCGATGCCGACCTGCTGCAGCGGTGGCAGCTCAGCGAAGGATTGGTGCCGCTGGCCAACCCGCTCAGCGCGGAGCTGGCCGTCATGCGTCCGCGCCTGCTGCCGGGCCTGGTGGCGACCCTGGGCCGCAACGCCGCGCGTCAGGCCGGGCGCGTGCGCCTGTTCGAGCTGGGCAAGGTATTCGCTGCCGCGGCCGACGCGGGCGCCGCGCCGCGCGAAGCGCAGCATGTCGCCGCTGCAGTGTGCGGCGATGCGCTGGCGCTGCAATGGGGCGAACCGGCGCGCAAGGTGGACTTCCACGATGTGAAGGGCGACCTGCTGGCGCTGGCGGCGGCCAGTGGTGCGGTGCTTGAGTTCCGGCCGTCGGCGCAGCCGTTCGGGCACCCGGGCCGTTCGGCGGACATCTATCGCGACGGGGTATGCATCGGCTGGATCGGGCAGGTGCATCCGCGCCTGGCCAAGGCGATGGACATCGACGTGGATGTGATCGCGTTCGAACTGGAGCTTGCGCCGCTGGTGCAGCGCGCCTTGCCGCGTGCCGGTGAGCTGTCGCGGTTCCCCTCGGTGCGCCGCGACCTGGCCTTCCTGGTACCGGAAGAGGTGAGCTGGGCGTCGCTGTCGGCCAGCGTGCAGACCGCGGTCGGCCCGTTGCTGCGCGAGGTGCAGTTGTTCGACCGCTATGTCGGGCAGGGGGTCGAGCCAGGTTTCAAGAGTCTGGCTATGGGCTTGATTTTGCAGGATAACTCGCGCACTCTCACCGACCGGGACGTGGATGCGGTCGTTACCGACGTGGTGGCGGTGGTCGAGCGCGAGCACCGCGCCCGGATCCGGAGTTGAGGCGGTAACCAGGGGATTGGCATGGCATTGACGAAAGCGGAGATGGCCGAGCGTCTGTTCGACGAGGTCGGTCTGAACAAGCGCGAGGCAAAGGAATTTGTCGATGCGTTCTTCGATGTGCTGCGCGATGCGCTGGAGCAGGGTCGTCAGGTGAAGCTGTCGGGTTTCGGCAACTTCGATCTGCGGCGCAAGAACCAACGGCCCGGTCGCAATCCCAAGACCGGTGAGGAAATTCCGATCTCGGCCCGCACGGTGGTGACCTTCCGCCCGGGCCAGAAACTCAAGGAACGGGTGGAGGCTTATGCTGGATCCGGGCAGTAATCGCGAGCTACCGCCGATTCCGGCGAAGCGCTATTTCACCATTGGTGAAGTGAGCGAGCTATGTGACGTCAAGCCGCATGTGCTGCGCTACTGGGAAACGGAATTTCCGAGCCTGGAGCCGGTCAAGCGGCGCGGCAACCGGCGCTACTACCAGCGCCACGATGTGCTGATGGTGCGGCAGATCCGCGGCCTGCTCTACGAGCAAGGCTATACGATCGGCGGTGCGCGCCTGCGCCTGGAGGGCGACGGCGCCAAGAGCGAGTCGGCATTGAGCAACCAGATCATCAAGCAGGTGCGGATGGAGCTGGAAGAAGTGCTGCAACTGCTGCGGCGCTAGGAAAACGCTTCACAAAGCCGCTATAATCGCAGGCCGCCCTCGCCGGCGGGACGCAACATCTTCGGGGTATAGCGCAGCCTGGTAGCGCACTAGTCTGGGGGACTAGTGGTCGTCGGTTCGAATCCGGCTACCCCGACCAAATACGAAAGCCCATGTCGTCGCGACATGGGCTTTTTTGTTGCGTCGCAACATTGCATTTTTGTGTCTTCGCTCAGCCCGATGACTATGCAGATCGGCATATCGCAGTGCAGCATGAACAGCGCGCTAGCGGCTGGTTTTTGCGGTCCGGTTCGCTATGGACCTGGATCACGGAATGATGCTAAGTGCGCGGAAACGCTCCAAATCACCGATCCTGGAATCGAACGTGGATCACGGTTCGTTAACGCGGTTTCGACGAACTTGAATCAATAGGCCAACGCCGTCAAAAAAATGACGTGCTGCGCCTTGCGGTGCGATCTTTCTGTGCCATAGTGCAGTGCAACACGTCATACCTGTCGTGATCCCGATGTTCCGGGATGAATCCTCTGTCGTACGTTCGTGCTGGCATGTTTGGCCGGTTGAATGCTGCGCGAGCTCCTGTCCCACCCAACCGAGGCAGCCAGCCACACGCATGAAGAAACTGATCGGACGATTTTGCCAAGCCTTGAGCCTGGCGTTGATCTGCTCGATGACACTGGGCGCTTGCAGCACCGGGAAGGACATGGCGACGTCGTTGCCGCTGCCCGATCCGCTGGCAATGTCGGCGGTGCAGCCCGAGTATCGACTCTCTCCAGGCGACTTGTTGTTGGTCAAGGTCTTCCAGATCGACGATCTGGAGCGGCAGGTGCGTATCGATCAGAACGGTCACATCTCGCTGCCGCTGATCGGCGACGTCAATGCCGCCGGCATGGGCGTCGGCGAGCTGGAGAAGATGGTTGCCGACCGCTATCGCAACGGATATCTGCAAAACCCGCAGGTGTCGGTGTTCGTGCAGGAATCCAATGGCCGCCGCGTCACCGTGACCGGCGCCGTCACCGAACCCGGCATCTATCCCGTCATCGGCGCCAACCTGACCTTGCAGCAGGCCGTCGCGCAGGCCAAGGGCGTCAGCACCGTGGCAAGCCGCGGCAACGTCATCGTGTTCCGGATGGTCAACGGGCAGAAGATGATCGCGCGCTTCGACCTGACCGAGATCGAGAAGGGCACCAATCCGGACCCTGAGATCTACGGTGGCGACATCGTCGTGGTGTATCGCTCGGATGCGCGCGTCTGGTTGCGCACCATGCTGGAACTGACCCCTTTGGTGATGGTGTGGCGCGCTTACCGATGAGTATGAATTCCGACAATCGTTCCTCGCCGTCGCAGCGTCACGGACATCTTGAGCTGGCAGACGTGAGCTTGCTCGACTACTGGCGCGCGCTGGTGTCGCAGCGCTGGCTGATCATCCTGATCACCATCGGCGCGACGCTGCTGGCGCTGGTGATCACCTTCCTGATGCCGGAAAAGTATCGCGCCACCAGCACGCTGCAGATCGAGCGCGACTCGCTCAACGTGGTGAACGTCGACAACCTGATGCCGGTGGAGTCCCCGCAGGATCGCGACTTCTACCAGACCCAGTACCAGTTGCTGCAGAGCCGCTCGCTGGCGCGTGCGGTGATCCGCGAGGCCAAGCTCGACCAGGAGCCGGCGTTCAAGCAGCAGGTGGAAGATGCGGTGGAAAAGGCCGCGGCCAAGAACCCGGAAGCCGGCAAGTCGGTGGACTCGCGCCAGGCGATCATCGAGCGCAGCCTGACCGATACCTTGCTTGCGGGCCTGGTGGTCGAGCCGATCCTCAATTCGCGTCTGGTCTATGTCAATTACGAGTCGCCGGACCCGGTGCTGGCGGCCAAGATCGCCAACACGTATCCGAAGGTGTTCATCGTCAGCACGCAGGAGCGCCGCATGAAGGCGTCCTCGTTCGCGACCAAGTTCCTGGCCGAGCGTCTGGAACAACTGCGTTCCAAGGTCGAGGACTCGGAGAAGAACCTGGTGGCGTATTCGACCGAAGAGCAGATCGTCTCGGTGGGCGACGACAAGCCCTCGTTGCCGGCGCAGAACCTGACCGACCTCAACGCGATGCTGGCGTCGGCGCAGGATGCGCGCATCAAGGCCGAGGCCGCCTGGCGCCAGGCAGCAAGCGGCGACGCGATGTCGCTGCCGCAGGTGCTGAGCAGCCCGCTGATCCAGACGCTGCGCGGCGAGCAGGTGCGCCTGACCAGCGAGTACCAGCAGAAGCTATCGACCTTCAAGCCGGATTACCCGGAAATGCAGCGCCTGAAGGCGCAGATCGAAGAGTCGCGCCGGCAGATCAACGGCGAGATCGTCAACGTTCGTCAGTCGCTCAAGGCCACCTACGACGCGTCCGTGCATCAGGAGCAATTGCTCAACGAACGCATTGCCGGCCTGCGTAACAACGAACTCGATCTGCAGAGCCGCAGCATCCGCTACAACATGCTCAAGCGCGACGTCGACACCAACCGCCAGCTCTACGACGCGCTCCTGCAGCGTTACAAGGAGATCGGTGTCGCGAGCAATGTCGGCGCCAACAACGTGACCATCGTCGACACTGCAGATGTGCCTACGTCGAAGACTTCGCCGAAACTCAAATTGAACCTCGCTTTGGGCTTCATCTTTGGCGTATTCCTTGGCCTGGCCGTGGCGCTTGTGCGCTACTTCCTGCGGGGCAATGGGCCGGAGCCACGATTGAACTGACATCGTGGTGTTGCAAAACGGTGGTTAATTAAAGTGACAACCGATTCAGCGTGGAAAAGGTCGGATCCCGTATGTTTCGGGCTCCTTCGTTTGAAAGTTTGTCTCTGTTGAAACAAAGGGCTGTCGGGTGATCTGGGGTCGGTAGGTATTACCGCGGTGATCATGCGACGGAGATGATTGAAAACTCGCGTGCGATTCGTATGTTCCCCCGCATGCGCCGTATCGAGTTTGGAGGACATCCCCATGCTTTTGGCAGACTTGAGTAGCGCGACTTACACGACATCCTCGCCACGATTGTTGTCCAAGTATTCGGCCGCAGCCGACCTGGTGCTGCGCGTTTTCGACCTGACCATGGTGGTCGTCTCCGGCCTGGTCGCCTATCGCGTCGTGTTCGGCTCCTGGGTGCCGGCGGCACCGTACCGGGTCGCCATCGCCACCACGCTGTTGTATTCGGTGATCTGCTTCGCCCTGTTTCCGCTGTATCGCAGCTGGCGCGGTCGTGGATTGCTGAGCGAGCTGATGGTGCTGGGTGGCGCCTTTGGCGGCGTGTTCGCCCTGTTCGCGGTGCATGCGCTGATCGTGCAGGTGGGCGAGCAGGTCTCGCGCGGCTGGATCGGCCTATGGTTCGTCGGCGGCCTGGCATCGCTGGTAGCGGCACGTACCTTGCTGCGCGGTTTCCTGAACCATCTGCGCGCGCAGGGCGTGGACGTGCAGCGCGTGGTGGTGGTTGGTTTGCGCCACCCGGTGATGAAGATCAATCACTACCTGAGCCGCAACTCGTGGGTGGGGATGAACCTGGTCGGTTACTTCCGTACTCCCTACGACATCGCCGTGACCGAGCAGCGCCAATCGCTGCCGTGCCTGGGCGAACCGGATGCGCTGATCGATTACCTGAAGCAAAACCAGGTGGAACAGGTGTGGATTTCGCTGCCGCTGGGCGAGCGCGACCATATCAAGCAGCTGCTGCAGCGCCTGGATCGCTATCCGATCAACGTGAAGCTGGTGCCCGACCTGTTCGACTTCGGTCTGTTGAACCAGTCCGGCGAGCAGATCGGCAATACGCCGGTGATCAACCTGCGCCAGGGCGGCGTCGACCGCGATAATTACTTCGTGGTGGCCAAGGCGTTGCAGGACAAGATCCTGGCCGTGATCGCGCTGATGGGCCTATGGCCGCTGATGGCCGCCATTGCAGTCGGCGTCAAGCTCAGCTCGCCGGGCCCGGTGTTCTTCCGCCAGCGCCGCCATGGCCTGGGTGGCCGCGAGTTCTACATGTACAAGTTCCGCTCGATGCGCGTGCATGACGATCATGGCACCACCATCCAGCAGGCGACCAGGAACGATACGCGTATCACCCGTTTCGGCGCGTTCCTGCGTCGCAGCAGCCTGGACGAGCTGCCGCAGATCTTCAACGTACTGGGCGGCAGCATGTCGATCGTGGGTCCGCGTCCGCATGCGGCGCAGCACAACACGCACTACGAAAAGCTGATCAACCATTACATGCAGCGCCACTACGTCAAGCCGGGCATCACCGGCTGGGCGCAGGTGAACGGCTTCCGCGGCGAAACCCCGGAGCTGCGGACGATGAAAAAGCGCATCCAGTATGACCTCGACTACATCCGTCGTTGGTCGCTGTGGCTGGATATCCGCATCATCGTGCTGACTGCGGTGCGCGTGCTCGGACAGAAGACCGCGTACTGATGATGGCGGCAAGCGTGCGAGCTGGCGCGTCCGGCGCCGCGGGCGGCTGCGTTGCAGCCGCCCTTTCCAGGCAGGCGTCTGCATGCTGATCCGAATGAGCGAAGAGACCCGCGTTCGCTGGCACAACCTGCTCATCGAGCTGACCTTGCTGGTGGGCGTGGGTTACAACCTGGTGTTGGCACTGATCAATGCGAACGTGTTCACCGTCCGGCCGGTGATCACCTACGCGGTCGAGTTCATGGTCTATGCGGCGTGTTTCCTGCTCGGCCTTGGTTCCCTGAGCCGCAAGCGGCTCGCCCTGATCATCAGCGGCCTGGGGTTGATCGTTCTGCTGATGTTCGTGCGGTTTCTGGTGAATTGGCAGATCGACCCGAAGTTCTTCCGCGACGCCTTGGTGGTGTTTGCGTTCGTGGTGCTGGGCTCGGCGTATACAGGCTCGGTGCCCAAGTTGTTCATCCGCATGACCATCATCGTCTCGTTGGTGGCGGCCTTCGAATTGGCGATGCCGACTGCGTATGGCGACCTGGTCAACCCGAAAAGTTTCTTCGTCAACGCCCGCGGCATGAGCGCGGAAGGGTTCTGGAACGAAGACAGCAATCTGTTCGTCAGCGCCACGCGTCCGGGCGAGCGCAACTTCCTGCCTGGTTCCAATCTGCCGCGTGCTTCGTCGTGGTTCATCGAGCCGGTGACGATGGGCAACTACATCTGTTTCTTTACAGCCATCGTGCTGGTGTTCTGGCGCTGGATGCGTCCGGCTGCATTGATCCTGTCGGTGGGCTTGATCGGCTTCATGATCGTGGCCTCGGATGGACGACTCGCGGCGGGTACCTGCGTGCTGATGGTGTTGCTGACACCGCTATTGAAACGCCTGGATCAGCGCCTGGCGTTTCTGGTGTTTTTGCTGGTGATCATGAGCGCATGGTTGCTGGTGTGGGTCACCGGGATCACCGCTTACCAGGACACGACGATGGGCCGGGTATTCTTCACCGTGTATTCGATGAACAATCTTTCGTTCGAGTCCTGGATGGGTCTGGATTTCGCCCAGGCATACCGCTACTTCGACAGCGGCATCTCCTACTTCATTGCATCGCAGTCGATCGTCGGGGTGCTGGCGTTCCTGCTGTCGTATTCCTTCCTGCTGTTGATGCCGAGCAAGGAAGGCCAGTTGTTCAAGAACCTGGCCATCTTCGCCTTCGCGCTGAGCCTGCTGGTCTCCAACGGCTACTTCTCGATCAAGACTTCGGCGCTGTGGTGGTTCGTCTGCGGCTGTCTCTGGCACATGCGTCCGACCTGGTCGGCGGCGAGCTCGCCGGCGTCGGTCAACGACGATCGAGCCGATGACGATGCGCGGCTGGCCTTGCCGGCGGGAGCATCGAGATGAGCGCGCTCGCTACTCCCGCATCGACCGGCGTGCATGACGCTGGCGTGCGCATCGCCACTGGCGGGCGCGCCCGCGATCCGCGGATCGATGCCGCCAAGGCGATCGCGATCCTGCTGGTGGTGTTCTGCCATGCCAAGGGCGTGCCGTATGGCATGACCTTGTTCGCCTACAGCTTCCACGTGCCGTTGTTCTTCCTGGTGTCGGGATGGCTGGCGGCAGGCTATGCCTCACGCACCACCAGCCTGTCGCAGACGATGACCAAGCAGGCGCGCAGCCTGCTGCTGCCGTATGTCACCTTCTACCTGCTGGGCTATGCGTATTGGTTGCTGACCCGCAATATCGGGGAGAAGGCAGCGCGCTGGGGCAGTCATCCCTGGTGGGAGCCCATCGTGTCGCTGCTGACCGGCATCGGTCCCGACTTGTACGTGCAGCCGCCGCTGTGGTTCCTGCCGGTGATGCTGGTGACGGTGATCGGCTACGTATTGCTGCGTCGCGTGTTGCCGCCGCTGGCAATCGCTGCAGTGGCGCTGGTGGCGGCGTGGCTCTGGATGAACTGGTTCCCTGCGCAGGGGATCCGGCTTTTTTTCGGGCTGGATGTGCTACCGGTGTCGCTGTGTTTCTACGCGCTCGGCGCACTGTTGATCCATGTGTCGCCGCGCCTGCCCACGTCGTTGCCGGTCAGCGCGCTGGTGACCGTGGTGCTGGCGCTTGCGGTTGCCTGGCTGGCGCAGTTCAACGGACGTATCGACGTCAACATGCTGCAGTTCGGACGCAACCACGCGGTGTTCCTGCTCAGCGCCGTGCTGGGCTCGCTGATGGTGATCTGCGCCGCGCGGCTGGTACAGGGCTGGGCATGGATACAGTGGATCGGTCGCAACACGCTGCTGATCCTGTGCACGCACATGTTGGTGTTCTTCGTGCTGTCCGGCGTTGCGGCGCTTGCCGGCGGGTTCGGCTCGGCGCGCCCGGGACTAGCTTGGGCGATCTTCGTCACGCTGTTCGCCCTGGTTGCCTGCATCCCCATGCGCTGGATCCTGATGCGCTTTGCTCCGTGGGCACTGGGTGCACGCGCGGTGACGGCATGACCGGCGCGGTGGCATGAGAACGGCGTCGTATTCGCCCGCGGCGGAGTCGGCCAGGACGCTGGCCCGGCCTGCGGCTGCAGCCACGCGCGATTGGCAGATCGATGCCGCAAAGGCGCTTGCGATCGTGTTGGTCGTGCTCGGTCATGCGAGCGGGATGCCGCCGGTCTACAAGTTGTTTGCCTACAGTTTCCATGTGCCGCTGTTCTTCGTACTGTCCGGCTGGGTGGGCGAGCGTTTCGGGCAACGCGCATTGAACGTGGCGACGGTCAAGAAGCTGGCGCGGACGCTGCTGATCCCGTACCTGGGATTTTTCCTGGTCGCTTACGGCGTGTGGCTGTTGATGGCCGTGCTCAACCATGCATTTCAGCAACCGGGTGCACGCCCGTGGTGGCACCCCTTCACCGGTGTGGTGTGGGCCAACGGAACACGTTTGTATGTGCTCCCGGCATTGTGGTTTCTGCCTGCCTTGTTTGTCACAACGCTGAGCTATATTGCACTGCGCGCACGGTTGAGCGCCACTGTGGTGGCCGCGCTCGGCCTGCCGCTCGCGCTGGCCTGGGCGAGCTGGTTTCCGTCGCTGCAACTGCGCCTGCCGCTTGCGCTGGACGTGTTGCCGGTTGCGCTGTTCTTCGTTGCCGTCGGCGGTGCGCTGTCGCGCATCGCCGATGCGCTGCGCTCGGCGCTGGCGTGGGCACTGGCCTTGCCGGTCCTGGCGGCTACATGGGGAACGCTGGCCGCATGGAACGGCCAGGTGGATGTCAACAACCTGCAGTTCGGGCATTGGCCGGCGCTGTTCCTGCTGGTCAGCCTGCTTGGCACGGCGATGACCTTGTGCGTGGCCTATTTCCTTCGCAACTGGCACTGGGTGCAGTGGATCGGCACCAATACCTTGCTGATTCTCTGCACGCACACGCTGGTGTTCCTGGTGGTGACCAGCGTGGTTGCGCGGACCGGATTGGTGGATCGTGGACTCATCGGTACGCCGATCTGGGCGATGGGGCTGAGCGCGCTCGCGATCGCCTGCGCCGTGCCGATGTGTGCGGTCCTGGTGCGTCTGGCGCCATGGATGTTGGGGTTGAAGGGCCAATGACGAGTTGCAGAATCATCAGCCGTCGCAGCACTTGCGTGCATGTTGCCGGCACAGGAGATTGGCGTAAATGAAAGTGGTGCATGTCGTCCGCCAATTCCACCCGTCGATCGGGGGTATGGAGGAAGTCGTTCTCAATGTGGCCCGCCAGCATCAGGCCATCAGCGCCGATACGGTGGAGGTGGTCACGCTCGATCGCGTGTTCACCGACCCGGGCGCACGGCTGGCGCCGCAGGAAACCTACCAGGGCCTGCCGATCCGGCGGATCGGCTATCGCGGTTCGTCGCGTTATCCGCTGGCGCCGTCGGTGCTGGGTGCGATCCGCTCCGCGGACCTGGTGCATCTGCATGGCATCGATTTTTTCTACGACTACCTGGCACTGACCAAGCCGATGCATCGCAAGCCGATGGTGGTGTCCACGCATGGTGGCTTCTTCCACACCGCTTACGCCTCGCGCATGAAGCAGCTGTGGTTCCAGACCCTGACGCGTACCTCGGCTCTGGCATATTCGCGAGTGATTGCAACCAGCGAGAACGACGGCGAGCTGTTCGCCAAGGTGGTCTCGCCGGCGCGCTTGCGCGTGATCGAAAACGGCGTGGATGTGGAGAAATATGCGGGGCAGGGCGCAGCGACCCCGGGCCGGACGATGCTGTATTTCGGCCGCTGGTCGGTCAACAAGGGTCTTATCGAAACCCTGGAGTTGCTGCAGGCGGCGCTCAAGCGCGACCCGCAGTGGCGTCTGATCGTCGCCGGCCGCGAGTACGATCTGAACGAGGCCGATTTGCGCAAGGCCATTGCCGAGCGCGGATTGCAGGACAAGGTGCAGCTGAGCATGTCGCCGTCGCAGGAACAACTGTGCGCCCTGATGCAGCAGGCGCAGTTCTTCGTCTGCCTGTCGCGTCACGAAGGCTTCGGTATCGCCGCGGTGGAGGCGATGAGCGCAGGATTGATCCCCATCCTCAGCGACATCCCGCCGTTCGTGCGGCTTGCCACCGAGTCGGGGCAGGGCGTGATCGTCAACCGCGACCGTATCGAGGCGGCAGCCGACCAGGTACAGGCGCTGGCGCTGACGGCAGATACGGACTTTGCCAGCCGTCGCGCGGCCACCATGGCCTACGTGGGCCGGTACGACTGGAAACACGTGGTCGGGCGCTATGTCGACGAGTACCACATGGCGTTGGGCACGCCGCGCCCGCAGGAGACGCGGCGATGAGCGCTCCGGCAGCCACCGCGGCGGCGAAGCCGCGGCTTACGGTGCTGTTCTCGACCGAGCAGCCCAACGCCAACACCAATCCCTATCTGACCCAGCTGTATGACGCGCTGCCCGACGCGGTGCAGCTGCGCTTCTTCTCGATGCGCGATGCCTTGCTGTCGCGCTACGACGTGCTGCACCTGCATTGGCCGGAGTACCTGCTGCGTCATCCCAGCGCCGCGGGGACGCTGGCCAAGCAGATCTGTGCGGCCCTGTTGCTGCTCAAGCTGCAGGTGACCGGCACGCCGGTCGTGCGGACCTTGCATAACCTGGCACCACATGAGGATCGCGGTTGGCGCGAGCGCAGTCTGTTGCGCTGGATCGACCGTCTCACACGTCGCTGGATCCGCATCAATGCGACCACGCCGCCGCGTCCGCCGTTTACCGACACCATCCTGCATGGACATTACCGCGACTGGTTCGCGCCCATGCCCCAGGGCAGCACCGTTCCCGGGCGGCTGCTGCACTTCGGCCTGATCCGCCCGTACAAGGGCGTGGAAACGTTGCTGGAAGTGATGCGGCAGGTGGCCGATCCGCGCCTGAATCTGCGTATCGTCGGCAACCCGGCCACCCCGCAGATGCGGAGCCTGGTGGAAGACGCGTGCGCGCAGGATCCGCGCATCACCGCGTTGCTGGCCTACGTCGAAGAGCCGGTGCTGGCGCGCGAGGTCAGTGAAGCCGAACTGGTGGTACTGCCGTACCGGCAGATGCACAACTCCGGCACCTTGTTGCTGGCGTTGTCGCTGGCGCGGCCGGTGCTGGCGCCGTGGAGCGAATCCAATGCGGCGATCGCCGAAGAAGTGGGGCCGGGCTGGGTGTTCCTCTACGAGGGCGACTTCGACGCGGCGTTGCTGACCGGCATGCTGGACAAGGTGCGCGCGGCACCGCGCGGACCCGCTCCGGATCTGTCGCAGCGCGACTGGCCGCGTATCGGCCAACTGCATTACCGCACCTATCTGGAAGCGCTGGGCAAGGATGGAGACGCCGCGCTGTGACCGCCCAAACGCCTACACCGCCGACTCCCGCGCCGCCGCAGCGCAGTCTCGGTTCGCGTGCCGCCGGCGGCGCTGCAGTGACCATGCTGGGCCAGTCGGCCAAGATGGTGGTGCAGTTCGGCGGCATCATCCTGCTGGCGCGATTGCTGACGCCTTACGATTACGGCCTGATGGCGATGGTCACCGCCATCGTCGGCGCCGCGGAGATCCTGCGCGATTTCGGCCTGTCGGCCGCTGCGGTGCAGGCCAAGCACGTCAGCCGCGAGCAGCGCGACAACCTGTTCTGGATCAATAGTGGCATCGGTCTGGCGCTGTCGGTGCTGGTGTTCGCATCGGCGCATCTGATCGCCAACTTCTACAACGAGCCGGCGCTGGTCACCATCTCCCAGGCGCTGGCAGTGACCTTTCTGATCAATGGCATGACCACGCAGTACCGCGCGCACCTGAGTCGCGGGCTGCGCTTCGGGCAGGTGGCGTTGAGCGATGTCGGCTCGCAGGTGCTGGGCCTGGGCGCGGCGGTGGTTGCCGCCTTGCTGGGGTGGGGTTACTGGGCGCTGGTGGTGCAGCAGGTGGTGCAGGCGGCGGTCAACCTGGTGATCGCTGCCAGTTGCGCGCGCTGGCTGCCGGGCGGCTATCAACGCGCCGTGCCGATGCGCGACTTTATGAGCTTCGGCTGGAATCTGATGGCGGCGCAATTGCTGGGATATGCCAGCCGCAACGTGGGACAGGTGATCATCGGCTGGCGTACCGGACCGGATGCGCTGGGTCTGTACAACCGCGCATTCCAGCTGTTGATGATGCCGTTGAACCAGATCAACGCGCCGGCCACCAGTGTGGCGTTGCCGGTGCTGTCGCAGCTGCAGGACGATCGCGAGCGATTCAGCGCTTTCCTGCTGCGTGGGCAGACGGTGATGGTGCATCTGATCGTGGCGCTGTTCTCCTTCGCCTGTGCGCTGGCGATGCCGCTGATCGTGCTGGTGCTGGGCGAGCAATGGCGCGAAGCGGTGCCTCTGTTTCAGGTGCTCACTCTGGGCGGCATCTTCCAGACCGCGTCTTACGCCACCTACTGGGTGTTCCTGGCCAGGGGATTGATGCGCCAGCAACTGGTGTACTCGCTGGTGAGCCGCCTTGTGTTGATCGCCTGCATCTTCGTCGGTTCGCGCTGGGGTGCGATGGGTGTGGCGATCGGTTATTCGTTCGGCCTGCTGGTGACCTGGCCGCTGTCGTTGATCTGGGTCGGCAGGATCTCCGACACGCCGGTGGGCGCGCTATTCGTCAATGCAGTGCGCGCGATGACGGCCTATGGACTCGCCGGTGCCTGCGCGTACTACGCATCGATCGCCGTCGGCGGCCCGTTGTGGCAACAGTTGGGCGTTGGCGCTGCGGTGATGGCTGCGGCCTGCCTGCTGATGCTGGGCATCTGGCCGGCGTTCCGCCGCGACGTGATTTCCATCATCAATATCCGCAAGTTGCTGACCCAGGCCAAGGCGCGCCGATGAGATCGACATCGTCTTCGCCTGTCGTCGGGCATGCTTTCTCCCACTCATTCATAGGACACGGCCCATGAGCGATACACCTGCCGCCGCTGCTTCCGGTATTCGCCGGCCTTGCTATCTGGTCTTGTCCGCACACGATTACCGCACGCCGCGCCGCGCCAACATCCACTTCATCACCGACCAGCTCGCGCAGCGTGGCACCACGCGGTTTTTCTCGCTGCGTTACAGCCGCCTGTCGCGGATGAAGGGCGATATGCGCTTGCCGCTGGATGAAACCGCCAACACCGTGGTGTCGCACAAAGGTGTCGATTGCTATCTGTGGCGCACCACGGTGCACCCTTTCAACACGCGCAGGAGCTGGCTGCAGTCGGTGGAGGATGCGATGTTCCGCTGGTATGCAGCGCATCCGCCGCGCCAATTGCTCGACTGGATGCGCGACGCCGACGTGATCGTGTTCGAAAGCGGTATCGCGGTGGCGTTCATCGAGCTGGCCAAGCGCACCAACCCTGCGGCAAAGCTGGTGTATCGCGCCTCCGACGGCCTGAGCACGATCAACGTGGCGTCCTATATCGAACGCGAGTTCGATCGGGTGGCGCCCTCGCTGGATGTGATTGCGCTGGTGTCGCCGGCCATGGCGGAGGAGATCGCCAGCCGCGACAACGTCTACCACGTAGGCCATGGCGTGGATCACAACCTGGATCAACTGGGAGACCCATCGCCGTATGGCGAGGGTATCCATGCAGTGGCGGTGGGATCGATGTTGTTCGATCCGGAGTTCTTCGTGGTGGCCAGCAAGGCGTTTCCGCAGGTCACCTTCCATGTCATCGGCTCCGGCATGGGCCGGCACCCGGGCTATGGCGACAACGTCGTGGTCTATGGTGAAATGAAGCACGCCGAGACCATCGGCTACATCAAGCACGCGTGTTTCGGTATTGCGCCGTATGCATCGGAACAGGTGCCGGTCTACCTGGCCGACAGTTCGATGAAGTTGCTGCAGTACGATTTCTTCGGTTTGCCGGCGGTGTGCCCCAACGCCGTGGTCGGGCCGTACCAATCCCGCTTTGGATACACCCCCGGCAATGCGGAGTCGATCGTTGCCGCGATCGGCCTGGCGATGGATGCGCCGCATGTGCGTTACCGCCAGTGCCTGAACTGGTCGGACACCACCGACCGCGTGCTCGACCCGGCCGCGTACCCGGAAACCCGTTTGTATCCGCAGCACACCGGCGCCGCCGCGCGTGCTTCCTCGGAGGCGGCGCTTTCGCATTGAGCGATGCGGCGCACCTCGCACGTTTGTACACAGGAGACCCTTGGTAATGGCCAACGCTTTGCTGCAGAAGTGGATAGAGCACGCAGAACGTCGCGCATTGTTCTGGTGGCAGCCGAAAAACGCTGGCGTCAACATGGGCGATCATCTCTCCAAGGTGATCGTGTCCTGTGTGCTGTCGTTGCAGGACAAGACGCTGATCGAAAAACGCGATCTCAGCAAGAAGCTCATCGCGATCGGGTCGGTGCTGCATTTCGCCAAGGACGGCGACACCGTCTGGGGTAGCGGCATCAACGGCAAGATTCCCGCAGAGCGCAATAGCTTCAGCACGCTGGACGTGCGCGCGGTGCGCGGGCCCAAGACCCGGCAATTCCTGCTGGATCGCGGCATCGCGGTGCCGGAGGTCTATGGCGACCCGGGGCTGCTGACCCCGATGTTCTTCCCGGCCGACGCATTGGGCCCGGTGGAGAAGCGGCCATTTGCGATCGTTCCGCATTTCAACGAGCCGGTCGAAAAATACAGCGCCTACGCCGATCACCTGGTGTTTCCCAACGTCAAGCCGGCGACCTTCATGAGCCGCCTGCTGGGTGCCGAGCTGGTGGTCAGCAGTTCGTTGCATGGCCTGATCCTGGCCGAGGCCTACGGCATCCCGGCGGTGTATCTGGACTGGGGCAATGGCGAGGATCGCTTCAAGTACGACGACTACTACTACGGTACCGGGCGCACCCAGTGGCATTCGGGCAATACCGTGGAAGAGTGCCTGGCGCTGGGTGGCAATGGCAGCTTCGACCTGGAAGCGCTGCAAGCCGGCTTGCTGGCGGCCTTCCCTTACGACCTTTGGTGATTCGATGATGCAGGGCCAGCGCATGGATGTGGACACAACTGCCGCCGCGGTGGAGGCGCCGCCGGGCGTGGTGATTGCGCTGGGTGGCTTTCCAGTGCTGTCCACCACCCAGGAAGCCTTCGCGCTGGACCTGTTCCATGCATTGGCGGCGCAGCAGCCGCGCCGGGTGTTCTTCGCCAACACCAATTTCGTCGTGCAATGCCAGGCGTTGCGGATGCGCATGCGCGAACCCAGCGTGCGCATCGTCAACGATGGAATCGGAATGGATCTGGCGGCACGGCTGATTCATGGCCGCCGCTTTGCCGGCAACCTCAACGGTACCGACCTGATTCCCTACCTGTGCCAACAAAGCGCACAGCCATTGAAGTTCTTCCTGTTGGGCGGGCGTCCCGGCGTCGGCGCAACGGCAGCGGCAACCTTGACCGGAACCTTGGAACAGCAGGTGGTCGGCATGTGCGACGGCTATGGCGAGTTTGCCGCCGCCGGCGAAGGCCTGGCCGAGCGCATCAATCGATCCGGCGCCGATGTGCTGCTGGTGGCGTTCGGCAACCCCTTGCAGGAGCGCTGGATTCTCGACCACAGCCACGCGCTGCGCGTCCCGTTGGTGTTCGGCGTCGGTGCGCTGCTCGACTTCCTGTCCGGCACTGCCCGGCGCGCGCCGGAGTGGGTGCGCCGCCTGCACATGGAGTGGCTGTACCGCCTGCTCAACGAGCCGCGTCGCCTGCTCAAGCGCTATAGCTGGGACCTGCTGGTGTTCTTCCGCAGCTGTCTGCGTGCGGGCAAGCAGTTGCCTTGATGCACGGCGCCGGCTGCTGGCCTAGCATGCGGGCATGCATCCGATTGCCGCTGCCCTGATCCGCTCGCTCGCGCTTGCCCCGCACCCGGAAGGCGGGCACTTCCGCCGCATCTACGCCTCTGCCCGTCAGGTGATCGACGACGGACGCGCCCGCCCGGCGCTGACGGCCATCCGTTTTCTGCTGGCTGCGGGCGAATGCAGTGCCTGGCATCGCGTCGATGCCGAGGAAACCTGGCAGTGGCAGCAGGGCGACGCGTTGGAGCTGCTGGTCTATGACGAAGCCAGCGGACAACTGCAGCGGCTGATCCTGGACGCGGCCGAACGCGGCGAGCCGATGCAGGTGGTTCCCGCAGGGCAGTGGCAGGCGGCGCGCTCGCTGGGCGATTTCACCCTGGTGGGCTGCACGGTCTCGCCGGGCTTCATCTGGGAAGGGTTTGCATTGCTCGACGCCACCTCGCCGTTGGCAGCACATCTGGCAACGCTGGCCCCGCGCTGACGGCATGCCTTGCCGGCGCAGCCCAACGCTTCCCTAACGCGGCCGGTGCGGGCTTCACGTAATGTCCGCCCCACACAGGGGGCGATGCGCGATGCGACACAGGGCAGCGGGATGGGGAGCGGGTTTGATGCTGGTGTCGCTGCTGGCGGCCGCCAGCGAAACGACACCGCCGAAGACGGCGCCGGCACCACCGCCGGTGGTGGACCTGGAAGCGATGGTGGTCCGCGGCGTGCAGCCCGGGCCTGGCCTGTGGAAGGTCAGCAAGGGCGACCATGTGTTGTGGATCCTGGGCACGCAGTCGCCGTTGCCCAAGCGCCTGCAATGGCAATCCAGTGAGGTGGAAACCATCATCGGCCAGTCCCAGCAGGTGCTGATGGCGCCGACCGTGCAGCTCGATGCGGACATCGGGTTCTTCGGCAAACTCACCTTGCTGCCGTCGGCGATGAAGGCGATGAAGAACGCCGATGGCCGCGAACTGCAGCAGGTGCTGCCGCCCGATCTGTACGCGCGCTGGAGCGTGGCCAAGGCCCGCTACATCGGCAACGATCGCGGCGTGGAGCGCAAGCGCCCGATGCTGGCCGCTGGCCAGTTGTACCAGGCGGCGCTGAAACGGTCGGGGCTGGCACGCTCGCCGGTGATCTGGTCGGTGGTGGAGCGCGCCGCCAAGCGCGCGGGCATCAAGCCGACACCGACGGCGCTGGACTACAAGATCACCGACCCGCGGCAGGCGCTCAAGGAATTTCGCGCCGGCGGCATGGACGATACGGCCTGCTTTCGCAGCATCCTGGTGACCGTGGAGCGCGACCTGCCCACCATGGTCGAACGCGCCAATGCCTGGTCGGTGGGCGACATCGAAGCGTTGCGCCAGTTGCCGCGCGAAGACCCGCAGGCGGCGTGCATGCGCGCGATGGCCAGTTCCGATGCAGTCAGGAAGCGTGGTATCGACGATCTGGAGCGGCGCATGCGCGAGCATTGGCTCGGCATCGCCAGTGCCGCCTTGCAGCGCAATCGCAGCACCTTCTCGGTGTTGCCGATCAGCCGCTTGACCGCGCCCGACGGCTATGTGGCCCGCCTGCAGGCCCTCGGCTATCAGGTAGAGGCGCCGTGATCGCCTGACGCGAGGAGCGGCGCGCGTCCCGGGCAACCTGCACGTGCCAGTGCTTGCCGCAGTTCGCCTGCGATGTCGGTCGCGCAACGCCTTCTGGCGTTCGGCGCGGTGCTTGCCGCGCCCGGTTGCCGGAGCTGTGTCGCGCGCCGGCCGGATGGCACTGCGGTCGCGCAGGGCGACTGGCCATCCGGGTGGGTTAGGCATGCTGTTACTGCCACTGTATGCTGCGCGCCTTGTTTGCCGAGAGCTTTCGTGTTGAACGCATTGCCGCTGCGCATCCTGGGCACCGGACGCCATGTCCCGGCGCGCGAAGTCACCTCGGGCGAGCTGGATGCGCGCTGGCAGTTGCCGGCTGGAACCACCGCCGCACGGCTGGGTGTCGTCAGCCGCCATTACGTGGGCGAGGGCGAAACGGCATCGTCGATGGGAGCGGCCGCAGCGCGGCAGGCGCTGGACAATGCAGGCATCCACGCCAGCCAGATCGACTGCCTGATCTCGGCCTGCGCGGTGATGGAGCAGCCGATTCCCTGCCAGGCGGTGCTGATCCAGCGCGCCTTGGGGCTGGGCGATTCCGGCATTCCCGCATTCGATGTCAATGCCACCTGCCTGAGCTTCCTGGTGGCGCTGGACATGGCCGCCAGCGCGCTGGCCCTGGGCCGCTATCGGCGCGTGTTGATCGTCTCCAGCGAGGTGGCCTCGGCCGGGCTGGACGATGCCATCCCCGGCACGGCGGGATTGTTCGGCGATGGTGCTGCCGCGGTCGTGGTCGGGCGCAGCAGTGCAGACCAGGACTCGGCGTTGCTGTCCAGCCGCCTTGCCAGTTACGGCAGCGGCGCGGACCTGTGCCGCATCGGTGGCGGTGGCACTCGCGCACCATGCGGAGAGGCCAGCGCGCCCGCGGCCTCGCGGCTGTTCTGGATGGATGGCCGTGGCGCGTATCGCTTTGCCGCGCGTCACCTGCCGGCGTTCTGGACGCAGCTGCTGGACGAGGCGGGGGTTGCGGCCACCGCGTTGCGCTGGCTGGTGCCGCATCAGGCCTCCGGTGGCGGCCTGGATCATGTGGTGCAGGCGCTGGGGCTGCCTGCCGAACAGGTGGTGCGCATCCTGCCGACCACCGGCAACCAGGTGGCCGCCTCGTTGCCGCATGCCTTGCATCATGCCGTGGTGGATCGGCAACTGCAGCGCGGCGAACTGGTCGCCTTGCTCGGCACCGGCGCCGGCCTGGCGATCGGCGGCATGGTGTTGCGCTACTGATGGCACCGCGCGTTTCGCTCGAGCTGCTGCGCATCGGCCATTGCCGGCATTGCGAGCGCATGGTGCGCGCCGATGGGCATTGGCATGCGGTCGAGTTTCCGGCCTTGAGCGTGCTGATCCGGCACCCGCAACGCGGCGCGCTGCTCTACGACACCGGCTATGCGGGGCATTTCTTCCGCGCCACCGATCCGTGGCCGGAACGCCTGTATCGCTGGACCACGCCGGTGACGCTGCCGGCGCACGAGACCCTGGGCGCGCAACTGGCGCGTCGTGACGTGCAGCTGGACGAGATCGCCTGGTGCTTGATCTCGCACTTCCACGCCGACCATATCGGTGGCCTGCGCGATTTGCCGAACGCGCGTTTCATCTGCCTGCGCGCGGACTATCAACAGATGCGCAGCTGTTCGCGCCTGGGCGGGTTGCGCCGCGCGCTGTTGCCGCAGCTGCTGCCGGCCGATTTCGATCGACGCCTGCAGTTTGCCGAACAGGCGCCGCAGCGCGCATCGACCGGTGCCTGGCAGGGCCTGGGCGCTGCCTACGATCTGTTCGAGGACGGCAGCGTGCTGGCCGTGCCGTTGCCTGGCCATGTGCCGGGACAGATGGGGCTATGGCTGCGCGATCAGCAGGACCGCGAGGTGTTGTTGTGCGCAGATGCGGTGTGGTCGTCGGCGACCTGGAAGGCACTGCAATGGCCAGCCTGGCCCACCCGCCTGGTGATGCACGACTGGCCCGCTTTCCAGCGCACCGTGCGGCAGCTGCACGGCCTGTCGCAGGCGCATCCGGAGCTGGTCATCCTGCCTTCGCACTGCCAGCCCAGTCTCGACCGTTATCAACCGGAGTGGCGATGAGCCTGCGCATTCTCGTGACCGGTGCGTCCGGTTTTGTGGGTGGTTCCTTCCTGCGGCGTTTCCAGGGGCAGCCCGGTGTCGAGATCCACGGCATCGGCCGCCGCGCCTGCGCGTTGCCCAACTATCACCGCATCGATTTGAGCCAGCCGTTCGCGCTGGACTGGCAGCCGGACGTGGTGATCCATGCCGCCGCGCTGGCCTCGCCGTGGGGAACGCGCGCGCAGTTCCACCAGCACAACGTGCAGGCCACCGCCAACGTCATCGACTTCTGCAGGCGGCACGGTTGCCCACGCCTGCTGTACGTCTCGTCCAGTTCGGTGTTCTACCGCGAGGAACATCAGTACGACCTGGATGAGGACAGCCCGATCGGCCCGTCCTTCGTCAACACCTATGCGCAGACCAAGTACCTGGGTGAAACGCTGCTGGACACGTATCCAGGCCAATGGTCGGTGTTGCGCCCGCGTGCGGTGTTCGGCCCCGGCGATACGGTGCTGTTCCCGCGCGTGATCGCGGCGGCCCGCAAGGGCGCGCTGCCGCGTTTTGTCGGCCAGACCCGGCCGGTGATCGGCGATCTGATCTACATCGATGCACTGTGCGATTACCTCTACCGCGCTGCCACCGCACCGCAGCTGCAGCGCGCCTACAACCTCACCAATGCGCAGCCGGTGGACCTGCAGCAGCTGTTGCTGGATGTGCTGGCACGCCTGCACTTGCCGCTGCCGCAGCGCGAAGTGCGCATCGGCACGGCGCTACGCATGGCCAGCGTGGTGGAAGGCGCGTATCGCTTGTTGCGGTTGCGCAGCGAGCCGCCGATCACGCGCTTCGGCGTGGGCGTGTTCGCGTATTCCAAGACCTTCAATCCGCAGCGCACGCTGGCCGATCTGGGGCCGCCCAGCGTCGGTCTGGACGAGGGCGTGGAGGCGTTCGTCCGCTGGCAGGCGGCGCAATGGGCCTAGTGGCGGCCCTGGCTGCGCTCTATCTGGCCTTGCTGATCGTCAAGACCGCAGCGGTGTTGTGGGTGATGCGTCGCGCACCCAGGGCGCCGTTGCATGACGTTGCAGCCAGCCAGGCGGATGTGGCGATCCTGCAGCCCATCCTGGGCGGCGACGCGCATCTGCAGCAGGTGCTGGCCGCCAACCTGCAGGCGCTGCCGCAGGCACACTTCCTGTGGCTGCTGGACGCAGACGACCGCGCCGGCAACACGGTGGCCGATGCGCTGGTGGCGCTGTATCCGCAGCTACGCATTACCCGCATGCAGGTGCCCGCCGCGCCGCCGGATCTCAATCCGAAGGCGTGGAAGCTGCAGGCGGCGCTTGCGCAGGTGCAAGCGCCGATCAGCCTGGTGCTGGATGACGATGCGCAGTTGAGCGCCGCTGCGCTGGCGCAATTGCTGCGCGATCTGCAGCATGCCGATCTGGTCACCGCGTTACCGCATTACCGCGACAGCGACACGCTGGCCGGGCGGCTGCTGGCGCAGTTCGTCAACAACAATGCCGCGCTCACCTATCTGGGCTGGCTGCCGTTCGCCGCGCCGCTGACCATCAACGGCATGTGCTACGCCGCGCGCACCGAATGCCTGCGTGCCTGGGGCGGTCTTGGCGGCGTGCTGGACCAGCTTACCGACGATCTGGCCGTGGCCGCCCTGGTGCGCGAACGAGGTGGCCGTCTCTGGCAATCCATCGCCCCGGTGGCGATGCGTACCGCCATGCCGGATCTGCCCAGCTATGCCCGCCAGATGCACCGCTGGATGCTGTTCGCATCGATCCTGCTGCGCCGTCAACGCATCGGTATCGCCGTTGCCATCGCGGTGCTGCAGGGGGTGCCGCCGGTACTGCTGCTGGCCCTGTTGCTCGCCATCTGCGTGCAGCCCGGTGGCTGGTCCATCGCCTGCGGGGCGACGACCCTGCTGCTGCGGGCGCTGCTGCTGTGCGTGGTGCAGTGGCGCAGCAGCGGTGCGGTACGCCACCGGCCGGTGCTGTCGGTCCTGGCCGAATGCCTGCAGCCGCTGCACCTGCTGCACGCGGCCTGCGTACGCAGCATCGCCTGGCGCACGCGGCGTTACCGCGTGCTGGCGGATGGTCGCTTCCGTGCGCAGTGACGTGCCGCCCTTGCAGATCGCTTTTTTCACCGGGCAAAGCGACCCGGCGAGCTGCGCCTTGAGCGCGCAGCAACGCGATTTCCTGCAGCAGCTGCATGGCGATGGCCGGCAGTTGATCGCATCCAATTACCCGTACCGCAGCGACATGGCGCCACACCGTCGCGTTGCGCTGTGGCGCGCCAGCGTCTGCAACGCGCGCCAGTACCTGGCCGCGCGTGCGGCGCGCGTGGCGCACAGCGACCGCATGAGCGTGCAGGCCTTGCTCGCGCAGGCGCCGATGACGGTGCTGCTGGCCGGCAGCTGCGGGTTGCAGCTGCTCACCGCGCTACAGTTGCCGCAGGACCTGCGCGCGCGTCTGGCGGTGTTCGCCTACGGCCCGGTCTGCCACGAACCGGCCACGTTCGCGCAGTTGCACAGCGTGCAAGGGCGCGGCGACTGGATTTCGCGTGCGCTGTTTCGTGGGCCGGTGCAGCTGGCGCCGGCCTGCGGGCATATGGATTACCTGACCACTGCGGACGTGCTGTCAGCCTGCCAGGCTTTCGTCGCCACGATCCAGCAGACGCTGCGGGGCCGGGTGCATGCGCATTGACCTGGTCGCCCCGCCGTACAGCGGGCATCTGCATCCCATCCTGGCCATCGCCCGGCAGCTGGCGCCGCATCACGACGTGCACGTGATCAGCACGCCGGCTGCGCAGGCGCGTATCCAGGCATGTGGCTTGCGCGGCGCAGGCGTCCTGGATGCGCACGCCGACCGCGTGTTGCTGGAGATCGCCAATCCGCCGCATGCGGTGGGCCGCAATCCGCTGCGGCTGCGCCGGCAGCTGCACAACGCGCTGGGATTGATGGCGCAGGTGGGCGATGCGCTGCAGGCGCGTTGGCGCACGCGGCGGCCGGACCTGGTGATCGCCGATTTCACCCTGCCCAGTGCCGGGCTGGCGGCGCAGGCGATGGGCATCGCCTGGTGGACCAGCATGCCATCGCCCTGCGTGATCGAAACGGGCGGCGGGCCGCCGGCGTACTTCGGTGGCCTGCTGCCTGCGGCCACGCTGCGCCAGCGTGCCTGGCATGCGATCGCCCGGCGGCTCACCCGCGGCTTCAAGCGCAGCCTGCATGCCTGCTACCGGCGGCAGATGCGGGCCTGCGGCTTGCCGGCGCTGTACCGCAACGATGGCAGCGAGGCGGTGTATTCGCCGCAGTGCATCCTGGCCCTGGGAGTGCCGTCGTTCGAGTTCGCACAGCGCTGGCCCGCCGCACTGCGCTTTGTCGGGCCGCAGTTGTGCACGCCCCCGTCAGCCGTGCAGGCACCGGAGTTTCTCGCCGGGCGGCGGCATGTGCTGGTGACCCTGGGCACCCACCTGCAATGGGTCAAGCAGCGCATGGATGCGGTGTTGCGCGCGCTGGCGCCGCAGTTTCCCGAGGTGGTGTTCCACTTCAGCGATGGCGATACCGCCGCACCGCCGCGGCCGGCATGCGGCAACTACCGGCGTCTGCCCTACGTGGACTATGCGCAGCACCTGCATCGCTACGCGCTGGTGGTTCACCACGGCGGTGCCGGCATCCTGTACGCCTGCCTGGATGCGGGGCTGCCGTCCATCGTGTATCCACTGGACTACGACCAGTTCGACCACGCCGCACGGTTGCAGGCCGCCGGTGCGGCATGGTGGCTGCGGGAACTGGATGGGCTACCGGTGCTATTGCGCCAGGCACTCGCGTCTCCCGAACCGGGCCCGGGTGTGCGCCGGCTGCAGACGGAGCTGCACGACATGCAGGCGCGTGGCCGCATCGTGGAGCTGGTGGACGCGTTTCAGCGCACCGGCGCGGTGCCGGCGTAGCGTCTCAGGCGAGTGGCATGATCTCGCGCTGCAGCCGCACGCGGCGGCAATGCAACCATGCGCCTGCGATCGCGCAAGGCAGTGCCACGGTGCGATGCGTCTGGTGCGACTTCGCAGCGAGGTTGCCAGGCCGGTAGATCGGCCAGAGAAAAACCGGCACACGCAAGGCCTCTGCCGGTTCCTGTGCAACTGCCGTCACCGGGTGGTTGCGGCGTGGCGGGTCGGTCGCGCTCAGCCCGCGGCAGCGTTCAATGCCGGTGCGCTGGTGGCCATCAGCTGCGGCCAGCGCTTGAGCACCGCGGCACGGATGCCGGCCTGGTCGATACCGGCTTCGGCCAGCAGGTCTTCGCGGCTGGCGTGCTGCTGGAAGCTGTCCGGCAGGCCCAGGTGCAGCATCGCCATCAGCACGCCTTCGGCATTGAGCAGCTCGGACACGCCCGAGCCTGCGCCGCCGGCCACCACGTTGTCTTCGATGGTGACGAAGCCGTCGTGGGTCCGGGCCAGCTCCAGCAGCATCGCCTTGTCCAGCGGTTTGACGAAGCGCATGTTGACCACGGTGAGGCCAAGTTCGCGGCCCACCGCCTCGGCGGCGTCCACGCATGCGCCGAAGCCCAGCAGGGCGATACGCGTGCCGCTGTGGCGCAACTGCGCCTTGCCGATCGGCAGGGTGGTCAGCGAGGCATCCAGTGCCACGCCCGGGCCGGTGCCGCGCGGGTAGCGCACGGCGGCCGGGCCTGCGTAGTGCACGCCGGTGCTCAGCATCTGGCGGCATTCGGCTTCGTCGGCCGGCGCCATCACCACCATGTGCGGCACGCAGCGCAGGAAACTCAGGTCCAGGTTGCCGGCATGGGTGGCGCCATCCGGGCCGACCACGCCACCGCGATCGATCGCGAACAGCACGTCGAGCTTCTGCACCGCCACGTCGTGCACCAGCTGGTCGTAGCCGCGCTGCAGGAAGGTGGAATAGATCGCCACCACCGGCTTGGCGCCTTGCGTGGCCATGCCGGCGGCCAGCGTCACCGCATGCTGTTCGGCAATGGCCACATCGAAGTAGCGCTGCGGATACTCCTTGCTGAAGCGCACCAGCCCCGAGCCTTCGCGCATTGCCGGGGTGATCACCAGCAGCCTGGGCTCGGCGGCGGCCATGTCGCAGACCCAGTCGCTGAAGACATCGGTATAGGTCGGCTTCTTGGCGCCGGTCTTGGCGACCAGGCCCTTGCTCGGGTCGAACGGGCCGACCGCGTGATAACCGATCTGGTCGCCTTCGGCCAGCTCGTAGCCCTTGCCCTTGGTGGTGATCACGTGCAACAGCTGCGGACCTTTGAGGGTCTTGAGTGTTTTCAGCGCGCCGACCAGGCCGGGCAGGTCGTGGCCATCGATCGGGCCGGTGTAGTGGAAGCCCATTTCCTCGAACAGCGTGGACGGCACGAACATGCCCTTCCAGTGTTCTTCCCAACGCCGTACGAAGCGTGCGGTGGGATTGTTCTTCTTGTCGCCGAGGATCTTCTTGCCGCCCTCACGGATGGCATTGAGGGTACGGCTGCCGCTGGCACGGCCGAGCATCTTGGTCAGCCCGCCCACCGCCTCGGAGATCGACATGCGGTTGTCGTTGAGGATCACCAGCAGGTTCGGCTCCGGCTCCATGCCGCCGGCGTGATTGAGTGCTTCGTAGACCATGCCGGCGGTCATCGCACCGTCGCCGATCACCGCGACCACCTTGCGGTCGTCGCCATTGCGCTGCGCGGCGATCGCCATGCCGAGCGCGGCCGAGATCGAGGTCGACGAATGACCGACGCCGAAGGTGTCGTAGATGCTCTCTTCGCGCTTGGGAAACGGCGCCACGCCGTCCTTCTGCTTGACCGTGTGGATCTGGTCGCGCCGGCCGGTGAGGATCTTGTGCGGGTAGGTCTGATGCCCGACGTCCCACACCAGCTGATCGACCGGAGTCTGGTAGAGATAGTGCAGGGCCACGGTGAGTTCGATCACGCCCAGCCCGGCCGCGAAGTGCCCGCCGCTCTTGCCCACCGATTCGATGAGATAGGCGCGCAATTCGTCTGCGATGGCCGCAAGCTCGGCCTCGTCGAAGCGGCGCAGGTCGTCGGGGGTCTGGATGCGCGACAGGCGCGGATAGCGGGTGGAGTCGATCATCATCGTGTCAATGTGCTGAAACCATATTGTCCTCCCCATGCGAAGGCCCGGCAAGCAAACCGGTTCAGCTGTCAGCGGGCGGTGAGGGCGGTGCGGCCCCGGTGTTGCTGGCCTGCGCCCTGCACGCAGGCGCCTGCGGCAATCTGCCGCACCCTGCGCGATGCATTCCTGGCAGTGATGGGGGGCCAGACGCGGCGGCTGCACGGTGCTTGCGCGCGGCACGCCTGGCTGGTGGATGAGCGACTTGCCGACGCGCCGGGTCGGCCGAAGATCGGCGCGGTCGCGGTGAAGATCAGAAGCGGCCCGATGCGCCTTACAGCGACAATTTCGAACGTTTCGGCAACTGGGCGCGCAGGAACGCCATCTGGTCGGAGAGGATGTTGCGGTTGGACAGGATCAGGTGCTCGATCCAGCTTGGCCGGTACGGCACCGCTAGCAGCGGCATGTGCGCCTGCTGCGGGGTGCGGTTGGCCTTGCGCGAGTTGCACTGGAAGCAGGCGGTGACCACGTTCTCCCAGGTGTCGCGCCCGCCCTTGGAGACCGGCATCACGTGGTCGCGGGTCAGATGCGGGCGGCTGAAATGCTGGCCGCAATACATGCACAACTGCGCATCGCGCGCGAATAGCGCGGTGTTGCTGAGCGTGGGGGTGGGGTCCAGCGCGCGCGAACGGGCATGGCCGCGTGCGGCGATGATGGGATGCAGATCCAGCGTACTGCGCATGCCGGTGAGCCGCGAGATGCCGCCGTGGATCTGCATGCAGGGCTCGCCCAGGGTCCAGGACACCGCATCGCGTGCATACAGGCAGGCAGCGTCCTGCCAGTTGATCCAGTCCAGTACCCGGCCATGCGCATCGAGCGAGAGCAGGCGCAAGGTGGGCAGTTGCTGGATCGCAGCGACAGCGCTGCCCGCGACCGGAGCAGTGCTGCCTCCGGGGAAGATCACATCACCTGCGTGCGTGTCTGTCTCCATCGGGAAAACAGCTTATACCCGATCGTTGACAGTTTGTGTATCGCAGCGAACGGCCTCGTCGCGGCCAGGTCCGCTCCTACGACAGCGGGGGGCGTGATGGTTGTCTGTAGGAGCGTCCCCGGGCGCGAGGCTTTGCCGATCGGTGTGGGCTTGTCGCGTCCAGGTCCGCTCTTACGACAGCGGGGGGGCGCGATGGTTGTCTGTAGGAGCGCCCCTGGGCGCGAGGCTTTGCCGATCGGTGTCGGCTTGTCGCGGCCAGGTCCGCTCCTACGACGGCGGCAGCCTGCCGCGATGCGCTGGCGCTCAGGCGTCGCCGAACAGCTCCGCCTCCAGCGTCATCAACGGTGCGGCGCCGCTGCGGATGGTGGCGGCGTGGGTCAGCGTGCGCGGCAGGATGCGGGCGAAATAGAAGCGTGCCGTCTCGCGCTTGGCGCGCTTGAACTCCTCGCCCTGCGCCGAGGCATCGGCGGCGGCCACGCTGCGCGCCCACCAGTACGCCAGCACCACATAGCCGGAATAGAACAGGTAGTCGTAGCTGGCCGCACCCAGTTCGTCCGGGTTGCGCGCGGCGCGGTCGAGCACGTCGCGGGTCAGCATGGCCCATTCGCTGGCCTTGTCGCGCAGCGGCTTGATGAACTCGGCCAGTGCCGCATTGCCTTCCTGTGCCTTGGCGAAGGTTTCCACGTCGGCCAGGAACAGCTTGAGCCCGGCGGCCTGGCTGGCGGCGGTCTTGCGGCCGATCAGGTCCAGCGCCTGGATGCCGGTGGTGCCTTCGTAGATGGTGGTGATGCGGGCATCGCGCGCCAGCTGCTCCATGCCGTATTCGCGGATGTAGCCGTGGCCGCCGAAGCACTGCAGCGCGTGGTAGGTGTTCTCGATCGACCACTCGGTCTGGCAGGCCTTGGAGATCGGGGTGAGGAAGCTCACCAGGGTCTCGGCATCATCGCGTTCCTGCTCGCTGGCACCACGGTGGGCCAGGTCGACCAGGCTGGCCGCGTGCAGGGCCAGCAGTCGGCTGCCTTCGGTGAGCGACTTGATGGTCAGCAACATGCGGCGCACGTCCGGGTGCACGATGATCGGGTCTGCAGGCTTGTCGGGTGCCTTGGCGCCGCTGAGTGCGCGCGACTGCAGCCGCTCGCGGGTGTAGCGCAGGGCGTTCTGGTAGGCGCGCTCGGACAGGCCGATGCCTTGCAGGCCCACACTCAGGCGCGCAGTGTTCATCATGGTGAACATCGCCTGCAGTCCCTTGTGCGGCTGGCCGACCAGATAGCCCTGGGCGCCCTCGAAGTTCATCACGCAGGTCACCGAGCCCTTGATGCCCATCTTGTGTTCGATCGAGCCGCAATGCAGTGCGTTGCGTTCGCCCACCGTGCCGTCGCGGCCCACCTTGAACTTGGGAGTGACGAACAGCGAGATGCCCTTGGCGCCGGCCGGGGCATCGGGCAGCTTGGCCAGCACCAGATGCACGATGTTGTCGGTGAGGTCGTGCTCGCCGGCGGTGATGAAGATCTTGGTGCCGGTGATGGCGTAGCTGCCGTCTGTATTGGGCTCGGCGCGGGTCTTGAGCAGGCCCAGGTCGGTGCCGCAGTGCGGTTCGGTCAGGCACATGGTGCCGGTCCAGCGGCCGTCGATCAGCGGCTTGAGAAAGACCTCCTGCTGCCAGGCCTCGCCGTGCTGGCGCAGCGCCTCGGTGGCGCCATGCGAGAGCAGCGGGAAGTTGCCCCAGGCCAGGTTGGCGGAGTTGATCATTTCGTTGAGCGGCACGCCCAGCAGATGCGGCATGCCCTGGCCGCCGAATTCCTGCTCGGCGGTCAGCCCGTTCCAGCCGCCTTCCACGAACTGATCGTAGGCGGCGCGGAAGCCGGGCGGAGTGGTCACCGCGTGGGTGCTCTTGTCGAAGGCGCAGCCGATTTCGTCGCCCACGCTGTTCAGCGGCGCCAGCACCTGGGTGGTGAAGCGGCCGGCCTCTTCGAGCACGGCATCGATGATGTCGGCGCTGGCCTCGGTGTAGCCGAGCCGGGCGAACAGGGCTTCGGCGCCCAGGACGTCGTGCAGGGCGAAACGGAAGTCGGTCAGCGGGGCGGTATAGCTGCTCATGCGGGATCCTTCGAAGACGGTACGGGAGGCGTGCGCGTCAGCGCAGCACGCCGTTGAGGCCGGGGGCCGGGCTGAGCGTGTTGCGCGATTCCACCGCGAACTCGCGTTGTTTCTTGTCCTGCGGGGTCGCCCACACGGTGCCCTTGAGGGTATAGGGCAGCGAGCGGCCGCCGGCGAGCACGTCGGCCACGGTGATCCGGCCCAGCGAGGTGGGTTGCAGGTTGACGGTGACCATGTCGGCGGTTTCCGGGCCGATCGAGATGCCCACGGCCTGGTCGAGCTTGCCGGCCACCTGGTCGCCGGCGGAGATCTCCAGCGCCACGCGCTCGAACTGCATCGAAATGCTGCTGTAGTTCTGCAGGCGCAGGTCCACCGACCACGAGCCGTCGGCACGCACGGTCAGTTGCTGGATGCTGGCTGCCGGCTCGGACACACGGCGCACCGCGCCGCCACAGCCGCTCAACAGCAGCCCCCAGGCCAGCGACAGGATCAGAAGGCGATAGGCACGACGCATGTACTTGGGTCCTTGGCGATGAGGCGGCGCCAAGAATACTACGCAGTACGGATAGCGCCTCGCGGCCTGGAGCGGCTAATCGAACATCGCCGGCAGTCGTCCGCTGGGTGTGGACGGCGTGCAAGAACCGGAATGTACGAGTGGGCCATGCCGCACCGGGTACCGGCCGCGCCTGCGCGGCTGTGTAGTGGTTGTGTTGGCTGATCCAAGGCGACGTCGCTCTGGCTGATCGTCAGGCAGCCCGATTTACAGCAGCGGCGCGGCCACGATCAGCGGCGACAGGTCGTAGCCCATCCGGGTGGCCTGCGCCTTGAGCTGCTCGAACTGCGCGCGCGGCATCTGTGGCGAGCGCGACAGGATCCACAGGTATTTGCGGTCCGGCTCGCCGACCACCGCCCATTGATAGTCCGGGTCCAGCGCGATCACCCAATAGTCCGCCCACACCAGTGGCAACCAGCCCAGCCATTCGGGGGCGAAACGCACCTGCAACTGACCGGGTTGCCCCTGGACCGGGCGCGCCACGCCGTCGGCCTGGGCCAGCTCGCCGTTGGCGGTGCGGCAACCATTGCGCACCCCGATCAGGCCATCGTCGCGCAGCGTGTAGCTGGCGGTGATGTCGCCGCGGCACTTCTTCTGAAACGACACCGGCAGATGCGCGATCTCATGCCACTGCCCGGCGTAGCGTGACAGATCCAGCTGCGGCACCGCACGCACCGGTTGCTGCGCGAGCGCCGTCAGCGGCAGCAGGGCAATGCACGACAACAACAGGCGGGGCAGGCGCATGGCGATCTCCGGTGGACGCGCGCAGGCTAGGCCATGCACCCCGCCGCGCGGCGTGAACCGGCGCAAGAAACCTCCCTAAAACCTGGCCTGGCAACAAAGTTGGCCGCAACGCTTGCCCAAACTGCGCCTGCTCGCTATGATGCGCGTCCTCGCAACGCAGGCATCGTGTTGCAGGCAAGTGGCCGAGTAGCTCAGTTGGTAGAGCAGGGGATTGAAAATCCCCGTGTCGGCGGTTCGATTCCGTCCTCGGCCACCATTTTCTGCAAGCCTTCGTTCGCAAGGCTTTCCGGCGTCTACCGGTTCCGTGATTTCTCCTTCGCATGGCTGTTGATCAGACCGTTCGTTGCGGCGGTGTCGATGGCGTTGCTCGCTCGATTGGCACTGGTGTGTGATGGATGGGTGCCGCGGTGGAGACAGCTTGATCACTGCTTCTGCAGCGCACGCGGCAAGTGGCCGGTGCCGTTGTTCGCGGCCTGGTTTTCCACGCGATCTTCAACCCGGCGTGGCGATACTTTGCGCATGACCCACAACACCCTTCGACGCACATTGATCCACGGCTACTGCGGCGAATTTCGCGTGGAAACGATGGAAAGTCAGGCACCCGGCGAAACCCGGTGGTTTTCGACTGCGTTCGTCTATCACCGCGACCGCAGCGCGCCGATCGCCACGATCGAAGGTGCCGGAGAGGGCGACTATCGGGGCGATGCGCGCGAGCAGGCCTTGCGGGTGGGCTCGTGCCTGGCGGAATTTCTGAATCCGAAGGAATACCGCCTCGGTGAAACCGCAGGCGAGTAGCTGCGCCCCGCCGTGGCGCGGCGGGTGCGATGGCTGCAGTTGTAAATCAGTCGATTCGATGGGCAACCTGGCGTCAATGCGTGCCCCCTCGACATGGACCAGGCAATGGCAATGATGCGTCCATGCCGAAAGCCGAGAGCGCCTGCAGATGGATGCTTGTGAGCGTTGCGTGCATGCGATGCCGTGGATTCGGCTGTGTGGGGTAGCGGCCGATTCGGTTGCATGGATGGGCGTGGTCGTATGGGAAAGGCTCATCTATGTGAGGAATCGACTCACTGCAGCCAACTAAACTGCGGAAACGGGAATGGCCCCCGCGGAGAACACCACTTGAACGATTCCCGTCACCAGGAGCTGCGAGCGCCCATGATCAGCGAAACTCGCAGCCTGCCGGTCGAGAAGCACCGCTCGGACATCTTCTTTGCTGCGGTGGAAACCACGCGCATGCCGATGACGGTGACCGACCCGCATCTGCCGGACAATCCGATCGTGTTCGCCAACCGCGCCTTCCTGGAAATGACCGGGTATTCGGCCGAGGAAATCATCGGCAACAACTGCCGTTTCCTGCAGGGCCCGGAGACCGATCCGGCCAGCGTGCAGGACGTACGCGAGTCGATCGAGAACCGCCGCGAATTCGCCACCGAAGTGCTGAATTACCGCAAGGACGGCTCCTCGTTCTGGAATGCGTTGTTCGTCTCGCCGGTATTCGACGATCAGGGCAACCTGGTGTACTTCTTCGGCTCGCAGCTGGATGTGAGCCGACGCCGCGATGCCGAAGACGCGCTGCGCCAGGCGCAGAAAATGGAGGCGCTGGGGCAGTTGACCGGCGGAATCGCGCACGATTTCAACAACCTGCTACAGGTAATGTCCGGGCATCTGGAGGTGATCCAGATGATGGCGTCCGGCGACGCCGCAAAGAATGCCGAGCGCATCGCCTTCAGTGCCGAGCATGCCGCAACCGCGGCCGCCAAGGCCGCCACGCTCACCCAGCAGTTGCTGGCGTTCTCGCGCAAGCAGAAGTTGCGCGGGCGGGTGGTCAATCTCAATGGCCTGGTGTCGGGCATGAACAACATGGCCGAGCGCGCGCTGGGCGGCGGCATCAGCTTGCGGCAGTCGCTGGAAGGGGGTTTGTGGAATTGCCAGATCGACACCACGCAGGCCGAAGTGGCGCTATTGAACGTGCTGATCAACGCGCGCGATGCGATGGCGCAGTCCGAGCGCAAGGAAGTCACCGTGCAGACGCAGAACGTGGAGATCACCAATCACGATCTGGCGATGCACCACCAGCTGGCACCCGGCCGCTACGTCAGCATTGCGGTCAGCGACACCGGTTCGGGCATGCCGCCGGAAGTGGCCAGCCGGGTGATGGAGCCGTTCTTCACCACCAAGGACGAAGGCCAGGGCACCGGCCTGGGGCTGTCGATGGTGTATGGCTTCGTCAAGCAATCCGGCGGCACCGTGCGCATCTACAGCGAAGTGGGCGAGGGCACCACGGTGCGCCTGTATTTCCCGGCGTCCAGCGAGTTCGAGAACGATCTGCAGTTGGCCAAGAGCCGTGCGATCGACAAGGGTGGCAATGAGACCATCCTGGTGGTGGAAGACAAGCAGGACGTGGCGGTGGTGGCCAGGATGTTCCTGGAGAACGCCGGTTACCGCATCCTCTCTGCGTCGAGCGGGCGCGAGGCGGTGGAGCTGCTGGAGCAGCACCCGGAGGTGGATGCCTTGTTCACCGACCTGATCATGCCCGGTGGCATGAACGGGGTGGTGCTCGCGCGCGAGGCGCGACGCATGCTGCCAAGGATCAAGGTATTGCTGACCACCGGCTATGCCGATGCCAGCATCCAGCGCACCGATGTGGGCGGAGCGGAGTTCGATGTGGTCAACAAGCCGTACACGCAGAAGGAATTGCTCAAGCGCATCCGCATGCTGCTGGATGGGCCCACTGGCGTGGGTTGAGGCGGCGGCAGCCGGCGCGAGCGACTTGGCAGATCTTCTCAGCAAGAGATTCACTTGCCGCGGTTCCGCCCCATCGCGGCCGACGTCTTCGATCCGAATCCCGAATCCCGAATCCAGGCCTGACTATTCCTCGCCCAGCGGCGCGACATAGCCTTCCGGCTTGTCGGCATTGCGCTCGAACAGAAACTTCTGCAGCTCGGTCTCGAGAAAGGCGCGGTGCTTGGGGTCGCGCGGCGACAGCCGGTTTTCGTTGATCAGCATGGTCTGGTGCGCCAGCCACGCCTGCCAGGCGGTCTTGCCGATCTGCGCGAACACGCGCTGGCCAAGTTCGCCGGGATAGGGCACGAAATCCAGGCCTTCGGTATCGCATTGCTGGTATTGGCAGAACACGGTGCGGGACATGCGATTTCCTTCGAAGCGATTAGAGCGTAGCGAGCAGCTTGCGGATCGGTGCGGGCAGGCCCAGCGAAGCGAGATCGGCGCGGGCCACCCAACGCAGGTCGTCATTGTCGCGCACCGCCGCGCGCAGCGCGACCTTGCGCAGGCGCAAGGGCTGCAGATGCAGGCGGTAATGGCTGAAGGTATGCACCAGCAGCGGCAGCGCGTCGGCGCGTTCGTAGTCGCCGTCGATATGGCTGGCGAACCAGGCGCGCAGGCCGCTGTCGGTGTCGGCCTGCGGCAGCGTCCATAGCGAGGCCCAGATGCCGGTGGGCGGGCGGCGCTGCAGCAGGATCTCGCCCTGCGTGTTTTCCAGCAGCAGCGCCGTGGCTTCGCGCTCGGGCAACACCTTGCCCGGTTTGGGGGTGGGCAATGCGTCCACCAGCCCTTCGCGGCGCGCGACGCACGCCTGCTGCAGCGGGCACACGATGCAGGCCGGTCTGGCGCGCGTGCACAAGGTGGCGCCGAAATCCATCTGCGCCTGCGTGTAGTCGGCCAGGCGGCCCTCGGGAACCTGTGCAACGTGCATGCTCGCCAGCTGCCAGAGCTGCTTTTCCACCACCGGCAGCCCGGGGTAGCCGGCAATGCCGTGGAAGCGCGTCAACACGCGTTTGACGTTGCCGTCCATGATCGGGAAACGGTCGTTCCAGGCCTGGCTGAGGATCGCGCCGGCGGTGCTGCGGCCGATGCCGGGCAGCGCAAGCAAGGCATCGAGATCGCGCGGCAGCTCGCCGCCGTGCAAGGCGACGCATTGCCGGGCGGCGGCATGCAGATTGCGCGCCCGCGCGTAGTAGCCCAACCCGGCCCAGTGCGCCGTGACGCTGTCGTTATCGGCGGCGGCCAGATCGGGCAGGGTCGGGAAACGCGCGACGAACTTCTGGAAGTAGGGAATGACCACCGCAACCTGGGTCTGCTGCAGCATGATTTCCGACAGCCAGACCCGGTATGGCGCACGCGGATGCTGCCATGGCAGATCGTGGCGGCCGTGGTCGTCGAACCAGTGCAGCAACGCAGCGACGAAGCTGTCGGAAGAAGAAGCGGCGGGGTCGGCGGGCATGAGGTCTGCTGGCTGGAAAGAGGAAGGCTTGGGGGCGTGCTTGAACCGTCGGACGATGACATACCTTGCCGGCCATCGCGGCCGGCCGGGCGATGGTGCGGAGTGCAGGACCGTCACCGTGGCCGTCGCCCGGCGATCTGCGGGGCCTGGAGCGGCCAACGGGACGTAGCGAGCAGTGGCCAGGTGCGGACGGTCTGCCGTGACTACCTCCCGCGAGCGCAAAAGTGCAACGTGGGCAGCAGCAATGCTGTACAGCGCCCTTGTCACCGTGCTGTATCCGCGCGACCGCTACCGGTGCCTGCAGCAACCGCCGCAAGCCAAGCGAACGGCTTTCAAGAACGTGCCGGGCTGGCATTACGTCGATTGCGTGGTGAGGCGGCGACGACAGTTACCGCTGCCTGTGCTGTCCCCGGTCCCCGGTCCCGGGTCCCGGGTCCCGGCTCTCAATCAGCTGCCCAAGGCTTCCGGCAACAAGGCATCCACGAATGCCACCGGATCGAACACGCGCAGGTCCTCCGGGCGCTCGCCGATGCCGGCGAAGCGGATCGGGATGTTGAACTCGCGTGCCAGCGCGAACACCACGCCACCCTTGGCGGTGCCATCGAGCTTGGTCACCACCAGGCCGGTGACGCCGACCGCGGCATGGAACTGACGCAGCTGCGAAATGGCGTTCTGGCCGGTGGTGCCGTCGATGACCATCAGCACTTCGTGCGGGGCGGCGGCGTCGATCTTGCCGAGCACGCGACGGATCTTGCCCAGTTCGTTCATCAGGCCGGTCTGGGTGTGCAGGCGGCCGGCGGTGTCGGCGATCAATACATCGGTACCGCGCGCCTTGGCGGCCTGCAGCGCATCGAAGGCCACCGACGCGGCGTCGGCGTTCTGCCCCTGCGCGATCACCGCCACGCCATTGCGGTCGCCCCAGGCCTGCAGCTGCGCCACCGCGGCAGCGCGGAAGGTGTCGCCGGCGGCCAGCATCAGGCTGTGGCCCTCGTCCTTGAAGCGCTTGGCGAGCTTGCCGATGGTGGTGGTCTTGCCGACGCCATTGACGCCGACGGTGAGCACCACGAACGGCTTGAGCGAGCGGTCGATCAGCAGCGGCTTGGACACCGGCTGCAGCAGCGCGATGAGGTCGGCGCGCAAGGCCTTGAACAGGGCCTGGGCGTCGGCGAATTCGCGCGATTTCATGCGCTTGCGCAGGCCTTCCACCAGCGCGGTGGTGGCGCCGATGCCGACGTCGGCGGTGATCAGCGCGGTTTCGATCTCGTCGAGCAGGTCGTCGTCGAGCTTGGGGTTGCGCGAGAACAGGCCACCGAAGCTGCGTGCGAAGCTGCTGTTGCGCAGGCGCTCACGCCAGCCGGGTTTGCCGGCCGGCGCAGCGGGCAGGGTATCGTGCTGGCCGACGATGCTGTCGCCATCCTGCGTGGCCGGCGCCGGACTGCTGACGATGGCTGGTGCGGTGACCACCGGAGCGGTACTCGCGGGAGCGGCGGCAGGGGCGGCGGAGGCCGCTGGGGTTGCTGCCGGCGGCACGATGGCCGGCGCAGCGGCGACCGATGGGATGGCCGCGGGCACGGCAGCAGCAGGTGCGGCGCCCGATGGTGTGGTGGCCGGTGCTGGCGCTGCCGGCTGCGTCGGGGGAGCTGCCGCAGGGGCGGGCGCGGCAGCAGGCGCGTCCGGCACATGCTGCGGCTGCACGACCACCGGCGGAACCACCACCACCGGGGTCGGCGGGGTGGGCGCAGCGCTCGGTGCCGGATCCGGCAGGGCCTGCAGGGCGGACGGTGCTGCTGCGGCAGGCGGCGCCGGCGCGCTCGGCACCGCGGCGATGCTTTGCGCCTGGCCGGTGCGTGCCGCGATGTCGCGCGCGAGCGCGTCGGCCGGGGTCACAGCCGGCTTGGGGGTGTCCGCCATCGGCGCGGGCGCTGCGGCTGGCGCGGGCGTTACTGGCGTTTCGATGGCCGGCGCTGTGCCGGTCTGCGCAGGCGGCATGGCCTCGAGCGGCGAGCCAGGCGTGGCGGCAGCCGGCGCGGTGGGGAATGCGGCTGCCAGTTCTTCCAGGCTGTAGCGCGAAGTACGCGAGCTGTCGGGCGTGGTGGGCTTGTTGCGGCGGAAAAAGCTGGCCATTGGCAACGCAGTAGGGGAAACCGGGAATTCTACCATCCGGGCCCCGGCGCACCTTGACGCGCCTTTCAGTGCTGCGCTGTGAGACCGGCGGCAAGGATGACGTCAGCGAGCCCTGTCATGCTGCCGAATTCGGCATTTGTGCCAGCTTTGTGTCAGCGCTTGGATGCAGACTTACAGCTGTCCCTTGAGGGCACGATAATCGCGCGGCGTCATGCCGACGGTGGCCTTGAACTGGCGCGCGAACGCGCTCTGGTCGGCGAAGCCGCAGCGCTGGCCGATGCTGGCGATACTGTCCTCGCCGTACAGCAGCCGCATCGCCGATTCGATGCGCAGCTTGGTCAGCAGCTGCTGCGGGGTGACCTGGAACACGCGGCGGAAGTGCCGTTCCAGCTGCGCCACCGACAGCCCGGCCAGGTCGGCCAGGGCCTGCACGCGCAGGTTGTCGCCGAAGTTGGCCTGCATGTGGTCCATCACCTGGCTGAGGCGTTCATAGGCTGAATGGCGGTTGTCGGGCTGGCCCAGGTCGCGCGAGATGCCGACCACGCCGATCACCTCGTTGGCCTCGCACAGCGGGCGCTTGAAGGTCAGGCACCAGCCGGGCAACCGGTTGGGATACAGGTGCACTTCCAGCTGGTTGTCGATGAGTTCGCCGAGCAGCACGCGACGGTCCTGCATCATGTAGCTGCCGCCCAGCGGCAGCGGAAATACCTCCAGCGGCGAGCGCCCGATGATCTCGCTGCGCAGCTTGCGCCCGAGCCGGCGCACCAGGGTGAGATTGCAGTGGGTGTAGCGGCCTTCGCCATCCTTGATGAAGAACACCACGTCCGGCAGTGCATCGAACAGCGTCTGCATTTCCAGCGCGGGAAGGTTGAGGTCCATCGGGGTCATGGTGGCAGTCACGGTTGAACGGCTGTACGAAAGGTGCAGCCCGTTATTGATCCTAGCGCAAACGCGCGGCCCTGAAGCAGCTTGTCGATTGTGCGGATTTCCGCATTTTCACTTCGCATTGCACGCTAGTCGTTCGCGGGCCGGCGGTGGGAGCATGGGCCATGCACACCATCGACGTCATCGACTCCCATACCGCCGGCGAACCTACCCGGGTGGTGCTCTCCGGCTTTCCCGACCTGGGCGAGGGCGACCTGGCGCAGTGTCGCGAGCGCTTTGGGCGCGACTTCGATCGCTGGCGCAGCGCCATCGCCTGCGAACCGCGCGGCTCGGACACCATGGTGGGCGCGCTGTTGCTGCCGCCGCGGGATCAGAGCGCCTGCACCGGAGTGATCTTCTTCAACAACGTGGGTTATCTGGGGATGTGCGGCCACGGCACCATCGGGGTGGTGCGCACGCTGGCGGAGCTGGGGCGGATCGGGCCAGGGCAGCACCGCATCGAGACCCCGGTCGGCACCGTGGGGGTGGAGCTGGCCGCCGACGGCACGGTGTGGGTGGACAACGTCGAGAGCTATCGCGCCGCCGCCGGGGTGGAGGTGGACGTGCCGGGCTACGGGCGGGTGCGCGGCGACGTGGCCTGGGGCGGCAACTGGTTCTTCATCACCGAACAGGCGCCGTGCGTGCTGGACCTGGCGCATCAGCGCGAGCTCACCGCGTACACCGCGGCGATCCGGCTGGCGCTGGAAGCGGCCGGGATCACGGGGGAGGCGGGGGGCGAAATCGATCACATCGAAGTCAACGGCGCCGCGCCCGACGGCAGCGGCGTGGCGCGCAACTTCGTGCTGTGCCCGGGGCTGGCCTACGACCGTTCGCCCTGCGGCACCGGCACCAGCGCCAAGCTGGCCTGCCTGGCCGCCGACGGCAAGCTGGGCGAAGGCGAGCGCTGGGTGCAGCAAGGCATCCTGGGCAGCGCCTTCGAGGGCAGTTATCGGCTGAGCGGGCGTGGCATTGCGCCGCGCATCAGCGGGCAGGCGCATATCACGGCGCGCTCGCAGCTGGTCATCGACCCGGCCGATCCGTTCGCCTGGGGCATCGTGGCCTGATGGAAGTCCAGCGGCCCGCGCCGGTGGTTGCGTCGGCCCCGTTGTCGGCCGCTGCGATGCCTGCTGCGATGGCCGGGACATCTGCACCGATGCCCGCGTCGGCGTCGGCGTCGGCGTCAACGCCCGGATTGGGTGCCGAATCCGATTCCGCAGCGTCCGCCACGTCCACCCGACGCAGTTACGACCTGATCGTGATCGGCGCCGGTATTGTCGGCGCCGCCTGCGCCGAGGCCGCGGCGGGCGAGGGCCTGCGTGTGGCGATCGTGGAGCCGGGGCCGATCGGCGGCGGCTCCACCGCGGCGGCGATGGGCCATCTGGTGGCGATGGACGACGACCCGGCCGAGCTGGCGCTGTCGGCCTATTCGCTGCGCCTGTGGGAGCGCTTCGCTACGTTGAGCGAGGCCGAATTCAGCCGTTGCGGCACCTTGTGGGTGGCCCGCGATGCTCGTGAGCTGGCGGCGGTGCCGGCCAAGATCGCGCGGCTGGCAGCGGCCGGCCTGCACGCTGACGCCATCGATGCGCAGCAGCTGTATGCCCTGGAGCCGCAGCTGGTGCCGGGCCTGGCCGGCGGCATGCGGGTACCCGACGAAGCGGTGGTGTACCCGCCGCGCGTGGCCCGGCATCTGGTGGGGCTGGCCTGCACGGCGGGGGCGCAGTTGTTCGCTGGCCGCCGCGTGGCGCAGTTGCTGGAACAGGGCGTGCGCCTGGACGATGGGCAGCAGCTGGCCGGGCCGGTGCTGGTGGCCAGCGGCGTGGCGCTGCCGCAGCTGCTGCCGGAGCTGGCCCTGCGCCCGCGCAAGGGCCACCTGGTCATCACCGACCGCCACCCCGGGCTGATCCGGCATCAGTTGCTGGAACTGGGCTACGCCGATTCGGCACATGGCGCCGACGACACCAGCGTGGCCTTCAACGTGCAGCCGCGGCCCACCGGGCAATTGCTGATCGGTTCGTCGCGGCAGTTCGGCGAGCACGATCGCGCGCTGTCGATGCCGGTGCTGCAACGCATGCTGCAGCGTGCATTCGCCTATTTGCCGGTGCTGCGCGAGCTGCAGGCCATCCGCGTATGGACAGGCCTGCGTCCGGCCACGCCGGACGGGCGGCCGTATCTTGGGGCGGTGCCCGGCCGGCGCGATGTCTGGGTGGCGGCAGGGCACGAGGGGCTGGGTGTCACCACGGCGCTGGGGAGCGCACGGGTGATCGTGGACAGCCTGCTCGGGCGCACGCCTGCCATCGACCCGGCGCCGTATGCGCCGGCGCGCGCCGTGCAGGGGCATGCCGCATGAGCGCGACGGTGCGCCTGCAGGTGGATGCGCAGCCGGTGGAGGTGCCTGCCGGTGCCAGCGTGGCGGCCGCGGTGGCGCAGGCCACGCTGCAGTTCCGGCAATCGAGCAGCGGGCAGCCGCGTGCGCCGCTGTGCGGCATGGGCGTGTGTTTCGAATGCCGGGTGCGCATCGACGGGATCGGCCAGCAACGCGCCTGCCTGGTGGAGGCACGCGACGGCATGCAGTTACGTACCGATGGCTGAGCGCGTGCTGCATTTCGATATGCTGGTGATCGGCGCAGGGCCGGCAGGCCTGGCGGCGGCGCAGGCGGCGGCCAGTCACGGCGTGCGCGTGGGCGTGGTGGACATGCAGCCGCGCGCGGGTGGGCAGGTGTGGCGCAGCGATGTGCGGCACGGCGCACCGCGGGATGCGCGCGCGTTGCTGCAGCAGGTGGGCGATACCGCCTCGATCACGCTGCTGGCGCGCACGCAGATCGTGCTGGCGCAGCCCGGATGGCTGCTGGCCGATGGCCCGGACGGCACGCTGCAACTGCATTACGCCGCCCTGGTGCTGGCCACCGGTGCGCGCGAGCTGTTGCTGCCGTTTCCGGGCTGGACGCTGCCCGGCGTCACCGGCGCCGGCGCGGCGCAGGCGCTGGCCAAGCAGGGCTGGCCGCTGGCCGGCAAGCGCGTGCTGGTGGCCGGCAGCGGGCCATTGCTGTTGGCCAGCGCTGCGACCTTGCAACGGCATGGCGCCACGGTGCTGGGCATTCACGAACAGGCATCGGCGGCGGCACTGCGCAGGTTCGCCGCGCAGCTGTGGCGCTGGCCGGGCAAGGCCGCGCAGGCGGTGGCGCTGCGGCTGCAATTGCATCGGGTCGGGTATCGCAGCGGCAGCGTGGTGGTGGCCGCGCACGGCGATACGCAGTTGCGCGAAGTGGAGCTGGAGGGGCCGGCCGGGCGCAGCCGTCTTGCCTGCGATCAGCTCGCGGTGGGCTACGGCCTGGTGCCCAACACCGAGCTGGCGCAATTGCTCGGCTGCCAGCTGGAGCCCTGCGGTGCGCATCGGCAGGTGCAGGTGGATGCCTTGCTGCGCACCAGCGTCACCCAGGTGTTCGCGGCCGGCGAAGCCTGCGGCATCGGCGGGCGCGATTGCGCGCTGGTCGAAGGCGCGATGGCCGGACACATGGCCGCCGGCGCGCCGGACGAGGCGCTGCGGCTGCAGCCGCGCCGACGTGCGGCGCGCGCGTTTGCGCAACTGCTGCAGCAGCAATTCGCGCTGGACCGGCGCATCCACACCCTGGCGCGCCCGGACACCCTGGTTTGCCGCTGCGAAGACGTGCCGCTGGGTGCGCTGAACAACTTCCACGATGCACGCGACGCCAAGCTGGCGTCGCGCTGCGGCATGGGTGCCTGCCAGGGCCGCATCTGCGGCACCGCGCTGGCCGAACTGGGCCACTGCCTGCCCGATCTTTCCACCGACGCCGGCCGCCGGCCGCCGTTGTTCCCGGTCCGCCTCGCGGCGCTGGCCGACCCGTTCACTTCCGACTCGCAAGGGAATCACCCATGAGCATTGCTGCGTTCTGGCACGGCGTGTTGCCGGCCATCACCACCCCGTTCACCGCCTCGGGCGAGATCGACCACGACTTCCTCGGCAAGCACGCCAACCAGCTGGTGGACGCCGGCTGCACCGCGATCGTGCCGCTGGGCTCGTTGGGCGAGGCGGCCACCTTGAGCGTGGACGACAAGCTGGCGATCCTGCGCACGCTGGTCACTGCCCTCAACGGCCGCGTGCCGGTGGTGCCGGGTATCGCCAGCCTGGCGACCGGCGAAGCGGTGGCGCTGGCCAAGGCGGCCAAGGAGATCGGCTGCGGCGGATTGATGGTGTTGCCGCCGTACGTGTATTCCACCGATTGGCGCGAGATGGGCGCGCATGTGCGCGCGGTGATCGGCGCGACCGACCTACCGGTGATCCTGTACAACAACCCGGTGGCTTACAAGACCGATTTCGGCCCGGCGCAGATCGCCGAGCTGGCCGGCGAGTTCCCGAACCTGCAGGCAGTGAAGGAATCCTCCGGCGACGTGCGCCGCTTTGCCGCCCTGCAGGAACTGCTGGGCGATCGGCTGGCGCTGCTGGTGGGCATGGACGATGCCATCGTCGAAGGCCTGAGCATGGGCGCCAAGGGCTGGATCGCCGGCCTGGTCAATGCGTATCCGAAAGAATCGGTACGCCTGTTCGAGCTGGCGCGCGATGGCGGCTACCCGGCGGCCAAGGAGCTGTACAACTGGTTCCTGCCGCTGCTGCGCCTGGATACCGTGCCTACCTTTGTGCAGCTGATCAAACTGGTGCAGGCAAAGGTGGGCATGGGCAGCGAGCAGGTGCGTGCGCCGCGGCTGGTGGTGGCTGGTGCCGAGCGCGAGGCGGCGCTGAAGGTGATCGACCACGCCATCGCACACGCGCCCAAACTGTCGTGATTGCGCAGGCACCATGACGCTGCGCGCCACGACACTCTGTCAGCGTGTCGCGTCGGCACGCAGCCGCCTGCAGGGCGGTCGTGTCCCGATCGATGCGCAGGCCGCACCCAGTGCGACCTGCGCATCGCCTCCCTGCTCAGCCGCTGCGGTACATCGCGCAGCAGCCCAGTCCATGCAATCGAAGGTGCCGCAATGAACGACACGCTGCAACCCATCCTGCTCGCCGGCCAATGGCAGCCCAGCCAAGCGAGCGGCAGCTTCCGCGCTGCCGATCCCAGCACGGGCGAGCCGATCGGCCCGCTGTTTCCGGTCAGCGGTGCCCAGGACATCGAGACCGCGCTGCGCGCCGCGCAGGCAGTGGCGGCCGAACTGGCCGCTGCACCAGCCGAGCGCATCGCCGCGTTCCTAGAGGGCTATGCCGAGGCGCTGGATGCCGACGCCGACACCCTGGTCGCACTCGCGCATGCAGAAACCGCCTTGCCGGCGCCCACCCGCCTGCGTGGCAACGAGTTGCCGCGCACCAGCGGGCAGCTGCGCCAGGCGGCCAAGGCGGTGCGTAGCTACAGCTGGACCCACCCCATCATCGACACCGCCGCCGACCTGCTTTCGCATCTGGCGCCGCTGGGCAAGCCGGTGCTGGTGTTTGGCCCGAACAATTTCCCGTTCGCGTTCAACGCGATTGCCGGCAGCGATTTCGCTTCGGCGATCGCCGCGCGCAACCCGGTGATCGCCAAGGCGCATCCGCTGCATCCGGCCACCAGCCAGCGCATGGCGCAGCTTGCGCACGCAGCCTTGCTTGCGGCGGGCCTGCCGGCTGCGGCGGTGCAGTTGCTGTATCACTTCGACAACGCCACCGGCCTGCGGCTGGCCGGCGATGCGCGGCTGGGGGCGATCGGCTTCACCGGCAGCCGCGCCGGCGGCCTGGCATTGAAGGCTGCTGCCGATGCAGCCGGCGTGCCCTGCTATGCCGAGCTGTCCAGCGTCAACCCGGTCTTCCTATTGCCCGGCGCGCTGGCCGAGCGCGGCGATGCGCTGGCGCAGGAATTCTTTGCCTCGTGCACGCTGGGCAGCGGGCAGTTCTGCACCAATCCGGGGGTGGCGGTGGTGCCGCACGGCGCGGCAGGCGATGCCTTTGTCGCCGCTACCAAGGCGCACTTCGATGCCGCGTTGCCGATGGTGCTGTTCTCGGCCTCCGGGGTGGACGGCGTGCAACGCGGCGTGGCGACGCTGCGTGAGGCGGGCGCTTCCCTGCTGGCCGGCGGACATACCGGCGAAGATGGGTTTCGCTATGCGCCGACCTTGCTGAGCGTGGACGCGCAGGCCTTCCTGGCCAATCCGCAGGCGCTGCAGACCGAGGCCTTCGGGCCGGTGAGCCTGCTGGTGCGCGCACGCGACACCGCGCAGATGGCGCAGCTGGCAGCCGCGTTCGAAGGCAACCTCACCGGCACGCTGTACCGCGCTGCCAATGGCAGCGACGATGCCGCCTGGCAGGCGATCGCGCCGGTGCTGCGCGCGCGGGTGGGGCGGCTGATCAACAGCAAGATGCCGACCGGCGTGGCGGTGAGCGCGGCGCAGAATCATGGCGGGCCGTTCCCGAGCACCGGGCATCCGGGCTTCACCGCGGTGGGGATGCCCGGCGCGATCCGGCGTTTTGCGGCCTTGCACAGCTACGACGCCGTGCCCGACGCCTTGTTGCCGATCGAACTGCGCCAGCGCAATCCCGGCGGCGTGGCGCGCCTGGTGGACGGGCAGTGGAGCAGCGCCGACGTGGGAGCGGGCGCATGAGCACCCAGATCGGTGGTCTGTCGCTGGAGCAGGCACAGGCGCAACTGGCGCCCTGGACGCAGCGTGCCGCGCCGATCGCAGCCGATGAGTATGCGCAGCGCATCGAGCGCGCACGTGGTCTGATGCGTGCGCACGGCGTGGATGCGCTGTTGATCGGCGCCGGCACCTCGCTGCGCTACTTCACCGGGGTGCCGTGGGGGGCAAGCGAACGGCTGGTGGCGATGCTGCTCACCCTCGATGGCGACCCGGCGCTGGTCTGCCCGGCCTTCGAGGAGGGCTCGCTGGACGCGGTGCTGCAGATTCCGGTGGCCAAGTTCCTGTGGGAAGAACACGAGGACCCATATGCGCTGGTGGTGCAGGTCATGGACGATCGCCATGCCCACGCGCTGGCGCTGGATCCGGGGATCGCGTTTGCCGTGCACACGGGCCTGCGCGCGCACCTGGGCACCGCCATCCGCGACGCGGGCGGCATCATCGATGGCTGCCGCCTGTGCAAGTCGGCCGCCGAGCTGGCGCTGATGCAGCAGGCCTGCGACATGACCCTGCTGGTACAGCGCCTGGCCGCCGGCATCGCGCACGAAGGCATCGGCACCGACCAACTGGTGCGCTTCATCGACCAGGCGCATCGCGCGCTGGGCGCCGATAACGGTTCGACCTTCTGCATCGTGCAGTTCGGCCACGCCACCGCATTTCCGCACGGCATTCCCGGCGTGCAGCAGCTGCGCGAAGGCGAGCTGGTGCTGATCGACACCGGCTGCACCGTGCAGGGCTACCACTCCGATATCACCCGCACCTGGATCTATGGCAGGCCCAGCGACGCGCAGCAGCGCATCTGGGAACTGGAGCAGGCCGCGCAGGCCGCAGCATTCGCGGCGATCCGCCCAGGCGTGGCCTGCGAAGCGGTGGACCAGGCAGCGCGCACGGTGCTGGAAGCGGCGGGCCTGGGGCCGGACTACCGGTTGCCCGGCTTGCCGCACCGCACTGGCCATGGCTGCGGCCTGGCGATTCATGAGGCGCCGTATCTGGTGCGCGGCAATGCGCTGCCGCTGCAGCCGGGCATGTGCGCCAGCAACGAGCCGATGATCGTGGTGCCGGGGCAGTTCGGCGTGCGCCTGGAAGACCATTTCCATGTCACCGACGCCGGCGCGCAGTGGTTCACGCCGCCGTCGCCGGCGATCGACCAACCGTTTGCGTAAGCCTGTACGGGCTCACGCACGTGTCGGAGCGCACCCGGGCGCGGCGGGCGCTCCCGATAACGCCATTCCGCCGTTTTCGCATTACTGGAGTCACTGCATGAAGCATCTGCGTCCTGTCGCCATCGGCCTGCTGGCCGCCGCCTTGTTCACTGCCTGCAAGCCGGCGCCGCCAGCCCCGCAGACGTCGGCTGCCACGTCCCCGGCCACCGGCAGCGAACAGGCCGCTCAGGCCTTCGATGCGCTGCTGGACAAGCAGTGGCAATACCAGCTGCAGCACAACCCAGAGTTCGCCAGCATCATCGGCGACAAGCGCTACAACGATCGCTGGAGCGATTATTCGCTTGCGGCCGTGCACGCCGAGCGCGCCGCGACCGCCGACCTGCTTGAGCAGTTCGAAGCGGTGGATGCCAAGGCGCTGGACGAACAACGCCAGCTCAGCCTGCAGATGATGCTGGGCCAGCTGCGCGACAGGCTGGAGGGCATCGAGCTGAAGACCTATGCGATGCCGCTGGAGCCGGTCGGCGGCATCCAACTGGCGCTGGCCGGGTATGGCGATGCGTTTCCGTTCGAAAACGCCAAGGATTACCAGGACTACATCGCGCGGCTGCAGGCCATTCCGAGCGTCATCGAGCAGGTCATCGAGGTGTCGCGCCAGGGGGCCAAGGACGGGTTGGTGCAGCCGCGTTACCTGCTGGAGCGCTTGCCCGAGCAGATCTACAAGATCGCGGCGCTCACCGGCGAGCAGAGCCCGTTCGCCTCGCCTTTGAAAAAACTCGATACCGCGGTGCCGGCCGAGCAGCGCGCCGCGCTACGCAAGCAGTTGCTGGCCGCGATCGACCAGCAGGTCCGCCCGGCCTACGCGAAGCTGTCCGCCTTCGTGCGCGACGAGTACGCCGCGCAGGGCCGCAGTTCCGAAGGCATCTGGTCGCTGCCCGATGGCGAGCGCCGCTACCGCTACGCGATCCACACCCAGACCACCACCGACATGGCGCCGGAGCAGATCCATCAGATCGGCCTGCAGGAAGTGGCGCGGATCGAAGCCGAGATGACGGTGATCGCCAAGGCGCAGGGCTTTGCCGACCTGGCCAGCTTCCGCAAGGCGGTGGACACCGACAAACGCCACTTCGCCAGCTCCGGCGAGCAGATCCTGCAGCAGTACCGCCAGTACATCGCCGCAATGGAACCGGAGCTGCCCAAGCTGTTCGGGCACCTGCCGAAGACGCCGCTGGAGGTGCAGGCGATGCCGGCATTCCGGCGCACCGCGCCGGGCGCCGAATACTGGCAAAGCAATCCCGAAGGCACCAAGCCGGCGATCGTGAAGGTCAACACCAGCGACTTCGCCAACCGCACCCTGGTCAATATCGAAACCACCGCCTATCACGAGGGCGTGCCGGGCCATCACCTGCAGATTTCGCTTGCGCAGACGCTGCCGTTGCCGCCGTTTCGCCAGCAAGCCGGTTACAACGCCTACATCGAAGGCTGGGCGCTGTATGCCGAGCGGCTGGGCAAGGAGATCGGCTTCTTCAAGGACCCGTACAACGATTACGGCCGGCTGTCCGGCGAGCTACTGCGCGCCAACCGCCTGGTGCTGGATACCGGCGTGCACTACAAGCGCTGGAACCGCCAGCAGATGGTGGAGTTCTTCCACGCGCATCCCTCCGACGACGAACCCAGCATTCAATCGGAAACCGATCGCTACATCGTCTGGCCGGGCCAGGCACTGGGCTACAAGCTCGGCCAGCTGCAGATCCTGGCGTTGCGCGCTGAAGCGGAGAAAGAGCTGGGCGATCGCTTCGATGTTCGCGCCTTCCACGACGCCGTGCTGGGTGGCGGCGCAATGCCGCTGGCGATGTTGCAGCAGCGCGTGCGGCAGTGGATTGCCCAGGCCAAGACCGCACCGGGAGCGGCCAAGTGAGCGCGTCGCCGGCCGGCAGCGTGGTGCGGCTCAGCGCGCTGAGCCTGCTGATCGCGGCCAGCGTGGTGGGGACACCGCTGCAGGTGCACGCAGCCGAGCTTGCGCCGACCGCGCAGAACACGGCCGCGGCCCGCTTCAAGGCGCTGTACACGCGCGAATGGCGTTGGCGCCAGGCGCAGTTGTCCGGCGCGGTGGATGAAGACACTCAGGCCACGCAGGACACGCAGTCCGACCATCTGCCCAAGGTCGATGTCGCCACCCAGAACCAGCGCACCGCGTACTGGCAGCAAGCGCTGGCCGAACTGGATGCGATTCCCCAGGCGCAGCTGTCGGCCGAAGATCGGGTGAGTTACCAGGTGTATCGGCAGCAGCTGCAGGTGCTGCTGGACCAGCAACGATTTCGTGCCTGGGAAATGCCGTTCAACAGCGACTCTGCGTTCTGGAGCGATCTTGGCTTCAGCGCCGAGGCCACGTTGCGCACGCGTGAGGACTACCAGCGCTATCTGAAAATGCTGGCCGATATCCCGCGCTATTTCGCCGAGCACACCGACAACATGCGTGCCGGTCTTGCGCGCGGCTTCAGCCAGCCCAGGGTCACGCTGAGCGGGCGCGATCAATCCATCGCCGATGTGGCGCAGGCCAGGGGGGAGGCCAATCCGTTCTACGCGCCATTCAAGCAGATGCCTGCCACGCTGCCGGCTGCGGTGCAGGCGCAGCTGCGGCAGCAGGCGGTGCAAACCATCGACACCCAGGTGGTGCCGGCCTACGCCAGCCTGCTGGACTTCATCCGCAACGAGTATCAGCCGCGCGCGCGCAGCACGCTGGCCGGCGAGGCGCTGCCCGATGGCAAGGCCTATTACCGCGCGCAGATCCGCGAGTTCACCACGCTGGACCTGAGCCCCGAGCAGATCCACCAGATCGGCCTGCGGGAGGTCGCCAAGCTGCGCAAGCAGATGGACGCCACCATCGCCGAGAGCGGCTTCAGGCCGCCGGCAGGGCAGGCCGTGTTCCCGGCATTCCTGCAGTTCCTGCGCGCCGATCCGCAGTTCTACGCCAGGACGCCGGAAGAGCTGCTCAAGCAGGCGGCATGGATCGCCAAGCGCGTGGATGCCAAGGTGGGCGATTACATCGGCCGCCTGCCGCGTCGCCGCTTCGCCATCGAGCCGGTGCCGCCGGAGCTGGCGCCGTTCTATACCGGCGGTCGCGGCGGACCGGGCATCTACCTGGTCAACACCTACAACCTGCCATCGCGGCCGTTGTACAACCTGACCGCACTGACCCTGCATGAATCCTCGCCCGGCCACGCGCTGCAGATGCCGTTGGCGGCCGAAGCGCAGGGCCTGCCGGCGTTTCGCCGCTACGGCTATATCTCGGCCTATGGCGAAGGCTGGGCGCTGTATTCGGAGTACCTGGGCCAGGAAATGGGCATGTACGCCACGCCCTATGACCGCTTCGGCTATCTCACCTACCAGATGTGGCGCGCCTGCCGGCTGGTGATCGACACCGGCATTCACCACCAGGGCTGGACGCGCGAACAGGCGCAGGCCTATCTGCGCGACAACACCGCGCTGAGCGAGCACGAAGTCACCACCGAGGTGGATCGCTACATTGCCTGGCCTGGGCAGGCGTTGTCTTACTACCTGGGCGAATTGAAGATCATCGAGTTGCGGCACAAGGCCGAAGCCGCGCTCGGCGAGACGTTCGACATCCGCGCCTTCCACGACGCGATCCTGGAAACCGGCTCTGTGCCGCTCCCGGTGCTGGAGCAACGCATCGACCGTTTCATCGCCGAGGGCGGGAAGTCGCCTTGGGCGCAGGAGGTGTCGGAGCAGTAGCAATGCTGTGAATCCTCTCTCCCCTTGGCGAGAGAAGGCGCAGTTTGCGCGCCACTGGCGCGCGTGCCTTGGAGCGCCCGCGCCGCAAGCGCGGGGCGGGGTGCGGAGCGGGGATTGGGGTGTGGGGACGGGGCGGAGCTGTGCAGGGTTGAAAGGACACGAGGCTGCGCGCGTACCCTCATCCGCCCCTTCGGGGCACCTTCTCCCGCAGGGAGAAGGAATGTCGTTCGAGCCCCTCCCCCTTTGGGAGAGGGGTTGGGGTGAGGGTGCGGCGCGAAGCTGCGCAATGTCGAAAGGACACGAGGCTGCGCCCGTACCCTCATCCGCCCCTTCGGGGCACCTTCTCCCGCAGGGAGAAGGAATGTCGTTCGAGCCCCTTATCTCTTGGCGATCTGCCAGATTAGGCGTCGAGAGCCGGCGTGGTCGACCGATAGCCCACAGGTCTGAGTGACCGCG
>NZ_MDEC01000029.1 GCF_002939785.1 Xanthomonas codiaei
GGAGCGCATGGGCTTCTTGCATCTGCTCCGATGATCAGTCGGAAGACATAACGCTGTTAGGCGACCATGTCCAGATACAAGGAGCGTGCCTGCGCGCGACAGCGCATGACCAGGACGCCCAGCCGCGCCCAGGCCCACGCTTGTCGACGGGTGCCACACGTGCGCGCAAGCGATCGCCGGGTACGGTTGCTCTCTTCAGGCGAACATCAACCCCGTCGATGCTGTCTGCCGCCTCGCATGGCGGCGTGCCCAAGCGCTGGCGGGAGCGCCGAGGCGCCGCAACGAATGTGTGGTGGTGCATCGCCATCGGACCCGTGCCGTTGTACCGCGCGCGGCTGCGCGATGAAGCTCACTGGCAACGCCCCGTCGCGCTCAGGCGCGCTCCTACCAAAGCAATGCTTAGCGCGACGCTGTCCCGTTCAACGCACGCCGCGCCAGGCCCGGGTCGTCGGCGAAGAAGGCATCGATGCCGGTGTCCAGATACCGTTGCAGTTCCGCCAGCGCACCGGCCTCGTTGCGTGCGGTCGGCGCGTCGCCGCTGCGGTTGTCGGCGGCCAGGAAATAGTTCTCCGGCCGAAAGGTGTACGGCTGCACCTGCAATCCAGCTGCGTGCGCATCGCGCACCAGGCTGGTCGGTCGACCCAGGCGCTGCTGCGCGTCCAACGGAATGATGCTGCGCGTGTCCGGGCCGATCGCATCGGCATAGCCGGCAATCTGCTTCAACCCATCGGGCGTGAGCATCTGGCCATAGGTGGTCGGCGCGCCGCCCACCCCGGCATCGGGCAGCGGCATCTGCGGGCCGCCCAGCAGCTGCAGCAGGCGGATATTGCCGGCGCGCCCGATCTTGCCGCGCAGATAGCGCAGATTGCCGGTCTCGAACGACTGGATCACCACCGGTGCGGTCTGGGTATAGGTGTGCGCGTGCAGCGCGGCCAGCACCTTGTCTTCCATCGGCAGGCCGAGCGCGGCGAAATAGCTCGGATGCTTGATCTCCGGGATCAGCCCGACCGTGCGACCGGTCGCCGCCGATTCGGCCGCGACGAAATCGATGATCTCCTCGAAGGTCACGATCTGGAACTGGCCGTCCCAGCGCGTGCCACGCAATTGCGGCAATCGCTCGCGTGCACGCAAGGTCTTCAATTCGGCCAACGTGAAGTCTTCGGTGAACCAGCCGTCCATCGCCTGGCCATCGATGGTCTTGCGGGTCTTGCGTGCGGCGAACTCCGGATGGCTGGCCACATCGGTGGTGCCGCCGATCTCGTTCTCGTGACGCGCCACCAGCACCCCATCCTTGGTGGACACCAGATCCGGCTCGACGAAATCCGCGCCATCGACAATGGCTTTGGCATAGGACGCCAGGGTGTGTTCCGGGCGCAACGCGCTGGCACCACGGTGCGCAAGGATCTGCACCGTCTTGGCCAACGGTGCTTCGGCAAGCGCTGGGCCGCTCATGCCAACCATCATCGCCCCCACCAGCCAGATACGACCGAACTGCATCATGCCTATCTCCAACGAAAAACAGCGACCGAATCGACGCCGCCGAGCGGGACTGGCCAATGCGCGACGCAGCAGGTACGACTGTACATCCCACGTCCACACCCGCCCGACAACCGCGCAAGACGTCTTGTTGACCACTCTAGCCGGTCCGCATTGACGGACCTCGGAAATCAGAACTCAGTGAGCAACCGCAAACCCGCTCTTGCGATTCCCGGCTCCCGAATCCCGAATCCCGAATCCCATCCTCAGAACTTCGCATCCAGAGTCAGAAACACCTGCCGCGGCGCACTGGCGTGGAAGGCCAGCTGACGGCCATTGGGATCGCTGTTGGCGAACGCGGTGAGGTTGGAGGCGTAGCGCTTGTCGGTGAGGTTGGTGACATTGAGCGAGAGCTTGAGCCCCTGCAGCACACCGACCTGGCCGAATGCGTAGCCGGCACCGGCATCGAAGGAGGTGTAGCCGCCGAAGCCCTGGTCGTTGGTATAGGTGTAGAAGCGCTCGCCGGTGTACTTGCCGCGCAGGTTGAGATTCCACGGCCCGTGATTGAAGGCCAGCTCGCTGGCGAACATGCGCTTGGGAATATCCACCGTGTACTTGCCGGCAGTGGGAATCACCACGCCGTTCTGCACGTAGTTGTCGTCGTAGGTGGAGCGGTTGATCGAAGCCGAGTTGTACCACTGCAGGGAGCTGGTGGGCTTCCAGATCACCGTCAGCTCGCCACCGCGGCTGCTCACCGAGCCCACGTTGAAGAAGCGCGTGGTGCATGCCGGCGAGGTGCCCTGCTGGATGCTGGCGCAGGGGTTGAGCGAGAGCAGGCGATTGTCGAAGGTGACGTCGTAGCCCACCAGCGAGGCCTCGAAGCGGTCACGCACGAAGCGGTAGCCGGCCTCCAGCGTGCGCGACTTTTCCGGTTCCAGCGCGCCCACGCTGGCATCGAACGATGCCTGCGTCACCAGCAATGGGCCGCCGGCACCGCCGCCCTGGAACGCGGCGATGTTCTCCGCGTACGAGGCGAACACTTCCTGGCCCTCGGCAAGACGATAGCCCAGCCCGACCTGCGGCAACACCGATTCGCTGGCCTTGAGCGCGCCGGTCGCCACCGGCGCTTCCACCGCCACGCCCGGCGTCTCGCGCGCGGTCATTTCGGTACTCGGACTCTTGATGCCCAGGTCCACGCTCAGCCGCTCGTCCAGGAACTTGAAGTTGCCTTGCACATAGAACTGCCGCGTAGTGATCACGTAGTTCTGCGAGAACAGGCGGCGGTTGGGGTTCTGCAGGAACTTGTCGTCGTCCACCGGCCCGGTGATCCAGTAAAAATTGCGCTCCACATCGTGGTGGTTGCGCTCGTACCACAGCCCGGCTTCCAGATGGTGCGGACCCAGGTCCCAGCCCAGCGAGGCGATGCCGCCGGTGCGGTTGATCCAGTAGTTGGTGCTGCGGATGGAGATCGGCAGTGCCTGCGGCGTGCCCGGATTGGAGGCCTGGCCCGGCGACCACCAATGTCCCTGGCCCTTGTTTTCGTGGTGATAGACCTGGGTGTGCAGGCTGATCGCCTCGTTGGGCTGGAAGTCGCCGGCCACGTAGAACAGGTCGTCGTCGCGCAGCGCGCGGCTCTGGTAGTAGGCATCGTCGATGTTGTCCACGCCGCCGCTGAAGCCGCAGCGCGCCGGGTTGCGCGTGGCCGGCGCGCAGTACGCCGCCGCCAGGGCGCGGTTCCAGTCCGGCGCATACAGGTTCCAGTCCCACCCCAGGCCGCGCGCCATGCCGCTCTTGGACAGATAGGAGTAATCGGCCTGCGAGGTGCGCGAGGTATCGGCGAAGGCGGTCAGCTTGCCGCCGTCGAACTGATACACACCCTTGGCGTTGAACTGGCGCGTGGTGGTGGGCGATTCCGGACGCGCCCACATGTCCGCTTCTGCGTTGATGCCGGACAGGTACGCCGAAAAGCCGTTGTAGTCGCCGGTATCCACGCGCAGGAAGGTGCGCCGGTTGGCGTCCGAACCCACCGTCTGCGCCACCTGCCCACCGAACACGCTGGACGGATCGGCCGAGTAGTACTGGATGGTGCCGCCCAGGTTGCTGGTGGACGCGGTGCCAAGCGCACCGATGCCAGAGGCCAGCTCCACGCCACCGAAGTTTTCCGCGATCAACGCGCGGCTGATGTTGAGGCCGTTGTAGTTGCCATAGGCGTTGTCGCCCAGCGGCAGACCGTCCAGCGTGTAACCCAGACGCGTGCCGTTGAACCCGCGCAGGCTGATCGTCTGCGACTCCTCGTTGGCGCCGAAGGCATCGTTGGCTTGCACGTTCACGCCCGGCATGCGGTTGAGCAGCTTCTGGATGCTGGTGCCCGGCGGCAGCACCGGAACGTCCTGGGCAGTGATGCGCTGCACCTGGCGGGTTTCGCCCTGGCCGATCACCGACACCGCATCGAGCTGCTGCACGGTGTCCGCGGCGGCGGTGGCATCGGCCGACACGTCGGCCGGTGTGTCGGCCGCCTGCACCGCCGGCGACAACACGAGCGCGGTGAGCACGGCAGCACTGAGGAGATGGGTCTTGGGCATGGGAGGCGTGGGGGACGAGTCAAAAGATGGCGGCAAGCGTGCGACAGCTGTCTTGCGTCGATACGACGAGCAGATGACAGTGCCGCGACAGTCGGTGCGCATGCCTCGCCTCAGCTGCGTCGTGCCAGCATGCAGCTGTCATCTGCGCGTCGTAATCTGCGCGCTCTTGCAGCCGTGCCGTTCCGAGGAATTGCCCATGTCCCACCGCATCGCCCGCCGCTGGCCACCGACGCTGGCAGGCATCGCCCTCGCCGCGCTACTGTTCGGCAGCGACATGGCAGGTGCGCGGCAACCTGCCGCCCCGGCAGGCTCGGTGATCGCCACCGACGCCCGCGGTTACCTGGACACCTCACAGCTGCCCGACAGCCTGCGCCTGGTGCCAGCGCCACCGGCGGACGGCAGCGCTGCGCTCGCCAACGACGAGGCCGTCGCCAAGGCCATGCTCGCCCTGCGCGGCACACCGCGTTGGGATCTGGCCGCACGGGATGCCGTGCTGAGCTTTCCTGCCGCCGCAAACTCCTTCAGTTGCGCGCTCGGCGTGCAGGTCGACCAGACTGCCACCCCACACCTGCTGCGCCTGCTTGAGCGCAGCATGCGCGACGCCAGCACCAGCACCAGCGCTGCCAAGGCGCACTACCAGCGCCCGCGTCCGTTCATGCGCAACGCGCAGCCGATATGCACGCCCGACGACGATGCCGGCCTGCGCAAGAACGGCTCCTATCCGTCCGGCCACACCGCCATCGGCTGGGCCTGGGGATTGATCCTGTCGGAAATCGCCCCGGCCCAGCGCGATGCACTCCTGGCACGCGGCCGCGCCTTTGGCGACAGTCGCCTGGTCTGCAACGTGCATTGGCAAAGCGATGTCATCCAGGGCCGCATCATGGGCGCGGCCACCGTCGCCGCCTTGCATGGCGACCCAGCGTTCGAGAAAGACCTGGCGGCGGCCCGCAAGGAGATCGACAAGGCGCGTGCAACACCGTTGCCTTTCGCTGCCGCAACAACCTGTGCCGCAGAGAGTGCCGCGTTGCAGACCGTGTTACCCGGCGTGATGTAACGCACCCCGGCGTGGAGCGTCCAGGCATTGGGGCTCGCCTGTCGATGGATGCATGACGCCGATGCGCTTAATACTGGCAGGCCACGTCCCATGGGCAAGGTGGTCAGGATGGCGACATAGGCATCGCCATGCCGCGTCATTTGCCGATGCAGAAGCTCGAAAAGATCTGGCCCAGCAACTCGTCGGCGCTCATCTTGCCAGTGATCTCGCCCAGTGCTGCATGTGCCAGGCGCAGTTCTTCGGCGGCCAGTTCGAGTTGTTCGAAGCCTAGCTCCAGGTCGGCGGCATCGGCGTGTTGTTCGGCGCGGCGCAGCGCCTCCACATGGCGGGTGCGCGCGGAGAATTCGCCTTCGGCGCTGTCGCTTGCATCGCCAAGTGCCAGGTCGCGCAGCCGGGTGTGCAATTGCTCCAGGCCATGCCCGGTGATGGCCGAAACCGCAATCGCATCGCTGCCCAACGGCGTGCTGTCGGCCAGCAGGTCGCATTTGTTGTGGATCCACAGCTGGCGTGGCACCGCGTCGATGGCATCGCCGATGGCATCGCGCGCAGCCTGCGGGTCGCGCGCATCCAGCACCACCAGCGCCAGGTCGGCACGCTCGAGCTCGGCGCGCGCGCGGCGCATGCCTTCGCGCTCGATCGCATCGCCGCCGTCGCGCAGGCCGGCGGTATCGACCAGGGTCAGTTCGAAACCATCGAGCTGGATGGCTTCATGCAAGGTATCGCGGGTGGTGCCGGCGACATCGGTGACGATCGCACGGTCGCTGCCGGCCAATGCATTGAGCAGCGAACTCTTGCCGGCATTGGGTGGGCCGATCAACACCGCATGCAGGCCATCGCGCAGCTTGCGTCCGCGTTCTGCGTCGCGCAGCAGCTGTGCCAGCACTGTCCGCGCCTGCTGAAGCCCGTCGCGCACCTGCGAACCACCCAGGGTGTCGAGCGGCTCGTCGGCGAAATCGATCGCCGCCTCCACATGCACGCGCAGTCGCGTCAGCTGCTCGCTCACCGCCCCGATGCGGCGCGAAAACACGCCATCCAGCGAACGCCGCGCGGCACGTGCGGCGCGCACGTCGCCGGCGGCGATCAGGTCGGCGATGGCTTCTGCCTGGGCCAGGTCGAGCTTGCCGTTGAGGAAGGCGCGCTCGCTGAACTCACCCGCACGCGCCTGGCGTGCGCCCAGTGCAATGCAGCGCGCCACCAACTGGCGCAACACTACTGGGCTGCCGTGGCCCTGCAGCTCCACCACGTCGTCACCGGTAAAGCTGCGTGGTGCCTTGAACCACAGCGCGATGCCATCGTCGATGACCTCACCCTGCGCATCGCGAAAACGCGCGTACTGCGCCTGCCGTGGCTGCATCGCCGCAATGCCCAGTCCCGCCGCGATCTGCATCGCCTGCGGCCCGGACAGGCGCACGATGCCTACGCCACCGGCTCCGGCAGCACTGGCGATGGCAACGATGGTGGAGGTGGAAGACGACATGGGCACTGCTCTGGAATGGATTGAAGAAGACCGGCGCGGCGATGCAGCGGCCGCGCGGCAGGTGGTGGCATCCAGCCGATGTCCGTCCTTGGCGTATCACGCCTCCATCCCGCGGCGCCTTCTGCTGACAAGCTTTGCCGTGACGCGTCAGCCCTGTGGAATCACAGCGATTGCAGCTGGGTACGCGCCTGTTCCGCACCGCTGCCTTGCGGCTGCAGTTCCAGATATGTGGAGTACGCCTTGCGCGCCTTTTCGTGATCGCCGGCCTTGGCATAGGCATCGCCAAGATTGAGATAGGCCACTGCGCGCGAGGGGTCGATCTTCACTGTGTTTTCCAGCCACCGCGCCGCTTCGGCATAGCGCTGCTGACGGTAATACACAAAGCCCAGGTTGTTGGCGGCCAGCGCGAAGTCCGGACGCAGCTTCAGCGCTTCGGCGAATTGTTCGGCGGCATCGGCATAGCGCTTTTCCTTGTACAGCTGCAGGCCGCGCTCGTTGGCCAGCTGCGCGCGTTGGCGGTCGCTGCTCTTGACCGCCGTCGGCAGTACCAGCCTGGCTTCGCCGCCCTGCAGCGTCTTCACCGTGACCGGCGCCGCGGTGGCGGCGGTACCGGCCGGGGCCGGCGCAGGACGTGCAGCCTCCACACGCCCGTTGAGCGCAATGGCATCGGCCGACAGCTGCGCGGTGTCGGCAGTGAGGAATTCTTCACCGCTCGGCACCTGGAACACGAACTCACCGCCCTGGGATCCGGGCAGGCTGCCGAAGGCCGGCGTCTGCGCCGAGACCGCCGAGACCGCCGGTGCCACATACGCGGCCAGCTCGGTGCCGGTGATCAGGCCATCGCCATTGAAATCGCCCTTGCCGGCAAGCGCCTGCAGCAGCACCCAGGTAAACACCGAATGCCCGTTCGGCCCACTGTCGGCCACCTGCTGATCGGCGCCACCGGCGGTGAGCATCTGGCGCGCGATGCGGCGTGCGTTTTCGCGCAGATAGGCGCTTGACGTCGGCCCGCCGCGCGTCAGCCCCAGTCCGCTGTAGCAGGCATCCATCACGAACAATACGTGCTTGGCCTGCAGGCTCTCGGCGATGTTCTGCAGATCGCTCATCGCGATGGCGTCGCTGGCCAGGTGCTGCGGATCCGAATCGACCGGAATGATGTAGCCCAGGTCGCGCCCCGATGCGAGCCGACGCGTGGCGCCATGCCCGGCGAAGAACACGAACACCCGGTCGTTGGTCTGCGCACGGCCTTCGCCGAGGCGGTCGTGGAAGGCGGCAAGGATGTTGTTGCGCGTGGCCTGCGCATTCTTGAGCACGATCACCTGCGAGGACGGAAACCCCAGTGGCCCGGTCAAGGTACTGGCAATCGCCTGCGCATCGTTGGCCGCATATTCCAGCTTGGGCCAATGCGCGTAATCGTCGATGCCGATCACGATCGCCCAGGAGTTCGCGTAACCGGTGGTCACCGTGGCATCGGCCAGCGCGCTGGGCGCACGCGCCACCGAAAACTCGCGGCCATTCCACCCGGCGAACTGATAGCCGTCGGCAATCAATCGGTCCAGGATCTGCGGCAGTGCCTTCACCGCGCGGTCGTGGATGTCATGGAACAACACGATGCCGCGCTGCTCCTTGTTTACCTGCTCGAGCACGCGCTGCACGATCGATTCCGGCACCGGGTCGGCCCAGTCCAGCGAATCGATGTTCCACATGATCGATTTCAGGCCTGCTTCGCCCAGCAGCTGCAGGCCTTCGGCATTGCGCGCGCCATACGGAAACCGGAACAGCGGCGCGCGCTTGTCGTCCACCGCACGCAGCAAGGTGTCGGTATCCAGCACCTGGCTGCGCAGCGCATCGCCGGTGGTCTTGGACAGCTGCGCGTGGGTCAGACTGTGGTTGCCCACCGCATAGCCTTCTTCCATCAGCGAATGACTGATCTTCGACAGCGGCGCGAGTTGCGGCTTGCCGTTGGCATCCAGGCTGCCGAGGTTGCGCCCCACTTCGAAGAACACCCCAGGCACGTCGTAGCGTTTGAGGATCGCAACGATCTCTTCGGTGTAGGCCTTGTGCGGGCCATCGTCGAAGGTCAGCACCACCGTCTTGGGCGGCAGGTCGCGGCCGAACACTTCGCTGTCGCTGTCGCGCGCGGAGAACGGATATGGCTCCACCACACCGTGGTCGCGCAGGATGGTCTCGCGCGTGTACAGCGTGCGCAGATGCGCCACGTAGTCGTCCCACTTCTCGCGCTTGGGCACGATCGCGCGGCTACGGTCGAAGCGGCTGAAGATCTGGGTCAGCTCGGTGTTGTAGCTGCGCTCGATCTCATCCAGCGCCTCCAGATCCTCGCCGATGCGCTGGTGCAGCTTGACGGCCGGCAATGCCGAATCCTTGCCGATGCGCGCATGCAGATCGCGCAACACCTCGCCGAACGCCAGGCGGTCGGCATCGTACAGATCCGGTGCCGATTCCACCTCGTCCAGCACCGTGGCAATGGTGGTCAGGCGGGCTGGATCCCTGGATGCCAGCACCGTGTCGAAGCTGGCGGCGATGCGCTCGCGCTGCTGCAGGTTTTCATGGAACAACTGCTGCCCCACGCTGCTGGAGGTGGCGCGATCGCGCGGGCTTTGCCTGGCCTCATCGGCCAGCAGCACGATGATGCGGCGATGCCGGTCCAGCTGTTCGCGCAGCTGCGCAATCAGCGGCTGTGCATCGGCGCCATCGCTTTGCGCCGATGCGCTGGCGGTGCCCGCGGCCGCTGCCGGTGTGCCAACCTGGCTGCCGGTGTCCTGCTTGCCACAGCCGGCCAACGCCAGCAGTCCCGCGCAACTTGCGCACAGCAACAGGCGAAGCAACGGCGATGAGGTCACGACGGCGTCCTTGGCGATGGAGACGACATACTGCGGGGTGGCATGCAGAAAGCCCGCCTTGCGGCGGGCCTTGGTGAACTTACTTGGCGTTGGCCTGGATGATCTTGCTCGGCTTCTCGCCGTGCTGGCGGATCATCCACCACTGGATCAACAGACCCAGGCCGCCGTTGACCACCCAGTACAGCACCAGGCCGGCCGGCATGAAGGCCATCATGACGCCGAACACCAGCGGCATGAACTGCATCATCTTGGCCTGCATCGGGTCCATGCCCGGGGTCGGGGTCAGCTTCTGCGTCGCCCACATGATGGCGATGTTGAGCACCGGCAGGATGAAGTACGGGTCGCGCGCGGTCAGGTCCTGGATCCAGCCCAGCCACGGCGCTTGGCGCAATTCCACCGACTCCACCAGCACCCAGTACAGCGCGAAGAAGATCGGCATCTGGATCAGCAGCGGCAGGCAGCCGCCCATCGGGTTGATCTTTTCCTTCTTGAACAGCTCCATCGTCGCCTGCTGGTACTTGACGCGATCGTCGCCGTAACGCTCCTTCAGCTGCGCTAGGCGCGGCTGGAAGCGACGCATCTTGGCACCGGACTTGTACTGCGCGGCAGACAACGGATACAGCGCCAGACGCAGCAACACCACCAGGCCGATGATGGCCCAGCCCCAGTTGTGCAGGAAGCTGTGCAGGTGGCTCAGCACCCAGAACAGGCCCTGGCCGATGATGGCCATGATGGAGAAGCGGCTGTAGTCGACCACCCGGTCCAACCCCTTCACGTCTTCCTTGGCGATCTGGCTGACCAACTTCGGACCCACCCACAGGCGTGCCTCGGTGCTGGCGGTCTGGCCCGGCGCCACGGTGAAGGCCGGGCCACGCAGCTCGGCCACGTCGCGCGGGCCGTCCTGGGCCAGCACGTACAGCGAGGCCTGGTCCTTCTGCGGAATCCATGCGGTAAAGAAGTGGTGCTGCAGCAGCGCCACCCAGCCACCGGTGATCTGGCGATTCAGGCCGCCGTCGTCCATGTAGTCCTTGAACGCGCGGCGCTCATAGCCCTCCTGCGGGCTGTACCAGGTCGCCCCGTTGAAGCTGAAGGAGTCCGGGTTGGTCATGCCGCGGCTGAGGATGGTCGGCACCCGGCTCAGCTTGCGGAACACATAGCCGTTCCATGCCGCGCCGCTCTTGTTGATCACCTCGTCCTTGATCGAGATCGCATAGCGGCCGCGCTCCAGGGTGAAGGTGCGGCGGATCGACACACCGTTGGGGCCATTCCAGATAAACGGCACCACCAGGGTGTTCTGGCCCTTGGCCAGTTCGAACGTGGTGCCCGGCTGCTCGGCGCGGAAGCCACCCACGCCCGGCACCGGCGAGTGCTCGCTGGCCCAGCCGCTGGTGGCGTTATAGGGGTGCGCCGCATCTTCGGTCAGCAGGCTGACCGGCGCGGTGCCGTCCTTGGTCTGCGGGAACTGCAGCAGCTCGGCATCCAGCACGCTGCGGCCATCCAGCTTCAGGCGCAGCACGTCCGAGGTCAGCGTGATGACCGGCGCAGCGCCAGCCGCTGCCGGGGTCGCTGTCGTGGTGCTGGTGGCCGTCGGCGCTGCACCCGGCACCCCCGCCTGCGGGATCGCCTGGGCGGCAGGCACATTGGTCGCTGGCGCTGAGGCATCCGGATCGCGCGCCGCCGGCACCGCCTGGGTGGCCACCGCGGCCGGTGCATTGGCCGCCGCCTTGTCCTTGCCCCACTCCATCCACAGCAGCGCCGCGACCATCAGCCAGGCAAAAATCAGGAAAACACGGGTCTGGTTCATCGGGCAGCAACTCGCTCAGTCGGAACTACTGTTCCGGCTCTGTCGGGGAAAGGGAGGATGGGTGCATCCTGGCGGGCGGCATTGTGCCGGGCGCGGCAGGCAGGGGCAATGCGCCGGCACGGCGCAGCAGGCGCACGAAGGCGTCGCGAATCTGTGGATTGGTCGCCTTGGCAGCTGCCGAACGCGCCACAATCACATAGTCGCCACCGGCCAGCTCGGGCAGCAGGTGGCGCATGGCATCGCGCAGGACGCGCTTGATGCGGTTGCGACCGACCGCGCGGGTATCGACCTTGCGCGACACCGCCATGCCCAGGCGCGGCGGTGTGTCGCCGGTACGCCAATGCAGGCTGAGCAGCGGATCGGAGATCCGACGCGCGGTGTCGAAGACAATCGTATATTGCGCACGCGTACAAACCCGCGCAGAGCGAGGAAATCGCCTGCACGGGTTCGATACGTTCACGGTAGGAACTGCCTCGGCCGCAGGGAGCGGCGCGGCAATCAAGCGCTCAGGCGCTTGCGGCCCTTGGCGCGGCGGCGAGCCAGGATCTTGCGGCCGTCGGCGGTTGCCATACGTGCGCGGAAGCCATGGTCGCGTGCTCGCTTCAGGTTGCTGGGTTGGAAAGTACGCTTGGTGGCCATGGGGCCCTCTGCATGAATGGAAACGGTGAACCGGAGATTTTATAGGACCGCATGAGCGTGGGTCAACTCCCCTGCCGGCCGGACCGTGACCGACAGCGCTGCGTCCTGTGGATGGACCTGTGAATAAGTCTGGGAAAAGCGGGCCTGCGGTGCTAGGCTGGTCCATCCTCTTTTCACTTCCGGGCTGCGTGCACGGCGCCTTGCTGCGCGCCGCAGCCAGCAACAGATGATCACACTTTGATGGATGCTTGGCCCCGCTGTCTGGAACGTCTCGAAGCCGAATTCCCGCCCGAAGATGTCCACACCTGGTTGAAACCCCTGCAAGCCGAAGATCGCGGCGACAGCATCGTGCTGTACGCCCCAAACGCCTTCATCGTCGACCAGGTCCGCGAACGCTACCTGCCCCGCATCCGCGAGTTGCTGGCCTATTTCGCCGGAAACGGCGAGGTGGCGCTGGCGGTGGGATCGCGACCGCGTGCGCCGGAACCGCTGCCCACACCGGCGGCGGCGCCCAGTGCGCCGGTCGCCGCGCCGATCGTGCCGTTCGCCGGCAATCTCGATTCGCACTACACCTTCGCCAACTTCGTGGAAGGCCGCAGCAACCAGCTTGGGCTGGCGGCAGCGATCCAGGCCGCGCAAAAGCCCGGCGACCGTGCGCATAACCCGCTGCTGCTGTACGGCAGTACCGGCCTGGGCAAGACCCACTTGATGTTCGCGGCCGGCAACGCGCTGCGCCAGGCCAACCCGGCCGCCAAGGTGATGTACCTGCGCTCGGAGCAGTTCTTCAGTGCCATGATCCGGGCGCTGCAGGACAAGGCGATGGACCAGTTCAAGCGCCAGTTCCAGCAGATCGATGCGCTGCTGATCGACGACATCCAGTTCTTCGCGGGCAAGGACCGCACGCAGGAGGAGTTCTTCCACACCTTCAACGCGCTGTTCGACGGCCGCCAGCAGATCATCCTGACCTGCGACCGCTACCCGCGTGAGGTCGAGGGCCTGGAACCGCGGCTCAAGTCGCGCCTGGCCTGGGGCCTGTCGGTGGCGATCGACCCGCCGGATTTCGAGACCCGCGCGGCGATCGTGCTGGCCAAGGCACGCGAGCGCGGCGCCGATATTCCGGACGACGTCGCGTTCCTGATCGCCAAGAAGATGCGTTCGAACGTGCGCGACCTCGAAGGGGCGCTCAATACGCTGGTGGCGCGGGCCAATTTCACCGGGCGGGCGATCACGGTGGAATTCGCCCAGGAGACGCTGCGCGACCTGCTGCGCGCGCAGCAACAGGCCATCGGCATCCCCAACATCCAGAAGACCGTGGCCGACTACTACGGCTTGCAGATGAAGGACCTGCTCTCCAAGCGGCGCACCCGCTCGCTGGCGCGCCCGCGTCAGGTGGCGATGGCGCTGGCCAAGGAGCTCACCGAACACAGCCTGCCCGAGATCGGCGATGCCTTCGCCGGCCGCGACCACACCACCGTGCTGCATGCCTGTCGGCAGATCCGCACGCTGATGGAGGCCGACGGCAAGCTGCGCGAGGACTGGGAAAAGTTGATCCGCAAGCTCAGCGAATGAGGGTTCGAGGCCCTTTTCGGCACGCTTGGAAAAAAGCGTGGATCAGTTGGGGTCAAATGCGGGAGAATCTGTGGATAACGTTGCGCCGAGGTTGGTACGGAAAACTATCCACAGGTTTTACCGCGCCACCAGGGGCAGTAGTCCAACGGCTTTCGGGTGCTGAAATTCCTTTAAGAACAAGACGTTATGGTGGTTATCCGCTGAAAACGGCCCTACCATCACCACCAAGCTTTTGATTTATCCATTTATTTTTAAAGCATAGGGGCACGGAACCACATGCGTTTTACACTGCAGCGCGAAGCCTTCCTCAAACCGTTGGCCCAGGTGGTCAATGTGGTCGAACGCCGTCAAACCCTGCCGGTTCTGGCAAACCTGCTGGTGCAGGTGAAGGACGGCCAGGTGTCATTGACCGGTACCGATCTGGAAGTGGAAATGATCTCGCGCACGATGGTGGAAGATGCGCAAGATGGCGAAACCACGATCCCGGCGCGCAAGCTGTTCGATATCTTGCGTGCACTGCCAGACGGCAGCCGCGTCACCATCTCTCAGACCGGCGACAAGGTTACGGTGCAGGCAGGACGCAGCCGGTTCACGCTGGCCACCCTGCCCGCCAACGACTTCCCGTCTGTTGACGAAGTCGAAGCCACCGAACGCGTGGCTGTGCCGGAGGCAGGCCTGAAGGAACTGATCGAGCGCACGGCGTTCGCGATGGCGCAGCAAGACGTGCGCTATTACCTCAATGGCCTACTGTTCGACCTGCGCGATGGTCTGCTGCGTTGCGTGGCGACCGATGGCCACCGTCTGGCCCTGTGCGAAACCGAGCTGGAGAATTCCGGTGGTGCAAAGCGCCAGATCATCGTGCCGCGCAAGGGCGTGACCGAGTTGCTGCGCCTGCTGGAAGCGGCAGACCGTGAGGTCGAGCTGGAAGTCGGTCGTAGCCATATCCGCGTCAAGCGCGGCGATGTCACCTTCACTTCCAAGCTGATCGATGGCCGCTTCCCCGATTACGAGGCGGTGATTCCGATCGGCGCCGATCGTGAGGTCAAGGTGGATCGCGAAGCGCTGCGTGCCTCGCTGCAGCGTGCGGCGATTCTGTCGAACGAGAAGTACCGCGGCGTGCGCGTGGAGGTCTCGCCGGGTCAGCTGAAGATCAGCGCCCACAATCCCGAGCAGGAAGAGGCCCAGGAAGAGATCGAGGCAGACACCAAGGTCGACGACCTGGCCATAGGCTTCAACGTGAACTATCTGCTGGACGCCCTGTCCGCGCTGCGCGACGAGCACGTGGTCATCCAGCTGCGCGATGCGAATTCGTCTGCCTTGGTGCGTGAGGCCAGCAGCGAGAAATCGCGTCATGTGGTGATGCCGCTGCGCCTCTGACCTTGCGTTCCACGTGGAACACGGAAAGCCCGGCGAAAGCCGGGCTTTTTCGTGGGCGAAGTTCCACAGACAAAGCCGAGCCTTGGATAAGGCAGGACGTCCTGGCAACGAGAAGGGGGGCTGCAGTCGTGCATCGATGCTCCCAGGCGTCAGTGGCTCGATGTTGAGGCACACCCCGGGCATATCTCTTCGGACGATAAGCGTTCCCGATGCGCGGTGTCGACTGACGACAGGCAACAACGGTTGTCTGGGCGAGCTACCGCAGACAGATGCTTGGCTGCAGTACGGGGGATCGCCTTTGCGGTACGCAACGACGAGATACGCCGGCCGAAAGACCACGTTCCTCGGAGCAGTGATCTGCATTGAATGCGCTGGATGAATGGAGCTTCTCGCTACTACCCCACCCAATCGCATCGCACGCCTGGAAAGTTGCCAGTGAAAACGCACTGGAGAGACCAAGTCTCACCAGTTGGCTTCTGAGTACTAGATTGATCAACATCAAATGAGGTGGGGTGCTGGTCGAGCTCAACCAGCAGGTCTCATAAGTGCGAGAGACAAGTCCGCCGACCTCGTCTCTGCTCTCGCGGCTCCTGCGTCATGTTGAAGTCCCTGACTTGCAGCCTGCTCCACCCTCAAGGAGCTGCCGGTTTTGACTTATGCACATCTGCTTCTGCTTTTAAATCTATAAATAACTTAAGAGCTTTGTAGTGATGGTAGGAGCAGATTTCGCCGAAAAGTAGGTTAAGTGTCTGTTTTAGATCGACTTTAATGGCTCGAAACCCTGTGTTTTAAGGCCTGTTTTCAGCCTGATAGCTTGTGGACAAGTCTTTCCAGGGTCTCCATCCGCTTTTTTGTCCCCAAGTTATCCCCAGGCTACGGCCTGACAGGTTTCGAAGCTGACTGCGCGCACGCCGCTCAATCACGTATCCTCCGCTGCGACCGGAAACTCCGGATCACAGCCCGGAGTATTCCAATCGATGCACGTAGTGCGGTTGTCCATCCATCGACTGCGTCGATTCGAGACAGTGGAGCTCTACCCTGCCGGCGCGCTGAACCTGCTGACGGGTGACAACGGCGCAGGCAAGACCAGCGTGCTCGAGGCACTGCACCTGATGGCCTATGGCCGTAGCTTCCGCGGCCGGGTGCGCGATGGATTGATCCAGCAGGGCGCCAACGAGCTGGAGGTCTTCGTGGAATGGCGCGAGGGCAGCGGCACCGCACTGGCCCGCACGCGGCGCGCTGGCCTTCGCCATAGTGGGCAGGAATGGACGGGGCGGCTCGACGGAGAGGATGTCGCCCAGCTTGGGACCCTTTGCGCGGCGCTTGCCGTGGTGACATTCGAGCCCGGGAGCCATGTCCTGATCAGCGGTGGGGGCGAACCGCGTCGGCGCTTCCTGGATTGGGGCTTGTTCCACGTGGAACCTGACTTCTTGGCGCTATGGCGTCGCTATGCGCGTGCACTCAAGCAGCGCAATGCCCTGCTCAAGCAGGGGGCGCAGCCCAGGATGCTGGATGCCTGGGACCATGAGCTTGCCGAGTCGGGAGAAACACTTACCTCCAGGCGACTGCGCTACCTAGAACGACTGCAGGAGTGCCTGATCCCGGTCGCCACCGCCATCGCACCCTCCCTGGGGCTGTCTGCGTTGAGTTTTGCCCCGGGGTGGAAACGTCACGAGGTGTCGCTGGCAGATGCCTTGCTGCTGGCACGCGAGCGCGATCGCCAGAACGGCTATACCTCGCAGGGGCCGCACCGCGCCGACTGGGCGCCGCAGTTCGCTGTGCTTCCCGGCAAGGATGCGCTGTCGCGGGGCCAGGCCAAGCTCACTGCCCTGGCCTGCCTGCTCGCCCAGGCGGAAGACTTTGCCCGAGAGCGCGGCGAATGGCCGGTGATCGCGCTGGATGACCTTGGGTCCGAGCTGGACCGTCACCACCAGGCCAGTGTGCTGCAGCGACTGGCGCAGGCCCCGGCGCAGGTTCTGATCACGGCGACCGAGACGCCGCCAGGGCTGGCCGACGCCGGCGGGTTACTGCACCGGTTCCACGTGGAACACGGCGCGCTCATCCAGCAGGCGGCCTTGTCGTGAGCCCAACGGCCGATGCGGGCCGACTGGTATAATTTCAGCGCTAATCCCCCTTTTCCCACGGTGCGAAGCGGCTGCCGCCGTCTGCGCCCGTGTTGTGGAGCCAACGGCACGCGCATGACCGACGAACAGAACACCCCGACGACCCCCAACGGCACTTACGACTCCAGCAAGATCACCGTGCTGCGAGGCCTGGAAGCCGTCCGCAAGCGGCCCGGCATGTACATCGGCGATGTCCATGACGGCACCGGCCTGCACCATATGGTCTTCGAGGTGGTCGACAACTCGGTCGACGAGGCCCTGGCCGGCCACGCCGACGACATCGTAGTGAAGATCCTGGTCGACGGCTCGGTGTCGGTGTCCGACAACGGCCGCGGCGTGCCGGTCGACATCCACAAGGAAGAAGGCGTGTCCGCGGCCGAGGTCATCCTCACCGTGCTGCACGCCGGCGGCAAGTTCGACGACAACAGCTACAAGGTGTCCGGCGGCCTGCACGGCGTGGGCGTGTCGGTAGTCAACGCGTTGTCCGAACACCTGTGGCTGGATATCTGGCGCGACGGCTTCCACTACCAGCAGGAATACGCGCTGGGCGAGCCGCAGTACCCGCTCAAGCAGCTGGAGGCGTCGACCAAGCGCGGTACCACGCTGCGCTTCAAGCCCGCGGTGGAAATCTTCAGCGACGTCGAGTTCCACTACGACATCCTGGCCCGCCGCTTGCGCGAGCTGTCCTTCCTCAACTCAGGCGTCAGGATCACCCTGATCGACGAGCGTGGCGAAGGCCGGCGCGACGATTTCCACTACGAAGGCGGCATCCGCAGCTTCGTGGAGCATCTGGCCCAACTCAAGACCCCGCTGCACCCGAACGTGATTTCCGTGACCGGCGAGCACAACGGCATCGTGGTGGACGTGGCCCTGCAATGGACCGACGCCTACCAGGAAACCATGTACTGCTTCACCAACAACATCCCGCAAAAGGACGGCGGCACCCACCTGGCGGGCTTCCGTGGTGCGCTGACCCGGGTGTTGAGCACCTATATCGAGCAGAACGGCATCGCCAAGCAGGCCAAGGTGTCGCTGACCGGCGACGATATGCGCGAAGGCATGATCGCGGTGCTGTCGGTCAAGGTGCCCGACCCCAGCTTCTCCTCGCAGACCAAGGAAAAGCTGGTCAGCTCGGACGTGCGTCCGGCGGTGGAAAACGCCTTCGGCGCGCGCCTGCAGGAGTTCCTGCAGGAGAACCCGAACGAGGCCAAGGCCATCACCGGCAAGATCGTCGACGCGGCGCGCGCGCGCGAAGCCGCGCGCAAGGCGCGCGACCTGACCCGCCGCAAGGGCGCGCTGGACATCGCCGGCCTGCCCGGCAAGCTGGCCGACTGCCAGGAAAAGGATCCGGCGCTGTCGGAACTGTTCATCGTCGAGGGTGACTCGGCAGGCGGCTCGGCCAAGCAGGGCCGTAACCGCAAGAACCAGGCGGTGCTGCCGCTGCGCGGCAAGATCCTCAACGTCGAACGCGCCCGCTTCGATCGCATGCTCGCCTCCGACCAGGTCGGCACGCTGATCACCGCGCTGGGCACCGGTATCGGTCGCGACGAGTACAACCCGGACAAGCTGCGTTACCACCGCATCATCCTGATGACCGACGCCGACGTGGACGGCTCGCACATCCGTACCCTGCTGCTGACCTTCTTCTACCGGCAGATGCCGGAGCTGATCGAGCGCGGCTACATCTACATCGGTCTGCCGCCGCTGTACAAACTCAAGCAGGGCAAGAGCGAGCTGTACCTCAAGGACGATGCCGCGCTCAATGCCTACCTGGCCAGCAGTGCGGTGGAGGGTGCGGCGCTGATTCCGGCAGCCGACGAACCGCCGATCACCGGCGAGGCGCTGGAAAAACTGTTGCTGCTATTCGCTGGTGCCAACGATGCGATCGCCCGCAATGCGCACCGCTACGATCCCGCCCTGCTCACCGCGCTGATCGACCTGCCGCCACTGGACGTGGCCCAGCTGCAGGCCGAAGGCGACGTCCACCCCACCCTGGATGCGCTGCAGGCCGTGCTCAATCGCGGCACTCTGGGCACGGCGCGCTACCAGCTGCGCTTCGACCCGGCCACCGAGAACACCGCGGCGACGCTGGTGGCGATTCGTCGCCACATGGGCGAGGAATTCACCCAGGTGCTGCCGATGGGCGCATTCGAAAGCGGCGAGCTGCGTCCGCTGCGCGAGGTGGCGCTGGCGCTGCACGGTCTGGTCCGCGAGGGCGCGCAGATCGTGCGCGGCAACAAATCCCATACCATCACCAGCTTCGGCCAGGCTCATGCCTGGCTGCTGGAAGAGGCCAAGAAGGGCCGCCAGGTGCAGCGCTTCAAGGGCCTGGGCGAAATGAACGCCGAGCAGCTGTGGGAGACCACGGTCAACCCGGACACGCGCCGGCTGTTGCAGGTGCGCATCGAGGATGCGGTGGCCGCCGACCAGATCTTCAGCACCCTGATGGGCGATGTGGTGGAACCGCGCCGCGACTTCATCGAGGACAACGCGCTGAAGGTCTCCAACCTGGATATCTGAGCCGCCGTTGTCGGACCGGCGCAGCGCCATGGTGCTGTGTCGGCGATACGGCGTTCGCAGGACGACGATGCGCACAGATCTCCCCCATTCCCCGGCGCAGCCCGGTGCCGCTGGCAAGCCGCCGCTGCTGCCGGTGCTGCTCGCTTTCGGCATCGATGCACTGATCGCCATCGGTCTGTTGCTGAGCCTGAGCGTGGCCGGTTTCGCGTTATGGGGCGCGTTCCGCGGCATCGCCCACGTACAGGCGGCCAAGGCGCAGGGCCTGACGCCCTCGCCCGCCGAGGTCATGGCCGCGATCGGCCAACCCGGGGTGATGGTGCAATTGCTTACCGCCCTGGTCAGCACCGCCACCCCGGCAGTACTGCTGTATTACTGGCGCCGCCGCGCAAGCGCGCGCGAGCAGGCCGACTCGCGCGCGGCAGTGCGGCGGACTTCCACCTGGGGCTGGACAGCATTGGTCGCGGCGGCGGTCTTCCTGCTCAGCAACCTGGTCAGCGTGGCGGCCTCGGCGCTGGGCATCAAGCCGGTGCCGACCAACCTGCCGCTGATGGAAGAGGCCATCGAGCAATGGCCACTGGCGCTGACGATCTTTGCGGTGCTGATCGCGCCGGCGTACGAAGAACTGCTGTTCCGGCGGGTGCTGTTTGGCCGCCTGCTGGCCGCCGGCCGCCCCTGGCTGGGTGTGGTGCTCAGCGGCGTGTTGTTCGCGTTGGTGCATGAGGTGCCCGGCATCAGCGGCAATGGCCCGGCCGCCATCGTCCAGCTATGGCTGGTCTACGGCAGCATGGGTGCAGCATTTGCCTGGTTGTACTGGCGCACCGGCACCTTGTGGGCGCCCATCGCCGCCCATGGCATCAACAATGCCACCGCCCTGGCTGCGCTGTATTTCTTCGGCTTCGGCTAAGAGCGGCCAGCAAAACGACTGCGCGGCCCCCAGGCGGGCGCGGTCGTGACCGGAATAGGTATGTAGCACTCGTACATCCCGGTTCCTCCGCGCCATCTGCACCCACCTGACGACCGCTCGCCATGTTTTCTTGGGCGCTCCAAGCGTGGCGGACAGAATGGCCGCGCAACCGCCGCGCGGGTGCGGACGGGGCCCTGACATGCTGAGCACTGGTCGCCGTTACGGGCCCTGTGCGTCATCCACATGATCTCCGGCAATCGACCGCTGCGCTCTCCTCGCCAGCGGTCAGCCCGACATCGCCTGCGCGCGCCGCGTCCAGCGCGGCAATGGTATGCGCGGCCTACAGTTGGCTATGTTTTTACGGGCAATCCAGCTCGCTTGACGAAAAGTTAAGACGAGCCTGCCAAAATGGCCCACAGGGTTACAGGGGGATCCAATGAAAGCCAAGCGGTTGATCGTTATTGCCGTGCTCGCATTGACGGCGTGTGCCACCACGACCTCGCCGACCGGGCGTCGCCAGGTGGTGGGAGGCGTGTCGCAGGAACAGCTTGACCAGTTGGGTGCGCAGTCTTTTGCGCAGACCAAGGCCAAGGAGAAGGTCAGCACCGACGGCCGGCAGAACGCCTACGTCCAATGCGTGGTCAATGCGCTGGTGGCGCAATTGCCGCCGCAGTGGCGTGAGACCAAATGGGAGACCGCGCTGTTCGTCGACGACGAAGCCAATGCGTTCGCCCTGCCCGGCGGCAAGGTCGGCGTCAATACCGGCATCTTCACCGTGGCCAAGACCCAGGACCAACTGGCGGCCGTGCTGGGGCATGAAATCGGCCACGTGATTTCGCGGCATCACGAAGAACGCATCACCCGCCAGCTCGGCGCGCAGACCGGGCTTGGGATCATCGGTGCCCTGGCCGGTGCGGCGTACGGCGACGGGGCGGCCACTGCGGTCAACCAGGTCGGTGGCATGACGGCTCAGACAGTGTTCCTATTACCCGGCTCGCGCACCCAGGAAAGCGAGGCTGACGTCGTCGGGCAGCGATTGATGGCCCAGGCCGGGTTCGATCCGGCCCAGGCGGTCAACCTGTGGCAGAACATGATGGCCGCCAGTGGCAACCGTCAGCCGCAGTGGCTGTCCACGCATCCCGATCCGGCCAACCGCATCCGTGAGCTGCAGGCCGACGTCAATCAGCTAGAGCCCGTCTACCAGCAGGCCCAGCAAGCTGGGCGCAAGCCGAAGTGCGGCTGATCGCGCGACCCGGCCGGACGTCCCGGCAGGATCCATGCAATCAACGGTGCGAAGCGTGCCGCGTCGGGCCGAGCGCACTGCCGCAGCCATGCGCGCCCTGCCGATGACGTCGCGTTAGCCGCCCTAAGCAGAGGCCGTTCATCCGGTTTGTCGCAACACAGCATGGAAACCGTTTTCGGGAACTGGGACTTTCTGCTAAGTTTGCCGGCTCAGATTTTTCGTACAGCTTCCATTCCGCTTTTCGTACCGCCCGACGGCGGCTCGTCCGAGGTGAAACATGAAACTGCTCAACCGCAAGCAAGCCCTGTTGTCCCTGTTCATCGCAGCGTCCCTGGGCGGGGCTGTCATCACCGACGCGGTCGCACAGTCGGACCGCTCGTCCGAGCGCGCCAGCCGCAAATCCAAGAACAGCGGCAAGGCCGAAGAGCTGTACCCGCAGTCCACCCGCCAGGCGCCGACGATCAAGCCCTCGTCCAAGCTCAGCAGCAAGCTGCAGAAGCTGATCGAAACCTTCAACAAGGGCGAAGATTACGCCGCCGTGCGCAGCCAGGCCGATGAAATCCTCGCCAATGGCGCGGCAAACGAAGCCGACAAGGCGCTCGCTGCGCAGCTCGCTGCGCAGGCCGCCTACAACCTGGACGACACCGCAGGCGCCAAGAATTACCTGCAGCAGGCCATCGGCCTGAACGCGCTGGACAACAACGGCCAGTTCCAGTCGATGCTGATGCTGGCCCAGCTGCAGATGCAGGACGACCAGCAGGTCGAAGGTCTGGCCACGCTGGACAAGTATCTGGAAGAGAGCAAGTCGCAGCGCCCGGAAGACCTGATCCTCAAGGGCCAGGCGCTGTACCAGGCCGAGCGCTACAAGGAAGCGATCCCGGTCCTGAAGCAGGCCATCGCCGCCTCGCCCGAGCCCAAGGACAGCTGGAACCAGCTGCTGATGGCGTCCTACGCCGAAGCCGGCCAGACCGGCGAAGCGGTCGCCGCCGCCGAAGCCCTGGCCGCCAAGACGCCCAACGACAAGAAGGCCCAGCTCAACCTGGCCAGCATGTACATGCAGGCCGACCAGATGGACAAGGCCGCGGGCGTGATGGACAAGCTGCGCGCCGCCGGGCAGTTGACCGAGGAGAAGGAATACAAGCAGCTGTATTCGATCTACGCCAACACCGAGAACAAGGAAAAGGACGTCATCGCGGTGATCAATGAGGGTATGCAAAAAGGCATCCTCAAGCCCGATTATCAGACATACCTCGCACTGGCGCAGTCGTACTACTACAGCGAGGACGTGCCGAAGGCGATCGAGAACTGGCAGAAGGCCGCACCGCTTTCCAAGGACGGCGAGACCTACCTGAATCTGGCCAAGGTGCTGCATTCGGAAGGTCGCATCCCGGAGGCCAAGCAGGCCGCCCAGCAGGCGATCGCCAAGGGCGTCAAGAAACCCGAAGACGCCAAGAAGATCATCAACCTGAAGTAAAAAAGAAAATAAACCCCCGAAATCCCTGTGTTTTTAGTGGTTACAGGACTCGGGATTGGTATAAGCTTGGGAGTTCCTGCGGTGTCAAAGCCGTCCGAAAACCTGGGGATCATCACAGTGATCCGGGCCCCCACTGAAAGAGCCATTGGCGCATGACGGAACAACTCGTTATCCACAGGCATGACTATGATGCCGGGAACCAGGGTCTGAGCTGGGCCCGCATTATCGGTATTGCTTTTGTAATTGCCCTGCACCTCACTGCACTGATGATGTTGCTGATCCCTGCAGTGGCGCCGAAGGCTCCGGCAGAGAAGGAGCGCACCACCATGGTCACCCTGGTGGATGCACCGCCTCCTCCCCCGCCGCCGCCGCCGCCGCCGCCGCCGGAAGACAAGCCGCCACCGCCGGTCAAGAATCTGTCGCCGCCGAAGCCGTCACCGGTTCCGCCGCCGCCGGAAGCCCCGGTCGTCGATGTTCCCGAACCGCGTCCCAGCGATATCGTCACGCCGCCGAGCCCTCCGGCTCCGCCGCAACCGCCGAGTGACATCGGCGCCAGTGTCGATATCTCGTCCAAGAACATGAACCCGCCGAAGTACCCGCCGGCAGCATTCCGTGCCGGCGTCCAGGGCGAGGTCATCCTGATCGTGGATGTGGACGCCAACGGCAACGTGACCAACGTGTCGGTCGAAAAGTCCAGCCGCAACCGCGACCTTGACCGTGCCGCGATGGACGCAGCACGCAAGTGGAAGTTCAACGCCTCCACCGTCAACGGGCAGAAAGCCGCCGGACGCGTCCGCGTCCCGGTCAACTTTGCTCTGAACTGATCCCACGGGCCGGCTTCGGCTGGCCCAGGATCCTGTCTTCCTTTCGCTCCACCCTTCATCACCACACACAACAAAGGTAAGCGTCATGCTGCAGGAATTCTTTATCGCCGCCGCTGCAGGGGGCTCCAATCCGTCGGCCGCTCTGTCGCAGATGGGCTTCGAGCACTTGATCACCGAAATGACCTCCAGCCCCGGCGACTTCGCCGTGTCCTGGGTCGTGTTGATCACCCTGATCGCCATGTCCGCTGCCTCCTGGTACTGGACCGTCATCAACATCTTCCGCGCCACCCGCCTGAAGAGCGCGGCTGACCGCGTGACCACCGCGTTCTGGGATGCCCCGAATGCACAGGACGCCATCCGCGCCATGGAAGAACAGCCGGCTTCCGAGCCGTTCTCCAAGATCGCACTGGACGCTGCCCAGGCAGCTGCCCACCACCAGCGCGCCGAAGGCAACACCGGTGGCCTGGGCGAGAGCCTGAGCCGTTCGGAATTCGTCGACCGCGCCCTGCGTCAGGCCGTGACCCGCGAAAGCACCAAGCTGCAGTCGGGCATGACCCTGCTGGCCACCGTCGGTGCGACCGCTCCGTTCGTCGGCCTGCTCGGTACGGTGTGGGGCATCTACGGCGCGCTGATCAAGATCGGTGCGACCGGTTCGGCCTCGATCGACGCCGTTGCCGGCCCGGTGGGTGAAGCGCTGATCATGACCGCGATCGGTCTGTTCGTCGCCATCCCGGCCGTGTTCGCGTTCAACTTCTTCTCCAAGGTCAACAGCTCGGTGATCGCCAAGTTCGACACCTTTGCCCATGACCTGCACGACTTCTTCGCCACCGGTTCGCGCGTTCGCTAATCCGGTCGTCAAGAACGCCTTCGCAACGATTTAGACGGAGCCCGTTATGGCCTTCAGTAGTGGAAACAGCGGCGGCCCGATGGCCGACATCAATGTGACGCCCCTGGTGGACGTCATGCTGGTGCTGCTGATCATCTTCATCATTACGGCGCCGCTGATGTCCCACAAGGTCAAGGTGGAGCTGCCAGAGGCCAACTTGATTCAGAAGGAAGATGCGGAGAAACGCGCCGCGCCGATCACCCTGGCCGTCAAGGAAGACGGGTCGCTGTACTGGAACGACGAGCCGATTTCCAAGGAAGCCCTGGAGTCGCGCCTGTCCACCGCCGCACAGCAGACCCCGCAACCGCCGCTCAACCTGCGCGGCGACCGCACCACCAAGATGCGTACGATCAACGAGATCACCAAGATCGCGCAGGGTCAGGGCATGCTGGACGTCGGTTTCGTTGCAACCAAAGTCAAGGGGCAATAAGCCATGGCATTTAGTACTGGTGGAGGCCGTGGGCCGATGGCCGACATCAACGTCACGCCCCTGGTGGACGTGATGTTGGTGCTGCTGATCATCTTCATCGTGACCGCGCCGATCATGACGTATCCGATCGCCGTGGACCTGCCGCAGCGGGTACTCAACCCGCCACCGCAGACGACCGAACCGCCGCCGCCGATCGAGCTGCGTATCGACGCCAGCAACCAGGTGTTCTGGAACAACAGTCCGACACCGGTCGATCAGCTGCAGCAGAAGATGGAAGAAGTGGTCCAGGCCGATCCGACCAATCAGCCGGAACTGCGCATCGACGCCAACGAAGATGCCGAGTACGACGTGATGGCCAAGGTGCTGGCCGCTGCGAAGAACTCGCAGATGAAGAAAATCGGCTTCATGCAGCAGTAAACGTAGTTGCAAGACCGCAACACCACAGTCATGACGCGACTGCAACGCCACCGGAAACGGTGGCGTTTTTTTTTATGCGTGCCACGGTCCGCTGACGCGCTTTCGATCGCACTAAAGCACGTCAGCACCGCGCCTCTTCGACCTACCGACAAGCCGCTCTACCGAGTGGTTATGGCAGGTGTATGCTCGGTCGTGCAGTACCCACGATCACAGAACCGGAGGCAGTCATGGCTTTCAGTACGACAGGGAATCGGGGACCATTGGCCGACATCAACGTCACGCCGCTGGTGGATGTCATGTTGGTGCTGTTGATCATCTTCATCGTCACCGCGCCGGTGGTGACGCGTACGATCACGCTGGATCTTCCGCAGTCCAGCACTCAGCCCCGCACACAGCTGGAACCGCCTGCACCCATCGCCTTGCGCCTGGATGCCGATGGCCAGCTGTTCTGGAACGCTAGTCCGATCAGCTTGCAGGAGCTGCAGCCACGCCTGAGCGATACGATGCGCGAAGCGGCCAGCCGTCAGCCCGAGCTGCGCATCAGCGCCAACCCGGATGCCGAGTATGCAACCCTGGCAAAGGTGCTCGCCGCGGCCAAGAACGCCCAGGTGCAACGCATCGCGTTCGTGCAATAGTCCCGCAGTTGCAGCGCGGTCGCTGCGTCACGGCAGCGACTGCGTTGGTCGTAGGCGTCGCAGCGGCCGTGGCCGCGGGCCGGGCCACCGCCATCTGGCCGCAACCTGCAGCTGATCTCCAGGCCTGCGGATCCGGGTGCTGCCGTTCGCTCATCTGTGCCGCACTGATGCCCGCTGCGAGCGCCGCTGCACGCGACACCGCGGCGCGACCAGGCGAGGCATGCGCTGCATTGTCCGTCGACCTAGGTGGCGCGATGACGGCTGCCGCGCGGAGCGCTGCGTTGGCCTGCCGCGATGGCTGGCCGGGCGTCAGCACTCGTGCCCGGGCACGGTTGCTATGCCGGCGCGCCTGCCGTGTGCAGCAGGTGCACGTAGGCGCGGACTGTCGCGTCCAATCCCTGGTAGAGCGCTTCTCCGATCAAGGCGTGGCCGATCGAGACTTCCAGCACGCCCGGCACGCTGGCGAGAAAATCGCCAAGGTTGGCCTGCGACAGGTCATGGCCTGCATTGATCCCAAGGCCATGCGCTGCGGCGCGACGTGCGGCGTCCGCGAACCCGGCCAACGCATCGGCTGGCTGTCCGTCGGCATGCGCTTGTGCGTAGGGGCCGGTGTACAACTCGATGCGGTCCGCGCCCAGCACCGCCGCCTCGCCGATCCGGGCATTGCCGGCATCGACGAACAGGCTGACGCGGCTGCCCAGTGCCTTGAAGGCGGCGATCACGTCGCCCAGCCGGGCGGTGTCGTGCGCGAAATCGAAGCCATGGTCGGAGGTGAGCTGGCCGTCGCTGTCGGGGACCAACGTTACCTGCTCCGGACGCGTGGCGCGGCAGAGATCCAGCAGGCCAGGATAGCCGGGGCGTGGCGGCGCGAACGGGTTGCCTTCGATATTGAATTCGACGCCGTGCCCGCGGGTCAGCGCACTCAGCGCCAGCACGTCGTCGTCGCGAATATGCCGCTGGTCCGGGCGCGGATGCACGGTGATGCCGTGCGCACCGGCGGCGATGCAGGCGCGTGCAGCCTCCACCACATCCGGGTCGCGGCCGCCGCGCGAATTGCGCAGCACGGCGATCTTGTTGACGTTGACGCTGAGCCGGGTGGTCACGGGTGCACTCAGGCCTGCGGCTCGCCGTCGCGCGCCGCGGCCAGTGCCGCCGCCTTGCGGGCCTCGGCCACTTCGCGCAGGCGGCGCAGCTCGGCCGGGTCGATCATGCTGCTGGTGTCGCGCTGGGTGTCGCCCATGCGCGAGGCAAACCAGCCGCGTGTCCACAGCAGCAACAGCACCAGCGCCACCAGCAGCGAGACCACCAGCAACCACACGTGCGGCGTGCTGAAGGCCAGCACCAGCGCACCCAGTGCCATAAGCAGAAACAGCCAGTGCATGACGAGCTCCCCATTGAGTGGCGGCAGTGTAGCGCTGCGCCCGGTCCGGTTCCACGTGGGGCGGGCGGTGTCAGAGCAGCGGCGACAATAGCCGCGCGAAGGCCTCGGGCAGGCGCGAGCGCCACAACGGGCGCAGGCGCACGAAGCGGACCTCCTGCGCGTGCTGCAGGTCGGTACCGATCATGCCGGCCAGCTCGGCGGCCAACGCCTGGTCGCGGAACAGCATCGACAGTTCGAAATTGAGGCGGAAGCTGCGGCTGTCGAAATTGGCGCTGCCGACGATGCAGACCTGGTCGTCGGCCAGCAGTGCCTTGGTATGCAGCATGCGCGGGCCGTACTCGTAGATGCGCACGCCGGCCTCCAGCAGCTCGTCGAAATACGAGCGTGCCGCGTAGGTGACCAGACGCGAATCACTGACCCGCGGCACCAGCAGGCGCACGTCCAGCCCGCCCAGCGCGGCCGAGGTCAGCGCCATCCGTGCGGCTTCGCCGGGTACGAAGTACGGGGTGACCAGCCAGACGCGATGCTTGGCCTCATGGATGGCGGCCACCATCAGCCGGTGGATCGCCTCCCATGACGAATCCGGCCCGGACACCAGCACCTGCGCATCGACCGTGCCCTGCGCGCGGGTGGGCACATCCTCCGGCCACAGCTGCTGGCCGTGGAAGGCAGCGCGGCCCTGGCCGGTCGCATACAGCCAGTCTTCCAGGAACACCAGCTGCAGGCTGCGCACCACGTGGCCCTGCAGGCGCACATGCAGGTCGCGGTAGGCATCGGCGCGCACCTGCTCGTTTTCCTCGTCGGTGACGTTGATGCCGCCGGTGAAACCGACCCGGCCGTCGACCACCACCAACTTGCGGTGAGTGCGCAGGTTGAGCCAGGGCCGCTTGAACGGCTTGAGGAACTGGGAGGGGTGAAACCAGGCGGTTTCCACGCCGGCCTCGCGCAGCGTGCGCAGGGCGCGCCGGGTCATCGCCGAGGAGCCGATCGCATCCATCAACAAGCGCACCTTGACCCCGGCGCGCGCGCGTTCCATCAGCGCATCGCAGATCGCGGTGCCGCTGTGGTCGGGCTGGAAGATGTAGTACTCCAGATGGATGTGGTCGCGCGCTTTGCCGATGGCCTCGATGATGGCGGCGTAGGTGGCCGCGCCATCCACCAGCCAATGGACTTCGGTGGCGGTGCTGGGCGCCAGGCCGGTGGTGGATTGGCCGATCTTGGCCAGCTCGGTGCAATCGGCATCCGGCGGGCACACGCTGCTGTAGCTCTCCATGCCCGAGCGCGAGCGGCCGCGGCGTAGACGCTGCCGCTTCACCTTCTGCGGGCCCAGCCAGTAATAGATCAGCAGCCCCAGGTACGGCAGTGCCGCCAGCGACAACACCCAGCTCAGCGTGGCCACTGGCTCGCGCTTCTGCAGCACGATCCAGCTGGCGATCCACAGCAGGTAGAGCACGTAGGCGGCCAGAAGGAGCGCTTCGAGATGGGGAAGGTTGGCCAGCCAATCCCAAGCGCCCTGTGCAAGTGCGGGCATGCGCGGATTCTACGGGGCGCACACGGTGTTGCGATGACCGTTGGCGCCGACCTGGCGCCAGCAACGGTGCGAGCCAGGCTGCTGGCCTGTGCGCTGCTGGGCGTCATCCGGTACCGCCGATGTCGACCCGGGAGGCGATTGCCCACAGCGTGCTTTGGCACCCGCCTAGCCCTGGTCGCGCGTTGCTGCGCAGTCATTGCCGGCGAGCGGGCACCACGCGCTGGTCACCGGATGCGCCGCACACCCGAGTCAGAGCCGACGCCGGTGCCGGCATCGCGGGTGGGCAGAACCCTACCCAGCAGGATCAGAACAGGGCCAGCTGCGGTGTCTGCGGCCTGGGTGCACGGAACTGGCTGGTATCGAGCCGTGGCAGCCGCCCGAAGCCAAGGCGCCGATACGCAATCGAAAAGCGTTGCGCGATCAGCTCCGCAAACGGGCCTTCGCCGACCATGCGCCGACCGAAGCGGCTGTCGTAGTCCTTGCCGCCACGCATCTGCTGGATCAGGCTCATGACGTGCCTGGCGCGATCCGGATAATGCAGCTCGAGCCATTCGCGCCACAGCTGGGTCAGCTCGTGTGGCAGGCGCAGCACCACATAGCCGGCCGAGCGCGCGCCATGCGCCCTGGCCGCTTCCAGAATGCGCTCAAGTTCGGTGTCGTTGATCATCGGAATCACTGGAGCCACCAGCACGCCCACCGGGATGCCGGCCTCGTGCAAGGCCCGCATTGCGCGCAGCCGTGCATGCGGCGCCGCGGCGCGCGGCTCCATCTTCGCCGCGAGGCGATTGTCGAGCGTGGTCACCGAGAAATACACCGACACCAGGTTGTGCTGGGCCATCTCGGCCAGCACATCGATGTCGCGTTCGATCAAGGCCGCCTTGGTCACGAAGCTGACCGGGTGCCGCGCCTCGGCCAGCACCTCCAGGCATTGCCGGGAAATCCCGTGGCGCCGTTCGGCCGGTTGATACGCGTCGGTATTGATGCCCAGCGCGATCGGCGAGCACTGGTAGGAGGGGCGCGCGATCTCTGCGCGCAGCAGCGCCGCGGCATTGGGCTTGGCGAAGATCCGCGTCTCGAAATCCAGGCCGGGCGACAGATCCAGATAGGCGTGCGAGGGCCTGGCAAAGCAGTACACACAGCCATGCTCACAGCCGCGATAAGGGTTCACCGACTGCGAGAAGCCGATGTCGGGCGAGTTGTTGCGGCTGATGATGCTGCGCGCAACCTCTTCCGTCACCACCGTCCTGGGACGTACGACGGTCTCGGCTTCCGCCTCCACCGTGCCCCAGCCATCATCGATCTCGGTGGCAGTGGTGACCGAGAAGCGACCGGGCACATAGGACGTGGTGCCGCGTCCCTTGATCACCGTCCGCGCGCTGCGCACATCCCGATCGGCCCCGTCGCTCGCGCTCACTTGGAAGTGGTTGGTAGGCATGGCGTTAGTATTAATGCTAATAACCCGCGCAGCAAGCAGGGCGGCTGAAATGCCGCCACCGGCACAGAAGCGCGCGACCAAGCCCGCCGCCGCTGAAGCCTGCCTACAAAACACAGCCAACCCGCACCGCCGATCAACCAGCCTTTAACCAATCCCCAATCCCCAATCCCCAATCCCGACTCCCGAATCACGGCCCAGCTCCATACAACGCCTGCGCCGACTGGAACAAAATCCAGCTGGTGGCGATGAACTTGTCGCCGCCCACCGGGCGGTTGCCGCGGTGGGTATGGGTGAAGGCGGTGGGCGCGATCAGCAGGCTGCCGGTGCGCGGGCGCGCCTTGCGTTGCTGGAACAGGAATTCGGTTTCGCCTTGCGCGAAATCGTCGTTGAGGTACAGCGTCCACAGCAGGTGCCGGTGAAGCGTGTCGGCGCTGGCATCGCGGGGATACAGCTCGCAATGCCAGTACGGGTAGCCGCCCTGATCGGCGGCGTACCACTGCAGATTGATCGCGCCCGGTCGCAGGCAGGTGCGTGCCAGATCGCCCAGCGCCTGGTCGCTCATCTGCACGACGTCCTCGGCCACCAGCCGGTGCGGCGTGCCGTCGGCCGTGGTCACCTGCAGCATCAACGGCGAGATCAGCGCTTGTGGATAGGTGCGCAGATAGGTCAGCACACCGTCGAACACGGCTTGTTGCAGGCGACTCTCCACCGCGGCCCATGCGTCCACGCCGCTGATGCGCAGATCGCGGCTGTGTTTGAGCTCGGGAAACACGCCGCCACCAATGCGGCCCGGATGCAGCTGCTGGCTCTCGCGCATGCGCTGCACGATGGCCGCGCAGTCGTCGGCCGCAATGGCGTTGTCGGTGATCTGGATGAAGTCGGGTTGGCTCATGCGCACGACCATAGCAACCCACGCCGCCGCCTGCACCGGTCCCCTTGCCTGCCGCACGTCGGGCAAGCGCGTCGCAAGCCTCGCTCCCGTGCGGCGCATGCATCCAGCAGCGCAAAGAAAAACCCCGCCGAAGCGGGGTTTTTCCGGGACGCGTTGCCTGCTGCGACGATCAGAACTTGTAGTTGATCGAAGCGGCCAGGATGTTGCCCTGCACGTCGTAGCTGCCGGCCAGACGATCGCCGGTGGCGCTGCGGGTGTCGCTGGTCGGGTCGCTGACGAACAGGTGGGTGTAACCGAAGTTGTATTCGGCCTGCTGCGACGGACGCCAGCTCAGACCCAGCGAGACCCACTTGCGGCTGGCATCGGGTACGCGCACGTCGCGGTGCTCGGCGGTGGTCGGGGTCTGATCGTAGGCCAGGCCGCCACGCAGGGTCAGCGTGTCGCTCACGCGGTAGTCGGCACCGATCGAGGCGAAGGTGGTGTCGCGGTAGGAGAAGTCCAGCAGGCTGTCGGGCTGGTTGGAGGCGAAGTCCACCGTCACCTGGTCGAACTTGCTCCAGGCAGTGCGGGTCACGTCGGCCATGATCGACCACTGCTCGTTCACGTTGTGAGTGAAGCTGGCGGTGGCACTGGCCGGCAGCTTGACGGTGGCGCGGCCCTTGGTGTCGACGAAGGTACCCGGCGCGGCGATACCCAGCACGGCAGCGGCGTTAGGCGGGGTGGTGAAGTCGGCATCGCCGTCGGTGATCTTGTGCTCCACTTGCGAGCGGTAGCTGAAACCGATGTGGGTGTTCTCGTCGATGCTGAACAAGCCACCCAGGGTGAAGCCCACTTCGGTGCTGTCGCCCTTGATGCGCGAGTAGCCATCGGCGCTGCCCGGCGCGAAGCCCGGCACGCGACGCGCAGCCAGGATGCTGCCGAAGTCCACTGCATTGGCCAGATCGATATCCAGACGCTCGGCGAACACCGAGGCACCGAAGGACACGTACGGGTTCACGTCGTAGGAGAACGCGACGTTGAAGTCCAGCGCCTGCAGCTCGGTCTTGGTGCCGTGGTAGCGGCCCACCCAGTCGCGGTCGTAGTCGGTCTTGAAGCCGAACGGCACGGTCAGCGAGGTGCCTAGGTGCATGTTGTCGTTCTCGCCGAACGGCACGTGGAAGTACATCGCCGGCACCGGAGCGATCATGCCGGCGTCGCCGCCGTTGCCGCCGGAGACCGGCGCGCCGTTGGCGTAGTTGGCGGTCTCGGGATCGAACTTGGCCGAGAAGTGGATGGCGCTGACGTCGGCCTGGAACATGCGGCCGTCCAGCTGGCGCATGCCGGCCGGGTTGTTGACGATGATCGAGGCGTCATCCGGGGCGCTGCCCGAGCCTGCGAACGCGCGGCCGAGGCCCTTGGCGCTGTTTTCCTTCAGCTGGAATGCGGCGCCGTGCGCCTGGCCAACGGCCAGTACACCGGCGATACCAACGGCCAGCAGGGTGGCGCGGCTGAGAGTGGAAGCGGTAGACATAAGTTGTAGCTCTCCGGATAAAGACTGCAATGGTCGGTTCAGCGCCCGCGCCCAGCACCAATCCAGTGCCTGGAGCGCGCCGGAGACCCCCCCCCGACATACGACGCCGTACGCAGTATACCCACGACGATTAACCGAACAATAACGGCTTTAGTCCTGAACGCGCGGCTGGGTTGGGGCTGGGTTCAGGCCCGTGGACCGGCTATTGTGCCAATCCGATGTTCGTCTCCCTCCCCTCCCGCAAGAAGCCCACCCCGCGCTGGGCGGTGCCGCTGCTGTTCGCCGCGGTATGGCTGGCGTATCTGTGGTCGATCAGCCGGCCGGGCGAGGCGCGCAATACGCTGTGGCTGGACTGGGGCGCGCTGTCCAGCGGCGTGTCCAACCTGGGCGACTGGTGGGCGACGCTGCGCGACGGCAGCGTGCTGCGGCTGTTCACTGCGCTGTTCCTGCATGCCGACTGGTCGCACCTGCTGGGCAACCTGGTGTTCCTGCTGATCTTCGGGCTGCCGGCTGAACGCATCCTGGGGCCGTGGCGACTGTTGCTGCTGTTCCTGGTGGGCGGCGCGGCATCCAACCTGGCGGCGATCTTCGCCATCGGCACGCCGGATCGGGTGATCATCGGCGCCTCGGGCGCGGTGTCGGCCCTGATCGGCACCTACCTGGCGCTGTTTCCCGGTGCCAAGCTGGGCGTGGTGCTGCCGCTGGGGCTGTTCCTGGAATTCATCCGGGTGCCGGCGCCGCTGCTGATCGGCGCATGGGCGCTGCTGCAGGTGGTGTTCGCCTATATCGGCCCGGCGTTCGGCATGGTGGCGTGGTCGGCGCATATCGCCGGCTTCGTGTTCGGCATCGTCTACGGGCTGTATGTGCGCGCGGCCATCGCCCGGCGCCTGCGCAAGCGTCACGGGTTCTAGCGCGTCACGCGGCTCGACTGCGTCCACTGCATTGGCGCGCCTATAATCGGGGCATGTCCAAGCCTCTGTACAAGGTCACCTTCCTCAATCACGGCAAGGTGTATGAGCTCTACGCACGCGAGGTGACCGGCAGCCATCTGTGGGGCTTCAACCAGATCGGCGAGCTGGTCTTCGACGTGCACGACGGGCTGGTGGTGGATCCCACCGAAGAACGCCTGCGCGAAGAATTCGGCAACACCAAGACCTTGCACCTGCCGATGCAGAGCATCGTGCGCATCGAAGAAGTGGAAAAGAAAGGCCAGTCGGTGATCCGCGATGCCGCCACCGGCGACAAGGTGGTCACGCCCTTCCCGCTGCCGGGCAAGCCACGCTGATGCGCATCGTGGTGCCCGATGATGACCAGGGCGCCGTGCGTCAGCTGCACTGCCTGCAGCGCTTGCAGGGGCATGACGTGCAGGTCCTCGGCGCGCTCGCCACCGACACCGAGGTATGCGCCGAGCGTCTGGTGGAAGCCGATGCGCTGGTGCTGATCCGTGAGCGCACGCGCGTGGATGCCACGCTGCTGCGGCGGCTGCCACGGCTCAGGTTGATCAGCCAGACCGGGCGCGTCGGCGTGCATGTGGACGTGGCCGCCTGCACCCAGTTCGGCGTGGCGGTGGCCGAAGGCGTCGGCTCGCCGGTGGCGCCGGCCGAACTGACCTGGGCCTTGATCCTGTCGGCCAGCCGTCGCCTGAGCGATTACCAGCGGGCCCTGCATCAGGGCCGCTGGCAGGCGCTTGGCGATCCCGGGCTGGGCCGCATGCTGCATGGGCGCACGTTGGGCATCTGGAGCTACGGACGCATCGGCCAACGTGTGGCGCACTTCGGGCGCGCATTCGGCATGCAGGTGCTGGTGTGGGGCGGCAAAGAATCGTGCGCACAGGCGGCGCGCGATGGCTTCGCCATCGCCGACAGCCGCCAGGCGCTGTTCGAACGCAGCGATGTGCTGTCGCTGCATCGCCGGCTGACCGCGCAGACCCGCCACCAGGTCACCGCGCAGGATCTGACGCGCATGCGCACCGATGCCTTGCTGGTCAACACCAGCCGCGCCGAGCTGATCGCCCCCGGTGCCTTACTGGCCGCGCTGGAGACCAGCCGGCCTGCGCAGGCGGCGGTGGATGTATTCGAGCGTGAGCCGGTATTCGATGCGCACGACGCCCTGCTGCAGCATCCGCGCGTGCTGGCCACGCCGCATCTCGGCTATGTGGAGTGCGACAGCTACGAGCAGTATTTCGAGGCCGCATTCGACAACGTACTGGCGTTTGCCGCCGGTGCACCGCGCAATCTGGTCAATCCAGAGGCGTTGGCAACAGCGCGATAGCGCATGTTTGAAAATGGGGCGATCGGGCAGGCGTGTCGCGGCCAGGGTCGCTCCTGCAAGCGCCTCGGGGCCGATTGCTGATGTTGGATCTGACCAGCGCCGTGGCGCTGGGTATCGGCCACTGCATGTAGTGGCGCGGCAGTGCCGTCGCACATCGCCTGCGCCCGGCGCGCAGCGGGGGTGATTCCCTCGCTGCGCTATGGCCGGCTTACTTGACCGGTTCGGCTGGCGCAGGCGCGGCCGGTTCCACTGGCGCCGCTGGCTTGGCCTTCTCGGCCGGTGCGCTCGGCGTGTCGGCGGGCTTGGGCTTGTCGGTCGCTGCCGTCCGCGCTGCCGCCGGCTTGGGCTCGGCCGCGGTCTTGGCGGCCTTTGCCTTTTGCGCCGCCTGGGACTTGGCCTTGCGCGCGGCCTGCGCCTTGGCGGCCGAGCCGGGCTGCTTGAGTTCGGACAGGGCCGCGGCGATCGGGCCGTCGCCCGGCAGCACGTCGCCGGCGCTGTAGCCCTCCTCGCCTTCGTCGTCGCCACGCAGATGGCCCGGCAAGGTGGCTTCGCTGTAGTCGGCCAGGCTGGCCGGCACATCGGCGTCGCCCGGCTGCGGTTCGGGCGTCAGCTGCACTTCCGGCACGATGCCGCTGGCCTGGATCGACTTGCCGCTGGGCGTGTAATAGCGCGCAGTGGTGAGCTTGACCGAGTCGCCGTTATCCAGCGGCAGCACGGTCTGCACCGAGCCCTTGCCGAAGGTGCGGCTGCCGATGATGCGCGCGCGCTGGTTGTCGCGCAGCGCACCGGCCAGCACTTCGGACGCACTGGCCGAGCCGGCGTCCACCAGCACCACCACCGGTGCGCCGCCGAGCAGGTCGCCCGGGGTGGCATCGAACTTGGCGTCGCTGATGGAGATGCGCCCGCGGGTGCTGACGATGTTGCCCTTGTCGAGCAGGTCGTCGGCCACCTGCACCGCCGAGGTCAGCAGGCCGCCCGGGTTGCTGCGCAGGTCCAGCACCAGGCCGCGCAGCTTGCCGCCGGCCTGCAGCTGCTTGAGGTTCTTCTGGAAATCCGCGCCGGTGTCGGCCTGGAAGGTGCTGATGCGGATGTAGCCGTAACCCGGCTCCAGCAACTTGCTGCGCACGCTGGCCACGCGGATGGTCTGGCGTTGCAGGGTCACATCGAACGGCTTGGGCGCCTTGTCGCGCACGATGGTCAAGGTGACCTTGCTGCCGGATTCGCCGCGTAGCGGTTCCATCGCCTTGCTGGCATCGATCGGCTTGCCGTCGATGGCCACGATCACGTCGCCGGCGCGGATGCCGGCACGCGCGGCCGGGGTGTCGTCGATCGGCGCGATCACCTTGAGCGTGTTGTCCTGCTGCTGCAGCAATTCCACGCCGATGCCGTCGTAGGCGCCGCTGGCCTGTTCGTCGAAGGCTTCGGCGTCTTCCTTGTCGAAATAGGTGCTGTGCGGATCCAGGTCCGAGAGCAGGCCGCGCACGGCTGCGTGCATCAGCTTCTTGTCTTCGACCGGGTCGACGTAGGCCTGCTTGACCGCGTTGTACACCGCCACGAAGCGGCGGATCTCGTCCAGCGGAACCTTGGAGCCGGCGGCTTCATCGGCTTCCGGGTCGTCCGCGGTGGCCTGGGCGGCAGCGGCGGCGGGACGGGCGGTCTGCGCCCAACCAGGCGACGCGAACAAGGCCAGCGACAGGGCAACGGACAGGACGGCTACGCGCATGAAGCACTCCGACAAAGAGATAAGACGCCCCGCAACGCGGGGCTGACCGGATTATGCGCGAAGCAGCGGTAAATCCGCGTTGAATTGCGCAGGCAGCGCGCAGGCGGTTGCAGGGCAGCCAGCAGGAAGGCCGGTAGCGGACGGGGCGCCCTGTGTCGTGGTGTTGGCTTCGGCGCGGAGCATTGCATCTGGCAGGCAAGGCGCCCGGCGGCCACACCGCCTGCAGCATCGACACGGTGCCCTGCTGGAAGGCTGCAAGCGCCCCCCTTCACCGTCGTTGCGCGCAGCGACTAACGCCGCTGCAACCAGCTCGAGGGATCGACCGGCTGGCCGTTGCGACGCAGCTCGAAATACAGTGCTGGCACGCCCTGCCCGCCCGAGCTACCGACCTTGGCCACCGCGTCGCCGCGCTTGATCGCCGCACCGGCATCGCGCAGCAAGGTGTCGTTGTGCGCATACAGGCTCATGTAGCCGTTGCCGTGGTCCACGATCAGGATCATGCCGTAGCCGGTCATCCAGTCGGAAAACACCACCGTGCCATCAGCCACTGCGGTGACGGTGGTGCCCTTGGGCGCACCGATCAACACGCCCTTGCTGGTGTGGCCATCGGGCAAGGTGGCATTGAAGCGGGCCAGCAGGTTGCCCGACACCGGCCAACTGAGCCCCCCCACCTTGGGCGCTGGCGCGCTGGCCACGACCTTGGGTGGCGTCTTGCCGGCACGTTCGGGGCGCTCGGACTTGCCGCGTTTGGCCTGCGCGGCGGCTTCGGCGGCGGCGCGTTTGGCCGCGGCGCGTCGTTCGGCTTCGGCCTTGGCGGCAGCGGCACGCAGATTGGCGAGCAGCTGCTCCAGCGCCTTGGCGTCCTGGCCCAGGGCCTTTTCGCGTTCGGCGCGCTGTTTGTAGCGGTCGTCCAGCTGCGCAACGGTGGCAGCCTGTTGCGAGCGATCCTTCTGCAGGGCTGCAGCCTGCGCCTTCTGCTGCGCGTGCGCAGCGTCCAGTGCCTGGCGACGGCTGGCGATGTCCTGTTCCACCTTGGCCAATGCGTCCAGCTGGGTGGTCAGTGCCTGGATCTGCTGCGCGCGCGCATTCTGCACATAGCGGTGGTCGGCCAGCATGCGCGTGGCATCGCCCACGGTGTCCTGCGACAGCAAGACCTTCAGTGGCGCGTTGCGACCCACCTGGTCGGCAGCGCGCAGCAACGCGGCCAGCTGCGCGCGCTGGCCCTGCAGACCACGCTGCAGGCGCGCGCGGTCTTGCTGCAGCGTGGACAGGTGCTGCTGCTGCGTCTGCATCGCCGCTTCGGTTTCGCTGAGCGCGCGCGCGGTTTTGGCGACCTTTTCGTCGGCCTGGCGCAGCTGTTGGGCGGCGGTGCCGCGCTTGCCTTCCAGGTCGCGCCGATCGGCGCTGATGGTCTTGAGTTCATCGCGCAGCTGCTGCAGTTTGCGCTCGGTCTCGCGCTGGCTCTGCGCCGCCACGCCGGCGCTGCCCAGCAGCAAGCACGCCAACGCGGCAGCGGCCAGCCACGCGCGGCCACGCCCCGTGGCGAAGGCGAATGGCGGGCGCGGCAGCAGGGCGGGCGAAGAGGCCAACGAACGATCCAGTGACTTCAGGCAGGTGCGCGATTGTAGCCACCCATGGTGTGATCGCCGCCACGTCCCAGACTGCCGCCACCGCGCGAGGTTCAGTATGAAGCCCCAAGTTCTTCTCCTGGCGTTGTCCCTGGTCTGCGCAAGCGCCTGGGCCGACGACGACATCAGCAAGGTCAATGGCCGCATCAGCGCCGAAGCCGGCAAGGTGTATGGCGGCCTGGAGACCGTCAACGGCTCCATCGAGGTCGGCGCCGGCGCGCAGACCAAGGACGTGGAAACCGTCAACGGCGGTATCCAGATCGGCAACGGCGCACGCACCGGCGGTGTGTCCACGGTCAACGGCGCGATCTCCCTGGGCCAGAAGGTGACCGTGTCCGGCGGGCTGGAAACCGTCAACGGCAGCGTGCTGGTGGAGCGCGGCAGCCAGGTCAGCGGCGGCGTGGAAACCGTCAACGGCAGTGTCGGCCTGGTGGAAACCGAGCTCGGCAAAGGCATCGAGACGGTCAATGGCGACATCACCGTCGGGGTGGGCTCGCACGTGCATGGCGGCATCACGGTGACCAAGCCGAACTTCGGTTTCTCCTTCAAGCCGGCGCGCAAGCCGCGCGTGGTGATCGGCCCCAAGGCCGTGATCGACGGGCCGCTGCGTTTCGAACGCGAGGTGGACCTGTACGTGCACCGCAGCGCCAAGATCGGTGCGGTCAGCGGAGCCACCGCCCGCAGCTTCGACAGCGACGTGGCGCCCAAGGACTGACGCGCTCACCACACGGACGCTCTAAGATCGGAACTCCGTTGCACGAGGAGTTCCGATGCCCCGCAAGATCCTGTTGTGCCTGGCTGCGACCCTGGCCGTGGCCGGTTGCAAGCGCGAATCGGCCGAGGCGCCGGCCACCCCGGTGACGCAGACGCCCGCCGATGCCGCGCCCAACGCTCCGGTCAGCCGGCACGCGTTCTCGCCGGAGCTGACCAGCGGCGACTTCGCCGAGCTGGTCAAGACGCTGGCCTCCGATGCGTTCGAAGGGCGCGGCCCGGGCACGCCCGGCGAGGAGAAGACCGTTACCTACATCCGCGACCAGATGCAGCGCATCGGCTTGCAGCCGGGCAATGGCGACAGCTGGTTCCAGGACGTGCCGATGGTGGAAACCACCGCCGATGCCGCCACCGCGCCCAGCCTGCGTAGCGGCGAGCAGACCCGCACCCTCGCCTTCGGCACCGACATCGTGGTGGGCACGCGCACCGGCCAGCCGGAGGTCAAGCTGGACAACAGCGAGCTGGTGTTCGTCGGCTACGGCGTGGATGCGCCGGAGCAGCAGTGGAACGATTACGCCGGCCAGGACTGGAAGGGCAAGACGGTGGTGATGTTCGTCAACGACCCCGGCTTCCACAGCAATGACCCCAAACTGTTCGACGGCAAGCGCATGACCTACTACGGGCGCTGGACCTACAAGTTCGAGGAAGCCGCGCGCAAGGGTGCAGCCGCGGCGTTGATCGTGCACGACACCCCTGGCGCCAGCTATGGGTGGGATGTGGTCAAGAACTCCTGGTCCGGCCCGCAATACGACCTGCCGGCCAAGGACGACCCGGATCCGCGCGTGCCGGTGCAGGGCTGGATCAGCGCCGACACCGCCAAGCAGCTGTTTGCCAATGCCGGGCTGGACCTGGCGCAGGCGTACAAGGATGCCGGCAAGCGCGGCTTCAAGCCGGTGCCGTTGAAGGCCAGCTGGTCGGTGGACCTGAAGAGCAGCATCGCCGAAAAGACCTCGCGCAACGTGGTCGGCGTGCTGCCGGGCACCAGCCATGCCGACGAGGCGGTGCTGTACATGGCGCACTGGGATCACCTGGGCAAGCACTCGGGCGAGAGCGGCGACAACATCTACAACGGCGCCGTGGACAACGCCACCGGCGTGGCCGGCATCCTGGAAATCGCCGATGCGTTCGCGCATCAGGACCCCAAGCCGGAGCGGTCGGTGGTGTTCGTGGCGGTGACCCTGGAAGAATCCGGCCTGCTCGGCTCCAAGTATTACGTCGCCAACCCGAGCTTCCCGCTGGACAAGATCGCTGCGGTGATCAACATCGATGCGATGTCGGTGGCCGGACGCGCGCGCGACATGACCGTGGTCGGCATGGGCAGCTCGGAGCTGGAGGACATCCTCAAGCCGCTCGCCGCGATGCAGGGCCGCAGCCTGCATGCCGAAGCCACGCCGGAAAGCGGCTCGTATTTCCGCTCGGATCACTTCAACTTCGCCAAGGCCGGCGTGCCGGCGCTGTATGCCGACGGCGGGGAAGACCTGCGCGAAGGCGGTACCGCGGCCGGGCGTGCGGCGGCCGAGGACTACGGCCGCCATCGCTACCATGCACCCGGCGACCAATACGATGCGGCCACCTGGAAACTGGACGGCACCATCGAAGACCTGCAGGCGATGTACGGCGTGGGCAAGGAGGTGGCGGTGGGTGGACGCTGGCCGAACTGGTACGCCGGCAACCCGTTCAAGGCCGCGCGCGACCGCATGATGGCCGGCAAGCCGGCCGCCAGTGCGAGCACGGCGCAGCCAGCCGGCGGCGAGCCTGGCGCAACCAGCGGCAAGACTGTGGAAACGAACAAGGCCTCATCCGCGCGCTGACGCTTGCGGCTGCGCCGCCGCCGCGACTGTGGCGGCGCAGCCACGAAAGAGTCGCGCGCGGTGGGTGGTGAGACGTGGAATGCATCACGCAAAGGGCCTCCGCTGGGAGGCCCTTTGCGTTGCCGGGGTAGTGTGATGCATTGGCTGCTGGCCAAGCGATGCGGTGAGACGCCACGCCGCCGGGCTAGGAATGCGTAGCTGCCGCGGCAGACACGCATGTATCGATCGCATCGTGGCAGGTCGGTCGCAGCGCCTGCAGCACGAGCAGCAACGCCTCACGCACTCAGCGTGCTGGCATGAAGCCGCCGCACTCAATCGCCGTCGACGCTGACAACATGGCCGTCGTCCGGATCGACATGCAGCTCGACCTCCTGCCCGTTGCGCTTGGCATCGGCTTTCCACAATCCGTCCTTGAACTTGAGGTCGTGCACATCGCTGTAGCCGCCGGTGGACAGCGCTGCGCGTACATCGGCCTCGCTCAGGCGCGAGGTGGTCTGATCGCCGTACACGCGGCCGGTCACCGGATCGATGTGCACGTCCACATCCTTGCCGTCGCCACTGCGGGCATCTGCGGTCCACACGCCATGCTCGAACTTGACGTCGTGCACCTTGGTGTAGCCCTTGGCGGTCAGCATGCTGGTGACTTCGGTGGAGGTCAGCGCCTTGGCCGGCTTGGCGGCGTCCTGTGCAAACGCGCCCTGCGAGGCCAGGGTCAATGCGCCGATCAATGCGGTGGTCATCATGCGATGTGCCATGAGAGGCTCCTGCTGTTGAAGTGGAGCCATGCTGGCCGCGCCGATATCGTGAAAGGGTGAAGAGATCGCCAAGGCGGCAAGCAAAGTTCAGTTAACTGAAGGCGCTGTGCATCCGGCCCACGCTGTCATCGCTGAGTCACGACGTGCACCGCTTGGATTGCCACTTCGGCGTGCGCATCGCGCATGGCCGGCTGCAACCAGGCCGCCCTTCGGCGGCCTGGTCGATGCGCTCAGCGGGCTTTTTTTGCAGCGGCCGGCGCGCGCGCCGCAGCGGCCGGTGCGCGTGTTGCGCGCGCTGCCTGCGGTGACAGGATGGTCATCTGTGGCTTGTCGGTGCCGTCCTTGTTCGGATGCACGTTGTAGGCATACGACAGGTTCCACCATGAACCCGCCGCCCACCATGTCCAGCCCATCCACACATCGGCATTGCTTTCCATGTAGCCCAGCATGCCTTGCAGCGCGGTATTGCAGACCGCGTTGTGCGCGGTGCCGAACTCACCCAGAAAGCCACGCTTGCGATTGGTGCGCAGCCATTCGGTGAAGTTGCGCAGACGCTCCGCGCCGATCGTGGCGCTGACGCAGACGCTGCTGGTACCGCTGGAATCGGCATCCAGATACTGATGCACCTCGAACGCGTAACGGTTGAGCGGGTCGTAGATCGATGCCAGCGCCGTGGCGTTGGACTGACCGTCGCTGGTGGGCGAATACCAACTGTGCGCACCGGTCCACAGCGCGCCCGGCACGAGGATCAGATTGTTGGCACCGGTCCTGCGGATCGCATCGATGGCGGCCTGCGCCGTTGCGGCCCATTCGCTGGACGAGATGTTGTTGGGCTCATTCATCAGCCCGAAAATCACTGCGTTGTCGCTATTGAATGCCAGCGCCAGGCGACGCCAGAGATCGGTAAACGTGGCGACCGGCACTTCCGGCCCGCCGATCCTGTAGCCGTAGTACTTGGCATAGTTATGGATATCGATCACCAGATACATGCCGGAGGCCTTGGCACGCGCCACCGCCTGTTGCAGCAATGCCAGCTGCGCAGGATCCAGCTCGCCACGCGCGCTGGGTTGCAGACGCTCCCAGAGGATGGGCAGGCGGATGGTATTCATGCCAACGCCGGCGAAATAGGCGTAATCGCTCGCCGAGGCGTACATGTAATCCTTGTTGAGCACGCCGGGTTTTTTCGAGGATGCGAATTCGGCACCGGAGAGATTGACGCCGGCGTAGGTGAGCGCGCGCGTCTGTGCGTGGGCGGGCGACTGCCCGGCCAGCAACAGGACACACAAGGCGCATGCGGCGAGATGGCGCAGTGAGATTGAGAGACGTGACATGAAGCGACTCCTGGACGGGCAAGATGCATCGCCGCCCCGTTGGCGTGCGATCGGCGCAAGCTGCGCTGCATCTGCCTGTTGCAATGCATCACGTGTGCCAAAGGGCGCCACCGCGATGCACCGCGCCAGAAGTGCAATCCACCGCACACTTACGGCGGTTGAGCACGTTCATTTCGGCCTATCACGTCTTTCTCAAAGGCTGTGTGATTCCAACAGCATGCCGACTGCGCCGACATGCTGGCGTCGCCGGGCGCTGTGCCGGTTGCGTGGCGCCATTCCAGTGGCGCATCGGTCGCGCGCTCTCATAAAGAGCGATGCCGTCGCAAGACGGCATCGCTGGGACATCTGGAGTTGTGTGGGTCAGCGCGTGATACGGCGCGCGTGCGCACTCAGGATGGACAGCTGCGGTTTGTCGCGCCCGTTTGCATCGGGCTGTAGCGTGAATGGGTAATCCGCACGCCACCACGCACCGGCCGCCCACACGCTGGAGCCTATCCAGACATCGCGATTGGCTTCCAGGTAGCGCAGCATGTCGTCCAGTGCACGCATGCATGTCGGGTTGCTGGAGGCGCCGAATTCACCGAGAAATCCACGCTTGCGCTGGCTACGCAGCCAGCCGGTAAAACTGCGCAGACGTTCCGAGCCGATGGTGGCACTGACGCACGCGGCGCTGGTACCGCTGGAGTCGGTATCCAGGTACTGGTGCACTTCGATGGCGTAGCGGTTGAGCGGATCTCGAATGGTGGCCAGCGCAACGGCGTTGGATTGACCGGCAATGGTGGAGTACCAACTATGTGCGCCGGACCAGAGCGCGCCGGGCACCAGGATGACGTTGTTGGCACCGGTGGCGCGGATGCTGTCGATCGACGCTTGCGCGGCGGCGGCCCAGTTCTGCGGAGCGATGTCGTAGGGCTCGTTCATCAGCCCGAACATCACCGCGTTATCGCTCTTGAAGGCCACCGCCAGGCGCCGCCAGAGATCGGTCAAGGTCTTGATCGGCACGCGCGCGGTGCCGATCTTCTGGCCGTAGTACTTCGCGTAGTTATGGATGTCCAGGATCAACACCATGTTGGCGGCCTTGGCATTGGCCACTGCCTGTCGAATCAGTGCCAGCTGTGCGGGATCGAGTTCGCCCTGGGCCTTGGGTTGCAGGCGTTCCCAGGCGATGGGCAAACGTACGACGTTCATGCCGGTATCGGCGAAGTGCTGGTACTCGCTGGCGGCGGGATAGCGATAGTCGACATTGATGATGCCAGGGCGTTTGGCCGAGGCGATTTCTGCGCCGGAAAGATTGATGCCTGCATAGCGCAGTGCACCGCTTTGGGCCTGCGCCTGCGGAAGCGCGGCCACCAACAACAGCAATAGCGCACAGCACAGCAGCTGGCGCGGCCAGGTGGGGGAGGGGAACATGGGGGAACTCCTAAAGCATCTGCGGGGGAGATGCGTTGCAGCTACTTTTCGCTCGGCAACACAACGCATCGCCATCAGCGTATGCGCATATGTCACGCACAACTACGCATTCGAGGTATCACTGGATCAAGCTGTGCCCGACTTCGCAGTCCTGATTGGCCGTGGTCGATGCAATGCGCTCATCGCAAACGACGGATACCTCGACGTTGCGCGTTGCCACTATCGCAACATCCATCGCTTGCACTGCATGGCGGGTGCAAGGCGGTGGGCAGTGGCGAAGGCGAATGGATACGCGCTTACGTCACGCCGCATGCTTGTCTACAAGCTGCATGGCGCGTCACGGTGCAGGCTTTTTCCGGCGTAATGCCTGCATCGTGTTTGCTAGCCGATGCGAGTCAGCGCTTGCCGGCGCGCCGCGCGTACTTGCTCAGGATGCGCATTTGCGGCTTGTCGCTGCCATCCTTGCCCGGCTGCACGGTGAAGAAGTAATCCGGCTTCCACCATGCGCCAGCCGCCCACCAGGTCCAGCCCAGCCAGACGTCGCTGTTCTTTTCCATGTACGTCAGCATGCCTTCCAGAGCCTTGTCGCAGACCGGATTATTGGCAGTGCCGAATTCGCCCAGGAAGCCCTTCTGCTTATTCTCGCGCAGCCAGTCGGTGAACCCGCGCAGCTTCTCTGCGCCTACGCTGTCGCTGGTGCACTGCGGCTTGGTGCCGCTGTAGTCGTTGTCCAGGTACTGGTGCGCTTCGAACGCCAGGTGGTTGCCGGGATCCTTGAGGATGGCTAGCGCCTTGGCGTTGGACACGCCATAGCTGGCGCTGCGCCAACTGTGCGCACCGGTATACGCGGTGCCCGGCACCAGGATGAGGTTCTTCGCACCGGTCTTGCGGATCGCATTGATCGCACCTTGCGCGGCGGCTGCCCAATCCGGCGCGGAGATGCCATTGGGCTCGTTCATCAATCCGAAGATCACCGACTTGTCGTCCTTGAACTCCAGCGCCAGCCGGCGCCACAGGTCGGCCAGGGCGCCGGCGGGAACCTCGTCGGTGCCGATGCGCTTGCCGTTGTACTTGGCGTAGTTGTGCAGATCCAGGATCAGGAACTGTTTGTTGGCCTTGGCCGCTGCCAGCGATTTCTTGATCAGACCGAGCTGAGTCGCATCCAGATCGCCATTGAGCGGGGGCTGCAGGCGCTCCCACAGGAACGGCAGCCGCACCGTGTTCATGCCCTTGCCGGCGAAATAGCTGAAGTCCGAGGCGGCAGGATAGGTGTAGTCCTTGAACAGCACGCCCGGCTTCTTGCGCGAATTGAATTCCGCGCCGGACAGATTGACGCCAACGTACTTCAGGCCGGTGGGCGCGGTGTGCGGGCCGCCCGGCTCCTTGGCGTGGGCCAGCGGTACCGCTGCAAGCAGGGAAAGCGCCAGCGCTGCGATATGCAGGCGGACAGGGCGTGGGGGAGCGCGGAACATGGAAGCCTCCTTCGGCATCGACGTGGTGGCCGCGGGGGGAGGGCACGGCCAGGTGGGATGGTGCAGGGTGATGGGTGCCCCGACGAGACTAGAAGCTCGCGCGTTAGCGCGTCATTCACGCATGCAACGTGGATTTGATCGCGCAAAAACACCTGCACGGCGCATGCTATGCCAACGGTCGCGTTCGCAAGAGGACAGGTAAGACGCACTGTCGCACGAGCGCGACCGGCCGCTGTCTTAAGCTATCAGGCCTGTTTTCCCGTCGTTCGCACCTCGTGCGCACGGCCCAATGCCCCCGGAGTTTCCCATGAGCCAAGCCCACGCCTTTGCCGCCCAAGCCGCCGACCAGCCGCTCGCACCGTTCGTGTTCGAACGGCGCGCGCCTGGCCCCAACGATGTGCAGATCGACATCGCCTACTGCGGTGTCTGCCACTCCGACCTGCACACCGCGCGCAACGAATGGCACAACACGCTGTACCCGTCGGTTCCTGGCCACGAGATCGTTGGCCGTGTCACCGCCGTCGGTGACGCGGTGACTGGCTTCAAGGTCGGCGACCTGGCCGGCGTCGGCTGCATGGTCGACAGTTGCCGCAGCTGCGCGTCCTGCCAGGAGGGTGAAGAGCAGTACTGCGAAGCCGGCTTCACCGGCACCTACAACGGCCCGATGTTCGGCGGCGGCGAGAACACCTACGGCGGCTACTCCGACCATATCGTGGTCGACCAGAAATACGTGTTGCGCATTTCCCACACCGACAACCTGGCCGCGGTGGCGCCGCTGCTGTGCGCCGGCATCACCACCTACTCGCCGCTGGCGCACTGGAAGGTGGGTCCGGGCCACAAGGTGGGCGTGGTCGGCCTGGGTGGCCTGGGCCACATGGCGGTGAAGATCGCCAAGGCGATGGGCGCCACCGTGGTGCTGTTCACGACCTCCGAGGGCAAGCGCGCCGATGCGCTGCGCCTGGGCGCCAGCGAAGTGGTGATCTCCAAGGACGAGGCGCAGATGGCTGCCCAATACAACACCCTGGATTTCATCCTCAACACCGTGGCCGCCCCGCACAACCTGGACCCGTTCCTCAATGCGCTCAAGCGCGACGGCGCCATGGTGCTGGTGGGCGTGCCGGAGCAGTCGCACCCGTCGCCGGCGGTGTTCAACCTGGTGATGAAGCGCCGCACTCTGGCCGGCTCGCTGATCGGTGGCATCCGCCAGACCCAGGAAATGCTGGACTTCTGCGCCAAGCACAACATCGTCTCGGACATCGAAACCATCCGCGCCGACGAAATCAACACCGCCTATGAGCGCATGCTCAAGGGTGAAGTGAAGTATCGCTTCGTGATCGACATGGCCTCGCTGGATAAGGCGGCCTGATTCGGGACTGCGCCACAGCCGAACGAGACCACTGCTTGCGTTTCCATAAACGCAGGCAGTGGCGTATTGCGATACGTAGCGGGCCGAAAGAATCTCTGCTGGTCAACGGCGATCTGATGCTTGCTTGATGACATCCTTACAAAGCAGCACCCATTGCCCAGAGAATTTTGCGTAGTTGGTTAAGACATCATAGAAGCCATCTGCATCCATCTCCGAGAAGGCATGCAGATGCACAACGAAAGACGGGTCATAGTGATGACCAACCTTGTTTCGGAAGTTTGAAAAAGCGTCGATGCCAGCCAGTGGATAGCGCTTTTTAAGTTCTTTCAGCCTAGCCTGAATTGCGGATACGTCGTTCCCGTTTTCGGATGCGATAGTTTGCAAGTTCATATGGCCAGTTTCATAGAACCATATCCTGGCTTCATAAAGCATGGAGACGATATCACCCATCCAAAGTAAACGAACCAGTCCTTCTCTGGTTGAGTTTTCGAAAGTAACAACGTACCGAAGAATGTCGCAGTGAAGGATGGCAGCAGCGGCCCACGTATATCGCTGCACTTCTGGATAGTGAAGATTTTCGGAAGATGTCGCAGCCTTAAAAGCTCGTTCGGCGTTGATTGAGGCTGTCGTAAGTCCCTCAAGGTGGCGAGGTGCTTGATTCAGTGGCATAACATCGCTCACGCCGCAGCCGGCTCCTTGACCTGCGCGTTAACCCCCAGCATCTGCACGATGCTTCCTGCCGCATCGCGGCCTTCGGCCACTGCGGTGACCACCAGATCTGCACCACGCACGCAGTCGCCGCCGGCGAACAGGCGGGGGTTGCTGGTCTGGTAGGGCAGGCGGCCGTGGCCGTCGGACGGGGCGACGATGCGGCCGTTGCTGCCGGCTTCCACGCCTTGCGAGGCCAGCCAGTCGGGCAGGGTGGGCGAGAAGCCGAAGGCGATGATCACCACGTCCGCTTCCAGCAGCGATTCGCTGCCTTCCACCGGCACCGCGTTGCGGCGGCCACTGGCATCGGGCTCGCCGAGTCTGGTTTCCACCACGGTCACGCCGATGGCTTCGTCGTCGGCGCCGGATTCGATCGAAAGCGGCTGACGGTTGAACAGGAAGCGCACGCCTTCTTCGCGTGCGTTGGCCACCTCGCGTGCCGAGCCGGGCATGCTGGCCTCGTCGCGGCGGTAGGCGCAGGTGACCTTGGCCGCGCCCAGGCGAATCGCGCTGCGCACGCAGTCCATGCCGGTATCGCCACCGCCGAGCACCACCACGCGCTTGCCGGTGAGGTCGGGCAGGGCGAGCTGGTCTTCCCAGCCGGCGATCGGCCGGCCGTGCGGGTCGTTGCCGCCGACGATGCGGCTGTTCTGCACCAGGAACGGCAGCGCCGGCAGCACGTTCTTCAGGTCCTGCCCGGGCAGGCCGCCGTCGGTGTAGCGGTAGGCACCGGTGCCCAGGAACACCGCATCGTATTCGCTCAGCAACTGCTCGATGCCGATGTCGCGACCGATCTCCACGCCCAGGCGGAACTGCACGCCCATACCTTCGAGGATCTCGCGGCGCTTGCCGATCACCGACTTGTCCAGCTTGAAGCTGGGGATGCCGAATTGCAGCAGCCCGCCGATCTGCTCGTAGCGGTCGTAGACCACGGCCGCGATGCCGGCACGTGCCAGCCGGTCGGCGCAGGCCAGGCCGGCCGGGCCGGCGCCGATCACCGCCACGCGGTGGCCGCTGGGCTGCACGTTGCCCAGGTCCGGGCGCCAGCCCATCTTGAAGGCGGTATCGACGATGTATTTTTCCACCGCGCCGATGGTGACCGCGCCGAACTCCTCCAGCGTGCAGCTGCCTTCGCACAGGCGGTCCTGCGGACACACGCGCCCGCACACTTCCGGCAGCGGATTGGTGGAATGGCACAGCGCAGCGGCTTCCTCGATGCGGTTTTCCTGCACCAGCTGCAGCCACTGCGGGATGGCGTTGTGCACCGGGCACTTCCAGCTGCAGTACGGGTTGCCGCAGTCCAGGCAGCGGCCGGACTGGTACTGCGCATCGGCCTTGTCGAACTTGCCGTAGAGCTCGCCCCAGTCGCCGGAGGTGCGCAGCTCCACCGGAATGCGCGTGGGCATGGTCCGCGGCAGGTCGAGGAATTGGAAGGCTTGTTTGCGGCTCATAAGAAAATCCGTGGCTGATTCCCTTCTCCCGCGTGCGGGAGAAGGTGCCCCGAAGGGGCGGATGAGGGTGATGGCAGGCCACCGGCCCTCACCTCCGACCCCTCTCCCGCGGGCGGGAGAGGGGAGCACTGCGATGACTCTGACGATGTGCTGTCAGCATTGCGACTGCGCTGTCCTTCTCCCGCCTGCGGGAGGAGGTGCCCCGACGGGGCGAATGAGGGTGATGGCAGGCCACCGGCCCTCACCCCCAACCCCTCTCCCACGCGCGGGAGAAGGGAGCACAACTCAGGCGGCGCGGCGCAGCGACTCCGTCAGCGACTCGATGCTGGCGGCCTTGGGTTTGACCAGCCAGAACTTGCCGATGTAGTCGCGGAATTCGTCCAGGATCTGCTGTGCCCAGATGCTGCCTGTCAGTTCGCGGTGGCGGCTGATCAGGGTGTGCAGATGCTGGCGATGGTTCTCGAAGCCTTCGGCCGAGACGCGGTGGATGTCGATCAGCTCGTGGTTGTAGCGGTCCACGAAGTCGCGCTCGATATCCAGCACGTAGGCCAGCCCGCCGGTGAAGCCGGCGCCGAAGTTCAGGCCCACCTTGCCCAGCACCAGCACCACGCCGTCGGTCATGTACTCGCAGCAGTGATCGCCGGCGCCTTCCACCACCGCCAGTGCGCCGGAGTTGCGCACCGCAAAGCGCTCGCCCGCGCGGCCGGCCGCGAACAGCTCGCCGCCGGTGGCGCCGTACAGGCAGGTGTTGCCCACGATCGGCGTGTTGCGCGCCTCGAAGCGCGCTCCGCGCGGCGGGCGCACCACCAGCCGGCCGCCGGCCATGCCCTTGCCGACGTAGTCGTTGGCTTCGCCTTCCAGCTCCAGCTGCAGGCCACCGGCGTTGAACGCGCCGAAGCTCTGCCCGGCCGTGCCGCGGAAGCGCAGGTTCAACGGCGCATCGCTCATGCCGTGGTTGCCGTGCGCGCGCGCGATGGCACCGGACAGGCGCGCACCGATCGAGCGGTCGGTGTTGTGGATCAGGAAACGATGGTCGCCGCCGCTCTTGCGGGCGATGGCGTCGGCCAGCAGGCCGTCCATCTGGGTAGCGAGGCTGTCCGGCGATTCGTACAGGCGCTGGGCGGCGCAATGGCTGCCGTCGTACTGCGCATGGGTGAGCAGGCGCGAGAGGTCGACCTTGACGCCCGGGCGCGGCGAGACTTCCAGCTGCTCCAGCAGGTCGGTGCGGCCGACGATCTCGTCCAGCGAACGCACGCCCAGGTACGACAACCACTGCCGCACTTCCTCGGCCAGCAGGCGGAAGAAGTGCTCCACGCGCTCGGGCAGGCCGGTGAAGTAGCCGGCGCGCAGGCGCTCGTCCTGGGTGGCCACGCCGGTGGCGCAGTTGTTGAGGTGGCAGATGCGCAGGTACTTGCAGCCCAGCACGATCATCGGCGCGGTGCCGAAGCCGAAGCTGTCGGCGCCCAGCAGCGCGGCCTTGACCACGTCCAGGCCGGTCTTCAGGCCGCCGTCGGTCTGCAGGATGGTGCGTTCGCGCAGGTCGTTGGCCACCAGCGCCTGGTGCGATTCGGCCACGCCCAGTTCCCACGGCACGCCGGCGTAACGGATCGAGCTGACCGGGCTGGCACCGGTGCCGCCGTCATGGCCGGACACGGTGATCAGGTCGGCGCCGGCCTTGACCACGCCAGCAGCGATCGTGCCGACGCCGGCATGCGCTACCAGCTTCACCGACACCAGCGCAGTGGGATTGACCTGCTTGAGGTCGTAGATCAGCTGTGCCAGGTCTTCGATCGAATAGATGTCGTGATGCGGCGGCGGCGAAATCAGGCCGATGCCGGGCTTGGCGTAGCGCAGCCGTGCGATCAGCTCGTTGACCTTGTGGCCGGGCAGCTGGCCGCCTTCGCCGGGCTTGGCGCCCTGGGCGACCTTGATCTGCAACACCTCGGCGTTGACCAGATATTCCGGGGTCACGCCGAAGCGGCCGGAGGCCACCTGCTTGATCTTGGAGCGCTTCTCGGTGCCGTAGCGGGCCGGGTCTTCGCCGCCTTCGCCGGAGTTGCTGCGCCCGCCCAGGCGGTTCATTGCGATGGCCAGCGCTTCGTGCGCCTCGGGCGACAACGCGCCCAGGCTGATCGCGGCGCTGTCGAAGCGGCGCAGCACATCCGATGCCGGCGCCACCTCGTCCAGCGGGGTCGGGGTGGCGGCACGCTTGAGCTGTACCAGATCGCGCAGCGTGGAGGCCGGGCGCGCATGCACCGCATCGACGTACTTCTGCCAGTCGCCGGCATCGCCGGTGCGGGTGGCGCGCTGCAGCGTCATGACCACGTCCGGGTTGTACATGTGGTACTCGCCGCCGTGCACGTACTTGAGCAGGCCACCCACTTCCGGCTTGAGCTGGTCGTTCCAGGCGCGCGCCGTCAATTCGCGCGCTTCGGTATCCAGCCGCGACAGGCCCACCCCGCCGATGCGCGCGGGCGTGTCGGCAAAGCACAGGTCCACCACATCCGGGTCCAGCCCGACGATCTCGAACAACTGCGCGCCGCGATAGCTGGCGATGGTGCAGATGCCCATCTTGGAGATGATCTTGGACAGGCCCTTGTAGATGCCCTTGCGGTAGCGGCGGCCGATCTGCGACTGCTCGCCGCCCTTGCTCAGCTGCAGGATGCCGCGCCGGCCCAGGTCGAACAGGGTCTGGTAGGCCAGGTACGGATACACCGCGGTGGCGCCGAAGCCGAGCAGGCAGGCCATGTGGTGCGCATCGCGCGCAGTGCCGGTTTCGATGATCAGGTTGACGTCGCAGCGCAGGCCCACCTTGCACAGATGGTGGTGCACCGCGCCGGTGGCCAGCAGCGCGTGCGCCATCGGCCGGTCCGGCACCGGGTAGCGGTCGGACAGCAGCAGCATCACCGCACCGTCGCGCGCGGCCGCTTCCACTTCCTGGCAGATGCGCTCCAGGCCGGCCTTCAGGCCTTCCTCCAGGCTGTAGGACAGGTCGATCAGGCGGTTGCGCTCGACGTACTGCTCCATCTTGAGCAGCTGGCGCAGCTTGCGCTGGCTGAGCACCGGCGAGTTGAGGATGACGTGGTTCACCGTCTCCGCACCGGCGTGGAAGATGTTGGTCTCCTTGCCGAGCTGGGTGGTGAGCGACATCGCGATGCCTTCGCGCAGCGGGTCGATCGGCGGGTTGGTGACCTGCGCGAAGGCTTGGCGGAAGTAGTCGTACAGCGGCCGAGTCTGGCGGCTGAGCACCGCCATCGGGGTGTCGTCGCCCATCGAGCCGGTGGCTTCCTGCTCGGTCTCGGCCAGCGGGCGTAGGATCTGCTCCACTTCCTCGGTGCTGAGCTGGAACAGCTTGTGGTAGCTGCGCAGGGTCTGCTCGCTGAAGGGTTCTTCCACCAGCGAGGGGTCGATCAGCTCGGTCTGCAGATAGGTCACGCCCTGCTGCAGCCATTGCTTGTATGGGGCACGCGCACGGTTGATGCGGTCGATGGCATCCGAATCGAGCAGGTCGCCGCGCTTGAGATCGATGGCCATCATCTCGCCCGGGCCCAGCTTGCCCTTGCGGGTGATGCGCTCGGCCGGCAGTTCCCACACGCCGGCTTCGGAGGCCACCAGGAAATGGCGGTCGGAGGTCAGCATCCAGCGCGCCGGGCGCAGGCCATTGCGGTCGAGCATGCAGGCCGCATAGCGGCTGTCGCAGGCCACGATGCCGGCCGGGCCGTCCCACGGCTCGGTGTTCAGGCCGTAGAACTCGTAGAACGCGGCCAGGTCGGCGTCCTTGAACTCCAGCGACTGGGTGGCCGGCGGCACCAGGATGCGCAACGCCTGCAGCAGGTCCATGCCACCGGCGATCAGCAGCTCCAGCATGTTGTCCAGGCTCTGCGAGTCCGAGCCGTGCATGGAGATCACCGGATCGAACTGCGCGATATCGAAGCGCGGGGTCTGCCAGACCTTGCTGCGCGCCTGCGCCCAGCGGCGGTTGCCTTCGATGGTGTTGATCTCGCCGTTATGGGCGAGCAGGCGGAACGGGTGCGCCAGCGGCCAGCGCGGCAGCGTATTGGTGGAAAAGCGCTGGTGAAACACGATCGCGCTGGAGGACAGGTCGCTGCGCTGCAGGTCCGGGTAGAACGTGCTCAGCTTGTCCGGCAGCACCATGCCCTTGTAGCTGATGCCGTTGGGCGAGAGCGTGGTGACATAGAAGTCCTGCACGCCCTGCAGCTGCTGCTCGGCGCGGCGGCGCGCCAGGAACAGCGCCAGGGTGAAGGCGTCTTCGCTCTGCTCGGCACCGGCATCGACGAATACCTGCTCGATGCGCGGCAACGTATCGCGCGCCAGCTGGCCGCACACGCTGTCGTCGGTGGGCACCACGCGCCAGCCACGCAGCTGCACGCCGGCGCCGAGCAACTGGCGCTCCAGTTCCGCGCGGCACCGCGCCGCATCGTTCTCGTCCAGCGGCAGGAACACCACACCGGCCGCATAGCGCGTGCCCAGGGCAATGCCGGCATCGCGCGCCAGCCCGCGCAGGAACGCGTCGGGTTTGCGGATCAGCAGGCCGCAGCCATCGCCGGTGAGCCCGTCGGCAGCCACGCCGCCACGGTGAGTCATGCGCGATAGCGCCGCAATCGCGGTATCCACCAGCGAACGGGAAGGCTGGTCGTCCAACTGGGCGACCATGCCGAACCCACAGGCGTCGCGTTCGTCGCGCACGCCGTTGTAGAGACCGTGGTCGTTAAGCCCTTGGCGAGTGCGGGGGGCCATGTCTGCCTCTTTGCGATCTTGGGAGAGCGGCGACGACGTTGCACCGCTCGATCCGTGGAGCGTTCGAAGAGGTCACCGGATGATCGACTAGACCACAGTTGATGCGGTGCCGCAATACACCGTTACAGCTGCAACGAGAACCGTGCAAATCCCTTGCGGCAGCTGGCCTGGCGCCGCTCCGGCGAGCAGCGCCACACGCCGCTCAGCCGCAGCGCACCGAGGTGACGACGTTCTTGGCATCCACTTCCAGATTCAGCCGCTCGCCATTGAATTCCATGGTCACCATCTGGCCGGGTTTCAGGACGCGCACCGACTTGGCGCCGGCATCGCTGCGCGCCTGCTCGCTCGCCGCATCGGTCACCGGCTGGCCCACCAGCGACTGCACCTGGGTGGCATCGCAGCTGCCGATCGGCGGCGCTTCGGGGGCCGCGTCGGGGGCAGGCGCCGAGGCCTGTTCGGCCGCGTGCTGGGCCTTGGCGGCGACGGCTTCCTGCTCGTCGGGTTGCGGCTTGTTGCAGGCGCTCAATGCAGCCAGCACGACCAGGGTGCAAGTCAGGCGGGCAATAGGCAGGACAGCGCGCATCGATGACTCCAGCAAAGGGGGATGCCCAAGCATAAGCACAATTTGCAGAACCGGCATGGCTTGCGCACACGCCGTTGTCATTGCGTTGACGTGGCCTAGTCCGGCGCGCCCCAACAATCGGCCGACCACCTTCGATGTGCATGCAATGAAAGCCAAACGCGTCCTTCGCAATGCCGCCGTCGCGGCCACTACCGCCGGCAAGCTCGCCACCGTCGCTACCGGTGCGGCCGTAGCCACGGCGGCGGCTGCCACCGCTGCCGCCGTCGCACAGGCCAAGGCCACCGCGCGCGCGGCCGGGCTGACCTATGTCAACGACCAGCAACCCGGCATCAGCCGGCGCAGGGCCGGCAAGAGCTTCAGCTACCGCAGTGCGGACGGGCAGCGCATTGCCGATGCCGATACCTTGCAGCGCATCCGCGCGCTGGCCATTCCACCGGCCTACACCGAAGTGTGGATCTGCGCCAAGCCCAATGGCCACCTGCAGGCCACCGGGCGCGATGCCCGGCGGCGTAAGCAATACCGCTATCACGCCGACTGGGCGCAGGTGCGCGGCGAAGGTAAGTTCGAGCGCGTGATCGCCTTCGGCACCGCATTGCCGAAACTGCGCCGCCGGCTGCGTCGCGATCTCGGTCTGCCGGGCTTCCCGCGCGAAAAGGTGCTGGCCATCGTGGTGGCACTGCTGGCCGATACGCTGGTGCGCGTGGGCAACGCCGAATATGCGCGCAGCAATCGCTCGTATGGGCTTACTACGCTGCGCAACCGGCACATGGAATTTCTCAAGGGCGGGCGCGCGCGGCTCAAGTTCCGCGGCAAGAGCGGGCAGGAGCACGATATCGAGGTGGACGACAAGCAGCTGGTCAAGCTGATTCGGCAGTGCCAGCAACTGCCGGGGCAGTCGTTGTTCCAGTACCTCGACGACGATGGCCAGCTGCAGCCGGTGGATTCGGGGCAGGTCAACGACTACCTGCGCGAGGCGATGGGCGAAGACTTCACCGCCAAGGATTTCCGTACCTGGGGCGGTACGTTGGCCGCCTTGCAACGCCTGGCCCGGCTGCCATTGCCCGAGCGCAGCAGTGAACGTGCGCTCAAGCAGGTGCAGAACGATGTCATCCGCGAAGTGGCCGATGCCCTGGGCAATACGCCCTCGGTCTGCCGCAAGGCCTACATCGACCCCTGCGTGTTCGAAGGCTGGCGCGCCGGCGAGTTGCAGGCCATGGCGACCGGCGTGCGCGGCGAGCGGCAGTGGGAAGCAGCCACGCTGAAGTTCCTCACCGCCTCGCGCGCCAAGCTGAAGACACCAGCAAAGAGCACTTCGAAACGCAAATGAATGGGCTGGAGCGGGAACCGAAAAGCCGCGATGCTTTTCGAATCCCGAATCCCGAATCCCGAATCCCGAATCCCGAATCTTCAGCCGCAATAGACCGCGGTGATGTTGTTGTTCGGCCCGGTCTCGATGGTGAGGTGGTCGCCGCCGCTGGCACTGGCGCCTTGCGCCGGATCGGCCAGACCGCTGGCGGTGGTGCCGCCGGTGGCGCGCTCGCCCGAGCGCACGCTTACCTGCAGGCTGTCGCTGTCCACGCGCGCGCGCTCCACGGTCTGCCTGGCTGCAGCCAGACCCACGATGCCGCGCACGCTATCGATGTGGCATTGGCCGGAGATCACCCCATCGATCGGCTGCACCTGTGCCACCTGGTTGGAGGCGCAGGCCGAAAGCAGCAGAACGGCGGCCAGCGGGGCAAGAGCACGGATCATGGGGGCAACTCCAGGCGGGGGACGTGGATGCCAGCGTGAATGGGCCACCGTCGCGGTGACATGAAGGCGTCTTTGGCGAGGGCGGCGCAATCTGCATAAGCGGCGGGCGAACGCGCGCTGATCCTGCGCTGCAGCCGCTGTGACCGTGCGTGCCGGCACTGCGCCGTCATTGGGATGGGGCAGGCGTCGGCGTGCGGTTGCGATCGGGTAACCGTCGCTGCTGGCGCCTGTTGCGAAGCAACTGCGGCACGCGACGGCACCGCTACGCATTCGCAGGGGCAAGTTCGTTCCGGGCCGTTTGCAGAGTCTGGCCGCTGCGCACACTCGGTGGCCTGCCTGGAGCGATGCCAGATGACCACACCCCAGCGGCACGACAGATTCCAACGTTTACCGGCAGTGCCCGCCGAGCGGCCGATCGGAGTCAGGCGCACTGCCCACACGCGCAGCGGCGAGCCTGCGTCCGGGCCGGGGCTGATCGCCTGTCTGGCACTGGCCTTGGTGGGTTGCATGGTGCTCATGTTCGCGCCCTGGAAACAGCGCGAGATGTCGGCATTGGTCGGCTTGCATCCCCAGCCGCACGCACGCCGGTGCGATGTAGGCGCAAGCGCGGCCACCGCCACGACTGCAGCGGCCACGGCCGGGAAAAACGATGCGGCCGATGAAAGCAACCTGCCAAGCTGGCGCCAACTCATGCGCGCGCTGCAGGCGTGGCTGCACACCGACTGCCACTGATGCGATCGGCGGGCCGCGAAACACGCCGGCTGACGCATCCACCACGACGTCAGCAGACGCCCAGCCCGGGCACCTCACCGCAGTGGTGCGACGTGGGCGCGGAACACGGGGGTGTGCAGCGGCCATCTGCCATGATCGGTTTGCTTGGCCCATACCCTGTCGTGTGGTCTGCCTGGGGCATCGTCGTGGCATGTACGCCATGTACGCCATGTACGGGATGCACGCGCTCGCACCGCACCGCTGAGGCGCATGCGCGAGCATGGCGCGCCGGTGCGCATCTACGCGTATGCATGGCGAACGTGGCAGATCGTGGTGCCGAGCGTCTGCGTCGCGGTCCTTCGCAATCGTTCACCTTCCAACGCGGCAGCTGCATCCAGCGCATCGCCGCAGTCATCCACCAGGATCGTCCCGCATGTTCGCTCCTTCGTTCCGGCTAATCTGTAGTGTTCTCATCGGCTCGCTCGCGTTCGCCAGCGCCGCCGCCGAACCGCCCCGCACCACGCTGACGGTGGCGGGCCTGCAGCAACCGGCGCAGATCCGCGTGGACCGCTGGGGTGTGGCGCATATCTACGCCAGGACCGACGACGATGTCTTCTTCGTGCAGGGGTTCAACGTCGCCCGCGACCGCCTGTTCCAGCTGGACTTGCTGCGTCGCAAGGGCCTTGGTCACCTGTCCGCCGCGTTCGGCCCGGGCTATGTCGACCAGGACCGTGCATCGCGGCTGTTCCTCTACCGCGGCGACATGGCCGCCGAGTGGGCCAGCTACGGGCCGGACGCGCGCCGCGATGTCGGCCGCTTCGTCGCCGGTATCAACGCCTACATCGCGTGGCTGGACAGCCACCCGCGGGCGCTGCCCTACGAATTCCGCACACTCGCCTACCGCCCGGAACGCTGGGTGCCGGAAGACGTGTTGCGCATCCGCACCACGGGGCTGAGCCGCAACGTCAAGAGCGAGGTGGCGCGCGCGAAGGTGGCGTGCAAAGCGTCGTTGAAAACCGATGCGATGCGGGTGATGTTGCAGCCGGCCTGGACTCCCGCGCTTCCGAAGGGTCTGGACCCCTGCCTGCCGGAGCAGGTGTTGAAGGTCTACGAACTGGCCACCCAGCCTCCCAGGCTCACCGCCGAGACGCGGCTGGCGGCGAGCGAGCCGGCGCGTGCTGCCCTCGACGCCGAGGCCAGCGCCGAGGGCAGCAACAACTGGGTGATCGCACCGTGGAAATCGGCCACCGGCCACGCAGTGCTGGCCAACGACCCGCATCGGGCCTATACCGTGCCCAGCCTGCGCTACTTCGTGCATCTCAGCAGCCCCGGCCTGGACATCATCGGCGCCGGAGAACCCACCGCGCCGGGCATCGCGATCGGACATAACCGCACCAGCGCCTTCGGTCTGACCATCTTCAACATCGATCAGGAGGACCTGTACGTCTATCGGCTCAATCCTGACGACAATGCGGCGTATTGGTACCAGGGCAGGTGGGAGCCGCTGCGCACCGAGCGCGAACTCATCGCCGTGCGGGATGCGGCGCCGGTGGAGGCGACGCTGCAGTTCACCCGCCACGGGCCAGTGGTGTACGTCGATCGCGACAAGCATCTGGTCTATGCGATCCGCTCGGTGTGGAGCCAACCCGGCACTGCGCCGTACCTGGGTTCGCTGCGCTATCTGCGCAGCGCCTCGTTCTCGCAGTTCCGACAGGCGCTTGCGCACTGGGGCGCGCCCTCGGTCAACCAGGTGTACGCGGATGTGCACGGCACCGTCGGCTGGGCCACCGCAGGCATGGTCCCACGCCGCGACCGGGGCGATGGCCTGTTGCCGGTGCCGGGCGATGGCCGCTACGAATGGAACGGATTCTGGAATAGCGCTGCACTGCCGTGGTCGACCAACCCCGCGGCCGGCTTCATCACCACCTCCAACGAAATGAATCTACCGAAAGACTATCCCTACGCGCAGCGCAAGCTCGGCTTCGAGTGGGCCAACGGCGCGCGCCATGCGCGCATCACGCAGGTCTTGTCGCAGCTGCCCAAGGTAACGCTGGAGGATTCGGAAAGACTGCAGAACGATCAGGTCTCGCTGCCTGCGCAACGTCTGGTTGCGCTGCTGAAGCCACTGCGTTCGCAGGATCCTGAAACCAACGCCGCGCTTGCGCTGCTGCACCCCTGGAACGGCGAAGTCAGTGCCGCGTCTGCCGCTGCAGCGCTGGAAGAGGTCTGGTTCAGTCGTTATCTCGGCGAGGCATACAAAGCGCTACGATTGCGCCCGTCAGAAGCGGCCAGCTTCGGTGCGCCCGACGCCGCGGCCATGCTGGATGCGCTGGAACAACCCGGCGCCGCGTTCGGCCCCATGCCGGCCGCACGCCGCGACCAGCTGCTGCTGGAATCGCTGCGCAGCGCGTATCGGGCACTGGTCTCGCTGCAAGGACCCGACGCCACGCAATGGCAATGGGGCAAACTGCACACCAACACGATCTCGCATGCAATGAGCGCTGTGGCCGGTGGCGATCGCGCCCTGCTCGATGTCGGCCCGTTCGCCAAGGGCGGCAGCCCGTATACGCCCAATCAGTCCAGCTACGACCCCAAGGATTTCCGCCAGACCATCGGCCCCTCGGCACGGCTGATCATCGACCTGGGCAACTGGGACAATTCGCGCGCCATGAATCATCCGGGCCAGTCCGGCGACCCGGCCAGCCCGCATTACCGCGACCTGGCGCCGATGTGGCTGCAGGGTCGCTATTTCCCGCTGCTATACACGCGCGCTGCGGTCGACGCGGCTACCGAGCACACCTTCGACCTGCTGCCGGCTGCGGCGCATTAGCTGTAGCGCTGTGTGGAAGCCGGGCAAAGGTGAGTCTGCCAATGAAGGTCTGAGCCTTCGGTCACCCTGTGGGTTTGGGTAGATGACGAGAGTAACTTCTATGCCCTGACTAGCTGTGATCTCTCAGTAGGTTGTTCATCCGGGGCCGATCTGGAAGATGGGGGTTACCACACCAACCCAGCCCCCAGGAGCCCCGGATGAACCTGCATCAACATGCCCGTTTGACGCCGCGAGGTCGAGCCTTGCTCGTGCAGCGCATCCTGGAGCACGGCGTGCGCGTGCGCACTGCCTACAAGTGGCTGGCGCGCTATCGACTGCTGGGAGACGATGGCCTGCAGGACCGCTCTTGAAGCCCAGCAACTTGCGGAGGGGTCTCCTGAGACGAAAGGCCCACGTTGTTCGAGCAGCCACTTTTCGAGCTGATCGATTTGGCTGTCAGTTATATCGGTCATCTGATACGCCCAGAGTTCCGTAGACACTCAAGACCCTCGTTGCGCGTAGCGCCGTTCAAACTCTACAGGGGACAGGTCACCAGTT
>NZ_MDEC01000030.1 GCF_002939785.1 Xanthomonas codiaei
CCTGGCAGGACTCCACTTCGTCGTCTTCTCCATCCTCATGCTTGGAAATGCCGCGTCTCTATTTCAAAGTTCATAACACGCTCTAGTCCCCTCCATGGAAGGAAGGTGCCCCGCAGGGGCGGATGAGGGTGCGCCTCAGGCATCTGCCAGTGCCCGGAATGAAAAACGCGTCGTCACGCGCCTTCAGAAGTGACGCTACGACGGCTTCGCCCGTACCCTCACCCCAACCCCCGCTCTGCGTCCCGGCCCGCGCGTGCGGCGCGGGCGCTCCAAGGCACACGCGCCAGTGGCGCGCGTGCCGCGCCTTCTCGCCTCAGGGGAGAGGGCTCACATCAGGTGCCGCGTGGCTTTGCCCTGTGGGTGGCCGTGGCGGTCCACGGATCGTCTGGCCACGGATGCCGCGGATACCGCCCCTTCATCTCCTTCCGGACATCCGGATACGTGGTGGCCCAGAAGCTCTTCAGGTCCTGGGTCACCTGCAGCGGGCGGCCGCCCGGGGAGAGCAGGTGCAGCGTGAGCGGGATGCGGCCGTCGGCGATGCGCGGGGTGTCGGCCAGGCCGAACAGTTCCTGCAACTTGACCGCCAGCACCGGTGGCAGCGGGTGCTGGGCGTGGTCGAGCGCGTAGTGGATCTGCCGCTCCATGCCCGACGGTACCGGGATGCGGGTGGGGGCGTGGCGGTCGATGGCCTGGCGGCGCTCCCAGGGCAGGGCGGCCTTGAGCGCTTCGCCCAGGCTGGCGTCCTCCAGCGCGTCGAGCCGGGTCTTGCCGGCGAAGGCCGGGCGCAGCCAGCTGTCCAGCGTGGCCAGCAGCGCCGCATCGGTGAGGTCGGGCAGCTCCAGCTCGGGCATCCACACCCGCAGCGACAGCGCGCGGGCGCGCCATTGCTGCAGGGTCTCGGTCCAGGGCAGGACGTCCAGGCCGAGTTGGCGCACCGCCTCGGTCAGGGCGCTGGCGGCCTGCGCCGGGTCGACGCGGCCGGCAGGGCGGCTGTCCAGCACGATGCGGTCGAAGCTGGACTGCCGGCGTGCGATGAGGGCGCGCTTGTCCGCGTCCCACTGCACCATGTCCTGCTGCACGAAGCGCTCGGGCAGGCTGGCGCGCAGGTAGTCCTCGTCCACGGGGGCGGCGCGCAGCAGCAAGGCGTCCTTGGCCTCGTAACGCAGTTCGCTGGCCACCAGCCAGGGTTCGCCGCGCAGGTCGCTATGGTCGAACAGGCGCGCGCTGCGGCCATTGGCCAACTGGTAGCGCAGCGGGTCGGCCGGGTGGCGGGCGGCGATGCGGTCGGGGAAGGCATGCGACAGCAGGTCGCCCAACACATGCGCTTCCACGCTGGCCGGCGGGGCGGTGTCGCAGCGCAGCCGGCGGCGCCATTGCTTGGCGGCGCTGTCGATGGCGGCCAGGCCGCCACGGTTGGCGTCGGGCGCGCTGCGGCCCTGGCGGAACGCGGCCAGGGCACGCCAGCGCGCGGGCAGGCCATCGCCGCCCTGCCGGAGCGGATCGCGCGCCTCCAGCAACGCGGCCAGATCGCAGGCCAGGGCCAGGCGCGTCGCGTCGCCGGCTTGCACCAGCATGGCGGCCAGGCGTGGATGCGTGCCCAGCGCCAGCATGCGGCGACCCAGCGCGGTGACGCCGCCACCGTCGGTGAGGGCGCCCAGGCGCTGCAGCAGTTCGCGTGCGGCGGCCAGGGCGCCGGCGGGCGGCGCATCGACAAAGCGCAGCGCATCGCTGCCCCAGGCGGCCAGTTCCAGCGCCAGCCCGGCCAGCTCCACCTGGGTGATCTCGGCACGCCGCTGCGGCTCCAGCCGCTGCGATTGCGGCCACAGCCGGTAGGCCCAGCCGCTGGCCACGCGACCAGCGCGGCCGGCGCGCTGGTCGGCCGAGGCCTGGGCGATGGTGGTCACATCCAGCCGCGAGAATCCGCTGTTGGGATCGTAGTGCGGCTCGCGCGCCTGGCCGCTGTCGATCACCACGCGCACCCCCGGCAGGGTTACCGACGATTCGGCCACGTTGGTGGCCAGCACCACGCGGCGACGGCCTTGCGGGTCCGGCTGCAGCACCTGGCCTTGCGCCTCCACCGAGAGCTCGCCGTGCAGCGGCAGCACCTGGATGGCCGGGTCCAGGACGTCGTCCAGCGCGGCCTGTACCCGCGCGATCTCGCGCTGGCCGGGCAGGAACACCAGCACATCGCCGGGATGGGTGGCCAAGGCCTGTTCCACCGCACGGCGCGTCTGCGGCTCCATGGCCTCGTCGCGGCGCGCCGGAAAATGTGCGATCTCCACCGGAAAGTTGCGCCCGGCGCTGCTGAGCCGTGGTGCGTCCAGGAAGCCGGCCAGGCGCTCGCCATCCAGCGTGGCCGACATCGCCACGATGCGCAGGTCATCGCGCACCTGCGCCTGCACATCCAGCGCCAGCGCCAGGCCCAGGTCGCCGGCCAGATGGCGTTCGTGGAATTCGTCGAACAGCAGCGCGCCCACGCGCTCCAGCAGGGGATCGTCCTGGATCATCCGGGTCAGGATGCCTTCGGTGACGACTTCTATCCGGGTACGCGCGGAGGTCTTGTTCTCGAAGCGGATGCGGTAGCCCACCGTCTCGCCGACCGGCTCGCCCAGCTGGCGCGCCATGAACAGCGCGGCGCTGCGCGCGGCCACCCGGCGCGGCTCCAGCATCACGATGCGGCGCCCGGCCAGCCAGGGCGCATCCAGCAGCGCCAGCGGCACCTGGGTGGTCTTGCCGGCACCGGGCGGAGCCTCGAGCACCAGCCGCGGATGCGTGTTCAAGCTGCCGAGCAGCTGGGGCAGCAGTGGGGCGATCGGAAACGCGGGGTCATTCATGCGCGGCAGGATACGCCGCGGGTGGCCGCCTGCACGATGGTCGGGTACGCGGGTGAAGGCTGTCGGGGAATGCGCACCGGATGGCGCCGGTCCGTCGCCATCGCGCCCGTCCCGGTCCTGCGCCGGCTTCAGAGCCGGGACGGCATGTCGATAACCCTCACAACCCCTCCGACTGAAGTCACCATGTCCTCCACCATGCCGAAGTTCGTCAGCCTGCAAAGCAAACTGCTGGGCGCGCTTGCGTTGGGCCTGGCTGTCATCCTGCTGTGCGCGCTCGGCGGCCTGGGTACGGCCTGGCTGAGCCTGTCGGGCAAGGTGCCGCCAGAGGTCGCGCAAGCCTCCAGCAGCGAAGAGATCACCCGCGATTTCCGCCTGCAGGTGCAGGAGTGGAAGAACGTGCTGATCCGCGGGCGCGACCCGGCGCAGCTGGACAAGCATCTGACAGCCTTCCGCGAGCAGGGCAAGAAGGTACAAGCCAGCACCGAGGCGCTGGCCAAGGCGGCGCAGGATCCGCAGGTCCGCGCGCTGGCGCAGGACTTCGCCACCGCGCACCTGCGCCTGCAGGCCAACTACGAAGCGGCGCTGGGCAAGTTCGCTGCCGCCGGTTACGACACCCAGGTGGGCGACCAACTGGTCAAGGGCCAGGACCGCGCGCCCAGCCACACGCTCGAAGCGCTGGTCCAGCGCAGCAAGATGCTGGCCGATGCGGCGGTGCTGGCCGGCTCGCAGTCGGCGCAGCGCAAGCTGGTGTATTCGGCTGTTGCCACCATCGCCGCAGCGCTGTGCCTGGTGGTGGTGCTGGGGTGGTGGATACGCCGCGCGATCGTGCGTCCGATCGAAACCGTTGCACAGGCGGCGCGCCTGGTGGCCGCCGGGGATCTGTCGGCGCGCGCGGCGGTCGCCACGCGCGACGAGATCGGCCTGCTCGGCCAGGCGATGGGGCAGGTGGTCACCACGCTGGCCGATGTGTCGAGTGCGCAGGCCGACATGGCCCAGCGCCATGAAGCCGGGCAGATGAGCTACCGCATGGATGCACAGGCCTTTCCTGGTGCCTACGGCCGCATGGTGGACGACACCAACAGCCTGATCGGTGCGCAGGTCGGCCTGATCGGTACCATGCTGCAGGTGATGCAGCATTACGCGGTGGGCGACATGTCGGTGGACATGCCGCGCCTGCCCGGCGAAAAGGCCCAGATCACCGAGGCCATGGACACCACCAAGCGCAACCTGGCCGCGATCAATGGCGAAATCCGCGGCCTGGTGGATGCCGCCGCCGCTGGCGACTTCGCCACCCGCGGCAACGCCGACGCGTATCAGTTCGAATTCCGTGGCATGGTCGAAGGCCTCAATGGTTTGATGCAGAACGTGGACTGCAACCTGGCCGAGTTGTCGCAGCTGCTCAAGGCCATTGCCGATGGCGACCTGACCGCGCGCATGCACGGCAACCAGCAGGGCGTGTTCGCGCGGATGCGCGACGACGCCAATGCCACCGTGCAACGCCTGACCGATATCGTCGGCGACATCACGCTGGCAGCGCAGACCATCCGCACCGCGTCGGCGGAAATCGCCGCCGGCAACAACGACCTGGCCCAGCGCACCGAACAGCAGGCGGCGAACCTGGAAGAAACCGCCGCCTCGATGGAAGAACTGACCTCCACCGTGCGGCAGAACGCCGAGACCGCGCAGCAGGCCAGCCGTGGCGCGCAGGCGGCGGCGGAGATCGCCAGCCGTGGCGGTGAAATGGTGGCCAGCGTGGTCGACACCATGGGCGAGATCGAAGGCTCGTCCAGGAAGATCGCCGAGATCATCAGCGTCATCGACGGCATCGCCTTCCAGACCAATATCCTGGCCTTGAACGCCGCGGTGGAAGCCGCACGTGCCGGCGAACAGGGCCGCGGTTTTGCCGTGGTGGCCTCAGAAGTGCGTGCGCTGGCGCAGCGTTCGGCCGGCGCGGCCAAGGAGGTCAAGCAGTTGATCGATGCGTCGGTGGATAGCGTGGCGCGCGGCAGCGCACGCGTGGATCAGGCCGAACGTACGATGCAGGACATCGTGCAGTCGGTACAGCAGGTCACCACGCTGATCGCGGAGATCTCCGCCGCTTCGCGCGAACAGTCGGCCGGCATCGAACAGGTGGCGCGCACCGTCAACGACATGGACGAAACCACGCAGCGCAATGCCGCGCTGGTGGAGGAAGCCTCGGCGGCCGCGCGTGCGATGGAAGAACAGGCCGTGGAGCTGAGCGAGGCGGTCTCCGTCTTTCGCCTGGACACACGGCAACCACGGCTGTCGGCTGCGGCCTAGTTGCAGGCACAAGGTCGGCCTCCCAGGTGCTTGCAGCATGCGCGCGTGGCACGGTGATGGATGCCTTGATCCTGGGCTGAGCGCAGCATCAAGTGGTTGAAGAAACACTCCAGGCCTCATTGATCATGCTGATGTGCTGATGTCGGGCGGCCTGCTCAGGCTCGCCTGGCTGCGGTACCGCCAGGTAGGTTGCGGTTGCTGCGAGCGTGCCGAAGCACGCCCCGAATGGGCGGGTGCGCGCTTCTTCTCTGGGGATTGGTTTCAGGACACCGCCTGGGTGTGGGCCGCAGTGCAGGCGCTGGGAAGCGACGCTGATCGGCAATGCACACGTTGCCTGGGTATCATGGCGTTGGTGTTGCGGGTGGGTCCGTATCGCCCTGGTATTGCCTGCCGAAGCACTTGCGCAGGCGTTGATCGCGCTCGCTCCGGGTGCAGGGTTTTTGCAGTGCGCCGGTCATCGAAAGCGCCGCGCCTGCCAGCTTCGAGCGGAACGCCCAGGTTTGCTGGACCTCGCCACCATCCGGTGTCCAGTGTTGGTTGAAGCGCGTGGTCTCGACCGGCACGGTGGTGCCCGGTGCGAGCATGCGTTGCGCACGCGAAGCGATCACCGGCGCCGTTTCAGGCAGGCGCAGATCGAGTGCGGGGCTGCCTGGGCCGGACACGGTGTCGGCCGTGGGCAGTCCAGTTGTGTGCTCTTGCACAGCGTTGGATTGAAGTGCAGGTGCAGCCTGGACGCGTGCTGGCACCGAATGGACGACCGCAGTCGGCTTGGCCGGCGGCGACGCAGGAGCCGGCCTGGTACGCGGCAGCAACCTGACGCTCAGGCGCGACGACGGCGAGGGGACGCGCGCGCTGCGCATGTCGGCCGGTTTTACCCAGCTCAACCAAGCGGCAAACAGGGCATGCAGCAGCACCACAACCACGAGTGACGCCAGCTGCTCAAGCCAGCGGGCAGACGCAGGCTGCTCCGCTGCACTATCCCGCATTGCACATTCCTGCATCGCACACGTCCCTGTGGTCTGCTGCCGACAATACCGACGCGCTGTTGGATTTGCGTTATCCGCAGGCGCGCTGTCCGGGTATGTTGATGCGTCGAGACGCCTGTGTGCGCATCCTGCTTGCTGGTCACCGGAAGGACTCGACGCATGTTGAGTGCGGCAGTCGTTCGCTGCGTGATCGCAGCTCGTAGCCTGGGTTGCGAGCGAGATCGCATGCCTGGATTAACCTGACCAATCCGCCACCTGGCATCCGTAGAACAGTTGCCAGCGCCGTGGCGCGGTCGACCCGACAGACGCCTTGCGCGCACTACGGTGCGCGCAAGGATCAGGGATCGATCCTGCATACACCGCCACTGTAGACAGCGGCGTCGCGCAGGTGCGAGCCTTCAGCCCGCTTCGCGCATCCGCGCGGTCAGGCCCTTGAGGAAGGCGCGCAGCAGCTGGTCGCCGCAGGGGCGGAAATTCTTGTGGCCGGGCTGGCGGAACAGCGCCGACAGTTCCGGCTTGGACAGCGGAAAGCCGGCGCTGGCGAAGATCGCGTGCATGTCCACGTCCTTCAGTTCAAAGGCCACGCGCAGCTTCTTCAGCACCAGGTTGTTGCCGACGCGGGTTTCCAGCGGGCGTGGCGGCTGGCTTTCGTCGCGGCCACGGAAACGCAGCACCAGGCCATCGAGGAAGCGCGCCAGCATCGCATCGGTGCAGGGCGCGAAGCCGGGCTCGTCTTCCTTCTTCAGCCAGGCCTGTACCTGCGGCTTGTCGAGCGCGAACCCGGGGTCGGCCAGGTGGGTGATCTCCACCACCTTGTCGTCGCTGAGGTCGAGCATGTAGCGGATGCTGCGCAGTACATCGTTGTGGATCATGACCATTCCGGAGCCCCGGCCCGTGGCCGGAAAGCGCATAGTCTACGGGGCCGGAGTGAAACAAGCCTTACACGCCGGCGCAGGCGCGGCAGTACCCGGTCGGCTGCGCACCGCGCGCTCAACTGCCGCGATAGGTCGAGTAGCCATAGGGCGAGAGCAGCAGCGGCACGTGGTAATGGCCGTCGTCGGCGATGCCGAAGGCGATCGGTACCTGCTCCAGGAACGGCGGGTCGGCCAGCGGCGTGCCGAGGCTGCGCCAATAGGCGGCCACATCGAATTCGAGCCGGTAGCGGCCCGGCGACAACGCCAGCGCCGCCAGCGCCGGGCAGCGTCCATCGGGATTGGTGACCGCCTCCAGCCGCAGCGTGTCGCCGGCGAACAGGCGCAGCGGCACGCCAGCGGCCGGACGCCCGAGCGCGGTATCCAGCACGTGGGTGGACAGCGTGCTCATGCCACCGCCTGGGTGGGTTGCGGCCACTGGCCGACGAATTCCGGCTGGTCGTAGGCCAGATAGCCATCGACGATGGCCTGACGGTCGTCCAGGAACAGCTGGTTGGCCACCGCGCGCGCCAGCCGCGGCAGCGCCACCTTCAGCCCGGACAGCGCCGCGGCCGACGGGCCGTGGTTGATCAGCGCCGAGTAGTTGAAGGCGAACAGCCCGTGCAGCAGCGCGGCATCCTCCGGCGTGCGCGGCAGCAGTTCGAACCCCGGCCCCAGGTAGGGATGGGCATCCAGCACCGGATTGGCCTGGCCCGGCGGCGGCTGGTAGCGGTCGGCCCAGCAGGCGATGCGCCCGGACAGCGCGGCCAGCTCCGGGCGCAGCTGCGGGTCGGTGACCAGGCCGGTGGCGATGGCGAGGAAATCGAAGCGGTGTTCGCCCTGCGGCGTGCGCACCACCACCGCGCCGTCGCGCTCGGCCACCTCCCGCCACGGCGCGCCCAGGTGCAGGGCGAAGCCGGTATGCGCGCAGGCGCGCTGGAAGGTGTCGTTGGTGGGCGGCTGGTTGTGCGCGAAGAAGCTGGCCATCATGCGGTACTTGTCCGCATCGGGCAGGGCGAGAAAGCGCGGAATGATGCCGGCCTGCTCCATGTGCCGGAACGGGTTGATGCGCGGCAGCTCACTGCGACGCACGAACACCTCGGCACTGGCGACGCCTTGCTCCAGCGCGAAACAGGCATTGTCGAACGCCGATGCGCCGCCGCCCAGGATGCCCACGCGCTTGCCGGCCAGCGCGGCGAAATCGATGTGGCCGGAAGTGTGCGCGTAGCGATGCGCGGGCAGGGCGTGGCCGATCCAGTCGGGCACCACCCATTGGCCGCCGCCCTGGATGCCGGTGGCCAGGATCAGCTTGCGTGTCAGCAGCGGTGCGCCCATCGCCAGGTGCAGGCGGTGGATGCCGGGTGCGATCTCCGGCTCCACCCGCACCAGCCGGGTGGCATTGCGCACCGGCAGCCGCAGTACCGCGCGGTACCAGCGCAGGTAGTCCATCCAGCTGCCGCGCGGAATCTTGTCCAGTGCGTCCCAGGCGGCGGCGCCGTGCTGCGCCTCCCACCAGGCGCGGAAGGTCAGCGACGGCACGCCCAGGTCGATCGAGGTGATCTGTTTGGGCGTGCGCAGCGTCTGCATGCGGGCGTAGGTCACCCAGGGGCCTTCCCGGCCGGCCGGGTTCTCGTCGATCACCAGCACGTTGTGCACGCGCTCGCGCTGCAGCGCGAAGGCCGCGCCCAGGCCGCTCTGGCCGGCGCCGACGATGATGGCGTCGTAGACATGCCCGGCCGGATGCACGCGCGGGGCCACCCAGGCATCGCCGCCGTGGGCCAGGCGTTGCAGGTCGCGGGCGAGGTCGCGTTCGAGCTGGGCCAGGCTCATGGCAATGCCTCCAGGCGTAGCTGCACGATCTTGCCGATCTCGGCGAGGGCGGTGGAAATCTCTTCGTTGCGCGATGCATCCAGGCGGCGTTCCAGCGCGGCCAGGATGCCGGCCTTGTCGTGCAGCCGCACGCAGATCACGAACGGAAAACCGAAGCGATGCCGGTAGGCCTGGTTGAGCGCATGGAAGTGCTGGAACTCGGCCTCGCTGAGCCGGTCCAGCCCGGCCGAGGCCTGTTCGGCGGTGGAGGCGGCGGTGAGCGTGCGATCGACCGCGGCCTTGCCGGCCAGTTCCGGATGCGCGCGGATCAACGCGATCTGCTCCTCGGCCGAGGCCTCCACCACCACCTGCATCAAGCCGCGGTGCAGGTCCGCCAATGGGCGCCGTCGCGCCGCGCGTTCCACCACCCACGGCGAGTGCTCGAATAGCTCGCGGTAGCGCGCGACGAACGCCGCATCGTCCAGCACGGGATCGTCGCTCACGCTCATGCGTGGCTCCCCTGCAGCGAGACGTGCGCGGCCACCACCTTCCAGCCATCGGCAAAGCGTACCCAGCTCTGGCTCTGGCGGCCGCGCGCGCTGCTGCCCTCGCGCTCGAATTCGGCATGCGTGGTGGCCAGATCCTGGCCGAAGCCATGCACCTCGACATGCGTGAGCCGGCGCTGCGGCGAGCCGCCGCGGCCGATGCGAAACGCGCGGATCGCGTCGATGCCATACAGCAACTCGCCCACCCCGTAGCGCACGGTGCTGGGCGCGGCATGAAACAGCGCATCCATTGCGGCGATGTCGTCGCGCATCAAGGCGTCCTCGTAGGCGTGGAAGGCGGCAGTCACTTGCGCGATCACCTCGGGCAGATCGATCTGCGATGCATCGATACTCATGCCGGATGCACCTGCAGCCAATGGCGGGCGATATCGATGCGTCGCGCCACCCAGGCATCGCCGCTGGCCAAGACGTGATCGACGAAGCGTGCCAGCGCTGCGGCACGCGCCGGCTTGCCGGCGATGCGCCCGTGCAGGCCGACCGAGAGCATGCGCCCGCCTTCGCTGCGCAGCTGCTCGAAGCCATCGCGCAGGTAGCGAAAGAACGGTTCGCCATCTGCAAAGCCGTTATAGGCGACGAACTTCATGTCGTTGGCATCCAGCGTGTACGGCACGATCAACTGCGCGCGGCCGTGGCGGCGGTCGTAGTACGGCACATCGTCGGCATAGCTGTCGGCGTCGTAGACGAAGCCGCCTTCCTCGGCGATCAGGCGCGCGGTATTGGGACTGGTGCGGCCCTGGTACCAGCCCAGCGGGCGGCTGCCGGTGACCTGGGTGTGCACGGCGATGGCCTGGGCGATATGCGCGCGCTCGGTGGCCTCATCCACCTGCTGGTAGTCGATCCAGCGCAGCCCGTGGCTGGCGATTTCCCAGCCGGCAGCCTGCATCGCCGCCACCGCCTCGGGATTGCTCGCCAACGCGTTGGCCACGCCGAACACGGTCACCGGTACGCCGCGCGCGGCGAACAACCGGTGCAGCCGCCAGAAGCCGGCGCGGCTGCCGTATTCGTACAGGCTTTCCATCGCCATGGCGCGTGCGCCGGGTTGCGCTTGCGCACCGACCATTTCCGACAGGAACGCCTCCGAGCCGGCATCGCCGTTGAGCACGCAGTTCTCGGCGCCCTCTTCGTAGTTGATCACGAACTGCACGGCAATGCGCGCGCCACCGGGCCAGTGCGCCGCCGGCGGCGTGGCGCCGTAGCCGACCAGGTCGCGCGCCGCGCTCATGCCACCGGCTCCGCGTGCCAGGCCGCCAGCGCGGCCTCCACTGCCAGGCCCGGCGTGCAGGCGTAGCCTTCGGCACGCAGCACCGCTTCCAGCGCGGCCAGGGTGATCAGCACCTTGTGCTTCATCGCGTTGTAGCCCATTGCGCCGATGCGCCAGATCTTGCCTTGCAGCGGGCCGAATGCGGTGCCGATCTCGATCTCGAAATCCTCGCGCATGCGCCGGCGCACCGCATCGTTGTCGATGCCCGGCGGGATCACCACGCCGGTGACGTTGGTCATGCGGTGCGCATCGCTGCCGAACACCTCCAGCCCCATCGCGCGGACACCGGCGCTCACCGCGCGGCCGGCGGCGGCGTGGCGGGCGAAGCGTGCGGGCAGGCCTTCCTGCAATGCCACGCGGGCGCATTCGCGTGCGCCGTACAGCATGGTGGTGGCTTCGGTGTGGTGATTGAGGCGCTTGTCCGACCAGTAATCCATGATCATCGCCAGGTCGAAATAATTGGAGGCGATGCGCGGGCCGCTGCCATTGGCGATGTCGGCGCGCACGATGCCGCGTTCGACATGGCGACGCGCAAAGATGGCCTCGGCCGCGCGCTCGGACACGGTGATCGGCGCCGAGCCGGAGGGCCCGCCCAGGCATTTCTGCAGGCCACCGGTGACCACGTCCACGCCCCAGCGGTCGCTGGCGATCTCCATGCCGCCGAGGGTGGCGGTGGCATCCACGTAACTCAGCGCACCGGCGGCGCGACACAGCGCACCCAGGCCGTCGAGCGGCTGCGCCATGGTGGTGGAGGTGTCGCCATGCACGGTGGCCACCAGCCTGGGTGCCACGCGTTCGATCGCCTCGGCAATGGCCTGCTGTGGCACCACCTCGCCCCAGGGCGCGTCCACGCTGTGCACCTGCGCGCCAAGGCGCTGCAGGATTTCGGTGAGCAACAGGCCGAAGCGGCCGAAGTCGATGACCAGCACGCGGTCGCCCGGTTGCACCAGCGACACCAGCGCCGCTTCGATGCCGGCGCGAGCGGTGCCGTCGACCAGGAACGTCCAGCGGTTGTCGGTGCCGAACAGCGGCCGGTACAGCGCCATCACCTCGTTCATGTAGCCGGTCATCTCCGGGTCGAACTGCCCCAGCAGGTCGGCGGCCATCGCGCGCAGCACGCGCGGATGCGCATTGACCGGGCCGGGGCCCATCAGCAGCCGCTGTGGCGGGTCGAGTTCGGCGAAGGTGTGCAGGTGACGCAGGTCAGGTGACAAGGGGCGCTCCCAGGTGATCGATGAAGTGGCGCATGACCGCCAGCGCGACCTCGGCGTCGGCCGGGTCGACGTGTTCGTCCGGATGATGGCTGACGCCGCCGGCGCAACGCACGAACAGCATGGCCGTCGGGCACAGCGCGGCCATCGTCATCGCATCGTGGCCGGCGCCGGAGACCAACCGCCGTGGGGCGATGCCTTGCGCGGCGACGGCGTGTTCGAGCCGGGTCATCAGCGCTGGTGCGCAGGGGCTGGCGGCCAGGGTTTGCAGTGGGTCGATGGCGATCGCAATGCCGCGTTCGCCGCCGATGCGGGCCAGTGCGTGTTCGATCGCGCGCACCGCGGCATCGCGGGTGGGGTCGTCGCCGGCGCGCACGTCCAGCGTGCAGTCCACCCGGCCGGGCACCACGTTGACCGCGCCGGGGGCGAGCTGCAGTTTGCCGACGGTGGCGACCAGATCGTTGCCGCCATCGCGGGCGATGCGTTCGATCGCCAACAGCGCTTCGGCCGCGGCGCTCAAGGCATCGCGACGCAGCGCCATCGTGGTGGTACCGGCATGCCCGGCGCGGCCTTGGAAACGCAGCGCGAAACGACGCTGCGCGGCGATCGCAGTGACAATACCCACCGGCAGGCCTTCGGCTTCGAGCACCGGGCCTTGTTCGATATGCGTCTCCAGATACGCCACCACGCTGCCCGGCGCGCGCGCGGCGTGGTGGATCTGCGCGATGTCCAGATCCCACTCTGCCAACGCGTTGGCGACATCGATGCCGGCCGCGTCGCTCACCGCCAACGTGGTCGCATCGAGCGTGCCGGCCACCGCGCGGCTGCAGAACATGGACGCCGGAAAGCGCGAGCCTTCCTCGTCGCCGAAGGCGATCACTTCGATGGCGAACGGCAGCCGGCGCGCTTGCGCCTGCAGTGCGGCCACGCACTCGATGCCGAGCAGCACGCCCAGCGGGCCGTCGTAGCGGCCGGCATCGCGCACGCTGTCCAGGTGGCTGCCGATCAGCAGCGCCGGTGCATTGGCGTGCATGCCCTCGTAGCGTCCGATCAGGTTGGCCGCCGCATCCAGCCGCACCTGCATCCCGGCCTGGCGCATCCACTCGCCCACCTGCGCCACCGCGGCGCGGTGTGCGGGGCTGAGCCAGGCGCGGAACAGGCCACCGGGCGTGTCGCTGAAAGGCGCTGCGCCCAGCTGGTCGCAACGCGCCACCGCGCGCGCGCCGGATGCCGCCTGTCCGGACGCTGCCTGATCGACGGCAACCGCTGCACTCAGCATGCGCCAGCCCGGCTAGAGCGATCCGGATGCCTTGCACGCGGCAGGGCCAACGCAGTGGCGGAAGGGAACATGCTGCGTCCTTGAAAGGGAAGGCGTGGGACCGATCCACGGCGGGAGGGCGGTCGTTTCGACTATACGAAGGCAGGCGTGTCGCCCCAAAGCGGTTTTTTTCGAGGGTGGCGTTGCAAAAAACGCGACAGCGCAGGCGCCGGCCCAATCTGCGGCAGGGAGAATGGACAACCACCGTCATCGCCAGGAGCAGCGGGTGGCCCACGACCAGGCTGCTACAGTCCTGCAGAGCATGAATCGGATTCACCAATGGCACGCGATAATTTCAAGGATCTGCTGGCGCTGATCGCCATCGTGCGGGAAGGCAGCTTCACGCGTGCCGCGGCCACGCTGGGCGTATCGCAATCGGCGCTCAGCCACACCATCCGCGGGCTGGAAGCAACGCTGGGGCTGCGACTGCTCACCCGCACCACCCGCAGCGTGGCGCCGACCGAGGCGGGCGAGCGCCTGATCCAGACCGTGGCACCGCGGTTCGCCGAGATCGAGGAAGCGCTGTCGGCACTGAGCGTGATGCGCGAGACTCCGTCCGGCAGCGTGCGCATCACCGCCACCGACTATGCCGCGCGCGAAATCCTGTGGCCGCGGCTGGCCGTGCTGCTGCGCCAGTATCCGGACATCAAACTGGAGCTGGTGGTGGACAACGGCCTGACCGATATCGTGGCCGACCGGTACGATCTGGGCGTGCGCCTGGGCGACCAGGTGGAAAAGGATATGATTGCCGCACGTATCGCGCCGGACATGCGCATGGCGCTGGTGGCCTCGCCTGCCTATCTTGCGCGCAGGCCGGTGCCGACCACGCCGCAGGATCTGACCGCCCACACCTGCATCAACCTGCGCATGAAGAGCGCCGGCGGGCTGTATGCCTGGGAGCTGGAAAAAGATGGCCGCGAAGTCATCGTGCGCGTGGAGGGGCAGCTCATCTTCAACGGGATCTACGAAGCGCTGGATGCGGCACTGGACGGTTTCGGCATTGCGTTCGTGCAGGAAGACCTGGTGCGCCCGCATCTGGAGGCCGGGCGGCTGCGCTGGCTGATGCAGGACTGGTCGCCGACCTGGCCGGGCCTGCATGCGTTCTATCCCAGCCGCCGGCACTCTTCGCCGGCATTCAATCTGGTGCTGGACGCGCTGCGCTACAAAGGGTGATGCCGCGCGCGGCATCGCAACGGCGCACGTACCGGTTAGGACAAGGCACGGCTCATGAGTGCGCCTCATAGGCCCGTGCGGCTGATCGATCTTTATCGCCGGCGGCGGCCTACGTAATCTTCGCCTCCGCCACGCCGCACGCCAGCACAGCCAGACTGCGCGGTCGTCCTGTTGCCGGCCCGAAGCCGATGCCCGGCATCTGCTGCCATTCCATTCCCAGACCTCGCCCCCGGCCATCGGTGATGCCGGTGGCGCGAGGTCGTTCTGCACGTTCTTGTGAGGCCCCGTGATGCCAGCCAATGCCGTTGCCACCGACACAGCACCGCGTGATGCGGTTGCAGATACGCGCCAGCGCTGGGGCGCGGTGGGTTCGATGTCACTGTGCGTGGCGCTGTTGATTGCAGCCCGATGCAGCGTTACGTCCCTCCGGCCGGAGGCGCCTCGCCAAGTTCCTGGCGTAATGCGTCGACGCACTCGTCGACGAAGCGGCGCACCTTGGACGAGCCGCGACGTCCTTCCACATGCACCACATGCACCGGTTCCGGCGCGATTTCGAACTCTTCCAGCACGCAGGCGAGTTGCCCGCTGCGCAGGTACTCGCGCACCTGGTAGGACGGCACCTGGGTCAGCCCCCAACCCTGCAGTGCGGCGTGGATGGCGGCGTTGGAGGCGCTGACGCTGAGCCGCGCGCCCACATCCACCAGATGCTCGCGGCCATCCACCCGGAACGGCCAGCGCGGTGCGCGCTCGGTCGACGAGATCGTCACGGTGGCGTGTTGCATCAGCGCATCCGGATGCAGCGGAATGCCGTGCGTGCGCAGATAACCGGGCGTGGCGCACACCATGCGGCGCACGCTGCCGACCGGGATGGCGGTCAGCGACGAGTCGGGCAATGCACCGATCCGCACGGCCACATCGATGCCCTCCTCCAGCAGCGCCATCACCCGATCCAGCAGGACGGCGCGCACCTGCACCTGCGGGTAGCGCTGCAGGAAGCGTGTCACCACCGGCATCACGTGCAGGGCGCCGAACATCTGCGGTGCGGTCACCGTGAGTACGCCGCCAGGCAGTGCGTGCATCCCGGCCGCGCGCGTCTCCAGCTCGTCCAGCTCGCTCAGCAGGCGCCGGCAATCGCTGGCGTACTGCTGGCCGGCCTCGGTGAGCCGCATGCTGCGGGTGCTGCGGACCACCAGCAGCACGCCGAGACGGCGCTCCAGCTGCGCGATGGTGCGGGTGACCGTGGCGGTGGAAATGCCGAGCTTGCGCGCCACCCCGGCAAAGCTCGCCTGCTCGGCCAGCGCCGCGAACAGCGTCATTTCCTGGATGCGATCCACCGATGCCTCGCGCTCGACCATCACCTTCGACAAGGCGCGAAGCCTAGCAGCCCGCAGTGAGCGAGCCGCCAAGGTGCGTCTGCCCTACATGCATGCGAGCGCAACCGCCGGGCGCGGCATTGCGCGCCACGCAATGCTCCATTCAACCCTACGGTGGTTCTCGCGCCATGCCGGCGCACCTAGCATGGCCGCCATTCCACGCGCCCTTGCCGGATCCCATGCACGCCGAGTCACGCACCGCGTTCACTCCACACGACGTTCCGGCACTGCGCGAGCGCCGCAGTGTCCTGCGCGCGTCCTGGATCGGCACCGCGCTGGCCTTGGGTGCCGGCGTACTGCGGGCGGCCGACACGCCTGGCCGCCATGTCCCACCCCTTGCAGGAGACAGCATGTCCCACGATCCCAACCAGCGTGTCCGCTATCGCACCCAACAGGTCGGCGATGTCCAAGTGTTCTACCGCGAAGCCGGGCGCCAGGATGCACCGGTGCTGTTGCTGCTGCATGGCTTTCCCAGTGCCAGCCACATGTTCCGCGACCTGATGCCCTTGCTGGCAAGCCAGTACCGCCTGATCGCGCCGGACCTGCCTGGTTTCGGCATGACCAAGGCGCCGCCGCGCGGGCAGTTCGACTACACCTTCGAGGCGCTCTACAAGGTGATCGAAGGCTTCACCGAGGCCCTGGGCCTGGACCGCTATGCGCTGTATGTCTTCGACTACGGCGCGCCGGTGGGCCTGCGGCTGGCAGCGGCAAACCCGCACAAGGTCAGTGCCATCGTCAGCCAGAACGGCAATGCCTATCTGGAGGGTTTCAGCGATCAATGGGATGCCTGGCAGGCGTACTGGCGCGAGCCGACGGACGCCAATCGCCAGGCCTGCCGTGCCTCGCTGTCGGCGCAGACCATCCGCGAGTGGCAGTACGGCACCGGTGCCGATCCGAGCAGGCTCTCGCCCGACGGCTACACCCTGGACATCGCCTACATGACGCGCCCGGGTGCCGAAGAAATCCAGCTGGACCTGATCCTGGACTACCGCAGCAACCTGCAGGCCTACCCGGCGTTCCATGCGTATTTCCGCGCCCATCAGCCGCCGTTGCTGGCGGTGTGGGGCAGGCACGATCCGGCCTTCGTGCCGGCCGGCGCGCAGGCCTACCGCACCGATCTGCCGAACGCCGAAGTGCACCTGCTGGACACCGGCCACTTCGCGCTGGAAACGCATGCGGCGGAGATCGCGGCGTACCTGCGTGATTTCCTGTCGCGTGCGCTCGGTGGATCGGCGTAATCCGGGCACCGGGCCTGGCATGCGAAAGCGGCGACAGGGATGCGTACGCGCGCAGGGAGCTGGCGGTTGTGCGTGCTAGCGTGCCGCCACTCTCCCCCCGACAAGTCCCGCATGGCCACCTCGCACCGATGGATAGGGTTGTTGCTCGTCAGCCTCTTGCCAGCACCTGCGTTCGCAGGCACCGCGGAGGGCGGCTACCGACAGCCGCCGGAGCCGTTGTTGAGCGTGATGCGTGCACCGCTCAATCCATCGCCGCGGCTAGATCCCACCGGCAGGACCTTGCTGCTGGTGCAGCGGAACCCGTATCCGCCGATCGCACGGCTGGCCGAGCCCTATCTCAAGCTCGCCGGCGTGCGGGTGGAGCCGCGCACGCATAGCCGCCACGACATGTCCAACGGCTACGGCATTCGCGCCTGCCTGCAGGGTTTCAGCCTGATGGACATTGCCACCGGCACGCAGACGGCCGTGGCCCTGCCGGCCGACGCCTGCCCGGCGTTGCCGGTGTGGTCGCCCGACGGGCGCCGTTTCGCCTTCAACAACACCGCCGCCGACCGTGTCGAGCTCTGGGTGGGAGACACCGCCACCGGACAGGTGCGCAGGATCGACGATGTGCAGCTCAACCCTGTGCTCGGGGGCGAGATCCAATGGCTGGGCGGCAGCGACACCCTGCTGCTGAAGACCGTGCCGCGCGAGCTGGGCCCCGCACCGCGCAAGCCTGCGCTGCCGCCGGGCCCGGAGGTCAAGGAAACCATCCAGGGCAAGGGTGAAAGCAGTACCTACGAAGCCCGCGATACGCTGTCCAGTCCAGAGGACGAGGCGTTGTTCACCTATTACGCCACCGCACAACTCGTCACGGTGGATGCGGCGAGCGGTCGCCAACGCAAGCTCGGGACCCCGGCGGTGTACGACACGGTCGACGGCGCGCCGGATGGCCGCCATGTGCTGGTGGAACGGTTGAAGGCGCCGTATTCCTATGTCACCACGTATACGCGGTTCGCCCACGCTATCGCGGTGCTGGATCTGGAAACGGGCGGTGAGCGTGTGCTGGCCAATCTGCCGGTTGCTGACCGGGTGCCGGTGCAGGGTGTGGCGACCGGCCCCCGCGCCTACTCCTGGCGCGCCAATCAGCCGGCCACGCTGGTGTGGGCCGAGGCACTGGACGGCGGCGACTGGAAAACCAGCGTGCCCGCACGCGACAGGTTGATGACGCTGGCGGCACCGTTTACTGCCAGGCCGCGCGAGCTGGCGCGCGTGCAGCAGCGGTATGCAGGCCTGTCCTGGTTCGCCGACGGCGGGCAGGCGTTACTGGACGAGTACGACGAAAACCGCCATTGGCGGCGGACCACGCTGGTGGATGTCGACCGCCCTGCCGCTGGCGGACGGGTGTTGTTCGATCTGTCCACAGACGACCTGTACGCCGATCCCGGCCTGCCTGAAATGCAGGTGCTCGCCAACGGCCAGTCCGTGCTGCGCCAGACCCAGGGCGCATTGTTCCTGAGTGGGCAAGGCGCCTCGCCGGCCGGCGACCGGCCGTTCCTGGATCGTTATGAGCTTGCCACCGGCAAGACCCAGCGGCTGTTCCGCAGCGATGCCCAGGTGGACGAGGTGTTCTTCGGATTTGCCGGCGACGATGTGTCGCGCCTGCTGACCTGGCATCAGTCGCTGACCGATCCGCCCAACGTGTATCTGCGCACCCTGGGCCAACCGCTACCGGCTGCGGCCGCAGGCGAGGCTGTCGTTGCGTCCACCGCGACGCAGATCACCCGGTTCCCCGATCCGACCCCGCTGGTGCGGCAGATCAAGAAGCGTCTGGTGAGCTACAAGCGCAAGGATGGCGTGGACTTGTCGTTCACCCTGTACACGCCGCCCGGCTACCAGGAAGGCACGCGCGTACCGGCGATCCTGTATGCCTACCCGCTCGACTATGCCGACCCCTCCAAGGCCGGCCAGGTCAGCGGCGCCAGCGAGCGCGAGTTCACCCGTCTGGGCTACTACCAGCTCTTGCTGCTGGCCGGTTACGCCATCATCGACAATGCCGCCTTCCCCATCGTGGGCGACCCCAAAACCGCCTACGACACCTATCTGCAGCAGCTGGTGGACGATGCCACCGCTGCGGTGGACAAGGCGGTGGAGCTGGGGGTCGTCGACCGTCAACGCATCGGCGTCACCGGACATAGCCACGGCGCGTTGATGACGGCCAATCTGCTGGCGCATACCGATCTGTTCCGCGCAGGTGCCGCCACCAGCGGCAGCTACAACAAGACGCTGACGCCATTTGGATTCCAGAACGAGCGTCGTTCGTTCTGGGCCGCACCGGAGGTCTATGCGCAAGCCTCCGCGTTCTTCCACGCCGACAAGATCGACGAGCCCTTGTTGATCGTGCATGGCATGGACGACGCCAACCCCGGTACCGAAACCACCCAGGCTCCACGCCTGTTTCAGGCCATCCGCGGCAACGGTGGCACCGCACGCCTGGTGCTGCTGCCATTCGAGCCGCACTGGTACAGCGCACGCGAATCCACGGAAGACGTGGTGGCCGAGATGCTGGATTGGTTCGACCGTTACGTGAAGAATGCGCCGCCACGCGGTGCGGGCAGCACGCAGGATCGCTAGGCCCGCTACCCTGGAGCAGGCTGGCTGACACCGCGATGGCGTCGGTGCGGGAATGGGGCGTGGCTTGCGCGCCGCTGCTGCTGGTCAAGGCGCGCTCCTGGCCCATCTGCAGGGCGTGCCTGGTTGCGAGCCATCGCATGGCCGGTGATGCCACCGGCCATGCGCTGCGCAGCGGGTGTGCGCCAGGCTGCGGAACGCCGAGCTTGCAGCACTGCGATCGCAGCGATGCCTTGCCGCCCGGTGACGTGATCATTACCTTGCATCACCTGGGGCCGCATCACACTCATTAGTCGGCGGACAGCGAGCCCAGGGTGAAACCGGACACCGCATTGACCTTGCCGCGCCAGAGCACGCCACGGTTGCTGGGCAGCGGCTGGCCGCCGGGTGAGAAGCAACGCGCATCGATCAGGTGGATGAACTGCGGCGGTGCGCTGCTCTGCTGGCCGTCGTCATCGTCGGCGGCGGCGTCGTAAATGCTGGCATGGCTGGCGAATGCAAGACGAATGTCTTCCTTCTCCTCGTCGCTGCCGGGAAACGCCGCAGAAAATTCCTGCGCGAAGGCTTCGAAGTATTGCTTGCCGCTCACCAGCTGGCCCGAGACGACCACGCCCTCCACGAACAGGGTGATGCCGAACTGCGTATTGGAAGCGTTGGCAATGCCGACCAGCTTCTGCAGGTACCAATCCACGCTCTGGCCGTCGAACGCCAGCTTGACGTCTTCCAGCGACGGTTGATGTTGATCCTGGTCTGTCATGTTGCTCTCCTCTGGGTGGATTCGACGACGCGTCATGTCCATGCCGGATATAGGTCACCGGCCATGGTGTGCGCAAGCATGGCACACGTCCTCCTGCAGTGACTGCGGCCGGGTTCGCTCGGGCAGCGACGAAAGCACCGTGTTGTGATGGATCGACGCCTGCCCCGGATGCGCGCGGGATCGCTTCGGCAGGCAATGCCATCGTGTGGCGCACCGCTCGCCGTGCTCACCACCCTGCAACGGCGCCGTCCGAGCGCGGATCGCTCGCGCCGCTGATCACGCCATCGGCCTGCCGCACCAAGGCACCGGCATGCCCCATCACCGCGCTGTAGGCAGGCAGTAGTTCCACCGCGTGCCCGGCCTCGCGCAAGGCCTGCACCAGCGCCGGATCGAAGCGGTCTTCCAGCTTCAGCGTGGTGCTGTCCTCGCCCCAGGTGCGGCCGAGTAACCAGCGCGGCGCCGTGATCGCCTGCTGCAGCGGCATGCCGAAGCGGGCGTAACGCGAGAACAGTGCGGCCTGGGTCTGGGGTTGGCCTTCGCCGCCCATGGTGCCGTAGGCCATGACGCGGCCATCGTCGAAGCTGGCCAGCGCCGGGTTGAGGGTGTGGAAGGGCTTGCGCCCCGGGGCGAGCGCGTTCCAGCCGTCCGCCGCCAGGCGGAAGCTGCAGCCGCGGTTCTGCCAGGTGATGCCGGTGCGTGGCAGCACCAGGCCGGAGCCGAACTCGAAGTAGGTGGACTGGATGCAGCTGACCGCACGCCCGGCAGCGTCGATGGCGCCGAACCAGACCGTGTCGCCGGCCTGCGAGGGTTGCGGCCAGGGCAGGGCACGGGTCATGTCGATGCGTGCGGCCAGCGCATCGAGCGCGGCGCTATCGTCCAGCAGTGCCTGCGTGTCCAGCGTCATCCACGCCGGGTCGCCGATATGCGCATCGCGGATCAGAAAGGCCTGTTTGGTGGCTTCGACCAGGCCGTGCACATGTGCAAGGCTGTCGGCCTGGGTCACCTGCAGGCGGTCGAACAACGCCAGGATCAGCAGCGAGGCCAGGCCCTGGGTGGGTGGGGCGTGGTTGTAGACGCGTGCGCCGGCAATGCCCACCGACAACGGCACGCTGCGATCGGCGCTGTGCGCGGCCAGGTCGTCGGCATGCAGCAGGCTGCCCAGCGCCTGCAGGTCGGCGGCGATGTCGGCGGCCAGTGCACCGCGATAGAAACCGTCCAGGCCGGCATCGGCCAACCGCTGCAGGGTGTCTGCCAGCTGCGGTTGCTGCAGCAGCGCGCCCTCGCGCAGGGGCACGCCGTGGGGTTCGAAGATGCGTGCGTAGGCGCCGGGCTGGCAGCGCAGTTCGCCGCCCTTGTCGGCCGCTATCTGGGCGCCGCCGGCGGTGACCGGAACACCGGCGGCGGCGTGATGGATGGCATCGGCGAGCAGGCGCTGCAGCGGCAGCCGGCCATCGGCCCGTTGCAGCGCCAATGCCCAGCCGGAGACGGTGCCGGCCACGGTATTGGCCGCAGCGGGGCCGCGCCAGGGGATGCCGGCCTGGCCGGCGTAGTAGTCCAGGGTCGCTGCACGCGCGGCGCGGCCGCAGGCGTCGATGGCGTGGACGTGGCCATCCGGCTCGCGAATCAGCCAGAAGCCGTCGCCGCCGATACCGGTCATGTGGGGATACACCACCGCCAGGCAGGCGGCGGTGGCAACCGCCGCTTCGATGGCGGTGCCGCCGTCGCGCAGCACATCGCGGCCGGCCTGCGCGGCCAGGTGATGCGGTGCCACCACCATGCCGCGGCAGGCGCGCAAGGTCTGCAGCATCACTGGCCCTCCGCCGGTGGGCTGAAGGCCAGGTGCCCATCGCGTTCGAGCTGCGCGGCGAGGGCGAACAGGCGGTCTTCGCGGCCAGGCGCGGCGATCAGCTGTACGCCTAACGGCAGGCGGCCCGGACGCGGCAGTGGCGCGGCCAGCACTGGGCATCCGGCCAGGCCGAGCGGCTGGGTGAAGATGCCCAGGTTGGCGCGTGCCGAGACCGACAGGCCGTCGATCTGGATGGTGTCCTGGTCGATGCGCGGCGCCACGCACGGCGTGGCTGGCGCGATCAACACATCCACCTCGTCCCACAGCGCCCGCATCGCGGTGGCGAACCAATGGGCGAAGGCCTGCGCATCGGCCACCGCGCTGGCCGGCAGCTGCAGCCCGGCCAGCAGGCGGTCGCGCGTGGCCGGGTCGAACTGCTCGGCCTGCGTTGCGAGGGCGGCGCGATGACGGTGGCCGCCTTCGGCGGCGGTCAGCACGAAGGCCGCCGCACGTGCGCGCTCGGCTTCCGGCAATTCGACCACCGCGTTGCTGTTGCAGGCCTGCAGCAGCGCGCCCAGGCCGGCCTCCAGTTCGTGATCGAGATTGCGCTGGAACCAGCCGCCAAGCCGGGCGATGCGCAGGGTGTTGGCAGTGCAGGCTGCAATCGGCTGTCCGAGCAACACCTCCTGCACGCGGCGCAGGTCGGCCACGCAGGTCGCGAACGGCCCCACCACGTCCAGCGCATCGACGAAGGGAAACACGCCCTCCAGCGGAATTGCGCCATGCGTCGGGCGCAGGCCATACACGCCGCACAGCGCGGCGGGCACGCGGATCGAGCCGTTGGTGTCCGAACCCAGCGCGAACGGCACTAGCCCCGCCGCCACCGCCGCCGCCGAGCCACCCGAGGAGCCGCCGGCCAGATGCTGGTGGTCGTGCGGATTGGCGGTGGTGCCGTGGTGCGCGTTGACGGTGGCAAACCCGTAGGCGAATTCGTCCATGTTGGCAGTGCCGACCAGCACCGCGCCGGCATCGCCCAGGCGCTGCACCACCGCCGCATCGCGGTGGGCCGGCGCGCAGTGCGCGCGTACCGCCGCGCCGGCGGTGGTGACCTGGCCGGCGACATCGAACAGGTCCTTGACCACGAACGGCACGCCCGCCAGCGCACCGCCATCGCTGCCACCGCTCAGCGCCGATTGCACACGCGCGGCATCGGCGGCGGCGCGTGCCGGCAGCAGGCGGGTGACCGCACACAGGCGGTCGTTGGCCTGGTGGATGCGCGCCAGGGTCTGGGTGGCCAGGCGCGCGATCTGCGCGGGCTGGCTACGCGAGGTGGCAACGATGGCCGCGATCTGGCCACGTGGGCCGGCGGTGTCATGGCCCGCGGCACGTGGTGGGTTGAAACTGCTCAACAGGTGCGCATGGCCGCGCAGGATATCGGTATTGCGATCGATGCCGGCTTGCCACTGCGCTGGGAGTTGCATGGGTCACCTTGGGTTGCTGGTGCTGGTGCTGGTGCGGGTCGGGCCCCTCTCCCGCCGGGAGAGGGGTTGGGGTGAGGGTGCCCCGGGAGTTGGAGGTGTGTCAGCGGCTCATGCCGCTGGCTCGTTGTCGTACTCAGCGGGCATCGCATTTTTATCGGCTGGCGTCCCCTCATCCGCCCTTCGGGCCCCTTCTCCCGGTGGGAGAGGGGGGAGCGGCAACCCGACTGCTGGCGGCTGCGCTGCAGTGAGGCGGTCGATCAACAACTGCTCGAACGCCTCCACATCCACCGCATGCACCACGCGTTGCGCCTGCTCGCCCAGGCCCGGCTGGTAGCCCGGCGCCCATGACAGGATGTCGCCATAGCCCGCGTCGAAGGCAGTGTTGGTGTCGACATACAGCGTCTCCACCTGCGTGGCCAACTCCGGCTGCAACCATAGCGCCGTGGCCAGCTCATCCCACATCGGAAAACCCGGCTCGCGCCGCCGCAGCGCCTGCCCGATCACGGTGTCGGCGGCGCTCATGCGCGCGAGCAGGTGCGGGGTGAGTTCGGTGGCGGTGGAAGGGTCCACCGGCACCATGGTGATCCTGCGCCACGGGGCGTGCATGACGATGCGGGCCGCTTCCGGATCCCAGCGGATATTGAATTCGCGGCGGGGCGAATGGACGAACTCGCGCGCGAACTGCCGCGCACTGACGCTGTTGCGCTGCTGCCTTGGATTGAGGCTGCCGCCCATGTACACCAGTTCGCGCGCGAGCGTGGCGAACGCCGGGTCCAGCGATTGCGCCAGCGCCAGATTGGTCAACGGGCCGGTGGCAACGATGCTCACCTCGCCCGGGTATTGACGCACCATGCGCAGCATGAACAACGCGGCCGGCCCGTCGGCCGGGCGCACCACGCTGGGATTGCCCAGTGCCAGGTCGGGCACCACGTCGTGCGCGTGGTAGCGCGGCGCGCTCTGCACGGTATCCCCATCCACCCACTGCCGCGTCCACGCACCTTTCCAGACCAGCTTGCCGTACAGCGCTTCCCAGCGCTCGGTGGCGGCCTCGCTGTTGAGCAGCGGATGCACCGGGCCCGGCAGCACCGGAATCTGCGGATGGCCGGCCAGTTCCAGCAGGCGGCAGGTATGGGCCAGCACTTCGTCGCGCCAGATGTTGCCGCTCACCGCACTGATGCCGAGCACCTCGACCTCGGTCGATTGCAACAGCAGGACATGCGCAGGCGTGAAGCCATCGATGTCGTCTTCGAGGATGACGCGGCGTCTGGATGGGGCGGCGTTGGGGTCGGTCATTGCGCTTCGGTCGTGGAGTGAAATGTGGTGCAGCGGAGATGGAGCGGACGTTGCGTGAGGAGGAACATGCCTGTGCGCGAGGTGGCGTTCGCGGGTGAAGCCTGTTCGCGCAAGGGCGCGCTTCCGAGCGACGGGTGCCGCTGCCGACGCTAGCTGCGCTGTGTCAGCAGCGAGCGCTCGTACTGCGCCAGGTCGAGTTCCAGCTGCCATTGCAGCCGCGCCTTCTCGCTGGCCTGGCGAAAGGCGCGGCAGCCGGCATCGTCCGCCTCGCGTTGCAGTGCGTTGCGGCAGGCCTGCAGGGCACTGCCATCGGCAGCCCACAGGCTGACACCGGGCAGGAAGCTGTAGGTCAGGCCATTGCGCGCCAGCTGCTTGAGCGTGGGGTAGTCGATGCCCTGTTCCTGCATGGCGCGTTGGTATTCGTGGGTCATGTCCGCGCGCGACACGCCGGCATCATCGGTGGACAGCACCACCGGCACGCCTGCGCGCAGATACATCGACAACGGGTGCGCGGCGCCCTTGATCCCCAGAATCACATCGTTGCTGGTGAGGTTGATCTCTACTGCCACCTGTTTGCGGCGCATCTGTTGCAGCAGCGCCTCGGCATCGTCCTCGTAGGGCAGGTCCACGCCATGGCCGATACGGCGTGCGCCAACGTCCACCGCCTGGCGGATATGCGAGCGCAATTGTGCCGGCGGCACCAGCCCCAGGGTCAGCTCGCCGGCATGCAGGGACAGCGCAACGCCTGGATAGCGCGTGGCGAAGAAGCCGAACATCGCCATATGCCGCGTGTAGTCGGCCAGCGCCACCGGGTTGTCTTCGGGCGCAACGATGTTCACCGCCACCGCGCGGCTGCCACCGGCGGTCACCAGCGCATGGGCCAGCGCCATCTGCCCGAACACCGCCGGCTGCGGCAGCACGCGCAACACATACGGCACATAGCGATAGGCGACCCGGCAGCCGGGGCGCGCATCGGCCTGGTCGCAGCGCAGCACGCGGCGCACCTGCGCATCGGTGTCGGCCAGCGCCGCCTGTGCGGCCTGCACCAGCGGCGGCAACGCCTGCTGCAGGGCGGCCAGGTTGGCGCTGTCGTCATCGCCGTGCCAGGGCAGTGCCTGCATGCGCTGCGCGGCCTGCTCCATCTGCGGCGGGTTGGCGATGATTTCCACGTAGGGCACGCGGTCGCGCGCGGCCTGGTCGAGTACCGCGGCCACGGTATCGGCCACACGCGCCCGCACCACCGCATCGAACTTGCCGAAGCTGCCGAAGAACTGGCCGTGCCCGCTGGGCTGCGCGGCAGTGGGCAGGAACCGGCGCATCGACAGCGCGTCCACCACCCGCCCGTACAACGCTGCATTGCGAGCGGCCAGGCCGTTGGCCGGTTCCTGCCCCTTGCCGCAGGGCGGCGCATGCAGGCTCAGGTCATCCAGCTGCACGCAGGCGCCGTCTTCGCTGGCCCACTGCAGGTAGTCCTCGGCATACACCGAGCCGGACAGGTGATTGTGCAGGTCGCCGCCCTTGGGCATGGCCTGCAGCCAGGCGCGCAGCTGTGCAGGTTGCGCGGCGGCAGCGTGGAACAGCTGCGCCACCTGCTGCTCGCGCTGCTGCGCAGGAGCGGGAACCGTGCGTGCCTGGGCGATGCAGGGCAACAACGTGCAAAGACTCAGGATCAGATAGCGATGCAGACGCGACATGCGGAATGAACTCGGTAAAGACATCAGGGGGCCTGGTGGCTGCAGGCGTCTGCGCAGCGACGCCACGCAGTGAAGCGCAGGCGACGGCCCGCAGGTAAGGCGGAGACAGGCATGCCGCCATGTCAGCACGGTGGCGTGCGCGATGCCAGCCGGAGGACTGGCGCACACCGCATCACCGACCGTGCGCAGGCGCTGCCCGACGCCCCGCACCACGCTGCCGGCAGCCTTGTTCGCGGGCCAGGCAATCACGGTCGCGCGTGCCATGCAGCGCCCGTGACGACCATATGCGGCGCGACTGCGCGAACACGCATCTGCGCATGCCAGCATCGGTTCATTCCAGCGCATAGCGCAGCACGAACAGGCCGGCGATCGCCCAGGTGGCCGGGTGCACACCGCGCCAGCGGCCGCTGCCCAGCCTGAGCGCTGCGTAGGTGATGAAGCCCAGCGCCAGGCCGGTGGCGATGGAGTAGGTGAGCGGCATGGCGAGCATGCAGATCGCCGCCGGCAACGCTTCGCCGACATCGTCCCACTGGATCTGCGTGCACTCGCGCAGCATCACCGAGGCCAGATAGATCAGTGCCGGCGCGGTGGCATACGCCGGCACCATGGCGGCCAATGGCGAGAACAGCAGCGCCAGCAGGAACAAGGCGGCGACCACCAGCGCGGTCAGGCCGGTGCGCCCGCCCACCTGCACGCCGGCGGCGCTTTCCACGTAGGCGGTGGTGCTGGAGGTGCCGAGCAACGAACCGGCCAGGATGGCGGTGCTGTCGGCCAGCAGCGCGCGGTCGAACTGTCGGCGCTGCGCCTGCGTGCGCAGCAGGCCGGCGCGCTGCGCCACGCCCATCAAGGTGCCGGTGGCATCGAACATCTCCACCAGCACGAACACCAGCACCACGTGCAGCACCGCCGCAAGCGCACCGCTGCCGCCGTGGCCGTGCAGCGCGCCGGCGATATCCAGCTGCAGCAGCGTCGGCGCCAGGCTGGGCGGCAGCGACAGCACGCCCTGGTAGCGCACCAGACCCAGCGCCAGCGCCGCAGTGGTGACGGCCAGGATGCCGAGCAACATCGCCCCCCGCACGCGTCGTGCTTCCAGCACGCCGATCAACAGCAGCCCGGCCAACGCCAGCAGCGGTTCGGGCCGATGCAGGTCGCCCAGGGTCAGCAGCGTCTGCGGATGCGCGACCACCAGCCCGGCCTTCTGCAGGCCGATGAGCGCCAGAAACAGGCCGATGCCGGCCGCGATCGCGCTGCGCAACGTGGCCGGGATGCCATCGACCAACCAGCGCCGCGCACCGGTGACGGTCAGCAGCAGGAACAGGCAGCCGGAAACGAACACCAGCCCCAGCGTCTGTTGCCAGCTGTAACCCAGCGCGCCCACCACGGTGAAGGCGAAGAACGCATTCAGGCCCATGCCCGGCGCCATGCCGATCGGGTAGTTGGCCAGCACGCCCATCAGCAGCGAGCCCAGCGCCGCGGCCAGGCAGGTCGCCACGAACACCGCGCCATGGTCCATGCCGGTGGTGGCCAGGATGTCGGGGTTGACGAAGACGATGTACGCCATCGTCAGGAAGGTGGTGGCGCCGGCCAGCAGCTCCGTGCACGCAGTGCTGCCATTGGCGGCCAGCGCGAATCCGGGCCAGCGCATCAGCGTGCGGCCTCACGATGGAACAGGGGAATCACACGGCTGGCATGCATCGGCAAGGCTCTCTTCAACGCAGGGCATCCAGAGCGCGGCCCGTGGATGCAGGCTGCCCATCTTGCCTTGTGCGTGCGGATTTGCCATCGCCGTGGGCCATTGCCGCGCGTGATCGCCGTCGTGCATCAGGATGGCCGGGGCCGGGGAGCGGTGCGCGGCCTGCCGGGAGCCGTGCAACGCATGCGGTGCGCGCACGATGTTGCCGGTTCAAAGATCCAGCACCAGGCGCGGCGAGCGGCTGCGCGAGCAGCACAGAGTGATCTGCGTATTGCTGGCGCGTTCGGCATCGCCGAGCACGCTGTCGCGGTGATCGGGGACACCGGCGATCACACCGGTCAGGCAGGCCCCGCACATGCCCTGCTCGCAGGACAGCGGCACCTCGATCCCGGCATCCAGCAGGGCGCTGGCGATGCTGCAATCGGCCGGCACCTGCAGCACGCGGCCGCTGGCGGCCAGCTCCACTTCGAAGGCGCGATCCGCCGTGTGGCCGTGACTGGCATCGGTGGCGGCGAAATGTTCGCGATGCAGCTGCGCAGCGCTCCATCCATGCGCCCGGGCCAGCTGCGTGAAGTGGTCCATGAAGGCCGCCGGCCCGCACAGGTACAGCTGGTCGTGCGCGCGTGCCTGGCCGAGTTCCTCGGGCACATGCACGCGTGGGCTCTGCCCGCCATCGCTCAGGTGCAGATGTACCTGGCCGTGCACGAAGCCTTGCTGCAGCCGCTGCCCGAAGGCCACGTCGGCGTGCCGACGCGCGTAGTAATGCAACACGAAGGCCTCGCCGCGCGCTTCCAGCGCTTCGGCCATGGACAGCAGTGGGGTGATGCCGATCCCGGCGGCCAGCAGCACATGCCGCTCGCCCGGATGCAGCGGAAACAGGTTGCGCGGGCTGGAGATGCGCAGCCGGTCGCCGGCCGTCAGCTGTTCGCACAGATGCCGCGAACCGCCGCGCGAGGCATCGGCCAATTTGACGCATAGCACATAGTGATCGCGCACATGCGGCGCGCTGGCGATCGAATACTGGCGGATCAAGCCATCCGGCAGATGCAGGTCCACGTGCGCACCGGCCTCGAACGCGGGCAACTCGTTGCCGATCGGCTCCAGGCGGATCGCACGCTGGCGGTGGCCTTGCTCGGCCACGGCGGCAACACGCACTTCATGCAGGCTCATGGCGCGCTCCTTGGCGATCAGCGCAGGAAGAAATCGCTATAGCCCTGGCTGCGCAGGCCACGGCGGTAGGCGATCGAGCTGCGGTCGGCCGGGATATGCACCTCCAGCAGCGGGTCCAGCGGCAGGTATTCGGGGCGTTGCGCTTCCACCATGGCCCGGTCTTCCTCGAACACGCGCAGGTTGAAGGCATGCACGTCCTCCACCGGCAGATGGGTGTCGAAGTTGCGCGCGATCGGCACCAGCAGGCGGGTCTTGTGCTTGGACACCGGGCTGGCGGCATTCATGATCACCAGCCGCTTGCCCGGCACCGGGAAGTGGATGGTGAGCGTGGCGGTGAACGGCAGATGCACCTCGAAGTGGCGCAGCCACTGGAAGCTCGGGTCCACGTCCGGCAGCGGCATGTCCACCGAATAATTGGCCACGCTGCTGAGGTAATCGGCGTTGAAACCGGTCGGCGTTTCGGTGGTGGTGTAGGCCGGCACCTCGCGCTTGTCCGGCTGGGCGAACGTGGCGGTATGCACGAAGGCGAAGTGCGCCACGTCGATGAAGCCTTCCAGCTGCCGCGCCGCGCTGCCGGCGATGTCGAAGGCCGGGCACACGATCTGCTGGAAGCCGTCCTCGTCCCAACCCGGCATCGGCGGGATCTGCACCTCGGCCTCGCTCACCCCGGCCGGTTTGGCCAGGCACACCCAGATCAGGCCGTAGCGCTCGGCCACCGCGTAGGTGTGCAGGCGCATCCTGGCCGGGATGTTCTGGGTGGGACTGGCCGGAATGTGATTGCAGCGCCCGCCCGCGCCGAAGCGCAACCCGTGGTAGGCGCAGACCACGCCGCCGCCATCGGCCGTGCCCATGCTCAGCGGCACCCCGCGGTGCGGGCAGACATCGCGCGCGGCCACCAGTTCACTGCCCAGGCGGTACAGCACCAGCGGCTCGTCCAGCAGGGTGGCCTTGAACGGCGCCTGCCCCACCTCGCTGCTCAGCGCCACCGCGTGCCAGTGCTGGGCCAGGAGCTGCCAGTCGGCGGCGGCGAAGGTGCAGTGCAGGGGCAGGGCGGGGACGGCGACATCCATGGGGCGGTCTCTGGCGTGAGGCGGGAGCGGCACCCGTCGCAGGGGCCTGGATTGACTCTAGGAAGCCGGGGGTGTGTGATCAAACATCGTTTTTCCGTCCAGTCATTGCAAAAAATGCAACGCCACGCGAGTTCCACCCCATGCTGACCTTCTCCCGCTTCACCCGTTACTTCATCGAAGTGGCCCGCTGCGGCAGCATCCGCAAGGCCTCGGAGGTGCTGCACGTCTCGGCCTCGGCGATCGACCGGCAGATCCTCAAGGCCGAGGAAGAGCTGGGCGCCCAGTTGTTCGAGCGCCTGCCCGGCCGGCTGCGACTCACCGCCGCCGGCGAACTGCTGTTGGTGGATGTGCGCGGCTGGGAAAAGGCGTATGCGCGCACGCTGGAGCGCTTCGACGAGCTCAAGGGGCTGCGCCGCGGCCATGTGGAGATCGCCATGATCGACGCGCTCAGCGAGGGCGTGGTCCCGGAGGCGGTCGCATCGCTGGTGCAGGAGTACCCGGGCATCACCTTCAACCTGTCCACCGCGCGCAACCAGCGGGTGATGGAGATGGTGACTTCCGCCGATGTGGACATCGGCCTGCTGCTGGACCCGGTGAGCAGCGTGGACCTGGAGGTGCGCGCATTCGCCGACATTCCGTTGGGCATTGCCATGCCGGTAGGTCACCCGCTGAGCGGCCGCAGCGACTTGCAGCTGAGCGAAACGCTGGAGCACCGCCTGCTGCTGCCGGCCGCGCCGCTGATCGTGGGCGAGCATGCCAAGGTGCTGTACCAGCGCCAACACATCGACGTGAAGCGGCTCACCCACTGCAACGACGTGCGCACCCTGCGCGGCCTGGTGCGTGCCGGTGCCGGCGTAGGCCTGATGTCGTGGCTGGACGCCGCACCCGATGTGGCCGACGGACGCCTGGCCTTCGTCCCATTCCGCCAGCACCTGACCAAGCCGATGACGCTGGCGCTGTGCGTGGCCCCGCAACGGCAACTCTCGCGCTCGGCGCAGCTGGCGATCCAGGCGCTGGCGGCAAAGATCGATGCGATGGCGGTGCCGCCGGTGCGGTGAGTGTGTTGTGCGGGCGGCCCTCACCCCTGCCCCTCTCCCGCGGGCGGGAGAGGGGAACGGCGGTGCGTTCGTGCAGGCCGATGGTGTGACGCTGGCGCTGCGCGCGGCTCCGCCGCGACGGCTGTCGCGCTCGGCGTAGCTGGTGATCCAGGTGGTGGCGGCGAAGATCGATGGCGATGGCGGTGCCGGTGGTGGGGTGAGTGTGTTGTGCGGGCGGCCCTCACCCCTGCCCCTCTCCCGCAGGCGGGAGAGGGGAGCGGCGGTGCGTTCGTGCAGGCCGATGGTGTGACGCTGGCGCTGTGCGTGGCTCCGCCGCGACGGCTGTCGCGCTCGGCGCAGATGGTGATCCCTCTGGTGGCGGCGAAGATCGATGCGATGGCGGTGCCGGCGGTGGGGTGAGTGTGTTGTGCGGGCGGCCCTCACCCCTGCCTCTCTCCCGCAGACGGGAGAGGGGAACGGCAACGCACGCGCTGCAGGGCGATGGTGTGCAGGCGCTGCGGGCGCCATGCAGTGCTGTCAGCCGTGTTCGGGTACGTACAGAGCGTGCAGATGCTGACGAGAGTCTGCAGACATTGCCTGCCGCGCGCGCAGACCACCAACAGCCGCCGATACCACTGACAGCCGCCGATACCACCAACAGCATGCAGATGCCGCAGCAACTGTTCCTTCTCCCGCCTGCGGGAGAAGGTGCCCGCAGGGCGGATGAGGGCAATGCCCACCCAGTACAATCGTATCTGCTCTTTCAGGCCACACCCGCACCATGCAATTGATCGATATCGGCGCGAACCTTACCCATGACTCCTTCGACCGCGATCGCGAAGCGGTGCTGCAACGCGCCCGCGAGGCCGGGGTGTCGCAACTGGTGGTCACCGGCGCCAGCCGAGAGCATTCGCCGCTGGCGCTGCAGCTGGCGCAGCAGTATCCCGGTTTCCTGTACGCCACCGCCGGCGTGCATCCGCATCATGCGGTGGAATTCACCGCCGAATGCGAAACGGAAATGCGTACCCTGCACGCGCATCCGCAGGTGGTGGCCGTGGGCGAATGCGGGCTGGATTACTTTCGCGATTTCGCGCCGCGCCCGGCCCAGCACAAGGCCTTCGAACGTCAACTGCAGCTGGCGGCCGACAACGGCAAGCCGCTGTTCCTGCACCAGCGCGATGCGCACGAGGACTTCCTGTCGATCATGCGCAGTTTCGACGGCAAGCTGGGTGCGGCCGTGGTGCATTGCTTCACCGGCACGCGCGAAGAACTGTTCGCCTATCTGGATCGCGATTACTACATCGGCATCACCGGGTGGCTGTGCGACGAGCGGCGCGGCGCGCACCTGCGCGAACTGGTACGCAACATCCCCGCCAACCGGTTGATGATCGAAACCGACGCGCCTTACCTGCTGCCACGCACGCTCAAGCCCATGCCCAAGGACCGCCGCAACGAGCCGATGTTCCTGTCGCATATCGTCGAGGAGCTGGCACGCGACCGTGGCGAAACGGTGGCCGTGACCGCCACCAACAGCACGGCGGCGGCGCGCAGTTTCTTCCGTCTGCCGGTCTCTGCCGCAGCCGATTGAGTCAGCGGCTATGCGCAGCGGCCGCGTCACTGCGCAAGTGCAATGCCTGCACGAAGATGCCCCGAACATCGATACAGTGACGCGCCGTGCATCGGTTTGTCACCTGGAGGTGGCCCAGTCGTCTTGCTCGCCGCTCTAAGCCGCCAGCAGCTCCCACCCTTGCGCATCGCGCAGATGCAGGCCGGGCTGGGGCGCATCCACGCTCACGCGCACGCCGTCTGCCCAGGGCAGCTGGCGCTGCTGCGGAAACCAGCGGCGCGCCTGGTCCACCACGATCAACAGACCATGGTCGTCGCCCAGCGCGGCAAAGCCGTCCACGGCGGGTGCGAAGGGCTGCACGCCGAAGTGATGCCCAAGGCTGCGGATGACGGTCGCCACGTTGTTGCTGGGCAGGCCGATCTCGCTCAGGCACAACAATTCTTCGCCATCAAACGCGCCCTGGCCGGTGGCTGCCTGCTGCAACGCGTTGCGGGCGATCAACTCCAGCACCGCACCATCCGGGCCGGCGAAGTACACCGACTGCGATTGCCATACGCCATCCAGCGCAAAACGTTGCCGCCCCTGCGGGTCGCTCAACAGCGTGGCGCGTGCGCCGATCCAGTGCGCAGCGGCTTCGAACCGCGACGGGGCCACGTTGAAGGCCAGGTGCATGCTGCCCACCGGATGTTGCGCCTGCACGCATTCCAGCGTGCTCCAGCCAATGCGCACGCTGTTGCCGTGCGGCGTCAGCTGCAGCACGTCGCGATAGAAGCGCAGGGTGAGATCGGGGTCCAGGCAGGGCAGGACGAGGTGACGAAGATGCATGGCATTCAAGTCGATGGGAGGGGCCTGCATTGGACAACCTCAATCGCAGTTGAGGTCAAGAGGCGCGTGGTGAGTCCTGCAACGTCGCGCCGTTGTCGTGGTGTTCGGTCGCGATGCTAGTGCCTGGGGCGTGGCATCGCCGGCGCAGCAGCGCTCAGATCGCTTCCGCCAGCGCCCACAGATGGCGCACCAATGGCGCATCCTCCAGCGCGCCGGGAGCCGCCGCCAGCGCCAGCCGCGCCAGCGGCATGCGCCCATCGATATCCAGGTAACGCACGCCTGGGCGCTGCAATTGCGCGGTGGAGGCAGGCACCACCGACACGCCCAGTTCGGCAGCGACCAGATTGATGATCGAGGACATCTGCGGTGCTTCCTGGGTGATGCGCAAGGTCACGCCGGATTCGCGGCAGGCCGCCAGGATCTCATCGTACAGACTGGAGCCGAAGCTGCGCGGAAACAGGATGAAGGGTTCACCGGCCAGCGCGGCCAGCGGTGCGCTGCTGCGCGCGGCCAGCGGGTGCGCGGCCGGCACCGCGATCTTCATCGGCTCATCGGCAAAGCGCAGCAGGTGCAGGTCCGGCGGGGTGCTCAACCCATAGCGCACGAAGGCCGCATCCAGGCGGCCTTCGGCCAGCCCCACCAGCAGGCTGGCGGTGTTGGTCTCTTCCAGCAGCAACTCCACCTGCGGCCACTGCCGGCGGAAATCGCGGATCAGCTGCGGCACCACCGGGCTGAAGGCCGCCGAGGCGGTGAAGCCCATGCGCAAGCGGCCCGATTCTCCGCGCGCCACGCGCCGGGCGGTTTCGGCGGCGCGTTCCACATCGGCCAATACCCGGCGCACCTCGCCCAGGAAGGCTTCGCCGGCGGGGGTCAGCTCGGCACCACTGTGGGTGCGGCGAAACAGCGGTGTGCCCAGTTCGCGCTCCAGGGTCTGGATCTGTTGGCTCAGCGGCGGCTGGCCGATACCGACCCGCACGGCTGCACGGGTGAAGTTGCCCTCTTCGGCAACCGCCAGGAAATAGCGCAGGTGACGCAGTTCCATGGTATCTGTTTCATATATGGCAACTGCGAGTATCATATATTGGACAGGGGGTGGTGGCGGGCGAATACTCGCCGTCCCACGTTTCCACCGAGTCCGCGTGCCTTCGTCCGATCCCCGCCCACTGCGTGGCGCTGCCGCGGTTGTCGATACCACCGCGCCGGCCACCGGCCGCATCCGGCTGGCCTTGTTCCTGGCCGGCTTTGCCACCTTCTCGCTGCTGTACAGCGTGCAGCCGGTGTTGCCGGAATTCGCGCGCAGTTTCGGCGTGGATGCGGCGGTGGCTTCGCTGCCGCTGTCGCTGGCCACCGGCGGCCTGGCACTGGCCATCTTCTGTGCCGGCGCGGTGTCGGAAAACCTGGGCCGGCGCGGGTTGATGTTCGCCTCGATCGCATTGGCTGCGGTCCTCAATCTGGTGGCGGCCTTCCTGCCCGATTGGCATGCGCTGGTGGTGGTACGCAGCTTGTCCGGCATCGCGCTGGGTGGGGTGCCGGCGGTGGCCATGGTCTACCTGGGCGAAGAACTGCCCGCCAGCAAGCTGGGCGCGGCCACCGGCCTGTATGTGGCCGGCAATGCCTTCGGTGGCATGACCGGGCGCATCGTGATGAGCGTGCTGACCGACCACACCGACTGGCGCACCGCGCTGGCACTGCTGAGCGGGCTCGACCTGCTGTGCGCGTTCGCCTTTCTGTGGCTGTTGCCGCCCTCGCGCCATTTCGTGCGTCGGCATGGGGTCAACCTGCGTTTCCACCTGCGTGCCTGGGCCGGGCATCTGCGCGACCGCAACCTGCCGTGGCTGTTCGCGCTGCCGTTTCTGTTGATGGGCGTGTTCGTCAGCCTCTACAACTACGCCGGGTTCCGATTGGGCGGGCCGGAATTCGCGCTGAGCCAGAGCCAGATCGGCCTGATCTTCAGCGCGTATGTGTTCGGCATCGTCAGCTCGTCGGTGGCCGGCGCGGCGTCGGATCGCTTCGGTCGCGGGCCGGTGGTCAGCACCGGCATCGTGTGCTGCGTGGTCGGCGTGGCGCTGACCCTGGCGCCTGTGCTGGCGCTGGTGGTGGCCGGCATCGTATTGCTGACGATCGGCTTTTTCATCGCCCATTCGGCGGCCAGCGCGTGGGTGAGCCGGCTCGGTGGCGCGCATCGCAGCCATGCCGCGTCGCTGTATCTGCTGGCTTATTACGCCGGCTCCAGCGTCATCGGTGCGCTGGGCGGCTGGTTCTGGCAGCACGGTGGGTGGGCCGGGCTGGTCGGCATGTGCCTGACGCTGCTTGCGCTGGCGTTTGCTGCGGCGCATGTCTTGCGCCAACGCGCGGACGATGCCCGCCCCTACGGCCGCTTCGCGCCGCATCCAGCGCGTGGCCGATGAGCCAGGCCGACAGGGCAGTGCAGCGATCGCAGCAGCGGCACAGGGCACCCACGGCACGCCTCGGCGCGTGCACTAGCCGGACGAGGTGACGCGCTTGCCGCGCGCGCGCTGCGGCGCGGAAACCGCAGATAGTTGCTGCGCCAGGGTGGCCAGCAGACGCGCGCGCCGGCGCGCCGATCCTCAGGGTGGGTGTCGATGTGGCAGAGGTCACCATCTGCCGAGGATACGCGGCACGCCACGCTTGACCCTCCCCTTGGCGTCGGGCACGAAGACGCGCGCTCCCTGGTTCTGGAGTACATCTCCAGGATGCTGCGTCACGCTCGTACAACCGGCCTGTCGGTGATCGCAACGCCGCCGGCCGACTGCTGCACTTCTGGGTGGCGGCCCCTGCCATGACGACGCGACGACCTCCAGGCGGTTGCTTGGAATCGACCGCCCCGGCCCCATGTCATGACTCGCCCGCAGTAGCAGATAGCTACCGTCTGGATGCATCCAACGCCATCAGCGGTGCGTACTGGATGCATGAGCCATGCGCGATGACCTTGCGTACCGCATCCACCCGGTTCGCTGCAGCATCGAGCAAGCGTGCGCTGCAGTCGGTCCGGTAGAGTTTGCAGTGCGTCGCGCGTTGCGCCCAGGCTGTGTCTGCAAGGTGATCCTATGGAAATTGGAGTTGTTCGATGACCGCTGTCCTTGCCCAAGCCGACGATGCGCTGCAGGCATTTATCGAGCGTCACCAACGCCTGTTCGTGCTCAGTGGCGCCGGGTGCAGCACCGATTCGGGCATTCCCGATTACCGGGATCTGCAAGGTGGTTGGAAGCGTCCGCAACCGGTGACGTTCCAGGCCTTCATGGGCGAGCTGTCCACGCGCCAGCGCTATTGGGCGCGCAGCCTGGTGGGCTGGCCGCGCTTCGGGCTGGCCAAGCCCAATGCCACCCATCACGCACTCGCCGCACTGGAAGCGCGTGGCCAACTGGAATTGCTGCTCACCCAGAACGTGGACCGCCTGCACCAGGCCGCCGGCAGCCAGGCGGTGATCGACCTGCACGGCCGGCTGGACGTGGTGCGCTGCATGGGCTGCGAACGTCGCATGCCGCGTACCGAGTTCCAGCTGCTGCTCGAGCAGGCCAACCCCGGCTGGGCCGACCTGGAGGCCGCCCAGGCGCCCGACGGCGATGCGGATCTGGACGATGTGGCGTTCGACAGCTTCGTGGTGCCGCCATGTCCGGCCTGTGGCGGCGTGATCAAGCCGGACGTGGTGTTCTTCGGCGAGAACGTCCCGCGCGAGCGAGTGGAGCGCGCGTTCGCGCATCTGCAGGCTGCCGATGCGGTGCTGGTGGTGGGCTCGTCGCTGATGGTCTACTCCGGCTTCCGCTTCGTGCAGGCCGCGGCACGCAACGGGGTGCCGATCGCGGCACTGAATTTCGGGCGCACGCGCGCCGATGCGCTGTTGAGCCTGAAGGTGGAACGCTCCTGTGCCGATGCGCTGGCCTTTCTGCAGCCACCGCCTGATCCGCTGCACACCGCAGCGGCCAGCGACGACAGTGCGCGCTGCGCATGACGCAGTGATCCATTGCAGTGGTTGTGCGGCGGCGCGGCACGCAGTGCAATGGGCGCCCCCCCCCGTTGCGCCTGGATGTTGCCTTGAGCCAGTTGTTCACTCCCATCGCGTTCGGCCCGCTTGCGCTCGCCAACCGCATCGTCATCGCGCCGATGTGCCAGTACTCCGCACAGGACGGCTGCGCCAACGACTGGCATCGCATCCATCTTGGCACCCTGTCGCAATCGGGCGCGGGCCTGTTGATCCTGGAAGCGGCCGCGGTGCTGCCGCAAGGGCGCATCAGCTACGCCGATCTGGGGCTGTACGACGACGCCACCGAGCAGGCCTTGAGCGACGTGCTGCAATCGGTACGCCGCTGGTCGCCGATGCCGATCGGCATCCAGCTGGCACATGCCGGGCGCAAGGCCTCCACCGATCTGCCGTGGAAAGGCGGCGAGGCGATCGCGCCCGACCACGCCAATGGCTGGCAGACCGTATCCGCCTCGGCGCTGCCGTTCCGCGACGGCCAGCCCTCGCCGCAGGCGCTGGATGAGGCCGGCATCGATGCGGTGGTGGCCGCATTCGTCGAATCGGCCAGCCGTGCCGAACGCCTGGGCCTGCAGTTGATCGAGCTGCACGCCGCGCATGGCTATCTGATGCATCAGTTTCTCTCGCCACTGAGCAACCAGCGCAGCGATGCCTATGGCGGCTCGCTGGAGAACCGCATGCGGCTGACGCTGCGCATCTTCGATGCGGTGCGCGCGGCCGTGTCGGCACGGATGGCGGTGGGCGTACGCATCTCGGCCACCGACTGGGTGGACGGTGGCTGGGATCTGGAGCAGAGCATTGCGCTGTCCAAGGCACTGGATGCACGCGGCGCGCACTACATCCACGTTTCCAGCGGCGGGCTGGATCCGCGCCAGCAGATCGCACTGCAGGACGGCTACCAGATCCCGTTTGCGCAGGCGATCCGCGCGCAGGTGGGCATGCCGGTGATCGGGGTCGGCCTGATCACCGAGCCGGCGCATGCCGAGGCAATTCTGCAGGACGGCCAGGCCGACGCCATCGCCCTGGCGCGCGGCATCCTGTACGACCCCCGGTGGCCCTGGCATGCCGCCGCGGCACTGGGTGCCAGCGTCACGCCGGCACCGCAATATCTGCGCAGCGAGCCGCGTCAGGCGCGCGGCGTGTTCGCCAGCTGACGCCCGACACGCAGGCCATACCGAAGAGGACACGCATGCCGATAGGATTTCTGGGGTTGGGCACGATGGGCCTGCCAATGGCGCATAACCTGCTGCGCGCCGGCTTCGCGCTGAGCGTGTGGAACCGCTCGCCGGAACGCGCGCAGCCGCTGCACGCTGCAGGTGCCACGGTGGTGGAGGCAGCGCAGGCGGCCGCGCATGGCCCGTTGCTGTTTTCAATGCTCGCCGACGACAACGCGGTGCGCCAGACCATGCTGGAAGGCGGGGTGCTGGATGCGCTGCCGGCCGGCAGCGTGCACGTCAACATGGCCACCATCTCGGTGGCGCTGGCGCATGAATTGACCGCCCTGCACGCCGAGCGCGGTATCGCCTACGTGGCGGCACCGGTGCTCGGCCGTGTCGATGTGGCCGAAGCGGGCAAGCTCAACATCCTGGCCGCCGGCGACGATGCCGCGCTGGCACGCGTGCAGCCGATGTTCGATGCGCTGGGGCAGAAGACCTGGCATATCGGTCGTGCGCCCGAGCAGGCCAATGCGGTGAAGCTGGCGGCCAACGTCTGCCTGGCCAGCGCCATCGGCGCCATGGCCGAAGCCAGCGCGCTGGTCCGCGGCCATGGCGTGGACACAACCCAGTTCCTGGGCATGCTGACCAGCACCTTGTTCGCCGCGCCGGCGTACCAGGGCTACGGCAAGTTGATCATGCAGCGCCAGTACAGCCCCGCCGGTTTTACCGCCACTCTCGGGCGCAAGGACGTGGATCTGGCGATCCAGGCCGGCGCCGGGAAGCAGGTGCCCATGCCGCTGGGTGAGCTGCTGCGCGCCAGCCTGGACGAGGCGATCGCCGATGGCGACGGCGATGCCGACTGGGCGGTACTGGCCGAGGTGGCAGCGCGCCGGGCGGGGCAGGCGTAGCGCAAGTGAGAGACGATGGCGGCAGTGTGCTTGTGGCGAAGCGTCTTGCCGGCGCGAGTCCGGCAGCGCGAAGAACGTAGGCGTTGCTGTGGAGCCGCCTTGCGTCCAACGCCCACTCCATGCCTGCGTTTGAATACCACGCACCGGGTTGGCCACGACGCATCGTCGCATGCGATGAGCGCGCAAAGCACAGCCTTTGCACGTCAGCACAAACACCGCTAGTGAAATGAAGCCCCTCTCCCCGCGGGAGAGGGGTTGGGGTGAGGGTACGTCAACCCACACACTGAAGCGCAGCCCACCATGTGCGTTGAGCGGCAAGCAATCACGCCGCTGCGAGCCTATTGCACAGCTAAACCCACAGGCACAGGTGCGCAGTCCGCGCGCAGTCACTTGCAGGCACATGGCAATCCAGTCCTGCGGTGACCTGCCTCAAAGCAGAGCGACATCCGCTGCTGCCACCCATCACAAGCCCTCCATGCAGCGTCCCCTTACGCTGGCATCCAGGCCACCATACGAGGCGCACGAGATGAACGAACGCCGCCGCACGGCGCATCGCAGGGCCGTGGCAGCTTGATGGCGTTCTCCAGGCACCGGCTGGCTTGAGGCAATCTCCGCAAGCGGCTAAGGTGCCTGCTCGATTCGATCCGGTAACGATCTGCGCCATGCGCATGGCGTTGCAGCCACCACCAGCGCCTTCAGGGAGAATGCGATGCGACACCTGCACATCAGGCCCGGTTCTTCCGCGCGCCCACCGCGCGTAGCGGCCTATGCCGGTGACGCATCATGACCACCCCGCCAGTCATCGACAAAGGCCAGGTCGGCCCGGACCATCCCGAGCATCCGGACCATTACCTGTTCGCGCAGGTCCGCGAGGCGGTTGCCGTGCTCGATGCCGAATTGAACAAGCCCACCGACGCGGCCAGCGAACGCATGGCCGCACGCCTGTTGTCGCTGGCCAAGCAGCATGGCTTCGATCAGGTGGACCACGTGGTACTCAGCCGGCATGTCGGCGAAGTGGGCGAGAACGTGTTTCTGGTGCGTGGCGAGTTGTCCGACCCGGCGCACCTGCGTGCGCACATCACCACCCAGGATGCGATGGAGACCTCGGTGGAGGATTCGCTGGCGCAGCTGGAGGAAATCAACCGTCGCCTGATGCTGCGCTTGCCGCCACGCTGACACCCGACCGACGAGTGACCCTGCCGCAAGTCGCTGCGCACGCGGTCTGCACAGTGCCAACCGCCGCGATCGGGATTGACCACAATGCCGCGGGTTGCGGCCGCGCGCCCATCTGCAGCTCCGCTGCATGGCATGTCGCGCCTCTGCTTGTCGCAAAAGTTACCGACGCAAGCACTGCGCCGGTGGCCACATGCATTGGCTATCATCGCCCGATGCGCTCCGACTACATCCTCACGCTCTCCTGCCCCGACCGCACCGGTATCGTCTATCGCGTCACCGGCCTGCTGTTCGACCTGGCCTGCAACATCCTCGACGCGCAGCAATTCGGCGACGACGAAAGCGGCCGCTTCTTCCTGCGCGTGCATTTCGACAAACCGCCCGGCACTGGGATCGCCAGCCTGGAGCAGCGGTTCGCACTGCTCGCCAACGAGTTCCAGATGGCCTGGCAATTGCACGATGCGCGCCGCCGCGCGCGGTTGCTGGTGCTGGTGAGCAAGCAGGGGCATTGTCTCAACGATCTGCTGTTTCGCATGCACAGCCGGCAACTGCCGGTGGACATCGTGGCCGTGGTCTCCAACCATGCCGACTTCGCGCCGCTGGCCGCGTCTTACGGCATCGACTTCCACCACCTGCCGGTCAACCCAGACACCCGTGCTGCGCAGGAAGCCCAGCTGCTTGCGCTGGTCCAGGAGTTGCGCGTGGACCTGGTGGTGCTGGCGCGCTACATGCAGATCCTCTCGCCCGCCCTGTGCCGCGCACTGGCCGGCCGTGCGATCAACATCCACCACAGTTTCCTGCCCAGCTTCAAGGGCGCGCAGCCGTATCACCAGGCGCACGCACGCGGGGTCAAGATCATCGGCGCCACCGCCCATTACGTTACCGAAGACCTGGACGAAGGCCCGATCATCGAACAGGACATCGCCCGTGTGGACCATGCCATGACCCCGCGCGATCTGGTGCGCGTGGGCAGCGACACCGAATCGCTGGTGCTGGCCCGCGCCGTGCGCCGCCACGTCGAGCATCGCATCGTGCTCAACGGACATCGCACGGTGGTGTTTCGCTGACGACGTGCCTGCCGTCTGCGGAAGCTTGGGTAACCTCCCGGCCTCATGCTCAAAGCGGGCTAACAGATGCATCCCTACTCACACAGCGTCGGACATTGCCGCCATCAATATGGGCTCAGAGGCACATGAGTTTCCCTGCCGCATGGATGTTGGCTTTTGCCTTGGTTACGGCGGATACGCCAGCTTGGACGCAACCCCCTGAGCCGGATCATTCCGCATACGCCTTTGGTGGATTGCTCAGCGGCACCGATCGCGGGGAGTGGATCGGTCGTCTCCAGTTCAAGGATGCGTCCGGAAATGTCCGTGTGCTTTTAGAAGAAAACGTACTGGGTATCGTTGAAAACACGCACGGGGTCTTCGTATTTACCGGCTTAGCCCACCTGGGTCTCAATGAGGGGCAGATGTACAGGATCAACCGTGACGAGCGCGGCCTTGTCACGGCCGCATTGGTGAGAAGGCTCCCCGGTGCACCCAGTCAAGTCATCGCATTATCTAAGAGCAAGGCGCTTTTCCTGGTGTTTACCGGAAAATTCGACGCTAAAGGGATGCTGATTTTCGAATGCTATTCGCTGAACGGTGACTCGATCAGTCGTGGGACCGGATGCCCGCAGGGTGGATAGGTAGTTGGCGCAGCATTCAATTGAAGTAGGAGCTTGTTCCGTGAGGCGGGCACGGAGCGCGACGTCCACTGAATTTGAGGTCGTCAATGGGTACCCGCGTCGAGAATGATTTAATTTACGTGGCATGTCCATTGATCGATGACTGCAATTCCAGTCAAGGAAATGGCCGGCTCTTTCGGGCCGGCCATGGCACTTGCCGCTTACGTCTGCATCACCTCGCCGCGTTGGAATTCATCACTGCGTTGCGGTTGGCGTCCAGATACTGCGCCGGGTCGCGCATGCCGGTGGTGTGGCACTGGCCGGTGGTGTGGCCGCGATTGACGCCGCCGGGCAGCTGCGCGTTGGCCTGCTCCACGGTGCCGTCTTCCGGGTCGTTCAACACCAGGTCCGAGGCGGCATTGCAGTAGTCATTGGTGTACCAATTGGTCTTGGCGAACGAGGTGGTGTAGTAGTTGACCTTGGCGCGTGCGTCGGCGGGAATGCCGGCCAGCCAGGCCTTGGCGCCGTCGTAGGTGAGGTCGGTATTGCTGCCGCAGCCAACGCCGAACCACGAACCCACCGCGGCGAGAATGCCGGACAGGTTGGTGCCCTGATACGGCGTGCCCACCGACTGCATCACGCGCCCGCCGCTGGCGTTATCCAGGCCGCTCCAGTAGTAGGTGTACAGGTGGAGCGCGGCCATGCCGCCCTGGCTGTGCGCCACGGTGGAAAACGACGACCACTGGCTGGCGAACTGCGCGATGCGCTGTGCGAACTGGTCGTTGCTGCGGTTCTGCTTGGCGTCCAGGAAGGTGGAGGCGTTGGTGAACTGCGCCTGCGGCCACACGCCGTTGGAGCAATAGCCGTGCACCAGCACCAGTTGCGAGCCGGCCGCCTGCGGCTGTGCCATCGCAGCGGCCAGCGTCGATGGGCGTGGCCCCATGCGCATGCTTTCGTCGATGGCGCCGGTGGCGCGCGCGATGCTGGCGCGCCGCAACGCAGGCACTTGCAGCGGCAAGCTGTCGGCCTGCGCCAACGGGATGTAGTAATCGGGGTCTTCGATACGCAGCCCACGCAGCGAGAACGGCGCGCGTGCGCCGGCACGTGCAATCCAACGCTCGTCCAGACTCAGCGGCAGCTGTCCCTGCTGCGGTGCCAGCATGCCGCCGATCCACGCCACCGGCACGTCGCGGCCCTTGGCATCGGTGCCCCAGACCTGGCCGAACACACGATAGTGCGACGGTGCCTTTCCGCGCGCAGCCACCGGCAGTGCAAGCGTGAGCCGGGTGCCATCGGCCGCGCGTGCGCTGAGCGCATTGCCCATCAGGCGCAGGGAGGTATCCAGCACGGGCATCACATGTTCGCTGGTTCGCACGAAGGGTTGCCCCGCCTGATCGCGGCCGCGCACGATGACCTGCGCAATCCAGGTGCCCTCGCGGCCCGGCTGGAAGTTGCCGCCATACACGCCATCGCCGGCCGCGCCATCGTTGTGCGCCCCGTCGTCGGCCATCGGCAGCACGCGCACTGCGCCTTGCGGATCGATCACCCGCAGGCTGGCGGTATCGATCTGCCCGGCTTGACTGGCAAGCAAGGTCGCACCGCGTGCATCGCTGCCGCTGAGCATCGCATTGAGCGTCAGCGATTTGCCTACCAGGTGCTGGCGGTCGCGCGGATACGAGGCCAGTTGCGTACGGGCATCGCCTTCCATCAGCACATAGCCGCGCTGCGTCAGCGGCGAGGCCGATTGCAGCGTCAACGACCAGTTGCCGTTCTGTGCGGCGTCCACCGCGTAGCGCATGCCGGCGGTGCCGTTGTCTGCCGTGCCCAGCACGGTGCGTTGTGCCTGCACCTGCGGCGCGGCGGTGGCGTGTACCCCGGCAACGCGTGGTGCCGCCACGGCGGCGTCCCATGCCTGATCGCCGGCCAGCACCATGAAGCGCAGCTTGCCATTTTCCACCGGCAGCGTGCCCTGCCAACGCGCGGCCTTACCGGCTGGCGTCAGTTCCACCGGCAACAAGGCGCTCTTGGACAGGATCGCCGACTCGGCCGGATCGGGCGCGCGCATCTGCGCGAATTCCTCGGGCGGGCCGGCCAGTTGTTTGGGTTGCAACTCGGCCGCCGCCAGCGGCATCGACACCAGCGACAGGGCGCACATCACGGACAACAACGAGGGCTTGGGCATGGCGACATCTCTCCTTGGACGTTGCGGATGCGATGCCATCGCGCACAGCAACGGCATCGGATGCGGCGCCCCCTCGCCGCGATTCACCAAAGGTTATACATCGCTCGTATGACAAGCCTGCTGTGCGCTGCAACACCCAACGCATGCAGCAAGAAACGTCAGTAATGAATAGTACAGACTGTGATACGAGTCGCGGACATGCCTGAAATTGCGCTTTATCACCGCGTATCGAACGGCTGCGCGGGATTGACGTCGAGCACAGCGTCCCGCGTGCGTTCGGCGGCTCTATTGGACGCGCGCCATCTGGCCGATGCGTCTACTGGTCGATGGGGTGTGTGAGCCTGCTCCGGGAGCGGTACTGCTCCACCCACCCGATGGAGCGCGCGATCCCGCCGAACGGAAACAGGTGCAGGCGGACATCGCCATGCGCGTTGCTGAGGCCGGCGGCAAGGCGATCGACAAAGCGGTCCGGCCCTGCCGTTCCAAGCAGCTTGCCGATCGAGGCGCCGTAGCCGGAGAGCATTGCCGCGCTTGCGCCAACACCGCACCTGGCGGCATAGCGGGCGAGTACCGCAACGCCGGCAGGACCAGGCACGCCCACACGCACCGGATGGTCGATGCCACGCGCGCGCAGCGCCTCCAACCACCTCAACACACGATCGGCATCGAACGCGAATTGGGTAACGATCAGCGGCGCCATGCCGCGCTCGGCGATGTTGCGACACTTGCGTTCCAGGACATCCCATTGAGCGCTTGCAGGCAGGGCAGGGTGGCCTTCCGGGTGTCCGGCCACGCCGATGCACTTGATTCCTGCGCGCTCGAAGACGCCTGTCGCAATCAGCGACAGGCTGTCTTGGAACGGCCCGATCGAGGTCGACGGATCACCCGCGATCACCAGGCAGCGCTCGACGCCGGCGTCATCGACGGCGCGCCCGACGACGGCGCGCAAGTCCTCTAGCGAGGCGATGCGCCGCGCCACCAGGTGCGGCATGGGCGCAAAGCCAAGCGCGCGTATCCTGCGTGCGGCCGCCAGGCGCGTCGCGTTGTCCTGGCCGGGCAGGGACGGGATGGCGATGAGGGAGCCGGGCATGATCCGCGCTGCCACTGCGGCCAATGCGTCGATGTCGTTCGCGCCCACTTCCAACGAATAGGCGTCGATGCGTGCGCTTGCAGGTCTGGAGATGTCTGGATGCATCAACGGTTGTGCCGTTCTTCGAAGAGCGGCAGGCTCCGGCACGCGCACGCGGATTGAACGTCGCCGGATAGCGGCCTTGTCATCGCTGCGCCAGAGCGCGGCGCAACAGTCATGCAGCCCATGGCGGCGTGGCGGCGAGGCAGGAGATACGGCGCACACCGGGCGATAGCACCCATCAGTTGGCTCCCGGCGGACGGGCGGAGGCGTTTGCTGGCTGGCGTGCCAGTTCGATGAAGGCCCGCACATAGTCGATGCCCAGATCGGCCTCGCGCGCGCCCAGGAAGATCTGCTTGGGGATGCCGCGCGCACCCAGCCGGACCGGCACCACGTCCATCCTCGCCGCATATTCCTCGACCAGCCAGCGCGGCATGGCGGCCACGCCGCGGCCGCTGGCCACCATCTGCATCATGATGTCGGTGGTTTCGATCGCCTTGTGGCGGCGGGGCGTGACACCGGCCGGCAGCAGGAACTGGCTGTAGATATCCAGGCGCTCCAGGTCCACCGGATAGCTGATGAGTACCTCGCGGGTCAGCTGCTGCGGCTTGACGTAGGCGGCCGATGCCAGCGCATGGCCCTTGGCCACGACCAGCACCTGCTCATAGTCGAACACCGGCTCGAACCGCAGCCCGGGCTTGAACAGCGGGTCGGGCGTGACCAGCAGATCGATCTCGTAGCCGAACAACGCGCCAATGCCGCCGAACTGGAACTTCTGCTTCACGTCCACATCCACATCCGGCCACGTGGCCAGATACGGCGACACCAGCTTGAGCAGCCATTGGTAGCACGGATGGCATTCCATGCCGATGCGCAGCGCGCCGCGCTCGCCCTGCGCAAACTGCCGCAGGCGTTCTTCGGCCAGATCCAGTTGCGGCAGCACCCGGTTCGCCACCGCAAGCAGATATTGCCCGGCCTGGGTCAGCCGCAGGGCGCGCCCCTCGCGCAGCCACACGTCGGTGCCCAGCTGCTGCTCCAGCTTCTTCATGCTGTGGCTCAGCGCGGACTGGGTGAGGTTCAACACGCCTGCAGCGGCCGTCAGCGAGCCTTGCTGCTCGACCTGTTGGACGATGGTGAGGTGGATGCGCTCAAGCATTCAGATGATCCGAATTCATGGATTGGTGAAATAACACCATTTTACTTCATTGGATGCGACCCCTAGCATCGAGTGCGTCGTCGTTGGTCCGTGTGTGAACACGCCTGCGCCAGGATCCTCTGGGGCCGGCCTGCATCTCCGGCGGCGATACGCTTCCCCACCGCTCAGGTCTCCGCGCATGACTGCAAACCCGCCACACCCGCTCCGCGTCGTCGCCGTTTCCGGCGGATTGCAACGCCCTTCCAAGGCTGCCGCGTTGGCACAGCACCTGATGGCCCTGATCGGCGACGAGATGGCGTGCGAGCCACAGCTGGTCGAACTCGGGGCGTTGGCGCCGCACTTTGCCGGTGCGCTGTGGCGCTCGCAGCTGCATGACACGGTGGAGCAGGCACTTGCCGCCGTGGAGCAGGCCGACGTGCTGGTGGTGGCAACGCCGGTGTATCGCGGTTCGTTCACCGGGCTGTTCAAGCATTTCTTCGACTTCGTCCACCAGGATGCCCTGGTCGACGTCCCGGTCTTGCTGGCGGCCACCGGCGGCAGCGAACGTCATGCGTTGGTGATCGACCATCAACTGCGGCCGCTTTTCAGTTTTTTCCAGGCACGTACGTTGCCGCTGGGCGTCTACGCCACCGACCGGGATTTCCTGGACTACCGCGTGCACAACGACGCACTGGCCGAGCGGGCCAGGCTGGCGGTGCAACGGGCACTGCCGCTGATCGCGTTGACGCGGCAGGCACGCGCCAGCGCCGCCACCGCGGTCGCCGCGGCCTGAGCGCCCTCCGCTTCATGGCTGCGTGCGGGCCACCTGTGCCCGCCGCGACCGGATTGGTTGGGGCATGCCGGCCGATCCAGATGCCAGGCGCGTGCACAGCCGACAACACCCGCTGCGCCGCAGGGCGCGCGTCTCATTCAACGAAACCAGGCGTCAGTTGCAATGACTCAGGACTTCACCTTCACCATCAAGAGCCTCAAGTTTGACGAGGACTACCAACCCTCGGCCACGACGCGCAACACCACCAACTTCGCCAACCTGGCCAGAGGCCAGCGCCGCCAGGAGAATCTGCGCAACACGCTGGCGATGATCAACAACCGCTTCAACGACCTGGCGCATTGGGACAACCCCGCGCGTGACCGCTACGGTGTCGAACTCGACATCGTCTCCGCCGAGATGCACATCGGCGGCCGTGACGCGGGCGATGCCTTTCCGTTGATCGAGATATTGAAGCCCACCATCGTCGATCGACACACCGGTGCGCGCATCGACGGCATTGCGGGGAACAATTTTTCGTCCTACGTGCGCGACTACGATTTCAGCGTGCTGCTGCCAGCGCATAACCAGGACAGCTCCGGTTTCAACATCCCCGAGGACTTCGGCAGCCTGCACGGCACCCTGTTCAAGCATTTCGTGCACTCGGATGCGTACACCGCGCGCTTCGACAAGCCGCCGGTCATCTGCATCAGCGTCTCCACCAGCAGAACCTATCACCGCACCGGGAACCGGCACCCCATCCTGGGAATCGAATACAGGCAGGATGCGTTTTCGTTGACCGATCAGTATTTCGAAAAGATGGGCCTGACGGTGCGCTATTTCATGCCGCCCAACAGCGTTGCCCCGCTGGCGTTCTACTTCTTCGGCGATTTGCTCGGTGACTACACCAACCTGGAGTTGATCGGCACCATCAGCACGATGGAGACCTTCCAGAAGATCTACCGGCCAGAAATCTACAACGCCAATTCCGCGGCGGGGGCGAGCTATCAGCCAAGCCTGAAGCACCAGGATTATTCGTCCACCCAGATCGTCTACGACCGCGAAGAGCGCAGCCGGCTGGCCGTCACGCAGGGCAGGTTCACCCAGGAGCACTTCATCCAGCCCTACGGCAACCTGCTTGCGCAATGGGCATCCCGCCACGCGTCCTGATCACCCCCCAAGGCAAGACATCACCCATCATGAAAAAGCTGCTCCCCACCTCAACCGCCGGCAGCCTGCCCAAGCCGTCCTGGCTCGCGCAACCGGAAACACTGTGGTCGCCCTGGAAACTGCAGGACGAGGCACTGGTGGAAGGAAAGCAGGACGCCTTGCGCCTGTCGCTGCAGGAACAGCAGCACGCCGGTATCGATATCGTCAGCGACGGCGAGCAGACCCGCCAGCATTTCGTCACCACCTTCATCGAACATCTCAGCGGTGTCGATTTTCAAAAGCGCCAGACGGTCAGGATCCGCAATCGCTACGATGCCAGCGTGCCGACCGTCGTCGGTGCAGTCAGCCGCCCCAAATCGGTGTTCGTGGACGATGCCAGATTCCTGCGTGAACAGACCGGCCAGCCCATCAAGTGGGCGCTGCCCGGTCCCATGACCATGATCGATACGCTGTTTGACGCGCACTACAAGAGCCGCGAAAAGCTGGCCTGGGAATTTGCCAAGATCCTCAATCAGGAAGCCAGGGAACTCGAAGCCGCCGGCGTGGACATCATCCAGTTCGACGAGCCGGCCTTCAACGTCTTCTTCGACGAGGTCAACGACTGGGGCGTTGCAACGCTGGAACGCGCGGTGGAGGGACTCAAATGCGAGACTGCCGTCCATATCTGCTATGGCTACGGCATCAAGGCCAACACCGACTGGAAGCAGACCCTGGGGTCGGAGTGGCGCCAGTACGAAGAGTCGTTCCCCAAGCTGCAGACCTCCAGCATCGACATCATCTCGCTGGAGTGCCACAACTCGCACGTGCCGATCGATCTGATCGAACTGGTCCGCGGCAAGAAGGTGATGGTCGGCGCCATCGACGTGGCAAGCTCCACGATCGAAACCCCGCAAGAGGTGGCAGACACGCTGCGCAAGGCACTGCGGTTTGTCGATGCCGACAAGCTCTACCCGTCCACCAATTGCGGCATGGCACCGCTTGCGCGTGACGTCGCACGCGGCAAGCTCAAGGCGCTCAGTGCAGGCGCAAACATCATTCGCGCGGAGCTGTCGGCGCAATAACGCGCCTGTGCCTGCGTAGACCAGGGGCCTGAAGAAAGGCTGGGCGGCGCATTCCATGTGGCGCTCAGCCCGGTGAGGCCCCCCGGTTGCGGTACGTTTGAGGATGCGCCAGTGGCAGGCGGCGAGCAGCGGCGCCGCTGGGCCACGAAAGCAGGCGGGACCCCGCCCTATGCGCTTACCGCTCGTCGGACAGCAGGCGATACGGCTTCCATCGCTGCAGCGCCCATGTATGATGACCATCATGAAAAAGACCTCACCACGCTCCCGCACATTGTCAGGCCGCAAGGCTGACAGCCATGCACGCATCGTCGAAGTCGCTGCACGTGCGATCCGGCGCACCGGCTACGATGGCACCGGCGTGGCCGACATCATGAAAGAGGCCGGGCTGACCCACGGCGGCTTCTATGCGCACTTCGCATCGCGCGATGCATTGTTGGCCGAGGCTGCCGACCACGCGGGCGCGCAGACGGTTGCCAACTCTGCGCAGATCGTGGCTGCAGTCCCGCCGGAGCAGGCGGCGCGGGCGTTGATGCGGGCGTATCTGTCCGATGAGCACGTCAACAACGTCGAATCCGGCTGTCCGATCGCTGCGCTGGGTTCGGAGATGCCGCGTCAGGCACCGGAAGTGCGCCAGGCGGCAACGCGTCGCATCAAGGAAATGATCGACCTGGCCGCCCGCCAGTCGCCGGACTGGGGAACGCCACAAGCGCATGCGCGTGCACTGGTGACGGTTTGCGCCATGGCGGGCACCTTGATGCTGGCGCGCGCCGTGGACGACCCCGCCCTGTCGGCTGCGATGCGCAAGGTGGCACTCGAACACTTCGGCGCAGCCTGAGCAAAATGCCCGGATCGAGTGCTGCCCAAAAATATGATGTTCGTAATATTTTGATGTGCAGATCGCAGTCCGCCGCGTCCGCGGCTTCTCACCATCACCGCGTGCGACGGCAGCACTCACTGGCTTGCCGCAGCCCCTCACCCCGAGAAAGAGGCACCTATGAACAGCAAGATCGCACTCGTGACCGGAGCCTCCTCCGGCATCGGCGAAGCCACCGCCGCCCACCTGGCCAAGGCCGGCTACACCGTCTATGGCACCAGCCGCCGTGGTGGCCGCTCGAGCACGCCCGGCGTGCAGATGCTGTCGCTAGACGTCACCAACGACGAGTCGGTGGCCCTCGCCATCGACGCCGTGCTGCGCAAGCAGGGCCGCCTGGACCTGTTGGTCAACAATGCCGGCTTCAGCGTCGCGCCCGCCGCGGCAGAAGAAAGCTCCATCGCGCAGGCACAGTCGGTGTTCGACACCAATTTCTTCGGCACCGTGCGCATGACCAATGCGGTGATCGGCCAGATGCGCAAGCAAGGCGGTGGACGCATCCTCAACATCGGGTCGGTGCTGGGGCTGGTGCCGATTCCGTATACGGCGCTGTATGTGGCCAGCAAGCATGCGATCGAGGGGTATAGCGAATCGCTGGATCACGAACTGCGCGATTGGGGCATCCGGGTCTCGGTGATCGAGCCGGCGTACACCAGGACGCCATTCGACGCCAATTCGCTGCAGCCGGATGCACCGTTGGAGATCTACCGTGACATGCGCGCGCATCTGGCCGCACACGTGGCTGACGTGATGCAGAAGGCCGATGCACCGAGCGTCGTAGCCGAGGTCGTACTGAAGGCAGCGCAGGACCCACGACCGAAGGTGCGCTACACCGCCGGCAAGGTGGCCAGGCAGATGAGCCTGCTGCGTCGCCTGTTGCCCAATCGCATGCTCGGCAATGCGCTGCGCAAGGAACTCAAGCTGGATCAGGTCGCATCGCCAGCTCGCGGCAGCGGCTCGGCTGCTGCCGGAGCACGCGCGTGATGCACAGGACCGATCGCACCGATGCCAAGCCAGGGGCACGCGCCCGGCGGGGACACGCATGAAAGCCGTCATGGTCGACCAGTACAAGAAACATGGCCCGCTGCGGATCGGCGACATGCCGATGCCGCAGCTGCGCCCCAACGATGTATTGATCAAGGTCAGCGCCGCCAGCCTGAATCCGCTGGACGCCAAGGTGCGCGATGGCGAATTCAAACTGCTGCTGCCGTTCAAGACTCCGTTCGTGCTGGGTAACGATGTGGCCGGCGTGGTGACGCAGGTCGGCACCGCAGTGCGCGACATCGCGGTTGGCGATGCGGTGTTCGCCAAGATCGAGCCGGGCCGCATCGGCACTCTGGCCGAGTATGTGGCGATCGATGCGGCGGTGGTGGCGCCCAAACCCGCCAGCCTGAGCATGGAAGAAGCCGCATCGTTTCCGCTGGTCGGTCTGACCGCCTGGCAGACGCTGGTGGAGACCGCTGCGCTCAAGCCCGGGCAGAAGGTGTTGATCCATGCCGGCTCCGGTGGGGTGGGCACCATCGCGATCCAGCTGGCCAAGCATCTGGGAGCGTATGTAGCCGCTACCACCAGCACTGCCAATGTGGAGTTGGTCAGGTCGCTGGGCGCCGATCTGGTGATCGACTACAAGCAGCAGGAGTTCCAGACGCTGTTGCGCGACTACGATGTCGTGCTGCACAGCCTGGATACCCCGACGCTACTCACCTCGCTGCAGGTGCTCAAGCCCGGCGGTGCGTTGATATCGCTGTCCGGCCCGCCGACGCCGGCCTTTGCGCAGCAGCTCGGGCTGGCGTTTCCGCTCAGGCTGGCGATGCGTCTGCTCAGCCGTCAGGTGCGTGCGCAGGCCAGAAAGCGGCAGGTGTCCTACACCTTCCTGTTCATGCGCGGCAATGGCGCGCAGCTGCGCACGTTGGCGGCATTGCTCGACAGCGGTGCGCTTCGTCCAGTGATCGACTCGGTGTATCCACTTGCGCGCGCGCAAGAAGCGCTTGCGCACGTGGATACCGGCCGCGCCAAGGGCAAGGTCGTGGTCACCTTGGCGTAGTGGCGGGGCCTTGCGGTGCGGCATCGGAGACAGGTTTTGGAAGTGTGTCGGCAAACATGACGACATGGACATGGACATCGATGACGGCGTAGGCATTCATCCACGCCGTGTGCGTCTTCGCTGCACGCGCGTCGTGCCTGCGTGTTGCGCCCTGGTCGCCAGGCGAGCCACTTCTGCAGCAATGCGCGCCAAAGGCCGTCACCTCAGCGGTCTGCTTGGGCAACAGCTGCCGATGCACACGCAGCGACGCCGGGTTGCTTTCGGATAGCACGTCAGCCGCGCAACACTCCAGTACAGCTTGTCGCCCTTCGCGCAGTGCAGTACGGATGACGCGTGCCAGACGCAATACGCAACATGCGCAGCAACCCCCATCTGACGGTTGCTGCGGGCGTCATGTCGTACAAGCAACCGTGCTACGGTGCCGTCGCCCATGCCCAAGTTGCGTCCAGTCTTGCAATGAGGTCGAAGCTCAGCGGCAGCTTCGCCATGCAGCCCTGTTGCGTGGCGACTGCCGGCAAAGACCGCAGCCGATGGCCGGCGCGGTCGTTCTGTCAGCGGGGGTTTAGAGCGGCTAACAAAACGTAGCGAGCGGTCGTCAGGTGGGTGCGGACGGCGCGGAGGAACCGCAGTGTACGAGTGGTACATGCCGCACCGAGCACCGACCGCGCCCGCCCGGCGGCCGCGCAGTAGGTTTGCTAGCTGCCCTTATTCCGCCCAGGGTTGCAGCACCACCTTGCCCGTGGTCTGACGGCTTTCCAGCAGGCGATGTGCTTGGACGGCCTGCGACAACGGCAATGCGGTGCCGATCTGCAGCGCGAGTTTGCCAGCCATGATGAACCCCATGATCTCGCCCAGCGTGGATTGCATCAGCTGTGGAAGCGCCATGTAGCCGCCGATATAGAAGCTGGTGACGGTGTGGTTCTTCAACGTGAGTTGCCAGGGGTCCAGCAAGGTGTTCTCACCGCTGGACTGACCCAGGAACACCATGCGGCCGAAGGGAGCCAGCGCGCGCAGCGCTTCGGTCACGCTATCGCCACCGGCGCTTTCCAGGACGACATCCACGCCGCGGCCCTCCGTGAGTGCCAGCACCTGGTCGGCCCAGTCTGGCGCCGTGTAGTCCACCGACGCATCGGCGCCCAGGCGCTCGGCGAGTGCGCGCTTTTCCGGGGTGCTGGCGGCGGCAATCACCTTACCGGCGCCGTAGAGCTTTGCGAGTTGCACCGCGAACGAGCCCACACCGCCGGCCGCCGCTTCGATCAACACCGTCTCGCCCGACGCAAGCCGCGCGGCTTGCCGCAGCGCAACGCCTGCAGTGAGCCCGTGCGCGACCACGGCGGCGGCCTGTATCGCGCTGACGCCCGGCGGCAACGGCATCACCAGCGCAGCGGGAAAGGCGATGTACTGCGCATAGCCGCCTACGCCCGGCGTGGCCAGCACCGCCATGCCGACTTCCAGCCCGGTGACGCCCTCGCCGAGGGCGTCGATCGTACCGGCCACCTCGATCCCGGGGGTGTACGGCAGTGGAGACGACTCGATGTAATCGCCGCGCCGGCGCATGACGTCGGCAAAGTTCAGGCCGACCGCTTCGATCTTGATCAGCACTTCGCCCTTGCCGGGCTGCGGCTGCGCAACCTCTTCATAGACCAGCACATTGGCGTCGCCGTGCTGGTGAAACCGTACTGCCTTCATGATGCATGCTCGCTGTGTCAGGAGGCCGGGTGGCCGGAGCCGCCTGCCGCAATCGTGTATCGGCAGGCGATGCTGTCCCGGGCGCAAGGCTGTGCAGCCGATCGTCGAGGGACGCATCACACGGTATTTCTGTAAACCTGATGTCAATCAGATACCAGTTGTCCACTAGGTATCCCACGAGACACTTGCAATGAATACAGCAATGCAACCCGCCTTCAAATTCGACTGCCCGGGCCGTGAAACCTTGGAGCAACTTGCGGACAAATGGTCGGTGATGGTGCTGGCCTGCCTGCTGGTGATGCCGCTGCGCTTCAACGCCATCAAGCACAATCTCGAGGGCGTGTCGCAGAAGGCGTTGACCCAGTGCCTGCGTCGGCTGGAGCGCAACGGCATCATTGCGCGCACGGTGATCGTGCGTTCGCCGATCGCGGTGGAATACCGCATCACTCCGCTCGGTCTGCGGTTGAAGGAGCCGATTCAGTTGTTATGCGCCTGGACGCTCGACAATCAGCATGCCATCGCACAGGCGCGGGAAGCATTCGACCGCGAAGCGGCGTAGGCGCCGATGTGGCGGTAGGCAGCATGGCATGCCTGTGGCGGTATGCAGCTCAGGCATGGACAGTACCGCTGCGATGCCAGATGGCAGGCATCGAAATGCGTGGCGATGCATCCACACGTGCCACGACCTGGCAGGCGAGGACAACCGCAACGCAAGACGCGCCGTACAACGCGTCTTGCGCCTGTAGCTGACACGCTGTGCGTTATGGAACGGTTCCTTTTTGCGGCAGCAATCGACCGCGATGCATGCACTCCACGCGCAGCGAGTGTCGACAGCGCAGCGAGACGATGACAGGCCACAACACGAACGCCCCGCCTGAGCGGGGCGTTTGCAGTATCGGCACGGCAGTGTTGCCTCATGCCGATGCTTGCATCGCGCGCGCGCGACGCAGGCCACGTGACGTGGCTCAGTAATTGACCTGCAGCTGCAGCCGCAGCAGATCGCCTTCCACCACCGGATAGGGCGCAGTGGTGACATCGGTGCGCTTCATCTTCGCGTAGGCGAACACCAGCTCCAGCGCATCCATCGGCTGCCATTCGACGCCGGCTTCCACTTCGTCCAGGCGCATGCGCGGCGCGTTGGTGTCGAACTTGGAGCCGCCGCGGTAGGTCTGCCATTTCAGATACGGCAGCAGGGTGCCGTAGTTGAAGTCGTGCTTGAACATCGCCTGCACGTAGCCGCCGCTCAGCGAACGGGTGCGGATGCGACGTTGCGCCACATCCAGCTCCGGGCCGCGGCCCACCGTCCACTCGGCCTGCAGGCCGAACGGTTGCGGGTAGTAGATGACGTGCGCGGCCACGCGCTGGTCGGTGTAGCCGTTGGGGTCGGTGATGGCCGGGGTGAAGCTGCGGCCACCGATGTTCACTGCCGCCGCGGTCGGCACGAAGCGCCCGCTGTAGGCGTCGGCGCCCACTTCCAGGTACTGCCCGTTGGCGAACTTGAACGGGTAGGTGGCGTGCACCACCGCATGCATGCTGTCGTTGCGCTCGGCGCGATTGGCGCCCTGGCCGTTGTAGACGCCCGCGCCGATCACACCGTAGTCGCCCGAACCCTTCAGGCCGGACTTGACCAGGTCCTGGAAGCGGCCCTTGGCCACGGTGGGGCTGTAGTAGAACACCGCGCCGATATCGCGTTCGTCGCGCAGGCCGGAGTTGAGCGCGTCGGCACGGTCCAGGGTGAGGCGGTTCTGGCTGGACTGCAGGTTTTCCCAGCCGTACGGCATTTTCGACTGGCCCACGCGCACGCGGTATTCGCGCTTCTTGTCGAAGAAGATGTCGGCGTAGGCATCGCGCAGCTGCGCGAAATTGGAGGTGGTCGAGCCGGAGGGCGTGCTGGCAAAGTCGGGCTGGAAATACAACGACACGTGCTCATTGAGATCGCCGCTCAGCACCAGGCGCGCACGCCGGATGCCCAGGCTCTGGTCGTTGCCGATGAAGCGGTCGCCCGGTGCGCGCAGGTCCTGCGCATCGCCACCGATGCCCTGGTTGTAGCGGATCTGGGTGTAGCCACGCAGGCTGAGCTTGTCGTACCACTTCTTGCTGGCGTCGGCCGACTTGGCCGGTGCGGGCGCCGGTGCCGCAGCGGGAGCAGGAGCGGTCTGCGCGATGGCGGTATCGGCCGGCGTTGTGGCACCCGGCGCCGGTGGCAGCGGCTGGGCGGGCGCGGCGGGCATTGCCGACACCGGCAGCTTGCCGTTTTCGTCCACCTGCACGAACTTGCCCAGCTTGTCGCGGCCCGGCGCCGGCTCGGCGAAGATCTGCTTGGTCTTGCGGTCGACGTACAGCTCCAGCTCGGCGGCCAGCGTACTGCCGCTGGCAGTCGCGCTGAGAGCGCACAGGACGGTGGCGAGATTGCGTTTTTTCATGGATCCGGCTCGTACAAGGGAAATCGAGGGCGGTGGAGCGGTCAGGCCGGTGCGCCAGCAGGCTGCAGACACGGCGTGGACCCTCTACCCAGATGCCCGGTCGTCCCTGACGGCGCGGCAATGACAGCAGTTATATTTAGATTTGATGTCAGTTTGGTGACAGGCCCGGCGCATCCCTTGGGGCGCTTGTGTCACCAGCGTGTCAGTGCGGTGTCAGTTATGCGACCGGCGCAACACGCGCCGTCCGCTCCAGTTGGACCGGCAGCGTGCGGGAACAGTGCCGCCATCGTGGCGGGGAGGTCACAGCCTGTGGCGGTCGCGCCGGCATAGCGTCCGTACTGCATCCCTGAGCGGCAGGGGCAGCCCCAAGGCTTCCTGGCACCGGCGTGCCTCGCCGATCGGTCGCACCCGGCTACCGGCTCTCCACAGGGCGCCACTGGGGCGGGGCGCGTCGCTCAAGCGACGGCCGGCGTCGTCATCACGCGGATTGGGGGCCGCCGCCGGCTGGGCGACTACAGGTCAGGGACTGGCGGGCCAGTAGTCAGAGATGCTGCCGCAAGCAGGGCGGTGTCTGCTTGCAGTCACCGGCCACGCGCGATCGCGCAGCGCAGCGCTCATCCCGGCGGCCGACAGCCAAGGCTGCCGGCCGCCGGTTACCTGCAGCGTGCTTACCGAGCCGCCAGCGCCGCCGCCACCGTCTCGCGCAATGGCGTGGTCGGGCGCCCGATCAGCCGGCTCAGCGTATGGCTGTCATCGAACAGGCTACCGCCGCGCGACGACGCCGAGCACTGCGCCAGTACCTGCGCGAACCCGGCCGGCACGCCCACCTGCACCAGCGCCGCAGCGTAGTCGGCCTCAGGAAGGTCGTGATAGACCACCGGCTTGCCCGACTGCCGCGACACCTCTGCTGCGTACTCGGCCATGGTGAAGGCGGTATCGCCTGCCAGTTCATAGACCTGCCCGGCTTGCGGTGCGTCCGACGCCAGCACTGCGGCCGCTGCCGCCGCATAGTCCGCGCGCGCGGCAGCACTGATCCTGCCCTCGCCGGAGCTACCCATCGCGCCGCCGTGTTCCACCTCGGCCGCAATCGCGCCGGTGTAGTTCTCGGTGTACCAGCCATTGCGCAGCAGCACATGCGGCACGCCGCTGTCGCGCAGCAGGGCTTCGGTGGCCACATGTTCTTCGGCCAGCGACAGCGTGCTGGTATCGGCATGCAGGATGCTGGTGTAGGCAAGCAGCTCGACCCCGGCGCGCTTGGCCGCTTCGATCGCATTGCGATGCTGCGGCACGCGTGCGCCAACGGCATTGGATGACACCAGCAGCACCCGACCGACACCGGCAAAGGCCTGATCCAGGCTGTGCGGGTCGGCGTAGTCGGCCTGACGCACCGTGATGTCGCGTTTTGCGAACCCGGCGAGTGACGCAGTATCACGGGCCGTTGCTACGATGCGGTTGGCAGGTACGTGCTCTAGCAACGCGTCGACGACCAGCGCGCCCAGTTGCCCGCTGGCGCCGGTGACAAGGATCAGGGGGGAAGCATGTGCCATGGTGCGCTCCAATAGGTTTAGAGAAGAGGTTTGGTCTAGTATTTAGACCTTGTGGTCCGCGAGCCTATTGTCAGGACCGCCCGGTCCTTCGCAAGGAGGCAGTTTTACTCCCCCTGGTTACCGTGAGATACCCCGTGAATGCGATTGCCCTGTTCCCGCCACCGCCTTCCCTGGAAGGTCCCTTCGACGCCACCAAGTGCCCGGTGCGCGATGTGCTGGACCAGATCGGCGACAAGTGGACCTTGCTGATCCTGTTGACGCTGATCCCCGGCCCCTCCCGCTTCAGCGCCATCCAGCGCGCCGTGCCGGACATCTCCAAGCGGATGCTGACCCAGACCCTGCGCAACCTCGAGCGCAACGGCATGATCACCCGCAAGGTCTACGCCACCAAGCCGCCCAGCGTGGAGTACGCGCTCTCCAAGCTCGGTGTCGCGCTCCTTGGCCCGGTCTCGCAACTGCTGAACTGGGCCGGCGAACACCACGCCAGCATCCGTGCCGCCCGCGAGCGATTCGATCGCGCCCAGCAATCGGCAACCGCACTGGACGCCGACGACGCCCTGGCCTGACGGCTGAGCCTGGCCGTTGCGCGCCGCCTCGCAGCCAAGTATCGCGCTTTGACGCCACCTGCGTGCTCGGTTCGGGCATTGCGCCCGTCGAGCAGGCAACACCATTCATGCGACCTCGACGTCCCCCCGATTTTGAGTAGCACCGCAGTTTGGAGTCCAATTCCCTACCCGACGGAGATTGGACGTGAAGAAACGTTTTAC
>NZ_MDEC01000031.1 GCF_002939785.1 Xanthomonas codiaei
GGTGGGGGGGGGGGGGGGGGGCTCTAGCGCCTCAAAAAGATCAGCAGCCGGGTCGCGCTCAGCTTTACCTACGGTGATGGCGTATCGAAACACCATGCTGGCGATACCCCGAGCTCGATGTGCTGTCTCGATGGCACCACGGGCCTCAATCTTGCGCAGGACAGCAAGAAGTTCCGGCGCAGATACCTCTGCGATAGGCTATCGCCCAGATAGGGATTGAGGTCTTTTTCAACGGTCCTGGCATTGCGCTTCATCGTAAGAGCGGAGTTTTTTCTCATGTAGCTCCAAGAGCTCTCCAGAGACCGCTGCAAAGCTGAGCTGGGACCGATCAACGCGAACCAGCCTATCGACCCTTCTCTTTCGCCTGGGTCGATGCCTGACCGAGGAATCTTAAGCGCTTCAAGATGCTGCGCCCGCACATCTGCCAGGCCGCTTCTGGGTAGACCCCAGTGCCAAGCGCTTCTCTTTACCGCCAAAGCGGTACTTCCATCGCCATAGCTTGGCGCCTTTCGGCGAGATCTCGACGTATAAGCCGCCGCCGTCAAACAGCCTCACGGGCTTGGCAGCGGGCTTTGCGTTACGCACTGCAGCGTCACTTAGGGGCATGGGGGCATCCGTATTCGCACTGGGGGCTGGTGCCCCCATCTATGCCCCCGATCAGCCTGGATTTCAATGGATCAGGGTGGACCCGCCAGGACGTGCGGGCACCAAAAAACCCCCGATTTCTCGGGGGTTTTGAACTTTACTGGACGTCCCCGGAGGGTTCATCTGGTGCGCCCGGAGGGATTCGAACCCCCGACCAATGGCTTCGGAAGCCACTACTCTATCCGGCTGAGCTACGAGCGCCTGGCCGGGCATTATGCCAGAACCCGCGGCCGACGTGATTCCGCCGTCGCAGGGCGCGCGGACGCTACCCAGTGGCGCCGCATGTCCGCAGCCCGCTGCACGGGCCCGCTCGTCTCGCGCCCTGTCGCGTGGCCGGATATCGGATCAGACCAGCGGCGCGTCTTTGCAGACGCTGCGCTGGCTCGCCGCAACGGGTCTATCACGCCGGCAGCCGCATGGCCGCATCCAGAGCGCGCTGCTACCCTTTGCAGCATGAGCAAGCATGGTTTCGAACAGGCCCCTGCGGCACCCGCGCTGAGCTGGTCCGAGCGGCTGGGGCAGTACTGGAAGCTGGTGCGCGGCGACCGCCCGATCGGCAGCCTGTTGCTGCTGTGGCCCACGTGGTGGGCGCTGTGGCTGGCCGCCGACGGCCTGCCGCCGCTGTGGACGCTGTGCGTGTTCACTGCCGGGGTGTGGCTGACCCGCTCGGCCGGCTGCGTGATCAACGACTACGCCGACCGCTGGCTGGACCCCCATGTGGAGCGCACCAAATCGCGTCCACTGGCCACCGGCGCGGTGTCCGGACGCGAGGCGCTGTGGGTCTTCGTGGCGCTGATGCTGATTGCATTCGCACTGGTGCTCAGCCTCAACTGGCTGACCGTGGCGCTGAGCGTGCCCGGGGTGTTCCTGGCCGCCAGCTACCCGTATCTCAAGCGCCATACCCACCTGCCGCAGGTCTACCTGGGTATGGCCTTCGGCTGGGGCATCCCGATGGGCTTTGCCGCCGTGCAAGGCAGCGTGCCGCTGTTGGGCTGGCTGCTGTACGCGGCCAACATCCTGTGGGCCACCGCCTACGACACCTGGTACGCCATGGTCGACCGCGACGACGACCTTCGCATGGGCAGCAAGTCCACCGCCATCCTGTTCGGCAGCTACGACTTGCTCGCCCAGGGCGCGTTGTATGCATCGATGTTTGCCATCCTGGCCGCGGTCGGCCTGCGTGCCGCTCTCGGCCCAGCCTATTGGGCCGGCCTGTGCGTGGCGGCGCTGCTGGTGGCCTACGAATTCCGCATCGCCCGCCACCGCGAACGCGGCCCCTGCTTTCGCGCCTTCCTGCACAACAACTGGGTCGGCCTGGCGATCTTCGTTGGCATCGCGGTAGCGGTGGGTGGGCGCTGAGGGGCGGGGATTGGGGATTGGGGATTGGGGATTCGGAACTGCGGACGGCGGACGGCGGACGGCGCAGTCGAACTCGCTGCGATAGCGTTGCAAGGCTCCCACGTCGACCTATTCCTCGACAGGGAAAACGTCGCGCCTTGCCCGGCTGCGCCTTCCGGCGACAAGCCCGTCGCCTGAGTGAAAGAGGAACCGGGCCCAGGCAACTAGCCGTCCCCAGGCACCGACGCACCGGTGCCTTCAACGCTGCAGGGGGCTCTACCGATCCGCTCTACCGTCCTACGAGACACCTTCTCCTGGGGGAGAAGAGGAACCGCGCGTCATTTCCGCGCTTCCGTCGAGACAACCGCCGATCGATCCAATCAGCCATATAGCGAGATCCGCAGCCCTGACGCGGAGCGCCAACCACGCCCGCATTGCGCGCCGGCCCTATCGCGTCAACGCGATCGGCACCGGTGACGTACAAAGCCCCTGCCGAAGCCTGCCCTCATGGCACCCGCGCGCAGACCCAGGCATCCACCCGCTGCACGCCGGCCCGGCGCAGGGCCTGGGCGGCGGCGTGCAGGGTCGCGCCGGTGGTCATCACGTCGTCCACCAGCGCCACGTGGGCAGGCAAAGCGCCACGGGCGATGAAGGCATCGCGCAGGTTGCGCTGGCGCTCGGCGGCATCCAGCTCCGATTGCGGCGCGGTGGCGCGCACCCGACGCAGCAATGGCAGGCACGGCAGCTGCAGCGCGCGGCCCAGCGGTCTGGCCAGCTCCAGCGCCTGGTCGTAGCCACGCTGGCGCAGCCGCTGCCGATGCAGGCTCACCGGCACCAGTGCCTGCGGCCGTGGCAACTGGGCACAGCGCCGGGCCATCAACTCGCTCAGCAGGCGACCGGCCGCCAGGTCCTGATGGAACTTGAAGCGTCGCAGCAGGCCATCCACCGGCCAGCGATAGGTGAAGCAGGCGTGGACCCGCTGCAATGGCGGCAGCCGCTGCAGGCATTGCCCGCAGAGCGCCACGCCATCGGAGGCGAACAACGGGGTGGCACAGCACAGGCAGGCATGGCCGTGCTCCGGCAGGGCGGCGCGGCAGGACGGGCACAGGTCGCAATCGGCCATGCCCGCTTCCGCGCACACCAGGCACAGGCTCGGCAGCAGCAGCCGCAACACCCGCTGCGGCCACCTGTAAACCGAGCCTGCCACATTGAAGTTGACAGCCTCGTCCATGCTCACCAGACTGCCTGGCTTCCAAGCCGCTGACTGTCAGGAAACTCCGATGTCCGTTGTCGTCCGCCATGACTGGGATCGCAAAGACGTGCAGGCGCTGTTCGACTTGCCGTTCCCAGAGTTGCTGCATCACGCGGCCAGCGTGCACCGCGCACATTTCGATCCGGCGCAGGTCCAGGTCTCCACGTTGCTGTCGGTCAAGACCGGCGGCTGCCCGGAAGATTGCGCGTACTGCCCGCAGGCACAACGCTACGACACCGGCGTGAGCGCGCAAAAACTGATGGACACCGATGCCGTGGTCGCCAAGGCACGCCAGGCCAGGGATGCCGGCGCCTCGCGCTTCTGCATGGGCGCGGCCTGGCGCTCGCCCAAGGAGCGCGACATCCCCAAGGTGGCTGCGATGATCCGCGAGGTCAAGGCGCTGGGGCTGGAAACCTGCGCCACGCTGGGCATGCTCGACGCCGGCCAGGCACGCGCCCTTAAGGAGGCCGGCCTGGACTACTACAACCACAATCTGGACACCGCGCCGGATTACTACGACTCGATCATCCATACCCGCCAGTACCAGGATCGGTTGAACACGCTGGAACATGTGCGCGACGCCGGGCTGAAGACCTGCTGCGGCGGCATCGTCGGCATGGGCGAGACCCGCGAGCACCGCATCGGCCTGTTGCTGGCCCTGGCCACCCTGCCCGCGCATCCGGACTCGGTGCCGATCAACCAGCTGGTGCAGGTGCCGGGTACTCCGCTGCACGGTACCCAGCAGCTGGATCCGTTCGAGTTCGTGCGCATGATCGCCGTGGCCCGCATCACCATGCCCAAATCGATGGTGCGCCTGTCCGCCGGCCGCGAGGCGATGAGCGACGAGTTGCAGGCGCTGTGCTTCCTGGCCGGTGCCAACTCGATCTTCTATGGCGAAAAACTGCTCACCACCGGCAACCCGGACACCGAACGCGATCAGGCCCTGTTCCAGCGCCTGGGTCTGCGCCCGATGCAGATCACTGTCGACGCCGCCGGGCACGACCACCCGGGCACCGTGCATGCGGACATCACCTGCGGTACGGCGTGCGAGCACACGGCATGACGACGGATTTTCCGCGCTGCATGGGATCGTGATGCAGCGACGTCGTTGCGGTGGCCGGCCGGAGTTCCATCGCTGCAGAGCAACTCCGTGACCACCCGCCGGAGATGCTGCTGCCAGTCGGCGACGATCGGCACGGTGCGATGACCCGATCGTGCCGGTAGATCTGTGACCGGTCACGCTGCAGCCCGGTCACGCAAGTCCGCTGGCGCCTGTCGTTGCAGGGCGGCCCTGATTCGTCGATGCCGAATCGCAGCCGCAGGTCTGATCCACTGGCGTTGAAAGCCATCCCCGCCACGCATGCCCGCTGCCGATGCGCGAAGCCCCCTGGACGTCGGCCGGACTGTTGAACCATCCGATTGGTGGACATCGCCGGCATCAGGCGGCACAGCATTCCGTCGGCATCGAGCAGCTGGCACGCGGGCGAACCCGGCATCGCCGGCACCGGCCGTCGGTACCAGCTGGGCGATGCGGGCGCGGCACGCTACGCTAGCGACCCTTTCCGTGACCGAATTCCCCATGACTCGCCCCGATCTGCACGAACGGATTTCGTCGCTGCGCAAGTTGCGCGTGGCCCAGGAGCGGGTGCGGGTGCGGCGGCAGGTCGGTCGCCGCGATGGCGTGCGGCTGGAGGTCGACGGCCGCTGGCTGACCGGATTCTGCTCCAACGACTATCTGGGCCTGTCCCAGCAATTCGAAGTGGTGGCCGCGTTGCAGGATGCCGCTGCGCGCGATGGTGCCGGCGCCACCGCCTCGCACCTGATCTGCGGCCATCACACCGCGCACGAAATGCTGGAGCGGGAAATCGCCGACTGGTTGGGCTACCCGTCGGCCCTGCTGTTCGGCAGCGGCTTCATCGCCAACCTGGCCGTGCAGCAGGCCCTGCTCAGCGAAGAAGACGACGTGTGCGTGCAGGACCGGCTCAATCACGCCAGCCTGCTCGATGCCACGCGCCTGGCCGGCTGCCGGCTGCGGCGCTATCCGCACCTGGACGTGGAAGGCGCGATGCGCCAGCTCAAGGCTGCGCCAGAAGGGGCGGCGATGCTCGCCAGCGATGGTGTCTTCAGCATGGACGGAGACGTGGCACCGCTGCGCGCGTTAAGCCTGGTGGCGCGCATGCAGCAGGCACTGTTCTATGTCGACGATGCGCATGGCGTGGGCGTGCTGGGTCCGCAGGGGCGCGGCTGCGTGGCCGATGCCGGGCTGGGCGTGGCCGAAGTGCCGCTGCAACTGGTGACCCTGGGCAAGGCGCTGGGCGGCTATGGCGCGGCGGTAGTCGGCGAGCAAGCGCTGGTGCGCCACCTGGCCGAAACCGCGCGCCCCTACATCTACACCACCGCCCTGCCACCGGCACAGGTGGCCGCCACCCTGGCCGCGGTGCGCCTGGCACGCCGCGACGAGTGGCGCCGTGCGCGCTTGGTCGAACTGATCGGCACCTTCCGCGACGGTGCACGCCGGCACGGCTTCGAACTGATGGCCTCCGATACGCCGATCCAGCCCTTGCTGTGCGGCGAAGAGGCCACGGTGATGGCGATGTCGGCCGCGCTCGAGCAGGCCGGCTTCATGGTCGGTGCGATCCGCCCGCCCACGGTGCCCGAGGGCAAGGCGCGCCTGCGCGTGACCTTGTCGGCGTTGCATACCCCGCAGCAGGTGCAGGCGCTGGTCGAGGCCATCGTGCAGGCGCGCGATGTGGTCAGCCGGCAACCGCTGCGCGCGTCGGCCTGACGGTGGGCGACAGCGCGCCGGGGGGCTGGCCGGTGCCGGACTGTCGAGCGCCTCGCCGACACATCGATCCATCGCCACGGCATGCGGGAGACGCTGCCCGAACGGAGGTTGGAACATGCCTATGGATGGACGAGACGGCCACAGGCGGTCCACCTGCGTGCTGGCTCCGGCACGTTGCTGACACCCGCATGAGCCGCGCGCGCGCCAGTTCGCCTGGCCCTTCCAGCCGGCATGTTGGAAACCGTTGCGTCTGTGCCAAGCGGATGGGCGAACCGTTTCGCTGTTTGCACGCTGTCCTCGCAAGCTACAGGCACCACGCGTCACCACATCCCGCGGCGACGTGGTTGCCACTGTGACCTCCGGCGCGCCCGATCCAACCGCCGCCACACCGGCACAACGCCGTGTCTGGGAAGCGCTGTCCTTGCTGTACCTGGACAGCGCCGGCGAGGACCAACACACCGGTATCGCGCAGGCACTGGCCGCTTCGCCATTCACGCTACCGCAGTTGCGCACGATGCTGCTGCATGAGGTGCATCCGGTGTTGATCGGCAATCTGCGCAGCGTGGCGGGCGTGTGGGATGCGTTCGATGCCGACTGGCTGGCGGCGACGATCGCCGCGCGTCGCGCGCGCCGCTGGCGATGGCCCGACCGCTGGTGCCGGCGTGGCTACGCACGCGCACAGTGGGCAGTGCTCGCACCCAAGATCGAGGCGCTACGCGCCATCGACAGGCACTGACCCGAGCACACCACACCGGGCACCCTGCGGCGTCCACCGATCGGCGACAATGCGCGCATGCATATCGATGTTATCGGCCACGGGCCTGCGCTGGTTCTTCTGCACGGTTGGGCGCTGCACGGCGGGGTGTTCGCACCGCTGGTGGAACGGCTGTCGCCGCACTTCCAGCTGCATCTGGTGGATCTGCCCGGGCACGGTTTCAGCCGGCAGGAGCCCACGCCGCTGGCGCTGCCCGATGTGGTGGCCGGCGTAGCCGCCGCCACGCCGCCGGCGGTATGGCTGGGCTGGTCGCTGGGTGGCCTGTTCGCGCTGCATGCGGCTGCCACGCTGCCGCAGGTACGCGCGCTGGCGATGATCGCCGCCACGCCCCGCTTCGTGCGCGGCAGCGACTGGCCGGAGGCGGTCGAACGCGAGGTGTTCGTGCAGTTCGGCCAGGACCTGGCGCGCGATTATCGCGGCACGCTGGAACGGTTCCTGGCACTGGATACGTTGGGCTCGGCGCATGCGCGCACCGAGTTGCGCAGCCTGCGCCAGACGCTGACCGCGCGCGGCGAGCCGGCTGCCGAGGCCTTGCACCAAGGTCTGCAGCTGCTGGAGCGCACCGACCTGCGGCGTGCGCTGCCGCAGCTGACGCGGCCCAGCCTGTGGATCGGCGGCCAGCGCGACCGGCTGGTGCCGGCGGCCGGCATGCAGGCCGCTGCCGCACGCACGCCGCAGGCACAGACGCTGACCATCGCCGGTGGCGGTCATGCACCGTTCCTGGGCCACGCCGACCAGGTCGCCGAGGCGCTGCAACGCTTCGTTGCGTCCGTGCCCTGAGCAGATCGTCGATCATGCGGCTTCGCTGATCGAGGACGCACTGCATGGATTTGGGAATCGCCGGGCGCTGGGCACTGGTGTGCGCCGCCAGCAAGGGCCTGGGACTGGGCTGCGCACGCGCGCTGGCCGGCGAAGGCGTCAACGTGGTGATCGTGGCGCGTGGCCACGCTGCGCTGGAACAGGCGGCCGCGACCTTGCGTGCGCTCCCCGACGCGGGGCAGGTGCATAGCGTGGTCGCCGACATTGCCACCTCAGAAGGCCGCAGCGCCGCGCTCGCCGCCTGCCCGCAGGTCGACATATTGATCAACAACGCCGGTGGCCCGCCGCCGGGGGATTTCCGCCAGTGGGAGCGCGAGGACTGGCTGCGCGCGCTGGACGCCAACATGCTGGCGCCGATCGAGCTGATCCGCGCCACCGTCGACGCGATGCGCGCGCGCCGCTTCGGTCGCATCGTCAACATCACCTCCAGCGCGGTGAAGGCGCCGATCGACATCCTTGGCCTGTCCAATGGCGCGCGCGCCGGCCTCACCGGTTTCGTGGCGGGCGTGGCGCGCAGCGTGGTGGCCGACAACGTCACGATCAACAACCTGCTGCCCGGCCAGTTCCTCACCGACCGGCTGCACGGCAATTTCGCTGCCATCGCCCAGCAACAGGGCGTTGCACCCGAGGACGTCGCCGAGCGCAAGCGCGCCGGCATTCCGGCCCGGCGCTTCGGCGAGCCGGATGAATTCGGCGCCGCCTGCGCGTTCCTGTGCGGCGCACAGGCCGGCTACATCACCGGGCAAAACCTGCTGATCGATGGCGGCAACTATCCGGGCACGTTCTAGCGCGCATGCGCCTTGCCAGTGGCCGGCGCAAAGTGGGGAGGTCAGCTGAGGCCGCGTCCCCACCTTCGCGCACATGTCAGCGCTGCATGAGATGGCGGACTGCTGGCTGTGGGCGATGCCTGGCAGGACGATGTGGCGAGGCCCGACATGCACCGCGACCCGTGCCAGCGTGCGCACTGCAACCGCAGCCCCTCGCCCGATCAGCCGGGCACGAGAGTCGTCACGGACCGCCTTGGCAGGCCCGAGCTCGGCGCAGACGCGCAGAGGCGTCGATGCATCGATGCAACCCAGCGCATCGGCGCGCGGCATGCCATAGCGAGCGCGACGCAGTGATCGGTCGAACGCGCTGCACGCAACCCGGCGCGTTGCAGCACCTGGCCAGTATCCAAGCAAACCTTGCTCGACTGGCCCCTGGCCACGGTCAGATCTCCAGGCAGACGCGACACCAAAAACCCGCATCGATTCCCTCCACACCGGCCACAGGCGACAATAGCGCCGCAATGAACAGCACTTTCGACCCCCGCCACGTCCGCCGCGCCTTCGCGCGCGCCGCCAGCAGTTATGCCGCCGCCGCCGCGCTGCAGCGCGAAGTGGAAACACGTCTGCTCGAATCGCTGGATTACCTGGGCGACCAGGTGCCCAAGGTGGTGCTGGATGTCGGTGCCGGCCCGGGCCAGGCCAGCAGCAGCATCAAGAAGCGCTGGCCCAAGGCCCAGGTGATCGCGCTCGACCAGGCCATGCCGATGCTGCGTCAGGCGCGCAAGGCGGCCGGTTGGTGGAAGCCGTTCGCGCAGGTCTGCGCCGATGCCCGCGCGCTGCCGGTGGCCGATGGCAGCGTGGATGTGATCTTCAGCAATCTGTGCCTGCAGTGGGTGGAAGACCTGCCGGCCGTGTTCGCCGGGTTTCGCCGTGCGCTGCGTCCGGGCGGGCTGCTGCTGTGCTCCACCTTCGGCCCGGAGACCCTGATCGAGTTGCGCGAGGCCTTCGCCCAGGCCGACACCGCCCCGCACGTCAGTCGGTTCCCGCCGATCGCCCAGTTCGGCGACGCCTTGATGATGTCCGGCTTCCGCGACCCGGTGCTGGACCGCGACCTGTTCACCCTCACCTACAACGACCTGCCCGCGCTGATGCGCGAGTTGCGGGCGATGGGCGCGACCAACGCGCTCAGCAACCGCCGCGCCACCCTCACCGGACGCGGCCGCTTCGCTGCCGCCAGTGCCGCCTACGAGCCGCTGCGCCGCCCGGACGGCACCCTGCCCAGCTCCTGGGAAGTGATCTACGCGCAGGCCTGGGCCCCGGCCGCGGGCGCGCCCATCCGCGAACGCGGCCAGGACATCGCCAGCGTCCCGGTGGCTTCCATCCCGATCCGCCGCCGCGACTAAGCGCGGCTACCAATACCTCGCGAGCGGTCGTCAGGTAGGTGCGGACGGCGCGGAGGAACCGGAGTACGAGCGGTACATGCCGCACCCAGTACCGGCCGCGCCCGCCTGGCGGTGAGCGCGGCCCTTTGCCAGCTGCTCTGAGCGGCGGTGCACAGCGGCCGTCAGCGTGCGCCGGTACCCGGTGACACACACTATTGCGCTGGCGCCGTTGTGCAGCAGGCAGGTGCGGCCGCCGGAGCCGGTAGAATTCACTAGTTGATGACAGCGCCCCCGCGCTGGCCTCCCCTTTCGTTGCGGCCCCCGCCCCAATTGGCGTTTCCCATGTTGAAGTGGCTTCTCATTGCGTTGTTCATCGCATCGGCGCTGTACATCCATTACCGCGGTCGCGTGCGGCACCGGCTCAGCCGGCAGCTGCTGGACCATTCCACCTTTATGGCGCCGATCAACACGCTGATGTACCTGTGTTCGCGGGTGCCGACCACGCCGTTCATCGACCCGGGCCGGGAGTTTCCGGAACTGGCGCCGCTGCGCGCGAACTGGCCGGTGATCCGCGACGAGGCGGTGGCCCTGCAGCAGATGCAGAAGATCCGTGCCGCCGACGGCTATACCGACATCGGCTTCAATTCGTTCTTCCGCCGCGGCTGGAAGCGCTTCTACCTGAAGTGGTACGGCACCGCGCACCCGTCTGCGGCCGAGCTGTGCCCGCAGACCACCGCACTGCTGAAATCCATCCCCACGGTGAAGGCGGCGATGTTCGCCGAGCTGCCGCCGGGCAGCGAGCTGCGCCCCCATCGCGACCCGTTCGCCGGCTCCATGCGCCTGCACCTGGGCCTGGCGACGCCCAACGACGACCGCTGCTTCATCGACGTGGACGGCCAGCGGCATAGCTGGCGCGACGGCGAATGGACCATGTTCGACGAAACCTATATCCACTACGCGCGCAACGATACCGATCAGGACCGCATCATCCTGTTCTGCGATATCGAGCGCCCGATGCGCTGGCGCTGGGCCGGTGCGGTGAACCGCTTCGTCGGCCGCAGCCTGCTGTCGGCCGGCGCCTCGCCCAACCAGGAAGGCGACAAGACCGGCGGCATCAACCGCGTGTTCCGCTACTTCTACGCCGCACGCCTGAAGGCCAAGGCGCTGAAGGAGCGCAACAACCCGCTGTATCAGGTGCTCAAGTGGAGCATCTTCGTGCTGGTGGTGATCGGCATCGTGCGGCTGTAACGCCCGACCACCACGTAGGAGCGCGTCTGACCGTGCATGCCGATTGGCCCAAGCAGGCCATAGGCACCGTATTGCCGTAACACAGGACCACCCGCGTAGGAGCGCCCCCGGGCGCGATGAGGCGTCACCGGCAATGCCTGGTCGCGCCCAGCTGTGCTCCTGCGCAGCGGCAGTCCGTGTCCATCGATGCGCTCAACGCGAGACCTGCGCGATCCATTCCTGCAGGTTGTAGTAGTTGGTGACGCGGGTGATCTTGCCGTCGTGTATGTCGAAGAACGCGCCACCGGGCAACACGTAGGTCTGGCCGTTCGCTTCCGGCAGGCCTTCGTCGGTGGTGTGGTAGACCCCGTGCACCACGTATTCGGCGCCGACACGCGTGCCGTCTTCGTTGGCGGTCACCACGATGTCGTGCAACTGCTCGCGGTAGCTGTCGTTCATGCGTTGCAGGAAGGCCGCGAACTCCGCACAGCCGATCTCGCGCGGCCCCTGATTGAGGTCGTGGGCCACATCGTCGGCCAGGAACGCCAGCATGCCGTCCCAATCGCCGCGATTGAAGGCCTCGTAATAGGCCTGGACCAGGCCGGTGGCGCGTTGCCGGTTGCTCTCGCTCATGCTCGAACCTGCCGCTGGGAAAGCCGCATCATAGAGCGGCTGTTGCATGCATGCGAAGACGCCGCCAGTGGCTGCATCGCAGTTCGGTACGCCATCGGAGGCAACGAACCGAGAACGATCACCGCCAGCAGCGTCTTGCATCGCGATCTGCTGCGATGCAAGACCCATCATCGAAAACAACGCTGGTACCGCGTCCAAACGCCATCGCCGATGGACTACCGTGCGCGCCGCGCGGCTCAGGGGCCTTGCACCACCAGATCGCGGTGGAAGTAATAGACCTCCTGCAGCAGAAAGCGCCAGCTGGTGTGGAAGCTGCGAAAGCGCGTACTGGGCGTGGACGAGGCCAGCGCGTCCACACCCAGCTCCTGGCTCAGCCGCAGTGCGCGCGCCATGTGCAGCGGGTCGCTGACGATGATGGCCCGGTGCAGGCCGTGGCGCTCCATCAGCGCGCGCGCCTGTTCCAGATTCTGGCGGGTCGTCCGCGACCGGGTCTCGATCATGATCGCCTCCGGCGGCACGCCATGGCGCAGTGCATAGCGCCGCGCCACCTGCGATTCGGAAAAGCGCGCGCCATTGCCGAAGCCGCCGGTGAACAACAGGTGCGGCGCGTAGCCTTGCGCGTACAGATCCAGCGCGTGCCGGATGCGTTCTTCGAACACCGGCGAAGGGCGTGCATCGTAGGCGGCCGCCCCCAGCACGATGATCACGTCGGCCGGCGCGGCCTGGTCGCGGTCGCCGACCCAGACGATCCAGCCGGCCACCGCCACCAGCCAGATCAGGGCCAGCATGCACAGTCGCCAGCCCCAGCCCCACAGGCCGAGCCCACGCGAACGCCTGCTCACGCGACAACCCACGGCAAGGCATCCAGATCGACATTGCCGCCGGACAGGATCAGCCCGACCCGGCGTCCGGCAAACCGCGCCGGGTCGGCCAGCACCGCCGCCAGCGTGATCGCCGACGACGGCTCCACCACCTGCTTGAGCACCTGCCAGAGCAGCCGCATCGCCTGCAGCACGGCTGCATCGTCCACCGTGATCACCTGTGCGCCGGCAGCCTGCAGCAGCGAGAAATTCGGCGCGCCCAGCGTGCCGCGCAGGCCATCGCAAAGGGTGTCGGGCACGAAGTCGACCAGGCGCTGCCCGGCCGCCAGCGACCGCGCGGTATCGGCCGCCCCGCGCGGCTCGGCCAGCACCAGCGCACAGTCTGGCGCCGAGTGCAGCGCCAGCGCCGCGCCGGCGGCAAGCCCACCGCCACCGACCGGTGCTACCAGGACATCCAGCCCACCGCTTTGATGCAGCAGCTCCAGCGTGGCGGTGCCCTGCCCGGCGATGACTGCCGGATCGGTATAGGGATGAACCAGGGTGGCGCCGCTGGTCTGCTGTACCTCGGCACACATCTGCTCACGCGCGGCAATGGTCGGCGCACACCGCCACAAGGTGGCGCCGTGACGGGAGATATTGGCCAGCTTGGCGGCCACCGCGCCCTCGGGTACCACCACGTGGCAGCCGATGCCCCGGGTGCGCGCCGCCAGCGCCAGCGCGGCGCCATGGTTGCCGGAGGAATGGGTGACCGCGCCACGCGCAGCCAGGTGCTCCGGCAGCGACCACACGGCATTGCAGGCACCACGAAACTTGAAGGCGCCACTGCGCTGCAGGTGTTCGGCCTTGAACAACAGCTGCGCACCGCAGAGCGCATCCAGGTTATGCGAGGTCAGCAACGGTGTCAGCGCGCAATGCGGCGCGATGCGCGCGGCCGCTTGCAGGACATCGGAATGGGCAAGAGGGGCCGTTTCGGTCATGTCCCAAGATTAACGTATCGTCCCGCTCTTCACGGCCAGCAGGCAGTCCGCCTGCGCATGCTGGATCGATGAAGAAGCACCCCATTGCCGCGCAGTTAAGGACCGATTCAATGCAGCGGTTCGAAAGTGAGAGCATGGTTGCAGGAGGGCACCATCCATGAAATTCCGTCTGATCCTTGCCGCCGCGCTGCTCGCCCTGGGTGGCTGCGCAACGTACGACTACACCGGCGCCGGGTCGGGCGGCTATTACCGGGGCGCCCCCGCCGTGCAGTATCGCTATCCGCCCGGCTACTCGCCGTTCTATTACGGCGCGCCGTATGGCGCCGGCGCGATCGGGCTATACGATTATCCGGTCTATCCGATCTACCGCGGCGGCTATTACTACCGGCAGTACGATCGCCGTCCGCAGTACCGGCCGCCCCGTCACAACGGGTCGTTCAATAACGGGCCGCGACCAGGTGGACCGCGTCCGCAGCCGCCCAGCCGTCCCCCGGCGAGCGCCCCGGCACCGGCCAGGCCGCCCGCTAGGATCGGTGCCCCGCCGCGGGTGATCCGCGAAATCCAGCGCCAGACCGCGCCGCGCAACCCGCGCCAGCAAATTCCATGACATGCTGACTGCGACGCACCCCACAATTGGCAAGATTGGGGGCTTGCGTTCAGCCGGCACTTGGTCGCAAGCTAGGTGCTCTGTGTGACCCGCTGCGTCATCTACTGACACGGCTCGCCCCACTGACCGACTTATGTCGATGTCCGACAGGGAAATCTGGATCCCCCCTGTTCCGGCCCTGTCGGATATCGGCGCCTCCAATGCATAAAGCCCCGGCGTGCCGGGGCTTTATGTTTTCCGGGATGGCCGCCCGGACGATGCAGCGCCGGCAGACGGTCAAAGGCTTGCGACCCGGGCGTCGGAGGGCCAAAAAACCAAAAAAATAAGGGTCGGCAGTCCCCCGACTACCGACCCTTACGCTACCCCGACGCACGCGCGGCTGGCCCCTGTTCCAATTCCAGCCTTTGCGCCCATGTCGCAATGCCACGACGGGTGCAGTAGGGATATCCGCACGAAACATGCCAACTTGAGTCCCAATGTTCCTTAATGTGATTAACATCACATTTTTTGCGATTTAGTGACCGCATCGGCTCTTCAGCCGATACTTGCCCGGCCGCTTCCCTCTTTCCGCTTCTTCACGCCCATGTCCGACTCCTTCTATCGCTTCGATGTCATCGTGATCGGTGGCGGCCACGCCGGCACCGAGGCGGCGCTGGCATCCGCGCGCGCCGGTGCCCGCACCCTGCTGCTGACCCACAACATCGAGACCGTGGGCGCGATGAGCTGCAACCCGGCCATCGGTGGGATCGGCAAGGGCCACCTGGTCAAGGAGATCGATGCGCTGGGCGGCGCGATGGCGCACGCAGCCGATCTGGCCGGGATCCAGTGGCGCACCCTCAACGCCTCCAAGGGGCCGGCGGTGCGCGCCACCCGCTGCCAGGCCGACCGCAACCTCTACCGCAACGCCATCCGCCGCATCGTCGAAGCCCAGCCCAACCTCACCGTGTTCCAGGCGGCGGTGGACGATCTGGTCATCCACAATGGCGCAAGCGAGCCCGACAGCGTGCGCGGGGTGATCACCCAGACCGGGCTGCGCTTCGAGGCGCCAGCGGTGGTGCTGACCGCCGGCACCTTCCTGGCCGGCAAGATCCATGTCGGCGAAACCCAGTACGCGGCCGGGCGCATGGGCGACCCGCCGGCCACCACCCTGGCCGCACGGCTGCGCGAACGTCCGTTCGCGATCGACCGGCTCAAGACCGGTACCCCGCCGCGCATCGATGGGCGCTCACTGGACTATGGGGTGATGGTCGAGCAGCCGGGCGACGACCCGCTGCCGGTGATGTCGTTCATGGGCCAGGTCGGCGACCACCCGCGCCAGGTCAGCTGCTGGATCACCCAGACTACCGAGCAGACCCACGACATCATCCGCAGTGCGCTGCATCGCTCGCCGCTGTATTCCGGGCAGATCGAAGGCATCGGCCCGCGCTACTGCCCGTCGATCGAAGACAAGGTGGTGCGCTTCGCCGAGAAGACCAGCCACCAGATCTTCGTCGAGCCCGAAGGCCTGGAGGTGACCGAGATCTATCCCAACGGCATTTCCACCTCGCTGCCATTCGATGTGCAGCTGGCGCTGGTGCGCTCGATCCACGGCTTTGCGAACGCGCACATCACCCGCCCCGGCTATGCCATCGAATACGACTTCTTCGACCCGCGCGGGCTCAAGGCCTCGCTGGAGACCAAGGCAGTGGGCGGGCTGTTCTTCGCCGGCCAGATCAACGGCACCACCGGTTACGAAGAGGCGGCCGCACAAGGCCTGCTGGCCGGCCTCAATGCCGCACGCCATGTGCAGGGGCTGCCGGCGTGGTCGCCGCGCCGCGACGAGGCCTACCTGGGCGTGCTGGTCGACGATCTGATCACCCATGGCACCACCGAGCCGTATCGCATGTTCACCAGCCGCGCCGAGTACCGGCTGCAGCTGCGCGAAGACAATGCCGATGCGCGCCTGACCGGCGTTGGCCGCAGCATGGGCCTGGTCGATGACGCGCGCTGGGCACGCTTCTGCGCCAAGCAGGAGGCCGTGCAGCGCGAAAGCGCGCGGCTGTCCGCGCTATGGGCGACGCCGGGCAATGCGCTGGGGCGCGAGGTGACCCAGACCCTGGGCGTGTCGCTCAGCCGCGAAACCAATGTGCTGGACCTGATCAAGCGCCCCGAACTCAGCTACGCCACCTTGATGCGCGTGCCGAGCCTGGGCCCGGGCGTGGACGATGCGCAGGTGGCCGAACAGGTGGAAATCAGCGTCAAGTACGCCGGTTACCTGGATCGCCAGCGCGACGATATCGCCCGCCAGCAGCGCCAGGAAACCACACCGATTCCGGACGGCTTCGACTATGCCGGCGTGCGTGGGCTGTCGATCGAAGTCCAGCAGAAGCTCAAACGCGTGCGCCCGCAACACATCGGCCAGGCCCAGCGCATTCCCGGCATGACGCCGGCAGCAATCTCGCTGCTGCTGGTGCATCTGGAGCGCGCACGCCGCAGCCAGATGGCGTAGCCGGCCGCCATCCGCGCGGACGCTTCTGCGCGGGCTGGCTATCATTGGGCACGTCATACGCAAGGACAGCCACGCATGGACATCCATCCCATCGCAGCGGACAAGCGCGAGGCCGTGCTGTCGGCGCTGCGCGACATCGAGCAGCAGCATGACGTGCGCATCCTGCTGGCCTGCGAATCGGGAAGCCGCGGCTGGGGATTTTCCTCGCCGGACAGCGACTACGACGCACGGTTCGTCTACGTCCATCGTCGCGATTGGTATCTGACGGTCAACGAGAGCACCGGCTCCGGCGAGCCGCAGCGCGACGTGATCGAACTGCCGATCTCCGACGATCTGGATGTCAGCGGCTGGGATCTGCGCAAGGCCTTGCGGCTGGTGTCCAAGTCCAATCCGACCCTGCTGGAGTGGCTGCATTCGCCGGTGGTCTATCGGCAGGATGCGGTAGCCGTTGCGCAGTTGCGCGCCATCTCCGCGCAGTTCTACTCGCCGCTTGGCACGTGGTGGCATTACTTCAACATGGCCAAGAGCAACTACCGCGGCTACCTGCGCGGCGAGCGCATTCGCACCAAGAAGTATCTCTACGTACTGCGCCCGATCCTGGCCTGCCAGTGGATCGAGCGCAGGCAGGACATGCCGCCGATGGCGTTCGAAGTCTTGCTGGACGCGCTGTTGCCGAACGGCGAGCTGCGCCAGGAGGTGGATCGTTTGCTGGCGCTCAAGCGTGTCTCCACGGAGGTGGAAGACGGCCCGCGGATTGCCGCGATCAGCGATTTTCTCGAAGCAGAACTGGACCGCATGGGAGCGACCCAACCGCGCCTGCCGGCCGGCAGCGGACGCGCGGACGCCCTGGATACGCTGTTTCGGCAGATGCTTGCAGCCGACGCCGCATCGATCTGACGCAGCGTGCCGGGTTGCCCGCCCGGTGGCAGAGGACCGGAGGATGCAGATCGCGATCGCCTTGCGTGTGGCCAGAAGGTACACGCAACCCCGCGCCTGTCGGACCGGGTGCTGCGCACGGTGCCACCGACTGCACTGAAACGATGGCATGTCGCGATTAACGAAGAAATCGGCACCGACCGGCGTGATGCGTCGACCAAACGGTCGAAGGAAGCACAAATCCTGTTGCTATGATTTGCCAACGACACCACAAAAAAATAAATGAACGCACTGAGCTTGTTCTTGGGCAAAACGTTTCGCATCGCCTGCCCGGTTCTGTTGTTGACCCTGGGAGCCCTGTCCACCGCGCGCGCCGCGACCGAAGAAGACGGCCGCTATTGGTTGAGCGTCTACGCGCAGGGCAAGTTGCCGGTCGAAAACCTGTATTGGAGCATGGACGTGCATCCGCGCTGGCGCGAGGAAGGCGAGCAGTTCGATCAACTGATCCTGCGCCCTGCGGTGTTCTACCGCCTCAACTCCAAGGCCAGCGTCTGGATGGGCTATGACACCATCATCAGCCATCCGGCCGGCCAGCCCTCCAACCGCGAAAATCGTTGGTGGGGACAGTTCCAGTACCAGTTCGATCCCATCGCCGACATCACCATCACCAGCCGCACCCGCCTGGAGCAGCGTCACCGCGAAGACTTCAGCGATGAGGGGTATCGGGTGCGGCAGATGCTCCGGGCCACGCGCCCGAGCGGATTCAGCCCGCAGCTGTCCTGGGTGCTGTTCAACGAGCTGTTCGTCAATCTGGATCAGACGCAGTGGGGCGCGCGGCGCGGCATCGACCAGAATCGCGTGTTTGTCGGCATCAACTGGAAGTTCAATGCCATCGCCAATATGGACGTCGGATACCTGAATCAGTTCGTCAACACGCCTGCGGTGGATCGCGAGAACCACGTGTTGATGACGACCTTCCGGTTCAATTTCTGACGCGCGTCGGCGGATTCGGCAGCGCGCTGCGACGCGTGTGCCGCCGGCAGCCGCCGTGACGCTGCCTTGATGCGGTGCCACGGCCAGGCGTGGATCGACCGCGTGCGCGATTGGTCCGCGCAGGCGTCCCATGGGTGAGGCAGGCGCACCGACCTACACCGGCAGGAACTGTTTGCGCAGCGTCTGGGCAAACAGGTCCATCGTCGTGTCGGCCGCCTGGATGACGCCCCCCATGGTGATGAAGCCGTGGATCATGCCAGGCAGGGTGTGCAGGGTGACCTCCACGCCAGCCGCACGCAGGCGTTCGGCATAGCGCGCCCCTTCGTCATGCAGGATGTCCAGTTCGGCCAGCACGATCAGCGCCGGCGCCACGCCGGCCAGATCAGGGGCCAGTAGCGGCGAGATGCGCCAGTCGTGCACGACGGCAGGATCCTGGAAGACATGCCGATTGAAGAACCGCACTGCCTCGCGGGTCAATGGCGGAACGTCGGCATTGGTCGTGCGCGAAGCATGTTCTGCGATGTCTTCGCGCGCATCGGTCAGCGGGTAGAGCAATAACTGGCAGCGCAGCGCAATGCCGGCATCGCGCGCGACCAGTGCAACGACGGCAGCCATTGCTCCGCCGATGCTGTCGCCAGCCACCGCCAGACGCCGCACGTCCGCGCCGACCTGCTGCGGATGCGCGGCCAGCCAGTGCAAGGTGGCGATGACGTCCTCCACGCCCGCTGGCGCCGGATGTTCCGGGGCGAGGCGGTAATCCACCGCCAGCACCTGGCAACCGGCACGCGCGGCCAACTGTCGGCAGACGTCGTCATGCGAGTCCAGATCGCCCACGACGCCGCCGCCTCCATGCACGAACAGGCAGGTCGGCGCGGGATCGTCGGCCAGGCCGGGCGGGCGATACAGCCGCAGCGGTACGTTGCCGCTGGCGGTGCTGGCGTGCAGATCGCGCACCTGCATCTGCAGCACCGGAAAGCCGAGCTGCGCGCTCATGCCGCGCATCATGGCGCGCGCCTCCACCAAGGGCAGCGCTTCCATCGGCGGCGCGCCGCTCTGCTGCAATTGTGCGAACAGGCGAACGACATCTGGATCGAAGGACATGGCGGCTCCATCACGTGAGGACGATCCGCGGAGCTTGCCAGATTGTTATTGACAATAACCATTAATTTCAATAAACAGCTGCGCGGGACGCAGGAGCAGCTGGCAACACTCCGTTTTGCGCGACTCCGCCCCCTGACCTGGCCCGTCGGATAGACGTGGATTGCTGCATCGCATCGCAAGCCTGCGCGCGGACACGCCTACGCCCTGCGCGAGGCAACGTCTGATCGGTCCGACGTGAATGAATCTCGGGCGAGCGCCCCATGACCGCGCGTGACCAGGCTAACCGACAAGCGATGCGATGCCTTCATCCCGGATGGTGCGCAGCGCCTCATCGAAGGCGGCTTGATCGCTTGCGAACAGATCGTCCCATACCGTGGAGTTGTCGAATTCATCGACAACCTCCAGCGTCCAATCCGTATCGGGCCCACGATAGATCTCCAGGCGAACGGTGTGCCCGTCGCGGGTGACCGCTCGACTCAATGGCGAGACGACAAGCCGATATTCGCGCATAAAATTCTCGGTTGGGACGATATGACGCCAGCCCGCCGGCTCAGTCGTCCTCGGCAGCGGCTTCGCGGCCCTGCTGGCGGATCAGGTTTTCCTGTCGCGCGTCCTCGATCGAGGCGCGCACGGCGCGCACGTCCGCGCGCCGGGTATCGAACTTGAAGCGCCCGGTGAGCGCGCTGTCCGGACGCAGCTCGCCCTTTTCGAACAGCGCCCACATCTCTTCGCCGTAATGGGTGTCCAGCAGCTCGGGAGCGAAACGGCCCAGGCAGTCGCGCAGGTTGTGCACGTCGCGCAACAGCATCTCGCGCGCGGCATTGTTGCCGGCGGCGCTGACCACCTGTGGGAAGTCGATCACCACCGGGCCGTCGGGCGACACCAGCACGTTGTATTCGGACAGGTCGCCGTGCACCAGGCCCAGCGACAGCATCTTGACCACGTCGCCGATCAGGCTGGCGTGGAAGGCGCGCGCCTGCTCCGGTTCCAGCTCCACCTCGCCCAGGCGCGGTGCGCTGTGACCGGCGTCGTCGGTGACCAGGTCCATCAACAGCACGCCGTGGAAATAACCGCGCGGCCTGGGGACGTGCACGCCGGCATCCACCAGCTGGTAGAGCGCGTCGGCTTCGGTGTTCTTCCAGGCGGTTTCGGCTTCGCGGCGACCGAACTTGGTGGCCTTGCCCATCGCCCGCGCCTGGCGGCTGCCGCGGACCTTGCGCCCCTCCTGATACTGCACGCGCGCCTGGAAGCTGCGCTGCGCCATGTCCTTGTAGACCTTGGCGCACAGGATGTCCTCGCCGGCGCTGACCACGTAGACGGACGCTTCCTTGCCGCTCTTCAGTGGCCGCAACACTTCGTCGATGACACCGTCGTCGATCAGCGGCTGCAGGCCGGTGGGGGTTTTCATGGACGAAGGGGACCGATCCGAAACAAGTCAGCCGCGATTATGCGGCAACCTACGGTGAAGCGTTTACATGCGGGCGCACACACGGCGCCGGCGGCGTGCACCGGCACAAGCGCTTACCATGGCCGGACCTGTCCAGCACGCAAACCGATGCCCGAGCCCACCACCAGCCGTCGCAAACGTCCTGTCGCCGTCGCTGCGGCCGGTAGCGAGCGCAGCCTGCCGCGCGAGCTGATGCAGCAGATTGCCGCCGCGCAAGGAGATCCGGACTTCATGACCTCGCTGGGGCGCGGGCTGGTGGTGTTGAGTGTGTTCGCCCAGCACGCCCGCGAGGTGACGATGTCGCAGATCAGCCTGGAAACCGGCATTTCGCGCGCGGCGGTGCGGCGCGTGCTGCACACGCTGGCCAAGCTGGGCTATGTGGGCGAACAGGGACGCGGCTATGTGCTGTTGCCGCGGGTACTGGGCATCGGCGGTGCCTATGCGGCCTCGTCGTCGATGACCGCGGCGGCGCAGCCGGTGCTGGACGGCTTGCGCGACCAGCTGCACGAATCCTGCTCGCTGGGCGTGCTGGACGGCGACGATCTGCTGTACGTGGCGCGCGCGGAGACGGTACGGATCATGTCGATCGGGCTCCGGCCGGGCACGCGGCTGCCGGCCTATTGCACGTCGATGGGCAGGGTCCTGCTGGCCGCACTGCCCGGCGACACCTTGCAGGCGTACCTGGAGCGCACCACGCTGCGCCCGCGCACCGACCGCACGCTGACCCAGGCATCGGCGCTGCTGGAGGTGCTGGCGCGCACGCGGCGCGAAGGCATGTGCCTGACCGACCAGGAGCTGGAGATCGGCCTGCGCTCGATCGCGGTGCCGGTGCGCAACCTGCGCGGCGAGGTCATCGCCGCGCTCAACATCGGCGCCCAGGCCGGCCGCGTGAGCCTGCAGACCATGCAGACGCAGCTGCTGGACCCGCTGAAGCAGGCCGCGCAGCGCCTGGGCGCCTTGTTGAGTCAGTAGCTTGGCAGCGGGCCATCCGTGGATGCAGATCCGCACGCGTTGGCCGGGCAACCGCGCGCAACAGCGCAAACGCCGGCCCCGGGCCTCTATCGATCGTTTCCGTCACGGCCGGGCGCCTGGCGCGGCCGGCGCAGAAAGCTCACCACCGCATCCACCCAGGCGGCATGGGTGTCTTCCACCTGCGCCACATGATCCGACTGCGGCAGGGTGACCCAGCTGCGGTCTGCGCTGCGCAGGCGTACGTACAGATGCGCGTAGTCGGCCTGGGTGGCGATGGGATCGTCGACCCCGCGCAGCAGCAACACCGGCAGCGCACTGACCTGCTCGGGCCGGAACGCGAATTGCTCCATCGCGCGCCAATCGGTACGTATCGGGTCGGCGGCCAGCGCCTGCGCCACATAGGCATCGCGCACGCGGGCCGGCGCCGCATCGGCGGTGATGAAGTCCTCGCCGGCCGCCGCGGCCGTGGTGCGTTCGCGCTTCGGCTTGGGCGGCGATGGCGTTGCGGCGGCCGGGGCATCGACGTCGTCCGGGAAGCCGTACAGCACCAGCGCCGATACCGAGCGCGGGTGCTGCTGGCCGACCAGCAGCGCCACCCGTGCGCCGTTGGAGTAGCCGATCAAGGCGGGCGCCGGGAGTCCTGGATGCTGTCGGGCAGCCCAGGCCAGCACCTGCTCCACATCGCTTACCGCGCGCGCCGGGGTATTCCAGCCGCTGCCATCGCGCGCACTGCCACCATAGCCACGCAAGTCCACTGCGTAGGCGGCGAATCCTGCCTGCGCCAATGCCGCCAGCACCGAGCGGGAATCGGGGCTTTCAGCGGGCACCTGCAGGTCGAAATTGGGCAGGGAACTCCAGGTGCGGCCGTGCACCAGCACGATCACCCCGCGCGGCTGCGCCGGGATGCGCGACCACACCGCCAAGCGCTGGCCATCGTCGGCGCGCACCTGCGCCAGCACAGTGCCTGGCCCGGGCTGCGGCTGTGCGCCGGCGGCCAGTGGGAGCAACAGCGACAGGAGCAGACAGGCAAGTCGTCGCGTCATGCGGTGCCTTACGGTGGGCGCGATGGAATGCAGCATGGCAGGCGCGTGGCCCTGCGCGAAGCGAAGGCCGCGCATCAGGCTTCGGCAGCCTGTTCTTCCAGGATCGGCTTGGCCAGCGCAAAGGCATGGTTGGCGGCGGGCACACCGCAGTAGATCGCAGCCTGCAGCAGCAGTTCCTTGATCTGCTCGGCAGTGACGCCGTTGTTGCGCGCCGCACGCACGTGCAGCTTGAACTCTTCGTCGTGTCCGAGCGCGACCATCATCGACAAGGTGATCAACGAGCGGGTATGTGCAGGCAGGCCATCGCGGGTCCAGATGGTGCCCCAGGCATAACGGGTGATCAGCTCCTGGAATTCGGCAGTCAGCTCGGTCCGTGCGGCCAGCGCGCGCTCGACATGCGCATCGCCCAGGACGCGCCGGCGTTCGCGCATGCCGGCCTGGTAACGCTCGTCTTCGTGCATGAGGTGTCCTTCGGTACGGTTGAATCAATTGGCCTGCAGAAAGCCCAGCACCGCGTCATTGAACGCGGCCGGCGACTCCAGGTTGCACAGATGCCGGCCGGGCACCTGCGCGTAGTGGCCATCGGGTGCGGCGTAGGCGATCTCGCGCAGATTCGGCGGCGGGCAGACCGGGTCGTCGTCGCCGGCCAACGCCAGCAGCGGCAGGGCCAGGCCATCCAGCGCACCACGAAAATCCGCCTCGGCCACCGCCTGACAACAGGCGATGTAGCCGGCTGGCGAGGTGGAGACGAACGCGGCGGCGATCATGTCCAGCCGCTGCGCGTGGCTGATCGCGAAAGCCGGCGTGAACCAGCGCTGCAGGGTGGCGTCGATCAGCACCGGCAGGCCTTCGCTGCGCACCGTCTCGATGCGCGTTTCCCAGGTATCGGTGCTGCCGATCTTCTGCGCGGTGGCGCACACCACCAGCCGCCGCAGCCGCTGCGGTGCGTGCAGGCCCAGCCACTGCCCGGTCAGCCCACCGATGGACAGCCCGCAGAAATCGCTGCGCTCGATCTGCAGGCCATCCCACAGCGCCAGTACATCCTGGCCCAGGTCGGCGACGCTGTAGGGACCCGGCGGGGTTTCCGAATAGCCGTGGCCACGGCGGTCGTAGCGCAGGATGCGGAAATGCGGAGCGAAGGCCTCGATCTGCACGTCCCACATGTGCAGATCGGTGCCCAGCGAATTACAGAAGGTCAGCCATGGCCGGCCTTCGGTGCCGTCCAGGCGATAGTGCAGGCGATGGGTGGGCAGTTGGAGATAGGCCATCGGAGCACCGTCAACGGGAAGGGGAGCCGGCCAGCACGCGGTCGATCCAGGCCGAGGACAGGCCGCGCCAGCTGTCGCTATCGAACACCGCCTGCAGTTGCGCGTGCGTGAGTACCGCACTCACCTGCGGATCATCGCCCAGTACCTCGCGCAGATGCCGCTGCTGCGCCTGCGCCTGCGCCACTGCCTGTTCGACCAGCGCGTGCGCCTGCGGCTTGCCGAGCTGGGCGGCCAGCGCGAACACCGCCGCTTCGGCGTAGAGCACGCCGCCGTGGCTGTCCAGGTGCGCGCGCATGCGCGGGCGGTCCAGTTCCAGCCCGGCCAGGCAGGCCTGCATCTGCGCCAGGCTGCCGGCGGTCAGCCGCACGATCTGCGGCAACGTGTCCCATTCGGCATGCCATTGGCCGGCAGCGCGTTCGTGCGGCTGCAGCATCGCGCTGAACAAGGTGGCGACCAGGCCGGGCACGCGGGTGGCCGCCGCGACCGCCGCCACGCTGGAGACCGGGTTGCGCTTGTGCGGCATCGCCGACGAGCCACCCTTGCCGGCCGCCGAGGGTTCGAACGCCTCGCCGACCTCCGATTGCATCAGCAGCACCACGTCGCCACCGAGCTTGCCCAGCGTGCCGGCCAGCAGGCCGAACGCGCAGCCAACCTCGACGATGCGGTCGCGCGCGGTATGCCAGGGCACCGCCGGCAACGGCAGCGCCAGCGTGGTCGCCAGCGCCTGGGCCACGTCGAGCCCGCGTGCCTGCAGCGAGGCCAGCGTGCCGGCCGCGCCGCCGAACTGCAGCACCAGCGCATCCTCGCGCAGCGCCTGCAGGCGCCGATGGGCGCGTTGCAGCGCATCCAGCCAGCCGGCCGCCTTGAGCCCGAAGGTCACCGGCACGGCCTGTTGCAGCAAGGTGCGCCCGGGCAGCCCGGTATCGCGCTCGCGCGCAGCCAGCTCGGCCAGCTCGGCGCACAGCTGCTGCAGGCGCGGCAACAGCAACTCCAGCGCCGCACGCAGCTGCAGCACCGTGCCGGTATCGATCACGTCCTGGCTGGTGGCGCCCCAATGCACCCAGCGCGCGGCGTCGGCATCGTGCGCGCCCACCCGCGCGGTCAGCGCCTTGACCAGCGGTATGGCGGGGTTGCCGGCCAGGGCGGTGGCCTGCGCCAACGCGGCCAGATCGTAGTGCCGCACATCGCAGGCCGCGGCGATGGCATGGGCTGCATCGGCGGGAATCACACCGCACTGCGCCTGCGCACGGGCAAGCGCCGCTTCGAAGTGCAGCATGGCCTGCACGCGCGCCGCATCATCGAACAGTGCGTCGCACGCGGCGTCGCCAAACAAGGAATCCAACAGCGAGGACGTCGCACTCATGCATTGCATCTCTTGGCGTGCCGGCAGCATGGCACCGAAGCATGGGGGTGCCAACTAGACGATCGGGCGATACGCCGGCGGCAGCTGAGCGGCATGGTGGTACCGATGGTCGGCCCCCGTGCCTGCACTCGGCACCACGCAGCCATGCGCCTGCGTGTGCCTCTCCAGCCTGTCGGCATGGTGCGGCGGGGTGGCATCGCAGCGTATTGCCGCCACCGGCTGCACATCGGCGCATCGGCGCGACGCGTGCAGGCAGGCGTCGGTGACTCAGTACTGGAAGAACACCGTTTCCGCATCGCCCTGCATGTGCACGTCCCAGGTATAGGCGCCGCCACCGCGGGGCTGGGCCAGCAAGCTGCCGCGGCGGTCGGCCGGCACCAATGCCAGCACGGGGTCGCTGTCCAGTTGCGGGTCGTCGGCAAAGTACAGCCGCGTCGATGCGGCACGCAGCAGCCCGCGCATCAGCACCAGCACGGTCAGGTGTGCGGCCTGGGGCCGGCCATCCGGCCCGGCCACGGTGCCCGGCTTGACCGTGGCGAAGCAGAACCGCCCCTGCGCATCGGTGGGCACCCGGCCCCAGCCATCGAAGGCGGCATCGTGCGCCTGGTGGCGCGCGTCGGCGGCGTGCGCATAGATGCCGGCCGCATCGGCCTGCCACAGTTCCAGCACGGCGTCGGACACCGGCGCACCGGCGCCGTCATAGATGCAGCCGCTGATCTGCACCGGCGTGCCGGCCGCCTGCGGCGGCGCCAGGCGATCGCGATACAGCGGTTCCAGGCCGAGCCGGTAATACGGGCCCACGGTTTGCGACGGGGTGGCATTCAGGCTCATCGACTCACTCCCAGACCGTTTGCTTGCGACCGCGCAACACGATGTCGAAGCGGTAGGCCAGCGCATATTCGCTGACCGCGTTTTCCCAATCGAGACTGGACACCATGCGCTCGCGTGCCAGCGCGTCGTCGACACAGTTGTAGATGGGGTCGTGCGCCAGCAGCGGGTCGCCGGGGAAATACATCTGCGTGATCAGGCGCTGGCCGATGCCATCGCCATGCAATGAAAAATGGATGTGCGCCGGCCGCCAGGCGTTGTAGTGGTTGCGCCACGGGTACGCACCAGGCTTGACGGTCTTGAACGCGTAGCGCCCGTGATCGTCGGTGAGGACCTGACCGGTGCCGCGGAAATTGGGGTCCAGCGGCGCATCGTGGCGATCGCCTTCGTGCTGGTAACGGCCGGCGGCATTGCATTGCCAGACTTCCACCAGGCTGTTGCGCACCGGCTTGCCGTTTTCGTCCAGCACGCGGCCGGACACGATGATGCGCTCGCCCAACGGCTCGCCGCCGAAGCCTGCGGTGAGATCGGCTGCATGTGCGCCGAGGGTCAGCCTGTCCAGGCGTGGGCCGGTCACTTCCGACAGGGTCACCGGGATCTGGATCGGCGCGCGGCGCGGTCCGCGCAACGCCGTGGACGCATAAGGCGGATGCAGATAGGGCGGCTGCGTGCCGGGTTGGCTGCGGCGGTAGCCGAGCAACGGATCGGCAGCTGGCGCATCGACGGGGGTATCGCGCATCGTGAGGTCTCCCTGGCCGCATTGCGGCCTGTTCAGGCCAATGAGTGTGCAGGTGCTGCGTGATCGGTTGCCACGGCCAGGCTCACAGGCGTTCGATCGCCAGGGCCACGCCCTGCCCAACGCCAATACACATGCTGGCCAACCCGAACCGGCCGTCGACGGCTTCGAGCTGGCGCAACAAGGTCAGCGCCAGCCGCGCGCCGCTCATGCCCAGCGGATGACCCAGCGCGATGGCGCCGCCATTGGCATTGACCTGCGCAGCATCATCGGCCAGCCCGAGCTGGCGCATGCAGGCCAGCGCCTGGGCGGCGAAGGCTTCGTTGAGTTCGATCGCATCGAACTGCTCGATGCGCAGGTTCAGCCGGGCCAGCAGGCGCTGCGTGGCGGGTACCGGGCCGATGCCCATGTAGGCCGGTTCGACGCCTGCTGCCGCAAAACCGAGCACACGCGCACGCGGGGTCAGGCCATGCGCCTGTACCGCCTGCGCCGAGGCCAGAAGCAAGGCGGCAGCGCCGTCGTTGATGCCGGACGCATTGCCGGCGGTGACGGTGCCGGGCTGGCGGAAGACCGGCTTGAGCTTGGCCAGCATCTCGGCGGTGGTGTTCGGCCGTGGCGCCTCGTCGTGTTCGACCGTGACGGCTTCGCCACCCTTGCGCGCAGCCACCGGCACCGGGATGAGTTCGCCATCGAAGAAACCGGTCGCCTGCGCCGCTGCCACGCGTTGCTGGCTGCGCAGGGCGAACGCGTCCTGGTCCTCGCGCGAGATGGCGTGGCGCTGCGCGAGGTTTTCGGCGGTTTCGCCCATCAATTCGGTGCCGTAGGCGGCCTGCAGGCGCGGATTGATGAAGCGCCAGCCCATGGTGGTGTCTTCCAGTTGCTGGCTGCGGGCGAAGGCACTCTCGGCCTTGCCCATGACCCACGGCGCGCGCGACATCGATTCCACGCCGCCGGCGATCGCCAGCTCCAATTCTCCGGCACGGATGCCGCGTGCCACGGTGCCCACCGCATCCAGCCCTGAGCCGCACAGCCGATTGAGCGTGCTGCCCGGCACCGAACTGGGCAGACCGGCCAGCAACAGGCTCATCCGCGCGACATTGCGGTTGTCTTCGCCGGCCTGATTGGCACAACCCAGGTAGACATCGTCGATGGCGCCCGGGTCCAGCGAGGGGTTACGCGCCAGCAATGCCGCCAGCGGCAGCGCGCCCAGGTCGTCGGCGCGCACGCTGGACAGCGCGCCACCGTAACGGCCGATCGGCGTGCGGATGCCATCGATTAGATAGACCTCGCTCATGCCTCGGCCCCGGCGGACTGGGTGCCGTGCGCGGCATCGGTGCGTGCCTGCAGCGCGCGCAGTGCCTGCAGCTCCGTCGCGGTGGGCGGCGGGGTCTGGGCAAGCACGTCGGCAAAGCGGATCGGCCAGCCGGTGGCCGCAGTCACCTGCTCGCGGGTGATGCCCGGATGCAGCGCGGTCACCGTGAGTTCGCGGGTCACCGGATCGGGCTCCATCACGCACAGGTCGGTGACCACCACCGTGGGACCGGCGCCGGGCAGGCCGGCGCGCGCGCGCGCATCGCCGCCCTCCAGATGCCCGACGGTGGTGATGAAATCCAGTGCCGGTACGAAGCTGCGTCTGGACTGGCGCATGATGATGAAGACCTGCTTGGCGCTGGCCGCGATTTCCGGCGCGCCGCCGGCCCCGGGCAGACGCGTCTTCGGCGCCGCGTAGTCGCCGATCACGGTGGTGTTGAGGTTGGCATGGCGATCGATCTGCGCCGCGCCCAGAAACCCCACATCCACGCGGCCGCCCTGCAGCCAGTAGCGAAAGATTTCCGGCGTGGAGACCACCGTGTCGGCGGTTTCGGCCAGCTCGCCGTCGCCGATCGACAGCGGCAGCACGTCCGGGCGGGCGCCGATCGGGCCGGATTCGTAGATCAGGGTGACATCCGGCGCATGCGTCAGCCGGGCCAGATTGGCGGCGGTGGACGGCAGGCCGATACCGACGAAGCACACCGCGCCGTCGGGTAGCCGCCGCGCTGCGGCCACGGTCATCATCTCGTTGGTGCTGACTTCGCTCATGCGGCCACCTGCTGCTGCGAGTGCGCGTACACGCGCTGGAAGTCGGCGAAATCCTGCGTGTCGAGGACGTGCGTCTGGATCCACTGCTGAAACCGCGCACGGTCGCGTGCAATCGCATCCCAGCCCAGATAGAAACGGTTGTCGCGCGCGTAGTAGCCATGCGCGTACGACGGTGCGGCGCCGCCAGGCACGTGGCAGACCGCATCGACCACCCAGCGCGGCAGGATGCAGGCGTTGGGCGGTGCGTCGAGCGTGTCCACGATCTGCTCCACGGTCACGATCACCTTGCGCGCGGCCAGCGCGGCTTCCTTCTGCACGCCCAGGATGCCCCACAGCAACACATTGCCGCGTCGGTCGGCCTGCTGGGCGTGGATCACGGTGACATCGGGGTTGACGGCCGGCGTGGCGGCCAGCGTTTCGCCGGTGAACGGGCACTGCAGGAACTTGATGCTGTCGTTGACGCGCGGCAGGTCCGAGCCCACGTAGCCGCGCAACACCGCAAACGGCAGCCCGGAGGCGCCGGCGACGTAGGCATTGGCCATGTCGGCGTGGCTGTGCTCGCGCAACTGCAACGGCTGCGGCCAGGCATGTTCGACCGCATCGCGCAGACGGTGCAGCGACCCGACGCCGGGGTTGCCGCCCCACGAGAACCGCAGCGCCGCCGCGCAGCCGGCGCCAATCAGCTGGTCGTAGATCAGGTCCGGGGTCATGCGCACCAGGCGCAGGTTGCGCTTGTGCTGGCGGATCACCTCGTGCCCGGCCGCATGCGGAATCAGATGGGTGAAGCCCTCCATCGCCACGCAGTCGCCATCGACGATCAGATGGGATACCGCCTCTCTCAGGGAAACCACTTCAGCCATGGCAGCACGCCTGAATTGCGAACAAGCCATCACGGTAGAGCCGGCCAAACGACGCGGTCAATCCGATTATCGGCTTTTGTATTCGATAAACGCACAACTTCGCAAATAGGGTAATGCCTCGACATTGTCTCCGGTGTATACATAACTTCGCCTGCAAGCAGACGCCAGCGCTGGCATGCGCGTCAACTGACGGCCAGCCGCCGCGTCGGCACCGCTTCGTACCCCAGGTTGTATACAAAACCCCAGGAGTCACGGTCATGTCCCAGTCCAAGCCGCTGTTCCCCCTCAATGCGTGGTACGCCGTCGCCTGGGACCACGAGATCAAGCATGCGCTCACCCCGCGCAAGGTCTGCAAGCTGGACGTGGTGCTCTACCGCAGCACGGCCGGGGCGGTGGTGGCGCTGGAAGACGCCTGCTGGCACCGCCTGGTGCCGCTGTCGATGGGCAAGCTGCGCGGCGATGACGTGGTCTGCGGGTATCACGGGCTGGTCTACAACACCCAGGGCCGCTGCGTGCACATGCCGTCGCAGGAAACCATCAATCCCTCTGCCTGCGTGCGCAGTTTTCCGGTGGCCGAGAAGCACCGCTACGTATGGATCTGGCCGGGCGACCCGGCCAAGGCCGACACCGCACTGATCCCGGATCTGCACTGGGCGCACGACCCGGCCTGGGCCGGCGATGGCCGCACCATCTACGCCAAGTGCGACTACCGGCTGGTGCTGGACAACCTGATGGACCTGACCCACGAGACCTTCGTGCACGGCTCGAGCATCGGTCAGGACGAAATTGCCGAAGCGCCGTTCGACGTGGTGCATGGCGATCGCTCGGTGGTGGTGTCGCGCTGGATGCGCAACATCGACGCGCCGCCGTTCTGGGCCAGCCAGATCGCACGCCATCTCGATTACCGCGGCAAGGTGGATCGCTGGCAGATCATCCGCTTCGAAGCGCCCGGCACCATCGCCATCGATGTCGGCGTGGCCATCGCCGGCACCGGCGCGCCGGAGGGCGACCGCAGCCAGGGCGTCAACGGCTACGTGCTCAATACCATCACCCCGGAGACCGATACCACCTGCCATTACTTCTGGGCGTTCATGCGCAACTACGCGCTGCATGACCAGTCGTTGACCACGCTCACGCGCGCCGGCGTCACCGGCGTGTTCGGCGAGGACGAGGCGGTGCTGGAGGCGCAGCAACGCGCCATCGATGCGCACCCGGACCACACCTTCTACAACCTCAACGTCGATGCCGGCGGCATGTGGGCGCGGCGGGTGATCGACCGCATGATCGCGCACGAACTGCGCGCACAGGACCTGTCGCTGCGCATGGTGGGCTGAGCGCATTGCGCAGGAGATCAGCATGCCCCCGACCACTCCGTTCCACAGCAGCGCCGGGCAGACCACCCGCGCGCTGCTCACGCTGCGCGAACTGATCCTGGACGGCACCCTGCCCGCCGGAACGCGGCTGTCCGAACTGGCCGTGGTGCAACGCCTGGGCATGTCGCGCACGCCGGTGCGCGCGGCATTGCAGCGGCTGTGCGAAGAAGGCCTGGCCAGCGCCTTGCCGGGTGGCGGTTATGCGGTGCAGGCCTTCAGCGAACGCGATGTGCACGATGCGATCGAACTGCGCGGCACGCTCGAAGGCCTGGCCGCACGCATCGCCGCCGAACGCGGCGTGTCGGCCGCGCAGCTGGCCCAGGCCCACGCGTTGCTGAGCGAGATCGACACCATCATCGGCGCGCCACGCCAGGGCGTCGACTTCTCGGCCTACGTGCAGGCCAACGCGCGCTTCCATGCCCTGCTGATGGCGATGGCCGGCAGCGATGTGCTCGAACGTACGCTGACGCGCGTGGTGCAGCTGCCGTTCGCCTCTCCCAATGGCCTGGTCATGGCGCAGACCAGCGATGCCGATGCGCGGGTCATCCTGACCCTGGCGCAGGAGCAGCATCGCGAAGCGATCGCCGCCATCGAACAGCGCCAGGGCAGCCGCGCCGAAGCGCTGATGCGCGAACACGCGCGCCTGGCCCATCGCAATCTCCGCCACCTGTTGCAAACCCCTGCGGCGGTCAGCCAGGTGCGCGGCGGCGCCCTGATCGGCCGCGCCCATGCGTCCACCGCCGGCACCGACCGGCCTGCCCTTCTGCCTGGAGCCCCTCATGCGTAAAGACACCCAGTGGCATCGCGCCCATGTCGTCAGCGTTGCCGACGCCTGCCAGGGCGTGCGCGAAATCGTGCTCGATCCGGGCCCGGCCGCACGCAGCTTCGAGGTGGGCAGCCATCTGGATTTCCGCGTGCGGCTGCATGGCCGCGACGATGTGCGCTCGTACTCGCTGGTCGGCGAGCCACGCAAGGACGGGCATTACCGCATCGCCGTGCGGCAGATGCCCGACAGCCGCGGCGGTTCGCTGCACATGTGGTCGCTGCAGCCCGGCGACGTGGTGGAGATGTCGCCGCCCAGCAACAACTTCGCGCTGGACGAAAGCGGCGAGGAGATCCTGCTGATCGCCGGCGGTATCGGCATCACGCCCATCCTAGGCATGGCGCAGCGGTTGGCGCAGCGTCACCCCGCCTTCCGCCTGCTCTACGTCGGCCGCACGCGCAGTGCGATGGCCTACGTGGATGAGCTGGAAGAACTGCTCGGCGAGCGCCTGCACCTGCATTGCGACGACAGCGCCGGCCCGGTCGACCTGGCCGCCGCCCTGGAGCCGCTCTCGCCCAACGCCGAGGTATATGTCTGCGGGCCGCTGGGCATGCTGGAGGCGGTACGCCAATGCTGGCATGCGGCCGGGCGGCCGCGCGCGCGGCTGCATTTCGAAACCTTCGGCAACAGCGGCCGGGTGCCGGCGCAGGCGTTCGTGGTCAAGCTGCCCGGGCTCGGCCTGGAGGTGCCGGTGGCGGAAAACGAATCCATGCTCGATGCGCTGGCCGATGCCGGCGTCGAGCTGATCGCCGAATGTCGGCGAGGCGAATGCGGCCTGTGTGCGGTGGAGGTGCTGGATACCGCAGCCGACATCGATCACCGCGACGTCTTTTTCAGCGACGAACAACGCCGCGAGAACCGCAAGCTGTGCGCCTGCGTCTCGCGTGCGGTGGGCGGCAGCATCAGCATCGATACCGGCTATCGCGGCGAGCTGGGCTGACAGCCGTGGCCAGCGCGTGCGCCGGCAGTGGACTGGCGCACGCGCTGGTCGGGGCCGCAGGCGCCGACAGCGCACCATCGCACCGATCAGCCCGCTCGGTCGGCGCTCGGCCGATCGCCGTGTTTGCATCCTCACGCGCATGCGCGATCATCTGTGCATGGAGTCGACTCACTACAGGACTGTCCCGGCGCCGGCCTTGAACCCGCGCCAGGAGCAATTGGTGGCGCTGGTGCGGCAGCAGGGCTTTGCCGAGGTCGAAGGGCTGGCAACGCGCTTCGAGGTCACCCCGCAAACCATCCGCCGCGACCTGACCCTGCTTTGCGACGCCGGTGTGCTGCGCCGCTATCACGGCGGCGTCAGCATGCCCTCGAGCGTGGAGAACCTGGCCTATACCGCGCGCAAGGCGCTGCAGGCCAGCGAGAAGCAGCACATCGCCGCGCAGGTGGCGCGTTTCATTCCCGACGATGCCTCGCTGTTCATCAACCTCGGCACCACCAACGAGGAAGTGGCGCGCGCGTTGCTGCAGCATCGCGGCCTGCGCGTGATCACCAACAACCTGAACGTGGCGGTGATGCTCAGCGCCAACCCCAGCTGCGAGGTGATCGTAGCCGGCGGCGTGGTGCGTGGACGCGACCAGGGCGTGACCGGCGAGGCCACGGTGGAATTGATCCGCCAGTTCAAGGTGGACTTCGGGGTGATCGGCATTTCCGGCATCGATCTGGACGGCACCTTGCTGGACTTCGACTACCAGGAAGTGCGCGTGGCCCAGGCCATCATCGAGCACTCGCGCCAGGTACTGCTGGCCGCCGACCACAGCAAGTTCGGGCGCAATGCCATGGTGCGGCTGGGCGCGCTCGCCCAGGTGCACGACTGGTTCACCGACCGCGACCCGCCACAGGAGCTGGCCGGGGTGCTGGAAGAAGCCGGCACGCGGGTGCATGTGGCGGGTAAGAAAGGCGCCGCCTAGAGAGACCGGCATCGCCCCGGCGTGGCGCTGTCGATCCGCGCGGGCCGCCTAACGGCTGAAGCCCAATGCCATGTTCGTTTTTGTGCGTTTTGGCATGGAGACGGTGCCACCTTGAGTATATCAATAGGCCTAGAAAATCTTATCTAGACTTTTGATAGCCTTTAACTTCTCATATCTCGCCATCGACAGGCGATTCAGTTCTTCACGCCCCCGCAAGGTTCTATGTTCGAATATGTTCGAACATGACAACTTGGGTTCGCTATTGCGAATCTGGACGGAGACCCCGATGAGCGAGACGTACGATCTTCTGGTGGTAGGCGGCGGCATCAACGGGGTTGGCATCGCCCGCGATGCGGCCGGGCGCGGCCTGTCGGTGTGCCTGTGCGAGCAGGACGACCTGGCCGCGCACACCAGCAGCGCCAGCACGAAGCTCATCCATGGCGGCCTGCGCTATCTGGAACAGTACGAATTCGCCCTGGTCGGCAAGGCGCTGGCCGAGCGCGAAGTGCTGCTGCGGCTGGCACCGCACATCATCTGGCCGCTGCGCTTCCTGTTGCCGCACCAGCCGCATCTGCGCCCGGCCTGGATGATCCGCGCCGGTCTGTTCCTGTACGACCACCTGGGCGGCAGCAAGCGCAGCCTGCCGCGCTCGCGCCGGCTGTCGCTGCGCACGCATCCGGTCGGCGCGCCATTGCAGGAATCGTTGCGCACCGGCTTCGTGTATTCCGATGCCTGGGTGCAGGACGCCCGCCTGGTGGTGCTCAATGCGATGGATGCCGCCAGGCGGGGCGCGCAGATCCACACCCGCACCCGCTGCGTCGGCGCCTGGCGCGATGCCGGATTCTGGTACGCCGAACTCGAAGACCGCCAGGGCCGCCGCCGCACTGTGCAGGCGCGCGCCCTGGCCAATGCGGCCGGCCCATGGGCGGTAGCGTTCCTGGACAAGGTGGCAGCGGTGCCGCACCAGCACGCATTGCGCCTGGTCAAGGGCAGCCACATCGTGGTGCCCAAGCTGTTCGATCACGACCACGCCTACATCTTCCAGCAACCGGACCGGCGCATCGTGTTCGCCATTCCCTACGAGCACGACTTCACCCTGATCGGCACCACCGATGTCGACTATGAAGACGACCCCGCCGCGCCCAGGATCGATGCGGCCGAAGTGCAGTACCTGTGCGATGCGGCAAACCTGTATTTCCAGCAGCAGATCGGTCCGCAGGATGTAGTGTGGAACTACAGCGGCGTGCGTCCGCTGCTGGACGATGCGCAAGACAATGCCGCCGAGGTCACGCGCGACTATCAACTGGAAGTGGTCAACGACGGCGCGCCGTTGCTCAACGTGTTCGGCGGCAAGCTGACCACGTATCGCAAGCTGGCCGAAGAAGCGGTCGACCGGATCACGCAGGCCCTGGGGACCCGCAAGCCGGCGTGGACCGCGCGCGGCGATGCGCTGCCCGGCGGCGAGCAGCGCGACATCGCCAGTCTGTTGGAGCGGGTGCGCACTGCGCGTCCATGGTTGCCTGCTGCTACCGCGCAGCGCCTGGTGCGCAACTACGGCACCTGCGCCGAACAACTGCTGGGCGATGCCAAGGACATCGCCGGGCTGGGTACGCACTTCGGAGCGGACCTCTACCAGGCCGAAGTGGATTACCTTCGGCAGCACGAATGGGCGCAGAGCGCCGACGATATCCTGTGGCGTCGCAGCAAACTCGGCCTGCGCATCGATGCAGACGGCCGCCAGCGCCTGGAGGCGTATCTGCAGGCGCAGCCGGTGCCGGCCATCGACACTGCCGCCGCTTGAAAACACACCGCGTTGCCGGCGAGGACGGGTCGTCCAGCAACGTATCCTGGCGAACTGCCGGCATCATGACGATCAATGTGGAGGGCACACCCGATGAGCACCAACCAATTTCCCTGCGCGCCAAGGCGTGCATCGCGCCCGCTTGCGCACAACCGTGACTGCGACGCGGGACTGCCCGCATGAACCGTCAGCTCGTGGGTGAGTTGATTTCCGAAGCGGTGGCGATGTTCGTCATCATCGCGCTGGGCGATTCGGTGGCGGCGATGTATGTGCTGTACGACCCAAGCCCTTATCAGAACGCCTACTGGGGAGTGTGCATCGCCTGGGGCCTGGCGGTCACGCTGGCGATCTACGTCACCGGCGCGGTCTCCGGTACGCATGCCAATCCGGCCGTGACCCTGGCGCTGGCGCTGTTCCGCGATTTTTCCTGGAAGAAGGTGCTGCCGTACTGGATCGCGCAGGTGATCGGTGCATTCCTGGGCGCGGCCATCGTCTACCAGCTCTACGGGCCGGTGATCGATCACTACAACCAGGTACAGCAGCTCACCCGCGAAGCCGGCGGTGCCGCCGGGGTGTTCTTCACCGCGCCGGGTCTGGCGGTCACGCCGATGCATGCCTTCGTCGACCAGATCATCATGACCGCGTTGCTGATCTTCGGCATCTTCGCCATCACCGAGCGCTTCAACGAAGCCGCACCCGGCGCCAACTCGGGCGCGTTGATGATCGGCCTGCTGGTCGCCACGCTGGGTGCCTCGATGGGGTATCTGGAAGCCTGGGCGATGAATCCGGCACGCGATTTCGGGCCGCGTCTGTTCGCCTACTTCGCAGGCTGGGGCGAAGCCGCCCTGCCGGCCAAGGACAACTACTGGTGGGTGCCGATCGTCGGGCCGTTGATCGGCGGGCCGATCGGCGCATTGGCGTACCAGTGGCTGATTCTGCCGTTCCTCCCCGCACGTGTGCGGCACCTGCAGGGCGACACGCCGCCGCTGGATCCGCGCTGACCGCCGCGCCTTGCCGCACGCCCGACCGCATGCACGGATCGCCGCCGCCGGCGCGTCATTCGTGCAGCGTCACCCAGTTGCACCGACCACTCTCGCCGTGCGCCAACGCCGGCATTGTTTGAGGAATCTTCGATGGAAAAGCAATACGTCCTGGCGATCGATCAAGGCACCACCAGCTCGCGCGCGATGTTGTTCGATCGCCAGGGCAAGGTGGCCGGCGTGGCGCAGCGCGAATTCGGGCAGATCTTTCCGCAGCCGGGCTGGGTGGAACACAACCCGCGCGAGATCATGACCAGCGTCTACACCACCATCACCGAGCTGCTCAACAACGCGCAGATCGATGCACGCGCGATTTCCGGTATCGGCATCACCAACCAGCGCGAGACCGCGGTGGTGTGGGACAAGGCCACCGGCCAACCGATCTACAACGCCATCGTCTGGCAATCGCGGCAGACCAAGGACATCTGCACCCAGCTCAAAGAAGCCGGGCACGAGCAGATGGTGCGCGACAAGACCGGGCTGCTGATCGATGCGTATTTTTCCGGCACCAAGGTCAAATGGATCCTCGACCATGTGGAAGGCGCCCGCGAGCGCGCTCGCAATGGCGAACTGGCCTTCGGCACCATCGACAGCTGGCTGATCTGGAACCTCACCGGCGGCAAGGTGCATGTGACCGACTACACCAATGCCTCGCGCACCATGATGTTCAACATCCATACCCTGGAGTGGGATGCCGAACTGCTGGAGATGCTGGACGTACCGGCGCAGATGCTGCCGGAGGTGCGCTCCTCCAGCGAGGTCTATGGCACGACCCAGACCCAGTACTTCTATGGCGAACAGGTGCCGATCGCCGGCATTGCCGGCGACCAGCAGGCAGCGTTGTTCGGCCAGGCCTGTTTCGAACCGGGCATGGCGAAGAACACCTATGGCACCGGGTGTTTCATGCTGATGAACACCGGCGACAAGGCGGTGGCCTCCAAGGCCGGATTGCTCACCACCATCGCCTGGGGCATCGACGGCAAGGTGGAATATGCGCTGGAAGGGGCGATCTTCGTCGCCGGTTCGGTGGTGCAGTGGTTGCGCGATGGCCTGCGCATGCTGGGCAAGGCCAGCGACTCGCAGGCCTATGCCGAGCGCGCCGGCGACAACGATGGCGTGTATCTGGTGCCGGCCTTCGTCGGCCTGGGTGCGCCCTACTGGCGCAGCGATATCCGCGGCGCGGTGTTCGGCCTGACCCGCGGCACCAGCAAGGAACACTTCGTGCGCGCGGCGGTGGAGTCGATGGCCTACCAGACCCGCGACGTGCTCACCGCGATGCAAAGCGATTCGGGCATCGAGTTGAAGGAACTGCGCGCAGACGGTGGCGCCATCGCCAACGACTTCATGGCGCAGTTCCAGAGCGACATCCTCAATGTGCCGGTGCTGCGCCCGGAAGTGGCCGAAACCACCGCACTGGGTGCGGCCTATCTGGCGGGTCTTGCAACCGGGTTCTGGAGCAGCCGCGAGGAAATTGCCAAGCAATGGGCGGTGGATCGTCGTTTCGAACCGGCCATGGCCGAGGACAAGCGCGAGCAGCTGTATGCCGGTTGGCAGCAGGCGGTGGAAGCGACGATGGGCTTCAAGATCAGCTGACCCGCTCTGACTGCAAGGCTTGCAGTGAACGTCTCATCTTGCGCGATCTAGCACGGCAGCTATGCGGCCATCACGCGCATGACGCTGGCCTGCGGTGACGCAGGCCAGCGCCGTTTCAAGCGCTTACTGGCCGCCGGTGCTTGCCCGGCCGGCGATGGTGTCCGGATCCCAGTGTTCCTTGATCAGGCCCTTCTCGATGCGGAACATGTCGAACCAGGTGGTGGTGTAGGTCTTGCCGGGATTACGCGGGTCCGGCAGCGTGCGCACCGACACCAGCGTGACCAGGTCATGGTCGGCGGTGATCGCCACCAACGGCAGTTGCACCCGCGGCTGTACCTTGGTCGGCGGCACAAAGGCTGTCAGGAAGGCGATGAAGGCATCGCGCCCATTGGCCACGTTCGGGTTGTGCTGGATGTAGTTCTTGTCCATGTACATCGGCGCGTACTGCACCTGGCCTGCCTCGAACACGATGCGCCAGAAGTCGTAGACCAGACGCTTGTTGGCGGTTTCGTACCAGTTGGAGCCGATCAGCAACTTTTCGTGGTTGGGGTTGGCGGTCACCGCAGTCTGCGCAAACGCCGCCACGGGTGCGAGCAGCATGATCAATACCAGGGCGCGAGAGACGAATTTCTTCATGGGTCACTCCAGGGATGAAGCGGTCCGTGCGCTTGCAGGGGTGTCGACGTACGGCACCGCGGTTGGGGGAATGACGCGTCCTTGCTTCCGCATACTGCTACGCGTCGGGACAACCCTACCCAGCACGTCCGCGCGTGCGCTAGCCACCCGAAAGTGCACTTGGGCACCTCGAAAATTCCAGGTGATCAAATGATTACCCTGTGCGGCGCACCCTCAGGTGTCGGGAAGGCCGACCATCGGCAGGCCCGCATAGTTCTCGGCAATGGTCGCGCGCCCGGCCTCGCTGCCCAGCAGGTACGCAAGCTCGGCCTGGCGCAAGCGCGCCGTAAAGGAATCTTCGTCATCGAAGGTGTGCAGCAGCGTGGTCATCCACCACGAAAAACGTTCGGCCTTCCACACCCGCTGCAGCGCCAGCGCTGAGTACTGCTGCAAGACGTCGGCATTACCAGAGACCTTCCAGCGCGCGAACAGTTGCGCGAGCAGCCCCACATCGGCCAGCGCCAGATTCAGTCCCTTGGCACCGGTGGGCGGCACGATATGCGCGGCATCGCCGGCCAGGAACAGGCGCCCGTACTGCATCGGCTCGACCACGAAGCTGCGCAATGGCGCAATGCTCTTCTCGATCGAGGGGCCGGTGACCAGGGAGTGCGCCAGCGCATCCGGCAGCCGTGCCCGCAATGCATCCCAGAAGGCCTGGTCGCTCCATGCCTCCACGCGTGCGTCGGCCGGCACCTGGACGTAGTAGCGCGTGCGCGTAGGCGAGCGCATCGAACACAGCGCAAATCCCAGGCGATGGCGTGCGTAGATCAGCTCGTCGTGCACCGGTGGGGTGTCGGCGAGCACGCCAAGCCAACCGAACGGGTACACCCGCTCGTACAGGCGCAGACGGTCGGCAGGGATACTTGCGCGGCTGACGCCATGGAAGCCGTCGCAGCCCACCACGTAATTGCAATCGACCCGCAGCCGTGCGCCGTCGTGGCTGAATTCCACGCTGGGCGCGGTGCTGTCGACTGCCTGCAATCTGACATCGTGCGCGCTGTAGTAACTGGGCGCGCCACTGTCCCGACGCGCCTGCATCAGATCGGCCGTGAGCTCGGTCTGGCCATACACGGTGACCCCGCGCCCGCAGCCGCGCAACAGATCGATCCGTTCGCGCTGCCCGTCGTACAGCAGGTCGAAGCCGTGGTGTATCAGGCCTTCGCGCTGCACGCGCGCTCCGACCCCGGCGCGCTGCAGCAAGTCCACGCTGCCCTGTTCCAGGACACCGGCGCGGATGCGCGCCATCACATGCTCCGGTGTCTGCCGCTCGATCACCAGCGTATCGATGCCGAGGCGCTGCAGCAGCTGGCCCAACAGCAAGCCGGAAGGGCCGGCACCGATGATCGCAACCTGGGTTCGCATGAAGCGCTCCTGCCAAGAACCAGGCTCGCAGTGTCGGTAGCCAACCGCGGCCATTGAAGGGATGATTGCGTGCAGTGCTTGGACTTTTCGACGATGCCCACACGCGCACGCCAACTCACTGCAACCACCGCCGTTCCCGCATTCGGCCTGTACGGCGAGCAGCACGCCGATCCACCGGAGCTGCTGCATTGGGAATCGATCGCCGCACGCAGCCGATTGCACGACTGGCAGATCGACCCGCATCGGCACGAAGACTTGGCGCAACTGCTGTACGTGCAGCGCGGGCCGGCAACGTTGCAACTGGATGGGCTGACACGGCGCCTGCATGGCGCCACCGTGGTGTGGTTGCCGCCGCTATGCGTACACGGATTTGCGTTCGACCCGCGGGTGCGCGGGCACATCATCACCTTGTGCATGCCGCTGGTGCGCAGCGCGCTGGACACGGCACCCGCGCTGCAGCCGGGCCTGGCACGGCCGGCGGTGCTGCTGGCCAGTGGATCGCGCAGACTGCTCGACGTGCTGTTCGACAGCATTGCCAACGATCATGCGCACCAGCGTGTAGGACACGCAGCCGCACTGCAGGCGGCCGCGGCGCAACTGGTGATCTGGACCGCACGCACGGCCTTGCAAGGCCTGCACGAGGAGGCGGAGGCCAGCCCGCAGGCAGACCCGGCGCTGCGCCACCTGCGCGCCTACCAGGCATTGATCGACCAGCACTATCGTGCGCACTGGCCGATCTCCCGCTATGCCGACCAGTTGGGCCTGACCCCGGGCCATCTGAACGCGCTGTGCCGACGCCTGGCCAATGCATCGGCGCTGGAGCTGCTGCAGCGCCGGATCATGCTCGAAGCCCGCCGCAGCCTGCGCTACACCAGCCTGAGCGTGCAGCAGATCGCCGCCACGCTTGGATTTTTCGATGCCGCCTATTTCAGCCGCTACTTCGCGCGGCATGCAGGTTGCTCGCCAACGCGTTTTCGCGCTGGCGAGTGACTACGCTCGTCGTGCGACTGCGTGCGATGGATAGGAGTGCGAAGGCGCCGGCCTGGCGATGACGCCAGACCTGCGCCCGGACGCTCAGAACGGGTACTGCGGCACCTCGCTCTTGACCGTCAGCCACTGCCAATGCGTGTACTGCTCCCAATCGGCCGGGCCGCCAACGCTGGTGCCGTTGCCGGATGCCCCGGTGCCGCCGAACGGGTTGATCACCTCGTCGGCCACGGTCTGGTCGTTGATGTGCAGCAGGCCGGTGTGCAGGCGTTCGCCGAGCGCCATCGCCCGCGACACCGACGCGGACAGGATGCCCGCCGCCAGGCCGTACTCGCCGTGGTTGGCCAGTTCGGCGGCTTCTTCGTCGGTGTCGAACACGCTGATGTTGACCACCGGCCCGAACACTTCCTCGTCGAACGCGCGCATGCCCGGCCGCACGTTGGACAGCACGGTGGCGGCATAGAACAGCCCCTCATTGGTGCCGCCAGCTTCCACGACCGCACCGGCAGCCACGCTGTCGCTAACGATATCGATGATGCGTTGCAGCTGGCGCTGGTCGATGATGGGCCCCAGCGCCACCGTGCCGCTGACCGGGTCGCCGACCGGCAGATGCCGCGCCTTGTCGGCCAACCGCTGGATCAGTGCCTGGGCCACGTTACGCTGGACCAGCACCCGGCCGGTGGCCATGCAGATCTGGCCCTGGTGCAGATAGGCACCGAAGGCGATCGCCGATGCGGCGCGGTCCAGATCGGCGTCGTCGAGCACGATCACGGCATTGTTGCCGCCCAATTCCAATGCCACCTTCTTCAGGTGTCGCCCGGCGATCTCGCCGATACGGCGGCCGGCAGCGGTGGAGCCGGTGAAGGCGATCATCGGGATATCCGGCGCCTCCACCAGCGCCTGACCGATCTGCGCATCGCCGTGCAGCACGTGCAGCAGTCCTTTGGGCAAGCCGGCTTCTTCCAACACCTGCGCGATGATCACCCCGCCGGTGTAGGGCGTGCGCGGATCCGGCTTGAGGATCACCGCATTGCCCATCGCCAGTGCCGGCGCCACCGAGCGCAGCGACAGGATCAGCGGGAAGTTGAACGGCGAAATCACCGCGATCACGCCCAGCGGCAGATGCCGCGCAAGGCTGAGTTGGCCGGCGGCGGTTGGCAGCACCTGGCCGACCGCCTGCAACGGCAAGCCGGCAGCCTGTTGATAGAACACCACCGCCTCATCCACTTCGCGCTGGGCCTTGGGCAGGATGCCGCCGGTTTCGCGCGCAATCAGCAATGCGGCTTCGGCGCTGCGGGCCTGCATGACCTGTGCGGCGCGATGGAAGATCGCGGCGCGCTCGCGCGGCGGGGTGGCGGCCCAGGCGCGCTGCGCCTGCTTGGCCTGCGCCACGGCGGCCGCCACATCGTCCAGGTCGGCCTTGCTGACTTCGTGCAGCAAGCCACCGGTCGCCGGCTCATGGATCGGCAAGCTGCCGCCGTGGCCCGGCACCCACTCGCCATTGAAGATGCAGCCTTGCCACGCGGGCGTATCGGTCGCAGCGACCGCTGCGCTGGAAAGAGCATTCATGGTCTAGCCTCCTGCTAAAACAGTTGGGGAGAGTGACGGGTGGGAGGAACTACAGCGTGGTGGATGCCAGCCCGCCATCGACCGGCAGGGTGATGCCGTTGATCCAGCGCGCCGCATCCGATGCCAGGAACACGATGGCGTCGGCCACCTCGTCGGCATACGCCGGGCGGGTCATGCGCTTGGCATCTTCCTTGACGCGCTCCTCGCCCAGCATCGCGGCGAAGTCGCCCAGGATCGGGGTGAACACCGGCCCGGGAGACACGTTGTTGACGCGGATGCCGCGCTCGGCAAACCACGGCCGCGATTGCAGCAACGTCCACACGATCAAGGCTTCCTTGAAGTACTGGTAGCAGGTGTCGTGGGCGACCGGATGCGCAGCCAGCCAGGCGGTGCCGGCTTGGAAACTGTCGGCAGCGGCCAGCTGCTTGTGCAACTCCAGCCGCTGCGGCCACTCTGCGCCAAGGATCGAGGCGACGTTGATGATGGCACCGCCCGAGACGATGCGCGGCAGCAGCGCCTGGCTCAGATGGCGCAGGCCCAGGTAATTGACGCGTGCCACCACATCCAGCGGCACGGTGCCGGGTACACCGGCCACGTTGGCCAAGGCATCGATCCGCTCCGGCAAGGCGGCGACCAATGCGTCGATGGACGCCGGGTCGCCCAGGTCGGCCTGATGAAAGCCGTGCAGGGTCATCTGCACCGGCGAGCGATCCACCCCGATCACCGTGGCGCCATGAAACCGCGCAAGCCGTGCGACCTCCGCGCCGATGCCCGACGCCACACCGGTCACCACGATCGTCTTGTTCTGCAAATTCATTGCCACCCTCCAAAGAAGCCGGATGTCCCGGCGCTAGAACACATGGACGTACTGCAGGTTGACGTTGTTGCCGGACGCTGCATTCCTGACCTCCACCGGCAGATAGAGATTGGCGAACAGGATGTTGTTGGCGTCGAACCGCCACACGCCGCCCGGGCCGGCATAGAACACGCGCTGGCGGGTGTCGGGCACGCGCTCGCCGTTGGTACGGTTGTCGCGGAACTGGGTGAGGTAATACGCGTTGACGCCCAGCCGCACTTGCGGCGCGACTTCCCAGGAGGTGGCGACGTTGACCCATCCCGCGTCGCCGGCCTGCCCATTACGGAAGGCGAATCCGTCGGGAAGATTCGGCCGGCGCTCGCTGCGGAAGTTGTAGATGTAGTTGAGGCGTGCACTGACTTCCCACTTGGGCGTCGGCAGCACCGTGAATGCATAGTTCGGCACCAGCGACCAATAGCCGGCACCCTGATTCAGGTCGCGATCGCGGTCGAACTTGCCGATCGGTGCGACAGCGTCGAGTTCGAAGCGCTGCGAAAATACCGGCCGCCCGTCACGCATCACCGGCAACATCTGCAGGTACGGACCGAAGGTCAGATCGCCGACGCCAGCGCCGTTGTCGCGCAGAGTGGCGATGCTGTTCCGACCGAAGGACGCGTCCAGGTTGATCAACGGCACCAGCGTATTGATGCCCAGTGCCCCACCGAACAACGTGTAGGGCGTGACGTAGGCCACCTGGGTCAGCAGCAAGGTCGAATCGATGCGTGGATTGTCGAACACCGGCACATCGTTGCCGCGCGCATCCTTGATCGCATCCAGCGAGGTCTGGCGCAGGTAGGTGACGACGGCCCAACCGGGCGTGGTGCGGGTGAAACCGTCCAGAAAGCTGGTCCCGCCGGTGTTGATTCCGTTGGTCAATGCAGCGCTCTGTGGCACTGCCTGTGCATTTGCAGCCCCGGTCGCACACAGGCTCCCCAGCCCGAGCAGCAAGGTTAGCGTCCATCCTGCTTGCCTGTCCTGGCCACCGCTAACCGACGATCGATTCACTGCGAACACTCCTATGGTGAGAGGGAACAGCTGGACATGCGATCGCGCGTGCGTCAGGCAGAGCCGAACGCCGCGCTGCAGACAGCACGTGACATCGCAAGGTGATGAAGGCATGCCGCCTGGCCCACGCCAGGCGGAGGCGGACTAGAGTGTGTCCAGACGATCCAGGCGATCGAGCGCGCGCACCAACGGCGCCTCGCTGGTACCGAGCACAGCGCTGAGCTGCCGTTCCATGCGCAGCACTTCGGCTTCGGCGTCGGTCAGCAGGGTGACGCCGGCCGGCGTCAACGACAGATGCTGCATGCGCCGGTCCTGACGCCCGCGCACCTGCCGCAGCAGCCGGCGGTTGACCAGCCGCGCCACCACGATGGCCAGGTTCGGCGGCGACACATGCAGCACATCGCCGATCTGGCGCTGGTTGATGCCCGGGTTGCCGTCCACCAGCATCAGCAAGGAGAAATCGACCGGCTTCAGATCGAAGGCCGCCACGCACTCCTGGAACATCCGCCGCACCAGCAACTCGGTGCGGGTGATGCGGTACCCCAGCAGCCGCAGCAGGCGCGCCTGGTCCACCTCGGTGACGGAATCGGGCAACGGTGCGACAGGAGCGGTAGCGGGCATGACGGTTCTCGCGACGAAGGCAGCGGGCGGACCGGTACGCACTGCGCACCCCATCCACAACGCCGATCCCCGGCGTGCACCACATTGTAGACGCGGCCAGGCCTGCCGATGTGGAGGCGCAGGCCGCTCTTGCATGCCGTAAGTGCGTGGCGTGCCACCACTGCGCCAGCCCGCGCTTGCACGCCCGCCAGCTGTGCGACAGCGCTGCGGCATGCGAGGGACGGCGGTGATCCAGGCACGAAGTGAACATGGTTCCGGTCGGCAAGTGATTGCGTTCCATAATAGTTATTGAACATAACTACATTGCCAAGCTGCAGCGCAGCATGGTCGCGTTCGCTAGGCGGTGCCGGATCTGGGTCGGGACAGCGACCGTCAGGCCGCATGGGGCCACGCAGTGCGATGTGACCGGCCGCCAGGCGTGGCCGGAATCAGCCATCAGCGGAGTGCCGATCAGCAAGGGCACGCAGCCGGGCACGCGCCACCTACCGGACGCGCCTGCGGCGCAGCCGCTGCGCGACACGGCCCGATCAGGGCAGCCAGAGTTTCTCGATATCGCGAAAGCCCCAGTCGCTCGGGCTTTCCATCTGCGCGATCCGGTCCTGGCAATCCGGGCGCGCCAGGTCGATGTCCTGCACCAGCACGTGGCTGCGCAGCTTGGCCGAGTAGAACACCCGCACCTTCGGCTTGAGCAGCGCGTCCGGGGTCTGTTCGATCACCACGGCCAGCTTCTGCGATTCCAGCCGCACCAGCGAACCGACCGGATAGATCCCCAGCCGGCGCACGAAGGCCTGGAAGATCACCGGGTCGAAATGGCCTTTCCACGAGGCCATCTGCTTGAGCGATTCGGCCGGATCCCAGCCGCGTTTGTAGGGGCGGTCGGAACTGATGGCGTCGTAGACATCGCACACCGCACCCATCCGCGACATCAGCGAGATCTCTTCGCCGACGAGCCGATTCGGATACCCGCTGCCATCCATCTTTTCGTGATGATGCAGGGCGATTTCCAGCACCACCGCGTTCTGCACGCCGCCGGCCACCAGCAGGCGATGACCATCCAGCGGGTGCTGGCGCATGACCTCCATTTCTTCGTTGGTGAGCCGGCCCGGCTTGTTGAGGATGTCCAGCGGCGTTACCGCCTTGCCCATGTCGTGCAGCAGGCCACCCATCGCCGCTTCCACCACCTGCGCATCGGGCAGGCCGAGCTGGCGGGCAAGCCCGCTCATCAGCCCGGCCACGGCCATCGAGTGCAGATAGGTGTAGTCGTCGGCGGTCTTTAGCCGCGCCACGCTGATCAGCGCCTGCGGGTGACGCAACACCGAATCGTTGATGGCTTCCACCAGCGGCATGGCCGCCTCGGTGTCGACGGTGCGGCCGAGCCGCACGTCGCGAAACATCTCCTCCACCGTGTCGCGCCCGTCTTCGAAGATGCGCCGCGCACGCACCACCTCGGCCTCGATGCCGACCTGCGCGGTGACGCTGTTGGTCCGTACCGTGCGCGTGCTGGATGCCGGCTCCGGCGGCTCCGGTGCCGGTGGCGTGGCAGCGGCCGCCTCGGCCTCCGGCGTCCCCGCGTCCACATCCAGCCCGCGCGCGGTGTCGATCACCAGTTGCTCGATCCGGCTGCCATGGATCTTGTCCACGTCTTCCGAGTCGACCAGGAACGAGGTTTTCCAGAACGGATGGTGCACCCACGCGCCCAGCAGCTTGTAGACGTACATGCCGGGGCGAAGTTGGTCGGAGTCGATGGTTCTGAGCATGCCGGCGCTGGTGTGCACGATGTTCGCGGAAGAGTCCGCCATGGGCATGGCGGTCTTCGGAGGTATCGGCAGCCGGCACGATTTCTTTGGTCCGCCGATCCGTCCTCGACCGGCGGATTCACGCCGTCGAACGCAGCCGGCTGAGCAGTTCAGCGATCCGGCAAGCGCATCGCCACCACGGCGGCGGCGGCGAACAGCAGCGGCACGGCACAGCCCAGGTACAACATGACCGGCGTCCACCCGGCATCCAGCAACGCCCCCGCGCACAGTGGCGACAGGATCGCGCCGAAGCGGCCCACGCCGATCGCCCAGCCCATGCCGGTGGAGCGCACGGCCGCCGGGAACACCACCGGCGCCACCGCATACAGCCCTCCCATGGCGGCTGTCAGTGCCGCCCCGGTCAGCAATGCCGTCACGAAAGCCCAGCTCAACACTGCGCTACTCAACCCGAACGCGAGCATCGCCACTGCCACCAGGATCAGCGCCCCCGCGGTGAGCCGTGACAACCGCGCGCGCAGGGCCAGCCAACTGAACAGCGTGCCGCCTGCGATACCGCCCAGATTCAGCAGCACCCCGCCGGTCACGCCCTGGGCGGCCGACAGCCCGGCCGTCACCAGCAGCTTGGGCGTCCAGCTGAGCACGAAGTAGAACGAGAACATCAACAGGAAGAACGCCAGCGCGATCAGCAGCGACTGCCGCCGCACTGCGCCGACGAACAGCGCGGCATAGCCCTGCCCGGCCGCCTGTACCGATGGCATCGGCAGGTGCGGCGCAGCCGGCATCCCCATGCGCGCCAGCACCGCGTTGAAGCGTGCATGCGCGTTCGGCGGCCGGCGGGCCATCAGGAACTCCAGCGATTCCGGCAGGAAGGCGAGCACCAGCGGTACGCACACCAACGAACCCAGCGCGCCGAGCACGAACACCGACGGCCACGACCAGTGCTGCAGCAGCAGCGCGGCGATCGCCCCGCCCACCGTCGCGCCTACCGGGTAGCCAGTGGCCTGCAACACCGTGGCCGTGCTGCGCCAGCGCGCGGTGGAATACTCGGCAGCGGTCACTGCCACACAGGCCAGCATGCCGCCGATCCCGATCCCGGTGAACGCCCGCAGCGCGCCCAGTTGCCAGGCGTTGCCGGCCAGCGCCGAGACGCCCATGCCCACGGTGAGGATCGCCAGGCAGATCAGGGTCAGCGCGCGGCGCCCGATGCGATCGGCCAACGGCGCCAGTACCAACGACCCCACTGCCATGCCCACCAGTCCGGCACTGAACAACCCGCCCAGCAGTTTTCCCGACAGTTGCCAGTCCGCCGACACATGCGGCGCGGTGAACGCCATCGCCATCACGTCGAAGCCGTCGAGCATCGTCAGCAGCACGCACACGGCCACCGCCCGCCACTGGAAGGGTGTCATGCGCTCCAACACGAAGGACGCAGGCATCGAGGTGCTTTGGAGCATCGGGGTGTCCTGTGCAGTAGGGAGTATTCCTGCAAAGCGGAATGCAGGCGGTCTTGCATCGACAGCGCCCGGCACGGCGCGGCGATGACTTCGCGCAGCAAAGCGCCAGGTTTTTTACCTTGCCAATGCAGCCGCCACGCCACTGCACGCACGCTAGGCCGATCGCAGACGCTGTTCAAGCCGCATCGCCGCAGTGCTGTGCGCTTATCGGACGTGGCGGGATTGCGCTTCGCCTGGGCAACCACGCGTTCGGGCACACCGGCGCCTGCATGCCGTGGCGGGCGACGTCGACAGATGCGTTGACCGACCACCGCCAGCCCTGGCGCTCTCGCAGGCGGCGCCGGAGCGCGCCGGTAACGGCGCCCATTGCATGTCCGATCGCGATGCAATTCGATTGGCGTTCAATGCCAAGGCGGTGCGTACATGCGATTGCCGGGACACGACAGTGCAAGTGCGGGCAGCCTGCATTCGCGACCTTGGCCAGCAGCGGCACGCCATCGACCGCATCGCGATGCCGCTGACATGCCGGCGGCTGTGGGTAGCGCACCACTGCGCCGGCAGATGCACGTCAGCCTCAGAGGCTGGGCTCTTCCGCAGCCGCCACCACGGCCCGGGTATCATGCACGCCGTGTCCGCGCCTGGCGGCACGCTGACTTGTCGGAGAATGCCGTGACCCCGATTCGCCCGTTTCTGGACCACACCCCGCAACTGGGCGCGCGCGTCTATATCGACCCGGCCTGCACCATCATCGGCAAGGTGAGCCTGGGCGACGATGTGTCGGTGTGGCCGGGCACGGTGATCCGCGGCGACGTCAATCATGTGCAGGTCGGTGCACGCACCAATGTGCAGGACGGCACCATCATCCACGTCAGTCACCACAGCCCGTTCAACAAGGCTGGCTACCCGACCATCATCGGCGCCGATGTCACCGTGGGCCACGGCACCATCCTGCATGCCTGCACCATCGAAGACCTGTGCCTGATCGGCATGGGCGCCTGCGTGCTCGACGGGGCCACCATCAAGCGCTACGGATTTGTCGGTGCCGGTGCCGTGGTCGGCCCGGGCAAGGTGGTCGGCGAGGCAGAATTGTGGCTGGGCAACCCCGCCCGCCTGGCGCGCACGCTCAGCGACAAGGAAATCGAAAGCCTGCATTACTCGGCCCAGCATTATGTGCGGCTCAAGGATCAGTACCTGGGCATTGCCGGCGCGCGCTGACCCGTTGTCTGCCGTGTGAACGCATGGCAGAATCTGCACCCTGCGGCGTGGGGACGCTGCCATCGAATGGATTCGACCTGATGCACACTTCGGTTGTCCTGCGCGGCCTGCTGGCCGCCTGCCTGCTTGTCGCAAGCCCGCTGCTGCTCGCCGTACCGGCCGAGGCCGCGGACGAGGCGCAAGTGCTCTCTGCGCTGCAGTATCACGACGGCCATATCGCGCTGCCGCAGGCCAAGGCGCACTTCGATCTGGACCCGGCATTCCGTTACCTCGACAAGGCCGATACGCGCCGCGTGCTCGAGCAGCTATGGGGCAACCCGCCCGACGACAGCGTGCTGGGCATGATCGTGCCGCGGACGCCTGCACTGGATGCACCGGACAGCTGGGCGGTGGTGGTGACCTATAGCGATGAGGGCTATGTGTCCGACGAGGACGCCGCCAAGATCGATTACAGCGAACTGCTGGAGCAGATGCAGCAAGGCACCGCCGAGGACAACGCCGCACGGCGCGAACAGGGCTACGGCACGGTGGACCTGCTCGGCTGGGCCGTGCCGCCGCGCTACGACGCCGGCAGCAAGAAGCTCTACTGGGCCAAGGAACTGCGCTTCGATGGCGCCCAGCAGCACACGCTCAATTACGACATCCGCGTCTTGGGGCGCAGCGGCTATCTCAGCCTCAACGCCGTCGCCGGCATGGGCCAGCTCGAGCAGGTGCGTCAGGGCATGCAGCAGCTGCTGCCGATGACCGAGTTCGACCAGGGCGCGCGCTATGCCGACCACAACCCGTCCACCGACAAGATCGCCAGCTATGGTCTGGCCGGCCTGATCGGCGGCGGCCTGGCAGCCAAGGCCGGCTTGTTCGCCAAGCTGGGCCTGCTGCTGGCCAAGGGCTGGAAGCTGGTGCTGTTCGGCGTGCTGGCGCTGGGCGCCGGCATCAAGCGTGTGTTCGCCGGGCGCAAGGCCAACGCCAACGGTTGAGCGCGCGTCGGCGCCGCCTTGCCGATCCACATCGGCATCGGCTTCGCGCCGACCAGGCGAGCCGGTCGCAACGCATGGGTGCGATGAGCGCAAGGCCTGCGTCGCCTTGGCCGACAAGGTCATCAGCGCGATGCCCTGCTCGATCATGTTTGCCGGCGTGGTATTGATCGACCTGCACGCGACAAGCCACGCACTTGAGCACGCGCGATTCTGCCGACACCTGGCGCCACGCCAGCGTTGGCCGCAGGCAAGGGCGTAGCGCCCGGATTTTCAAGGCTGCGTCGCACGCTCCAGGGCAGCCAGCATCGCCAACGCCTGCGTGCGCGAGCTGCCACACATTTCCATCGATGGCCGCAGGCTCGCGCAGACCGCCGGGCGGCTCGGCTGCCCGAACAGGCGGCAGCCCAACTGCGCATCCAGCTGCACGCAGGGCACACCGGCCGGCTTGCCCTGCGGCATGCCGGGAATCGGCGAACTGATGGAGGGGGCAATGCAACAGGCGGCACAGCCCGCGCGGCAGGACACAATGGCGCTCATGCGCACAGTCTAAACCGCCCGCGCTGACGGGCACTGGCAACGCATCACCGGCATTACGCACAGGGATGAACCGTTCGGCGCAGGATCGATGGCCGGTCATTCGACGATATCGCCCGCGCATCCGCCATTTCTTGCCGTGCGTGAGCGAGACAGCTGCGTGCTACCGTGCGGGATCATCGGAGCGCGTCTTGACGGTTGCAGCAGCAACAGTCCAGGCGCGGTCTAATTGCCAGCCACCGCTCGCCCTTGTCGTTGACTCCGCCATGCCCGACTACCGCTCCAAGACCTCCACCCACGGCCGCAACATGGCGGGCGCGCGCGCGCTCTGGCGCGCCACCGGCATGAAGGATGGCGACTTCCACAGGCCCATCATCGCCATCGCCAATTCGTTCACCCAGTTCGTGCCCGGGCATGTGCACCTGAAGGATCTCGGGCAGTTGGTGGCGCGCGAGATCGAGCGCGTCGGCGGGGTGGCCAAGGAGTTCGACACCATCGCCGTGGACGACGGCATCGCGATGGGCCACGACGGCATGCTGTATTCGCTGCCCAGCCGCGAGATCATCGCCGACTCGGTCGAATACATGGTCAACGCGCACTGCGCCGATGCGCTGGTGTGCATTTCCAATTGCGACAAGATCACCCCCGGCATGTTGATGGCCGCGCTGCGCCTCAACATTCCCACCGTGTTCGTCTCCGGCGGGCCAATGGAAGCCGGCAAGACCAAGCTGGCCGAGCACAAGCTCGACCTGATCGATGCGATGGTGATCGCCGCCGACGACAGCGCCTCCGACGAGAAGGTCGCCGAGTTCGAACGCAGCGCCTGCCCCACCTGCGGCTCGTGCTCGGGCATGTTCACCGCCAACTCGATGAACTGCCTGACCGAAGCGCTGGGCCTGTCGCTGCCGGGCAATGGCACCGTGGTGGCCACGCATGCCGACCGCGAGCAACTGTTCCTGCGTGCCGGACGTGTGGCGGTGGAACTGTGCCACCGCTGGTATGGCGGCGAAGATCCCACCGCCCTGCCGCGCGGCATCGCCACCTTCGAAGCGTTCGAGAATGCGATGACCCTGGACATCGCCATGGGCGGCTCCACCAACACCATCCTGCACCTGCTCGCCGCCGCACAGGAAGGCGAAGTGCCGTTCGGCATGCGCGATATCGACCGCCTGTCCAAGCGCGTGCCACAGCTGTGCAAGGTGGCGCCCAACACGCAGAAGTACCATATCGAAGACGTGCACCGCGCCGGCGGCATCATGGCCATCCTTGGCGAGCTGGCACGCGGCGGCTTGCTGCATACCAACGCCGCCACCGTGCACGCACGCACGCTGGCCGACGCCATCGCGCAATGGGACATCACCCAGACCGACGATGAAAAGGTGCACACGTTCTACAAGGCCGGCCCGGCCGGCATTCCCACCCAGATCGCCTTCAGTCAGACCACGCGCTGGGATACCCTGGATGCCGACCGCAGCGACGGCTGCATCCGCGACGTGGCGCATGCGTTCTCGCAGGAGGGCGGCCTGGCGGTGCTGTACGGCAATATCGCCCGAGACGGCTGCGTGGTGAAAACCGCCGGCGTGGACGAATCCATCCACGTGTTCGAAGGCACTGCACGCGTCTACGAGAGCCAGGACGCGGCGGTCAAGGGCATCCTCGCGGATGAGGTGGTTGCCGGCGATGTCGTGGTCATCCGCTACGAAGGCCCTAAGGGCGGCCCCGGCATGCAGGAGATGCTGTACCCCACCAGCTACCTGAAATCCAAGGGCCTGGGCAAGCAATGCGCCCTGCTCACCGACGGCCGTTTTTCCGGCGGCACCTCCGGCCTGTCGATCGGCCATGCATCGCCAGAAGCGGCGGCAGGCGGTGCGATCGGGCTGGTGCGCGACGGCGACAAGATCCTGATCGACATCCCCAAACGCTCGATCGATCTGCTGATCTCCGACGAGGAACTCGCCCTGCGTCGCGCAGAGCAGGATGCCAAGGGCTGGAAGCCGGCGGAGCTGCGTCCACGCAAGGTCACCACCGCGCTGAAGGCGTATGCGTTGCTGGCGACCAGTGCGGACAAGGGCGCGGTGCGGGACAAGGCGTTGCTGGACGGTTGAAGCTGGCTGCTACGATAGATCGAGCAGGCATCAGGTGGCCGCATAGCGCAGTTGTGCAGGAGTGATACGTCGTGGCTCACGGATGCATTCGCGCCCATCTGCGAATGCGCGCAATGTTGGGTGGGTCGCGCTCGGCCAGTGCAGCAACTGGCTGCCGTCATCGCGCACAATCGAGTCTGAAAAGCGTGTCTCAGGCGCAATCATGGTGGCTTGCTTGGCAGCAAGCGGCCATCCGCTGCATCAGTCGCGCGGCAGCTCACGCTTCATCACCAACACTGCCCAGCCCATCCAATGGGCTGCGAACCGCCGACGCACCGCGTCCCAGCACATGCGTGTAGATCTGCGTGGTGGTCATGTCCTTGTGCCCCAGCAGTTCCTGTACGGTGCGGGTATCGTGGCCGGCCTCCAGCAGATGCGTGGCGAACGAATGCCGCAACGTATGGCAGGTCGCCGGCTTGACGATGCCAGCCTGCTGCCGTGCCGACTGCATCGCACGCTGCAGAATTTCTTCGAAGACATGGTGCCGGCCAGGCCTGCCGCTGCGCGGATCCCGCGACCGGCGCGCAGACGGGAACAGGTAGGGCCACCCCGGCTCAACGTCGGCATTGGGATACTTGCGCGCCAATGCGTGCGGCAGGAAGACCCGACCGGCACCCGCCAGGTCCGCCGCATGCACTAGCAGTGCGCGTTCGCGTTGCCGCTGTAGCGCCTCCCGCAAGCTGAGCGGCAACGGCACCCGCCGGCCCTTGCCACCTTTGCCGTCGCGCACCACGATCTCGCCGCGCGCGGCATCCACGTCCTTGATACGCAGACGCAGACATTCCATCAACCGCATCCCGCTGCCGTAGAGCAGACTAGCCATCAGCCAGCGCGGCCCCTCCAGCACCGCCAGCAGACGTGCGACCTCCTCGCGCGAAAGCACTACCGGAATACGCCTGGGCCGTTTTGCGCGCACCAGGTTTTCCATCCACGGCAGCTCGATGCGCAGCACCTCGCGGTAAAGAAACACAGTGCCGCCAAACGCCTGGTTCTGTGTGCCCGCAGACACCTGGCCATCGGTGGCCAGCCGCGTCAGGAACGCCTCGACCTCCGCCTGCCCCATCTGCGCCGGATGGCGTTTGCCGCTAGCCAGGATGAAGCGCCGTATCCAACTGATATACGCCTGTTCGGTGCGTATGCTGTAGTGCTTTACGCGCAGCCGGTCGCGCACCTGATCGAGCAGCCAGAGTGGCGGACGTGCTATTACGCCGTGCTCTCTGGGGGTGTAATTCATACGCCTGCATCCCTGCTGGATAACACTGCAAGCATCCGCATGGTCGCGACCGCTTACCATCGTGCAATCCTGTAGTTGCGGCTAAGACTTCCCCTATTCACAAAGCGCCAGTCATCGAAAATACTGAGCGCAACACCGCATTTCGGCGGTCCAATAGTTGTTAGGCGCTAATGACAATTCTTCTGGTGTTGGCTTTACTTTCAGCTGCCTCTACACCTGTTTGCTCCTCTGTTGCGCCAGGTGCAGAACCTATCCTCCCTACAGAGTCCACGGTGGTAGCAGCTGCCAAAGCCGCATGGCGCAACAAGTTCAGCTCGGCTGCGGTCAATGAGCGTGAGCAATACCAGGCGGAGCTGAAGGATGGTGTCTGGCATGTATTTGGCAAGCTACCTGCTGGATGGCGTGGTGGCACACCAGAGGCTTTAATCTGTGCAAGTGACGGCAAGGTACTCAAGGTGTTCCACAGCCGGTAAGCGCCTAACAATTCATTCAAGCCGAACTTGTCCGCTGACGCGGCCAAGTCGGCTTAACTCCAGTGTTAGCCATCACACAACAAGGGGAATTTCATGGCTCATGAAGTAACGATGGACATTGCTACCAAGTTCGTCCTGCACAAGGATGTAAAGGTTGAGGTCAAATCCAACGGAAGTAAGCTCGGAACTCTGCTCATCAGTAAGGGCAACATTGAGTGGCTTTCTAGCGGCGCACATGTCAATAAGAAGCGACTCACATGGGCGCAATTTGCCAAGCTGATCGAGGGTGAGGGCAAGCCCACCAAAGTCAAGAAGCGCGCTCCTAAGAAGGCTGCAAAGAAAAAGCCCGCTTCGCCAAAGTAATTGGAGTTGGCTAACAATTTATTCAAGCCGATGCCGCTTCGCGGCGCGGCCTAATTCAGGCGTTAGGCCGCGGAGGTAAGGCATATGGTTACCTACTCAGACGGAACGGCCATGAAGATCGGAGACTCCGTGCTGTTGGAGAACGGCCAGACACCCGGCACCATTGAGCTGATCGTTGTGACGCCGTCGGAGATGCAGTCAATCGGCGTTGAGGAGTCTGGTGTCATGTTGCTTTCCCCGCCATTCGGCAGCGTCTATCTGCAAGAATCGTCTTTGCAGAGAGAGCCTTTGCAGTTTGTTTCTCACGGCCCGTCGGCCTAACAAATCATTCAAGCCGACGCCGCTTCGCGGCGCGGCTAACTCAGGCGTTAGGGGGCAACATGCAAGGATCGCGATCGCTGTTTGGTTGGTTTATCGCAGTTTCGGCTTTTGTCGCTATCTATCGGCTGCGCGTAGCTTCCCTTGGGGTGCTGCTGCTCATACTTCCAACATTCACGCTTTTCCAACTGCTTTGGCTCAGTGACATCCTCCATTCAAAGCCATCAAATCACTGGCTTCTGAAGGTTCCGGGACTTAAAGCCCTGAGTCATGCTCTTCAGAAAGCTCTTGCACTTCCGGAGTGGGCAAGAGTGGTTGCAGTAGTTGGTAGTATCGCGTTAGGGTTTGGGTTGTCACATCTCGCGTAGCCCCCCCCCTAACAATTCATTCAAGCCGAAACCGCTTCGCGGTTCGGCTTAATTCAAGCGTTAGGCGTGGTGGAGCAAGCGCGTCGGCGGGTGCAGCTTCGGTGAGTGGGCTAGCACGCATGCGGTCAGCTCCGGGCGGCAGTCACCGCTGCTATGGGCTGCGGTAAGTTCTGTGCTTCGCCGCTAAACGTTGTTGCCATGCTGCGCTCGTTGCAGTTGGCTTCGGTGGCATTACGCGCCGCTGCATCGCCGGGCAAGCTCCGTCCCGCAAGCTGTGGCACACTTGGTCCAAGCGGCAGTGCTGGGGAGCAAAGGTGCAACATCTAACTTCTGCGGCCACTCAATGCCTAACAACTCATTCAAGCCGAAGTTGCTTCGCAACTCGGCTTAACTCAGCGTTAGGACCCATGTCAGAGAACATCGAGAACTTCAGTGTGGTACTCCGCTCAGGTCTTCCCGCGCGTGAGCATGCCTTCCTCTCAAAGATGTGTGGCCGGCTTAACTCGCCTGCCGGAGAGGATCTTCTTTTCCTGCGCTGCATAAATGTAGACACTTCCCATCATGTCTACTTACAAGCTGACGCGATATCGCACGACGGACAATCGATCTATCCAGTCCAGATTCCGCATCAGTTTGTAATGCTCATAACTGGTCAAGATGTACCAAAGGCAATCGGTTTCAAGGTAAGCCGTGATGGGGCCTAACAATTCGCTCAGGCCGAAGCCGCTTCGCGGCACGGCTTTAACTCAAGTATTAGGTGTATGAACGGGCCAACCGCAATTGCAGCCAGCCTTCTTCTAGCGGGGTGCACTTCAGATGTTGTGACTAGCACCTACCCAACCCTTGCTGATGCTCGGGCTGATGAGTTATTTGGTCGCGGCTGGTTGCCCGATATTCTGCCTCCTTCTGCTACGGATATTCGCACAACCAATAATCTTGACCTCAACGTCTCGGACGGTGAGTTCTCCTTTACACCATCTGACGCGCCCGTTCTATTCCGGCAACTACACAAGGGCACCCCAAACATGGCGCGCTACGCGAATGAGACCGCAGCGTATGCCAGGCTAGACTATTCTGTATGGTCCTTTCAGGACGAGCAAAGTACTTGGATCTTTTTCTGTCAGGGGGAAAAGGGGTACTGCAAGTACACCATGTGGCTTGACCGGCAGTTGCCTAACAATTCATTCAAGCCGAACCCGCTTCGCGTGTCGGCTTAATTCAGGTGTTAGCCGTCAACGACAACCATGCCTGCCTCCGAGTTTGTAAAAGCAGTTGATGAGGTCCAACGAGCCTTGCGACCGTCTTTGAAGGAGCAGGGGTTCAAGGTCCGTGGGCGGACGTTCAATCGCTTGACTAAGGATGGCCTTACGCAAGTCGTAAATCTGCAAATGGGTACTTCTGACCCGCCCGGTACAACCTATGTTCCCGGGCTCCGTGAAAACATGCATGGACTATTCACGGTCAATCTTGGCGTGTACATCCCGGAGGTTTCAGAGTTACACGGTGGCGGTCCAGCCAAATCTTGGATCCGAGAGTACGACTACTCAATCCGTTGCCGTCTTGGCCCCGCTAGCGGCACTGCGCAGGACCTGTGGTGGCACGCCCGCAGTCCAGCTTACGCCGTAGCTAATATCCAGCCGATGCTATTGTCATATGGTCTGCTCTTCTTGCCGACGTCCCCCCGTCCTGAGTAGCGGCCGGGTTTAGAATCCAGGGTTGATGATAGCGGCGTTTGCCAGTTGTTGGGCATACGC
>NZ_MDEC01000032.1 GCF_002939785.1 Xanthomonas codiaei
GTGGCGATCTGCCAATAGGTGGCGCGTTGTCGGCGTTGCTGCAGGATCTGCTCGACCAGTTCCGGCGGCGTGGCATGCGGACAGTGAGGGCGCGAAGAACGGTCCTGCAGGCCATCCTCTCGCAGCAGGCGGTAGCGGGCCAGCCATTTGTAGGCGGTCCGCACGCTCACGCCACTGGCGTGCGCGGCCTCTTCCACTCGCAAGCCGTGCTCCACGATGCGCTGCACGAGCAAGGCTCGACCTCGCGGCGTCAAACGGGCATGTTGATGCAGGTTCATCCGGGGCTCCTGGGGGCTGGGTTGGTGTGGTAACCCCCATCTTCCAGATCGGCCCCGGATGAACAACCTACTGAGAGATCACAGCTAGGGGTGACGCGACATCGGCCGCGCAGCAGGACAGCAGCGCGGTGGTTCGATCGCTGACGTCTTGCAGCCTGCCCGGCATGCGCCGTTCGCACTCCCATCCGCTCGCGCGGGGGGCTGGAACGGCCTTGCCGGTCGCCTGCGCCTGCGCACCTGCAGGCCGATCGATCGCTTACCAGGTGAGTGCGCCGACCTCACCCGGTCAGGCCGGCCAGCGCCGTGGCTGCATGGCGGGCCGGCGCCTGGGGTGAGGAATCCACGCGTGTGCCGTTGATCGTCCCGATGGCAGGTGGTGGTTATCGACATCCCGCACTGTCGGCGATCCCGGTTGAACGCCGAATGCGCCATGGCGCGTCATCGCGACGCATTGCCGCCTGGTCCGGGACACACTCCGGCGGACTACAGGAGCCCGTGTACCACCGGTGCCGAAGAGCGGATTGCGGAATACGGCCGATGAGCGCATCCATGTGGTAGCGCTACCCATCGCACGGCGCGGCGCAGCCGGATTGGCTATGAAGGTGTGCAAGATTTGCGCAGCGAGCGCAGCGGTTTTTTCCTGCATGTGCCCGTTTGCCACCGTATAGCCTGCTTTTGCGGGTTGGCACGATTGTTGCGGTATGAACATTACCCAATGACGTACCCGATGCATCGAGAGGAGGCACAATGGAAGACGCACAGAACAGTACTCGTAGCCGGCGCGGTTTTGCCGCATTGGACCCGGAAAAGCGTCGCGTACTGGCCAGCAGCGGTGGCAAGGCTGCGCACGCCAGCGGCAATGCGCATGAATTCACCAGCGACGAAGCACGCGAGGCAGGCCGCAAGGGCGGCCAGGCAGTAAGTCGCGACCGCGATCACATGTCGCGCATCGGCAGCAAGGGCGGTCGCTCCAAGCAGGCCAAGCCGCAGGAAGAATCCGCATGACCGAGTGGCAGCATGCAAGGCATGCTGCCAGGAGCGGCTGACAAAACGCCTGTGCACCCGCCAGGCTGGCGCGGTCGGTGCCCGGAATCGGCAGGTACCACTTTCGCTCCGGTTCCGAGCACGCCATTCGCAGGCATCTGGCGAATGCGCGCTACGCTCCATTCGCCGCTTTTAGGGGCGCAGGTCCTGTGCCGGTATGGCGCAGGGCCTGCTGTTTGACGGGGCAGCAGGCAGGTGTCTGGCGCGCCCCGGCAGGCAATCGATTGCATGATGGCGTACCAGATCGGGTGCATCAGACCGGTCTGCGGAACATCGACCCGGGCAAACGCCTGCTGCACAACGCATCACGAACGGTGCGGAAATTTTTGCAGTGTCTTTTCCTTTTCACCATCGATTGCAGGAAAATTTTCCGTGTTGCCGTTGAAGGCGGTGCGCTGCAGGCAAAATTTGCAGGCATCGCAGTGGAACAGGGGCGAGCCGTCCGCCTGCCTTCAGACGCGGGAGACCTGTGGACCGATGGCGGCCGAGATCGCGGCAAGGCAGCGGCGCGAAGTGGAAGCTGTGCGTCGTGAGTTCCCCTGCCGCGCCGCACATCCACATATGCAGTCTCGCCCGCCACCGTCAGCGAGACCTCTGTGCTCGTAGTGGCCGCGTCCTGAGCCGCCACGCAGCCTGGATTTTTCTTTCTGCATGCCCAGCGCGTACCCTTGGGCGCTTTCCAATGGCGCAACCTTGGCAATGAAGACACAGCTCGGCTATCCGATCGGTACCCCAGGCCAGGCGTGGGGCGATGAAGAGCGCGGCGCGTGGCGCGCCAGGCAGCGGGTACAGCGCAGTTACGCAGCCGAGGTGGTACGGGCCATCGAGGTACTGGACGATGGCTATACGGGCGTGCAGTACGGAACGATTGCGGCGGGATCCACGCAGTACCCTCTGCTGGCATTGCGCAGCGCCACATGGGACAGCGCGCTGCCATGCGCGCTGGTGACCGGCGGCGTGCACGGCTACGAAACCAGTGGCGTGCAGGGCGCTCTGCAATTCCTGCAGCAACGCGGTGCCGACTATGCGGGCAAGTTGAACCTGCTGGTCGCTCCCTGCATCAATCCCTGGGGCTACGAGCGGATCCAACGCTGGAATGCCGAGGCGATCGATCCCAACCGCGCGTTCCGCGACGACAGCCCGGCCGCCGAGTCGGCAGCGCTGATGCAGCTGGTCGCCGACACCGCCGGCAGGATGCTGGTGCATATCGACCTGCATGAGACCACCGACAGCGACGAGAGCGAGTTCCGCCCTGCGCTGGCGGCACGCGATGGCGTGGCGTTCGTGCCGGGCAGCATTCCGGATGGGTTCTACCTGGTCGGCGACAGCGAAGACCCGCAGCCCGCCTTTCAACAGGCGGTGATCGCCGCGGTGGCCGGGGTCACGCATATCGCGCCGGCTGATGCGCAGGGGCAGATCATCGGCTCGCCGGTGGTGGGTCATGGCGTCATCAACTATCCGGTGCGGCGGCTGGGTCTGTGCGCCGGCGTGACCGATGCGCGCTATCGCACCACCACCGAGGTGTACCCGGACAGCCCGCGCGCCACGCCTGCGCACTGCAATGCGGCGCAGGTGGCGGCGATCTGCGCTGCGCTGGAGTACGCGCTGTCGGCTCCCTGAGGACGCATGCCCTGCGTGTGCAAGGACTTCCACCACGGTGGGGAGGCTGACTGCTGGTCGAGCCGGCGCGATCTGCATGCCGGTTCCGTCGTTTCAGGGAAGGCGTTGCCGTTCTGCGGCCTGCTGCACATACCCAGCCACCAGGTGCGCTTCCATCGGCCGGGACAGCAGATATCCCTGCGCCTCGTCGCAGCCCCAGCTGCGCAGCAGGGCGATTTCGTCGGCATGCTCGATGCCTTCGGCCACGGTGCGGTAGCCCAGCGCACTGGCCAGCCGCACCACCGCTTCTGCGCGCATCTGCATGCCGGCTTTGGTGGCGATACCGGTGACCAGCGAGCGGTCCAGCTTGAGAACGTTGATCGGCAATTCGGTGAGGTACCCGAAATTGCTGTAGCCGGTTCCGAAGTCGTCGATGGCCACGCTCACGCCGGCCTCGCGCAATGCACGCAGGCGCGGAATCGCCTCGACGTTGCTGCGCAGCCAGCGGCCTTCGGTGATTTCCAGTTCGATTCGCGCGGTCGGGATCGCCAGTTCGTTGCAGCGGTTGATCACGTCCGCAGCCAGATTGGTGTTGCCGAAATCGCGCGAGGACAGGTTGATCGAGACGGAGAAATCCAGCCCTTGCGCCCGCCACTGCGCCAGCTGCAGCAGGGCATGTTCGATCACCCAGTTGGTGACGGTGCACATCAGTGCGGTCTTTTCGAACAGGGGAATGAACTCGTCCGGGCCAATCGGCCCAAGGCTGGCGTGGTGCCAGCGCAACAATGCTTCGAATCCGGTCACCGACAGGTCTTCCAGATTGATGCGTGGCTGGAAGACCAGACGGAAATCGCCGGCATCCAGTGCTTTTTCCGCATCCAGCGCCAGGCGGTACGAGCGCTGGATGGCATCGTCCTGCGATGCGCTGTACCAGCACACCACGGCGTGGTTGTTGATCGCGTCGCCTAGCGATACCAGGCCCTTGCGCATCGCATCGTTGGTATCGGGCTGCTGCGGTGCAAAACGCACCACACCGGCATGAAAGGTCAGCGACATCGGCACCCCGGCCGCGTCCACCGGCTTTTGCAGCATGTCGCGTAGATCCAGCAGCAGGTCTTCCATCTCGTCGGGCGCAGAGTTGAGCAGGAAGAACGCAAAGCGCATCGGTGCCACATGGTAGACCGTCGCCTTGCCGCGCAAGGCGCGCGTCAGTACGTAGCTGGCATGCCGGATCAATTCCTCCAGCGGTTGCATCCCCAGCGCCTGGCGCGCCTCGTTGGCCGCCTGCGTGTCGTAGACCTCGATGAAGGCGGCGATGGTGGGCAGGCAGTGGCTGCCCAGGGCGAGTGCATCCAGATCCGACTGCAGCTGGCGCGCATTGAACAGCCCGCTATGCGGCTCGCGACGGCCCGCACCGAACTGCAGTTCGAGCTGCGCAGCGGCCACATTGGCGAACATGCGCAGCTGCTGATGCTCCTGGCTGGCCAGACGGCGCTCGCGCGAATCGATGACGCACAAGGTGCCGAAGATGCCGGTCTGCGGCGCGCCGACCGCAACACAGGCGATAAACCGCGCGGGCAAGCCGGGGAAGGCCGCGTCGCCGAGTTGGATCGGCTCCAGTGCATCGCACTCGATCAGTTCTGCGACACCGTTGATCGAACCCAGTGGCGATGGGCACAGCGCGATCGCCTGTTCGACATGGCCTGGATCGATGCCGCGCGCCGCGAGCACACGCATGCGGCCGCCCTCGGTGATGGTGAGTGCCGCCGCCGGGGCGACCAGTGCGTGACACAGCAGACGTGCGATCTGTTCGAGCGGCTCCATGCCGCCCAGGTCGATTGGAACCCCCGACCAGTCGGAATGGCGTTCCTGCGATTTGTCCCCCGTGCCAAGCGTCATTGGTCAGACTCCGTGTCGAAAGTCACACACCGCACACCTTCTGGAACAACGCCGGTCGTGGATCGGTGAATCCCAGCATGGCCGTGAACAGGATAAACGCAAGCCGGCATCCGGATGTGAGCAACCGGGCTCGACGAAAATACGTCCTGACATATCGCCTTACACGCGAATCCTTTCCGGCCTGGCTTGCCGTTTGGAATTGGTCTTATCCAACAAGCAGGCATGTGTGAAAATCGGTCGCCGAATGGCTCGACTGCAGATCGGAATGGCGTGCTTTTCAATATATTGCAATGGTTCGCCTCGCTATCGCTGTGAACCGCCTGCATCAGGCTGCCAGTCGCTACCGAGCGCAGTTGGACAGGTGTCTCATGTTCTGAAATATCGCAAAGATATTCGATAAATAAGCATTCTCTACTATTGCTTTGGTCGGACTCGCTGCCCTGAATGCACGGAAGCGGGCGCAAGCGAACTATTCGACACATTGGTTTTGTTTCACCCGATGAGTGCATGGTTAGTGATATTCGGCACGGTTTCAATAGTATGGGTTCGACTACTAATCTCCACCACTGAATTTGCGATTGGTATTAATCACCCTTTCGCCTTCCATGAGGCGGGAATGGCCGGTGTTTTGCTTGATAAAAATCGAATCTCAATCCACTGCCGACATTAAGCAGGCGCATCCATCGGCGCGTGCGCGTGGGCGGCTATCAGGGGAATCAGGATGAATCGTGCATTTGCGCTTGTCTGGAACGCAGCCATCGGCAACTGGGTGGTGACCCATGAACTGGTACGTCGTCGACGCAAGCCTGGCGCCGGGCGGCGCATGTTGCCGGGCCTGGTGATATTGGCTGCAGGGGCGGCCAGCCCCTCGCTGGTCTGGGCAGCCTGCACGCCCGCGATTCCCGCCGCGGGCGCAACCGTCACATGCAGCGGTCTGGCGATCACCAGCAACGCCTTCTCCAGCAACGCAAACAATCTGACCGTCAACGTGGTGGCCGGCACGCAAATGACCGCCGGCTTGTTGGGTGGCACCGCGATCGCACTCGGCGGCACCAATGCCACGCTCAACAACAGTGGCTCCATCGACCCCTCCGTACTCGGCCTGTTGTCGGTGCTGTCCACCGGCGTCACCATGGGCAACGCAAGCTCGACATCGGTGATTGCCAACAATCTTGCGGGCGGCAGCATCTACGGCACCGGCGGGCTGCTCGGCGCCAACCTGCTCAATCTCGACGGCATGGCGCTGGGGATCACCTCGGCCAGCAATGGCTCGGTCCAGATCAACAATGCCGGCTTGATCAGCAGCAGACCGCTGCTCAACCTGTCGATCCTGGGTGCCGACACCCCGGTGATCGCAGTCAGCGGCGGCGGTACCGTCAACGCCGTCAACACCGGCACCATCGAAGGACGCGTCGGGTTTCAGTCGTCCGCCGCCGGCAATACCTTCATCAATGCCGGCACCATCAACGGCAGCGTGGCGATGGGCGTCAACAGCGCCAATACCTTCACGGCGGTGACCGGCAGCAGCGTCAGTGCCGCCGGTGGGCTCGGCCTGGAACTGCTCGGTCCCGGCGGCCTGCTGAGCTTTGCGCGAACCGGCGTGGTCGATGGTGGCGCCGGGGGAAGCAACACGCTGGTCGCGCAGAACGCGGTGAGCGGAACAGGCAGCGGCAATGCTGGCACCGGTACGCTGAGTACGGACCAGTACATCAACTTCAACGGCCTGCGCGTCAACAGCGGGACCTGGACACTGGGCGGTGCAAGCAACTTTGGCAGCAGCGCGCTCAACGGCGGCGTGCTGCGATTTGCCACGCCTGCGCAGCTGGGCACCGCCATTACCGCCAACGGCGGCACGCTGGAAGCCACCGCTACCGGCCTGACGCTGTCGCCGACCGGTGGCATCGCGTTAGCCGCAGGTGGCCTGACCGTGCAAGGCGCCAACACGCTGACCATCGGCAGTCCGTTGAGCGGCAGCGGAGCGTTGATCAAGACCGGCACCGGTGGGCTAAGCCTGACCGGCACCAACACCTTCACCGGCGGCGTGACTCTGGCTGCCGGCTCCCTGACGGTCGGCAACAACAACGCGTTGGGAGCGGGCGCCATCACCGCATCCGGTGGCAGCTTGCTGGCCGGTGCCGCACTCGATCTGCCGAATGCAGTGGTGTTGAATACCGCATTGGGCATCGGCGGCGCGAACAACCTGCGCCTTGGTGGCGTCGTCAGCGGAACCGGCGCCTTGAACAAGACCGGTACAGGCACGCTCACCCTGGGCGGCGCCAACAGCTATGTGGGGGGAACCACGCTGAGCGCGGGGACCACGGTGCTGGAGACTGCCAGTGCGCTCGGCAGCGGGACAGTCACTGCGGCAGGCGGCCTGCTGGATACCGCCGCGCCGTTGACGCTGGGCAATGCATTCGCGTTGAACAGCACGCTGGGCCTGGGCGCCAGCGGCAATGCGCTGACACTGACCGGTGTGCTGTCAGGTAGCGGTGGACTCGCCAAGACGGGCACCGGCACGCTTGCGCTCAGTGGCGCCAACACCTACACCGGCGGCACGACGCTGGCAGCAGGCACGCTGCAGCTCGATAACACCGCTGCGCTCGGCAGCGGCGCATTGAATGTCACCGGTGCGTCCAACCTGAGCACCAGCGCCCCGCTGACGCTGGGCAATGCCGTCAATCTCGCCGGGCCGTTGAGCTGGACCGGCACGCAGGCACTCACCCTGGGCGGCGTGATCAATGGCGCTGGCAGCCTGATCAAGAGCGGCGCCGGCGATCTCACCCTGACCAACAGCAATGGCTATACCAGCGGCACCACCCTGAGCAATGGGCGGCTGGTGGTCGGCGCCAATGCGGCGCTGGGCACCGGCACGCTCACTGCCAGCGGCGGCACGCTCGATGCGAGCACCGCGACGACAGTGACCAATGCGATGTCGCTGACAGGCACGCTGGGCCTGGCCAGCAATGGGACCGCGTTGAACCTGGCCGGCACCATCAGCGGCGTGGGCGCATTGAACAAGCTCGGTGCCGGCACGCTCACCGTCAGTGGCCTGAATACCTATAGCGGCGGTACCACGCTCAACGCCGGCACCTTGCAGGTAGCGAACGGCGACGCGCTCGGCAGCGGCACCCTGACGGTCACCGGCAATGCCGCCCTGCAAGGCAGCGCGCCAACCACGTTGAACAATGCGATCGCGTTGAATGCCGGGGCACTCACGCTCGATGGCGCGCAGGCACTGACGCTTGGCGGCGGCATCGGTGGCGCCGGCAGCCTGGTCAAATCCGGGAGCGGGGATCTGGCCCTGACCGGCAACAATACCTATAGCGGCGGCACCACGCTGAGTGCGGGCCGGCTCAGCTTGGGCAGCAATACTGCGCTTGGCATCGGTGCGCTCACTGCCGCTGCCGGCACCACGCTGGATACCCTCGCGGTCAGCACGCTTGCCAATGCCATTGCCTTGACCGGGCTGGTCAACATCGGCGGCAGCAATGCGCTCACGCTCACCGGCACCATCGGCGGCGCCGGCGGCCTGGACAAGCTCGGCCCCGCCAGCCTGACCCTGGCAGGGAACAACACCTATGCCGGAGGCACACGGCTGACCGCAGGCAGCCTGTTGCTGGGTAGCGATACGGCGCTGGGCAGCGGCGTCCTGACCGTTGCCGGCGGCCTGCTCGATGGCACGGCGGCGCGCACGCTCGCCAATGACGTCGTGCTGGATGCGGACCTTGTGATCGGCGGCAGTCAGGCGCTCGCGCTCAATGGCGTGGTCAGCGGGGCGGGGGGGCTGGTCAAGGACGGCAACGCGGCGTTGAGCCTGGGCGGTGCCAATACCTTCGCTGGCGGCGTGGATCTCAATGCAGGCGCCCTGCTGGTCGGCAGCAGCACGGGCCTGGGCAGCGGCGTGTTGACCGCCGCCAACGGCACGCAGTTGCAGGCGACCAGCGCCATCACCCTGGCGAACGATGTCGCGTTGAATGGCGCGCTGTCGCTGACCGGCAACAACAGCCTCGGGTTGACCGGCACCGTGAGTGGGACGGGCAGTCTGGTCAAACAGGGCACCGGTGCATTGACGCTGATCGGCAACAATCTCTACACCGGCGGAACGCTGCTGGATGCCGGTTCGCTGGTGGTCGGCAGCAATGCTGCGCTGGGGACGGGCGCGCTGACCGCCGCCGATGGCACCACGCTCAACGCAAGCACCGCGGTCGCCTTGCAGAACGCCATCACGGTGAACGGCACGCTGGGCATCGATGGGCAGGACCTGGGCCTGGCCGGTGTCATCGACGGTGCCGGAAGCCTGATCAAGAACGGCACGCAAACACTCACGCTCAGCGGCGCCAATACCTGGTCGGGCGGCTTGCAGTTGCAGGCCGGCGCCCTGGTGGTTGGCAGTAACACGGCGCTGGGGACAGGTACGCTCACCGCCGCTGGCGGTACGTCGCTGGATGCCAGCAGCGCGGTGACGTTGGCGAACGCGCTGGCGTTGAATGGTGCGCTGACGCTGCCAGGGACGCAGGACATCGCACTGGACGGCGTGATCAGCGGCACCGGCAGCCTGCAGAAGCAGGGCCTCGCCACCCTGACCCTGGGCAACGCCAATACCTTCAGCGGCGGCCTCACCCTCGACGCCGGTCGCCTGGTGCTGGGCAACGGCAATGCGTTGGGCATCGGTGATCTGACGGTCGCCGGTGCGGCGGAACTGGATGCCAACACGGCGCTGAGCATCGGGAATGCCGTGCAGTTGAACAGCCAGCTCAGCCTGGTCGGCAGCAACGATCTGGCGGTGAATGGCGTCATTACCGGCACTGGCAGCCTGATCAAGAACGGCGCAGCCACACTGGCGCTCACGGCGGGCAACAGCTACAGCGGCGGCACCACGCTCGCGGCAGGCACGCTCGCGGTCGGCGCCGATGCTGCGCTCGGCACCGGCAGCCTGTCGGTCACCGGCGATTCGGTGCTGAGCAATGCGATCGCCGTGGCTCTGGGCAACGACATCGACCTGGGCGCCGCGCTGACCATCGACAACGCGGCCGACATGCTGGCCAGCGGCACCATTGGCGGTGCCGGCGCATTGACCAAGACCGGTCTCGGCACCTTGACGCTGAGTGGCAGTAATACCTACACCGGCCCGCTGGCGATCCAGGGCGGAACGGTGGTAGCCAGCACCGCGGCCTCGCTGGGCAATGCCAGCCTGGTCGACGTTGCCGCTGGCGCGTCCCTGAACCTGACCAACGGTGGCCTGATCAACGCGCTGGCCGGTGCGGGCAGCGTGGATACCGATGCCGGTGCGACCCTGCAGTTGGGCAGCGGCGACTTTGCCGGCAGCCTCGGCGGTGGCGGCAACCTGGACAAGATCGGCACGGGCATCGTGCGTCTGCTCGGCAACAGCGCGATTGGCGGCGCGACGCAGGTCAGCGGTGGCACCCTGGATGTGGTCGGCAGCCTTGGCACCAGTGCGGTGAACGTTGCGCTTGGCGGCACGCTGACCGGTTCCGGCACCAACGGCAGCGTCTCCAGCGACACCACCATCGGCAACGGCGGCCGGTTGGCATTGACCAGCGGCGCATCGCTCAGCGTGGGCAGCCTGACGCTGGCACAGGGAGCGATCGTGGATGTCGCGCTGGCCGCGCCGAGCGCCACGCGCCTGTTGGCGGTCAACGGCAATCTCACCCTGGATGGCACGCTCAATGTCACCGACATCGGCGGCTTCGGCACCGGTGTGTATCGGTTGATCGATTACACCGGTGCGCTGACCAACAACGGCATGCTGTTCGGCGCGATACCGGGCAGCGTCGACATCAGCCAGCTGGCCTTGCAGACCGCCATTGGCCAGCAGATCAACCTGGTGGTGACGGCGCCGGGCAGCATCGTGCAGTTCTGGGACGGCGCGCAGACCGTTGCCAACGGCACGGTGGACGGTGGCTCGGGCGTGTGGGGTGCCGCCACCAACTGGACCGGCCAGGATGGCTCGGCCAACAGCACCTGGCAGGGCGACTTTGCGGTGTTCTCCGGTACGGCAGGCACTGTGGGCGTGCAGGGCACGCAGGAGCTGGGTGGCCTGCAGTTCGTGAGCGATGGCTATCAGTTGACCGACGCCGGCGCCGGTGCGCTCAACGTCACCGCGCCGCTCACCGCCATTCGCGTGGACCCCGGTGCCACCGCGACGATCGATGTCGCCATCTCCGGAATCGGCGGCGTGCAGAAACTCGACACCGGCACCCTGGTGCTCGATGCCGCCAACAGCTATGCCGGCGGCACGTCGCTGGGCGGCGGCACGCTGGTGCTGGGCGATGCGCAGGCCCTGGGCAGCGGCGTGCTGACCGCCGCCGGCGGCACCGGCATCGACAGCAACCAGGCGCTGACCGTGGGCAACGCGGTAGTGCTCGACGGTGCGGTGACGCTGCCCGGCAGCAACGATCTGGGGCTGTCCGGGGCGGTCAGTGGGGCGGGTGGGTTGATCAAGAACGGCACCAGCACGCTCACCCTTGCCGGCAACAACAGCTACACCGGCGGCAGCGTGTTGAATGCCGGTACCCTGGCGGTGGGCAGCAACACGGCGCTGGGGACGGGCAGCCTGTCGGTGCTGGGCAATTCCACCTTGAGCAATGCAATTGCGCTGGCGCTGGGCAATAACGTCGATCTCGGTGCCGATCTGACCATCGCCAGCGCCGCCGATCTGGCGCTGACCGGCACGCTCAGCGGTACCGGCGCACTCACCAAGACCGGGCTCGGAGCCCTGACCCTGTCCGCCGCCAACAGCTTCAGTGGTCCGGTAAGCGTGCAGGCCGGCGTGCTTGCCACCTCCGCCGGCGGCACCCTGGGGGGCGCCAGCACGGTGGATGTGGCGGCTGGTGCGCAACTGGCGCTGGGCAGCAGCACCAACCTGAGCGCGGTGAGCGGGCTGGGCGATGTCGCCATTGCCGGCGGCAGCAGCTTGCAACTGGGAGGCGACAACAGCGACCGGATCTTTGCCGGCAGCTTCAGCGGTGCCGGCAATCTGGACAAGGCCGGTACCGGCACCTTGCAGCTCACCGGCAGCAGCGCGCTGGGTGGCACCACCCAGGTCATCGGCGGCACGCTGGACGTGGATGGCACCCTGGCCAGCGCTGGCGGCGTCAGCGTGGGCAGTGGCGGCACATTGAGCGGCAGCGGTGTGGTCGATGCCGCAGTCACCGTCAACGATGGCGGCCGCCTGGTGGTGAGCAGCGGCGCACTGCTGACCACCGGCAGCCTGAGCATGGCTCCCAATGCCACGCTCGACGCCTTCCTCGGAATCCCCAGCCAGACCGGCGTGCTGGCGGTCAACGGCAACCTCACGCTGGACGGTACGCTCAACATCACCGACATCGGCGGCTTCGGCAGTGGCGTCTACCGTTTGATCGACTACACCGGTGCGCTGACCGACAACGGCATGAACATCGGCACGCTGCCCGGCAGCGTGGATCCCACCCAGCTGAGCTTGCAGACGGCGCTTGCCCAACAGGTCAACGTAGTGGTGCTCTCGCCCGGCAGCAACGTGCAGTTCTGGGATGGCGCGCAGACCGTCGCCAACGGCGCCATCGACGGCGGCAGCGGGACCTGGACCGGCACTGCCACCAACTGGACCGCGATCGACGGCCTGACCAACGATGCCTGGCAGAACAGTTTTGCCGTCTTCGGCGGCAGCGCCGGCACCGTGGGTGTGCAGGGCACCCAGGGCATCACCGGCATGCAGTTCCTCACCGATGGCTATGTGCTGAACGATGCCGGCGCCGGTGCACTGAGCGCCAATGCCGCCACCACCATCATCCGCGTCGATCCCGGCGTCACCGGCACCATCGACGTTGCCATCGGCGGCGCTGGCGCACTGCAGAAACTCGACACCGGCACCCTGGTGCTCGATGCCGCCAACAGCTATGCCGGCGGCACGTCGCTGGGCGGCGGCACGCTGGTGCTGGGCGATGCGCAGGCCCTGGGCAGCGGCGTGCTGACCGCCGCCGGCGGCACCAGCATCGACAGCAACCAGGCGCTGACCGTGGGCAACGCGGTGGTGCTCGACGGTGCGGTGACGCTGCCCGGCAGCAACGACCTGGGGCTGTCCGGCACGATCAGCGGGGCGGGTGGGTTGATCAAGAACGGCAGCAGCACGCTCACCCTTGCCGGCAACAACAGCTACACCGGCGGCAGCGTGTTGAACGCCGGCACGCTACTGGTCGGCAGCAACACGGCGCTGGGAAGCGGCGCGCTGTCGGTGACTGGCGATTCGGTGCTCAGCAATGCGATTGCCGCCGCGCTGGGCAACGCGATCAACCTGGGCGCTGCGCTGACTGTCGCTACACCGGCCGACCTTAGCCTGGCCGGCACTATCGCCGGCAGCGGCGCGCTGATCAAGACCGGCACCGGGACGCTGACGCTGGCCGGCAGCAATACCTACAGCGGTGGTACGACGCTCGATGCAGGCACCTTGGTCGGCAATAGTGCGAGCCTGCAGGGAGCGATCGTCGACAACGCCACGCTGGTGTTCGACCAGGCTGGCGATGGCGTGTTTACCGGCTCGATCACCGGCACCGGCAGCCTGATCAAGGATGGCGCGGGCGCATTGCTGCTCAACGGCGCCAACGGCTACACCGGCGGGACCACGATCGTCGCCGGCAGCCTGATCGGCGACACCAGCAGCCTGCAGGGCGACATCGCCAACACTGCGGCGCTGGTGTTCAACCAGGGCAGCGGCGGCGTGTATGCCGGCGTGGTCAGCGGCACCGGCTCACTGGAAAAGACCGGTAGCGGCGCACTGCAGCTGACCGGCGCCAACAGCTATACCGGCGGCACCCTGGTCAGTGCAGGGACTCTGATCGGCGATACCACCAGCCTGCAGGGCAATATCCTCGACAATGCGGTGCTGGTGTTCGATCAGGCCGGCGACGGCACGTTTGCCGGCGCCATCAGCGGCGTCGGCAGCGTGGTGAAACAGGGCGCCGGTGTCCTCACGCTGGCCGGCAGCAATGCCTACAGCGGCGGTACCACCGTTGCCAGCGGCACCCTGCAGGGCAACACCAGCAGCCTGCAGGGCAACATCCTCGATAATGCGGTGCTGGTGTTCGATCAGGCCGTGGACGGCACCTTCGCCGGCAACATCACCGGCAGCGGCTCGTTGATCAAGACCGGCACCGGTGCGCTGACCCTGGATGGCACCAACACCTACCTGGGGGGCACCACCGTCAGCGCAGGTACCTTGATTGGCGATACCGACAGCTTGCAAGGCAACATCGTCGACACCAGTGCGCTGGTATTCCTGCAGAACACGAACGGTTCCTACGCAGGAGTCCTGTCGGGCACTGGGAGCCTGGTCAAGGAGGGCACCGGCACGCTCCTGATCACGGCGGACAGCGGCGGCTTCGCCGGTGCGACAGCTGTCAACGCCGGCACCTTGAGCGTGGGCAACCTCGCCAATCCAGGCGCCGCGCTTGGCGGGCCGGTCACCGTGGGGCCGGGCGGTACGCTCACCGGCAACGGCACCATCGGCAGCCTCGTGCTGTCCGGCGGCAATTTGCTCATCGGCGGCGCCAATGGCAGCGTCAGTGTCAGCGGCAATGCCACGATCGGCAGCGGGTCCACCGTGCAGGTCGCGCCAGGAGCCAATGGAGCCGTGACGCCGGTGACAGTGGGCGGTGCAGCCACCGTGGCACCAGGCAGCACCTTGCAGATGGTGCGTGCCGCCGAGTGGCCACTGTTCACCGAAATCCCGGTGATCAATGCAGCCGGTGGCGTGAGCGGGCAATTCAGCAACGTCGTGGCCGATTACGCCTTCGTCGACCCGAACTTCAACAGCAGCGCCACCGGGCTGTCGATCTTCCTGGGTCGTAACACCGTGGGGATGATCGACACGGTCACCACCCCCAACCAGCAGGCCGCGGCATCTGCCGTGGATGGCCTGCCGGTGACCAGCCCGGTGTATCAGTCGATCGTGCGGCTGCCGGACGACCCCACTGCGTTGGCCACCGCCTTCGCGTCGCTGTCGGGAGAAAGCCATGCCAGTACCGCCACCGCGATGCTGGACAGCCGTTTCCTCACCAGCGGCATCGGTAGCCACCTGCGTGGCGACAGCCAGGACACCCGGATCGGCGAGACTACGGTCTGGATCACCGGACGCAGCCTGCCCAACCGCGTCGATGGCGATGCCGACACGTACGCGGTGCGCCGCGAAGACAACGGCGTCATGGCCGGTGCAGAACGTCGCGTCGGCGAGCGCAGCGTGGTCGGCGTTGCCGTGGGGAGTCAGGACATCGACAGCTGGTCGCGCGAGTGGGGCGATCGCGCCGACATCAAGGGCACGCATGCCGGCGTGTACGCACAGGCGGCGTGGTCGGCATTCTCGCTGCAGGGAGCGCTGGACTACGCCGACTACCGGGTGGACGGCTCGCGCCGTGTGCTGCTGCCCGATGTGCTCGAAGAACGCCTCAACAGCGACTACGACGCCAACGCGATCACCGCATCGCTGGAAGCGTCCTGGCAACTGCGTAGCGGCGATGCGGTCTACACCCCGTTCCTGGCCGCCGACTACACCCGCCTGAAGACCGATGGCTTCAGCGAGCGCGGCGGGATTGCCGGGCTGGCGGTGGAGGGTGCCACCGACGAGTTCATCACCAGCACGCTGGGCGTGCGTGGGCGCTGGGCGCTCGGTCAGCAGGCGGCGCTGCATGCCTCGCTGGGCTGGCGGCATGCGTTCGTCGATCGCGCCGTGCAGCGCACTGCCGGCTTCCTCGGCACCAATGCGCAGTTTGCGGTGCAGAGCGTCACGCTGGCCAAGAACGCGGTGATCGGTGAAGTGGGAGTGAGCCTGATCACCTCCCCGAACAGCCGCATGTCGTTGTCGCTGCAAGGGCTCGAAGGCGATGGCCAGACCGCCTATGGCGGGCAGGTGACCTGGGGCTGGAGCTTCTGATCGCCAGCGTCCGATGAGCCGATCCAGATGAACTGATCGCACCGCACCGACTGCAAGCGCCAGAACTCCATGGGCGGCCATGCAACCACAGATACGCCCCGGCATGCCGGGGCGTATCTGTGGTACCTGTCTTCGAACGCGCCAGAGCGTCGGGCGCGTGGACACGCTCACGCAGGCGATCAGAACTGCCAGCGCAGGCCGACATTGGCATTGATGCTGTCGGCACTGGAGCTTGCGTGTTCTGCACCCACGTTGCCGTAGACGGAAAACGCCTCGTTGACTTGGTAACGCACGCCGACCGACGCACGTGCCGCCTGCTTGGTGACCGGAGCGCCGGAGACAGTGAAGCGCGCTTCCGGCAGACCGGTGAACCACGCGGTGAAGTCGGCATTCGGATTGCCCAGCAGCGAGCGGTAAGCGAGCAACCCATCCAGCCCCCACTTGCCGCGCGTCAGCTGACCGCGCACGCCCGCCTCGGCATAGCCGGCCCGCAGGCTGTCGCTGCCGGCGCTCAGGCCCAGGCCGGTCACCGAGGTCTCGCTGAACGCGTCCTGGGTCTGGCTGACCACACCCGCGGCAACGAACGGCGACACCCCTGCCTGCGGCATCAGTCCGACCTCCGCGCGCAGCGACCAATTGCTGTCGTGGCGGCGATCCTGCAGACGCTCGCCGACGGTGCCGGCCTGCACGCTGCGCTCGGTTTCCACCGTGCTCATGCCGTACGAGCCAATGCCCGACAGATAGGCCTGGCCGATGGGCTGGTACAGATACGCAGTCATCGCATAACGGTCCGAACGCAGACGGCTGGCCGAGGCATCGATCTGCGCGCGGTCCTGGCCCGACGTCACCGCCGCACCGACGATGGTACCGGCGCCACCCAACGGCAGGTCCACGCCGAAGCTGGTGGCTTGCTGGGTATAGTCGGCCGCAGCGAAGCCGCTGCGGCTCAGGTCGCCATCCAGGTAGCTGCCCTGCACCCAGGTAGTCAGGGTGGTGGTGTCGGCCAGGTAGGGCAGCCGATCGGCGGCAACCCGCGCATCGTTGAGGGCGGACTGGAAGCCCAGCGTGCGCTCCACGCCATGCACCTGCCCGGTCAGGGTGGGCAGCGACGCGGCCACCTGTGCGTTGGACGCCGCCAACAGCGAACCGGTGGCGCTGATCAGGCCGCCCAGATTGGCGGTATCGCCGGAGGCCACGCGCGTATCCAACACCTTGACCAGCGTATCGGCCTGGGCGGCGCCGGCAACCACTGCCTGCGGTGCGCCGGCGGCCTGCGCGTTGCTGGCCGAGGCGTTGCGGGTCAGCGTCGCGGTGACCGTGGTCGGCGCATAGGCAAGCGCCGCGGTCCAGAAGAAATTGTTGGCATATTGCACGTGGTCGAAGCTGCCCTGCAGGGTGCCGGCGCGGAGAATGGTTTCGGTGCTGCCGACGCTGTAACCGGCGGCTTCGGGCAATAGCAGCAGATTGCCCTTGAGGCTGGCCTGGCCGGTGACGGTCAGGCCCTTGCCCAGTTCGATGGCGGTGGTGCCGGTGTTGTTGACCAGGCTGTAGCCGCCGTTGATCACGCCGCCGCGCGATTCGAAGGTGGCCGAGTTGGCCACCAGCAGGTCCGAACGCAGGCTGCCGGACAGCGCGAGCACGCCATCGAGAATGGTGGTGCCGCCGCTGTAGCTGTTACTGCCGCTCAGGGTGAGCCGTCCGGCACCATTCTTGGTCAGGCTGCCGGTGCCGGAAATGTCGTTGCTGAAGGTGCTGGCGTAGCCTGCACCCACATTGGCCGACCAGTTGGTGGCGAACTGCCCCGGACCCTTGATCGCCTTGGCGGCGTTGACCAGGCCCCAACCGTACAGCGTATCCACACCTGGCGCGCCCAGATCGGTGGCGGTGGTCAGCAGGGTCTGCTGCAGGTTGGACGCGCTCATCCACGGATACACGCCCAGCACCTGCGCTGCGACGCCGCTGACGGCTGCCGTGGAGAACGAGGTGCCGGCAACCTGGCCCTGCAATTCGGTGCCGGCCAGCGCCGGCGCGGTGAAGCTGCCCGGTGCCACCAGGCACCACTGCGCGGCGGCGCCGCAATGGTTGGAATAACTGGTCAGACCGGCCGGGTTGCCGGCGCTGTCGACAGCGATCGCGCCCACGGCCAGCCAGTTGTTGCGAACGCCAGCTTCCTGCACCGGCGTGGCCGCCGGATACGCCGCCTCGGCGGCGCCTTCGTTGCCGGTGGCGGCGACGATCAGGGCGCCGGCCTGCACCAGCGGCGTCAGCGCAAAACGCCAGGCGGCGGCAGCATTCGCACTGCTGGCGGCATCGGCATACGACGCGCCCAGCGACAGGTTGGCGATCCGCACACCGGCGGCCGCCAGACCCACTGCCGCGTTACGGGCCTGCTGGGTACCGCAGGAATTCTCCGCGCAGATGCGTGCATAGAACAGGTCCGCATCCGGCGCCACGCCACCGGCAAATCCGTCCTGCGCCGAACCCAGCACCAGCGCCGAGACGATGGTGCCGTGGCCGCGCAGCGCATTGGAAGAAGATTCCGGCGTGCCCGGGCTAGCGGTGTAGTCGGTGAATCCATCGACCTTGCCCGCAAGCGGCGCATAGCTCTGCACCAGGTTGTCGTCCAGCACCGCGAGCTTGACGCCCTGGCCGCGTGCGCCGGCCTGTTGCGCCAGATCGGCATTGATCGGCACCAGCAGGTTGCTGTCCACGCCCTGGTAACGAGGGGGGGCAGGCGTCGGGGCGGGCGCGGTCTTGGGCAGCGGGTCGGAGGTGGTTCCCGGCGTGGTAGGCGTGGTAGGCGTGCTCGGGGTAGGGGCCGGCGCGATCACCGTGCTCTGCGGCGGGTCGCTACGGACGTTGCCGCCACCACCACCACCGCCACAAGCGGTCAGGACAAGACAGGATGCGATGGTCGTGGCGAGCAGCGAACGATTCATGGTTGGTCGATTCCGTTGATTGAAGGCGCGCCGCACTGCTGGATCTGACAATGGCGCAGAGAGTCTTGCGCCGCTGGCCAAGGTTGCAGACGGTGTTTGGCACAGTGATCGCTTTAGCCATTCGCCGGTCCGTCCCCTCGGACCCGCACGCGCGGCAAATAAGGCATCTGGCTGAGAGTTTCGTGTGCTTGCGACTTGTTTAACGGCGCTAGCCAACGACTCTAAAGTCTGAATGGACAGTTGCTATTCAGACAAAATTTCGGGCAATAGACAGTTGCGATTTATTCCATAGCTAAAACGAATTAGTTTGCGCTTAAACGAGGGATGTGTGGAGAAAAGTTAGACCGGGCGCGACAATAATCCATCACATTTTTTGAAGGGCGGTGATCCTAAATGTGAAGCGAATCCGTGGTAATCAGGGAATTGCATCAAGGTTATGGGTGAATCACCTACCAGCTGTAGCGGATTCTAGCGCGAGTCAGCGTTTCTAACGGACTCCAGCGTACGTCGGTATGGCCGAGCGGTCTTTAATCTGCTCTTTGTCGCCCCGGGCCCGACGATTTTGTGCGTATAAGTGCAGGCTCTTTCTGGCGCATACGAGTCCGCATCCGATGCGTGTGCGGAATTCGACGCTCCGGCCGGGGTTAAATCAACAATGACGGCATATAAAGGTGATTTAAATAATTAATTATTGGGCATGCCCTGGACCTGCCCAATAAAAGTGACCGGCGAATTGAATAAAACGCCAAGAAGTTGGCGTCAGTCGATCCGGTTTCGGATATCCAGCCATCCATCGCGTGGGGAATGCACAGGGACATCCGGTGCGCACACCGCCTAGCCTGGTTTGTGCATCGCTGCGCGTCGTGGTCATCACCCGGAAGGGTTGCCAAGGTCTGCTTGACCCCCAGCGCGCCGGCGGCCGGCGACAGCTGTGGGCCAGATCTGCCGGCCCGGGGCACGCTGGCTTGATCCTGCCGTGCGTTTGGACCGGCGTGGGCCTACTGGGTCCTGGCCAGTGCCGCCTTGGCACGCGTGCCCGCCGCAGCGCCGACCCGCTTGTCCAGTACCTGTGCCAGCGCATTGAGCTGCGCCGTGGTCACGCCGATGTTGATGCTGATCTTCAGATGCGACTGCAGCTGCGCTTCCACACCTTCCAGCGCAGCAAGCATGCTCACGGTCGCCAGCTCGCGGCTCACCCAGTCCAGGTTGTCGCGTGCAAAGATGTCGCCGAACAGATGCGTCTTCAGATACTGGTCGATGGCTGGCGCAAACTCGAACAGCGGGCCGGTCACCGGTGCGCCTGCCAGCTGGGTTTGATTGGCGGTTCCCACTGCGAGCAATGCCTGGCCGGTGGGCACCGGGCCCGGCGAGTCGCCATCCGGGTCGACAACGCCACGCTGCCGTCGTGCCTGGATGACCTGCATCAAGGCCGCCAGCGCATTGAGGCTGCGCGGAAAGCCGGCATAAGCGTAGACCTGCACCAGTACTTCCTTGCAGTGGCTGATGGTCAGGCCTGCGTCGAGGCCGGCGTCGAGCACCGGCTTCAACCGTTCGATATCGCCGGTGGCCGCGAATGCAGCGATGGGGGCGAGGGCTTGCTGCCTGGGCGACAGGCTTTCGGAAATAGGCATCACGATTGACTCCGGGGAACATGCTGCCGCGGGGGAGGGGCAACGACGCAGAGCACTGCCACACCGACGCCTGCGCCGCGCAAGCGGGCATCACGCCATGTGCAGCATGGGTGCACATATGGATCTAGGGGTCGATGCGCGCGATTCCAAGCGTTGGCAGCGACACCGGCGCGCGCCGGAGCCGGCAGCGCCACATGCACGTATCGTCCTGCTCATCACACGCAAGCTGGCAGCATCGGATCTACGTTTTGCCATGCCATACGAGTCCGCCATGCACGCAACCGCTGTCCCGACCCGCTTGCGGGCCATCCATCCGTTCCACGCCGCCATCCTCGGTGGTGTGTGGCCCCTGTTCCTTGGCACGCTACTCTGCGATTACGCCTACTGGAGCTCTTACCAGATCCAGTGGAGCAACTTCGCGTCGTGGTTGCTGGTCGGTGCGATGGTGATGACCACCGTTGCGCTGCTGGCCGCGGTCATCGGGCTGGCTCGCGGTAGCCGCAATCTGGTCTATCTGCTCGCGCTGGTCGCCACCTGGGTGGTGGGCTTGTTCGATGCCCTGCATCACGCACGCGACGCATGGGCCATCATGCCGGCAGCGCTGGTGATGTCGGGCATTGCGACGCTGTTCGCGATGGTGGCCGCCTGGTCGGGGCTGTCCGGTCTGCGCCTGGGAGGTGCACGATGAACCGCCAATCCCGAGTGCTTGCGGTCTCAATCCTCGCTGCCGCGCTGGCTGGCTGCGGTCAGGCGCCCGAGTTGAACCAGCATGGCGCGACGCCCAACCTGCCGGCACCCGATCGCGGCGTGCTGCCGGACATGACGATCGCCGAGCCCACTGCGTGGGGTAACAGCATCCCAACCGTGCCGTCCGGGTATCGCATCACCGCCATCGCGCGCGATCTGGCCATTCCGCGACAGACGCTGGTGCTGCCGAACGGCGACATCCTGGTGGCCGAAGGCCGCGGCGGTTCGGCGCCCAAGCTCAAGCCCAAGGACATCATTGCCGGCCCGATCAAGGCCAAGGGCACCACCCAGGTCAAGAGCGGCAATCGCCTGACCTTGCTGCGTGACGCCGACGGTGACGGCACCTATGAACTGAAGACCGTCTTCGCCGACAAGCTCAACGCACCGTACGGACTCGCGCTGATCGGCAATGCGCTCTACGTCGCCAACCAGGATGCGCTGGTGCGCTTCGATTACACCGACGGCCAGACCAAGGCCAGCGGCGCGCCGAGCAAGCTGACCGACCTGCCGTCGGCCATCAATCACCACTGGACCAAGGCGCTTACCGCCAGTGCAGACGGTCGCTATCTGTATGTGGCGATCGGCTCCAACAGCAACATCACCGAACGCGGCATGGATGTGGAAATCGATCGTGCACAGGTCTGGCAGGTCGATGCGGCCACCGGTGCGCACAAGCCCTATGCCACCGGCCTGCGCAATCCGACCGCGCTGGCCATCCAGCCCGGCAGCGGCGCGCTGTGGGCGGTAGTCAACGAACGCGACGAGATCGGCCCGAACCTGGTGCCCGACTATCTGACCTCGGTTCGCGAAGGCGGCTTCTACGGCTGGCCCTACAGCTACTGGGGCAAGCATGTGGATACGCGGGTCATGCCGCAGGACCCGCAAAAGGTGGCCTCGGCCATCGAACCGGACTACGCCTTGGGCTCGCATGTGGCAGCACTGGGCGTGGCGTTCTCCGCGCCGGTGATGGGCGCGAAATTCGCAGACGGCGTCTTCGTCGGCGAGCACGGCAGCTGGAACCGCAGCCCGCCCGTCGGCTACAAGGTGGTGTTCGTGCCGTTCCGCGACGGCCGGCCCGCAGGCGACCCCATCGACTTCGTGTACGGCTTCCACGGCGAGGATGGCAAGACGCGCGGTCGCCCGGTTGGCGTCACGGTCGATCCGCGCGGCGCACTGATCGTGGCCGATGACCTGGCCAACATCGTCTGGCGTGTGACTCCCGACGCCGCGCCGGCATCGCCGCCGCAAGCGATGCGCTGAGGCGGTGCGAGCGATCGCGACCCAGGCTGTCACTGCGTTCGCGCCGTGACAGCTCCACGGCGCGAGCTTGCCGCGGCTTGATCCTGTCTGCGCGACTGAAGCGCTCCTGCAGGCGCGCCAGGTGCGTAACAGGTGTCGTACCGCGGCATCGAGATCGCACAGTTACCAGCACTGCGCGCCTGCCAGGCCGCTGACAGCGGCATCAAACACCCCGCACTGTTGAAGGATGCAGCCTGCTTCCATGCAGATGCACCGGCGTGGCATGCGCTGCGCCGGCCAAGCGCAGCACCAGCGTCTTACCGGCTCACAGCGCCGGCATTGAGCGGAGGAATGCGTCCGGCCCACGGTTGCGCGCGTTCCAGTTGCGCGGCCAGCGCCAGCAATGTGCTTTCCTCGCCGAAACGCGCGGCAAAGTGCGCACCGATCGGCAACCCGGCCGGGCTCCAGTACAACGGCACCGACATCGCCGGCTGACCGCTTGCGTTGAATAACGCGGTGAATGGCGAATAGCTGTGGAAGTCCTCGATCAGTCGCGGCAGCGGGAGGGTGTCGTCGAACGCGTCCAGCGTTCCCAGCAGCGGCGGTACGCGGGTGAGGGTCGGGGTCAGGATCAGGTCGTAGTCCTGCAGCAAGGTCGCCAATCGCCGCCCGAGGGCGTGGATCGCGGCCACCGCGGCGGCATAGCGCGCACCGCTGACCTGGCCTTTTTCGCGCAGGATCACCCGGGTGCGTGGCTCCAGCTCGGCGTCGTTCACCGGCGCGCCACGCAGATGGCCCAGCATGTCCAGATAGCAGCGCGTGCTGGGGCCGATGATGTCGAACAGCTGGTCCAGCAGCACCGGCAGGTCCACCGGCAGGCGCGCCGCTTCGACTTGATGGCCAAGGCGGCTACACAGCCCGGCCGAATGACGGACCGCGGCCAGCGCGTCTGCGCCGCTGGGCCAGGGCGCCAGGTGTTCCACCAGCGCGATGCGCAATGGAGCGGGGTCGCGTTCGATCGCGGCCATGAACGGGGATGCCTGGGCTGGTGCGGCGTAGGGCGCCCCCAGGTCGGCACCGGCGGTGGCGTCCAGCAGCGCCGCGCTGTCGCGGACCGAACGGGTGATGGCGTGTGCGATGCCCATGCCGGCCCAGCCTTCGCCGATCAATGGCCCGGAGGGCATGCGGCCGCGGCTGGGCTTGAGCCCGAAGACGCCGCAACACGAGGCAGGCACCCGCAGCGATCCGCCACCGTCGTTGCCATGCGCAAACGGCACCGCACGCGCGGCCACCAGCGCGGCCGCGCCGCCGCTGGAGCCGCCGGCACTGCGGGCGATGTCCCATGGATTGGCGGTGGCACCGAAGCGGGTGGATTCGGTGGTGTAGGACGTACCGAACTCCGGCGAGGTGCTGGTGCCCAGGAACACGCAGCCGGCCGCCCGCAGCCGCTCCACCACCGCGCAGTCCAGATCGGCGCGCGCATCGCCCTGCGCCAGCGAGCCATTGCCCATGCGCGCCCCACGCAGGGGCGAGAACAGGTCCTTGATCAGCGTAGGCACGCCGGCCAGCGCCCCCTGCCGGGTGGCGGGCAGGCACGCGGTGGCACGCGCTTGGTCATAGAGCGTCTCGGCCACGGCGTTCAGCGATGCCACCCGTTGCAGCCGCACGATCGTGGCCTCGGCCAGCTCCAGCGGCTGGATCTCGCGGTTCCTCACCAGGGCGGCCAGGCCGACTCCATCGTGGCTGTCCAACAACGCATCGATATCCTGCATCACGCCATTACCTCGCTTGCGAATCGGTGGAAAGAGCAGGCGCCCGGCGCAGCAACGCCCGCGCCGCCCACAGCATGGCGACCGCCAACGCGGCGCCGGCGGCGATCCGGATTGCGCCATGCAGATCGCCACCTGCCGGCAGCAAGGCGGTGATCAGCAACGGGCTGGCGAACTGGCCCAGGTACAGGCTGGAGGTAAAGCCGCCCATGCCGCGGCCGCGCACGCGCAACGGCAGCGCGTTCATCACCGGGGTCATCGCATTGGGCACCAGCAGCCCGGCACCGAATCCGTGCACGCTCACCGCCAGCAACACCTGTGGGTAGGTCTGCGCGCCGACCAGCAGCCACAGGCCCAGCGCCAGCAAGGCCAGCAGCAGCGCGTTGGTGGCAGGCATGCCGATCCAGCGACGCAGCAGCGGCCAGGCCAGCGAGCCCCCCAGCGTCGCCAGCAGTCCAAGGCCGGCAGACATGCCGATCATGGTGCTCGAGGTGATCCCCAGCCCGACCAGCAGCACCGGCGTCTGTACCGGCACGACGAAACTGAGCGCCATGCCGAAGAACACCAGCAGATAGCCCACCGCCAGTGCGGAGCCGCCGACCTTGCCTTCCGATGCCGCCGCATGCGGCGTCGCCTGCGTCGCGGCCGGTTCCCACAGCACCTTCAGCATTGCCGGCACCAGCAGCAAGGGCAGCAGGTAAAGATAGAACGGCGTGCGCCAGGAATGCTCGCCCAGCGCACCGCCGACCACGAAGAACAGCGAGCCGATCAGCGCAATGCACACCACCTGCAGATTGACGTAGCGCAGGCGGCGTTCGCCCTGCCAGTAGTCGGCAATCAGCGTGGTGCAGCACGTCATCACCGCCGCTTCGGCACACCCGAACAGCAGGCGTGCACCCACGATGCTGGTCAGGTCCTGCAGAAATGCCGGCAGGACGCCGAGCACGGCGTAGGCGAGCGTGGCCAGCACCAGCAGGCCCTTGCGACCGAACAGGTCGGCCAGCCCACCGGCGGCCGGTGCGAACAGCGCGATGGCCAGTGCCGGCCCGGTGACCACCAGCGGCACCAGCAGCCCGGCCTGAGGATCGATGGGCCCGAACTGGGCGCCGAGTTTGGGTAGCACGGGCGCGATCATCACCGCGCCCATGATGGTCAGGCTGCTGCCGAGCAGCAGCACCGCGCCCTGCGCGCGCCCTGCCTGACGGGTCGAGTCGCTGGCTTGGTTCATGGCATCCCCCTTGGATGTGTTCATCGGCGCTCGCTCAGAAGGTGCGCGCAAAGCGCAACGCCACGTTGTAGCCCTCGGCACGATTGCGCGCGCCGAACTCCCTGTAGACATGCAGCCAGAGCGGCATCTTGCCCGGCTCGAAGAAGCTCACCGCCGGACCCAGCGCGACCACGCGCGCGCGATTGCCGATGTCCTGGCCATTGCGCTGGTCATCGGTGATCTGCCGGTAGTAGTAACCGCCCAGGCCTGCTGTCCATGCGCCCACCTGCTTTCCGACGGCGAATTCGTGGCGGTATTCCACGCCGCTGCGGTAGTCGGCGTCGGGATTGCGCGCATTGATATCGAACTGGAACGAGGACGACAGCTCCACGCCGCTCTGGCTGATCCAGCTGACATTGACCAGCGGCGAGTACGTCCAGCGATTCAGGCCCGGAGAGATCAGCCGGCTGGCATCGTAGTCGCCGGTCGGAGCCTGGATCTGGAACTGGAAGTTGATGCCCAGGTTGGGCGAGGGCGTCCACTGCAGGATCACCGGCGTCACCTGCACATCGGCCAGCCGGAATACCTTGGCCTGATCGCGGAACACGGTCACGCCGTTGACATTGACCGCCAGCGACGCATCCATGCGGAAGAACGGCACCACCGTGCTGAAGCCGTAGCGTGCGCCGAGGAACTGCGCGTCGGTCATGCGGAGATAGGCCAGCCCCAGCGACAGCACATCCAGCGAAAAATCGTTGGGGCTGCGACGGCCCGCGCCGTCGTTCAGGCGATCGGTCGAGTAATACGCGGCGCGAGCGCCGAAGGTGCCGACAGGTGTACTGGGCGGCATGAAACCGCCGCCGAAATCGTAGAGCCCCATCGGGGTGGACGGCGCGCCGTTCTCGGTGGCCTGGGCGGAGAATACGCTACAGAGGAGCAGACTTGCAGACAGCGAACGGATGGGACGACAGCGTTGCTGGGACATCGGTGGTTCCTCGCCTGTCGGAGTTACAACTCCAACCTAAGCGGAACGCTCGCCTGCCCGTTATCCAGAATCGGCAATGTCGTGCTGTGTTGTTGCGGCCGCGTGCCGGCCTTCGTCCTATCCCGCCAAGGCGCCCAGCGCCTGACGGCGGGTCTCCGACGGACTCTGCCCGAACAACTGGCGGTATTCGCCGGCGAATCGGCTTGAATGCCAGAATCCCCAGGCGGCAGCGATGTCCTGCACCGAGCGGCCCGGGCCCTCGCTGGTCAGCGAACGCCGTACCTGGTTCAAGCGCAGGGTGCGCAGATAGGCCACCGGATTGGTGCCCAGGCTTTCCTGAAAACAGTACTGCAGCTTGCGCCGGCTGGCACCGACATGCCCGCACAACTCCAGCACCGTGGGCGCGCGTTCGGCGTGTGCCAGCGCGTAATCGCGCGCGCGATCGACCAGGCGCTTTCTCGCGCTGGGGCGCAGCGGTGCGGCCTCGGTGGTGTCGAGCATGTCCAGCAGCAGTTGCAGCAGCCCGTCACGGGTGCCGCGACGCACCACGGCATGCGTGCGCATCGCGCTGGTCAGCGTGTGCGAATCGAACAGGTCCTGGCTGACGCATTGCACCTCATGCAGGCTTCGCGGGGGCATGCGGTACAGCGTGCGGGTACGCGAGGGCTGGTCGCAGCGCTGACGCTCCAGCAGCCAGTCCACCAGGCGCTGGTCGACCGCGAACGACAGCAATTCCACCTGCGCAGGAGTGTGCAGCTCGGGCAGGCGATGGCCAGGCGTCACCAGCAGGCAGGGCTCCTGATGGCGATGGCCCTCGCAATACATCTCCAGGTCGATCCCGCCCAGCGGCAGGCTGAACACCAGCGCGCCTGGCCAGGCCTCGCCGCATTTGAGCATGGCCTGGTTGGCACGGTCGCGCACCACCTGGATGCCGTCCAGCTGCAACTCGTCCAGCTGGCCGGTGAAGTGCCCGCCACTGGTTTGGTCGTAGCGGACCTGCCAACGCGGCAGGGCAAGAGCGTGCGCCTCCACCGCAGCGGTGCTGCAGTGCCGGACCACGAATGCGGGAACGGAACTGGCTGACATGGCAGGTCCCGAAGCTGGAAGGAAGTGCGAAGGCGACAGCAATGCGACGCGGGGCGCGATGCGCCGCCTTCGGCAGGCGCACTGTTGCACGAATCCGGGATGGCGTGCATCCCGGCCCCGGGGCAGTCTGCGACAGCGTCATCCCGTGCATGCTGCGACACGCTGGTTGTGCGCAGCGACGCTGCAGTGCAGCGCGGTTATCGTGCGGTGTCGCGGATCCTGCGATTCATCGGCCGGATCCGCGCAGTACTCGACGCAGTAGGCTGGCGGGTATGCTCAGACCACAGCGAAGTAGTGCTTGATGAAGCCCGCATCGCTGACGATGTCCCACAGCATCGGCGTGCCTTTTTCGACGAACCAGCTGTCGCCGCTCTTCAGGTGATGCGTGATGCCGGTGGATTCGTCTGTCATCAGCACTTCGCCCAGGACCACGGTAGCCTGCTCGCTGAAGGGATAGGTCATGCGAAACCTGCCCTTGGTGGTGCCGAAATAGGCGGCACCGACCGGGTCGGTCGGCGCGCCATGGGTCATGCGGCCGTAGGCCTTGAGCTCGTCGCCTAGCATCTGCGTGCCAAGGTAGGTCACCTTGCCCCAGTCGTCCAGTTCGTCCAGGCTCAGTGCGTGCTTGATCGGAGTAAAGGTCATGCGGGGTGGCTCCTTTGGGTGTGCTCAGGTGGAACGGCGGTACGAGGCGAACGCAGGGCAGGGCTCAACGCCGCCCGTGCCGATAGCCCGAGCCTTGGTGCATCAGCTTGCCCAGGCTCACCAGCAGTTCGCGGAATCGATCCTTGCCGGCAATGGCGGCGTGGTTGATCGAACTGATCAGGCGGTAGCGCTGCGATCCACCCAGGATGCCCTCGGCCAGCACCTTGCAGATGATCTGGCTGGGCGTGACGCCGAATCCGGAATAGCCCTGGACGTAGAAGGCATTCGGGCGATCGGACAACGTGCCGATCTGCGGAAACAGGTTCTTGGAACAGGCCAGCGGCCCGCCCCATGCCAGGTCGATGGCGACATCCTTGAGGTAGGGAAAGATCTTCAGCATCAGGCGGCGATTCCACTGTTTGAGATCGCCGGGGATGTATTCGAGCAGCGGCGTGGACGAACCGAACATCAGCCGGTTGTCGTTGGTGACGCGGTAGTAATCGATCACCGGGCGGATATCGCTGAAGGCACCGCGGATGGGGCTGATCCGCTCGATCAGGTCGCGGCTCAGCGGCTCGGTCACCGAGTTGTAGGCGTACACGTTCAGGGTGCGGGCATGCAGTTCCGGCATCATGCGGTTGTTGAAGCCGTCGATCGCCCACACCAGTTTGCGCGCGCGTACGCGACCGTTGGCCGTGCGTACCGTGATCCGGTTGCCGTAGCTCACCTCCAGCGCCGGGCTGTGCTCGAAGATGCGCGCCCCGTATGTCTCGCTCAGCGCCTTGGCTTCGCCCAGCAGCAGGTTGAGCGAATGCACATGGCCCCCGCCCATATGCAGCAGGCCAGCATGGTAGGCATCGCTGCCAACGATTTGCTGGACCTCCGAACGTGGCAGGTAGCGGATCTCGTGCGGCGATCCCAGCGACTTGAATTCCGTTTCCCAGGCGCGCAGCGTGCGGGCCTGGCGGGCATTGAAGGCCATGTAGCCGTAGCCGCTGCGAAAGTCGGCATCGATGCCGTAGCGCGCGATGCGCTCGCGCATGATCTGCGGCCCCAGGTCGCTCAGTGCGAACAAGGCCTGCACGCCCTCCTTGCCGACGTCGCGGGCGAGCGCATCCAGATCGTGGCCGATGCCGGCCATCACCTGGCCGCCGTTGCGCCCGGTCCCGCCGTAGCCCAGATGACGTCCCTCCAGCACCACGGTATCGGTGACCCCGTGCTCGGCCAGTTCCAGCGCGGTGTTGATCCCCGAAAAGCCTCCACCGACGATGACAACCTCCGCATCGATCTCGTTTTCCAGCGAAGGAAAGCTCAACGCGTATTTGCGGGTAGCGGTGTAGTACGTCGGGGTTTCGGTATTGATCATGGGGCAGCAAGCATCCTGCGCGGCGGTCGCAGACACTGTAGACAGGCATGTGACCGCAACGCTTGTCGTTGCCTGCCAGCGCACTTGACTGTCTGTGCCAGCGCTGCCGGCAAGCGGGCAGGCCGGATACGCGCCTGCGCGCCCTGCGGTGTCCTTCAATGCGCGATGCCTGCGCTGCGCGTCCGCGGCGGCGCGCCAGGCGTCCCCCCAGACCCGTGGCGTTGGCGATGCGCGTTGGCAGGCAGCGCGGGGTGGGGAACCCGCACCGTGCCAGGAGCTAGCACAGCGCCTAGACCTGGCACGGAGCTTGCGTGCCGCAATGGGGAGGTCATCACATTTCGGTCCCCCAATGCGCACTCCTGTCCGGGTCTGTCACGATGTCGAAGCGTGGAATCACGCACTGGATTCCGCTTGTGGCGGCTTTCGTGCAAGCGTGGACCCGCAAGGTCCACGCTTCGTGGGCGAGCTGGCCCATGACGACGACGGTGACCTGAAGACATCGCTGATTCGCACCAATGTGGCGCAAATCGTGCACCAACGCACCAAGGGAGACCGCCTCGACGACCGCTACTGCTTCCTGGTCATGCAGCGCAGCGGGAGCAGCCGCATGCTGTACCAAGGCGAGCATGCCTTGCAGTTGCATGCCGGCGAACTGATGCTGATGGATTCGGCCACGCCCTACGATATCGTCGGCTGCGGGTTGATCGACCACGTCTCCATCCACCTGGATCGCTCCGAGCTGCAGCGGCGGTTGCCCGAGGGGCGTGCCCTGTTCGGCAGGATTTGCCCGCTCGGAGTCAGTGGCCAGGTGCTGCGTGTGATGATCGAGCAGCTCTGGCAGGCGGGCGAGTCGGCGAGCCGGGACGATCGCCGTGCCCTGCGCGAAGCCATCCTGGCCCTGCTGCCGTCGGCCCTGAGCGGCGATCCCCGGAGCGCGGACAGGCAGTGCCTGCTGGATGCCGCGTCGAGTCAGCTACGTCGCTACGCCGAGCAGTTGATCGAACATCAGCTCGACGACGCCTTGCTCACCCCGGCTGCGCTGGCACGCCAGCTCGGGGTATCGCTGCGTCAGTTGTATCGCCTGTTCGACGATGGCGACACCGTGTGCCGCTACATCCTGCGTCGGCGGCTGCTGCGCAGTGCCGAGGACCTGCGCCACCCGCAACGGCAGCGCGAATCGATCACCCAGATCGCTGGCAAGTGGGGCTTTGCCGATTCGGCGCATTTCAGCCGTGCATTCAAGAAGCGGTTCGCCTGCACGCCACGCGACTATCGCGCCGATGTGCGGTGCACCGCGTTTGCCCACGATGCGTGACGACAGGATGGGTGAGCATGGGCGCTGAGCCGGCCGCGCGGCAGTCGGCGATTGAGCCGCATGCCAGGGACCGCTATCTTGCGATGAAGAACACACCGCAGGCAGTAACAACAAGCCCCGCAACGCGGGGCTTGTTGCTACCGATTCAAGAGCAGCGAACGGCACGTAGCGAGCAGACGTCAGACAGGTGCTGAAGGCACGCTCGGGACCGGAGTAAACGAACCGACCACGCCGATGTCCAGTACCGACCGCATCCCGCTGGCGGTGCAGCAATTCTCTTGGCTGCCCTTAACCACTGAGATGGCAGCACTATTGCTATCAGGGACTCAGGGCAGATCGCACTTGATCTTGCCATCCACGTAATAGGGTTTGGGCACATCCGGATTGGTGCTGGTCTTTTCGAACACCACCTCGAACGAGGCCATGTCCACCTTGCCCTTGCGCGACTCGCAGGCTTCCTGCAGCTTCTTCTTGACCGCGGCGATACCGGCCTCGCGGTTGGCGCCATCGGCGCTATTGGTCAGGTTGGCAACCTCGGCAGAGGCCAGCGGGCTGAGGCCGAGCAGGCATCCAGCGAGCACCATGCTGTGCAGCTTCTTCATACGATCTCCTTTGCGATGTCCAATGTGCAGCGTCCTGTGCACCGCTAGAGGCCTGCGGCGCGCCCACAGCATAGGCGCGCCGCGTTAAGCGGCCGTGCGCATGGGGGGCACGGCGGGCTCGCGCCGCACGTCCTGCACGCTGTTTCCAGGCTCAGGGAATGAGTGCCAGCGTCGCCGCCGCGACCACGAGGTAACGCGCGGTCTTGGCGATCGCCACCAGCGGCAGAAAGACGCGCAGCGGCTCGCGCATCACACCGGCGGCCAAGGTGAGCGGGTCGCCGATGATCGGCATCCAGCTCAATAGCAGCGACCATCGGCCGTACTGCGCGTACCAGCGCTGGGCCCGCTGCAGGGCGCGTGGCGTGACCGGAAACCAGCGCCGCTCCTGGAAACGCAGCGCCTCGCGCCCGATCCACCAGTTGATCAGCGAGCCCAGCACATTCCCCAGGCTGGCAACGACCACGAGCCTGGCGACCGAGCCGCCGTCCAGCAACAGCGCCGCCAATGCCGCTTCCGACTGTGCGGGCAGCAAGGTGGCAGCGATCAACGACAGTGCGAACAGCGAAAGATAGGTCACGACGGCCTTGGGCGGAGTGGAGCGGGTCAGGCCGTTGCCGGCTTGCCGCGAGCGAGGGCAGGGCGCGTCAGCCGAGCATCGCGTGACGGAAACAATCGCACTGCAATGCATCTGCCGGTGGTCTGAGGCGATTGGAGTCAGGCGCGACAGTGCCAGCTCTGGCAAGAATGCGCTGCCACCGGCCGTCACAACAACGCCAGCTGCCCCACGGCCTTGCGCACGCTCTTCTTGGTCATGCGCACCACCGAGCGATGGATGGTCATGCCTTCGATCAACGCGTCGATCGCGCTGGCCGCGGGCTTGGAGAAATGCAGCTCCAGCGCAGCCCTGCTGCGCGCCATCCATTGCTCCATGATGGCCGTCATCTCCGAATGGCGGCGGGCGAAAGCGTACAGCTCGTAGCTCAGCAGCAGAATCCGTGGCGATGCGGTGGCATCGGCAAAAATGATGTTGACCACCGCGTCGCAGGCCTGGTCGCGGTTCCTGGCTGCGCGGATCTCGGCAGCGAAGTTGCGCGAGACCTCCTGCGAGAAGCGGGTGAACGCGGCGATCAGCAACTCGTGCATGGAGCCGAAGTAATAGGTGGTCGCGCTCAATGGCACGCCGGCCTGCTCGGCAACCTTGCGGAAGGTCGTGCCGGCCACGCCATGGTCCACCACCACCTGCAGCGTGGCCAGTTCGATGTGCTCCTTGCGATGGGGATCCTGGCGCCACGTCCTGCCGCTCATCTGCATCCACGCCTGTTTCGGTCCTGCGATGGTAATCCAGAGTTGACGCGCCAATTGGTACGGATGTACAAATTCACCCTGGCTGCTGTCTTCCAGGCGCCTGGAGACGATTGCGGCGTGGCGAACGCGAAGAGGCGATGCATGAATGAGTCCAAGCAGGTCGATGTCGGGCGCAGGCTGACCCTGGGTGGCCTGGCCGCCGGCGGCGTGGTCATGACCACCGGTGCAGGCGCGGCGGCTACCAGCTCCTGGCAGCAAGGCACCTGGCTCAACGCACCGAAGGTGCACCGGGTACTGCAGGGCGATGTGCTCGAGGTCGTGACCGACAAGGGAACCGACTTCTGGCGCGAGACACATTACGGTTTCACCCGCGATAGCGGGCATTTCCTCGGCATTGCGGCCCCTGCGGCCTTCACCTGCCAGGTACGCGTGCGCGCCCGGTTCGAGCAGCTCTACGATCAGGCCGGCATCATGATCCGTGTCGACGAGCGGCACTGGGTCAAGGCCGGCATCGAGCTCAGCGATGGGCGCGCCATGCTCAGCAGTGTGCTCACCAATGGGATCTCGGATTGGGCCACCGGGCCGTATGAAGGCGATGCTTCCGATGTCTGGATGCGGGCCACGGTGGAAAAGGGTGTGCTGCGGCTGCAGGCATCCCGGGACGGCAGCTATTGGCCGTTGCTCAGGCTATGCCCGTTCCCGGTGGCCGCGCAGTATCTGGTGGGGCCGATGACGTGTACGCCCGAGCGCGAAGGATTGCAGGTGCAGTTCTCCGACTGGAAACTCGGCCCGGTGCTGGGCAAGGATCTGCATGATCTGTCCTGACGTTGTGGTGCTGGTCTCACCTCGCTCGCGGTGCCTGCGTTGATGGCAGGGATGCAGTCATCCTCGCCACGCGCGCAGCAGCTCGCGACACGCGCGGCTTTTTTCATTCCCGGATTCGCGGTATCGATCTGGGCACCGTTGGTTCCCTTCGCCAAACAGCAGTCGGCGCTGGACGAGGCCAGCCTGGGTCTGGTGCTGCTCTGCCTGGGCGCGGGATCGCTGCTGGCGATGCCGCTTGCCGGCCTATGGGCATCGCGCATGGGCTGCAGGCGCGTGATGCTGGTCACCGTGGCGACGATGTGCGCGGCACTGCCATTTTTAAGCGCAATGCAGTCTGCAGTGGCATTGGGAGCGCTGTTGTTCGTGTTCGGCGCCGGCGTCGGCGCGATGGACTGCACGATGAACATGCAGGCAGTGGCGGTCGAACGCGATAGCGGCACGGTGATGATGTCCGGTTTCCACGCGTTCTACAGCATCGGCGGGTTTGCCGGCGCGTTGCTGATGACGGTGCTGCTCAGCAGCGGCATGACGCCGGCGCTGGCCTCGATGAGCGGCGTGCTCGCCATCGTGTCGATGACTGCCATTGCGGCCCCGCACTGGAGAACCGAGCGAGCCGCGCACGAAGGACCATTGCTGGCATGGCCACGCGGCAGCGTGCTGTTCATCGGCCTGCTGGCGTTTGTCGTGTTTCTTGCCGAAGGCACGATCCTGGACTGGAGCGCGGTGTTCCTGACCCAGGTTCGCAATGTCGACGCCAGCAAGGCCGGCGCGGGCTATGTGATCTTCGCCCTGACCATGACCGCGATGCGGCTGTGTGGCGATGCGCTGGTGCGGCGCCTGGGACGCACGCGCGCGATCGCGCTGGGCGGTGTGTGCGCCTGCGTGGGTTTCTCGGTGGCGGTGCTCACGCCGTGGTGGGAGCTTTCGCTGCTCGGCTATGCGTTGCTCGGCCTGGGGTGCGCCAATATCGCGCCTGCGCTGTTCTCGATGGCAGGACAACAGCGCGCCATGCCGGAGGGCATGGCGATCACCGCAATGACCACGCTGGGCTATGCCGGCGTGCTGGCCGGCCCTGCGCTGGTGGGCTTGGCCGCACACGGCTGGGGGCTGACGGCCGCGTTGATGGTGGTGGCCGCGGCAATGCTGGCTGTCGCAGCGTCCACGACCTGGCTCAAACAGGACATCGGCTGATCACACGGCGTACCGGGCGCGGCCAGGCTGGATCGCCTGGATGCCGGAGCGCCGCTTCTCCGCTGACGCAGGTCTGCCGTTTGCAACGGGCCTGGCCGGCCAGCGCCTGTAACGAAACGGCGGGCATTGCTGCAGAATTTTTCGTGCCATAAGCGCACCCCCAGTACTCTGCTTAGGAACTGCGGGCAGCTGGTAGGTATCGCGATCATCGATTCGTCAAAGAGCAAAGCTTGTTGCGGCCGCCGTCTGATAGGCGAGGCGCGGAATTTCGTAAGGGATCTTGCTTGATCGCAGGTAGCGCTCGTTGTAATCGCCTGAACTCTTCAGCACGTGGATAGATGTGTCTCCTTGTGAGTTGTCCGACTATGGCCATGCTGCAGGTCAACATGATCATTTTGTTATGAGCATGCGCATCGGGCTCACTTCGGATTGACGAAGCCGCGCCTAGATTGGCGCATGTCTCAAACAGCCTACGCCCGTGAGCATCTACCGGGCATGCCTTCAACACCGGCAAATCCAGCACTCGCGCGGCGTGTGCGTGCATATGTGCATGCGACGCCGCAGCTTCCGCGTCCTGGAGCGGGACAGACGCGCCTGCGTTGGCAGGCGCTGAGCACGCTGGGTGCCGAAAGCCTGCCGCTCGCCAAGGTGCTGGAGGCCCATTACGACGCCTTGTCGATCTTTTCCGAAGCCGGGCAGCCTGCACCGCCAACCGGGGAAATCTGGGCCGTATGGGCCGCCGGTGGGCCGCACGACACCGCCACATATGAAACGGGCTCGTGCACTGTGTCTGGTGTTAAACCCTGGTGCAGTGCGGAGCTGGGTGTGGTGACGCATGCATTGGTGACAGTGCGCAGCGGCCAGCAGCACCCGCTTGCAGCAGTGACGTTGGCACGGGGGCATTTCGACCTCGATGCAAGCCAGTGGCACGGCCCGGGCATGGCCGGAATTGCAACCGGTAGCGGCCACTTCACGCGTGCTCCTGCAGTCTTGTTGGGCGAACCGGCGTTCTATCTGCAGCGGCCGGGATTCTGGCATGGTGGCGCAGGCATCGCCGCCTGCTGGTATGGCGCCGCCACGGCCATCGCCGAGCAGGTCCGTCGCTCGCCAAGGGTGGCGAGCAACCCGTTTTCTGCAGCGCACCTCGGTGCCATCGACGAACAGCTGACAGCGGCACGGCTGATGCTGCAGGACCTGGCCGATGCGATCGACGACGCGCCCAGCGACAGCCACCAACTCGCTGTCGTCCGGCTACGCAGCCTGATGGACCGCATTTGCCGGGACGTGATCGAACGTGCCGCATTGGCGTTGGGGCCGGCCTCGCTGTGCTGCGACGCCGAACATGCGCAACGATGCGCAGACCTAGCCGCGTTTATCCGCCAATCCCATGGCGAGAAGGACGAGCAATGGCTGGGCGAACAACTGCATTCGCGCGAGGGCAACCCATGGCTGCTGTGAGAGGCGAGCCCATCCAAGGGCAGGGTGTGCCCGAGGCGCGCTGGACTGCATCGCGCCAATTGATCGAGTTGCCCGTCACCAGCATCGATCAACTCCTTGGCGACGCCACGCGTGTGGTAGTTGTCTCTCCGCATCCGGACGACGAAGTGCTGGGCTGTGGCGGGCTGCTTGCCATGGCGGCCGCTTCGGGGCGACAGGCGCTGATCGTTTCCGTCACCGACGGCGAAGCGGCCTATCCGCAGGAAGACGCCTGGCCGCCGGCACGCCTTGCCGCTGCGCGTCGCGACGAATTGCGCCATGCGCTGGCATGCCTGGGGATCGATCCCTCCAATGTGCTGCGGCTGGACGCGGGAGATGGGCAGGTCCGCGCGGGCGTCGAAGGGCTCGGCAGGCGACTTTCCGCCCTGCTGCGACCGACCGACGCAGTGCTGGTGACATACGCACGCGACGGCCACCCCGACCACGAGGCATGTGCGGATGCTGCCATCGACGCCGCTACCCACTGCGGTGCGCGGCTGATCCAGTTTCCGGTGTGGGCATGGCACTGGGACAACCCGGACCACAGCCAGATGCTGGCGTCGGCCATGCGGCTTGCGCTTCCGCCCGCTGCTCACGCGGTAAAGATGCGGGCGATGTCAGCGTTCAAGACGCAGACCGGCCACGTCACGCCAGCGCTGCGCAGCCCCATCCTTCCCGACTGGGCGCTGGCCCGGTTTCGGCGCGACTTCGAGGTCTATCTCCCATGAATGCCCAGGCCAACGCCGAGTACTTCGACAGCATCTACCAGCAGCAGGATCCCTTCGGTTATGGGACGCGTTGGTACGAAACGCGCAAGCGCGACATCCTGCTGGCAACCCTGCCTCGCATGGGATTCGCACGCGGCTGGGAACTGGGATGTTCCAACGGCGAGGCAACGCGCGGGCTGGCAGCCCGCTGTGAGCGCCTGCTGGCAACCGACATGTCCGCGGCCGCGGTGGAGCAAGCCAGGCAGCGCGTGGGTGACCGACGCAATGTCGAGATCGTGCAGGCCTGCCATCCGCAGCAATGGCCGGTTGGCAACTTCGATCTGATCGTACTGAGCGAGATCGGTTACTACCTTGCCGCCGCCGAACTCGATGAGCTGATCGTACGTCTGCAGGAGGCGCTCACGCCGGACGGACTGCTGGTGGCCTGTCATTGGAAGCATGCGTTCGAGCAGGCGCAGCAGGACGGCATCGCAGTCCATGCCTGCATCGCCCGATGGCTCACCGCGCCCTTGAGCTATCGCTACGAAGACAGCGATTTTCTGCTGGAAGCGTGGACGGCCCAGCCATTGTCGGTGGCACAACAGGAGGGTTTGCGGTGATCGCGGTCATCATCCCGGCGCATAACGAGGCCGAGTGCATGGGCGCGTGCCTGGCATCGGTGTTCCGCGCTGCCTCGCATCCCGAGCTGGATGAGCCGGTCGAGGTGATTGTCGCGGTGGACCGCTGCACCGATGCCACCGCCGAGCTGGCGCTGAGGTTGGGCGCGCGCGTGGTCGACGTCCCAGCACCGGGCGGCGTGGGCATTGCACGCGCCGCCGCCGCATCCCAGGCCATTGCGCTGGGTGCCGACTGGTTGGCCGTTACCGATGCCGACTCGCGTGTTCCCAGCGATTGGTTGCTGGAACAACGCCGGGCAGGCACCGGTGTGTTCTGTGGCGTGGTGGAAGTGGAGGACTGGCTGGACTATTCCGACGAGGTGCGCAAAAGGTTCGAGCAGACCCAGGCAACCGGCGAAGGCCACGGCCGCATTCATGGCGCCAACCTGGGCGTCAGCACCGATCTGTATCAACAATGCGGCGGATTCTCTGCATTGACGTGCAGCGAAGATGTCGCGCTGGTGCACGCCTTGCAGGCGATCAAGGCCTCGATCGCCTGGTCGCCACGCTCGGTGGTGTGGACCAGTGCCCGCAGGCACGCGCGTGCGCTCGGCGGTTTCTCGGATTTTCTGAAACAACTGGAAGCCCTGCCTTTCGTCCCTGCATGAATGCGACTGGTGAGAGAGCGCCATCGCCGCAACGACTACATTCGGCGCCGATCGCGTAGCTCCTTGCCATCCGCGAGCCGACCGCAGCGCCATGACGTCGCCATGCGATCTGCCGATCAGGCAGTCGCGCCCGTTCATGGCGTCGGTCAGCAACGCCATCGCATCAAACACCAGCCACCTGCGACAAACCTGCTTTCGACCTCATCTGCACGGGGTGTGGACGAAGCCTGCGGCACCATGCCGCACTCGCAGACTCGGGTGTGACATGGCAAAGCCAATGCTGTTCTTCCTGCATGCCCTCGGAGGCAGCCGGCACGAGTGGAGCCACGTCATCGCGCAACTCGGTGACCAGTGCGACTGTATTGCCCTGGACATCCCGGGTTTCGGCGATGCGGCCCCACTGGAGCACTTCGATACGCACGCGCTGGTTGACTGGTTCAGCGCTGCGGTCATCGCGCGGCAACCGGCATGCTGGTTCGCGGTGGGGCACAGCATGGGCGGGAAGATCGCCACATTGACGGCGGCGCGCGCGCGCGAGGGTGTGGCAGGCCTGGCCGGTCTGGCGGGCGTGGTACTCGTTGCCGCATCGCCGCCGGCGCCTGAACCGATGGAGGAATCGCGGCGCCGCACGATGCTGGCCTGGTTCGAAGCCGGCCGGCCCACGCGTGATGAAGCAGCGCAGTTCGTGGATGCCAACTGCGCCTCGACGCTGCCGGACGAGCGCAGGAACGCGGCGATCGACGACGTCCTGCGTACCGCGCCCAGCGCATGGACGGCATGGCTCACACGCGGCAGCCGCGAAGACTGCACGGCGCAGGCCGCGTGCATCGGCGTACCGGCAATGATCGTGGCTGGTGGTCAGGATGGCGATCTGGGCGAAGGCGCGCAACGGCGCTTGAATGTGCCGCACTATGCGCAGGCGCAGCTGGCCGTCGTGGCCGATGCCGCGCACCTGATCCCCTACGAGCAGCCGCAGCAACTGGCACGATTGATCGCTGAGCATGTGCAGCGCTGCAGGCCGCACTGCCTGCCCGAGGACTTCATTGCCCTGCTGAATTCCGAACGCGTGATGCCGCGCATGCGCAAGACGCTGCTCACGCGCCACGCGGGCCCGCCTGCCACGGCCGAAGGGGTGTTGAATCCGCGCCAGCTGCAGGTGCTCGCAGCCGCGGTCGCACGCGTGCTCGATGGCGAAGGCGACGCGCGGCAGATTGCGCGGCGCATCGACGTGCAGCTGGCAGCAGGCACGGGCGATGGCTGGCGGCATGCGGATCTTCCGGCCGATCGCCTGGCGTTACCGTTGGGACTGGAGGTACTGGATGCGCTGGCCGGCGGTTTTGCCGAACAGTCCGTCGCTGCCCAGGAGCGATGGCTGCAGGACATTGCGCACGCGGCGGCCGGCGACACCTCGGCACACGGCCTGGATGCCAGGCAGCTGGCGCATTGGTTCGAGGACGTGCGCGCCGAGACCATCCGCATCTGGACCAGCCTTCCCGCCACGATGGCTGCGCTGGGCTACGACGGGTTCGCCGTTGGGCACGTCGGCACCGTGAGCGTAGGCTACGAAGAAACCGCAGCGGGTCGGCAGGAACCCTGGCAGCTCCATGCCTTCGGAGCCGATCGATGAAGGCTGCTGGTACGCAGGATGCTGGTACGCAGGATGTTGTCGATGCAGTGGTGATCGGCAGCGGCGCGGGCGGCGGCCCGCTGGCGGCGCGGCTGGCGCAGGCCGGCGTTTCGGTGGTCGTGCTGGAGGCGGGTGCAGCGTTCGCGCCGCACTCCCACATCCCCGACGAGTTGACCACCGGCATCTACTGGATGGACGAGCGCCTGAGCGGTGGACAGACGCCGACCGCGTTCGGGCCGAACAATTCCGGATCCGGGCTTGGCGGCTCCACCCTGCACTGGGGCGCGTTCTGCCCACGCCCGGACCCGCGCGACCTCAGGCTGTCGACCCAGACCGGGCAAGGCGCCGACTGGCCGATCCCGCACCAGGACTTGCTGTCCTACATCCGTCGCGTCGAAGCCTTTATCGGTGTCTCCGGTCCCGCGCATTACCCATGGGATCCGGAACGCAGCTACGCGTATCCACCGCCGCAACGCAACGCGTCGGCCGCGGCCATGGAACGCGGTTGCCGCGCACTCGGCATCAGCGCGACCGATGCGCCCGCGGCACTGGTCAGCCGACCCCATCAGCAACCGCACTGGGGCCTGCGCGCGGCCTGCAACAATTGCGGCGCCTGTCACCAGGGCTGCAGCAATGCCGCCAAGGTCAGCGTCGATACTACCTGGCTTCCGCTCGCCAGAGCGCATGGCGCACAACTGCGCAGCGACAGCCGCGTGATCGATCTGCAACGCGATGGCCGCGGTGCGCTGACCGCAGTGATCTATCGCCAGCATGGGCATGAGTATCGCCAGCGGTGCAGCAACGTCTTCCTGTGCGCGGGCGGGGTGGAGACGCCGCGCCTGTTGCTCAACCTGGGCTTGGCCAATTCCAGCGGGCAGGTGGGGCGTAATTTCATGGCGCATGTGGCCACCCAGGTGTGGGGCGAGTTCGACGCCGACATGCGCATGAACCGGGGATACCCGTCTTCGCTGATGACCGAGGACATGCTGCGCCCGGCCGATGCCGACTTTATCGGCGGTTACCTGGTGCAGAGCCTGGGCGTGCAGCCGATCACGCTGGCCAACACGCTGGCACGCGGCGCCGGCCTGTGGGGCAGGGAGCTGGTCGGCACCATGCAGAGCTACAACCGCCTGGCCGGTATCGGCATCAATGGCGAATGCCTGCCGCAGGATCGCAACCGGCTGACGCTGTCCGACGAGCAGGACGCGTTCGGACAGCGCAAGGCGCGTATCGATTTCAGCTACGGGCCGAACGAGCAGGCCCTTGATGCCCATGCCCGCGCAATGCTGCAAGCCATCTGGCACGCCGCTGGCGCCCGCAACGTCTTCGCGGCCGCACGTTCGGCGCACACGCTGGGGACCTGCCGGATGGGCACCGATCCCGCGCAGGCCGTGGTCGATCCCGATGGCCGCGCCTTCGATGTGCCCAACCTCTATCTCTGCGACAACTCGACCTTTCCCAGCGCACTGGCGGCCAATCCGGCGCTGACGCAAATGGCGCTCGGGCTGCGGACCGCAGAACGCTTCCTCGCGCGCTAGCAGCGTGCGCACCGCCACGTTCTTCAACCATCAGGAGCTCGACATGGATCTCGGAATCAACCAGCGCATCGCCCTCATCAGTGGCGGCGACTCCGGCATGGGCAAGGAGACCGCACGCCAGCTGCTCGAAGCGGGCGTGCGCGTAGCGATCACCGATCTTGCCGATGGCACACTCGACCAGGCACTGGCCGAGCTGTCAGGCCTGGGAGAGATCATCGCCATCGAAGGCGACGTGACGCGCGAACAGGACGTTACCGCCATCTGGGCGCAGGTGCGCGAACGACTGGGTGAGCCGGACATCTACATCAATGCGGCCGGCGTCACCGGCGCCACCGGCGATTTCCTGGAGGTCAGCGACGCCGGCTGGCTCGAAACGCTGGACATCAACCTGATGGGCGCCGTGCGCATGTGCCGCCAGGCCATTCCTGCCATGCGCCGCAAGCAGTGGGGGCGGATCGTGTTGTTCGCCTCCGAAGATGCGGTGCAGCCGTATGTCGATGAGCTGGCCTACTGCGCCTCCAAGGCCGGCATCCTCAGCCTGGCCAAGGGGCTGTCCAAGGCCTATGGCGGCGACAATGTGTTGGTCAATACGGTGTCGCCTGCCTTCATCGCAACGCCGATGACCGACAAGATGATGCAAAAACGCGCGCAGGAGAACGGAACCAGTGTCGAAGACGCGATCTCCTCGTTCCTGGACGAGGAGCGCCCGGGCATGGTGCTCAAGCGACGTGGCCGCCCGGAAGAAGTGGCCTCGGTGGTTGCGTTCCTGTGTTCGGAACGCGCCAGCTTCATCAACGGGGCCGGGGTACGCGTGGATTCGGGTTCGGTGTTTACCATCGCTGGTTGAGACTGGCGGTGCTGCCACGGTGGCGCCGCATGTCAGCAGTCCACGACCGATAGTTGCCGGTGTTGTCGGCACCGCTCCATGACCACATCAAACAGCGATGCCGAGATTAAGAGCGGCTAACAAAACTACTGCGCGGCCGCCAGGCGGCCGCGGCCGGTGCTCGGAATCCTCATGTACCGCCCTTACACTCCGGTTCCTCCGCGCCGTCCGCACCCACCTGACGACCGCTCGCTACGTTTTGGTAGCCACTCTAAGTCTGGCTGCGGACGGTAACGCGACGGCGCGGTGTCGCCGGCAGATGCCATCGAGTAGGGCGGTTGGTCGGCAACGGGCCATCCCTCGATCAGGGGAGGCGCGCACATTCCCGCGCACGCCATGCTTGCCCTTTGACCACGAGGCAGCATCATGACCAACGTCATCCGCAAGACCGCCAGCTTCGGCGTGCCGTGGGAATCGGCCTATGGCTATGTCCAGGCACTGCGTGTCAACAACTCCATCTTCGTCTCCGGTCAGCTCTCTCACACCCCGCAAGGCGACCTGGTGGCCCCCGCACCGCTCGGTGCCGATGGCAAGCCCGCCAGCTTCGACAGCATGGAAGCGCAGATGCGGCGCACCTACGAAAACGCGCGGATCCTGCTGGCCGAGTTGGGCAGCTCGCTCGATGACGTGGTCGAAGAGACCCTGTTCGTCATCGATGTGCCTGCCGCGTTTGCCGCGAGCGGCAAGGTACGTCCCGTTGCCTACGGTCAGGCCGTACCGCAGGTAGCCAGCAACCTCATTGGCGTCTCGGCGCTGGCCTTTCCCGAACAGCTGATCGAAATCGCGTTCCGCGCCGAGCTGCAGGGGTGACTGCAGCCTGCATTCGAAGCCGCCTACAGAACCTGGCGAGGCCAGATCGCTGTACCGTCAACGTGCGGCGAAACAGGAAGATCTTTCGTCGCGGGCCACGTCACCCCGCTCACCCATGCGATGACACCAGGCGCGTGTCATCGCGCAGTGCCGCAGCATCCGCCAGGCGGCAAGGCCCATGTCGCCAGGTCGTCAGGCTGCTTCGGCACATCGCAGCGACCGCCTGTTCAACAGGCGATCGCTGCAGCCCCGAACCGGCGGCGATTACTTCAAATGCTCGCGCAGCCCATCGCCGGCCTGGTGGATGGCATCGTGCACCGCGGGGACGTCGCGCAAGGCATTGAGCAGGCCGTAATCGTGAATCAGCCCGTTGTAGCGCGTCACGGTCACCTCCACGCCGGCCTGGTCCAGCTTGCGGCCGAAGGCCTCGCCTTCGTCGCGCAGCACGTCCAGTTCCGCGGTCTGGATCAGCGTTGGCGGCAGGCCGGCCAGTTGGGTCGAGGTCGCGCGCAGCGGCGAGGCGGTGATCTCTGCGCGGGCCTTGGGGTCGGTGGTGTAGTTGTCCCAGAACCAGGTCATCATGTTGCGGCTGAGGAAGTAGCCGCTCTGGTAACGCTGGTACGAGGCATTGTCGAACGCGGCGTCGGTGACCGGCCACAGCATCAGGGTGTAGCGCAGCGCCGGGGTGCCCGCTGCCTTGGCCTGCAGCGCCACTGCCGCCACCATGTTGCCACCGACGCTGTTGCCGGCCAGTGCCAGGCGTTGGCCATCCACGCCGATCTCCGCGCCGTGCTCGGCAACCCAACGCGTGGCGGCATAGGCCTGATGGATCGCCACCGGGTAACGCGCCTCCGGCGAGGGCGTGTAGTCGACATACACGGCTGCTGCGCCGGAGGCGTTGACCAGATCGCGGATCAGGCGCTCGTGGGTCGGGAAGTCGCCCAGCACCCAGCCGCCACCATGGAAGAACATGAAGGCCGGCAGCACCTGGCCGGCGGTCTGCGGCGGTCGCACGATCACCAGGTTCAGCGGCTTGCCGTTGACCTGGATGGTCTTGCGGCTGACCTCGGCCGCCGGCAGGGGGGTATTGGCCTGGGCGTTGATCAGCACCTGGCGCGCCTGCTCGGGGCTCAGCTGTTCGATCGGCTTACCGCCACCGCTGTCGAGGGCCTTGAGGAAGTCGGCGACCGGGCGCAACGGCGCCGGCTGGTCGCTGGGTGCGGCCGCGACAGCGGTGCCGATCGATGCCGCCAGCAGCGTGGTGGCAATCAGGGCGAGGGGAGTCTTCATGATGCAGGTCCTAGATGAGCCGGGCAGGGCGCCGGCGACAGGAGTTACTTTGTGCGTCAGGGCGGTACGATAGGGCGCGAATCGTCCATAAAACTTTACCTGGAGTCCAAGATGGTCGACCGTCTGGCCGCCTTGCTGAGCCATTTCTCGGTGACCGCCGAGGTCTTCCATGCCGGCGCGTTGTGCGGCATCAACCAGCTCGACAGTGGCGACCGGGGCCAGCTGCACCTGATCCGTCAGGGCGCGGTGGTGGTCCACAACGGCGACGGCAGCCACCTGCAGATCGACCGGCCCAGTTTGCTGCTGTATCCGCGCGCGCTTGCGCACCGCTTCGACACCGACCCGGTGCACGGGGCCGACTTTGCCTGCGCGCACCTGAGTTTCAGCGGCGGCGCGGCCAATCCATTGGTGCGCGCACTGCCTGCGTGCATTTGCCTGCCGCTGGAGGCGCTGCGCCACGGTGCGGTGCTGGTGCATGCCTTGTTCGAAGAAGCCTTCGCCCAGCATTGCGGGCGGCAGGCAGTACTCAACCGGCTCTTCGAAGTGGTGCTGGTGCACGTGATCCGCGAACTGATGGAGCAAGGCCACGCCAAGGGCGGCATGTTGGCCGGCATGGCCGACGCGCGGCTGCGCCTGGCCCTGGTCGGCATCCACGAACACCCCGCCCAGCCCTGGTCGCTGGAGTCGCTGGCCGCCCGTGCCGGCATGTCGCGCAGTGCCTTTGCCCGCAGCTTTCACGACACGGTGGGCTGCACCCCGGGCCAGTACCTGCAGGACTGGCGTATCGCGCTGGTGCAACGCGGCCTGCGCCAGGGCCGGCCGCTCAAGCAACTGGCCGACGAGGTGGGCTACGCCAGCGAGGCGGCACTTTCGCGTGCATTCAAGGCGCAGGTGGGGCAATCGCCGCGGGTCTGGCGCGGTGTCGCCAATCATCACGCATGACAAGGTATTCGATGCATGCAGCACCGCAAACTCCAGTCGGCGTGCCTATCCGTAAGAGTCCGCATTAGTTCTTTTTAGACAAGTGCAGGCAGTGTTCTGCATGCCGGCACCTTGCCGCTGCGCGGTCCACTGCATATGCGGATGACAACTAACGCTTTCCGGCCAGCCAACGCTTGCGGAGCCGTGCACGGACTGGCTCATCGAAGTATCGCAGGATGGCCAAGGCGAAGACCACCATCGCCACGAAGGTCGCAACGCCTGCTGCCAGAGCCATCGGTGGCGATGGCTTTTGACTGACGGTGTAGTTGAGAAACACGAATGCCATGGGAAAGTGGGTGATGTAGAGCGGATACGAGATCCGGCCGAACCATCGCGCCATCTCCGCGCGCCATCCTGCCGGTTCGGAATGTATGCCGAGCAGCAGGATGGTCGGGAACATCACCGACACGCAGAACAGATCGTAGAGGGCACTGAGCTTGACGCCGCCTACTTCGCCAAGCGACGGAAAACAGAACAATCCGGTCATGATGATGGACAACGGGATAAGCCCCAGGCGTATGTGCGCGAGCTTGTGGTGCGTCCGGTAGACGAGCAGGCCCACAGTAAACGGATAGGCAAGTCGCAGCGGCGCGCCCCACAGGTTGTCCCAGCCATAGCCGATATCCAGGGATCCGGCCGCCAGCGCTCCGCCAGCCAGCGCCACCCATGCGACAGACGCCACGATGCACAATGCGCGGACGGACAAGGACCGAAGGATCAACGCGTAAGCGATGTTGGCGATGTATTCCTGAAGCAGCGACCATGACGGTCCGTTGATTGGGTGGGTATCGTGCCAGCGGTTCTCGAGCATCGGAGCAGGCAGCACCAGCAGGCAGAGTGCGAATGCGGCCAGAACCAGGGGCAGCGGACTGGTTTGGGCGGTACTGGCAAACGGACCGAACAGGTAGCTCAATACACCGAGCACGGCTCCTGCCACCACGAGGGGGTGCAGCCGGATCAGGCGAGCCATGAAGAACTGGCGTGTACTCATGGCGGACCAACGATCATCGTAGGCGTAACCGATCACGAAGCCTGAGAGCGCGAAGAAGAAGTCCACCGCCAGATACGCGTGCGGAAGGATCAGTTTGTCGTGCGCGAACGCAACGCCGATTCCTTGGAGATGAAACACCACGACCAGGAGTGCGGCGGTTCCACGAAGGCCATCGAGAACGTCGAAATGGGTCTTGCCACCGGCCGTACGTTGCAGCGGCGGTTGCGTGTGCGGTCGGTTCATGTGCGCTCGATGCGATCCTCGGATACCCGGTCCTGCCGGAGATGGGCCACGCTAGGGAGGTTTATCGATAAACTCAAGGACATGGCCGGATTGGCTGCGCTGCACGAGCGACCAACGCTGGCTTGCAGCCACGCGTCGATGCGCTGCAAACCACCGTGCGCTGGCGCTCTCACAACGCCCTGCGCGTTGGAGGCCGAGCGGGCGCCGTCTCTCGCTGGCTGGCCCGGCATGCGCGTTAAGCAACACACACGTCTTGAACACTTCCCATCGGCTTACCTCAGCATCCCCAGTGCCAGTTCGTGCAATCGCGCGCTACCGGATATCAGCACCGGGCCTCCCACTTCGGGCCGGCCACCATCCACACGCGTGACCACCCCACCAGCCTTTTCGATGATGGGAATGAGCGCCACGATGTCGTAAGGCTGCAACGAAGGTTCCAGCGCGATGTCGATGTGGCCTGCGGCAACCATGACCATGGCGTAGCACTCTCCGCCATATCGCGTCATGCGGACCTGGCTCTTGAGCCGTTCGAATCCCTCTGCAAGCGCGCCGTGGTAGCCCTGCGGACTGGTGGTGTGCAAGATTGCTTCGCTCAGCGCAACCTGCTGCGTGTGGAGACGCTCGACGGCTGATCCGCGCCTGTGCCAGGCGGCATCGGCGTCGGCCCAGAACCGCTCGCCGGTGAACGGCTGGCTCATCATGCCGCGCACCGCCACGCCCCGTTGCGTCAGGCCGATAAGCGATCCCCAGACCGGGATGCCGCAGAGATAGGGCTTGGTCCCGTCGATCGGATCCAGTACCCAGCAGTAGTCGTTTTCGCCTTCGGCACCATACTCTTCTCCGAGGATGGCATGCTCGGGGAAGCGCTCCCTGATCAGGGTACGCATGGCCGCTTCGGCGCTGCGATCGGCGTCGGTGACGGGGTCGAACGGGTCGCCTTCCTTGTACTTGGTGTCCACACCGATTGGCCTGCGGAACCGCGGAAGCGTCTGCGCATCCGCAAGGTCTGCGAGCTGGTGCAGGAACTCGGTATCCGGATCTTCGACTCGATGGGTATGCATGACTGCCTCCTCAGACCTTGAGCCAGCGCGTGGACACGGCAACGCCGATCAGCAGCACAGCCACCCCCATGAACGCACCGATCAGGCCGATGCCATGGGCCGCAAAACCGATCAGTGCGGGCCCGGCCAGGACGCCGGCGTAGCCCAGCGTGGTGACCGCGGTGATCGCGATGCTCTCCGGCATGCGCTGCTGCTTGCCGGCCAGGGAGAACAGGGCCGGCACGATGTTCGCGCAGCCCAAGCCGAGCAGGACATAGCCGGTCAGCGAAGCCTGCCACGGTGTCACCCAGGTCAGGACCGCGAAGCCAAGGCTCGCCAGTAAAGCACCCACCACGATGGAGCGAATGCGTCCGAGCGATTCGACCACCGAATCGCCGAACAGCCTGGTCACCGTCATGGTCAGCGCGAAGGTCACATACCCCAGGCCTGCCATGGTCGGCTTGACCTCGCGCACATCGGCCAGGAACACCGCGCTCCAGTCCAGCATCGCACCTTCTGCCAGGAACACGACGAACGCCAGGATGCCCAGGAACAGCACGATCCCCTTGGGCCAGGCGAGCAGTGGGCCATCCTGATGCAGTGCTTCGCTGCGCCAGTGCTTGAGCGACACCATCGCGATCGTCGCCATCGCGGCGATGCCCGTCAACGACGCCGCCATCGGGCCGACCTGTGCCGACAGCAGCCCGGTCATGGCAGCGGCGCCGAGGAATCCGCCGATGCTGAAGAAGGCATGGAAGCCGGACATCATCGCCCGATCGGCCTCGCGCTCCACCGCAACAGCCTGCATGTTCATGGTGCAATCCATCGCGCCCACACCGGCGCCGAAGACGAACAGTGCGCCACAGAGCAGCCAGGCATTGCTGGTCAAGGCCAGCAACGGAAGGCTGACGCAGATGATCGCGGTCGTTGCAATCATCACGCTGCGGCAGCCGAAGCGAGCGGCCAGCGCGCCGGAGACGGGCATGGCAATGAGCGAGCCTGCTCCCAGGCACAGCAGGATCAAGCCGAGGACACCGTCCTCCACACCGGTTCGGGTCTTGGCGAATGGCACCAGGACCGCCCAGATCGCCGTGGCGAATCCTGGGATGAAGAAAGCAGCGCGGGTGGCGTACTGCTGCGCTCGGGCGCTGGAGGTGAATATCGGGGACATGGGGTAACCGTTGATGAAGTGGGAAAGAGTCAGCGCGGCAAGCGATGGACGGCGATGCCTGCATTGGCAAAGGCGTGAAGATGGGTGTCGGAGACGCCCGCTGTGACCACCAGATCATCGATTTCGGCCAACGCCGCCACATGGTGGTTGGCTTCCGTGCCCACCTTCTCGGCCGAGGCGGCCACGACGACGCGTGAGCTGTTGGCGACCACCAGCCGCTTCAGTGCCGCTTCCTCGACATCCGTGGCCCAGACACCGGTCGTTGAATCCAGTGCGCACGCACCGGGGACGCAGACATCCATGCGCAGGCGTTGCAACTGCGACAACGCCTCAGCACCGAGTATTCCGCCCGCATTGGGAGCGAAGAGGCCGCCGATCAGCTGGACGCGGACTCCACGGCGCTGGCCGGCGGCGATGGCGATCTGGGGGGAATTAGTGACGATGGTCAGGTTCTGGTGTTCGGGCAGGCGCTGGGCGGTAAGCAGATTGGTCGTACCTGCATCGAGAAACACGCTCTGCCCAGGCTGCAGTAGCGCGCAAATGGCAGACGCCAGGTCTGACTTGCCCGCAATGCTCTGCTGCGCGCGATCCTCGAAGCTGGCCACCTCGACTGCCGCTCTGACTGCTCCGCCATAGACGCGTTTGCAGAGGCCCTGGCTGGCAAGTTCGCGCAGATCACGACGGACGGAGTCTTCGGAGACGCCAAAGCGCGTTGCCAGATCGCTGGAAGAAACCCGGCCCTGTTCGCGAAGCAGTGCCAGTACGGACTGGGCGCGCTCTGCGGGAAAACGATTGTCGTCGCTCATAAAGCATCACGGATCAAGAATGTGCAACATCATGCACTATCGTGCACAATGCTGCATTAACGCGCATGCTCTGGCCCGCTCCAAATGCCTGCTACCGTTCGCTCGGACCGTTGCGTTCGGTGGCGAGGAAACATCACTAATGAGGTCTCGCAGTGCCCATTCGACGTCCTGGCGCTCGTCCACCCATCACGCTTCAAACAGTCGCCGAGCGGGTGGGAGTCTCCACGATGACGGTCTCCAATGTGATCAATGGCCGCGGAAATATAAGCTCCCAAACGCGTGAGCGGGTCAAGGAGGCAATCAGGCTGACCGGCTATGTGCCCAATGCTGCAGCTCGCCGCATGGCTGGCGCTGCACGTACCCGGCTCGGACTTCTTTATTCGGATATCCGATCGCCGTTTCTGAGCGAAGTTCTGCTCAACACGCTCTCCAGCGCCACGTCGATCGGCGCGCACCTTGTGGTCAGGGAGGGGTGAGCGCCGAACATCGACCATGCCGAGCAATTGGTCATGGAGGCGATAGAGGCCGGTGCCGAAGGCCTGCTGCTGGTTCCTCCGTACGCGGAACTGCTCGCGGAATCGGACTACTTCCAACGTCTTGGTGTTCCGGCTGTGGCGATCGCCGGCGCAGCGCCCCTGGCAGGCATGCAGACCGTCCGGATCGACAACCGACTCGCCGCCGATCAGTTGACAAGTCACCTGATCCAGCGCGGCCACAAGCAGATCGCCTTCATCGCCGGACCGTTGGACCATGGCGACAGCCATGCGCGGTTGCTCGGCTTCCAAGAAGCGATGAATCGGCATGAGTTGGGCGTGCCCCCCGCGTTTGTCCGGGGTGGCCGGTTTTCCTTCCAGTCCGGATGCGAGGCCGCCGAGGCGCTGCTTGCGCTACGGTCGCGGCCCACGGCGGTGCTGGCAAGCAATGACGACATGGCGCTGGGCGTCCTGTGGATCGCGCAGCAGTCGGGGCTGCGAATTCCAGTGGACCTTGCCATCGCCGCGTTCGACGACACTGCCGCGTCCAGGAAGGCATGGCCACCGCTGACTGTCGCAGCACAGCCCATGGCGCGGATGGCCGATGCCGCCATCACATCAATCGTCGCCTGCCTGCTCGGACACGCTGGCTTGCCCTCCGGGGAACTGATCCTGTCACACGAGCTTTTGATACGCACCTCTTCCGGCCCACCATGAGGCTGGACAGGATGGCAATCAATCTGCCGCGTGTCATGACGCGTTTCGCGTAGTGCACGTGCCGGCCAGCAAAAGTATCGAGGCCAGCACGTGCAGTCCGCGCACTCCGGCGGCCTGTGTACATTCTGGGGCGACGGCGCTTGTCTCACGCGCGGGCCGGTTGCGTTAGGTCCACACGCATCACCATTGTCCCCTACAAGACCTGCGCAAGCCGCGTTGTGAAGTGCGCACGCAAGCGGCAGCACTACTTTCAGGTTGCCGTGCGTCGCTCGCTGAAGCCGTTGCCATCAGTCGTGCCCATACCTGCCATGCAGGCATTCGATTTCACCCCGCAGCAGCCGGCACGCACGATGCGTTTCCAGTGCAAGGGACTTCCCTTCGCCACCCGGCCGCTGCAGCCGCAGTGCCGAGCCATCACGCAGACCATCGGAGGCGGCATGTCCGTTCGCAGCAGCAGTCAGAAGTTCATTGCCCGGAATCGCGCGCCACGCGTGCAGATCGAATACGACGTCGAGATCTACGGCTCGCAGAAGAAGGTGCAGGTTCCCTTCGTCATGGGGGTGCTGTCGGGTCTGTCCGGCGCCAATACCGGGAACCTGCCTGCGCTGGAATCACGCGAGGCGGTGGAGATCGATGTCGACAACTTCGACAGCCGGCTGCGTGCCATGCAGCCGCGGGTGGCGTTGACCGTTCCCAATACCCTCACCGGAACCGGCGCATTGCCGGTGGACATTACCTTCGACAGCCTGGACGACTTCTCGCCCACGGCAGTGGTGAAGAAGGTGGCACCGCTGGCCGAGCTGCTGGAGGCACGCACCCAGCTCGCCAACCTGGGTACCTACCTGGACGGCAAGGCCGGTGCCGAGCGCTTGATCGCCGATGCGATCAAGGATCCCGCATTGCTGCGCTCGCTGATCGCAGCCCCCAAGTCGACCGACGAGTAACGCTGCCATGGCCACTTCCAATTCCGCCGCCGTTACCGACCAGGCCGACGGCCAGACCGAACTCTCGCAGGCCGACGATTTTGCCGCCCTGCTGAGCCGCGAATTCCGCCCGCGCAGTGAGCGTGCCGGCGAAGAGGTGCGGCGTGCCGTGCTCACGCTGGCCGAGCAGGTGCTGGAGCGCAGTGACATCATCAGCGACGACCTGGCGCAGACGATCAATGCCTATGTGGCCGAGATCGACCGCAAGCTCACCGAGCAGCTCAACCTGATCCTGCACGCGCCGCAGTTCCAGGCGCTGGAGGGCGCGTGGCGCGGCCTGCATTACCTAGTCAGCAATACCGAGTCGGACACGCAGTTGAAGATTCGCGTGCTCAACGTGTCCAAGAAGGAACTCGCCAAGAACCTCAAGCGCTTCAAGGGCACCGCCTGGGACCAGAGCCCGGTGTTCAAGAAGGTCTACGAGGCCGAATACGGGCAACTCGGCGGCGAGCCCTATGGCTGCCTGATCGGCGATTACCACTTCGACCATAGCCCGCAGGATGTCGATACCCTGCGCGGCATCAGCCAGATTGCCGCCGCTTCGCATGCGCCATTCATCGCGGCGGCGGGCCCCAGCCTGATGGGCATGGAAAGCTGGAGCGAACTGTCCAATCCGCGCGACCTGGCCAAGATCTTCTCCACCCCCGACTATGCGGCCTGGCGCTCGTTGCGCCAAAGCGAAGATGCCAAGTACCTGGCGCTGACCATGCCGCGCACGCTGGCACGCTTGCCTTACGGTGCCAAGACCGATCCGGTGGAAGCGTTCGATTTCGAGGAAGACACCCAGGGTGCCGATTCGTCGCACTACACCTGGCAGAACGCGGCCTACGCGATGGCGGTCAACATCAACCGCTCGTTCAAGCAGTACGGCTGGTGCACGCGCATTCGCGGCGTGGAATCGGGTGGGGCGGTGGAGGGCCTGCCGACGCATACCTTCCCGGCCGACGATGGCGGTGTGGACATGAAGTGCCCGACCGAGGTCGCGATCACCGACCGTCGTTCGGCCGAACTCGACAAGATGGGCCTGATGCCGCTGGTGCATCGCAAGAACACCGACATGGCGGCCTTCATCGGCGCCCAGTCGCTGGGTAAGCCGGAGGAATACGACGACCCGGATGCCACCGCCAATGCAGCGTTGAGCGCGCGCCTGCCGTACATGTTCGCGTGCTGCCGCTTCGCCCATTACCTGAAGTGCATCGTGCGCGACAAGATCGGCTCGTTCAGTACGCGCCAGCAGATGCAGAGCTGGCTGACCGATTGGGTGATGAACTACGTCGACGGCGACCCGGCCAACTCCAGCGAGGAAACCAAGGCGCGCAAGCCACTGGCCGCCGCAGAAGTGGTGGTGGAAGAGGTCGAGGGCAATCCCGGCTACTACACCTCCAAGTTCTACCTGCGCCCGCATTACCAGCTGGAAGGCCTGACGGTGTCGTTGCGCCTGGTCTCGCGACTGCCCTCTGCACAGGCCGCCTGAGCGCGGCGCAGCCCTCGCATCCACGTAATGCCCCGACCTGCGGCCGGCCTGGCTGCGGGAACGGCCTCCCTTACCGCACTACCCACCACTGGAGAAGTTCCATGGCTTTCGATATGCATCTCAAATTCGGCTCCGGCGACGTCGAGATCAAGGGCGCGTCCAACCATTCCAAGCACAAAGATCAAGTGCCGATCATTGCCTGGTCCTGGGGCGCCAGCAACACCGGCAATCTGCATACCGGCGCCGGTTATGCGGCCGGCGGCAAGGCCAACGTGCAGGACATTTCCATCACCAAGTACGTCGACAGTTGCTCCAACGCCTTGCTCAACGCCTGCTGCACCGGTGCGCGCGTGGATTCGGCCACGCTGTACGTCACCAATGCCACCGGCGAGCAGACCGACTACGTCACGGTCGAACTCAGCGAGGGCGTGATGATCACGTCCGTCTCCACTGGCGGCAGTGGCGGCGAAGACCGCCTGACCGAGAATGTGACCTTGCATTTCGGCAAGTTCAAGTACTCGTTCCAGCCGCAGGACGACAAGGGCAAGAAGCAGGGCGGCACCAAGGACTTCACCTTCAACATGCAGGAAGTGAAGAAGTCCTGAGCCTCACGCATCCACCGACTGGAGCGCCCATGCCGACGTCCACCGTCCACCCCGAACACGATTGCGCCCGCCTGCTCAAGGCGGGCAATCCCGAACAGTCCCTGGCCATCGCCAAGGACTGGGTGCGGCAGTGTCCGGGCGATGCGGCCGGCCGCATCGGCTTGTTCCAGTTGCTGGCAGTGGCCGGAGACTGGCAACGGGCACGGCAGCAACTGTGCCTGGCTGCCGAGCTGGATCCGGAGTTGGGCGGTGTGGCGAGCGCGTATGCGCGCATCATCGATGCCGAGCTGCAACGCGAGCAGGTCGTGGCGGGACGGGTGCTGCCACTGATGCCCGGCCAGGTGCCGCAGTGGCAGCACGATCTGCTGCAGGCCTTGCAACACGACCGCGCAGGCGAAGCAGTGCAGGCGGCGCAACGGCGTGCGCTGGCAATGGCGCAGGCCGATACCGTCGCTGGCATTATCGATGGCCAGCGATTCGACTGGCTGGGCGATGCAGATCCGCGGTTTGGCCCCTGTCTGGAGGTCATTCTGGAAGCGGGGTATGCGTGGGTGCCGTTCGCACAGTTGCGCAGCCTGCGTTTCGAGGTCCCCACCAGCTTGCGCGACCTGCTGTGGCAACCGGTGGAGATCCAATGGCAAAGCGGCATGCACGCGCGTGGCGTGGTGCCGTGCCGTTACCCCGATAGCCCGCATAGCCAGGACGGTGCGATCCGGCTCGGCCAGCGCACCGCCTGGGAGGGCGATGATCTCTCTGCGCGCGGCATGGGGCAGCGTCTGTTGGCTGGCAGCGAGGACGACTATCCCATGCTCGACATCCGCCATGTCGCCTTCGACACCGCCGTGGTGGGCACGCCATGGCCGAACTGACCCAACAGGAGCGGCTGCAGCCCTCGCTGCTGGATCGCTTGATCGACGATCGCCGCCATGAGTTGGTGGAAAGCCGCGATGCACGTGCGATCGGCCCGGCCCAATTGCGCGACTGCGTCATGCGCGACCTGGCCTGGTTGCTCAACTGCACCCGCCACTGGCACGAGGACGCGCTGCAGGACTATCCGCAGGTTGCCAACTCGGTCCTCAACTACGGCATCCCCGACCTGGCCGGCACGCGTCTGGTCGGTCTGGACGTGATCGAACTGCAACACCGCATCCATGCCGCCATCGTGGCGTTCGAGCCACGCCTGGCTGCGGCCAGCCTGCAGGTCACTGCGAAGGTGGACACCGGGCGCATGGACCGCCTGTCGCTGTCGTTCGTCATCGATTCCGAACTGTGGGCGCAGCCGCTGCCGCTGGCCCTGTATCTGCGCACCGATCTGGACCTGGAAACCGGTCGCTTCAACCTGCTGCCCGGAGCGCACTGAGCCATGGACCCGCGCCTGCTGCATCACTACAACCGCGAATTGCAGCACGTGCGCGAGATGGGCGCGGAGTTCGCGCAGGCGTATCCGAAAGTAGCGGGGCGCTTGGGGATGAGCGGCATCGATTGCGCCGACCCATATGTGGAACGCCTGCTGGAAGGCTTTGCGTTTCTGTCCGCGCGGGTGCAACTCGAGCTGGAGGCGCAGCAGCCGGTGTTCGCGCAGCACCTGATGGAAATGCTGTATCCGCACTTCCTGTCGCCGGTGCCGTCGATGGCGGTGGTGGAGCTGCAACCGGAGCAGGGCGAAGACATCGGCCCCGCCGGGCATCTGGTGCCATGGGGCAGCGCTCTGCGCTCGCTGATCGGGCACGGCGACCGCACCGCCTGCGAATACCGTACCGCGCACCCGGTGACGCTGTGGCCGCTGCGCCTGGTCGCTGCCAGCTACCTGGCCTCACCGGCAGCGCTGGCCGCGCTCGGCGTGCCGGTCGAGCCGCGGGCCAAGGCGGGGCTGCGGCTGGTGTTCAACGTGCATGCCGGGCTACGCCTGGACATGCTGGCGCTGGACAGCTTGCCGCTGTTCATCACCGGTGCCGATGGCCTGGCCGGAAATCTCTACGAACAACTGCATGCCAATACGCTGGGATTTATGGTGCGCGCGCGCTCTGCAGAGGGCCAACCGCTCAGCCGCGCGTTCGGCCCCGAACATCTGCAGCCGCAGGGCTTCGACGACGAGCAGGCACTGCTGCCACGCAGCGAGCGCTCCTTCAGCGGCTATCGGCTGCTGCAGGAGTACTTCGCCTGCCCGGAGCGCTTCATGTTTGCCGCCTTCGACGGCCTGGCGCAGGTGCTGCCACGCGCGGCGTGTACCGAGTTCGAGATCCTGGTGTGGTTCGATCGCGCGGTGGAGCGGCTCGATAACGCAGTGGATGCGAGCAATTTCCGCCTGCACTGTACGCCGGCCATCAACCTGTTTCCCAGGCGCGGCGATCGCATCCACCTGCAGCCCGGCATGTCCGAGCATCACGTGCTGGCCGACCGGACGCGGCCGATGGATTTCGAAATCCATGGTGTGGAACAGGTCGAAGGCTTTGGCGACAGCAACGCACCGATGCAACGCTTCGAGCCGTTCTATGGTGCGCAGCCGCGCAGCTGGCATGAGCGGCGCTCGGCCTTCTACGCGCTGCGCCGGCAGCCGCGGCAACTGTCCAGCGGGCAGCGCCGCACCGGGCCGCGCTCGAGCTATGTCGGCAGCGAGGTGTTCCTGTCGCTGGTCGATGGCGAGCAGGCGCCGTACCCGCACCAGCTGCGGCAGCTGGGCATGCAGCTGTGGTGCAGCAACCGCGACCTGCCGCTGCACATGCCGGTGGGCAAATCCAGTACCGATTTCGTGCTCGACGAGGGCGGGCCGGTAGCCTCGGTGCGCTGCGTGGCCGGTCCCACGCGGCCGCGCTCGGGCGTGACCGCCGGCGACACCCGTTGGCGCCTGATCAGCCACCTGCAGTTGAACTATCTCTCGCTGCTGGACGCCGGCGACGATGGCGCCACAGCATTGCGTGAGATGCTCACGCTGTATCACGACCCGCACGATGCCGCGGCGCGCCGACAGGTGGAAGGCGTGCGCCACATCGCCTCGCGACCGATCGTGCGGCGCATTCCCGTGCCCGGCCCGGCCACCTACGGCCGTGGGCTGGAGATCACCCTGACCTGCGACGATGCCGCCTTCGAAGGGCAGGGTGTTTACCTGCTCGCCTCGGTGCTGCGGCATGTGTTCGCGCGCCAGGCATCGTTGAACTCCTTCACCGAAACCGTGCTGTGCACGCAAGAACGCAACGAGGTCGCCCGATGGCCAGCCCATCTCGGCAATCGACCGACGCTGTAGCGCTGCTGGCGCAGCTGGACACGCAACCGCAGGCCTTTGAATTATTCGAGGCGTTGCGGCGGCTGGAATGCGCGCATCCGGCGCAGCCGCGGCTGGGGCAGGCGGCGCGTCCGCTCGAGGAAGCCGTGCGGCTGGGCCAGCGGGCGTCGCTGGAATTTCCCCCACGCGACATCGACAGCCTGCAGGTCGCTGCCGACGGCCGCCCGCCCACGCTACGCACGTTGGCGCTGGGCCTGTTCGGTCCGCATGGCGCGCTGCCGCTGCACCTGACCGAACACGCCATCGAACGCGAAGGCGCCGGCGACCCCACCTTCGCCGCGTTCGCCGACATCTTCCACCATCGCATGCTCGCGCTGTGGTATCGCGCTTGGGCCGACGCGCGTCCCACGGTGCAGATGGACAGGCCGGGCGAGGACCGCTTCGGCGCGCGGCTGGATGCGCTGACCGGTGTGGACCAGCCGGCGTTGCGCGGCCGCGATGCGATGCCACTCGCCGCACGCCGCCACTTCGCCGGCCGGCTCGTCGCCCAGGCGCGCAATGCCGAAGGCTTGCGTGCGGTGCTGGTCGGCGTGTTCGACGTTCCGCTGCAGGTGCAGGAGTTCGTCGCCAATTGGCTGCCGCTGCCCGAAGAAGGGCGCCTGCGCATGGGCCGTGCCGCTGCGCGCCTGGGCCAGGAAGCCACGCTGGGGGCGCTGGCACGCAATGCGCAGCATCGCTTCCGCCTGCGCATCGGCCCACTGGACATCGCGCGCTATCGCCAATTCCTGCCCGGAGGCGACGCGCTGGAAGTGCTCACCGCCACCGTGCGCGGCTATGTCGGCGACGAGCAGGCCTGGGATCTGCAGCTGGTGCTGGCGCGCGAAGACGTACCCATGCCAGTGATGGGGCAGGGCCAGCGCATCGGCTTGTCGCTCTGGCTTGGCCACTACCGCCACCCGCGCGACGCCGACCAACTCGTGCTTGCGCCGACCTGATCCACCCCTGCGTTTCCACTTTTTCTGGAGTTTTCATGGCAGACATCAGTCGCGCCGCCCTGTTCGGCAAGCTCAACCCGCTGGCGTATCGCGGCATCGAAAGCGCCACCGTGTTCTGCAAGCTGCGCGGCAACCCGTACGTGGAGCTGGTGCACTGGCTGCATCAGTTGCTGCAGCTGCAGGACTC
>NZ_MDEC01000033.1 GCF_002939785.1 Xanthomonas codiaei
GGGGCTCCTGGGGGCTGGGTTGGTGTGGTAACCCCCATCTTCCAGATCGGCCCCGGATGAACAACCTACTGAGAGATCACAGCTAGGCCGCTTCAAATTGTCGTGGCAGAACACGTTCGTTGGCCGTTACGAGGCGCTGGGCGCGGCCGGGCAACGGCAGCCGCAGGGGCCCGGCATCGAAGTGGTCGACAGTGCCATTCCCGAGTGGACCAGCAATGCGGTGCTGGATTGGTCGCTGGGCAACTGGACCGCATCGTGGACGGCACGCCACATCTCCGAGCTCACCGAGCAGTGCGGCGATGCGGTGGAGTTTGCGGTGTGCTCCAATCCGAGCGAGGGCACCAACCGACTGGATGCGATCACCTACCACGATGCACAGGTGGGCTACCGCTTCGATTGGCTCAAAGGCCTGCAGCTCACCGCGGGGTTGAACAACGTGTTCGACAAGGACCCGCCGATCTGCCTGTCGTGCTCGCTCAATGGCTATGACGCCTCCACCTACGACATTCCCGGTGGGCGCTTCTGGTATGTGCGTGCGGACCTGAAGTTCTAGGGCATCCGGACGCTGCGTGGTTCTTCAGTGAGAACCACGCAGGCTGACTGGGTAACCGCGGTGCTGCGCAGGTGTGGTTGTCGCATCGGGCATGGCTGTGGCAAGGGATGCGCCGCCGCCGGTTGCCTGCGTATCGCACTGGTGCGCTGTAGCGCGGGCGCATTGTCGTCCAGTCGTTGTCGTCGATCGGCGACAACGACGGTGTCAGCGCGGTTCCACCGGCCGATAGTCCGGCAAGGCGATGTTGTTGGAATCGCGCGCAAAGCCGTTGTTGATGACGCGCCGGAAAAGCGGCGTACCTGCCAGGCGCATCGCGCCGCGCAGCAGCCTCAGCCCGACAGCGGAGTGCGGCCAGAGCAGCCGAGGGACGATCTTGGGCACGTTCTGCCCCTCTTTGACGAACGGACGCATGATCCGTTCGTAGTGCGTAAACGCTTGCGTCGATGTGCTGGCCTGCGCAAGTTCGCCTGCCAGTACGTAGCTGCCAACCATGGCCAGGGTCGTGCCGATGCCCGACAGCGATGTGGGGCACCATGCGGCGTCGCCGGTCAACACCACTCGGCCGGCGGACCATCGAGGCATGCGCACCTGCCGCAGCACCTCGAAGTAAAAATCCTCGACATCCTTCATCGCCTCGAGAATGCGTGGAAATTCCCAGCCGTCGTTGGCAAATTGCGCTTGCATATAGCGCCGTTGCCGCTCCAGGCTCCATGCGTTCTCGCCCTCGGGCCGCTTCTGCAGGCCCAGATAAGCGCCCAACTTGCCGTCCAGCGCTGGCTTCAACGTCGCGCCACGCCCACCCACCGTGTTGTATTGCCGGGCATAGGCACTGTCGTGCGGAAGTCGGGGGATGCTGAAGTATGCGATGGTCATGTCCATCCAGTACGGCACGTTCTCGCCGGGGAACACCAGCTCACGTGTGTATGCACCCACGCCTTCGGCGATCACGACAGCGTCGTAGCGTGCGGACCGGCCGCTATGAAAGGTGACGTCGACGCAGTCCTGATCCTGGGCAACCTCGCAGATGCTGTCGCCGAAGCGATAGGGCACGCGCTCGCGGGTGGCGTCGTACAGGATGCGCGCGAGGTCGCCGCGACGGATTTCCAGGTCGGCGGTGGGCCCACTGTCGGTGTCGGAGTCGTCTGCCTTGAAGCGCGCAATGACGCGATTGTCTTCGCCCACCCAATCGGTGCCGAGCTCCCTGGTGCTGCGTTCGAATGCGCGTGCTTCCAATCCCATGCGGCGCAGCACCTCGCGGGCATTGCCGCGCACGTCGACGTTCTGGCCGCCATCGCGAAACGCCGGCGCGCGTTCGACGACCTCGACGTCGACCCCATAGGCGTCGAGCCACCATGCCGCAGTGGTCCCGGCAACGCTTGCGCCACTGATGAGAATCCGCGGGGACATGATGCCGCTCCTCTAGCGATTTATATCACGCATGATACATAAATATCACGCGTGATGCTATTCGCCTGCGGCGGATTCCAGGTTGGCGATCAGTCGGCCGAGCAGAACCGTCAGCAGCCTGGCTTCTTCGCTGGAAAATCCCGAGACGCCGACTGCATTGAAGTGGAGCAGCGCACTGCGCCCGGCGGCGGCGGCGTCCTTGCCAGCGTCGGTCAGCCGCACAGTGGCGGCGCGTTTGTCGTTGGACATCGCCTCGCGCGCAATCAGCGCCATCGCTTCGAGCTTGTCCAGCAGCGCGGCCATCGCAGGCTGTTTCACTGCGGAGTGGCGCACCAGGTCCCGCTGCAGCATCGGGCCTTTCCACGACAGCAGCAGCAACGGCGCAATCAGCGCAAGGGTCAGCCCGTGTTCGCGCAGGCGGGCGTCGACACTGCGATTGAAGACGCGCGCGGCATGGTTGGCCAGATAACCGGGCGCGATAGCGGCTTCCGGGTGGATGTCTGAGTTCATGCTCAAAGCATATCCCACGCGTATGGGCGCTGGCGCCGCGCGACTGGGCTATCGAGCGGTGGAACAGTTCGGTTGGCGCGTAACGGCAAGGCGCATCTTTCTCATACGGCGCAGCGCCCTGCGATGGGCTGCGACGGATGCGCGACGGGTCAGTGCGTCGCGCATCCGCTGGCCTGCCTCGTTACCGGCGCACCGGCGCATCGCCGGCGATGTAGTAATCGGCGCTGCTGCGCGGCAGCGGTGTGCGTCCACGCATGCGGTCGGCGATCTTCTCGGCGATCATGATGGTGGTGGCATTGAGGTTGCCGGTGATGATGCGCGGCATGATCGAGGCATCGATGACACGCAGGCCTTCCATGCCGTGCACGCGGCCTTGCCCGTCCACCACCGCCATGTCGTCGGTGCCCATCGCACAGGAACACGAGGGGTGGTAGGCAGTTTCCGCGCGCGAGCGCACGAACGCGTCCAGCTCGGCGTCGGTCTTGCAGTCGGCGCTGGGGCTGATCTCGCGCCCGCGGTATTGGTCGAGTGCGGGCTGGGCGATGATTTCGCGGGTGATGCGGATCGCGTCGCGGAATTCCTGCCAGTCCTGGTCGGTGGACTGGTAGTTGAACAGGATCGACGGATGCTGGCGCGGGTCGCGCGACTTGGCGTGCACGCGGCCGCGGCTGGGCGTGCGCATCGAGCCCACATGCGCCTGAAAGCCATGCTCCTTCACCGCATTGCTGCCGTTGTAATTGATCGCCACCGGCAGGAAGTGGTACTGGATGTTGGGCCAGTCGAACTCCTCGCGCGTGCGGATGAAACCGCCGGCTTCGAACTGATTGCTGGCGCCGATGCCGGTGCCGGCAAACAGCCACTGCGCGCCGATGGCCGGCTGGTTCCACCACTGCAGGGCCGGATACAGCGACACCGGTTTGGTGCAGGCGTACTGGATATAGACCTCGAGATGATCCTGCAGGTTCTGGCCAACGCCGGGCAGGTCGTGCACCAGTTGCACATCCAGCGCACGCAGCAGATCCGGCGCGCCAACACCGGAGCGTTGCAACAGTTGCGGCGAGGCGATCGCACCGGCGCACACCAGCACTTCGCGGCGTGCATGCGCATCGATGCCTTCGCTACTGTTGCCGACCAGATAGTGCACGCCAATGGCGCGCTTGCCGGAGAACAGGATGCGGTCGGTGGTGGCATGGGTGACGATATGCAGGCCATCGCGTGGCCTGGCCATGTCCAGGTAGCCGCGCGCGGTGCTGGCGCGGCGCCCGCGCGGCGTCACCGTGCGGTCCATCGGCCCGAAGCCTTCCTGCTGGTAGCCGTTGAGATCGTCGGTGCGCGGGTAGCCGGCCTGCACTCCGGCTTGAACCATGGCATGGAACAGCACGTTGTTGTCGTTCTTCGGCGTGGCCACGCTCACCGGGCCGTCGCCGCCGTGGTAGTCGTTGGCGCCGATGTCGCGCGTCTCGGCCTTGCGGAAGTACGGCAGGACGTCGCGGTAGCTCCAGTCTTCCAGGCCCGGCCGCTTGGCCCAGTGGTCGAAATCGAGCGCGTTCCCGCGGATGTAGCACATGCCATTGATCAGCGACGAGCCACCCAGGCCCTTGCCGCGCCCGCATTCCATGCGGCGATTGTCCATGTACGGCTCCGGCTCGGTTTCGTAGGCCCAGTTGTAGCGGCGCCCCTGCAGCGGGTAGGCCAGCGCGGCCGGCATCTGGGTGCGGAAATCCAGCCGGTAATCCGGCCCGCCCGCTTCCAGCAAGAGCACGGTCACGCCTGGGTCTTCGGTCAGGCGCGCGGCCAGCACGTTACCTGCCGAGCCGGCGCCGATGATGATGTAGTCGTATTCGGGTTGCATGCTGTTCTCCTGATGCGGTGACGTTGCGGTGGCCAGCAAGGCGCGTGGCGGGGTGCAAGAGTGGATGCCCGGTGAGGTGGCGGCGCGTATCGTCTCGCCGCTGTCGTCTTGCCCGGGTTTGTCCATCCGGCGGCTGCCTGCGCCGACGAGCCGCTGCTCAGAACACCGACGCGTAGCGTTCCAGTTCGACCTGGATCGATTTGGTCCGCGTGTAGGCCTGCAGGGTGGCCAGCCCGTTCTCACGACCCACGCCCGATTGCTTGTAGCCACCCACCGGCATCGGCGCGGGCGATTCGCCCCAGGTGTTGATCCAGCAGATGCCCGCTTCCAGGCGATGGATCAGCCGGTGCGCGCGCGCCAGATCCGGCGTGACCACGCCGGCGGCCAATCCGTAGGTGGTCGCGTTGGCCCGCGTCACCGCCTCGTCCTCGTCGTCGTAGGTGAGCAGGCTCAGCACCGGCCCGAAGATTTCTTCGCGCACGATGGTCATGACATCGGTGCAATCGCTGAAGATCGTCGGCGCCACGTAATAACCCTGTGCGAGCGCGCCATCGCGCAGCCGCTGCCCGCCACACAACAGGCGCGCGCCCTCGGCCTTGCCCTGTTCGATATGCTCCAGCACGCGTTGCATGTGCGTGGCGCTGACCAGCGGGCCGAAGCTGGTGCGTTCATCGAGCGGGTCGCCGATATGGATGCGCTGCACGCGCGCCAGCAGGCGCGCTTCGAAGGCGGTACGTAGCGCGCGCGGCACGAACACGCGGGTACCGTTGGTACACACCTGACCGGAGCTGTAGAAGTTGGCCATCATCGCGATGTCCGCAGCCAGGTCCAGATCCGCATCGGCGCAGACGATCAACGGCGACTTGCCGCCCAGCTCCATGGTGACGTCCTTCAGCGACGAGCTCGATGCGCTGGCCATCACCTTGCGCCCGGTGGCGGTGCCGCCGGTGAAGCTGATCTTCTCGATCTGCGGGTGCTCGGTGAGCGCAGTGCCCACGCTGGCGCCGTCGCCGGGCAGCACGTTGAACACCCCATCGGGCAGGCCGGCTTCGGTGAACAGTTCGGCCAGTTTGAGCGCGGTGAGCGGCGTCACCTCACTGGGCTTGAAGATCATCGCATTGCCGGCAGCCAAGGCAGGCGCCGCCTTCCACAATGCGATCTGGATCGGGTAGTTCCATGCCCCGATCGCGCCCACCACCCCCAGCGGCTCGTGCCGGGTGTAGAAGAAGCTGCCTTCGCGCAGCGGGACCTGCACGCCCTGCAATGCCTGCGCGACGCCTGCGTAGTACTCCAGCACGTCGGCACCGGTCACCACGTCCACGCTGCGGGTTTCGCTCAGCGGCTTGCCGGTGTTGAGCGTTTCCAGCTCGGCCAGCGCATCGTTGCGTTCGCGCAGCAGCGCCACCGCACGCAGCAGGATGCGCGAGCGCTCCACCGTGGTCAGTGCCGCCCATTGCCGTTGGCCGGCCTTGGCGCTGTCGACCGCCGCCTCCAGATCGTCGGCGCCAGCGTTGTGCACATTGGCCAGCACCTTGCTGGTGGCCGGGTTGATCACTTCGAAGGTGTGGCCGCCGCGGGCGGGAACGTAACGGCCGCCGATGTACAGCAGCTGGTCGGGAAAACGTGGCATGACAAACCTCCTGTGGAATGCTCGCCGCAGATGCACCTTCAACGGGTGAGGTGCAGGAACTGCAGGTGACGCTCGTATTGATCGATGATGTCGTTGATGATCTGTTCGCGGCTGTAGCCGACCAGGTCGTAGTCCTGGCTGCCTTCGTACAGATAGACTTCGGCGCGGTAGTAGCGCTGGTTGCGGAAGCGCTGCGCGGCGAAGGACGGGGTGAGATAGCCGCGCATCACCACCTGGTAACGGAAGCCTTGCTGCTCGCCGTGGTCGACGCTGATCTCCATGTCGCCATCGTCGATCCGGCTGCTGACCTTCCAGCCTTCTTCCTGCAGCTGGGCGGCAACCGCTTCGATGGCCGGGCGCACCTGGTCGTGCATGAAGCGATACACCTCATCGCGCGCCGGGAAGTGCATCGCCTGGCCCAGGCGCTGACGCCAGCCACCGTGATGACGCGATTGCCCGATCAACGGGCTGGGGCTGTACAGCTGCGCGCGTTTGCGTTGCGATTCCTCGCTGAGCGCACGCGACAAACCCCAGGCCATCAGCAGCAGCACGGCAGAAAAGGGCAGCGAGGCCAGCACCACGGCCGATTTCAATGCGTCCATGCTGCCGGCTAGCAGCAGACCGGCGGTAACCACGGCGGTGAGCACGCCCCAGAACACGCGCAGCCAGCGCGGGCCGTCGTCGTGCGGTTCGCCGCCATGCGAGGACAGCGTGGACAGCACGACGGTACCGGAGTCGGCCGAGGTCACGAAGAACACGAAGCTGATCGCCACTGTCACGGTGATCACCGTGCGGCTCCACGGGTAGCTCTGCAATAGCGAATACAACACGGTTTGTGGCGCATCGATGGCCTGTTGCGCCCAGGCTCCGTGGCCGTAGTGCAGCATCTGGTCCAGCGCGCTGTTGCCGAAGATCGACAGCCAGGCCAGGGTGAATCCCAGCGGGATCAGCAACACGCCCAGCACGAATTCGCGGATGGTGCGCCCGCGCGAGATGCGCGCGATGAACAGGCCCACGAACGGAGCCCAGCCGATCCACCACGCCCAATAGAACACGGTCCAGTTGCCCAGCCAGTCGGCGCGTCCGCCATAGGCATAGACATCGAAGCTCTTGCCGACCACGCTGCCCAGGTAGTCGCCCAGGTTCTGCATCAAGGCGTTGAGCAGGTACTGGGTGGGGCCGGCGAACAGCATGAATAACAGCAGCGCGATCGCCAGCAGCATGTTGATGTCCGACATCCAGCGCACGCCTTTTTCCACGCCGGACACCGCCACCACGATCGCCGCGCCCATCATCGCCACGATCAGTGCGACCTGCACCCAGTGCGTATGCGGCACTTCGAACAAGGTGCTCAGCCCGGCGTTGAGATGCAGCACGCCAAAGCCCATGTCCGCACCGATGCCGAACACGGTCGCCACGATGCCCAGCGCGTCTACGGTGTAACCGATCGGCCCGTTGATGCGCTTGCCGATCAGCGGGTACAGCGCCGAGCGCAGGGCCAGCGGCAGGTTGTGCCGGAACGCGAAGTACGCCAGCGCCATCGCCGCCAGCGCGAACACGCCCCAGCCATGCAGGCCCCAATGCAGGAACAGCAGCTGCATCGCCTGGCGTGCGGACGCCTCGCCGTTGCCGGTGCCGCCCTGCGGCAGCTGCAGATAATGGGTCAGCGGTTCGGAGACGCAGAAGAAGAACAGCGTGATGCTGATGCCGGCGGCGAACAGCATGCCGGCCCAGGAGAGGTAGCTGAATTCCGGCTCGTCGTGGTCGGCGCCGAGCTTGATGTTGCCGTAGCTGGACAGCGCGGTGCCCAGTACGAACAGCAGATACAGCGTCATCGCCAGCAGGTAGTACCAGCCCACGTTGCGCGAGGCCCAGGTCTGCGCATCCAGCAGCACGCTGCCTGCCTGCAGCGGGAACAGCGACACCAGCAACGCGAACGTGCAGACGACGGCTGCCGCCAGCAAGAACACCGGCCGCAGCGTGCGTACCGGCGACGACGTCGGTTCGACCGCACTCATGCCGACGCACTCATACGCTGCGTGTCACGTGCTGTGCTCCCACCAAAAACCGCCTGCGTTATCGCATGGGCGGTGTCGAGGGGGTGTCATCGGTCGAGTTCGCCGGTGCGACCCGGTCGGCAGTTTGCGTGCGTCAGCGCAGCAACTGCAGTGGAACGCGCACATCCATGCCGACCGCCAGGTGGTCGGAAAAGGCGGCCGGAATGGCCTCGGTATGTTCGATCACCAGACTGTCGCTGACCAGGATGTGGTCGATGGCGCGATCCGGTCGCCAGCTGGGAAAGGTGTGCACCACGCAGCCGGGAGGCTGCAATCGGGTGTGGCGATACAGTGCCTGCATTTCCGGACGGTCGGCTACGCAGTTGAAGTCGCCCATCAACATCACGTTGGGATGCTCGGACAACAGTTCGGCGATGAAGGCCAGCTGCGCCATGCGCGAGTTGGCGCCGAGCGACAGATGCGCCACCGCTACCGCCAGCCCGTCGCGGCCCTGCCCGAACTTGGCCAGCAGGATGCCGCGCCCGCCGATGCGGCCGGGCAGGGCATGGTCCTGCACTTCCAGCGGTTCCAGCTTGCTGAGCAAGCCGTTTGCGCTGGAGGCCACCCCGCCCATGCGGCGGTTGGGCTGGTGGCTCCAGTAATGGAAGCCGGCGCGCTCGGCCAGATAGTGAGTCTGGTTGGTGAAGCCCGAGCGCAGGCTTCCCGGGTCGGCCTCCTGCAGGCCGACGATGTCGCGGTCGCCGGCCAGCTTGGCGATGCTGTCCAGGCTGCTGCGCTTGCGGCCCAGCGGCAGGGCATGCGACCAGCTGCGGGTCACGTAATCGCTATAACGGCGGGTGCTGGAGCCGGCCTGGATATTGGCGGTCAGCACCCGCAGGGTGCGCGAATCCGGTGCGTTCACGGGATGGCGAACGCCCGGCTCACTTGGCCAGCGTGGCGCGTTCGCGCGCGATCAGGTGATCGGCGATGCGCAGCATGTCCGGGAAGCTCTGGCCCTTGACCAGGTACTTGCCGTTGACGATCAGCGACGGCGTGCCGGTGATCTTGCTGCGGGTGGCGAACTGCTTGGCGCGATTGGTCTTGGCCGACACACCGAAGCTGGCCATGGTGTCGATGAATGTCTTGGAGTCCACGCCGTACTTGGCGTAGAACGCGGCGATGTCCTGCACCGAATCCTTGCCGCGCTCGCCCTTGAGGGTCTGTTCGACGTGGATGGCCTTGTACAGCGCTTCGTGGGTCTTTTCCTGCACGCCCAGGGTTTCGGCGGCATAGAAGGCGCGGCCGTAGTCATCCCACGGGCCGCCGAACATGGCCGGCACGTAGACGAAATGCACGTCCGACGGCAGGCCGGCCTTCCACGGCCCGATCAGCGGCTGGAACGCATTGCAGGCAGGGCAGACATAGCCGAACACTTCGGCCACTTCGATCTTGCCGGCGGCCTGCTGGTAAGGCTGGCCATTTTCGATATCCACGTAGTCGGTGCCGGCGACCGGCTCCGGGCCATTGGGTGCGCGCGGGGCGGCAGCGGGCGCGGCCGGGGTGGCGGCGGCGCTGTCGCCAGCCGCGGGCGTGGCCGCCGGCTCGGCCGCCGGCGTCGCAGCGGCTGAAGCGGGGGCCGGCTCGGCCGCAGGCGTGGTGGCGGCAGGTGCGGTGTCGGACGAGCCGTCCTGGGCCTTGCAGGCGACCAGGATCGGGAGCAGCGCCATCAGCGTCAGGGCGAAGCGGGTCTTCATCGGATGGAATCTCCAGCGTGGGGCGAGGAAAGGGCCGGGCGGCCGCGGGGCGCATGATGCCACGGGCGGCCGTCGGTGACGGTTACGTGGTTCAGCGCTTGGCCGGCGCGGCGTGCTCGCGGGCGATCAGATAGTCGGCAATCTTCAGCATGTCCGGGTAATTGCGCGCGCCGATCAGGTAGCGGCCGTTGACGATGAGCGCCGGGGTGCCGGACAGCTTGCTGCGCAGCGCGAACTCGCGCGCGGCCTTGAGCCTGGCATCCACCGCCTCGCTCTTGAAGGTGTCCACGAAGCGCTGCTGCGGCACGCCGTAGTCGGCATAGAACACCGCCAGTTCGTCCGGGGAGACGTTCTGGGTCGGCACGCTCTGTTTTTCGTGGATGGCGTCGAACATGGCGCGATGGCTGCGCTTGGCCACGCCCAGGATGTCGGCGGTGAAGTAGGCGCGCGCGAACGCATCCCAGAAGCCGCCGAACGCCGCCGGCACCGGAGTGAAGCGCACGTAGGACGGCTGCCTGGCCGCCCAGGCTTCCAGCACCGGTTCGAAATGCGCGCAGTGCGGGCAGGTGTAGCCGAAGACTTCCACCACTTCGACCTTGCCGGCCAGTGGCGCATACGGCTGGCCGCCGTCGATCAGGGTGTAGTCCTCGCCTTCGACCGGCGCCGCCTTCTTGTCGGCGGCACAGGCCGCCAGCGGCGCCAGGATCAACAACAGCAGGGACAAACGGGAAAACAGGTTCATGCAGGCTCCGTGGGGATGCGAGGGAAGGCGGGAAACGACGACGCCGGTCGCGGGACCGGCGTCGTGACACGGTAAGGCAGTGGCGCAGCCTAGCTCACGAGCATGCCGGCCTCATGAGCGCGCCGGCGCCGCGGCAGGCAGCTGTGCGGCCGCCGCATCGTCGGCGCGGTCGTGCAGGCCTTGCAGGTAGCTGGACAGCGCCTGGATCTCCTGCTCGGTGAGCGGGCGCGCCACCTGCGCCATGATATTGAACAGCGCCGGATCGCGCTGCTGGGTGGTGCCGGCCTGGTATTCCTTCAGGCGCCGCGCCACGTAGTCGGCATGCTGGCCGCCCAGGCGCGGGTAGGCCGGGCCCGGATTGCCGCCGCCGGACGGACCATGGCAGGCCATGCAGGCCGGCACGCCACGCGCAATGTCGCCGCTCCGGTAGAGCTTTTCGCCGACCTCGTAGAACTTCATGCCCTGGTACGGGCCCTCGGCGATCATCGCGTCGTCGGCCACGCCGGCGGCGGACTTCTGGGTGGCGAAGTAGGCGCCCAGGTCGCGCATGTCCTGCGCGGTAAGGTCCTTGACGAAGGGCACCATCACCGCCGACATCCCGGTATTGCGCTCGCCGCTGGCGATCAGCGCCACCTGATGCGCCACGTAGCGCTCGGTCTGCCCGGCGATGCGCGGATACATGGCCACCGCCGGATTGCCGTCCGGCCCATGGCAGGCCGCACACGCGGCGGCCTTGGTCTGGCCGGCCTTGGCGTCGCCCCAGGTGGTCTTGGCCAGGTCCACCTCCAGCGGCGCAACGCGCACGGGTGGCGGATCGGGGATCGGCGTGACCGCCGACTGCGCGAACGCCACGGCCGCGATGACCGGCACGGCGAGGGCGGCGAGGACTAGCACACGAGCATGGCGCATCAGCTAAAGCTCCGTATGGACCCGGCCCGCGCGCATTGGGTACTGGCAGTGGCAGGCGTGCCCGGATTATCGACACGCCTTTGCGCCAGGGTCAACGAACAGTGCAGCAAAACCGGCGGACGCCGAACGTGCGATCCTAGGGGGATGTCGCTCCTTATCGAACAAGCCCGCTACCACCTGTCCGCCCACAACGCCCGGCAACTGCCCGACGATGGCGGCCACGAGGTGGCCTTCGCCGGCCGCTCCAATGCCGGAAAATCCAGCGCGCTCAATGCGCTGACCCGCCAGAACTCGCTGGCGCGCGTGTCCAAGACCCCCGGCCGCACCCAGCAGCTGGTGTTCTTCCAGATCCAGCCCGAGCGCTATCTGGTGGATCTGCCCGGTTACGGCTATGCCAAGGTGCCGCAGGACCTGCAGGCGCACTGGCAGGCCTTCATCGACCGCTATTTCCGCACCCGCGAGGCGCTGCGGGGGCTGGTGGTTGTGATGGACATCCGCCACCCGCTCAAGGACTACGACCTGCAGATGCTCGGTTACGCCGCCGAACGCGGCCTGCCTGCGCACGGCCTGCTGACCAAGGCCGACAAGCTCGGCCGTGGCCAGCAGATGCAGACCCTGCAGAAGGTCAAGAAGGAGGTGGCCTCGCGCTTTGGCGACAGCGTGACCGTGCAGACCTATTCGGGCGAATCGCGCCAGGGCGTGGACGAACTGCGCGGCATCGTCGGCGGCTGGCTGGGCCTGGACGTGGAAGCGCCCGCCACCGAATGATGCTGGCGGCGGTCCTGGCCGCGGCGCTTTGGTGCAATGCACGACGGCGAGCGGGTGTTCGCCGGTTGTTCTCACCGTTTGTATCCACCTCATCCGGGCATGGGCGCATGGCCTGAGCCCCGTTTGCTGGCGGTGACCGCTGTGCGCCGGTGCGGTCGGTGGCGCGTTCCCACTGCGGCCGTTGCGATGGGTCCGCGCGGGCCATGGCCGGAGCGCGCCATGCGCATGGATGGAAATCTCAGACCCGGCCGGTAGCGGCAATTGTTCCAGGCCCTGCAGGTATAGTGCGGGCCTTGCGGTGGCTGGGGAGTACCCCCACATCGTCCCACCCCTTTCGTTTGCGAGCCTGCCCTTGTCGAGTCCCAGCCACGTTGCCGAAACGCCGATCACCGAACGCGCGGAACTGGTCCAGGTGCTGGCCTCCGGCGAGAAGCCCCGCACCGACTGGCGCATCGGTACCGAGCACGAAAAGTTCGGCTTCCAGCTGGACGACCTGCGTGCGCCAGCGTTCGATGGCCCGCGTGGCATCGAGGCCTTGCTGACCGGGCTGACCCGCTTCGGCTGGGAGCCGGTGCAGGAAAACGGCCGCACCATCGCATTGCTGCGCGACGGGGCCTCGGTGACCCTGGAGCCGGCCGGCCAGCTGGAACTCTCCGGCGCGGCGGTGGAAACGCTGCACCACACCTGCGTGGAAACCGGCACCCATCTGGACGAAGTGGCGCAAGTGGCCGGCGAGTTGCAGCTCGGCTTCCTGGGCATGGGCTTCCAGCCGAAATGGCGCCGCGACCAGATGCCGTGGATGCCCAAGGGCCGCTACCAGATCATGAAGAACTACATGCCCAAGGTCGGCTCGCTCGGCCTGGACATGATGACGCGTACCTGCACGGTGCAGGTCAACCTGGACTATGCCACCGAAGCGGACATGGCCAAGAAGTTCCGCGTCTCGCTGGCGTTGCAGCCGATCGCCACCGCGCTGTTCGCCGATTCGCCGTTCACCGAGGGCAAGCCCAACGGTTACCTGAGCTACCGCTCGCATATCTGGACCGACACCGACGCCGACCGCACCGGCATGCTGGATTTCGTGTTCGAAGACGGCTTCGGCTACGAGCGTTACGTCGACTATCTGCTCGATGTGCCGATGTATTTTTCGTACCGCAATGGCGTCTATCACGATGCCAGCGGGCAGAGCTTCCGCGACTTCATGCAAGGCAAGCTGCCGGCCCTGCCGGGCGCGTTGCCGACGCTGCGCGACTGGTCCGACCATATGACCACCGCCTTCCCGGAAGTTCGCCTGAAGAAATATCTGGAAATGCGCGGCGCAGACGCTGGCCCATGGAATCGCCTGTGCGCGCTGTCGGCGTTCTGGGTGGGCCTGCTGTATGACGACACCGCGCTGGATGCGGCCTGGGACCTGGTCAAGGAGTTCAGCACCGCCGAACGCCACGCGCTGCGCGACGGCGTGCCCAGGCATGCCCTGGGGCTGCCGTTCCGTAATGGCACCGTGCGCGACCTGGCGGTGGAGGCGGTCAACATCGCCCGCGAGGGGCTGCGCCGGCGCGCGCGCCTGAACCGCGATGGCCAGGACGAGACCGGCTTTCTGGATGTGATCGCCGAGATCGCCGAGAGCGGCGTCACTGCCGCCGAGCGCAAGCTGGCGCTGTATCACGGCGCGTGGAAGGGCGATATCGATCGCGTGTTCCGCGAGTTCGCGTACTGAGCATCGAGACAGCAGTGCCGGACGCGCTGGCATTGCCGCGCCTCTGGCCGGGTCTTGACGTGGAACACGCCGGGGGCGGCGCAGCGCGCTTGCGACTGTTTCCACTGAAGACAGCGAACAGAGCGGCTGCACAGCCGCCAGGCGGGCGCGGGCGTTGTCCGGAATCGGCATGGGCTCTTCGTCAGCCCCGGTTTCGAGCGCGCCGTCCCCCGCATCTGACGATTGCTCGCCACGTGTGTCAGCTGTCTGAGTCGTCATCGCAAGGGCTGCCGACTCGCGGGCAGGGCTGAAGCCGGGTGCTGATCCTCACGGCCCACCCCAGGTGATCGGTCTGAGCCCCTGTGAGCGACCGGCCTTGGCGAGGTTAGCGCCGCTCCGGCATGCACGGCAGGCGCACGGTCACGCGCAGGCCGCCGTGGGCGCGATTGTCCAGGCGCAGGTCGCCGCCATGGGCCAGCACGATGCTGTGCGCCACCGACAGTCCCAGGCCAATGCCGCCGGTGCCGCGGTTGCGCGAGGATTCCCCGCGCACGAACGGCAGCAGCAGTTGTTCGCGCTGGGTGGGATCGATGCCAGGGCCGTCATCGTCGATCCAGAGCACCCCATCCTCGCCGTCGCGCTGCAACTGCAGGCGTGCGCTCCTGCCGTATTTCAAGGCGTTTTCGAGCAGATTCATCACCGCCCGACGCAACGCCAGCGGATCGCCTTCCAGGGTGATCGCCGGGCCGGGCAGCAGTGCGGCGTCGGCGCCGATATCGGCGGCGTTGTCGACCACGCTTTCCACCAGCAGGCGCAGATCCAGCGGTGCGCGTTCGCCGCGATGGCGATCGTTCTGGATGAAGTCCAGCGCCGCGGAAATCATTGCCTTCATCTCGTCGATATCGGCCAGCGCCTTGTCGCGCAGCGGCGGTTGCAGGTCGTCCAGGCGAAACGACAACCGTGCCAGCGGCGTGCGCAGGTCGTGCGCGATCGCCGCGACCATGTGGGTGCGCTCGTTGATCAGGCGATTCAGGCGGCCCTGCATCGCGTTGAACGAATCGGCCGCACGCACGATCTCCGGCGGACCGCTGCGCTGCAGGGCGGCGGCGTGGGGATTGCGGCCCAGCCGGTCGGCGGCTTCGGCAAAGCGCTTGATCGGCGCCGACAACGCGCGCGAGAACCACCAGGCCAGCGGCACATTGACGAGCAGGCCGGCAAGGAACAGCAGCACGATATGGGTCTTGAACTCGGCCGACAGCTGCCGGCGCGGCGATTCCACCGTGCGCCAGCGGCCATCGGGCTGCTGCAGGGCGGCGGTGAAGCCATCGAGCAGCGGTACGCCGGGGGTCAGTCGTTCGCTTTCCCAGTCCTCGGGCGCCTGGTCCGGGTGCGGCGCGTTGCCGACAGGGGCTGCGTCGGCCGCGCGGTTGGGGGGCCATCGGGGCGCCATCGACGGCGCGCTCTCGCGGCTTTCGGCCTCGGTGCCGCGGTGCGGCGCCGGCATACGCGGAAGCTGGCCACCGTCGGCGAACGGGCTGTCGCGATCCTCTGCGCTGCGGTAGAACCGCACGTGGCGTTTGTCGACATCCAGCCAATGGGCAAGCAGCATTTCCGCGAACGGGTCGCGGACCTGATCCGCAGGCGGTGTCGGCGCCTGCGCGCCATCGCGGACCTTCAGGGTCTGGGTGCCGGCCGGCATGCGCGTGGACAGCAGCGCCACCACCTCCGGCGGATGCACCGGAGGCTCGTACACCGGGGTCCGCATCACCAGCAGGGCGATACCGATGACCTGGGCGGTAAGCAGGGCCACCGCCAGCAGCACGAAGGTACGGGCAAAGATCGACAGCCCGCGCCGTGCCGGCTTGCTCACAGGCGCGAGACGCTCGGCAGCAGCATATAGCCCTCGTTACGTACGGTGCGGATCAACTCGGTATGGACGCGCTCATTGATCTTGCGGCGCAGACGGCTGATCTGGCTGTCGATGGCGCGGTCGTAGACGTCGGTGTCGCGGCCACGGGCATAGTCCAGCAGCTGGTCGCGGCTGAGTACCCGCTGCGGGTGCTCGACGAAGGTGCGCAGCAGGGCGAATTCGCCGTCGGACAGATTGATGAAGATGCCGGTGGGGTCGCGCAGGTCGCGCCGCACCACGTCCAGCCGCCAGCCGGCGAATTCGTAGACGTTGCCGCATTGATCGGACTGTTCGCTGCTGGCCTGGCTGCGGCGCAGCAGCGCACGCACGCGGGCCAGCAATTCGCGCGGATTGCAGGGTTTGGCGAGGTAGTCGTCGGCGCCCACTTCCAGGCCGATGATGCGGTCGGTGTCGTTGCCCAGCGCGCTGAGCATGATGACCGCCGGTGAACCGCGCTCGCTGGCCAGGGCGCGGGCCGCGCTCAGCCCATCTTCTCCAGGCATCATCACGTCGAGTACGATGAGATCCGGGCGCTGCCGTGCCATGCTGGTGCGCATGTCCGCCACGTTCTCGGCCACGTCCACCTGGTAGCCATGGGCGCTCAGAAACTCGCCGATCAGCTTGCGTAGGTCGGGGTCGTCGTCGACCACGAGAACACGGGGTTGTTGCGGGTCCATGGAAGTCGTCGTCGGTGGCACGGACGCTGGCCCGCGCAGGGTGGAGGCTGAGGCTGCCGGATACATGATGCTCGCAGGGGCATGGCTGGAACAGCCATCATAATGATCGAATTTGTCAACCATTGGCACATGTGCAAAGCGACATGACGGGACGAGACATCACGCAGGACATCATCGCTTCGGCACTGTGCCATCCCGGTGATGAGCGTGCGCATGACAAGGCATTTCCGATGATGCGGGTGATCAGCCGCGACAATGGCGTGGGCCTGACCCGCGACATGGTGCTGATGGCGCAGACCCTGCGCGCCGGCGGCGTGCCGGTGCAGGAGGTCGGGTTCACCAGCCAGCGGCTGCAGGACACCGGACGCGAGGCGCGGCTGTGGGCCAGCCGCGCCCTGTTCGGTCGGGTGCCGCTGCAGATCTTTTCCGAGCGCGTCTATGCGCGCTGCCTGCCGTTGGGGCAGCGCAACCTGCTGGTGCCCAACCCGGAATGGCTGCTGCCCAAGTGGTTGCCGTTGTTGCCGAAGTTCGATGCGGTGCTGTGCAAGACCCACCACGCCGAGCGGATCTTCCAGACCCTGGGCTGCGCCACGCGCTACATCGGCTTCACCAGCCCGGACCGCTTCGATGCGCAAGTGCCGCGCCAGCGCGCGTTTTTCCATCTGGCCGGGCGCAGTACCGCCAAGGGCACCCGGGTATTGCTGGAGACCTGGAAGCAGCATCCGGAGTGGCCGTTGCTGACCGTGGTGCAGAACCCGCGCACCGCCGGCAAACCGATGGTCGCGCCCAATATCGATCACCGGGTCCGTTACCTGGACGACGCCGAACTGCGCCGGTTGCAGAACGCCCATCTGTTCCATATCTGCCCCTCGGAAGCGGAAGGCTTTGGGCATTACCTGATGGAAGCCTTGAGCGTGGGAGCAGTCACCCTGGCCACCGATGGCGAGCCGATGAACGAGCTGGTCAGCCCCGGGCATGGCGTGCTGATCCCGGTCGCCGAGGTGCGCCAGCGGCGTCTGGCGTCGTATTACTACGTCGATGGGGCCGGCATTGCGCACGCCGTGGAAGCTGCGCTGGCCCTGTCCCAGGCAGCGCTCGATCAGCTGTCGGCCAATGCCCGCGCGTTCTACCAGGCCAATGACGGCGCCTTTCCGGCGCGATTCCGCGCTGCGGTTCTGGCCTCGCTACCCGAGCACGCCGCCGAGGGGGCGGCCGGTGCGGCACCGGTGGTCGTCGAACGTTGATGGACCGCGGCAGCCGGCTGGGTGAGCGTCTGCCATCGCAGTTGCACGCGTCGGGCAGGGGTCGACGAATCGCCTGCCACTGGCAACGACATGGCGCACGGCGCAGCGGTATCTCGCTGCGCATCGACCCGACAAGGCGAGGTGAACCGGTCGCCGCGAGACGCGCCCGGCGCTGTCCTGTTCGCCGCAACCGCCCATAGCGCCGCCATCGCCACGGCCAGCACCGTGCCGAGGGAGTCGGGGAACGCCAGCTAGCGGGCGGTGCCGGGTATCAGGCCGGCTGCCGCGTGCACGCCCGAAAGCCCGACCAGCCGAGATTGAACGGCACCTCGGCGCGGAAACAACGGGTCGTGATCACTACCGCCAGCCACCACCACCACGCGCTCGCGCCCCAGAACGGCAGCGCGCCGATCCCGCCGAGACCACCGGCGGTGGCTCCGATGTCGGCCTGGCCCTGCGCAGCGAAGATGGCGGGGGCATGCCGGCCGATCGACGGCATGCCCAAGGCAGCAGTGCCCAGCGTCCAGGGCGACAGCCAGATCGAAGCCTCAATGTTGGCCGGAGGACGCCCCTGCAGTGCGGGCTGCCGCGGCTGGACCGGCGTTTGCTCCCGATGTGGTAGCGCGCCAACTTGTTTGCCTTACCTGCAGCGCTTGCGCGATGTCTGCAGGCCGTTCAAGCGGGGCGCGAGGTGTTCCTCAATGGCTAGAGTTCGCTGCATGACGCGCTGCGCAGGCGCGTGCGGCAATGCAGCAGCGGAGCGCCTCGACAGGGAGGGTCAATGCAAGGTGGCGCTGCAGGGAACGCCATCGCCGTTCATCGCTCGATCTCTGCAGACGGAAACATTGCACGCACCGACATCGCTTTTTCTCCGGATTTCTCTATACTGCCCCCCAGTATCCTGGATCGAGGGCCGGCATGCCGCATTCGCCGCTGGAAAAGAAACGCGCACTGGCGCGGGTACGGCGCTTGCGTGGACAGTGCGACGCGCTTGAGCGCGCGCTGCAGTCGGGCGCAGACTGCGCTCCGGTGCTACAGCAGATCGCCGCGATCCGGGGGGCCGTCAATGGGCTGATGTCGCAGGTACTCGAAGCGCATATCCGTGAAGACTTCGGCCATGCCGCCGCGTCCGATGCGCAACGTGCCGAGCGGGTGCAGGACCTGCTCGGTCTGGTCCGGTCCTACCTCAAATGAACTCCCATCGGGCCGGCATCGCCGCGCCCGTCCCGAACATCCCTGTCAGGAGCGTTAATCCATGAAATCCCGTGCAGCAGTCGCATTCGGGCCCGGCAAGCCGCTGGAAATCGTCGAGATCGACGTCGCACCGCCGCAGGCCGGCGAAGTGCTGGTCCGCATCACCCATACCGGCGTGTGCCACACCGATGCCTTCACCCTGTCCGGTGACGACCCGGAAGGCATCTTCCCGTCGGTGCTCGGCCACGAAGGCGGTGGCATCGTCGAGCAGGTGGGCGAAGGCGTCACCAGCGTCAAGGTCGGCGACCACGTCATTCCGCTGTACACGGCCGAATGCCGCAAGTGCAAGTTCTGCCTGTCCGGCAAGACCAACCTGTGCCAGGCGGTGCGCGCCACCCAGGGCAAGGGCCTGATGCCGGACGGCACCACCCGCTTCTCCTATAACGGCGAGCCGATCTACCACTACATGGGCTGCAGCACCTTCAGCGAATACACCGTGGTGCCGGAGATCTCGCTGGCGGTGGTCAACCCGGACGCGCCGCTGGAAAAGGTGTGCCTGCTCGGTTGCGGCGTTACCACCGGCATCGGTGCGGTGCACAACACCGCCAAGGTCAAGCCGGGCGAAAGCGTGGCGGTATTCGGTCTGGGCGGTATCGGGCTGGCGGTGATCCAGGGCGCGGTGCAGGCCAAGGCCGGGCGCATCCTGGCCATCGACACCAACCCGGGCAAGTTCGAGCTGGCGCGCAGCATGGGCGCCACCGACTGCATCAACCCGAAGGATTACGACAAGCCGATCCAGGAGGTGATCGTCGAGCTGACCGATGGCGGGGTGGATTTCAGCTTCGAGTGCATCGGCAACGTCAACGTGATGCGTTCGGCGCTGGAGTGCTGCCACAAGGGGTGGGGCGAGAGCGTGATCATCGGCGTGGCCGGTGCCGGCCAGGAAATCAGCACCCGTCCGTTCCAGCTGGTGACCGGGCGCGTGTGGCGCGGCTCCGCATTCGGTGGGGTCAAGGGCCGCACGCAATTGCCGGGCATGGTGGAGCAGTCGATGAAGGGCGAGATCGACCTGGATCCGTTCATCACCCACACCCTGCCGCTGGACGAGATCAACCACGCCTTCGACCTGATGCATGAAGGCAAGTCGATCCGCACCGTGATTCATTTCTGACCGAATGGCCAGGAGCGGCGCGCGGCCGCTTCCGCGCACGTGGTACCCGAGACTCCGGGAGGGGCGTAATGACGACTGTGTCGATTCATCCTTCGGTAGATGGTGGTGTTGCGCAAGGCGGTGCAGAGAACTTTCAGGGGGGAACCCTGGAGTGCCACTGCGCCACGGACAAGGTGACGGTGGAAGTGGGTGCGCAGACTGCGCACAACCATGCATGCGGTTGCAGTAAATGCTGGAAACCCGAGGGCGCGACCTTTTCGGTGATCGCGGTGGCGCCGCGGGACAAGGTCAAGGTGACCGCGCACGAAGAAAAGCTGAAGATCGTCGACGAAAGCGCGGCGATCCAGCGCCATGCCTGCACCGGTTGCGGTGTGCACCTGTTTGGCCGCATCGAGAACAAGGAGCATGCGTTCTACGGGCTGGATTTCGTGCACACCGAGTTGTCCAGGCAGCAGGGGTGGTCGGCGCCGGGCTTTGCGGCCTTCGTCTCGTCCATCATCGAAACCGGCACGCCGCCGGAGCAGATGGATGGGGTGCGCGCACGTTTGACCGAGTTGGGCTTGCCGCCCTACGACTGCCTGTCGCCGGCGTTGATGGATGCCTTGTCGGCCCACGTGGCACGCAGGAAGGGTTTGCTGCATTGATGGTCCAACCCTGCGGCCGGCGATCCGGCTGCAGGGTCTTCTCTTCGTAAGGAATCTTCATGGAACGTATCGAACATCGCGCCTGTTCCGGCGGCTGGCAGGATGTATATCGGCATCAGTCGCAGAGCCTGGGGTGCAGCATGCAGGTTGGCGTCTACCTGCCGCCGCAGGCGGCCGATGGCCCATTGTCGGTGCTGTACTGGCTCAGCGGTTTGACCTGCACCGAACAGAATTTCATCAGCAAGGCGGGCGCGCAGCGCTATGCCGCCGAGCACGGCGTGATCCTGGTGGCGCCGGATACCAGCCCGCGCGGCGACGATGTGGCCGATGCGGAAGGCTACGACATCGGCAAGGGCGCCGGCTTCTACGTCGATGCCACGCAGCAGCCGTGGGCGGCGCACTACCGCATGTACGACTACGTGGTGAATGAATTGCCGGCGCTGATCGAGGCCCATTTCGCCACCACCGGTGCGCGCGCCATCAGCGGTCATTCGATGGGCGGACATGGCGCCTTGACCATCGCATTGAAGAACCCTGGGCGCTATCGCAGCGTGTCGGCGTTTTCGCCGATCGTGGCGCCGAGCCAGGTGCCCTGGGGCGAAAAAGCGTTTGCGCAGTATCTGGGCGAGGATCGCGACAGCTGGAAGGCGTATGACGCCACCGCATTGATCGCACAGGCGCAGGAGCGCTTGCCGCTGTTGATCGATCAGGGTGACGCAGATGAGTTTCTTGAGACTCAGCTGAAAACCGCGCTATTTGAAGAAGCGGCCAGGGCTGCGGGTTATCCGGTGACAGTACGGCTACAGCCTGGTTACGACCACAGCTATTACTTCATCTCAAGCTTTATCGGCGAGCATATTGCGCATCATGCTGCGGTGTTGCGTGGTTGATTGTTCCGTTGCGTGCCTAGCTGCTGGTTGAGTGAGTGGTGAGCATGTGCGATGGAGCGGCGCACGATAGTGTGTGTGGCGTTGCTGCGTGGTGTGGTCTGCTGCCACGAATAAAGCGGCGACCTGGTTTTTCTTCTTCCCTCTGGGGAAGGTGCCCGACAGGGGCGGGCGAGCTGCTGGCGGAGCCTCGTGCAGTCTGAAAGTGACGATGGTTTCGCCTCGTATCCTCACCCAAGCCCCTCTCTCAGCGGAAGAGGGGCAGCATTCTTGCGCTCGAGCGTTCGCATTGAACGCCGTCATGCGCGATGGCACTGGCCTGCATTGCAGCGTGCGTGTACCGCACGCATGCTGCGTGTCCATGCCACTACCTGACTCGCAGCTACGGCAACGTGATGCAGCGCCTTGCGCGCGTGTCCTGGAGCAGCTAACAAAACGACTGCTCCCACCGCCAGGCGGGCGCGGCCGGTGCTCGGTGCGGCATGTACCACACCTACACTGCGGTTCCTCCGCGCCGCCCGCACCCACCTGACGACCGCTCGCAACGTGTTGTCAGCCACAGTTGGTCGAGCAACTATCGCGTCCAGACGATGCCGGCCGCCTGTCTGATACCGCCAGCCAGGCTCCGTCGCTGAAGCAGCGCGATCCTGCAAAAAGTCGTCTGCAATGCTTGACATGGCTGCACCTGTCAGATATTTCTTACGCATGAAAAGTGGGGAGGCAACAGCAGGAGATCGACTGCTGGAGATTCTTTCGGCGCTCGATAATCCGCATCGGCTGAGGATCATCGCGGCGCTGGAAACCGGTGGGCGTAACTACATCAGCAGCCTGGCGCGCGTAGTGGGGATCAGCCGTCCGCTATTGCATCTGCATCTGAACAAGCTCGAGGCCGCAGGTCTGGTGACCAGCCAACTCGAGGTATCGCACGACGGGAAGGCGCTCAACTACTTCGAGGTCAGCGCTTTCCGATTGGAACTTTCACCTTCGGTCATTGCGGACGCAGCGATCTCGCTGACCGACAAGACGGAAAAATAGGAGACGGCCTTGTCGGAGCACTTGTATCTTTTGACGATCTGCCTGCCACTGGGCACGGTCTTGTTGATCTTCGGCATGCGTTATCTTGCGGTGATCCGCCAGGCCAAGGCGCAGCTCGATCACGACCAGGCCTACCGCGAACTGGCCGAAAAAACGCAGACCGCATTGAACGACATGCGTATTCGCCTCGACGGCATCGAGAAAATACTCAAGGATGTCGAATGATGGCGCCGGAGATCGCTGCCAGCGGCGCTGCAGAGTCCAGCGCACTGGGGAGCACTGCAGGCGAGGTGCCGCTCTGGCGGCTCTATGGCCTGCGCGCCGGCTATCTGCTGCTTGCGGTCGGCCTGGGTGTGCAGGTCTGGCCGGGCATCGTGCTGCGGCACGACAGCTGGGAACTGATGGAGGGCGTGGTGCAGTGCATGCTGGGAGCGATGGGCGTGCTGGCCCTGCTCGGGCTTGCCCATCCGTTGAAAATGCTGCCGTTGCTGCTGTTCGAGATTGCATGGAAGCTGATCTGGCTCGGGATGGTCGCCGCACCTCGGCTACTGCACGACCGGATGGACGCCGGCACCTGGTCCACGCTGTCCGCCTGCCTGCTGGTCGTGGTGTTTCCGATCGTCATTCCATGGCGCTACGTCGTTTCGATGTTCATCCGCGTGCCCGGCGACCGCTGGCGGTGACTGCGCGCTGGCCTGGCTCACAACTTGGAAAGACGGATCACTCCATGGCGTACGACATTCAAGCTCGCCCGCAGTTCTATGCGCGCCTCGCTGGCGCGCTGTATCTGGCCGTCATCGTTCTGGGCGGTCTGGCAGAGGGCTATGTGGCGAACGCCTTGATTGTGCCCGGCGATGCTCACGCCACGATCCACGCCATCGTCCAGCATGCGCAGTTGTGGACGTTGGGGCTGGCTGCAAATCTGCTGGTGCCGCTGATCGCGCTGGTGCAATTATGGATCGAATACATGCTGCTGCGGCCTGCGGGAAAAGGCTTGGCGCTGCTGTTTGTCCTTTTGAATCTCGCATCGCTTGCGGTGGAAGCCGTGAGCAAGGTGTTCCAGCTGATGGTGCTGCCACTGGCTTCCGGCGGCGTGTCTGCGGCCGAAGCGAAGCATGCTTCTTCGCTCGCTGCACTGGCGTTGCTCGGCCATGACATCGGCTTCAATATCGCGCTGCTCTTCTTCGGCGCTGCCTGCTTGGTCAGCGGCACGCTGATCTGGCGATCGCGCTATTTGCCCAGGTTCGTCGGCGGATTGATGCTGTTGGCTGGACTCAGCTATCTGGTGGCCTCGTTCAGCGAGCTGCTGGCGCCTGCCTTCGCCAAGCTGATCAATCCCGGCATCTTGTTGCCGGTGCTGGTGGGCGAGACGACGTTTTGCCTGTGGCTGTTGATTCGCGGTGTCGATCGGCAGCAGTGGGACGTCAGGGCCGCCGCGATGTAGAGGTATCGACCAGTGATGACGTCATTGCCAATTTTAGAGCAGCTAGCAAAACTACTGCGCGGCCGCCAGGCGGGCGCGGTCGGTGCTCGGAATCGGCATGTACCACTCGTACACTGCGGTTCCTCCGCGCCGTCCGCACCCACCTGACGACCGCTCGCTACGTTTTGTTAGCCGCTCTTGAGGTGGATGCCGATAACAAGCTAACGCACCACCTGTACGGCAAGCTTGGCCAATCGACGCAACGCGCGTTCCAGCATGTCGCTCCACGGCTGGCCACAGGTCAGGCGGAGATGATCAACGTAGTCGCCACGGCTGGAATACAGATGGCCTGGGGAGGTGCCGATACCTTCGGCCAGTGCGGCTTCGAACAAGGCTTGTCCATTGCCACCATCGGGCAATTGCAGCCACAGCGAGAGTCCGCCGGCCGGGTCGCCCACCCGCGTGCCCTCGGGCCAATGGCGCATGATCGCATCGCGCAGGCGTTGGCCGTTGTCGGCCAGGGTACGGCGTAGCTTGCGCAGATGCCGTTCCAGATCGTGTTGCGCCAGATAATCGGCCAGGGCCAATTGCGGCAGGCTGGCGCTGCCGACGGTGGAGAAGTATTTGGCGCGCACCAGGGCGTCGGTCCAGTCGCCGCCGAGCAACCAACCCACGCGCAGGCCGGGCGATAGTACCTTGGAGAACGAGCCGCAGGTGATCACGTTGGCATGCGTGTCGAAGTGACGCAGTGGGCGTGGTCGCTGGCCCGACCAATCCAGTTCGCCGTAGATATCGTCTTCGATCACCACGGTGCCGTGACGCGCGCAGCTATCCAGTAGCGTGCGTTTGGCACTGTCGGGCGTGAGGCTGCCATTGGGATTGTTGAAGTTGGGCACCAACACGGCGGCTCGCACCGGCGTGCGTTGCAGCAGCGCGTCCAGGCGCGCCACATCGATGCCATGGCCGGCGCGGTTGGGAACTTCCAGCACCTTGAGCCGTAACGCGGCCACCGCCTGCAGGATGCCGTGGTAGGTGGGCGTTTCCACCAGCACCACATCGCCCGGTGCGGCAAGCGTGCGCAGTGCCAGGCTGATGGCTTCCATCGCCCCGGCGGTGATCACGACTTCTTCCGATGGCACGGTGGTTGCGCAGTGTGCGTAACGTTGTGCGATCTGCCGGCGCAGGGCGAGGTGACCTTGTGGCGGTGCGTAGTCCAGTGCGGCGGTGCGTTGGCGGCGCAACTGACGCGACAGGGCGGCAGCCACCTGTGCAGCCGGCAATAGCGCCGGCGCGGGAGTGGCGGTGTGCAACGGCACCAGGTCGTTGCGCGCCAGGGTGTCGAGTACACGCTGCAAGGCCGGGCTGTCGACCATGCCGGGTTTGCGCCGACGCGTGGCGGGAGCCGATACAGGCGGTGCAGAGGCGGTGGCGCGCACGAAGTATCCGGAGCGCGGCCGCGCCTGCACGCGTCCTTCGCGCTCCAGCTGCAGGTAGGCCTGCACTGCCGTCGTGGTGCTGATGCCGTGATTGGCGGCCAGTTGCCGGATCGAGGGCAGGCGCTCGCCGGCACGCAGGGTGCCCGCTTCGATCTGCTGTCGCAGCTGCATGGCCAGCGATTCGTACAGAAGCATGTGGCGGTGCATTCCATCTGTATTGGTCGATTTGCAGCGTATCTGAATCTGTCATGGTCGTGTGGCGCATTGCAGACTGGCTGTGCCCGGCGGGTGCGCCAGGTGTGTTCTTTTCTGCGAGGTTGGCCGTGCTGCTTTCTGTGTTCATCGTCGATGCGTTCACCACGGTACGCTTCAAGGGCAATCCTGCGGCTGTCGTGCCGCTGCAGGAATGGTTGCCGGAATCGCTGATGCAGGCGATTGCCAGCGAGCACAATCTGTCGGAGACCGCATTTTTCGTGCGCGACGAAAGCGGGGTCTTCGACATTCGCTGGTTTTCTCCGCGCAAGGAAGTCGGCTTCTGTGGGCATGCGACCCTGGCCAGCGCGTTGGTGATTGCGACGCATCAGGAGGTTGCATTCCCGTTGCGACTGCGTGCGCCGGCCGTTGGCGAGATCGCGGTGACGCGGGTGGCCGAGCAGACCTTCGAGCTGCGCTTCCCTAATCAGATGCCGGTATTGCTGCCGGTGATGCCGCAAGCCTTGTTGGCGTCGTTGTCGATCGCCCCACAGGCTGTCTATGCAAACGCGCAGGCGTATATCGCCGTCTACGCGGATGAAAATCAGGTGCGGGAGGTGGTGCCGGACCTGAGCCGGATGCTGGCGCTGGCGCCGCGCGATGTGGCAGTCACCGCGCCAGGGACCGAGCATGACTTTGTCTCGCGCTACTTCTGGCCGGCCAATGGCGGTAGCGAGGACCCGGTGACCGGGTCGATCCATGCCGCGCTGGCGCCGCTATGGGCGGGCAGGCTGGGCAAGACGCAGTTGACCGCGCTGCAGGCATCTGCGCGTGGTGGCGAGCTGGCATGCCGCATCGAGCCGCGGCATGTGCATGTGCGCGGCAGCGCTGTGCAGTATCTGCAGGGAACGATTGCGCTATGACTATCGCCTTGTCTGTTCGGGCGACATCGGCCGGCACTGCGCGAGGTGCGATCTGGCAGTTGCTGATTGCAGAGGTGTTGATCGGCTCGGTCGGCGTGTTCGTCCACGAGAGCGGGCAGGATCCGGTGACGGCGGTGTTCTATCGCTGCCTGTTTGGTGCGTTGTTTCTCACCGTCTGCGGCCTGATCGGTGGGCAGCTGCGCGGGCTGTGGCGTGAGGGTGTGCTCTTGCGCAACGCAGTCGTCAGTGGCGTCTTGCTGGTGCTGAACTGGGTGGCCTTGTTCGCGGGCATGGCGCGCTCGTCGATCGGCGTGGCGACCATGGTCTATCACGTGTTTCCGTTCGTGATGCTGCTACTGGCGGCGCTGCTGCAGGGCGAGCGCACCCGCCGTGTCGACCTGGGCTGGACGGTGCTGGCGTTCGTCGGGGTGGCGTGTTCGGCCGATCCGGGGCGGCTCTGGCAGGCCGCCGATCGCGGCTACCTGCTGGGCATCGCCCTGACCCTGCTGGCAGCGTTGCTTTGCGGTGCCTCGCTGTTGATGTCGCGCCGCATCAGCCGTGAGCGGCCGTTGGCGGTGGTGACGGTGCAATGCTGGGTCGGTGCACTGTTGCTGGCCGGGTTTTCCAGCCGCGCCGCGCTGCAGCCGGGCCTGCACTGGGTCTGGCTAGCGGGCTTGGGCGTGATACACAGCGGTGTGGTGTACGTGCTGTTCTATTCAGCGTACCGGCATCTGCACGTGGCCACGATCGCCGTGCTGGCGTTCGTGTATCCGCTGGTGACGCTGCTGCTGGACTATCTGCTGTACGGCCACGCCCTGGTGCCGGTGCAGTGGCTGGGCCTGGTGCTGATCGTGGTCGGCACGCTGGCGGTCAACCTGAAATGGCGCTGGCGGCGCCGTGCACTGGATCAAGAGTGAGCGCGCCGCCGCGCAGGCAGCGTGGCGGCATCGCCTTCATGGTGGTGCGTCAACGCACGTCGCGCATTTCCCAATGACCGCCGGCCAGCGCCTGCATGCGCTGCTTGAACAGATCGCCGGGGATGCTGGTGGTGGCCACCAGGTCCACGCGTAGATCGTGCTGTTTGCCGGTGACCGTGGCGGCCGGGTCGGTGATGCCCAGCGCCGGGTCCACCTCGTCCGGGTCGGCCTGCAGCTGGCGCCAGCGATCGAACCAGGCCGGGTCGCGCAAGGCCGCCTGCAGCTGCTCGGCGAACGCCTCCGCGCCATTGGCGGTGAAGCTCACCGACGGTGCGCTGCCGCGGGCGAGCTTGGGGTCGGGCAGGCTGATCGAGTAGCTGACAGGCATGGGCGGGCTTCCGTTGAATGACGGCGGCACGTTAGCCAAGACGGGGTGAGAACGCCGTCGAGGACGCAGATGCCCGCGCGCCGTTGCGTCAGGCGGAGAAGCTGTGCGGCTCGGCGGCGAATGCCACTGCCAGCGCGCCCTTGCCCACGTTGACCATGCCGGTCAGGCTCATCACGCTTTCGAACAGTTCCACGCCATGGGTCTGGCAGGCAGCCTGCAGTGCGGTGTAGCCGGGCAGCGCATGCAGCTCGGACAGCTCGCCGCCGTAACCCACGCACACCGTGGGCGTCATCAGGCCTTCGCGGATCTTGCGCACAGTGAAGCCGAACAGCTTCTCGGCCGACGGCTCGAAGCCCTTGAGCTTGGCCACCGGCTCGGTGACGCCGCGGTAGGCGCGCAGCACCGGTTTGATGTCCAGCGCACTGCCCAGCGCGGCGCCGATCAGGCCCACGCTGCGATCGCCCTTGGTGCGCGCGCGCGCGCGCAGGTAGTACAGATCGCGCGGAATCATGTACCCATAGGTGTGTTCGGCCAGCTGTTCCAGGCGTGTGCGGATCGCCGCCACGCCCTGGCCCTGCTCGCGCAGGCGTACCGCTTCCACCGCGGTGATGCCTTGCCCGGCGAACAGGTTGAGCGTGTCGATCACACGCAGCGCAAACGGCGAGCTATGGCCGGCAGCCTGGCGGATCGGCTTGTAGTCGTTGAGGATCGCGAAGCTGGCCTGCATCGCGTTGTCGTGGATCTGACTGCGCAGCTTGGAGATGGTCAGGCAGAACACATGGTCGTAGTCGATCACCAGCCGTTGCAGGAACAGGTCGCGGATCTGGTTGACCGAAAACGGCGTGGTCTCGGCCTCGTGCCCGCGCTCGGCGACATGCGCCTGCAAAAAGCTCAGCGTGGCTTCCTCGTCGCGGTGATCGGCCAGCACGGCTTCGCCGATCCGTACGCTGATCGGCAGCACGATCACGTTGTTGCGTTGGATGAAGTCCTGCGGCAGGTCGCACGCACTGTCCACCACGATTCCGATGCGCATCGTCGCCCCCTCCGGCTATTGCGTCGTCTCCAAGTGCGAACGCTATCGCAAAACCGGTCCCAGGCGTAGACCCATGCACTGAATGCCTGGGCCGGCGGGCCTGCAATCGCGGACCTGGCGCGCCGTCGCCGCACTGCCGTCGCGGCAGGGGCGGCGCCAGCTTCCGCGCCGGCTGCATCCCTGTCCCCGGACCGTCCCGGCCCTCCCCAATCGGACGACGGGTGCATGTGGCTGTGCAGCATTGGTGCACCCGGCAGGGCTGGGCAGCTGAGCGGAACATGACGCCCTGCCTGCGCAGAGGGCAGGAATTGAGGACCAGGGCACGCTCGAGGTGGCAGGTAGCGCCCGCTATCGCGCTTGGCGCGCCCGCCTTGCCGGAATCGGTATAGCTCCTCCCGCGCAGGCGCTGCTAGGGTCGGTCGCGACCGCTACAGGGCAGGTCTCGGTGACGCCGTACCGGTGTCGCCGCGCCGAACACAATGGAGAGTCCAATGCACACCACCCCATCCAACTCCCTCGCTCAGACCGGCGCGCAGACGCCCAGCCCCCGGCGGCGCGCCTCGCGCTGGTGGAAGGCGGCGCTGGCCATCGGCCTGGTGGCCCTGGCACCGGCGGCGCTGGCCGGGCCTTACAAGATCTTTGGCAACCACTATGCCTGGGTCAATAACTTCAACGACCCCAACAACATCATCCAGGGCACCTTCGGGACCGGCAGCACCCCCGAGCTGACCGTCACTTTCAACTTCGCCGACTACAACCTCTACGGTTACCCGGCGATCGTGCGCGGCTGGCACTACGACTGGAATCCGACCAGCGACAAGCTGTTTCCCAAGCAGGTCTCCTCGATCACTTCGTTACCCTTCAAGTTCAAGTACAGCGCCGGCGGCAGCAACCTGGCGGGCGATTTCGCCTACGACATCTTCTTCCGCTGGGATACCAGCAAAGGCAACCCGCAGCTGGAAGTGATGATCTGGGGCGACCACAATTCCTGGCCGATCGGCACCGTGACCGCGACCAATGTGATCACCGCCGGCGGGCGCACCTTCGATCTGTGGGAAGGCTTCAACTCCGGCGCCGGTTATTACGTCTACACCTTCATCCCGAGCGGTACCGCCGGCCAGCCCACGCTCAAGACCAGCGGCAGTCTCAATATCGATGCCAAGCCGTTCCTGACCTGGCTGCAGAACAACCGCTCCAAGGATGGCCGCTACAACAACAGCATGTATCTGCACGCGGCCGAGGCGGGTTTCGAAGTGGTGCGCGGCAACGGCTGGGCCAAGGTCAGCGCCACGCTGGACGCCAAGTAACACCCAACACGGATGACAGTTCCTGGACCGCCGCCGAGGCGGTCCAGGTCCGCTGGACGCGATGAACAGCAGACCGCGTCGATGGTTGGCGCAGGCTGTGGCTACCGCGAACGTCAGCGGCGTGGAAGCAATGACATGGTCGTGTGCGCGACGCCTGCAGCGCAGGCGTATCTCGGACGAGACCATGATGACCGGTCTGCATAGAGACGCCATCCGCGCCCCGTGAGTGCGTGGAGTTCGGTGCACGACGAACCGTTGTCGCACTGCATGAAGCAACCCTCGTTCGCCCACCGCGCGGCGTGTTGCCGGGGACGTGGACGCGTTCCTCCCATGCATCATTGGAGTCGACCCCTCCAATGCGATCACCTCCGGTGGCATCAGCTACGACCTGTGGGAGGGCAACAACGCCGCCGCGGGCTATTACGTGTACACCTTCATTCCGCATGGCACGGCCGGCAACAGCAATCCGCTTCCGTCCAAGGGCAATCTCAATGTGGACGTCAAGGCGTTTTTGACCAGGCTGCAGGCCTTGCGTGGCAGCGATGGTCGCTACAGCAGCGACCTGTACCTGCAGGTGGTGGAGGCTGGCTTCGAGGTCACCGACGGGATGGGCACGGTGTCGTTGAGCGGATCCCTCGCTGCGAAGTAATCCGGTGCTTGCTGCATCGTTGGTCACCGCGGCGCATGGTCAACGAAGCTTTCGAACCATGGGCCAGGCATCGCGGTGAGCCACAGCTGCCTGGCAGCATGGCCGGATAGCTGCCTGCTCGCGCGCCGCGCTGTTGTTGAATCCATGTCCTCCACCGCGGCGGCTGCGCGCGGTGGAGGACATGCCGGTCGCGCTACAGCGCCACCAGTTGCACGCTGTCCAGCACAAAGGCCGGGCTCAGGTAGCCGTTGTCCGGCGATCCCGAGGCAATGCCGATCTCGATGCGGTTGGTGCCCGTCTGCAGTGCGGATGCCGGAATGTCCACCTCGTACAGCGTGTTGTTGCCGCGCGTGGTGCCGCGGGTGATGCCACGCGTCCTGGGCTGCGTAGGCGCGGCAGGCACCGGCCCGTTCCAGCGTGCATTCACGCTGACCTGCGGGCGCCCACCGGCCTGTGCCAGCGGCACGAAGATGCGCAGGCGATAGGCGCGCACCGCGTTGGCTGCCAGCGTGAAGTCGATACGGGTGGGCGTGTTGATGCCGCGCCACTGCACTGCCGGAAAACTGCCCGCATTGCTGGAACCTACGGTATAGGTGAGCGGGGCCCAGCGCATGCGCGTGTCGGAAGGATGCGCGCGTGGCAGCAGGTCGGCATGCCGGAATCCACCCGGCGTGCCATCGGCAACGCCGATCTGCCACTTCACCGCGCCCGGCAGGACCGTCGCCTGCAAGGCGGCCTGTGCGGTGGCATTGGCGAAGACTTCGACATCGCGTTGCGCCACCTCCAGCTCGTGTTGATACAGCGTCATGCGGTAGCGGCCCGGGCGGACCCCGGCAATCTGGTAATCGCCGCTGCCATTGGCGGTAGCCCAGTACTGCGCCTGCGCGTTACGCAGGCCGATCACCGCCGGTTGGCCTGCCGGCACGCCGCTCACCCGCCCGCTGACGCCGCCGCGCCCGCTGCCGGCCAGGTAGCCGCTGAGCCCCAGGGTGGCATCGATGAAATCGGTGCTGCGTTGTGCGCTGGACGGCGCACCGCCATCGGTGAACAGCAGGCCATAGACGCCATGCAGGCCACCGCGAAACGCCTCGGTCTGGGTATGGTCGGAGTACATGTAGTTGTAGAGCTCATGCGTCACGTGGGTTTTCTGCGTGGCGATGTCCTTGAAGAACGGTCCGCCCGAACTGTGCTCGCGATTGCCCATCAGCATGAACACCGCAACGCCGGAGCCGCTGACGCCATGCTCCTGGTCGTCCATCATCCGTCGTGCGGAGTAGAACTTGGAGCTGGTGCGCCCATCCGGCAGCAGGAACACGTCTTCGCCTTCGATGACCGTACCGACGCTGGAATCCGGTTCCTGCTGCGCAGCGGGCAGCTTGCCGACATTCAGCCGCGCAATGAAGCGTAGTTCGCCCACCGGTAGCAGGGTTGGCGCATAGGTGGCCATGTAGATCGCATTGCGGCCCTTGCGGACGATGTAGTACTGGATCAGATCGCCGGCCTTGGCCGACACCACGATCGCCCCACCCACCACGCGTGCGTCCACGCTGGCGCTGCCCAGCCCGGAAGCGATATGCGAGCCCTTGGATTCGGTGGTCTGCAGCTCGTTGCCGCGATAACGCATCGAGACGATATCGCCATTGCCGGCGTTGACCGAAAACACCAGCTCCGCGCCGGTGTCCACCACCACGCGCTCGCCGCTGCGGGTGAAGCCGAATGCGGCCATCGCCGGTGCGCTGACGCCGGCGGACAACAACAGTGCGCAGGCGAGGGTGTACAAACGATGGCGGGCCATGCTGGTCTCCGTTCGGAAGCAGGGCATCGTTGCGATGCATGCATGCGATCCTAGGCGGGCGCGACAGCGGCGGCGAGCACCGGAGGCACAGAACGTGCGCACTGTTCGATATTCCAGTAATGAATTTTGGAGTGGTTGGCAGAGTGCAGGCGTCGCCGATCGATCGGCACGCTGGGCGAGCGCAACAGGCAGCAGCAGCGCGCGCCGCCGCAGCGGCTAGGATGCGCAGCGAGGCGCTGCCAGATGGGCGTCGATGGCGCATGGGCGCGGCAGTGCAGGAGTGGCACATGCCGCACCGAGCAGCGCCGCGCATGGCGATGGGGGCAGTTGAATTGGTTCGCTGCCCTTACGACACGCCGACGTCATTCACGGCTCAGCGCAATGCTTCGCGCACCGAGGCGATCGTGGCCATCCATTGCTCGCGCTTGCCGATCACGAAGCGGTAGGCGTTTCCATCGCTCACGTGCACCGCCAACGCTGTGGGCGCGATCGGCACCAGGCCGAGCAGGCGCGTCCAGCAGGGCTGCATCGCCACGATCTGCCGCAACGGTATGCTCAGCGACCGTGTCCGCACATCGAAGGCCTGTGGCTGAAACAGCAGCGCGTCGGCGGTGAGGATCAGGCGCCCGCCTACCGCCTCCATCCCGCACTGCAGATTGGCGGGTGCTTGGCGCAACACGTCGCGCTCGATCGAACGCAATCCGCCGCCCTGGAACAGCGAACTCACGGTCGTGCAGCGGCAATGCGAGAACACGGCATCTGCCAGGGCGGGACGCCACGGCTGTCGAGCGGTGCCAGGAGTAAAACCGAAAACATGCGATAGGCCTGCTGGGCTGCGTCACTGCAGTGGAGGCTGCCGGCCGGAGGCGGCAGCACGCCATGACAACACATCGCCCATGTACGCCAGACCACCGCCGATCATGTACATGAGCAGATCGTGCGCGGTGGCGGTATTGCCGAGCGCGATATAGGCGACGCTGCCAGGGCGCAGCCCCAGGCGGTCGGCCAGGTGGATCGCCTGCAGGCTTTCGATCAGGCACCCGCTGGCCACTGCCAGCACGCAGGCCCAGCGTGGTGCGGGCGCCAGCACGCCGCGTAGCCCGCAGTAGACCAGGATCACCGCCAGCATGTCGCCCAGGCTGCCGCGCACCCACGGCCCGCCGAGCCTGCCGGCTCCAATCGCGACTTCGATGGCAAACACGGCGCCGGCGAGCAGCAGGTAGAGGGCGCGTACGCGCAGCGACAGGCGGCTCATCGTGTCGTCGCGCGCCTGCGTTGGCGGCCCTGCGTATAGGTGGTGCCGAGCGGGATGCTGATGCCACGCTGGCGGTCGGTGAGGGTGACCTGCAGCTGCCACCGGCCCGGCAGGTCGCCGGCCTCGGCGCGGATGGTCAGGCCGAGGTTTGCGAGAAAGACGCTGCGCGGATCGCCGCTTATCTTTCCCTGCAGGCAGGGCGCATCGATCGCATTCTGCTCGGCATGTCCGGCCGGGTCGATCACCCGGATGCTGCACACCACATCGGCGCGATGCTGCGCATCCAGGCCCGGGTTGGAGAGAAAGATCAGCAGGAACAGCGAATCGCCGGTGCCGACATGGTCCACTTCGTTGAAGTGCGGCGTGGTGTCGCTGGGCGTGTTCCATTTCGCCGCCCAGTCCGCATCGGCGGTCAGCAACAGGCTGGCGCCGAGGCCCTGGACCGTTTTCCGACTGGGCGATTCGGGAAGCGCCTCGCCGTGCCGATTGATCCATCCGGACTGGGCCAGGGCCGGCAGCGGCAGCAACGGCAGCGATAACGCGAACAGCGACGACAGCAGGGCAGGTGGCAGGCGCATGAGCAATCCTTGGCGAGCGCATCGCGCTGAAACGGCAGCGGAGCCGTGAGGCAGTGCGCCGGTACGCACTGCGCCAGCACAACGGGAATCGGCGCGATGCGTGCGCGGCGCGCACAGGGCACGCCGCAGGCCACAGGCAATCACTTCAGATAGGCACGCGGCAACGGGCCGGCCTGCGGCATGTAGCGGTCGCGCAGCTCGGTCTGGCGCGAGCGCATCGGCATTTCGCGCCCGCCCAGCCACACCTGCTCGGCGTAGTGCGCCACGTCCAGCGGGTCGCCTTCCCACAACACCAGGTCGGCCTGCCTGCCCACCGCGATGCTGCCGATGCGATCGGCCACGCCGAAGATCTCCGCCGGTACGCGGGTCAGCCCGGCCAGGCCCGATTCCCACGGCAGGCCGTTGGCCACCGCATTGCCGGCCAGCTGGCGCAGCTTGCGCGCGTTGTGCGAGGCATCGCCGCTCTGGCTGAAGCTGACCTCCACCCCGGCCGCACGCAGGCGTGCGGCGTTCTCCAGCGTGGCGCCGATCTGGTCGAAGGTAGCCGGCAGATCCGCCAGGGCATTCACCAGCACCGGCACCCTGGCCTGGGCCAGTTGCGGCGCCAGCTTCCAGGCTTCGGCGCCACCGGCGATGGCGATGCGCACCTTCTCGCGCTGCGCCCAGCGCAACAACTGGCGGATATCGGCGGCGCGTTCCACCTGCACCACGATGCGGCCTTGCCCAGCCAGATACTTGGCCAGCACGCTGCGCCCGACCGGGGTCAGCAAGGCATGCGGCGAATCGGCCGGCACGCGGCCGCGCGCTTCGGCCACCAGTTGATCGAGCAGCATCCACTGCGCAGCGCGCGAGCTGCCGGTCAGGTCGGAGGCTGCCGCGCCGATGCGCAGGAACAAGGCATGCGGGCCCACCGGATCCGGGCTGCCATCCAGCCGCACGATGCCGCCCTGGCCGGCGATGAAGGCGCCACTGGTGGTCGCCCCCAGTGCGGTGAAGCCGATGCCTTCCACGCGCGCCACCGGCACCAGCACCGACTCGGGGTTGTAGGCCAGGGTGACGTCGAACTCCGGGCGCATCGGTTGATCGGCCAGCTTGACGCCGCTGTCCACGGTGCTCTCCTCGCCGGAGATCTCCTCGATGCCGATCTCGGTGATGCCGCCGAACAAGGCAGGGGTCAGCGGCCGGCCACGGGCATCGATCACGCGGCCATCGGCCGGCGCTGCGAGGTTGCTGCCGATGGCGCGGATCACGCCGCCCTGCACCAGCACGTCGGTGTTGCGCAGCGTGCCCTGCGCGGTGGCGGTGTGCACGGTGGCGCCGCGGATCAGCAACTGCTGGGCGGCGGCGGGCAGCGCCAGGGCCGCAAGCAGCAGGGCCGACAATGCGCGCAAACGCGGGCGATCAATGCGGGTGCGGCTCATCGTGCCACCTCCTGGCCGAGCATGAAGTCCGAGACCGGCTGCAATGCGCGGTTGTGGCGGTCGTAGACCTGCGCACCGTCGATGTACACCTGTTCGGCCAGCGCGTAGGAGCTGAAGGGGTTGCCGTTCCACACCACTACATCGCCCATCTTGCCCGGCTCCAGTGCGCCGGTCTGCTGTTCGATGCCCAGTGCCTTGGCCGCGTTGCTGGTGAGCCAGCGGATGGCACGTTCGGGCGCAATCTCCATGCCGCTGCGGCGCGCGTTGGCGATCACCTTGGCGGCCTCCTGGTTGAGCCGCTGGATGCCTTCTTCCGAATCCGAATGCACGATGGCGCAGCTATTGGCCGGGCGGTCGACCAGCGCGATGTTCTCCTGGATGCCATCGAAGGCTTCCATCTTGAAGCCCCACCAATCGGCCCACAGCGCGCCGCAGACGTTGTCCTGCGCCAGCCGGTCGGCCAGTTTGTAGGCCTCCACGCCGTGGTGGAAGGCGGCGATGTGGAAGCCGAATTCCTTGGACAGGTCCAGCATGGTGGCCATTTCGTCGGCGCGGTAGCAGTGGATGTGCACGCGGATGTCGCCGTTGATGGCGCCGGCCAGGGTGTCGAGCTTGAGGTCGCGCTTGCCGCCGGCATCGCCGCTGCTGTCGTTGTCACCGCCGCGGCTCCACCAACGGCGCTTCTTGTCGCTGTTCTTCTTCGGTGCGTTCTTCTGCAGGTATTCGGCCGCATCGATGAAGGCGGCGCGGTAGCCGGCCACGTTGCCCATGCGGGTGCCGGGGCCGCCCTTCTCGCCGTACACGCGCTTGGGGTTCTCGCCGCAGGCCATCTTCAGGCCCCACGGCGCACCCGGGAACTTCATGCCCTGGTAGGTGGTGGAGGCCACGTTCTTGAGCGTGACGCCGCGCCCGCCGATCAGGTTGGCCGAGCCGGGCAGGATCTGCAGCGAGGTGATGCCACCGGCCAGCGCCGTGCCGAAGCCCGGGTCCTGCGGCCAGATCGAATGTTCGGCCCACACGTTGGGCGTCACCGGCGCGGTCATCTCGTTGCCGTCGCTGTGCGCGCCGATGCCGGGGCTGGGATATACGCCCAGATGCGAGTGCACGTCGATGATGCCGGGCGTCACCCACTTGCCGGTGCCGTCGATGCGACGCGCATCGGCCGGCGCCTCGAGCGCGCGGCCGACGGCGGCCACCTTGCCGTCGCGCAGCAGCACGTCGGCATCGTCCAGCCGCTCGCCGGTGCCGGTCAGGACCGTGGCGTGCTGGATCAGCACCGGACCGGACGCCAGCGCGCGGTAGGTGCTGGGGTAGGGGTCTTGCACGAAACGCGATGCCGCAGACGCCGGCCCGCACAGCAGCGCCGCGCCAAGGGCGGCGAACAGGATGGAACGCATGGATTTCCCCGGTGACACGAAAGCACAGGCCGCAAACCTAGCCGTCGGCGCGGTACTTGCCAAGTGCTGAAGGTTGCGGTCGCGGCTGCCTCATCACGTGCAAGAGCGCATGCTGTGCCGTATTCCTCAGGGGGCGCGTCGATGATTGCCAAAACAGAACGCAACAAACAGGCCGATGTGGTCCTGGCTTTTTGGGAGCTGGCCGGGGCGGCGCGTTGGTTCACGCACAACGATGCGTTCGATGCCAACTTCCGCCAGCACTTCAGCGAGCAGCATTTCGCTGCCGCGCGCGGGGAGTATGCGCACTGGATGGAGCGTGCCGAAGACGCGCTGGCCTTGCTGATCCTGCTGGACCAGTTTCCGCGCAATGCCTTTCGTGGCAGCGCGCATGCCTACGCTACCGATGGACTGGCACTGCAGTGCGCCCGGCAGGCGCTGGAACGCGGTTTCGATCAACAGGTGTCGGCGCAATTGCGGCTGTTCTTCTATCTGCCGTTCGAGCATGCCGAGGATCTGCAGGAACAGGCGCGCGCAGTGCAGCTGATCGGCGCATTGGACGATGCGGAAACCACGCGATGGGCGCTGGAACACCAGCAGATCATCCAGCGCTTTGGCCGCTTTCCGCATCGCAATGCGGTGCTGGGGCGTACGACCACGGCCGAGGAACAGCAGTTCCTGGACGATGGCGGGTTTGCTGGCTGATGCTGGCATCGGCATCGGCATCGGCATCGCCAGACCCGGGCCGCCTCCCGGTGCGCGGTTGCATCGTTCATGCCATCCGGCGGCCGCAGTCATGCGACGGGCGAGCCGGTCGCCTGCAGTTGCTGCAGGTGATCGCTGGCTGACATCGGTCCATACCAAAACGGGCGCCCCGTGGAGCGCCCGTTTGGGTCAGCGGTGTCTGGCCAGGCTCAGTACTTGGCCACGCCGTTGTCCACCTCGTCCGACCACGCGTCGATACCGCCGGTGACGTTGTAGACATTGGTGAAGCCCAGGCCGCGGAAATGCTCGGCCGCCTGCAGGCTGCGCCCGCCGCGGTGGCACAGGAACGCCAGCGGGGTGTCCTTGGGCAACCGTTCGATCGCCTGGCGCTCGTGCGCATCCAGGGTGCGGAACGGTGCGGCCACCGTGGCCAGTGCACGTTCGTCGGCCGGGCGCACGTCCACCAGGGTCAGGCTGCCGGCCTTGAGGCGGTCGTCGGCATCGCGCACCGACAGTTCCTGCACCGGCTTGGGCGCATTCGGATTGTCGATGGCCAGGCCGCGGCCGCGGATGTCGTCGACCCAGTCGATGGTGATGCCGTCGGCGCGGCGCGCGCTGGCCAGGTCGAACTGCACGCGCAGGCCATTGGATTCGGCCGCGATGGCGTTCGGGTTGGTCGGCGCCAGCTGGAAGTTGGGCTGGAAGTTGGCGTCGATGGCCAGCGTCAGCGAAGCATCCGGCGCGTCGGCCAGCGCACCCTTGAGCATGTCCACCGCCGCCGGGGTAATGGTGATCTTGGGCGGGCTGCGGTCCGGCGCCTGCAGGCCGAGCATGCTGCTCAACTCGCCGCTGTCGGCCATCTGCACGATGATGTCGCTGCCGCCGACCAGCTCGCCGTCCACGTACAGCTGCGGAATGGTCGGCCAGTCGCCATAGGCCTTGATGCCCTCGCGGATCTCTTGGTCGGCCAGCACGTTGACGTGGGCATAGTCGATGCCCAGGCCGTCCAGCACGCCGACCGCCTTGGCCGAAAAACCGCACTGCGGCATACCGGGCTGGCCTTTCATGAAGAGCACCACGCGGCTGGATTGCAGCAGCGTATCGATACGGGAACGCAGGGCGGGATCGAGGGACATGGCAGCACTTCGGTCGGGTCGTGGAGACCGTCCATTCTACGCCGCATGGCATCATGCGGCATGACCACGCCGGAAACGCTGTATCGCACCCCCTCGCGCCCGTACCGCTGGGTGGGCCTGTTCGCCCTCTCGCAGGCGGCGGTGGCGCTGCTGTGGTGGCACCTGGGCTGGGCCTGGGGCCTGCCTGCGCTGTTGCTGTCGCATGCGCTGTTCGTGGTGCCGGTGTTCCTGCCGCGTGCACGGCTGTACGCGCCGGTGCTGGCGCGGCTGCCCGGGCGCGCCCCGCAGGTGTGGCTGACCATCGACGACGGCCCCTCCGACGACACCCCGGCCATTCTCGATCTGCTCGACGCCTATGACGCCCAGGCGACATTCTTCGTGGTCGGTGCACGCGCCGAGCAGCGGCCGGAGCTGGTGCGCGAGATCGTGCGGCGCGGGCATGGCATCGGCAATCACAGCCATACCCATCCGCAGGCCTGGTTCTGGGCGCTGGGACCGCGCCGCATGGCGCAGGAGATCGGCCGGGCGCAGCGCACGCTGGCGGCCATCACCGGGCAGGCGCCGCGGCTGTACCGCTCGGTGGTCGGCATGACCAATCCCTTCGTCGCCTCGCCGCTGCGCGCGCACGGGCTGACCCGGGTGGCCTGGAGCGCGCGCGGCTTCGACGGCGTGCGTTGCGAGCCGGACGCCACCGTGGCGCGCATCGTGCGCGACCTGCAGCCCGGCGCGATCGTGTTGCTGCACGAGGGCGCCGCGCACGGCCATAACCTCACCATCCTGCGCGGCGTGCTGGAGGCGATGCAGGCGCGCGGGCTGGTGGGGCGGCGGCCGGATTGAGATCGGCGCGGGCGGTGTGCGCTGCCAGCGCACGCGGCGCCGCAGCTTGGCGTGTCGGCGCCTGCGGCTGACGCAGTGGGTGCGCCACGTTGCATCGGGAGTGCGGCGATACGCCAGCGTGCACGGTCAGGCCGCTGCTGCCGGTAGCGCCTGTGGTCGTCGCCGATCAGTGCGCGCGCTGCATGTTGCCTTGGCTGGGCTGGCGCGGCAGCCAGGTGCCGGGGCAGGGAGCCAGACGCGGCAATACAACGAACGCAGAGGCGGCAGCGCGTATGGAGGTGTAACGCGGAAGTTTCCATCGCGTCGCATGCGAGTGGTGTGCCGTCAGGTCACACCGGTGCGTCCGCAGGGTCAGTTCCGCGCGGCTGGGTTCTATTGACAGCAGTTTCAAGCAGATCGAACATGCGCGCCCCAGCCAGCTTTCGGATCGTGCTGTTTCGCGCTGCGATCCGCGCCAGCCTCCATGGCCGTCGTCGACGGCAGTTTTCGATCATGAGGCTGACCCTATGTTTCATCGCAGTGTCTGCGCGCGCGCCGCCGTGTGTGCGGATTTGCGTTTCTCGCGCGTCGGTCCGACGCAGTGCCTGCTGGCTGTGGCCTGTGCGTGGCCGTGGATGGTTGCCGCGCAGTCGGGCACGCGCGATCCGGTCGATCTGGATGGCCTGCAGGTCCAGGCGCATCGCGGTGCCGCCACCGAGGGGCGCGATTCCTATACTGCCGATATCGCCCGCAGTTCGACCAAGCTGGAGCTGTCGCCGCGCGATACCCCGCAGTCGGTGGTGGTGGTGACGCGCCAGCAGATCGTCGATCGCAATCTGCAATCGCTGCAGGACGTCACCGACACCGTGGCCGGCTTCAATTCGCCGACCTGGGATACCGAGCGCACCTACATCACCGCACGCGGCTTCGAGGTGGACTACTACCGCATCGACGGCATTCCCACCGACTACAGCGGCGATGTGCAGCAGAACATGGCGATCTACGACCGGGTGGAAATCGTCCGCGGCGCCAACGGCCTGACCTCCGGTGCGGGCAGCCCGGCCGCCTCCATCGACCTGTTGCGCAAGCACGCCGACAGCGGTGTGACCACCGGCCGCGTGGATCTGTCGGCCGGTCGCTGGGATCGCTATCGCGGCACCGCCGATCTGCAGTCGCCCCTGAATGCCGCTGGCAACGTGCGCGGCCGCGTGGTGGCCAGCTACGAAGACAAGCAGTCGTTCCGCGATTACTACAGCAAGCAATCCACGTTGTTCTACGGCATTGTCGATGCCGATTTCAGCGCGTCCACCAGCGGGTATGTCGGCGTCAACAAGCAGCGCAACGACGGGCGCGGCACCACCTGGGGCGGGGTGCCGGCGTATTTCAGCGATGGCAGCCGCACCGACTTCGCTCGCTCGGATGCGTTCACGCCGCGCTGGGCGCGTGGCGTGGCCGATACCACCAACGCCTTCGCCGGGCTGACCCATCGCTTCGACAACGGCGCGCAGCTGCACATGGAGTATTCGCACCAGCGTTTCGAAACCGACTGGAAGTCGGTGCTGTTCGGCTATCTGGATTATCCGGACAAGGACACCGGCCTGGGCCTAGCCAGTACCTTCGGCGGCAGCTACCCCACGCTCAGCGCGCAAAACAGTCTGGATGCCTGTGTCAGCCTGCCGCTGGGGCTGTGGGGCCGCGAGCACGAGATCGTGGCCGGCGCCACCTGGATGAACCGCACCATCCGCAGCTGGTCCAACCTGCCATTGCAACCGCTGGTGGCCGAAAGCGTCTACGCCTGGACCGGCAGCATGGCGCAGCCGGCATGGTCGCCGCTGAGCAAGGGCGAAGAGCGCCAGGTGCGCCAGGTGGCCGCCTATGCGGCCGGGCGCTTCCAGCTGAGCGATGCGCTGAAGGCGATCGTGGGCGCGCGCGTCACCGACTGGAAAAGCACAGATCAGCTGCAGCCGGCCAATTCCTACGCGCGCCGAGGCCGCACCACGCCGTATGCCGGCCTGATCTTCGATGTGGATGAGCATCATTCGCTGTATGCCAGCTACACCGGCATCTTCAAGCCGCAGAACAATCGCGACCGCGGCGGGCGCTATCTGGATCCGCTGGAAGGCAACAGCTACGAGGTCGGCGCCAAGGGCGCCTATTTCGATGGCCAGCTCAACGCTGCACTGGCGCTGTTCCGTATCGAGCAGGACAACCTGGCCGTCAACGACCCGGGGCAGCTGGTGCCGGGCACCACCACCCAGGCCTATCTGGCCGCCAAGGGCACGGTCAGCCAGGGCGTGGAGTTTCAGCTCGATGGGCAGCTGTCCGAGCAATGGCGCATCGCGTTCGGGTTTGCCCAGTTCGATGCCAACGACGCCAGCGGCGTGGACGTCAACCCGGCCAGCCCGCGTCGCGAAGCGACGTTGTTTACCAGTTGGCAGACCGGGCCATGGCGGCTCGGTGGCGGGCTGAGCTGGCAATCGCCGATCCACGAATTGATGGCCGGTCCGCTGGGCACCACGCAGCGGCTCAGCCAGGGCAGCGTGGTGCTGGCCAATGCGATGGCGCGTTACGACATCACCCAGGCATGGTCGGCGCAACTCAATGTGCGCAATCTGTTCGATCGCCGCTACTACGCCAACATCGTCTACCAGAGCCAGCTGATCTACGGCGACCCGCGCGATGTGGAGCTGACGTTGTCCTGGAAGTTCTAAGAGCGCTGACAAACCGCAGCGAGCGATCGTCAGGCAGCTGCGGACGGCGCGGAGGAACCGGAGTGTACGAGCGGTACATACCGATTCCGAGCGCCGGCCGCACCCGCCTGGCGGCCGCGCAGGAATTGTGTGAGTTGCTTTAAGGGGTAGCGCGGCGCGCGTCGGCTGCGCAGGTCAGCAATGGAGACGGTGCATGCAGCCACCGGGTCTGCTTGCACTGGTCTTGCCAAGACCGCCGCGCTCAGCGCGGCTCGGCCACGATCAGCCAGTTGTTGAACGGCGTATTGCCGTACAGCGGCGCAAACGTGGCGCGCAGGCCTGCGGCATCCAGCTGCGCCTGCAGGCTGTCGCGGGTGGGGTAGCTGCGCGGCATGCGTTGCATCCATCCGCTAAGGTGCGCCAGCACGTCGGTGACGCGGCTGGTGCGGCCGCGCCGGCTGTCGTCGCCCAGCGCGCTGCGGATCACCAGCTTGGCACCGGGGGTCAGCATCTGCGCCACGCTGCGCAGCAGGCCGGCCTGCATGTCCGTCTGCAGGTACTGCAGCACATCCAGGATGGTCACGCTGCCCTGGTGCTGCGGCCATGCCAGGCTCAGGTCGACCACTTCGAATCGGGTGTCGCCCAGCGCCGAACGCTGCGCGATGTGCTGCGCGCGGCGGATCTTGGAGGCATCCACATCCACGCCGTAGTACGCCAGCGCCTGGCCATCGGCGCGCAGGGCATGGGCAAGCAGGCCCAGCCCGCAGCCCAGGTCCAGCACTGGCGCGGTGGTGCTGCGCAGTTGCGCCAGCACGCCCGGATACAGCGGGTCGGTGCGCAGCTTGGCCTGGGTGTAGTAGTAGTCGTAGCGGTTGCCCAGCGGATGCGGGGGCAGGAAGGCACGTGCAATGGCCAGCGCCTGTGCGCGGCTCATCGGTTGGGTAGCGGGGCTATGCAATGTCGTTCCTTGGCAATCAGACGTGCTGCGCGGGTAGCTTAGGGCCTGGCGGCGCGATTGGGGTAGGCCGGGTTTGGCGTTTTTGCCACCCGCCTGGACAAGCCAGGACGTACTGGCGGCAGCGCTGGAGAACATGGGCAGACGCAGGTCTCGCGCTGCATGCGAGAGCGGCAGGGCCGTGGCCGAATGAGTCTTTCGCCTCGCGCGCGAGCGCCGGGTGCGGGGGCTGGCTAGACCGGCAGAGAGCCGATGGAGTCCACCGAACCGACTGCGCCCAGTGCATCGCGCGCCGCAGGCAAGGCCACCGCGGCCCAGCGCGCATACATCGCGGGCGAGGGGTGCAGGCCATCGTCGACCAGCATCTCCACCGCATCGCCGCCGTCGCGGCTGGTGGGTGTGATATCGACGAAGCGGACTGCGCGCTCGGCACAGCACTCCGCCGCCACAGCGTTGAACGCGTCGATCTGCGCCGCAACCAGGCCGGCATCGCGGCCCTGCGCGCGTGCGAACGGCGTCAGCCCCCAATCGGGAATGGACAGCACCAGCACGCGTGCGGCGTGGCCGCCGGCAAGTTCGATCGCGCGCTGCAACAGCGCATCGAACTGGCTGCGGTACTCGTCCAGTGACCGCTCGCGGTACTGGTTGTTGACCCCGATCAACAGGCTTACCAGATCGAACGGACCCTGTGGCGCAGCGGCATCGAGACCGGCCTGCAGCTCGTCGGTGGTCCAGCCAGTGGTGGCGATGATCTGCGGCGGCGCCACGTTCCAACCGTAGGCACGCAACCCATCGACCAGCTGTACCGGCCACCGTTGCGCTGGGGCAACGCCTTCGCCGATGGTGTAGGAATCGCCGAGCGCCAGATAGCGCAGCGGCGCGGCAGACGCCGCCATCAGGCGACGCTGCGCGACTTGAGTGGCACGACCTTGGTCACGGCTTCCGCACGGCGTGTCAGTGCCCGGTCGATGCGCGCGAACACGTCGCGCATCACGCTGGCTTCCGGCATCAGGGTCACGCGGAAATGGTGGCGATACGGCACGTTGAAGCTGGAGCCGGGCACCACCAGCACGCCTTCCTCGTTCATCAGATCGAGTGCGAACGCGTGATCGTCGAAGTTGCGCGCGGCCGCGCCCACCACCGCCGGGAACGCATACAACGCACCGGCCGGTGCCACCAGCTGCAGATGCTCGCTGGCCGCACAGGCCTCGATCACCGCGCGGCGGGTTTCGTATAGACGGCCACCCGGCGCGCACAGCGCCGAAATGGTGTCCGGCCCGTTGACGGCCGCATCGATGGCGTACTGGCCGGGCACATTGGCGCACAGGCGCAAGGCGCCGAGCAGATCCATTGCGTTACGCAGGTCGTTGATGCGCGATTGCTCGCCGGACAGCAGCGCCCAGCCCACCCGCCAGCCGCAGGCGCGGTGCACCTTGCTCAGGCCGCTGAAGGTGATGCACGGATGCGCACCGGCCAGCGGCGCCACCGGCACGAATGCCGCACCGTCATAGAGCACCTGGTCGTAGATCTCATCGACCATCAGCAGCAGGTTGTGCTTGGTCGCGATCGCCACGATGCGCTCCAGCAACTCGCGCGAGTAGCTGGCGCCGCTGGGGTTGTTCGGATTGATCAGCACGATGGCGCGGGTACGCGAGGACACCAGCGTCTCGATCTCCACCGGATCCGGCTGGAAGCCGTTCTCCGGCGCGCAGCGGTAGTACACCGGGCGGCCGTCGTTGAGGATGGTGGCCGCCGACCACAGCGGGTAGTCGGGCGAGGGCACCAGCACTTCGTCGCCCGGATTGAGCAGGGCGCGCAGCGACAGGTCGATCAGCTCGCTGACGCCGTTGCCGACGAAGATCCGGTCGGGGTGCGCATCGGGGTGCTGGCGGCGCGAATACGCGGTGGCGATGGCTTCGCGCGCTTCCGGCAGGCCCTGCTGATGGGTGTAGGGATCGGTGCGGCCCATGTCGTCGGCGATCGCGCGCTGCAGATGCTCCGGCGCGCGGAACCCGAATGCGCCCGGATTACCGATATTGAGCTTGATCAGCTTACGGCCCTGGGCCTCCAGCTCCCGCGCTCGCCGCGCCAGTTCGCCCCGGATTTCGTAGCGGACTTCGGACAGACGCTCGCGGATGGCGAGCGGCTTTTGCGGGGCAGTGGACATACGGCGGGCCGGTTGTAGGCGTGAGGCTTGGCATGGTAGCGGAAATATGACAGGCAGACATGCTTGCATCGGCAACGATGTCAAGTGGCGCCCCTTGCTGCTCACCATTAGTAGGTATTGCCATCAGGGAATGACCCGACCGGCATCAGTGGCTGCGTCTCAGCCCGGGAGACGGCTGATTGAGAAAATAGATCGTCAGCACGGGGTTGGCTGATTGACAGGTTCTTAACATCCCAAGATTCTATTCCATCACTTGAGCCCGTCGGCTCTCAGCAAGGAACGCGTTATGTCAGGGGGAAGTGCGTCGCTCTCGTTAGTCGAGGGCGGCTCGTCGGTGCATGATCGGCCGGATCTGGGGCTGCAGGGACTTGTCCTTCTGGCGCAATTTCATGGGATTGCCGCCGATGCGACGCAGTTGGCGCATGGCTTTGGCCGTGGGGGTGAGCCATTCGACGAGACCACGCTGCTGCTGGCGGCCAAGCAACTGGGCTTGAAAGCCAAGGTGGTCGCCCAGCCGGCCGCGCGGATCGGCATGGCTGCACTGCCGGCTCTGGCACTGGTGCCGGGAGGTGACGCGTTCATCGTGGCCAAGGTCGGAGCGGACCAGATCCTGATCCACGATCTGGTCGAAAAGCGGCCGCGCTGCATTTCACCCGCCGAGTTCGAGGCGCGTTACCAGGGGCGGTTGCTGCAGGTCGCCTCGCGCGCCTCGGTGCTCGGCGATCTGGCCAAGTTCGATTTCAGCTGGTTCATCCCTGCGGTGGTCAAGTATCGCAAGTTGATGATCGAGGTCTTCGTCGTCTCGTTCTTCATCCAGCTGTTCGCGCTGATCACGCCGCTGTTCTATCAGGTGGTGATGGACAAGGTGCTGGTGCATAACGGTCTGACCACACTGGACGTGATCGCGATCGGGTTGGTCTCGATGGCGGTGTTCGATGTGCTGCTGTCCGGCCTACGCACCTATGTCTTTGCGCATACCACCAGCAAGATCGACGTGGAGCTGGGCGCGAGACTGTTCCGGCATGTGTTGTCGCTGCCGTTGGCGTACTTCGAGTCGCGGCGCGTTGGCGACACCATTGCGCGTGTCCGCGAGCTGGAAAACATCCGCAACTTCCTGACCGGGCAGGCGCTGACCTCGGTACTGGACCTGTTCTTTACGGTGGTCTTTCTGTCGGTGATGTTCTGGTACAGCGGCTGGCTGACCTTGATCGTGGTGCTGTCGTTGCCGCTGTACGCCACCATCTCTGGCCTGATCACCCCGGTGCTGCGTCAGCGTTTGAACGACAAGTTCGCGCGTGGCGCAGACAACCAATCGTTCCTGGTGGAGACGGTCAGCGGCATCGGCACGGTCAAGGCGATGGCTGTGGATCCACGCGTGACCCGTACCTGGGACAACCAGCTGGCCGGCTATGTCAGCGCCGGCTTCAACGTCACCCGCATCGCCACGCTGGGCCAGCAAGGCGTGCAACTGGTGCAGAAGCTCACCGCTGTGGCAGTGCTGTTCTGGGGCGCCAAACTGGTGATGGAAGGCAAGCTGTCGATCGGCCAGCTGATTGCCTTCAACATGCTGTCGGGCCAGGTCACCGCACCGATCATCCGCCTGGCCCAGTTATGGCAGGACTTCCAGCAGGTCGGTATCTCGGTCGAGCGGCTGGGCGACATCCTCAATACCCGCACCGAGGTGCCGGGCAGCCGCCTGGCGTTGCCGCCGATCCGTGGGCAGGTGACGTTCGAACGAGTGACCTTCCGCTATCGGCCGGACGCACCAGAAGTGCTCAACGGCATCGAGCTGGATATTCGCCCGGGCGAGATCATCGGCATTGTCGGCCGTTCCGGCTCCGGCAAGAGCACGCTGACCAAGCTGGTGCAGCGGCTCTACACGCCCGAGCGCGGGCGGGTGCTGATCGATGGCCAGGACCTGGCGCTGGCCGATCCGGCCTGGCTGCGTCGTCAGCTGGGCGTGGTGCTGCAGGAAAACTTCCTGTTCAACCGCAGCGTGCGCGAAAACATCGCCCTGACCGATCCCGGCATGCCGCTGGAGCGGGTGATCCATGCGGCCAAGCTGGCAGGTGCCCACGACTTCATTCTGGAATTGCCGGAAGGCTACGACACCAAAGTTGGCGAGCACGGCACCGGTTTGTCGGGTGGGCAGCGCCAGCGTATCGCGATCGCACGTGCCTTGATAGGCGACCCACGCATCCTGATTCTCGACGAAGCCACCAGTGCGCTGGACTACGAGTCCGAGCACGCGGTAATGAGCAACATGCGCGCGATCTGCAAGGGTCGCACCGTGCTGATCATCGCCCATCGCCTGTCCACCGTGCGGCAGGCCAATCGCATTGTCGTGGTGGAGAAGGGGCGCATCGTCGAGAGCGGCTCGCACGCCGAGCTGGTCGACCGCCCGGAAGGCCAGTACGCGCATCTGTACAGACTGCAACAGGGGACACCATGAAGCACCTGCTCCAGGGATGGCGCGATTTCTTTCTCCGCTATTTCAAGATCTTCAAATCGGCCTGGGCGGTGCGCCGCCAGCTCGACCCGCCCGCGCGCAGCGCCGATGAACGTGCGTTCCTGCCCGCACATCTTGAGTTGACCGAAACCCCGGTCTCGCCCACCGCACGTTGGACGATGCGCATCATCATCGGCTTCTTCTGTGTGGCGCTGCTGTGGGCGTGCCTGGGCAAGCTCGACATCGTCGCGGTGGCACCCGGAAAGACCGTGGTCGATTCGCGAACCAAGGTGGTGCAGACCGCAGAGACGGCAGTCGTGCGCAGAATCCTGGTGCGCGACGGACAAGCGGTGAAGAAGGGCCAACTGCTGGTCGAACTCGATGCCACCGCCACCGGCGCCGAATTTGCCCAGGCCGGTGACGCACTGATCAATGCACGGCTCGCCGCGCTGCGTCAGGCCGCCCTGGCAACCGCCATCGCCACCGGGCAGCCACCGCAGCTGGGCGCGGCACCGGATCTACCCGCAGAGCGCGTCGCCAACGAGCAGCAACTGGTCAGTAGCCAATTCGATGCCTTCCAGGCCCGCAGGCATAACTTGCAAGCCAGCATTGCCCAACGTCAGGCCGAACTGCAGACTACCCAGGACGCGATCGAACCGCTGGCCGAATCCGCACGCATCTCCAAAGTGCGCGCGGAAGACTACGGCCGTCTTGTCGAAGGCAAATACGTCGGCCGTCACGACTATCTATTACGCGAACAGGAGCGCATCGCCGCAGAAAGCCAGCTCGCCACGCAACGCAATCGCCTGCAGGAAATCCGCTCGGCCATCAGCGCAGCGCAAGAGGAATTGCGCGTGCTTGTCACCGATACACGCCAGCAAGCGCTGGACGCGCTGCGCCAAGCTAGCGAACAAGCCGGCCAACTGACCCAGGACGTCGCCAAGACCGGACAGCGGGACAAGTTGATGGCCCTGCACGCGCCCGTGGACGGCACTATCCAGCAGCTGGCCGTGCACACCGTAGGCGGTGTAGTCACGCCCGCACAGCCGTTACTGGTCGTAGTGCCAGCCGAAGAGGCACTGGAGGTTGAAGTCACCGTCTTGAACAAGGACATCGGCTTCATGCGCCCGGGTCAACCGGTCACCGTCAAGGTCGACAGTTTCCCCTACACCCGCTACGGCTATCTGACCGGCACGGTCGCCAGCGTGTCCCACGATGCCGCACAGGACGAAAAACTCGGTTTGGTATTCCCCGCACGCATCAAATTGAACGGCAGCACGCTGGAGATCGATGGGGTCAAGGTGCGGATGAGTGCGGGGATGAGTTTGAGCGCGGAGGTCAAGACCGGGAAGCGGCGGGTGATTGACTATTTATTGAGTCCCTTACGAATGCATGGCTCGGAATCTTTGAGAGAGAGATGAAGTTATGAAACTGCTGATGCTCGTCGGCTTGGCCTTGGTCATGATGTGTATGTCTGGTTGCAAGCAAAAGATGAAATGGGAGGAGCAGGTCTGGTTGGATGAGGGCTGCTTTGTAGAGGTGGAGCGTCAAGCAGAAGGAACGATTGATTTCCCAAATTCTTCGTCAATCGTCACGCGCCATCAAGAATTCAGGTACGACCCTTTGCAAGTGTTCTGGGAGAACGAAGGAGCAGCGCAAGTAAAGTCTTTTTACATCGCTGGCAGCGATGCATATCTCGTTACAACTGCCGGGAAAATTCGCGATAAGTTCTGCATGGGAAGAAGTAAAGGCGATTTTCTGCTGAATGTCTTGCGCTGGCGCAATGGGAAAGTGCAAGAGATCGACCAGCACGAAGCACCCCTAGATAAGATGCGGATAAATCTTTCCGGGAACGCGCACTGGATCCTTCGTAAGGATGGCTGGGCGGGGGGGGCGCAACACGTTTCATGGAAAGAAGTTGCAAGAGTCACCGGGCAATTTGAAGACCAGCCGCCAAGGTCGGTCTCTGATTTCTATACTAGAACACCAAATTTATCTTGTAATTAAGGATGTGCTGAGTGATTTCCGCCAGGCTTCTGTAACGCAATGAAGTGCATTCACGCAATGCAGCGGACATTGCGTGAATTCACTTCCGCTGGACTGGTCTGAGTGCTGGTTAATTTCAAAAAGAAGTAATCAACGAGGTGCGACGCGATTAAGATGTGTAGGTGGGCGATGGCTGCTTGGCTGATGTCTGCCGCCTTGTTGGGCAGTTGTAGCAACAAAGACACCATGCGCTGGAAGGAGCAGGTGTGGCTCAGCGATGGGCGGCGTATCGATGTGGATCGATATTCAGTGGCATTGAAGAGCGGCTTTCCCAATTCCAACGATGGTCCTGTTATTTATCAAGAAATCAGGTATGCCCCGCTCGGCGTGTATTGGTCGACCAAGAGCGCTGGAATGAGAGGGGCGAGTACCATGAATACTTTCGATATCATTCAGGGAGATGCCTATTTGGTTGTCCATGCAGATGAGGGTGCGAAAGACTTCTGTGTGGGCAAGGTACCTGGGTCCTATTTGATAAATGTCTATCGCTGGCGCAACGGCGTAATCCAGAAAATTGACCAGCATGAGGCACCCATCTCGCGCATGGGGATAAATCTGTCGGGAACTGGGAATTGGGGCTTTCGTCATGCGGACAGGCCCGTGACTTATCTTTCCTGGGATGACATCGCTTACGTAACAGGGCAGGGAAGTTCCGGGCCTCCCAAATTGATTGCCGACTTCTATAAAAAGCGCGATTACGCGGTTTGTAAATAAATATCCAAATATTAAAAGGATGATTTGCCATGGATTTTAGTAAAGTGCAGCTTGGTTATGCATTGTTGGCGGTGAATGTATATGGAGAAAAACCAAGTGTAAAAAATGAGCTGAATACCCTTCAGCTTCAAGATGGTTGGACCCAGATCGATCACTCCATGTCGGTGACAGGGTTTGTGCCCCGGTTACTTTGCGATCAGTGCACTTACGTAATGCAAAAAGTATTTCGTAAGTCCATTGCGAATTAATAAAACCGAAGCGCTGAGGGGAGAGATAAAGCGTATGAAGCTATTAATGCTCGTTGGTTTGGCGTTGGCCATGACAGTTACGTCTGGTTGCAAGCAAAAGATGAAATGGAAGGAGCAGGTCTGGCTGGGTGAGGGGCGATTTGTGGAGGTGGAGCGTCAGGCGGTAGGGAAAATAGATTTCCCAAATTCGTCTTCAATCGCTACGTTGCATCAAGAGTTTAGATATAAGCCCTTGCAAGTGCTCTGGACTGCAGAAGGTGTGATTGAGCCGGAATCTTTTTATATCGTTGGTAGCGACGCCTATCTGATTACCATGGCCGCAAAAAACCGAGATCAATTCTGTGCGGGAAGACGTAAAGGCGAGTTTCTTTTGAATATCTTTCGTTGGCGCAATGGGAAAATGCGTGAAATCGATCAGAGCGAAGCTCCGCTTGATCAGATGCGGATGAACCTCTCTGGAAATGCGCATTGGATCCTTCGTAAGGATGGTTGGGCGGGAGGGGCGCAATACCTGTCATGGAAAGAAGTTGCGGACCTCACCGGGCAATTTGACGACCAGCCGCCAAGCATGGTCTCCGAATTCTATGCTAGAAAAAACTTATCTTGTAAATAAGGAGGGGCGAAGTGATTTGATCAGGCTGCTGTAACCAATGAAGTGCATTCACGCAATGCAGCGGGCATTGCGTGAATGCACTTCGCTAGACCGGTCTGAGTGCTGGCTAATTTCAAAAAGAAGTAATCAACGAGGTGCGACGCGATGAAGGTGTGTAGGTGGGCGATAGTTGCTGGGCTGATGTCTGCCGCCTTGTTGAGCGGTTGCAGCAACAAAGACACAATGCGCTGGAAGGAGCAGGTGTGGCTCAGCGATGGGCGGCGCATTGATGTGGATCGATATTCAGTAGCTCTGAAGAGTGGCTTTCCCAACTCGACCGATGGGCCACCTATTTATCAGGAAATCACCTATGAAAGGTCTGATCAACTCACCACAGATGCGCGACACTACCGCCTCATGTAGAGGATTCATCCATGCAGCTGACGTTCGGTGACGCT
>NZ_MDEC01000034.1 GCF_002939785.1 Xanthomonas codiaei
CATCTGGTCTATGGCGTCCTCAAATCGGGCACCGCATTTGACCCACAGAAAGCCCTTGCCAGGTGAGGGGCAAGACGGTATCTACGCAGGGACTGGCTTGATGGCGCGACGCAGTGTCGGCCCGATGCACCTGGGAGCAAAGAAAAAGCCCGGTTTCCCGGGCTTTTCGTTGCGTGCCATGGCGCTGGCGATCAGGTCAAGGCGATCGACTTGTTCTTGCGCTCGGCCAGGCGCTTCTCCAGATAGTGGATGTTCTGCCCACCGGCCTGGAAGCCCTTGTCGCGCATGATGCGCTGCTGCAAAGGGATGTTGGTCTTGATGCCGTCCACCACCATCTCGCTCAGCGCCACGCGCATGCGTGCGATGGCGGTCTCGCGGTCCGGGCCGTGCACGATCAGCTTGCCGATCATCGAATCGTAGTTCGGTGGCACCTTGTAGCCGCTGTAGATGTGTGTATCCACGCGCACGCCCGGGCCGCCCGGCGGATGGAAGGCGGTGATCAGGCCCGGGTTGGGCATGAAGGTTTCCGGATCCTCGGCATTGATGCGGCATTCGATCGCATGCCCGCGCAGCACGATGTCACTCTGCTTGATGCTCAGCTTGTGGCCGGCGGCGATACGCAGCTGCTCGCACACCAGGTCGATGCCGGTGATGCGCTCGGTGACCGGGTGTTCCACCTGGATGCGGGTGTTCATTTCGATGAAGTAGAAACGCCCGTTCTCGAACAGGAATTCGAAGGTGCCGGCGCCGCGGTAGCCGATGCGGATGCAGGCATCCACGCAAACTTTGCCGATCTCGTTGCGCAGTTCTTCGGTGATGCCCGGTGCCGGCGCTTCTTCCACCACCTTCTGGTGGCGGCGCTGCATCGAGCAATCGCGTTCGCCCAGATGGATCGCACCGCCCTGGCCATCGGCGAGCACCTGGATTTCCACGTGGCGCGGATTTTCCAGGAACTTCTCCATGTAGACCTGATCGTTGCTGAAAGCGGCCTTGGCTTCGGACTTGGTGGTTTCGATCGCCGCCTTCAACGCCGCTTCCGAATGCACCACGCGCATGCCGCGCCCGCCGCCACCGCCGGCGGCCTTGATGATCACCGGGTAGCCGATCTCGCGCGCCACCTTGGTGTTGGCGACGATGTCATCGCCCAGCGGGCCGCCCGAGCCGGGCACGCAGGGCACGCCGGCGGCCTTCATGGCGCGGATCGCCTCGACCTTGTCGCCCATCAGGCGGATGGTGTCGGCCTTGGGACCGATGAAGATGAAACCGGATTCCTCCACTCGTTCGGCAAAGTCGGCGTTCTCCGACAAAAAGCCGTAGCCGGGATGGATGGCCTGCGCATCGGTCACCTCGGCCGCGGCGATCAACGCCGGGATGTTGAGGTAGCTGTCGCTGGAGGCAGCCGGGCCGATGCACACCGACTCGTCGGCCATGGCCACGTGCTTGAGGTTGCGGTCGACCGTGGAATGCACCGCGACCGTGCGGATGCCGAGCGTATGACACGCGCGCAGGATGCGCAGCGCGATTTCGCCTCGGTTGGCGATGACGACTTTATCTAGCATGGGATTGGGGATTCGGGATTGGGGATTCGTAGAAGGCGCCGGTCTCGCGGACATGTCGCGATTCGTCCAGCGTGCGGATCAATGCGTTGAGCTTGGCAAACGTGCGATTCAGCAGGTCGGCAATTGCCGCATCGGGCGAGGTGAACTGCAGTCGCGTTGCAATCTGCAGTTGCGTGTCCAGCTCCGCCAATGAGCCGCGCGCCATCGACAGATAACGCAGGTACTCGGCAGTGGAGCGCCTCGCAGCGCCTTCGGCGATGTTGGAAGGAACGCTGATCGCGGCGCGTCGCATCTGTGCCGTCAGTCCAAAGCGTTCGGAATCAGGAAAATCGTGGCTCAGGCGATAGACCGCTTCGACAAGCGACATCGCATCGCGCCACACCGTCAGGCGCTCGTGCGGTCGCTCTTGCGAATCCCGAATCACGATTCCCTAATCCCCGCGCTTCAGCCAATCACAAACAACGGCTGATCGAATTCCACCGGCTGGCCGGTTTCGCCGAGGATGGCCACGATGGTGCCGGAGACGTCGGCTTCGATCGGGTTGAACATCTTCATCGCCTCGATGATCGCCAGGGTGTCGCCGGCCTTGACCGCCTGGCCCACGCTGACGAAGGCCGGCTTGTCCGGGGACGGGGAGGTGTAGAAGGTGCCAACCATGGGGGCGCGCAACACGTGGCCTTCCGGCAGCGCGGCGGCGTGCTTGGCGCCACCGGTGGAGGCCTCGGTGGGCGAATGCATCGGCATGCTGGCCGCCGCCGGTGCCTGCGCCTGCACGGCCGGCGCGGGGGCGTAGGACTGTACCGGCGCGCTCATCACCTGGGTGCCCTTGGGTACGCGCGCCAGGCGCACGCTTTCCTCGCCTTCCTTGATCTCGATTTCGGCGAGATTGGATTCTTCGAGCAGGTCGATCAGTTTCTTGATTTTGCGGAGATCCATGAGGGCCTCTTGAGGTGAATCGGTGGAGAGTGCCGGCGGGCGCCGGCGGAATGGGGTCAGGCCGTCGGCGCGGTGGCCGGCGTCGGCAGGACGGGGATCATGGGTCGCGCTCCAGGCGCGCGATCACCGCTTCCAGCGCCAGCCGGTAGCTGTCGGCGCCGAAGCCGCAGATCACCCCGTCGGCCTTGTCGCTGAGATAGCTGTGGTGGCGGAACGGCTCGCGCGCATGCGGGTTGGACAGGTGGACCTCCACGAACGGCAGGCCCACCCCCAGCAGCGCGTCGCGCAGCGCCACCGAGGTATGGGTGAAGGCGGCCGGGTTGATCAGGATGTAGGCAGTGCCGTCCTCGCGGGCGGCGTGGATGCGCTCCACCAGCACGTGCTCGGCATTGGACTGCAGGCAGCTCAGCGCGTGGCCGGCGGCCTGCGCGCGGTCCACCAGCGCCGCATCGATCTGCGCCAGCGTGGTGCGCCCGTAGACCTCCGGCTCGCGGGTGCCGAGCAGATTGAGGTTGGGGCCATGCAGCAGCAGCAGGTGGGCCATGAGATCCAGCAGAGCGGAAAGGCCGGAAGTCTGCGCGATGCTGGCGATGCTGTCCAGATAGCAGAAGTTATAGCTGTTTTAAACAAGCGATTGAATTCTTGCGATGGGTGCCGGCCGCGTCAGGCGCGACGGGCATCGGCCGGTGCCGATGCAGCGGCATGCCGTGGCGTTCCGAAGTGCCGGCTCCGCGCCCCTGCCGCTGCCGGGGCACGTTTTTCGGATGCGCGCCTCCAGTGCGCAGCGGGCGCCGACATCGGCGGTCTGCAGCGCCGGTCCAGGCGCATCTTCCGCTGCCCCGCGTCGGGATTCTGTGTCCGCGCCAGCAAGTTCGGCCGTCCCGGCCAACGGGCGCAAGGCGCCCTGGGTCAGGCCGCGCGCGCCCGGCTGGCCCGCCGCAGTGGGTGGCATCCACGCAGCCTGCTCGTGACCACCGTGCACGATGGACGCAGTTGCCGGCCCGATGGCAGTACGGACGGGCCTTACCGGCCTTCTGCTGCCGCAGTGTCGCGCCCGAGGTGCCGCCACAGGAAGGCGTACATCAGCGCAGCACGATGCGCAGCCTGGGCATTGTCGCCAGGGTTGGCGTGGCCGCCCTCCATGCTTTCGTAGAACACCGCGTCCTTGCCCGCATCCAGCATCTTGGCGGCCATCTTGCGTGCGTGCCCGGGGTGGACGCGATCGTCGCGGGTGGAGGTCAGGAAGAGCGTGGGCGGATAGGTCTTGTTCGGATCGAACAGGTGATACGGGGAAAAGGTCTGGATGAACGACCAGTCCGCAGTGTCCGGGTTGCCGTACTCGTCCATCCATGACGCGCCGGCCAGCAGGTGGTTATAGCGGCGCATGTCCAGCAGCGGGGCTTCGATCACTACTGCCCCGAACAGCTGCGGATACTGGGTCAGCATGTTGCCGGCCATCAATCCGCCGTTGCTGCCGCCGCGCACGGCCAGATGCTTGGCCGAGGTGACCTTGCGTGCGATCAGGTCCTGCGCGATGGCGGCCATGTCCTCGTAGGCCTTGTGCCGGTTCTGCTTGAGTGCGGCCTGGTGCCAGCGCGGGCCATACTCGCCGCCGCCACGCATGTTGGACAGTGCGAAGACCCCGCCCTTCTCCAGCCACGCTCGTCCTATGACGCCCGAGTAGTACGGCAGCATCGGGATCTCGAAACCGCCGTAGCCATAGAGTTGGGTCGGTGCGCTGCCATCGAATGCCAGCGCCTTCGGGCGGACCAGGAAATACGGGACGCGGGTGCCATCCTGGCTGGTGACGAAGTGTTGCTCGATGAGGAACCGGCTGGCATCGAAGAACGCCGGCAGCGCTTTGAGGCGCTGCGGTTGCTTGCCGATCTGCGCCAGCGACAGCGTGGGTGGAGTGAGGTCGTCCGCGACGGTGAGCCAGACCGCATCGCTGTCGACGTCGTCCAGCGCCTTGATCTGTGCAGCGCCGAAAGTGGGGGCACCGACGAACGCGCTGCGCTTCCAGCCGTGCGCACCGGGGGTCAGCACGCTCAGCCGTGTTTTGACGTCATCCAGGATGTTGAGTACCAGGTGCGTGCGGGTCCAGACGGCGCTGCTGAGCGAGGCAGTGTCGGTGGGCTGGAAGACCACCTCGAACGCGCGCTTGCCCGCCATGAAATCGTCGAAGCGGGTGGCCAGCAGCGTGCCGGCTGCATAGGTCTTGCCGGCGACGCTCCACGGCTCGCGCAACTCCAGCGTGAGCCATTGGCGATGCAACTGCTTGGTCGCCGAGTCCGGTACCTCGATCTGGGCCAGGCGTCCGTTGCGGTCGCGCAGATACCAGCGCTTGTTGCGGATGCCCAACTCGCGAATCACGATATCCCGTTCGAACCCCGGGGTGTGGTCATGGAAGGCCCTCACGCGCATATCCTGCGGGCTGCCCTCGTAGACGGTCGTGGCGGTATCCAGGGCAGTGCCGCGTTTCCATTGTTTGACCACGCGCGCGTAGCCCGAATCGGTCGTGGTGCCAGCGCCGAAATCGGTACTGACATAGACGGTGTCCTGGTCTATCCAGGAGAGCTCGCCCTTGGCTTCGGGCCGGACGAAGCCGTCCTGCACCCACCGCTTGTCGATCAGATCGAATTCGCGCGTGACATCGGCATCGGCACCGCCGCGCGACAGCGTGATCAGGCAGCGGCGATAGGCCGGACGCAGACAATCGATGTCCTCGTGCTGCCATGCCCAGTCCTTGCCCTCGCTCTGGTTGAGGGCATCCAGATCCAGCACGGTTTCCCACTTCGGTGACGGCTTGCGGTATTCGGCCGGTGTGGTCCGTCGCCAAATGCCGCGCTTGTGTTGCCTGTCCTGCCAGAAGTTGTAATAGCTGTCGCCGATTTTCTGCACATCGGGAATCTTCGCATCCGAGTCCATGACTTCACGGATACGTGTTTCCAGTTGCTGGAATTGGGCAGTGCCGGCCAGCTGTTGCTCGGTGCGCGCATCTTGATGCTTCACCCAGTCGAGCGCCTTTGTGCCGGTGACATCCTCCAGCCAGAGATACGGGTCTGTGTTGGCCGGGGCGGCCGCAGCAGTCGCAATGCCGGGCGTCGCAGGTGCTGCATCGGCGCCTGCAATGCCGGCAAAAAGCATTGCTGCGCCGAAAAAGATGCGGGTGGACGTGGGGGCCATTATGTCGCCATCGCCGAGAGGGGGCGACAGCATAAGGTCGAATATCGCGCTGTGACCGCGCGGTGAGTAATGTTGAGAAATGCGCTCATAGAGAAAGCGCTTCACGCTGCGGCGACTTTCTAGGAAAAGAAATGACTGGATGCTGTCGAGTTAATCGCGTGTGGGCTCGGACGCGACGAAATGATGGTCGTGGGCATGCGCGGCGTCTGGCGGTGAGTCGGCAAGCGGGCAGGCTGCCCGATGACAGCAAGGCGCATACGTTCCTGGGATCGCCTCGCAGGCCCAATGTACACCGGTGCAGCCCCCCGCCAGACGCATTGGGGCCTCGAAGATGCCGCCTCAGCGCGCCGCGCGCAGCAGCGCATCCTCGGTGATCGCGCCGGTCAGCACCGTGGGCAGGATCGCCGGTGGAGCGCCGGGGCCGTAGACCACGTACAGCGGCACGCCCACGGCCTGATGCTGGTCCAGGAAGGTGCTGATGGCCGGGTCGACATTGGTCCAGTCGCCTTTCATGTACACCGCATCCACGCGGCGCAGCGCGTCGCGGAACTCGGCGCTGCCCAGCACGTTCTTTTCGTTGGCCTTGCAGGTCACGCACCAGTCGGCGGTCATGTTGACGAACACCACGCGGTTGTCGGCGCGCAGGCGGTCCAGCAGCTGCGGCGAGAACGCCACCACGCCTTCGCTGGCGGCGGTGGCCGCAGGCAGGCGCAGGCGGGTGACCCCGACCACCGGCACGATCGCCAGCACCAGCATCACCGCGGCCAGACGCATGCCCGGGCGATTGCTGCTCCAGCGGCTGCGCTCGAAACACCACAGCCCCAGCGCCAGCAAGGTGGCGCCGACCAGCATCAGCGCCACCGCGTCCACGCCGCGCTGCTTGCCCAGTACCCACAGCAGCCAGATCGCGGTGAGGTACATCGGGAACGCCAGCACCTGCTTGAGCGTTTCCATCCAGGCACCGGGCGTGGGCAGGCGGCGGGCCAGCGAGGGGATGAAGCCGATCAGCAGGAACGGCAGCGCCAGGCCCAGGCCCAGGGTCAGGAATACCAGCATCGCCAGCAGCGCCGGTGCGGTGAACGCATAGGCCAGCGCGGTGCCCATGAACGGGGCGATGCAGGGACTGGCCACCACGCAGGCCAGCACGCCGGTGAAGAAATCGCCCAGCGGCCCGTTGCGTGCGGCCAGCGACTGGCCGATGCCGCCCAGGTTGCTGCCCAGGGTGAACACGCCCGACAGGCTCAGGCCGACCGCGAACATCAGATAGGCCAGCGCGGCCACGAACCACGGCTGTTGCAGCTGGAAGCCCCAGCCGGCCGCCTGCCCTGCCGCGCGCAGCGCGATCACCAGCCCGCCGATGGCGGCGAAGGACACCAGCACGCCCAGCGAATACCAGACGGCATGGCTGCGCGCGTGGCTGCGGCTCTCGCCGCTATGCGCCAGGCCCAGCACCTTCAGCGACAGGATCGGCAGCACGCAGGGCATCAGGTTCAGCACCAGCCCGCCCAGCAGCGCCAGCGCCAGCATCGCCAGCAGGCCCTTGTCGGTATGTGGCGGCTGGGTGCGCTGCGGGTTGTCGGCCGAGGCGTCGGCCCCCGCACGCGCAGTGCCCTGCGCGGCCTGGGCCTGGGCCGGGGCGGGTTCGGCAGGCGTCTGCCCGGCGGCCAGCGGCGAAATCATCAGCGGCGCGGCCTGCGCCTGGTTCTGCGGCGACACCGTGCCGGCAGGCAGGTCCAGCGCCACGCGGCGGGTCATCGGCGGGTAGCAGATGCCGTCGGTCTGGCAGCCCTGGAAGGTGGCCACCAGGGTCACCCGTGCCGGCTCGGCGCGCTCGCGCAGCAGCGGCAGGGTGACTTCGGCCTGGTCGAAATACACCACCACATCGCCGAAGTGCTCGTCGCGGTGGGTCTTGCCCTGCGGCCAGCGCGGCAGGCCGGTACGCACGCCGCTGCTGCCTTCCACCGCCAGCGAGGTGCGGTCGCGGTAGAGGTAGTAGCCCGGGGCCGGGGTGAAGCGCAGCAGCAGGCTGTTGCCGTCGCCGACGATGGCTTCGAAAGTGAACGCCTGCTCGGCCGGCAGCGGCAGCGCCTCCATGCCGGCGGCCTGGCCGGCGGCGCCGAACAGCCGCGGGCCGGAGGCGCTGCGCGGTACCAGTGCGCCCAGGTTCTCGCGCGGCGGGGCGGCAGCGGTGGCCTGTGCGTCGGGCAGGGCGACGCGGATCTCGCGGCGCTGCGGCGGGTAGCATACCCCTGCGTCGGCGCAGCCCTGGTACTGGACCTGCAGCACCGCGGTCTGCAGCGACGGCTCGGCCTTGCCGGCCAGGGTGGCCTGCAGCAGCTTGCGGTAGGTCTGCACCTGGCCGAAGAACTCGTCGTGCTTGCTCTGGCCTTCCGGCAGGGCCAGTTCGCCGGCGCTGAAGCCCTGTCCGGATTTGACGCTGATGCGGTGGCGGTACAGGTAATAGCCGGGCGCGATCTTCCATTGCAGCGCGATGCTGTCGCGGCTGTCTGCCTGCGCGCTCAGTACGAAGGCCTGGTCCACCGGCAGCAGGTCGGCTTCGCTGACCGCCTGCGCGGCGGGCGCCAGCAGCGCCAGCGACGCGGCCAACAGGGGGGCGGCCAACCGTACGCGGCGGGCGATCCAGCGGGACAGGGACTTCATGGAGGTTGAGGATTCCTTAGCGGGTTTCGGTGCGGACCCAATCGAGATAGGCCGGCAGCCCGGCGCTGGCTTGGACCGCCACCGCCTCCGGCAGTTCATACGGATGCAGCGCCTGCAGCCGTGCGATGGCGTCCGGCAGGCGGTCTTCCCAGGTCTTGATCAACAACTGCACTTCCTGGCTGCGCTCGATCGCCCCGTTCCAGCGATACAGCGATTGCACGCCGGGCAGTTGGGTCACGCAGGCGGCCAGGCGTTCGTCCAGCAGCGCATGGGCGATACGGTCGGCGCTGTCGGCATCCGGGCAGGTGCTGAGCAACAGATGGAGGGAAGAGGCAGTCATCGGACCCGGCAGTGTAATCCTCCTGCCTGCGGGGGATCGACCGGGGATTCCGGAACGCGGCATCCATTTCGCCCCACGGCCGGCGTGCCTGCAGGGCACGATGGCGTTCGCGGGAGGCGGGGTGGCTCTCACGTCGTGAAACATGGCATGACCCGCGCTGGCTGGACGGAGCGCCGGATCCGCACGCGGCATCCGCCTTCGATACAGCCGGCCGCGCGGCACTGCGCGGACGGTGCCATCGGATGAGGCGCCGAGGTGGGGTGGCGGTGACCGCGGCGCGTGCCGGGTCGGTGCCTCACCCCAGGCCGGGGTGGGTGAGGCAGCTCTCGGGCGACTGCTGGCGCAGATCGCGCAGCGTCCATGGTGCCGGTCGTCAGCGACAGGGTGGAGGGCGCGGCCGCCCGGGCAGCGATGCGGCTGCCGTCACGCGTCGCTGCAGACACAGCGCCCCGGCCCGGCGCATCCCGCGCCGGGCCGGTATCGCTCAGTTGGCCAGCTGGCAGCTGGCCGGCTTGGCCGAGTTGAACAGGCTAGCAGTGGCCCATTCGGGGTGATCGACGAACGGATTGCGGTTGCCCTGGAAGCTGAAGATCACCTGGTTGCGGGCGCGCTCGGCATCGTCCGGCGGATCGGCCTGATGCCAGGCCAGCAGCGTGGACAGCAGGCCCATGTAGGCGGGCGAGGCCGAGGTCTGCACGATCCGGCTGCGGTCGTCGGTGAGCTCCAGGTCCGGCTCGGACTGCCCGGTGCCTGCATCGGTGCCGCCTTCGTAGCGGATCGCCATGTACATCACCGCACGCGCCATGTCGCCCTTGCGCCGGCCCCACACCTCGAAGCTGCCGCCGTTGCCGTCTGGCGTGCGCACCCAGTTGGAATTGCCCGGATAGCGCCCGCTGCCGCCGCCACTGCCGTCGTTGACCTCGGTCACCCGCTCGCCGCAGCTGCTGGTGCAGGTGGCATAGGGTTTGTTGCCGCGGTCGGCGTTGAAGGCGGTGTCGGTCAGGTACAGCATGTGGGTGTCGGTGTAGGGCGCGTACGGCAGGCCGCGGTCGCCGGTGGCGCTGCCGAAGCCCAGCGAGTTGGGCCAGGTGTGCTCGCGGTTGTAGGTGAGCCCGCTGCCGGTGCCGGCGCGGTCGCTGACCTTGGCGTAGCTGCGGTTGCGGTAGGCGTCCAGGATGCGGCCGCTGTTGTTGGGGTCCTCGTCGGCCATCTCCAGGATGGTCCAGGTGCTGGTACCGGTGCCGCTGTACGGGTACACCGTGTGGCCCTTGATGGTGGCATGCAGCGAACAGCGCAGCTGGCTGGCGTTGGCGGTGTTCACCCGCGAGTAGTAGCCGGTGCCGCCGCCGCTGGCGGTGGCCACGGTGAAGGCGATGGATTGATTGGCCGCCGGGTTCAGGCCGCTGGCATCGCGGATGGCGCTGGCGGTGATCGCCAGGGTGCAGCGCTCGCCGCCGACCAGGGCGGTGTTGGTGGACAGCGTGAACCGGGTGCCGGTCGTTGCGTAGCTCAGCGCCACGTTGCCGGAGCTGGCGCAGCTCAGCGCAAAGGCACCGCTGCTCAGAGTTACCGCCTCGCTGAAGCCCACTGCCAGATCGCCGGCGGCCGGGAAGCCGGTGGCGCCCTGGGTCGGGGTGGTGCTGGTGATCGTCGGCGCGCCAGTCGTGCCGCCACCGCTGCCGTTGAAGCTCTGGCCGCGGTTGCAGGCGCCGAAGGTCTGCGCCGCCGAGCCGGCCCAGCTGAAGTTGGCCGCGTTGCTGCCGGTGCCGGTCAGCTGCAGCGAGCTGCCGACCGCGCTGCTGTTGCTCTCGCTGACCGGCAGGTTCTGGCTGGCGACCCCGGCCGCCGCGCCGCCGCTGCCGGTGATGGCGCCTTCGTAGCTGAGGAACTGCACCAACTGGCCGCTGGGGTCGACCAGCGCCACGCCGTCGTTGGGACCGTTCTGCACGCCGTTGCTGGCATAGCTCACAGTGGCCATACGCACCTGGCTGCCGCAGCTGACCAAGCTGCCGGCCGGCACCGCAGTGGTGGAGTAGACCGTGGCCGCACCTGGGGTGCTGCCGTTGTAGAGCTGGATGCGGTAGCCGCTCAGCGATTCGCCGGCAGTGGCCACCACTTCCACCCCTTCGCCGCTGTCGCCGGAGGCGCCCGCGTCGTCGTAATGCAGTTCGTTGATGAACACCGCGGCGTGGGCGGTGGGGACGGCCAGGGCGACGGCGCAGGCCAGGGCAAGACTACGGAACGGCAACCTCATCGACAGCTCCTTGTGATCGGGGAATGCGTCGCCGACTGTAGAGCCTGCGCATGACAGTCGGTGGAACCTGGTTCCACTTCAGGGCAATGTCGACTCGGGAGGGTAGGGTGCCATGGCGCGGCGCCCTGCCGGTGCGGTGCGCCCGCCTCGCGCCGGTCGGTGGAGCGTGCCCCGGCCCAGGCGATCGCCCCATTGCTCCGTTCGCGATGGCGCGGCCCGCGCGCGCGGCCCGAACCTTCACGCAGTTCCCGGCTGCACGGTGGCCCCCGCGTGTCGAGCGGATGAAAATTTTTTGCGCCCGGCCCTTGAAACCCGCCCGCCCAGCACAATCTCTGGCCCGCACCCGCTCTGTCGGGTTTTTTCCGCGCGCTGTGCTGGCAGTCGTCATGTGCGAGTGCTAACATCGCCGATAATTTCCAGGCCAATCAATCACTTAAGAGGGTCTTTCTCTATGAGCATCAAGCCGCTTCACGACCGCGTTGTAGTCAAGCCGATCGAAGCCGACGAAGTTTCCGCCGGCGGCATCGTGATCCCGGACTCGGCCAAGGAAAAGTCCACCAAGGGTGAAGTCGTCGCCATCGGCGCCGGCAAGCCCCTGGACAACGGCAGCCTGCGCGCGCCGGTGGTTAAGGTCGGCGACAAGGTCATCTACGGCCAGTACGCCGGCAGCAGCTACAAGTCCGAAGGCGTCGAGTACAAGGTGCTGCGCGAAGACGACATCCTGGCCGTCATCGGCTGATAGCCGTTGCCGGCGGGATTCGGGATTCGGGAGTCGAGATTCGGGATTGGTCAGTGCGCTTCGCGCAGCCGATCCCGCATCTCCCCGGAACCCGCCCTAGCCAATCCCCAATCCCCAATCTCAAATTCCGGAGTTTCAGACAATGGCTGCTAAAGACATTCGTTTCGGTGAAGACGCACGTACCCGCATGGTCCGTGGCGTCAACGTGCTTGCCAATGCCGTGAAGGCCACCCTGGGCCCGAAGGGCCGCAACGTCGTGCTCGAGAAGAGCTTCGGCGCGCCGACCATCACCAAGGACGGCGTCTCCGTCGCCAAGGAAATCGAACTGGCCGACAAGTTCGAGAACATGGGCGCGCAGATGGTCAAGGAAGTCGCTTCCAAGACCAACGACAACGCCGGCGACGGCACCACCACCGCCACCGTGCTGGCCCAGGCCCTGATCCGCGAAGGCGCCAAGGCCGTGGCCGCCGGCATGAACCCGATGGACCTCAAGCGCGGTATCGACCAGGCCGTCAAGGCCGCCGTGGTCGAGCTGAAGAACATCTCCAAGCCCACCACCGACGACAAGGCGATCGCCCAGGTCGGCACCATCTCGGCCAACTCGGACGAGTCGATCGGCAACATCATTGCCGAAGCGATGCAGAAGGTCGGCAAGGAAGGCGTGATCACCGTTGAAGAAGGCTCGGGCCTGGAAAACGAGCTGGACGTGGTCGAGGGCATGCAGTTCGATCGCGGCTACCTCTCCCCGTACTTCATCAACAACCAGCAGAGCCAGTCGGCCGACCTGGACGACCCGTTCATCCTGCTGCACGACAAGAAGATCTCCAACGTGCGCGACCTGCTGCCCGTGCTGGAAGGCGTGGCCAAGGCCGGCAAGCCGCTGCTGATCGTGGCTGAAGAAGTCGAAGGCGAAGCGCTGGCCACCCTGGTGGTCAACACCATCCGCGGCATCGTCAAGGTCGTGGCCGTCAAGGCACCGGGCTTCGGCGACCGTCGCAAGGCGATGCTGGAAGACATGGCCGTGCTGACCGGCGGCACCGTGATCTCCGAGGAAGTGGGCCTGGCGCTGGAAAAGGCCACCATCAAGGACCTGGGCCGCGCCAAGAAGGTGCAGGTCTCCAAGGAAAACACCACCATCATCGACGGCGCCGGCGACACTGCCGCGATCGAGTCGCGCGTGGGCCAGATCAAGACCCAGATCGAGGACACCTCCTCCGATTACGACCGTGAGAAGCTGCAGGAGCGCGTGGCCAAGCTGGCCGGTGGCGTGGCGGTGATCAAGGTCGGCGCGTCCACCGAAATCGAAATGAAGGAAAAGAAGGCGCGCGTCGAAGACGCCCTGCACGCGACCCGTGCAGCCGTCGAAGAAGGCGTGGTCCCGGGCGGCGGCGTGGCCCTGGTGCGTGCGCTGGTGGCCGTGGGCGAGCTGAAGGGCGCCAACGAAGACCAGACCCACGGCATCCAGATCGCCCTGCGCGCCATGGAAGCCCCGCTGCGCGAAATCGTCGCCAATGCCGGCGAAGAGCCGTCCGTGATCCTGAACAAGGTCAAGGAAGGCAGCGGCAACTACGGCTACAACGCCGCCAACGGCGAGTTCGGCGACATGGTCGAATTCGGCATCCTGGACCCGACCAAGGTCACCCGTTCGGCGCTGCAGAACGCAGCCTCGATCGCCGGCCTGATGATCACCACCGAAGCCATGGTGGCCGATGCACCGAAGAAGGACGAGCCGGCAATGCCGGCCGGCGGTGGCATGGGCGGCATGGGCGGCATGGATTTCTGATCCGCGCCAATTCGGCTGTTGCGTTAAAAAAACCCCGCCGAACGGCGGGGTTTTTTATGCGCGTCACTCACGCTTGCGCATGCACATGGCAGTTGCCGATGACCGGCGCTCGTCCCGTCAGGACGAAGGCGCTGTGCTGGTTGCGGCCTGATCCGGCGACCGATGCGCGTGCGCAGGCGAGCGTTGCTCAGGCGAGGCGCTGGCTGCGGCCAACGCGGCGTCGTCGTTCGTCTCCTCGATATCGGCGATGTCGTCGATTTCGGTGATCGTGACGCTGCTGCTGGGCCTGGTCTGCGCCTGCGCGCCGGCGTCCTCGATCACCTGCAGGGCGATCTCGCCGACCCGCTGCGCATACTCCTGTGCCTGGTCCGGCGACAGGCTCTGCACATATCTGGCCGTGTCTTCCACGTTCTGGATGAGCTCCTCGGGCGAGGACGGCATGCGGGTTGCGAGCGTGGTGCCGTCGGGCCCTCTGAACACCCGCATGACCTGCGCGCCGCCCCAGTTCATCGCCAGCTCTGCGCCACGCGCCATCGGGCCCGGCATGGTCATCGACATCAGCGACATGATCGCGCCGGCGTAGTAGGGCGATGCCGACGAGGATTCGATCAGGCTCTTGTCTGCCAAGGTCTTGGACAGTTTCTCCACGCCCAGGGCCAGCGCCATCACCAAGCTGCCGGAGCACATGGCCTTGAAGCGCTCCATTGCGTCCTGGCGGGTCGCATGTGCGTTGAGCGCCGACTGCATCATCACGGTCGTGACAAGGATGGAGTCGGCAACCAGGTCGACCGTGCCGATCCGATCCGGTTGGATCAGGTAGACCGTCAGCCCGGTCACTCCGGCCGCCAGCGTCGCCAGTGCCAGCTTGGGGGCAATGTCGTGGTTGGTGACCTGGCGCGGGATGGTGGTTGGCTGGTCCTGATTCTGGTTCTGGTCCACTTGTAGCGCAGTGCTCAGTCGCTTGCTGCATTGGTCCAGCGTCTCCAGCAGGTGCGTGCACTGGGCATTGAGCGTACGGGTGAGCTCGTGCCCTTGGCTCGGGTCGGTGAACGCGCGACGTGCCTGTTGAAACGCTTCTCGGCCGTTCTCCAGAGCGGCGCAGATCTCGTTGAGTTGCGTGCGCAGTTGCGCGCTGATCTGGCCGGGCGTCAGGCGTGCACGCAACCGCTGCGCCTGGCTCTGAAACCCGGCGCTTTCTGCAATGCCGGCGCCCAGGTGCGACACCTTGTGCTGCAGTCGATTGCCGAGCACGTTGAGGCTGTTCCAGAGGAAAGGCGTGAGCACCATCGCCGCGCACGCGGTCGATGCGGCCGCGGCAAATCCCGGGTTGTTTTCCACTGCTTCGGCCTGGTGCCGCATGGACGGGTTGCCGAATTTCTTGGGCAGTTCGGTGGTGAGGAACAATCCGTTGAGCAAAATCGAGTAGAAGTGCATCTCGTTGGCGTCGCGCCCCAGCTGCCCGCCCATCAGCGGGAACGGAAGCCCGTCGGCGGTGGGGCGCAGCGCAGAGGCCGAAAGCGTCATCACGCCCTTGGTTGCCGCGGCGATGGAATAGGCGAAGGTCTTGGCCTGGTTGCCCAGAAACGGACTGGGAACGACCAGGGGCCACAGATTGACCAGGTTGGCCAGCGACTTCAGCGCCCGCCCGGCAGCAGGTGTGCCGTGCTCCAGCGGCTGCAGCGCGTCTTCCACGGCCTTGATGTCGCCGAGCAATTGCTGGCGAAAGCGTGCTTCCAGACCGGTTGCCGCTTCGATGACATCGCGTAGCTGGGTGATCTGCTGGCGGCACGCGGCCAGACTGTGCGGCGCGTGCTGTTCCGGGTCGGTGTGACGCACCATCTGCAGGAATGCAGGATCGTCCGCATGGATCTGCAGCATGGTGCGCAGATCCGCCAGCGACCAGAGATCGGACGCCCCCTTCGATACCGCAGCGTAAGCCTGCTGAACGCCGCTTGCCAATGCAGCGTTTGCGCGGGCGGCAAGCGAGGGGGCGGTGGACGGGCCGGCGGCGCGTTCGGGTGAATGGGCTGGCGGTTCAGCGTCGTGCGAGGGCACCGGCGAAGCGCCGTGCTCGGAGTCGGCGGTGGACGCGCGCGAACGGCTGCGCGGAGTGAGCGCCGACAAGCTGGGGTGGAGCGGCGTTTGCGTCGGCGACGTGGCGTCGGCGACCGGAGCGTTGTCGGTATGGGTGTCGTGCAATGGCGCCGGGGAAGAGGGGCCTGCGGTTTGCTGTTTCTTGATCTCCATGGTGGGTTTCCTTGATGGGAGGGAGCGGCCAGCGGGTACTGGCTGGCGCACATGCATCATTCGAACAAGCCTGCCCGGCCGGCATAACGCGATGCGAACTCCTGCGTTGCAGGAAGAACCAACCAGGCAGGACGGTGGCAACTTGTGATCGCATGACCTGTTGCACCTGCGCAGGGTCGAGTGCGCTGGGCGCGCAGGAATCGTGGTGGAGGCACCCCAGCCGGCCGCATCATCGATCGCCGTCACACTCTGTCACCACCTGTTGACACCGATGTCATCGCAGCCTTAGCGTCGCTTGGCAGGCGTTTGCGCCGAGCGGTCGGGGGGCCGTCGGACAAGGGGCAGCGGTGCATGCATCGCTGGCAGGCGTCGTTGCAGCGCACCGCCACGCCGGCCATGTCCGGCTTCTCCCGGGGATCTTATGAACTGCCGCAGTCATCGCCTTGCCTTGTCGATTTCCGTGTCCCTTGCCATGACCGCCGCGTTCGCGCCGCCGCTCATGGCCCAGCAAACCGAAACGGATGCGCCGCGTGCCACATCCACGCTGGATGCGGTCAGCGTGACCGGTTCGCGCATCAAACGTGCGCAGGTCGAAGGCGCACAACCGGTGGTCACCATCTCCGCGCAGCAGATCCAGCAGGAAGGCTTCGCCACCGTCTACGACGTGCTCAACAGCATGAACCAGCAGGGCTCGGTGGAAGCCGACACGCAGTGGGGATCGCACACGCCCAACGCCTCGCCGATCAACCTGCGCGACCTGGGGCCGGGCCGCACGCTGCTGCTGGTCAACAGCCGCCGCGTGGCCGATTACCCGCTGCCCTGTGGCGGCGAAAGCAATTTCTCCAACTACAGCAACATCCCCGCCGCCGCAGTGGAGCGTATCGACATCCTTACCGGCGGCGCTTCGGCGATCTATGGTTCGGACGCGGTGGCCGGCGTGATCAACGTGATCCTCAAGCGCGACTACCAGGGCGACCAATTCCGCCTGCGCGGCGGTACCGCCACCGAGGGCGGGCGCGATACCTTCGACGCGTCCTGGGCCGGCGGGCGCACCGGCGAGAACTGGAGCGTGACCTACGCGCTGCAGGCCACCCGGCGCGACCCGCTGAGCGGGCGCGATCGCCCGCAGATGGACGATTCGGACGATATGTCCTACTCCAACTGGACCGGCCAGAACCGCCGTTATGGCTTCAATCCGTTCACCGGTCTGAGCCTGGTCGACGCCACGACCAACGAGCGCCTGGCGCCGCCGGCCGGCACCTGCGCGCGCTTCGGCGGCGAGTTCATCGACGGCCAACGGCTGAGCTACAACCAGAACACCGGTGCGCTCACCGACGCCGGCAGTTACTGCGGCATGGCGCGCGATTACGGCGACTGGGGCCTGGTCACCGGCAGCGAGGATTACTCGGCGTATCTGTACGGCACCTGGAAGTTCGGTCAGGCCACCGAGGCCTGGGCCACGCTGTCGGCCAACCGCAGCATCGGGCGCTGGACCTACGACCCGCCGTATGTGCTGATCGGGCCGTTCCAGGATGCGCGCACCGGGCGCCAGTTGACTGCCATCCGCCAGCTCACCCGCCGCGAAGCCGGTGGCTGGGATCGCCTGGCCAACTACAACAAGGAGCAGTCCTGGGATCTGGGCGCGGGCCTGCGCGGTGTGTGGGCCGACCGCTTCGATTGGGAGCTGAGCGTGGGCCGTTCGCGCTACACCGTGGACGAGTACATCCGCACCGTGGATACCGCGCGCGCTACCGAGTATTTTCTCGGCAGCCCGCTCGGCACCGGTGCGAGCGGAAATCCGATCTACGCGGTCAACGAAGCGCGCTGGTACACGCCGTTGTCCGGTAACGCGTACGACGACCTGGTTGCCAAGTCGCATAACTCGGCCTATTCGTGGGTGAACCAGGCCGCTTTCAGCCTCAGTGGCGACGTGGTGCAGGGCTGGGCCGGGCCGATCCGCTTCGCCACCGTGGCCGAAGTCGCCAAGCAGGGCTATCAGCTCTCGCCCGACCCCTGCGCCAACGAGTGCTACCCGGTGGACGTGGTCGACAGCGGTGGTGGCGAGCGCCTGCGCAGCTCGGCCGGGCTGGAATTCCAGATCCCGCTGCTGTCCACGCTCAGCGCCAATATCGCCGGCCGCTACGACCGCTACAGCAACTATCGTTCGTCTGCGGCCATCCAGACCGAGGTGGGCGAGCAGAGCGACACCACCTGGAGCGCCGGCCTGGAATGGCGGCCGGTGGACAGCCTGCTGGTGCGCAGCACCCTGGCCACCAGCTTTCGCGCACCGGACATGCACTACGTGCTGGGCGAACCCAGTTCCACCAACCAGACCGTGATCGACCAGTACCGCTGCATCACCTCCGGCGCGTACCAGACCGGCGGCTGCAACGACGAGAACAACAACATCTTCTACACCGTGGACGTGAACCGGCGCGGCACTCCGGACCTGCGCTCGGAAACCGGCCGCTCGTTCACCGGCGGGGTGGTGTGGGACATCGTGCAAGGCCTGTCGCTGAGCGTGGACTATTACCGCATCCGGCTGGAGGACATGATCAAGGACCTGGATCGCGACGAGATCCTGTCGGCCGAAGCCGGCTGCCGTACCGGCACCACCATCAGCGGCGGCGCCTGGAACAATCCCGGCGGCGCCGGCTACTGCGACACCATCACCTCGCGCGTGGCGCGCAATGCCGACGGCACCATCGCCAGCATCGAACGCGGACCGATCAACCTCGCGCAGATGGAAACCTCCGGCATCGACGCGTCGTTGAAATACCGGCTGAGCACGGCCGGCTGGGGCAACTTCCAGCTGTCGCTGGAATACAACAATCTGATCGCCTACCGCGAGCAGATCTACCGCACCGACAGCGACGAGAACCGCCGCGACGAACGCGTGCGCAGCCGCGTGCGTGGCAGCGTGCATTGGGACAACGGCGGCGCCTGGGACTGGACCGTGTACTTCCGCCGGCTCGGTTCGATGCGCGCGGTCAACTGGGGCACCTGCGCCCGCTTCGACGACGGCTACCAGCCCAGCGCTTCGGACCAGTGCCTGGTCACCGATACCGGCAACGTGAATCTGGGCCAGACCAGCAAGCGCTACTTCGGCCGCGTGGGTCCGGCGATCTACTGGAACCTCAGCACCGGCTACAGGATCACCGACCACGCCAAGGTCAATTTCTACGTCAACAACGTGTTCAACGAAGTGGGCTACGAGAACAAGGAGCGCTTCTACGGCTACGGTTTCTACAACACCACCTTGTTCAACCCGATCGGCCGCGAAGTGGCGGCGGAGTACATCTTCACGTTCTGAGTGAGTGTCATTGCTGCGGACACGCTACGGCACCGTTGCCGTGGCGTGTGGCAAGGCGATCAGGCAAGGCGCGATGCGGTTCGGCGCAGGCTTGCCAACGCGCGCGTGGCGATGCCACGCATCTGATCGCTCAAGGCCGCGTCGTCGATGGAGCGCTGCCAGAACTGTTCGGCCATCTCCGCCGCGCGTCGCCATTGTGCGAATTGGCCGACCGTGGGGGGGGGACTCTCGATATCCCTCGGCACGATTTCGCCACTGGACGCCGGCCGCAGCGCCATCGGCAACATGTCATACACCGGCGCGAGCCGCAGCGGCAACGTGTCGGCAAGAATCAGTGCTGCGTTGCCCAGATGCATGTCGGTGTTGCCGATGAGCACGCCGAACCAGCTGATCACCTCAAGATGCTCGGCATCTTCCGCACTCAGCCAACCATCGCGTTTGAGCAGCGGCGCAAGCGCGCGCCATGTGCCGACCTCCGACTGCCCATAGAACGCGGTAAAGATCGCCATCAACGAAACAAAGCCGTGGCGGCCCAGCGTGGGGGTGCGATCGAAGCGTGTGGATTCGAGAAAGACGCGCTCACCGGCCTGCAGCCGCTGTGTCGCTGCGGCTGCGATGCCACCGGCAAGCAGTACCTGGTTGGCCAGATGCTCCATCTGCAGCAGGTCCGCCCAGCGCCGCCCGGCCGGCTGATCGATCCGGTCGGAGAACTTCACAATGACCGGACGATACACGTCATGTTCGCGCAGCACGGCAGTGAACTTCGGTTGCTCGCCTGCAGCGGACGAACCGACGTCCTCGCCGCGCAGTGCGGCATCGGCGTGCTTGAGATACGCCTGCGGACGCGCTTGGATGTCGATGCACTCGGGCTGATCGATCGACGACAGTGCGCGAGCCAGCGAATGCTCGCCAACGAGCAGGTCGCCGAGCTGGTCGTGACCATCGGACAGCAGCGCGACGAGTGTGTCACTGGGCGACCACAGCATGAGATTTTCAGGAAGCCGCAACGGCCCGGAGACGCGACGTGCCAGATTGCGCCCGAGAAATCCCTGCGGGCGTTGGTCATCCAGAAACCAGGGCAGCGACTCGAACACACCCAGCTGCATCGGCGGATGCAGGAGCACCGGGTTTTCCTGCAGCAGCTCCACGAAGAAATGGTCGTGATGGAGTGCATGCAGCTGGCCCAGCGCCGCAACGCGAGCATGGCTGTCGATGCGGTAGAGCGGCCAGGCGCGCGCGCCTCGCACCTCGCCCGCGGCGGCATAGCTGGTAGCGCGCGCGCTGCCGTAGCGCCGCACCGAAGTTCCTGCGGCGGCAACCAGACGAGAAAGGGTTGCCTTGCTCACGCCCAATCGTGCGGCAAGATCGGCGCCGCGCAATGGGCCGTCGGTGCGCAGCGTGGCGACCAGGCGTTCTACTGCTTCGGGCAGGGGCATGCAGATCACCTGTGAAACGATTTATGAAACGATACTTCAGGGCTAATTGTCTAGCAAGTCACTGAATTGCATAGATAATGGCAATCCAAGGGATTAAATAAGACATCAGGGGTGAAACGATACTTTCGATGCTCTCGAACTGGAAACAGAGGTGGGAGCGCAGCCCCGTGCAGGGCTCCAAGGCGGCAGCGACGCCTTGGAAAAACAGCGTGCAGCGCGGCACTGTTCATGTCGCAACTCCCAGACGAGTTCCGCCTGCCGCCAGGATCTGGCCTGGACCGCCCAGCGACATCCCGTGATCCTGCCACCGCACGCAAGGCCATCGGCATGTCAGCAGCGGTCGGCCTGCATCACGTTGGCTTGGTCAGCCGTCGATGCCATATCTCTCTCTACCTGCCGCGTCACGCATCTGATTGCTCCGACGCACAGGGTCCGTTGCCGATGAAACAGTGGCATCGCGCAAAAACGCGTGGTATCAATGCATCCCATGAACGCACCCCGCAGCCAGTTTTATTTTTGGTACTACGGCTTTCCGATGCCGCTGGCGGAGGAAGGAGTGCGCTTACCCTGAAGGAGACTTCAGCAGCATTCCCGAAAAGCCGCCAGCGCACACTGGCGGCTTTTTTGTTGCCGCTTCGCCTGGCTTCCCCGATGCACTGCCGACCCGAGACAACGTTATGCCGCCCGTGACCGATGACCTGCGTATCCGCAAGATCGAAGCGCTTGCCCCCCCTTCCCAATTGCTGTCGCTGCTGCCTTGCGACGAGCGTGCCTCCGAGACCGTGACCCAATCGCGCGCCGCCCTGCACGCCATTCTGCAGGGGCGCGACGACCGCCTGGCAGTGGTGATCGGGCCTTGCTCGATCCACGACCCGGTGGCCGCAATGGAGTACGCGCAACGCCTGCGCCCGTTGCGTGACCAGTTCGGCGATGCGCTGGAGATCGTGATGCGGGTGTACTTCGAAAAGCCGCGCACCACCATCGGCTGGAAGGGCCTGATCAACGATCCGGACCTGGATGGCAGCTTCCAGATCAACAAGGGCCTGCGCGTGGCGCGTGGCCTGCTGCGCGACATCAACAACCTGGGCCTGCCGGCAGGCGTGGAATTCCTGGACATCATCTCGCCGCAGTACATCGCCGACCTGGTGGCCTGGGGCGCGATCGGCGCGCGCACCACCGAAAGCCAGGTGCATCGCGAAATGGCCTCGGGGTTGTCGTGCCCGGTGGGCTTCAAGAACGGCACCGGCGGCGACGTCAAGATTGCGGTGGACGCGGTGGGCGCGGCCTCGCATCCACACCATTTCCTGGCCGTGACCAAGGACGGCCACACCGCGGTGGCGGCCACTGCCGGCAACCCGGATTGCCATGTGATCCTGCGCGGCGGCAAGGTGCCCAATTTCGATGCGGCCAGCGTGGAAGCGGCCAGCCAGGTGTTGAACAAATCAGGCCTGCCGGCGCGCCTGATGATCGATGCCAGCCACGCCAACAGCAGCAAGAATCCCGAGAACCAGCCCAAGGTGGTCGAGGACATCGCAGCGCAGCTGGAAGGCGGCGAAACGCGCATCGTCGGCGTCATGGTCGAAAGCCACCTGGTCGGCGGCCGCCAGGAACTGGTGCCGGGTTGCGAGCTGACCTATGGTCAGAGCATCACCGACGGCTGCATCGACTGGGACACCTCGGTGCAGGTACTGGACCGGCTGACGACGGCGGTGCGCACGCGTCGGGCGCGCCGCATCGACGAGGCCGCATGAGGCAGGGGTGCAGGGGGCGTCGCGGGTGCCGGATGCGCCGATAAGGCCGTGCAGGCGCCGAGCGGGTGGATGGTCCGCGCCGACTAAAAAACGCCGGGCCGACTCCAGGAGCCGGCCCGGCGGATCGAACACACCACCCACGGTGACCCGTCGCTGCGGCGGCCAGGAGGGAGGGCGCCGTCTGCGCCGCAGACGAACAGGTGGCAACCTTATCCGCTGCGCACATGACCTGCGCATGTCGCTGTGTGGCGCACAAGGACATGCAGTTGCAGAAGGGTGAATCGCCCACCTCGCGCCCAGCAACGCCATCCGGTGGACGCCGCCGCTGCGCACGAGGTCTGCAGGCCCGGGATCCGGTCCAGGCGTCCCCCGCACCGCGATCGGGCGGGCGCACCCGAGAGCTGCCAGCCTGTGCCCGCATTCACGCTCCGGCGTCGGCGCACCCGCGATAGTGCGCGCAGACCTGTCTTGCGCCTGTGCCCATGCCCTCTCTTCGCGACCGCTTCCAGCGCTGGCCCCGGCCGTGGCGCCTTGCAGTGGTCGTGATGGTGACGCTGTACCTGCTCTACCTGCTGGCCGGCAACATCTATCTCAATACCCCGTTGTTCGATGCCAGCACCAACCGGCAGCCGCACAAGTTCACCATGCAGACCGGCCCGGCACTGACGCTGTTCCCGGGCGAGGTGATGGCCTGGAACGTGCGCATGCGCGGGCAGGCCAACCGCACCGTGTACGTCTTCCACGCCGATCGCGCGCATGCGCGCATCGCGTTGCTGGCCCTGTTCCGGCGCGAGGTGCGCCTGCCGTGGCTGCATGCCACCAATGTCAGCGCGGAAGTGGAGACCTCCGACACCCCCATCCCGCCACCGCCGCGCGGCAACCGGGGCTGGACGCTGCGCTTCGATGCGATCACCAGCAACAGCATCCGCAGCGCGCGCCTGGGCAAGTTGCTGATCGCCGGCAAGGGGAACGGCAAGGTCGGTTTCCTGAAGCAGCTCAAGGGCGGGCCATCGGAGTTGTTTCCCTCCGACGCCGGTTTCGAGGATGCGGTGGTCAGCTACGACGGCGTACAGGTCTTCAATGGCGCCCAGCTGGATGCGCAATTCCAGTTTCCGCGCCATTACCGCGACACCGCGCCCGGCCTGCGCAAGCTCGGCATCACCCAGGCGCGCCTGCAGCTGAAAGCCAGCACGGTGGCACTGAAGATCGACACCGGTGCGCCGCATGTGGATATCCGCAGCGGGCCGTCCGCGGCGCGGGTGGAGGCCGACATCGCGCTGGCCAACGGCGCGATGCAGCCGGGCAGCCATGCGGTGTGGCGGCTGCCGTTGATGGCAGGGGTGGGGGCCACCGACCGCGGCATGCTCGCGCTGCAACTGGACGTGGCACAGGACATCCGCGTGCAGGCGCGTCTGCCGCGCGATGAAGACACGGGGAGCGAGTTGCACGCCGACCTGCGCATCGCCGGCCGCAGCGTTCCGTTCGAGCAGCCGGCGCAGCTGCTGCCGCGTCTGTCCGGCCAGGTGCGGGGGCGCTGGAAGTTCGAATCGCTGAACTGGATCGCCGAGCTGTTCGTGCGCAAGCCGTGGTTCCAGCTGGAAGGCGGCGGGCTGGTCGAGGCCGACCTGCGCCTGGCGCAGGGGCGGCTGACCAGTGGCAGCAGCTTGGAGATTCCGCGCGTCGAAGCGGTGGCGCAGGTGTTCGATACGCGGCTGGCGGGTGTCGCCAACGCGCGTGGGCGCATCGACGACGCCGCCACGCCGCAGGCGCATCTGGACGTGCGCATCCCCACCTTCAAGGCCGCACCGCGCAATGCGCCGCGGCAGGTGTTGCTGGACGGCCGCGACCTGCAGCTGGCCATGCATGGCGACGCCGAGCTGGCGCGCCTGCGCGACACGCTGAAGGCGCAGCTGCGTTTCAGCGATGCGCAGGTGCCCGACCTCACCGTCTACAACCGCTATCTGCCGGGCAACAACGTGCGCCTGCTCGGCGGGCGCGGCAGCCTGACCGGCGATGTCGCGCTCAACGCCTCCGGCGATGTGGGCAGCGGTCATGCGCATCTGCGCGGCCAGGGCGCACATCTGGCGTTGGCCGGCGTGCAGATGCGCGGCGACGCCGAACTGCAGGCGCAGCTGCAGCGTTCCGACTTCAAGAACAAGTTCTTCGACCTCAGCGGCACCCGCGTGCGCCTGCGCAACATGCGAGTGAGCGAAGACAGCGCCGACGCCGGCTGGTGGGGCGAGTTGCAGGTCGGTGCCGGCACCATCCAGGCCAGCGCGCCGTTCCAGCTGGACGCCGATGCCGCGTTGCACATGCGCGATGCCGCACCGCTGTTGTCGGTGTTCGCACAGCGCAGCGATTATCCGCGCTGGGTGGTGGGCCTGCTGGACTCGGGGCAACTCGATGCCACCGGGCGAGTGCGCTGGCGCAAGCGCCAACTCACCGTCGACGATCTGCATGCCGAAAACCAGCGCCTGTCCTTGCGTGCCCGCCTGACGCTAGAGGACGCACAGCGACGCGGCGATCTCTACCTGCGCTGGGGCGTGCTCGGTGCCGGCATCGAACTCGACGGCAAGCAGCGCCAATGGCATCTGGCTGGCGCGCGTCAGTGGTATGAGGCGCAGCCCGGACTGTTGCCTGCGGTGTCCACGAGCAACTAAAAGCAGCCAGCAAAACTACTGCGCCGCCGCCAGGCGGGCGCGGTCGGTGCCCGGTGCGACATGTACCACGCGTACACTGCGGTTCCTCCACGCCATCCGCATCCACCCGACGACCGCTCGCTACGGTTTGTTGGCCGCTCCAAGGCGCACTCTGTCGAGTGAAACGCGCATGTCCGCTTCGCCCCGAGCGCGATCCGTGTAGGGCGGTTGGCTGGCAGGCGGGCATGGAATCGATGTTCGTGCGGATGATGCAGCGTTGCAGCGTATTGAATGTGGCGCCACGCATCGCGTGGGCGTGGTGGGCTGGATGGGCACGGCAATGGCCGATCGATGCATCGGTGGGTGCTCGCCGTGTCGTCGGCCGCAACCACCAGCCCGCCCGGCGACATGCACGCGTCCACCATGCAAGCCGGGCGAGCTCATGCGGGCCGTCCCGCTGCGCACCGCACTCACGGCCCACTTGCCACACTGCGCGGCGCCGCGTGCGCGGTCCTCAAGGAGCCTGCCGTCATGACGATGCCGCCTCGCGCCCGCTGGCGCGCCCTGCCGCGTGCCCTGCGCTGGCCAGTGCTGGCCGCGATCGCGCTGTACGCGGGCTATCTGTTGCTGGGCAACCTGCTGCTCAATACCCCGCTGGGTCCAGCTGCGCTCAATCGCAAGCCGGAGACATTCGCCATGCAGTGGGGACCGGCGCTGACCTGGTGGCCGGGTCGGCTGGTGATGTGGGACGTGGCGCTGCAGGGCCGCTCCACGCGTCAGCGCTGGACGGTCAGCGCCCGGCGCATGCGCGGGCAGATCCGGTTGCTGCCGCTGCTGCACCGCCAACTGCTGGTGCCGGAGTTGCAGGTGCATGGCGTGCGCGCCGCGCTGCAGGCCACAACGCTGCCGGCAGCTGTGGCAAACGCATCTGCTGGCGCCACACCCTCTACACAGCGGCCCGCCGCTACAGCCCGCGCCACACCGGAGAGATCCGCCGGGCAAGCGCGCACCACCGTCAGCGCCGCACCTTCGGCATCCGCTGTCGCTGCAACGCCAACGGCATCGGGCAGCACAACCTTCGACCAGGCAGATGGCGCTGCTTCGCAGTCAACTACAACTGCTCGGCCGGGAACGCGCCCGCGTGCGGCCCAGCAGCCGGTGGCTCGCGCGTGGACGCTGCAGTTCGACCGCATCGATGCCGAGCAGGTGCAGGCGTTGTCGCTGCACCAGCTCCACATCGAAGGGCAGGGGCAGGTGCAGTTGGGGGTGTTCAAGCAGCTGCGCGGCGGGCCGATGGAGCTGTTTCCCTCGCGCGCCAGCTTCGACAGTGCGCGTGTGCGATGGGGCCAGAGCGAAATGCTGCGCAACGGACAGCTTCGCCTGGACGCCAACATCGCCCGGCACAGGCCCGATCAGGCGCGTGGGTTGGCGTTGCTGCAGCTCACCGATGCATTGCTGGCCGTGCACGGCGACACCGCGGCGCTGGATGTCACGCGCAATGCGCAGGGGCGCCACCGCGTCGTGACCCGGCCGGGGAAGGGGCGCGCAGACGGCGAGCTGCGCTGGGCGCGCGGTGCCCTGCAGCCAGGCAGCCAGTGGCACTGGCGCTCCCCCTTGCACGACAGCACCCGCGCACCGGCAGCCTTGCTGGGCGAACTCACCGCGCAGCTGCAGGTGGATGAAGACATGCGCCTGAAGATCGCCATGCCCGAGCCGGCCGATGCCGGACTCACTATGGATGCGGATCTGCGCGTGCAGGGCAGGCAGGTACCGCTGGACGGTTTGCGCGCGTTGTTGCCGCGCACCTCCGGGCATGCTCGCCTGCATTGGCAGCTGGCCTCGCTCAGCTGGATTCCGGCGCTGTTTCCGGATGTGGATTGGCTCACCCTGGAAGGCGATGGCCTGGTGGATGCGGATCTGCGGATCGATCGTGGCCGCCTCGGTGCCGGCAGCCGCCTGCAGGTGCCGCATGTGCGTGCGCAGGTCGGCGTGATGGGCCATGCGATCGCGGGCCAGGCCAGTGCCGATCTGCGCGTAGCCGCCGACGCCAACGGCCAGTTGCTGCCCGCGCTCGCACTGCAGATGCAGCAGTTTTCGATTGCACATACCGATGCACCGGCACGTCCGTTCGTGCAAGGCCACGATCTGCGGCTGGACCTAAGCACACGTCTCGATGCGCGCAACCTGTCCAGCCTGCGCGATGCCACGCGCGCGCACCTGACCTTTGCCAACGCACGCGTGCCTGATCTGCGTGCCTACAACCGCTATCTGCCGCAACAACAACTGCGCTTCGATGGCGGCAACGGCGTGCTCAGCGGCGACCTGCAGATCGAACCGGGTGGACGGATCGGTACCGGTGGTTTGCGCATCGGTGCGCGTGCGGCGCGGCTGCAATTTGCAGGGCTTGCGATGCGTGGCGATGTGGATGCGGATCTGCGCCTGCAGCGCGGCGATCTGCGCGAGGAAACCTTTCGCCTCGATGCCAGTACCGTGCAATTGCGCAATGTCGGCTTCACCGGCCCGGATGGTCAGCGCCGCGATGGATGGTGGGCGCGCATCGTGCTGGACGACACGCGCATGCAATGGCGGCAGCCGATCGGCGTGGATGGGCGGGTGCGCATCCAGGTACGCGACCTGGCATTTCTGATGGCGTTGTATGCGCGCGACCGCTCGATTCCGGACTGGATGTTGCGGCTGGTGGATGCAGGCCAGGCGCAGGTGACTGGGCGCGTGCATTGGCAGGGCGAGACGGTCATCGTCGATCGGCTGCAGGCGCGCAACGATCGCTTCCAGGTCGATGCGCGCCTGCGTTTGCAGGGCCGCCAGCGCAGCGGCAGCCTGCTCGCACGCTGGGGCATGCTCAGTGCGGCGGTGGGCCTGCGCAACGACACGCCCGAATGGCATCTGCTGCGTGCGCCGCAGTGGTACCGGGCGCAGCCGGATCTGCTGCGGTGAGTACCTGCAGCGCCAGCATCATGTGAAGAGTTGAGCCAGTTCTGTACTGTCTGGTGTTGTTTTGCAGTGCAGCGTGCAAGTCGCATCCGGGGCGCGCACTATGATCCTGCATCCCGACGTGGGGGAGGGAGCAAAGCCCGCTGGCAGTTCGCTGCAAGCGGGCTTTTTTATTGCCTGGCGTTTGCCGGGTCAAGCGTGCGCAGGGCGGCCACGCCGCGCGTTTTTCTGCTTATTTTCCCTGCAATTGCAGCATCCACAGCGAACTGCCACCGGTGACGAACAGCCGCCGCTGGGGTGGGTCGAACGTGCAGTTGGAGGCGGTCTGCGGTGTAGGCACCTGCCCGAGCAGGCGCCCGGCGGGATCGAAGATGCAGATGCCGGTGGCGGAACTGCTCCACAGCCAGCCCTGACGGTCCACGCAGAACCCATCTGCAATGCCATCGGGCACCACGGCAAAGCGGCGTGGATCGTGCAGTGCACCATCGCGCCAATCGAAGGCGGTGATCTGCGGTGTGCCGGGCCCGTGCTCCGGCGTCTGCGAGACATACAACACCCGTTCATCGGGCGAAAACGCCAGCCCGTTGGGGTGATCCAGCCGGGCCAGGCATTGCAACGGCCCGCCATCGGGCGGTAGTCGGTACACGCCGTGGAAATCGAGCTCCTGCTCGCCGGGACAGCCCTGGCTGGGCTTGAGCAGGCCGAACGGTGGGTCGGTGAACCAGATCGCCCCGTCGCGCGCCGCGATCAGGTCGTTCGGCGAATTGAGCCGCTTGCCGTCGAAACGGCCCACCAGCAGGTGCGCGCGGCCGTGTGCGTCGCTGCGGGTGATCGCGCGGCGGCCGTGTTCGCAATGCACCAGCCGCTGCTGCACATCCACGGCGTTGCCGTTGGTGAAGGCGGTGGCATCCAGCAACACGTCCACTGCGCCGTCTTCGCGCCAACCCAATACGCGGCGGCCGACCACATCGCTCCAGACCAGGGTGCGTTGCGCTTCCCACCAGGCCGGGCCCTCGGACCAGGTGGCCTGGTCGTACAGGGTGTACAGCCGCGCATCGCCCAGGCGCGCAGCCAGTGCCGCATCGTGCGCGTGTGGCGGTGCGCAGTGCGTTGGCTGCGCCGGGCCAGGTGCACGCACACGGCAGTGCGCCTGCATCAACGCGGTGCCTCGTGGCCGAACGGATGTGCAACCGCCGCGGCCGGCGCTTGCGCAAACTGCACCAGCATCTGCAGGCAAGAAGTGTCGCCCAGCTGGCCGGAGCGGTGGCCGCGTGCATCGGCAGTGCCCTGGTCCTGGCCGAAGTGGATATCGCCAGGACCCATTTCCACACGCGTGCCGTCGCCGGTCTCGATGAACCAGCGGCCGCGTAGCGGAATCACCCATTGCGGATGCGGGCTCTCATGCCAGTCGCCGACCCAGCCCACCGGCAGCACCGCGAACTGGATGCCGAGCACCTCGCCGGGAAAGGGCCGCAGCCATTGCGGCGCTGCACCGCCACCCACGCTCTTGCTGCCGAAGCCCGGCAGTTGCGAGGGATTAAGCCGGCTGTTGCCGTCCGGGCCGGTCCACAGGTGCAGGAACGGCAGGCTGGGCGGCAGATCGAGATCGTTGCCGTCGTTGTCCAGCGGGATCTGCGACGGCAGCAACGCGGCAGGCAGTAGCGTGGGCATGGCAGGGCCTCGTGCGAAAAACGCAGTGCACCACGGGCATTGTCAGGGCGGCGTAAGCGATCTGTTCAATGCAGCGAAAACGCGTGTGGCGCTGCGACCCTGCGTTTGATCTGGCTGCATTCTGCGTTGCAGGCGGCCAAGGCGTTCCGGTGCCGGGACTGCGATACCGTTCGCTGCGCGTGCAGCTGCATCACTGCAGGAACAGCCATCGCAGTCTGCGCTGGCATCGGCCGCAGGTGTCGCGCAATGCACGGTGCAGGCGAGCATGCTGTATCGCTCAGGCGTCTCGTTGCATTCCTGCATCCATCCCATTGCGAGCAGTGCTTGCAGACGACCAGACATCCACGCAGTGATGTAGACGTGCTGCTGCAGGGTGGGGATGCCAGAATCGGCACATGTCGCTTTCCACCGCATCCGCCTCTCCTGCGCTGACCGCCCTGATCGAACGGGCCGTGGCGCGTGTCCGCCAGGCGCTGCCCGCCGGGCAGCCGCAGCCCGATGAGGCTGTCGGCGAGCAGCTGGCGCAGCTCGCGCTCGTCAGCGATTTCGCAATGGAGACCCTGGCGCGGCAACCGGCGCTGCTTGCGCATCTGGCGCAGGCCGACCCGCCGCCAGTGCCGCTGCCCATCCTGGATCCGACGCAACCGCAGGAGTGGCCGGCGCAGCTGCGCCGCTACCGCGCCGCCGCGTCCACCCGCCTGGTGTGGCGCGATGTGTTCGGCCTGGACAGCGTGGAGGCCACCCTGGCCGGCACCACCCACCTGGCCGAAACCTGCCTGCAGCTCGGCCTGCAGGCGCTGGAGCAGCAATTTTCCAGCCACCATGGGCAGGTGATTGCCGACGACGGCAGCGTGCAGCGGCTGGTGGTCTTCGGCCTGGGCAAGCTGGGCGGCGGCGAGCTGAATTTTTCGTCGGACGTGGACCTGGTGTACGCCTACCCGCAGGGCGGGCAATCCGATGGACCGCGCCCGCTGGCGGCCGAGGAATATTTCGCGCGGCAGGGCCAGCAACTGGCCAAGCTGCTGGACGAAACCACCGCCGAGGGTTTCAGTCACCGCGTGGATCTGCGCCTGCGTCCGTTCGGCAGTGCCGGGCGCGTAGCGCTGTCGTTCACCGGCATGGACCAGTATTTCCAGCGCGAAGGTCGCGATTGGGAGCGCTATGCCTGGCTCAAGGCGCGCGCGGTGGCTGGCGATATCGCCGCCGGCGAGGCCTGGCTGGAAACCCTGCGGCCGTTCGTCTACCGCCGCTATCTGGATTTCACCGCGCTCGATGGCCTGCGCGAGATGAAGGCCGCCATCACCGCCGAGGTTGCGCGGCATGACCGGCTGGACGACATCAAGCGCGGACCGGGCGGCATTCGCGAGATCGAATTTCTGGCGCAATCGCTGCAGCTGATCCGCGCCGGGCGCGAGCCGGCGCTGCGCGAGCGTCGGCTGTTGCCCGCGCTCGCGGCGCTGGTCGCCGCGGGCCAGATCGAACCCGATACCGGCGCGGCGCTGGCCGCGGCGTACCGGTTCCTGCGCCGGCTGGAAAACCGCCTGCAGATGCTGCGCGATGCGCAGACCCATGCCCTGCCGCAGACCCCTCTGGACTGCGAGCGCATCGCGCTGGGCCTGGGCTACACGGATTGGCAGGCAGTGCTGGACGCGTTGGCCCCGCATCGCACGCAGGTGGCTGCCGAATTCGCCGAACTGCTGGCACCGCGCGTGCGCACCAGCGCCCCCGATGGGCTGGCCGATTACTGGCGCGCCCTGCCCGATGGCGATGCCGCGCCTCTGCTCGGTATCGGGTTGCACGATCCCGGCAGCGCGCACCAGGTGCTGGGCGATTTCGCGCAGTCCTCCGGCGTGCGTGCCCTGTCCGATACCGCACGTGCACGGCTGGACCGCGTGGTGCCGGCGCTGCTGCATGCCGCCGCCCGGGCCAGCCAGCCCGACGCGGCGGTGCGGCGCATGCTGGGCCTGTTGCAGGCCACCTTGCGCCGCACCAGCTATCTGGCGCTGCTGGACGAACAGCCCAGCGCGCTGGCGCGGCTGGTGGATGTGCTTTCGCGCAGCGCGCTGCTGGCCGAGCGCCTGGCGGCCTATCCGCTGCTGCTGGACGAGCTGCTCGACACCCGCATCGGCGGCGCGCTGCCCGATCGCGCCGCGCTGCAGGCCGCCTGCGCCGACACCGTGCATATCGAGGACACCGAAGCGGCCCTGCGCGAGCTCAACGAACGCCGGCTGGCGCTGAGCTTCCGCATTGCGCTGGCCACGCTCGACGGCCGCCAGCAGGCGGTGGAAAGCACCCGCCAGCTGGCCTGGCTGGCCGAGGCGGTGGTGCAGACGGTGTTGCAGCTGGCGCGCAGGGAACTGGTGGCCGCGCACGGGCAGGTGCCTGGCGGTACATTCGCCATCGTGGGCTACGGCAGCCTGGGCGGGCTGGAGCTGGGTTTCGGTTCGGACCTGGATCTGGTGTTTCTCTACAACCACCCGCGGCAGAGCGAACACTCCGACGGCAAGCGGCCGCTGGATGCGGGGCGCTGGTTCGCGCGACTTGCGCAGAAGGTGATGGCGCTGCTCGCTGCCGAAACCGGCGCCGGCCGCTTGTACGACATCGATGTGCGGCTGCGTCCGGACGGCGGCAAGGGTGCGCTGGTGTCGTCGTTGGCCAGTTACCGCGAGTACCAGCGCGAGCGCGCCTGGACCTGGGAGCACCAGGCGCTGGTGCGTGCCCGCGCGGTGGCCGGCGATGCCGCGCTGTGCGATGCGTTCGCACAGGTGCGCCGCGACACGCTCACCCGCGTACGCGATGTCGCGCTGCTGCACGAGGACGTGCGCAAGATGCGTGCGCGCATGCGTGCCGAACTGGATCGCAGCGATGCTGGCCGGCTGGACCTCAAGCAGGGCGCCGGCGGCCTGGTCGATCTGGAATTCGTGCTACAGGCCGGTGTACTCGGCCAGGCCGCGCAGCACCCGGCCTTGCTGGAGACCTGCCAGACGCCGGCCTTGATCGATGCGCTGGTGCAGGCGCACTGGTTGCCCGCCGATCTGGCGCCGCCGCTGCATCAAGCGCATGCCACGCTGGTGGAGGCCGGGCTGGCCTGCACGCTGGACCGGCGCCCGCGCCTGATCGCGCCCACGCCGGCCATCCAGCACGCGCGCAGCAGCATCTTCAACGCAGCGCGTGCGCAGGGGCTGGAATTTCCCATCGGCAAGGATGTGGCTGCGTTGTAGCTGCGTGTTGTGGTCGGGGGCTTTCCCGCCTGTTCTTCAGGCGGCTTTTCGCCGGCGGCAGCAGCGATAGGCAACCGTTACCGCGGGTGTCGCAGATGCCCGCGCAGAGCCGCAGGAGCCCGAACGCGGACCGCCATGCAAACGCCGCTGCATCGCGTGTCAGGCCTGCGGGCGCGGCGCACTGCGCCAGAGCAATGCGCGGAACGGCCCGAGCAGGAACACGCCCATGCCCAGTTTCACCGCCAGATCGCCCGCCGCCCAGCTCAGCCAGGGCAATGACGCACCGGCGAAGGCGATGCTCCAGAAAATCGCGGTGTCCAGCGTGGCGCTGCAGGTGGTGGCCACGATCGGCGCGCGCCACCAAGTACCATGCCGCAGCCGGTCGAACACGGTGATGTCGAGCAATTGCGCCGCGATGAACGCGGTGCACGAGGCAGCCGCGATGCGCGGCGTCGCCAGCCATACCGACAGCAGCACCGCCAGCGCGAACCCGCACCAGGCCACCGTACGCGCGGCCTGCGGCCCGAAGCGACGGTTGATCAGATTGCTGACCAGAAATGCCAGTGGATACGAGAACGCGCCCCAGGTCAGCCAGTCGTTGATCGGGTACTGCACCAGGATGTTGGACAGCAGCACCACCGCGCCCATCGCCAACACCGCCCAGGTCACTGCGCGGGCGGTGAGCGGTGCGAACTGCGGCGTGGGGGCAGTGGACATGGCGGTTTCATGCAGGTGGTGCACCGATTATCCGTGTGCCGTTGCCGTCGGGCCAGCGTAGCGGCTGCGGTGAAGTGCGATGCCTGCGTTGCTCAGCGCGCAGATGCCAATGGTGTAGACGCTCTGCGGCGATACGCCGCCGCAACCAGCAGCAGTGCCGCCAGCGCGCAGATCCCGCCGAACAGGTCGCCCATCCGGGTATACAGAGTGGCTCGCTGCGCGCCCACCGGGACGCTGACCAATGCGCTGGCCCCGGGCATCGGTGCGCTGGCGGTCTGCAGCAGCACGCGGCCCTGCGCATCGCTGACGATCAGCCAGCCTTCGCGCGCGGTGCGCACCACCGCGTAGCCGTTTTCGACACCACGTAGCACCGTCATGTGCGCGGACATCCAGGCATCGCGGTAGTCGAAGTCCCATGCCGGCACCAGCATCATCGCCGCGTTGCGCTGGCCATTGGCGCGTGCCAGCCGCGCGAACAGCATGTCCTTGCAGATGGCAAGGCCAAACCGCGCATCGCCGATGGCGTGCAGCGCGTACTGCGTGCCGGTGGCGTAGTGCTGCGCGCGCTCCGGCGGCGCCAGGATGTGCTTGTCGTAGTTCAACACCCGCTGGCCGTCCGGGTCGAACAACCAGGCCAGGTTGCGCGGATGCACGCCGTGCTCGCCTATGCCGACCACCAGCCACAGCCGGGGCGTGCGCGCCAGCGCCGCAAAATGCGCCTGCCAGCGCGCCAGCTCCGCCGGTGGCAGTACCGCGATCTTTTCCGGCAGCACCACGACATGTGCGCCTTGCGCGGCCAGCTTGCCGACCAGTACGTCGTAGCGGTCGCGGATCGGTTGCCAGTACGCCGGCGTGGCCGATGCGTTGATGGCCTCGTCGATGGAGGCCAGGCCGATCTTCATCGGCGTGCCGGTCGCTGGCGTCTGCAGCCGCCACAGGCCGTAGCCGCTGGCCGACGCCACCAGCAGCACTACGGTTCCAACCAGCAATGCTGGACGACGCACCCGGTTGCCACGCCACAGCAGCAACGCCAGCAGCGAAGGCAGCAGGCACAGCACGAACAGCAGCCCGGACATGCCCGCCAGCGCGGTGAGCTGCAATAACGGCAATACCGCTGCCTGGGTATAGGCAGGGCTGCCCCAGTTGCCATCGGGCAGCAGCCGCGCCATCAGCAAGTCCAGCATCACCCACAGCAGCGGATAGGCGAGCACGCTCCAGCCGCTGTGTAAACGCCGCACCAAACCGCGCGTGCCCATCACCACCACATGCCACAGCGCTGCCATGCCCAGCGTGGCGATTATTGCAGCCGGCAGCGGCATCACCACGGCGAAGTAGGCTGTGTAATGCGTGGCGGCCAGCAGCGTGGCGATCGCCACCGCCACCCGTGCCTGGCCGCTGCGTTCGATCGACAGGGCCAGCCATAGCAACGGTACCGGTGCCAGCCACGCCCACCACCATGCAGGCGCGAGACCGACCCCGAACCACAGCGCCGCCCCGGCGGCGAGCGAGGCCGGTAACAGGCGTGACAACGGCATCGGCGCAGGCTGCATGATCGGTTCCGTCACCAGGGTGCGTACAGTGTTCGCATGCCGGCCAACGCGGCGGCAGTGTCATCGGTCATGACGGCTGCACGCGTGCGGTCTTGGCACCGCGCGTCGCGTCGCGGAGTCGCTGGCGATCGGTTGGCGGCATGTGACGCGCGCTCACCTGTGTCCCGTGCAGCGGCAAAGCGTCGGTCGGCGGGCCTGGATATCGGTTCGCCGCAGGCGGCGGGTGTGTCGCTGCAGGCGCTGTGACCCGCGACATCCTGTGGCGCGGCACCACGTCTGCAGCGTCGCGGCCAAGCATCTGCGCGCTGCGACGGCAGCGCGACGGGGTCACCAGATGCGGCTGCTGGTATGAGCCGCCGCCTCGCCGGTCGGCAGGAACGCCAGGGCCTGGCCTTGCCGATCCTGCACAGTCCAGCCACTGCCGGCCGGGCTGGGCTGGAACGACACCATGTCGCCCACCCGAAACCCGGCTGCCGGGTCGTCCTGGCGCGCGGGCCAGCGCAGCGACAGGGTGGCGTCGGTCTGCTGCGGGTCCTGCAGCTGTACCTCGCGTGTGCCCTCTGGCAAGGTCTGCACGGCTTGCACCCGCATGGGCGGCAGTGTGCCGGCGTGTGGTGGGCTGCTGGCTTCGCGCGCTGTCTGCACTGCCATGGAGGCAGGGTAGAGCACAGAGGCCAGCGCCCCACCGACGACCAGCACTGGCGTGGACACCGCCAGGGCCGAATAGAATTCCGACTTCTCGCCGGGCGTGGTCATCTCACCAGCGTGCGCGCACGGTAGCGTCACAGCGACGAGCAACAGGCCTGCGGCCAACGCGGCACGGTTCACGGCATTTCTCCAGCAGAGGTGACGGTGCGTGCAATCGACAGTTCCTTGTCCACTGCGTCGCGTTGATGCAGGAAGTCGAACACCGATTCGACGGTGACCACCGAGTAGTTGCCGGAAACGCGCTCGCCGACAGGATGATCGGTGGTGGTGGCATTGGCGGCGACAAAACGTGCGCCCACGCGCTGCTTCAAATCCAAATGCAGGATGCTGGGGTGATACCGCGCCGCGTGCAGCCAGGCCTGCGCTGCGCGGCGATCGCTGATGACTGTCGTTGGTTGCGCATCGGCCGCCAGCGCCGCGGCCAGCACTTCCAGCACCCACTGGTTGGAGTTCTGATAGTCGGTGGAGAAGGGGTAGGCGACCATGCTATAGCGGGGTTCATGCAGGCGATGGGCCAGCTCGCCGTTGCCGGCCAGCAAGGCATGCAGGCGTTGTTGCACGGCACGGGTCGGGACGCCCACGCGCAGATCGCTGGTCAACGCGCTTTCGCCGACGAAGTTGCTCAGGCCTTCGACATAGAGCTGCGATGCATCGCTCTTGCAGCGGTTGAGCAGATGCCGCACGCGCCACAGACCATCGTCATCGCGCAACGCAAACGCCATGTGGCTATGTTTGAGCCCGTATCGGCTCAGATCCTGTCCGCCGCGCGCCAGCAGTACCACCTTGGCGTCGGGCAGAGCATCCAGCGCTTGCGCGGTGGAGGCGGCCATGTCGAACATTGCCGCGGTGGCATGCGGCGAGGGGTAGCGCGGCACGCACTGCGGCGTTGCTGCACTGGCGGCCCACGGCGCTGCGACCAGCAATACCAACCCGAACGCCCACCTCATCGTCGGTCTGCTCCTTGGCTTCTTCATCGACCAGCATCCTTGTGTCCGGCGCCATCGTCGGGCGCGTGGGTCAGGGCGACAGACGCGCACGCACCTGCTCGGCGATGCGCGCGGTCTCGCGTACCGGGGGGATATCGGCTCCGGCGCCGAGAACTTCATCGGCGTCGTGCAGCCGCCGGCGGTCCCGCAGCGTGTGTAGGTAGGAGCCCACGCGCCCGTTTGCCAGGTCGCCGAATGCGGCGGCCACCGGCACGCGCGTGGCGCAGGCCTCGGAGAGCAGGTTGACCGAGTCGGCGGTGGCCACGATCGCATCGGCCCAGCCCAGCAGGCCGGCATACGGGTTGGGGCCATCGCGCTGGTCGCACCACAGCAGATGCGGCAGGCCGGCGCAGGCCGCGCGCAGCGGGGCGACGGCGTCGGCCGGCGTGCGGCGCGAGAGGGTGACCAGAAGGCTGCCGCCCAGTGCGCGCAGCTGCGCGCTCAAGCGGGCGCACAGCGCCGCCAGCGCCTCTGGCGTCCAGCTCACCTGCGCAGTGGGCCCGCCGATCAGCAGCGCCAGCCGCGGGCCGGGCAAGCCGCCCAGCGCGGGGAACATGGCGCGCCCGGCCGCCAGCCAGGCATCGTCCACCGGGTGCAGACTGCCGAGCAGGGTGAGTACGTTCTCGCCGCGCAGCGCATCGTGCTCGGGCACCACCAGCAGGTCCCAGTGGCGCGGATCCAGGCGCGGATCCAGGATCTGCACGCTGCGGCTGCCACCGGCGCGCAGCAGCCGGGTGGCCAGCGCTGCCTGCCGCCCGCAGCCGATGGCGAGCGCGGGCGGCTGCTGCAGCTGCAGGGCAAACGCCGCGCCAAATGCCTGCTGCGCGCCGGGCAGCCGCCGCGGCGCCGCCCAGCGCCAGGGCGCCTTGGCCTGCAGGTGGATGGGCTGGAAGGCATCGGGGTGCAACGCACGCGCCAGCGCCTCGGCCTGGCGCGCATTGCCGGCGCGGCCGTCGCTCAGCGCCCAGGTCAGCCCCCATCGTTTCAGATCCGACATAGATTTGTTTCAGATTGAACGCGTGTGGCGGCAATCGCGCCACTCTACACTGCGGGTCTTCACACTGGCGCCGACGCCGCAGCCTACCGTTGCGCCATCCCTTCTTCTGGAGTGCTCATGTCCGACTCGCTCAACGCCGCCGCACTGGATCAGCTGTTCCGCACCGCCCGCACGCAGAACGCGTTTGCCGATACGCCGGTCAGCCAGGACCTGCTGCGCGAGCTCTATGAGCTGGTCAAGTGGGGCCCCACCGCGGCCAATAGCGGGCCGGCGCGCTTCGTGTTCGTGACCAGCGCCGAAGGCAAGGCCAAGCTGAAACCGGCGCTGTCCGAAGGCAACGCCGCCAAGACCCTGGCCGCGCCGGTGACGGTGATCGTGGCGCACGACGAAGACTTCCACGAGAAGCTGCCGTACCTGTTCCCGCATGTCGACGCCAAGAGCTGGTTCGACGGCCCGCGCGAAGGGCGCGCCGAATCGGCGTTCCGCAACGGCTCGTTGCAGGGCGCCTACCTGATCCTGGCTGCACGCGCGCTGGGCCTGGATGCCGGCCCGATGTCCGGCTTCGACAATGCCAAGGTGGACGCGGCGTTCTTCGCCGGCACGCCGATCAAGTCCAACTTCCTGATCAACCTCGGCTACGGCGACCCGGCCGGGCTGTTCCCGCGCTCGCCGCGCCTGAGCTTCGATGAGGCGGCGCGCTTTGAGTGACCGATGGCAGTGCGCCGCGCGTGATGCATCCGGGCTGACATCAACGCTGCGGCGCGTCTTCCCGGAAGTGAATGAGCGTCGCCATGGGAGCCGCCCGGTGTCGTTCGCGATGTGTGTTGCTGCATGGTCTTATGTCGTCGATGACGCGATTGCGCTCACCCACAGATGAGCGCGGTCGATGCCCGGAGGCGGGGATGTCGCCTCCACTGCGTGTTCTGGGCCTGCCGTCCTTCGCCGTCTGCTCACTGCCGTGCAAGATAGGTGTGCCGTTTCCAGTTTCCTGCAGTCCTCGTCCGTCTGCGTTTTGTCCCATCCGCGTTGATCCAACGCGTCTCTCATCACATGGAGTTCCAATGAAGACCACCCACAAGCTGTTGCTGCCGCTCGCCCTGACCCTGGCCATTGCCGCCTGCTCCAAGCCGGCCGACAACGCCGCCACCCCGGCTGCAGAAACCCCGGCCGCCACCGCGCCGGCCGAGACCGCCGCAGCGCCGGCACCGGCCGCTGCCGAGTCGACAGCCTCGACCGCCCCGGCCGTGCAGGTTGCCTCCGGCACCTACACCCTGGACCCGACCCATACCGACGTGATCGCGCAGTGGAGCCACTTCGGCTTCTCCAATCCCAGCGCGCACTTCGGCAATGTCGACGGCACCCTGGTGTACGACGCCGCCGACGTGACCAAGTCCACCGTGCAGGTCACCCTGCCGCTGTCGGGCTTGAACAGCTTCACCGCCAAGTTCGACGAGCACCTGAAGAGCGGCGACTTCTTCGACGCGGCCAAGTTCCCGAGCGCCACCTTCAAGAGCACCAAGGTCGAAGCGGCCGGCAACAACAAGCTGACCGTCACCGGCGATCTGACCATCAAGGATCAGACCAAGCCGGTGGTGCTGGACGTGACCCTCAACGGTGCCGGCGAGCACCCGATGAAGAAAGTGCCGGCGGCCGGCTTCGACGCCACCACCACGATCAAGCGCAGCGACTTCGGCGTGGGCCAGTACGCTCCGAACGTCAGCGACGAGGTCAAGATCCGCATCACCACCGAAGCCCTGCAGGCCAAGGCGGGTGAGGCGGCTGCGGCGAAGTAAGCGCCGGCTGCCGACATGCCGGCGCGAGCGATCGCGCCGGTGCGTCAATGCAATGCGTCAATGCAAAAGCCCGCCGATTGGCGGGCTTTTGTTTGCGTGCGCAAAACGCTCCGTCACTTCTGGACGCTGCTGCGTAGGAGCGGCCCTGGCCGCGAACGCGTTACCGACAGATTCGCCGACGCAGGCGGCCGTATCGGCAAAGCCCATCGCGCCCGGGTGCGTTCCTACGCGGGGAGGCGGCACGCGATGATGCGGTGAGCACGCGAGCCTGTGTAGGAGCGGCCCTGGCCGCGAGCGCGTTATCGACAGGCTCACCGACGCAGGCGGCTGTCCTCGGCAATGCCCTTCGCGCCCGGGTTCGCTCCTACGCGCGGAGGCGGCACGCGAAGATGCAATGAGCACGCAAGCCATTACTCCGCTGCCGGGTTCGCCTTCCAGTACCCCTTCGCGCGCACCCATTCCTTGTCCACGCCCAGATGCTCTTCGATGAACATGCGCATGGCACGCGCGCGCATCGATTCGGTGCCGATCCAGTAGAACGTATCGCCATCGTGCGGCTCGTAATCGCGCAGGCTGTCTTCCAGCAGCGTGCTGCTGGCCGCATCGAAGCCGTTGCGCTCCAGCCAGTACACATCTACGTCGGCGGCGCTCGGCAGCTCCTGGCGCTCGCTGGCGTCGGCCACTTCGATAAAGACTTCGGCATGCATGTCCGCCGGCATCGCTTCCAGCCAGCGGCCGATCGCCGGCAGCGCGGTTTCATCGCCGATCAGGACGTAGTGATCGAAATCGTCGGCCACCAGAAACGAGCCGCGTGGCCCGCCGATGCACAGCGTATCGCCCGGCTGCGCTTGTGCGGCCCAGCTGGAGGCCACGCCGTCGCCATGCAGCACGAAGTCGATGCTGAGTTCCCCGGTTTGCGGATCGAACAGGCGCGGCGTGTAGTCGCGGCCGGGCGAGGGAAGGGCGCCTGCGTCGTAGCGCGGGCCGTCGGCAGTCATCGTCGGCAGGACGAAGGCGCCGTCGGCATTGGGGAAGAACAGCTTGACGTGATCGTCCGGGGCCTCGCTCTGGAAACCGGCCAGTTCGCTGCCGCCGAACACGATGCGGCGCATCTGCGGGGTGATGGCCTCGCAGCGCACCACTTGCACGGTACGCAGGCGCGAGTCGCGACGCAGTTGGGTGTTGGTATGTGTTGCCATGAAGTGCGATTCCTGTGGGTACCGTGTCGCGATACGGCGTTGGGGAGTTGTGGGTGAAGCGCGATGACGGATCGAAATCCGAGGCGTAACAGGTGCAGCAGCCGAGGCAGTGCCCATCCCTTCTCCTCTCCGGACATTGCCCTCCTTCATGGGGGAGCAGGTGCCGCGCAGCGGCGAATGAGGGTACGCGCGACGCCTCATGCGGTTGGAGCGATGCAGAAGCGTCGCGTGATACCTCCACTCCAGTGATTTGTTGCTGGCTGCGCTATCGCTTGCGGCAATCACTTCGCACCGGAGCGCGTCCTGCGCGCCTCCCATGCCAGGGGGGGGCCACAGCAGCAGCCGACCGCATCCCGGACCAGCGCAAGCTGGAAAGACATCAGCGGCAAACACACGCACTCACTCATCGTCCTGCCCCATGGCGTCGGCGGCGGCATTGAGCAGGGTGGCGATGCGTGCGGTTTCGGCGTCGCTCCACTGCCCGTGCCGTGCGAACAGGCCGTGCTTGATGCGGTGGATCGCCTCGCGGATCGGGGCAGGTGTCTGTGCCTTGATCAACGCACGCGCACGTTGCTGGCTGCGCGCCAGCGCCGCGTCCAGCGCATCGCGGTGCTCGCTGGCGTAGCGGCGCCCTGCCGCGCTGAGGTGGTGGCGTTTGCGGCCCTGCTGCAGATCCGCCTGCACCAGGCCATCGGTTTCCAGCTGCGCCAGTGCCGGATAGATCGCACCGGCGCTGGGCGCGTACAGGCCTTTGAACAACGCGCCGATCTGTTGCATCAACTCGTAGCCGTGGCGTGGCTGTTGTTCGATCAGTGCCAGCAGCAGCAGACGCAGATCGCCATGCTCCAGCGGGCGCACCCGGCCGTTGTCGCGCTCAGGTGCGCGGCTGGCAAACGGGTCCAGCTCGGGTGGGCCATGACGACGGGAGCGCATCTATTTTCGATATATCGAATCCTGCGAAAAACGATATATCGAACTTGAGGGCATCGCAAGCGCCCGGCTGTCGCCTCGCTGACCGGCCGACGTCACCGCCCACCCCTATGCTGCAATGCGACTAGACACCTCGAGTCGTCATAATTACGATGTAATTACTTCGACATTACGGGCCTGGCCCGGTGAGGCGATGCGATGAGTCGACAGTGGGACACCCAGGCCGAAAGCCGCCGCCAGCGCCTGCAGCGTGCCGCCGCGCTCGCGCCCCACGGGCGGGTGGTGGCCGCCGACGATGTGGTGGCGCTGCTGGAGGCGGTGATCGAACCCGGCGACCGGGTGTGCCTGGAGGGCAACAACCAGAAGCAGGCCGATTTCCTGGCGCGCTGCCTGACCGAGGTCGACCCATCGCGTGTGCACGACCTGCACATGGTGCAGTCGGTGCTGTCGCTGGCCGCGCATCTGGATGTGTTCGAGCGCGGCATCGCCAAGCGGCTGGACTTCTCCTTTTCCGGCCCGCAGGCCGCGCGCCTGGCCGGGCTGGTGAGCGAGGGGCGTATCGAGATCGGCGCCATCCATACCTACCTGGAATTGTTTGGCCGCTATTTCATCGACCTCACCCCGCGCATCGCGCTGGTCACCGCGCAGGCGGCCGACCGCCACGGCAATCTCTATACCGGCCCCAACACCGAAGACACGCCGGTGATCGTGGAAGCCACGGCGTTCAAGGGCGGCATCGTGATTGCGCAGGTCAACGAGATTCTCGACACCTTGCCGCGCGTGGACATCCCGGCCGACTGGGTGGACTTCGTCACCCAGGCGCCCAGGCCCAATTACATCGAACCGCTGTTCACCCGCGACCCGGCGCAGATCTCCGAGATCCAGGTGCTGATGGCGATGATGGCCATCAAGGGCATCTACGCCGAGTACGGCGTGGAGCGGCTCAATCACGGCATCGGCTTCGATACCGCCGCGATCGAACTGCTGCTGCCCACCTATGCCGAATCGCTGGGGCTGAAAGGCAAGATCTGCCGGCACTGGGCGCTCAATCCACATCCGGCGCTGATTCCGGCGATCGAATCGGGCTTCGTCGAATCGGTGCACTCGTTCGGCTCGGAGCTGGGTATGGAGGCGTATATCGCCGCACGCCCGGATGTGTTTTTCGCCGGTGCCGACGGCAGCATGCGTTCCAACCGCGCGCTGTCGCAGACCGCCGGCCTGTATGCCTGCGACATGTTCATCGGCTCCACCCTGCAGATCGATCTGCAGGGCAATAGTTCCACCGCCACGCGCGACCGCATTGCAGGCTTCGGTGGTGCGCCAAACATGGGGTCGGACGCACGCGGTCGCCGGCATGCCAGCGCTGCCTGGCTCAAGGCCGGGCGCGAGGCGGCACGCCCGGGCGAGATGCCGCGCGGGCGCAAGCTGGTGGTGCAGATGGTGGAAACCTTCCGCGAGCACATGGCGCCGGCCTTCGTCGATACCCTCGATGCCTGGGAACTGGCCGAGCGCGCCAACCTGCCGCTGCCGCCGGTGATGATCTACGGCGACGACGTCAGCCATGTGCTGACCGAAGAAGGCATCGCCAACCTGTTGCTGTGCCGCACGCCGGAAGAACGCGAACAGGCGATCCGCGGCGTGTCCGGCTACACCGCGGTAGGCCTGGCGCGCGACAAACGCATGGTGGAAAACCTGCGCGACCGCGGCGTGATCAAGCGCCCGGACGACCTGGGCATACGCCCGCGCGATGCCACCCGCGACCTGCTTGCCGCGCGCACGGTCAAGGATCTGGTGCGCTGGTCCGGTGGGCTGTACGACCCGCCGAAACGTTTTCGCAACTGGTAGGGGCAGAGCATGGAAACCCTTCGCTATCGTTTTGACGGCCAGCGCAGTGCGGGCACCGGTCTGGAGCATGCGCTGGTGGGCGTGGTCGCCTCCGGCAACCTGGAAGTGCTGGTGGAGCGCGTGCCGCTGGATGGCGCGATGGAGATCGAGATCCTCACCGCCGCGCGTGGCTTCGGCACGATCTGGCAGGCGGTGCTGGACGATTTCGCCGCACGCCACCCGCTGCGCGATGTGCGCATCAGTATCAACGACGTCGGTGCCACCCCGGCAGTGGTGAGCCTGCGCCTGGACCAGGCCATCGATGTGCTGCAGGGAGCTGCCGCATGAGCCAGCACCCTCCAGCACACCCCACGCATCGCGTAGGAGCGCACCCGGGCGCGACGGGCTTGGCCGGTAACGCCTCGGTTGCGCCCGGCTGCGCTCCTACGCAAGCCATCCGGAGCCGCACATGAGCACCACCGTTCCCATGGCCGAGCGCAGCTATTACGAAGCCGATGCGCGCGAGCGCATCGACGGGCTGCTGGATGCCGGCAGCTTCGGCGAATTCGTCGGCCCGCGCCGCCGCCTGGTCAGCCCGCACCTGGCCCAACTCGACGTGCCGGGCGCCTTCGACGACGGCGTCATCGTGGGGCAGGGCACGTTGCAGGGCCGCAACGTGCTGATCGCCGCGCAGCAGGGCGCCTTCATGGGCGGCGGCGTCGGCGAAGTGCACGGCGCCAAGCTCACTGGCCTGCTCGAACGCGCAACCGCCACGCGCCCGGCTGCCGTACTGCTGTTGCTCGACACCGGCGGCGTCCGCCTGCACGAAGCCAATGCCGGCCTGATCGCCATCTCCGAGATCATGCGCGCCACCCTGGCCACCCGTGCCGCCGGCGTGCCGGTGCTGGCACTGATCGGCAGCGGCAACGGCGCCTTCGGTGGCATGGGCATCGTGGCGCGCTGCTGCAGCGCGGTGATCATGTCCGAAGAGGGACGCCTGTCGCTGTCCGGCCCGGATGTGATCGAAACCGTGCGCGGCGTGGAGGAGTTCGACGCGCGCGACCGCGCACTGGTGTGGCGCGTCACCGGCGGCAAGCACCGTTATCTGCTCGGCGAAGCGCAGACCCTGGTAGCCGACCGTATCGCCGCCTTTGCCGACGCCGCAGCCAGCACGCTGGACACGCTGTCCGAACCCGACGGCGATGCCGCATTGCAGGCGCTGGAGCGCGCGCATCGGCACCTGTCCGCGCGCATCGATGCATATGGCGATTGCCGCGACGGCCTGGAGATCTGGGCCCGCCAGGGCATCGCCGATGCGCAGCGCCTGCCGCTGCTGGACACCGACGCCTTCCTTGCCGCCACCGCGGACCGGAGCACGCCATGGAACTGAGCCGCTTGCTCGACCAGCTGTTTCCGCTCGGCCACGCCATCGTCCGCAATGACGATGTGCTCACCGGCAGCGCCACCACCGCTGCAGGCGAGGTGACGGTGATCGGCACCGCCAACAAGCTGGAAGTCGGCGTGGACCACGCGCTGGCGCTGGCCGCCACGGTGCTGGCCAGCACCCGCGCGCATCCGCAGCGGCCGATCGTGATGCTGGTCGACACCGCCGGGCAGCGGCTTGCCCGGCGCGACGAATTGCTGGGCATCAACGGGTATTTCGCCCATCTGGCGCGCACGCTGGATCTGGCGCGCAGGCGCGGCGCGCGGCTGGTCACCCTGGTCTATGGCGAATCGGTGAGCGGCGGCTTCCTCTCCTTCGGCCTGATGGCCGACCGGATTCACGCGCTGCCGGAGGCACAGGTGCGGGTGATGGATCTGCGTGCGATGGCGCGGGTCACCAAGCAGCCGGTGGAGACTTTGCAGGCGCTGAGCGAGCGCTCGCCGGTGTTTGCGCCGGGCGTGGAGAACTACGTGCGCATGGGCGCGATGGATTCGCTATGGGAAGGCGACCTGGCACAGGCGCTGGCCGAGGCACTGGCCGCACCTGTCGATGGCGACCAGCGCCGCGCACGCGGCGCGCAACGCGGTGGCCGCACACTCGCACGCGATGTCGCTGCCACCGTGGCGGCAGGACAGGCCTGACATGATCGGCCGCCACGCCCTGGTGTGGTTGCGCCCTGCCGCGCAGTGGCAGGCGCTCACGCCCGGCGCGCAGCCGCGGCTGCAGCAGTGGTTTGCCGCCGGCCTGCCGGCGGTGGTGGCGCGCCGCGACGCCAGGCAGGCGCCGGATGCCCTGCGCCTGGGCGTGCCGTTGCCGCCTGCAGAAGACAAGCAGCGCCTGGCGCTGAGCGCGCGTGTTGAGGACATTGCGCGCTGCACTGCGCCGCTGGCACTGGAGGCGGTGCTCGCGCACGCTCCGGAGACGGCGCAACCGGCCTTACAGGCCCTGCTGACGCAATGTCAGGCCAATGGCCTGCAACCGCGCGCGTTCGGCAGCTTCGCCTGGCAGGCGTTGACCGGCCTGGCCTATGTGCATGCGCAATCGGATCTGGATCTGCTATGGACGCTCGAAACACCCGAACAGGCGCATGCCGTGGTCGCGTTGCTGCAGCGTTGGGAGCAGCGCCATGGGCAACGCGCCGACGGTGAGCTGTTGCTGCCCGACGACATAGCTGTGAACTGGCGCGAATACGCCAGCAGTGCGCAGCAGGTGCTGGTGAAGTCCAGCAGCGGCTGCCGCCTGCTGCCGCGGGCCGCCTTGTTCCCGGTCTGGAGCGCGGCATGAAGACGCGGCTGCAAGGCAGGCGTGATGCCCAACGTGCAGCCGCAAGGCGCGATGATGCGCAGCCGATCGGTCGGCCGCCTTCGCTGCGCCTTGCAGGGCAGGCGATGACGGAACGATCCAAGGCCTCCACGCCCACTGCCGAACGTAACGACGTTGAGCCTGGACATGCGGATGACCGGCATCAGCCCGTCGCAGCGCCAACTGCCGCGGCATCGCTGCAGCCAACTAACGGCGCGCCAGTGCAAGCGCGCGCGTTGCGCACGTTGGCGCGCGATCACGCAGCGCACGCAGCATTACGCCACCCGCCATCGTCCTGTGGCCAGGTACACGCCAGCCCGCTGGCACATCGTCTTGGCCGGCTTGCGGTTAGCGCGTTGCATGCCGAGCTGGCGTGTGCGCCCAAGCCTGGCCTAGTGACGCCGTTCGATAGCGGCAGCCACACTGACATGGACGCATCCACCTTCCTGCGCAGCCTGTTTGCACTGCGTGGCTATTTTGTCGCCATCGCCCAGGCCGGCATCGACAACGCGCCCTTCGCCCGGCTGCGCGATCTTGGCATTGCCGCCGAGGCAGCAATGCTGCGCGCCACCGGCGGCATCAATACGCACCGTGGCGCCATCTTCAGCCTTGGCCTGCTCACCGCGCAGGCCGCGCGCCTGCGCGCCGCCCACGCGCGCGCGCCGGCAGCCGACGCTGTCTGCCAGGGTGTGCAGCTCTGGCGCGAGGCCTTGCTGGCCGCACCGCTGGATCCGCGCAGCAACGGCCAGCGCATGCGTGCGCAGCACAAGGTCAGCGGCGTGCGCGAGCAGGCGGCGATGGGCTATCCGCTGCTGCACCAGGTGGCGCTGCCGGCCTTGCGTACCCGGTTGGCCACCGGCGCCACGCGAGAGGCCGCGCTCGCGCATACCCTGATGCAGTTGGTCGCACAGGTGGACGATCTCAATCTGTTGCATCGCGGTGGCGCCAAGGGACTGGCCTATGCCAAGGCGCAGGCACAGCGCTTTCTTGCCGATGGCGGCACCGCGCAGCCGAACTGGCGCGATCAGCTCGCTGCCATCGGCAATGGCTTTGTCCAGCGCCGGCTCAGCCCCGGCGGCAGTGCCGATCTGCTGGCCTGCGCGTGGTTTGTGCACTGCCAGGAGCACGCATGAATCGCCACAGCGCCCCACCCGCCGCCGCGCGGATCGCCTTCCTTCTCCCGGCCACGGGAGAAGCTGCCCGAAGGGCGGATGAGGGCAGGGCTGCAGTAGCCGGAATGTCCGCCCAGCACACGAGCGCATGCAGCCACGCCGCAGCGTCTGCTCCCGCGCGGATGACCACTCTTCTCCCGACCACGGGAGAAGGTGCCCGAAGGACGGATGAGGGCAGCGCTGCGGCAGTCGTAACGTTCCCCCAGCAAACGAGCGCACGCAGCCACGCCGCAGCATCCGCCGCCGCGCAGATGACTATCCTTCTCCCGGCCACGGGAGAAGGTGCCCGAAGGGCGGATGAGGGTAGCTCTGGCAGCCATCATCCGACCACATGCCACCGAGCAACCCCATGAGCCTGGCCGTCCTCTGCCCCGGCCAAGGCGGCCAGCATCCGGACATGTTCGCGCGGGCAGCGGAGACGCCGGCTGCAGCCGACGTCGTCGTGCTCGCGGACAAGCTACTTGGCACTTCGTCCCAGCACCTGGCGGCCGACCCCGGCCGCTATGCCAATGCCATCGCCCAGCCGCTGGTATGCGCAGGGACGCTGGCGCAGTGGCAGGCACTGCGCCAGCAATTGCCGACGCCCTTGATGGCGCTGGGCTACAGCGTTGGCGAACTCGCCGCGCACGCCGTGGCCGGCAGCATGGAGATCGCCACCTGCCTGCAGCTGGCCGCCACCCGCGCCCGCCTGATGGATGCCGCCAGCCCCGCGCAGGCCGGGCTGATGGCGGTGGTCGGCCTGCCGCTCACCACGCTCGAATCGCTCTGCAACAGCCATGGCGCCGCACTTGCCATCATCAATGGCGACGACCATGCCGTGCTCGGCGGCCCACGCGCTGCCTTGCAGGCGCTGGGCGACGAGGCGCAGGCACGCGGTGCGCGCACCACCGTGTTGCCGGTCAGCGTGCCCGCGCATACGCCGTGGTTGCGCGAGGCAGCCGATGCGTTCGCAATCGAATTGAACAAGATGGCACTACGCACGCCAGCGCTGCGCGTGCTGGCCGGTATCGATGCACGCACGGTCACCACGCCAGCGCTGGTCGTCGACAGCCTGTCGGCACAGATCGCGCAGACCGTGCGCTGGCGCGACGTGCTGGTGCAGGCGGCCGAACGCGGTGCGCGCGTGTTTCTCGAACTCGGCCCGGGCAGCGCATTGGCGCGCATGGTGCGCGAGGTCGTACCGGAGTGCGAAGCGCGCTCGGTCGATGAGTTCCACAGCACCCATGGCGTCGTGCAGTGGGTCGCCGCTGCCTGCGAGCGCGCGGCATGAAGAACTGGCAGGTGGCATCCGCGGCGTGACCCTTGGATGGCGGGTGGCCATCCGTGCTGTACGCGAATCAGGTGTCTGGGAGGGCGCATGACCCCGCAAATTGCAACGATTCTTGGTCTGGTTGTCATGTTCGTCGTGGCGACCGCACTGCCCATCAACATGGGTGCGGTGGCCTTCGCGCTGGCGTTCATCGTCGGCGGGGTGTGGGTGGGGCTGGACGGCAAGGAGGTACTGGCCGGTTTTCCCGGCGACCTGTTCCTGACCCTGGTCGGCATCACCTATCTGTTCGCCATCGCGCAGAAGAACGGCACCATCGACCTGCTGGTGCACTGGGCGGTGCGTGCGGTGCGCGGGCGCATCGTCGCCATTCCGTGGGTAATGTTCGTCATCACCGGCCTGCTCACCGCCTTCGGTGCATTGGGGCCGGCGGCGGTGGCCATCATCGGCCCGGTCGCGTTGCGCTTTGCCAAGCAGTACCGCATCAATCCGCTGATGATGGGCCTGCTGGTGATCCATGGCGCGCAGGGTGGCGGCTTCTCGCCGATCAGCGTGTATGGCGGCATCACCAACAAGGTGGTGGAAAAGGCCGGGCTGGATGTCACCGAAATGGCGGTGTTTCTCACCAGCCTGGGCTTCAACCTGATGATGGCGATCATCTGCTTCTGCGCCTTCGGCGGACTCAAGCTGATGCGCCGGCAGGAGATGTCGCTGGCCGATGCGCAGTACGTGCCGGTCACCGGCGATCAGGCCTCGCAACGCCGCTTCGCCATCGAAGGCCATGGTGCGCTGGTCGCTGCCGGTGGCGGCACCTTGTCCACCGACCCACTGGCCCTGGAGGCGGTGGCCATCACCCGCGACCGGGTGATCACCCTGATCGGCCTGCTCGGCCTGGGCATCGCCGCGCTGGTCTACAACCTCAATGTCGGCCTGGTGTCGATCACCGTTGCCGTGGCGTTGGCGCTGATCTCGCCCAATGCGCAGAAGGGCGCGGTGGACGGCATCAGCTGGTCCACGGTGCTGTTGATCAGTGGCGTGGTGACCTATGTGGCCGTGCTGGAAAAAGCCGGGGCGGTGGACTACATCGGCACCGGCGTCTCGCAGATCGGCATGCCGCTGCTCGGCGCGCTGCTGGTTTGCTATGTGGGCGGCATCGTGTCCGCATTCGCCTCGTCGGCGGCGGTGCTGGGCGCCACCATTCCGCTGGCAGTGCCGTTCCTGATGCAGGGCCAGCTCGGCGCGGCCGGGGTGATCTGCGCGCTGGCGGTGTCGTCCACCATCGTCGATGTCAGCCCGTTCTCCACTAATGGCGCGCTGGTGGTGGCCTCGGCCGCCAAGGAAGAGCGCGATGGCCTGTTCCGCCGCTTCCTGGTCTATAGCGGGCTGGTGGTGGTGTTGGGGCCGCTGGTGGCGTGGCTGGTGTTCGTGGTGCCGGGTTGGCTGTGACGCTGGCGACATCGGGCAGGGTCCAGGGGCGCCCCGCTAGAATGGGGGCCTCCGTTCCGCTGCCGACGACCTACTCACCATGACCCTCGCCCCTGATTCGCGCAGCGCCAAGAAGCGCGTACCGCTGTACGAGGAAGTGGCCGAGCGCCTGCGCCAGAAGATCTACGACTACGCATTGCCGCCGGGCGAATGGATCGACGAGCCTGCGCTGGCCGAAGAGCTCGGCATCAGCCGCACCCCCTTGCGCGAGAGTCTCAAGCTGCTCGCGGCCGAAGGCCTGGTGCAGCTCGACGCCGGTCGCGGCAGCCGGGTCACGCGGCTGACGCTGGAAGACCTCAACCAGCTGTTTCCGGTGATGGCGATGCTGGAAGGCCGCTGCGCGCACGATGCGGTCAAGCGCATCGACCCAGCCGGTGTGCAGCGGCTGGAGGAGTTGCATGCGGCGATGGAGGTCTCGGCCGCTTCCGGCGATCTGGCCGAGTACTACCGCAACAATTATCTGATCCACGAAACGGTGCAGCACTACGCCGGTAATCCATGGCTGATCCGCGTCACCCACGACCTGCACCGCATTCTCAAGATGCATCGCGGACGTCAGCTGCTCACGCCGGGTCGCATGGCGCAATCGCTGGCCGAGCATCGGCAGCTGATGGAGTGCGTGCGGCGCGGCGATGCGGAAGGCGCGGAGCGCACCATGCACGGGCATCTGCTGAGCCAGGGCCGGGCGCTGGCGGCCTATGTGGCGGCCGGTGGGATGTTGAACGTGCCGGCGCCGTTGCCGCGCTCGGCTGGGGTGTAGTGGTGGGGATCTTGTCGAGGGCCTGGAAGCGTGCGCTTGACGTAGAGGGGTGAGGCAGGGTTTTTGGTGCAGGTGCGGGTACTTTGACGCAAGGAGCTCTTCGGGCAAAGGATGTTGGCGCAAAGGGCTGTAGACCAAAGAGCTCTGGAGCAAGAGCAAAGGCTTCCGCGCCTGGCGGCGCGGGTGACTTTTGTCTTGGCAAAAGTCACCAAAACCGCTGTCGCCGACGCAATCCGGCGCGATACAGCCGCGCCGGTCTCCTGCGCTCCTCGCCACGCGCGGCACGGCGCCCAAACTCGCTGCGCTCAGACAAGGGCGCCTCTTCGGCCACGCGTGACTGCGGTGCTCGGCTTGCTTTAGAGCGTGTTATGAACTTTGAAATAGAGACGCGGCATTTCCAAGCATGAGGATGGAGAAGACGACGAAGTGGAGTCCTGCCAGGG
>NZ_MDEC01000035.1 GCF_002939785.1 Xanthomonas codiaei
CGCAAGCTGCTGGTCATCCTCAACGCCAAGATGCGAGATCAACTGGCGGCTGACGCCGTCGGTTGATCAAGACAGTTGCTCTCCCGTCGGGAGAGGGGTTGGGGTGAGGGTACGGAGCGAAGCGCTCGCGCAGTCAAACTACGCCAGGCTTCGCACGGACCCTCATGCGCCCCTTCGGGGCACCTTCTCCCGGCGTGAGAAGAAATTGCAACGACGCAGAGAACTCAAGGATCCAATACTTACCCGAGCAGCGTCCGCACCTTCTTCAGGGCAGCAACAAACCGCTCGATCTCGTCGTGGGTGTTGTAGAACGCCAGCGATGCGCGGCAGGTGGCGGCCACGTCGTAGTACTGCAGCAGCGGATGCGCACAGTGCTGGCCGGAGCGGATGGCCACGCCTTCCAGGTCGAGCAGGGTGGCCAGGTCGTGCGCGTGGGCGCCTTCGACCAGGAACGACACCACCGCCGCCTTGTCCGGCGTGGTGCCGAAGATGCGCAGGCCGTCGATGCGCTGCAGCTCCTCGGTGAAGTGCGCCAGCAGTTCCGCCTCGCGCGCTTCCACATGCGCAAGACCCAGGGTATCCAGATAGTCCACTGCCGCACCCAGGCCCACGAAGCCGGCGATATTCGGCGTGCCGGCTTCGAACTTGTGCGGGGCCTCGTTGAACACGGTGCCCTCGAAGCTGACTTCCTTGATCATCTCGCCGCCGCCTAAAAATGGCGGCATCGCCTGCAGGTGCTCCCGGCGTGCCCACAGTGCACCGGTGCCGGTGGGGCCGCACATCTTGTGGCCGGTGATGGCGTAGAAGTCGCAGCCGATCGCGGCCACGTCGATGCGCCGGTGCGGCGCCGCCTGCGAGCCGTCCACCACGGTGACGATGCCGCGCTTGCGCGCGTCCCGGCAGATCTCGCGCACCGGATTCACCGTGCCCAATACGTTGGACACATGGGTGACGGCCAGCAGCTTGACCTCGGGCGTCATTGCCTTGCGCAGTGCGTCCAGATCCAGCGCGCCATCGGGGGTGATCTCGGCCACGCGGATGCTGGCGCCGGTGCGCTGGGCCACCAACTGCCACGGCACGATGTTGGCGTGGTGTTCCATGCGCGAGACCAGGATCACATCGCCCGGGCCCAGCCGCGGCAGCGCCCACGAATAGGCCACCAGGTTGATCGCGAACGTGGTGCCGCTGCACAGCACCAGCTCTTCGGCGCGCACGTTGAGAAAGCGCGCCAGCTTGCTGCGTGCGCCTTCGAACGCATCGGTTGCCTCGGTTCCCAGCGCATGCACTGCACGGCTGACGTTGGCGTTCTGCCGACGATAGAACTCGTCGGTAGCCGCAATCACCTGGAGCGGCTTTTGCCCGGTGTTGGCATTGTCGAAATAGATCAGCGGCTTGCCGTGCACCTGCCGCATCAGCAACGGGAAATCGGAGCGCACGCGGTCCCAATCGGGCGCCGCGTGCTGCGGAACGGCCGGCATGTTCATGCCACGCGCGCCGAATTCAAGGCGCGGTCCAGCTGCAGCGCCAGCACCGCGGTCAGCGCGTCCGGCAGTACGCGCAACGGCTCGTGGCAGAACGCGGCGCTCAGCAAACGCTGCGCCTGCGCCTGCGGCAAGCCGCGCGAGCGCAGGTAGAACAAGGCGTTGTCGTCGAGCTGGCCGACGGTGGCGCCATGCGCGGCCTGCACTTCATCGGCGTCGATCACCAGCACCGGCTGGGTATCGATTTCTGCGTTGGACGAGAGCAGCAGGTTCTTGTTGGACAACCGCGCATCGGTGCCGTCGGCGCCGGGGCGGATGCGGATGCCGCCATGGAAGACCACGCGGCTGCGATCGGCGCCCACGCCGCGCCATAGCAGCTCACAGACGGTATCGCGGGCGATGTGTTCGATGCCCAGGCGCGTGTCGACATGACGACGGCCATTACCCAGCAGCACGCCATTGGCGGTGAGCCGGGCGTTGCTGCCTTCCAGGCGCACGTTGAGTTCGTGCCGCGACAGGCCGGCGCTCAGTTCCAGATCCACGCGCTGGTAGCGCGCATCGCGCGCGAGCACCGCATCGGTGCGCAGCAGCGAGGTGGCCTGCGCGCTGTCGGCCTGCACGCGTGCGTGCGACAACACCGCATTCTGCGCCAGGTGCACGTGCATCAGGCTGTTGGCCAGGTGCGCCGCATCGCCGACATGCAGGTGATGCTCGACCACGTTCAACGACGCGCCGGCACGCAACTCGATCAGATGACGGTGATGCCAGGCCAGATCGTGTTCGCCGGCCACGCTGACGAACACCAGGTGCAGCGGCAGCGCGACCTGCGCGCCATCCTGCACCTGTACCAGCACGCCTTCGTCGGCCAGTGCGGCATTGAGGCGGGCGAAGATCTCGTCGCTGCCGTCGAAGCGCCGGCCAAGCAGTTGCTGCGCCTGGCCGTTCTCGGCCAGGGACGCGGACAAGGTGTCCAGTTGCACACCGTCGGGCAAGCTAGACAGATCGCTCAGCGCCTGCGATGGCCGCCCGTTGACGAATACCAGGCGCGGCGACGGAATCTCGTCCAGCGCGGCGGCGTCGACCAGCGTCGGCACCAGCGGCGCGGGCTGGAAGCTGCGCCGCTCCAGCTGCCGCAGCGAGGTGTATTTCCAGGCTTCGGCACGCGGGCCGGGTAGGCCGCTGTGCAGGGCCGCATCGAGTTCGGCGCGGCGGCTGTCGTCGCCGCAGAAGCCGCGCGCCAGGGAATCGAGCAAGGCGCTCATCAGGCGGCAACCTCGGGCACCACACGATCCTTCAGGAAGTGGTAGCCGTGCTTTTCCAGCTCCAGCGCCAGCTCCGGGCCGCCGCTCTGCACGATGCGGCCTTCGGCCAGCACGTGCACCACGTCCGGCTTGATGTAATCGAGCAGGCGCTGGTAGTGGGTGATTACCAGGAACGAGCGCTCCGGCGAGCGCAAGGCGTTGACGCCATCGGCCACGCTCTTGAGCGCATCGATGTCCAGGCCCGAATCGGTCTCGTCCAGGATGGCGAGCTTGGGTTCGAGCACGGCCAGCTGGAAGATCTCGTTGCGCTTCTTTTCGCCGCCGGAGAAACCTTCGTTGACGCCACGGTGCAGCAGTTCGTCCTTCAGATGCAGCACGGCCAGCTTCTGCCGCACCAGCTTGAGGAACTGCATCGAATCCAGCTCGTCTTCGCCACGCGCCTTGCGCTGTGCATTGAGCGCGGCGCGCAGGAAATAGGTGTTGTTGACGCCGGGAATTTCTACCGGGTACTGGAAGGCCAGGAACAGGCCGGCGGCGGCGCGTTCTTCCGGCGGCAGGTCGAGCAGATCCTTGCCGTCGAACTGCACGCTGCCTTCGCCGACCTCATAACCATCGCGCCCGGCCAGCACATTGCCCAGCGTGGACTTGCCGGCACCGTTGGGGCCCATGATGGCGTGCACCTGGCCGGGCTGGATATCCAGCGACAGGCCCTTGAGGATGTCTTTGCCGGCGATGCTGGCGTGGAGGTTGGTAATCGTAAGCATGGGATTGGGGATTCGAAATTTGGGATTGGTAAAAGCGGGTCAGCCGGTCGGCATCGGTGCGGGGTTCTGCGAATCCCCAATCCCTAATGCCGACTCTCGAAGGCAGCGTCAGCCGACGCTGCCTTCCAGCGAGACTTCCAGCAGCTTCTTGGCTTCCACGGCGAACTCCATCGGCAGTTCGCGGAAGACCTGCTTGCAGAAGCCGTCGACGATCAGCGACACCGCATCTTCCTGGCTGATGCCGCGCGCGCGGCAGTAGAACAACTGGTCGTCGCTGATCTTGGAGGTGGTGGCCTCGTGCTCGACGGTGGCGCCCGGGTTCTTCACCTCGATATAGGGGAAGGTATGCGCGCCGCATTGCTTGCCGATCAACAGCGAATCGCACTGGGTGTAGTTGCGCGCGCCATCGGCATTACGGTCCACCTTGACCAGGCCGCGGTAGGTGTTCTGGCCGCGCCCGGCGCTGATGCCCTTGCTGACGATCTTGCTTTTGGTGCGCTTGCCGATGTGGATCATCTTGGTGCCGGTATCGGCCTGCTGGCGGTGGTGGGTGAGTGCCACCGAATGGAATTCGCCCACCGAATCGTCGCCGAGCAGCACGCACGAGGGATACTTCCAGGTGATCGCCGAGCCGGTTTCGACCTGGGTCCAGGTCACCTTGCTGCGCGCGCCACGGCATTCGGCGCGCTTGGTGACGAAGTTGTAGATGCCGCCGCGGCCTTCCTCGTCGCCCGGGTACCAGTTCTGCACCGTGGAGTACTTGATCTCGGCATCTTCCAGCGTCACCAGCTCCACCACCGCGGCATGCAGCTGGTTTTCATCGCGCATCGGCGCGGTGCAGCCTTCCAGGTACGACACATAGGCCTTGTCCTCGCACACGATCAAGGTGCGCTCGAACTGCCCGGTATGGCCGGCATTGATGCGGAAGTAGGTGCTCAGTTCCATCGGGCAGCGCACGCCCTTGGGGATGAACACGAAGCTGCCATCGGAGAACACCGCCGAGTTGAGCGCGGCGAAGTAGTTGTCGCCGACCGGCACCACGCTGCCCAGGTACTGCCGGACGATCTCCGGATGCTCCTTGATGGCCTCGGACATCGAGCAGAAGATCACGCCCTTTTCGGCCAGTTCCTTGCGGAAGGTGGTGCCGACCGAGACCGAATCGAACACCGCATCCACCGCCACCCCGGCCAGCTTGGCGCGCTCGTGCAGCGGCACGCCGAGCTTGTCGTAGGTGTCGAGCAGTTCCTTGGGCACCTCGTCGAGCGAAGCGTACTTCGGGCCCTTGGGCGCGGAGTAATAGCTCAGCGCCTGGAAATCGATCGGTGCGATCTGCAGCTTCGCCCACTCCGGCATCGGCATCTTCAGCCAGTGGCGGTACGCCTCCAGGCGCCAGTCGGTCATCCACTGCGGCTCGTCTTTCTTGGCCGACAGCGCACGGATGACATCTTCGTCCAGGCCGGGCGGGAGCGAATCGGATTCGATCTCGGTGACGAAGCCGGCGTCGTAACGCCGGCCCAGCCGTTCGAGGATCTGCGCATTCTGCGGAGGAGCAAGTTCGGTGGCCATCGGGCTGCCTACAGGTCAGGTGGTCGCGACACGCGCGGCGATGGAACGCCGGCGGCTGTCGCCAGGGAGGGAGAGGGGCTGCAGCATCTGCGCCAGCGTCACGCGGCGCAGGGCATCGCCCACCACGTCGTTGATCAGGCGCCAGTTGGAGCGCACGCCGCAGGTGTGGGCGATGCCGCACTGGCTGTGGTCCTGGCTGCATTCGGTGATCGCCAGCGGGCCTTCCATCGCCTCGACGATCTCCACCAGGGTGATGTCGCTGGCTGCGCGCGCGAGCCGGTAGCCGCCGTGCACGCCACGCAGGCCTTCGACCAGCCCGGCCTGCGACAGCGGCTTGAGGATCTTGCTCACGGTCGGCGCTTCCAGGCCGGCCTGCTCGGCCAGCTCGGTGGCACTGAGCACCTGTTCGCTGCGCGCGGCCAGCACGGTCAGCACCACGGTGGCGTAATCGGTGAGTTTGGTGACGCGCAACATGGGCGGGCGGGCAAATCCGAAAGCGGACCGAAATTGTACTCTTTTGGGCGCGACAGGGCCAATCGCCCGGTTCAGCCGCCGGCAAGCGCAATCCGTTGCGGACATCGGCGCGCTTGTGCTTGGCGCTTGGGCGCGCTGCAGTCACAATGAGCGGCCCCCTCACCGGACCCTTACATGTCGCGCAAAGTTGCCGCCCGCAAGTCACGTATCCACGGCAATGGCATGTTCGCCCTCGCCCCGCTCCGCAAGGGCGAGCGCATCATCCAGTACAAGGGGCGCCTGCGCACGCATGCCGAGGTGGACGCCGACGACACCGGCGATGTGGAAAGCGGGCATACCTTTCTGTTTACGCTCAGCGACGATTACGTGCTGGATGCGAACTACGAAGGCAATGTCGCGCGCTGGATCAACCACAGCTGCAATCCCAATTGCGAAGCGGTGATCGAGGAGGCCGAGGGCGATGACCGCAGCAAGGACAAGATCTTCATCGAGGCCAAGCGTGCCATCAAGCCCGGCGAAGAACTCACCTACAACTACGGCATCACCCTGAGCGAACGGCATACGCCGCGTCTGAAGAAGATCTGGGAATGCCGTTGCGGCTCGAAGAACTGCACCGGCACGATGCTGCAGCCCAAGCGCTGAGCATGTGCAGGCGCGTTGCGCGCTGACGCGACGCAGACATCGGTTCACGGATGCGCAACGCCGCGCTGCCTACGGTGCGGGCTTCTTTCAGTAAGGAGCCCCGCATGTCGTATTCGCTCTCTGGCAAGACCGTCGCCGTGCTGGCCACCGACGGCTTCGAACAATCCGAACTGCAGGAACCCAAGCGCCTGCTGGAATCCTGGGGCGCCAAGGTCGAGGTGATCGCGCCTGGCGATGCGGCCAAGATCCGCGCCTGGAATCACACCGATTGGGGTGATTCGGTGGCGGTGGACCGTCGACTGGACAAGGCGACGGCGCAGGACTACGACGCCCTGGTGCTGCCCGGCGGCGTGCTCAATCCCGATACCTTGCGCACCGACCAGCAGGCGATTGGCTTCATTCGTGCATTCGCCGCGGCAAACAAGCCGGTTGCCGCGATCTGCCACGGGCCGTGGCTGTTGCTCGAAAGCGACCTGGTTCGCGACCGCAACGTCACGTCGTGGCCGTCGGTCAAGACCGATCTGAGCAACGCCGGCGCACGTTGGCAGGACGCGGAAGTGGTGGTGGACGGCCAGCTGATCACCAGTCGCAAGCCTGACGATATTCCTGCCTTCAGTGCTGCGGTCGCAAAGGCGCTGGCAGCCTAACTGCGCATCCGATGAAAGAAGGCCCGGCGCTGTCGCGTCGGGCCTTCGTGCAGGCACTCATTGCCTCGCACCTGGGGGTCCTGCCTGATGCACCTGTGATGCGAGCGGGCTATTTTCCCGATAGCGCCGCTGCCGGCACCAGTTGCTCGATGTTCTGGTTGAAGTTGACGGCCACGCGTCCGTTCTGGATTCCTACCGACTCCACCTGCACCGCGCCCATGGCAGCAGCGATCGCCGGGTCGATGCGGTAGATCGGCTCCTTGCGCGCGTAGTCGGCCAGCCAGGTATTGAGCAACTGCCGGGTGCTGTGGTCGAGCTTTGCGCCGGCATTGGCCGGGCGGAAATCGTCGATGCTGGGTTGGTCCAGATAAAAGCCTTGCTTGGCAGTGTCGTAACGCAGCGCGCTGGTCAAGGTGACATTGCCCACTGGCGCCGGCGCAGCACCGGCGGTGGCAACCGCCAGGTCGAAGGCCATCTTCATCCGGTCGCCCGGCGGCAGCGACAGCGCCGGGTTGCTGACGGTCATTTCGATCAGGCCGCCTAGCGCGTCATGCGTCTGCGGGAAGCGGCCACCCAGGTACTGCTGCAGATCGCTGGCCTGCACGCTGATCTGGTGTCCCTGGATCTGAGGCGCCGCCCAGGCGCCGCTGGCAGGCAATGCCAAGGCGAGGGCGAGCGCGGATCCGGCAAGCGAACGCAGTTTCATCGAGTGACTCCGGCTACAGGTGACACAACCTTAGCCAGCGTCGGTGAACCACGGGTTAGCGCAATACCGGCTGCAGCGTGGCCGAGTAGATCTCCCAGGTGTCGCTGCCTGCGCGCGGCTGCAGGCGATAGGCGCCAACCAGCTGCTGCGTGCCCGATGCGCCGCGCACGATGATGCGTACCGGCACTTCGATCCGCCGCTGCGGATTGTCCGGGTCCAGCAGGACCGGTGGGTCGTTGTTGATGCGCATCGACTGGATGCCGGTCATCGCGCGCAGCACGGCGTCGTCAGGTACCGGTGGCGGACGCCCACCTGTCCACAGTGCGTCGGCATCGGCACGTGCGGCGCCGGGCAGGGCGCCCAGATAGCGTTGCACGGTGGCGCTTGCTTCGGCTAGGTCGATACGCGCTTGCGCAGCAGCGGGCGAATCGGCCGTGGCAGGCGAAGATGCGTCGCGATCGGCTGCACCAGTCGATGGTGGCGGTGCGGTGGCGGTGGACGCGGGTGTTGTCGCGTCGATCGCGCGATCTGCGGTGCGTTGACAGCTGCAACCGACCAATGCGGCCAGCGATATGGCAATGGCGATCCAGCGCATGGCACCTCTCCGTCCGCGAAGCGCGCAGTGTAACGGCGCCAGTAGCCAGCTGTGCGCTCAGGGCGCGGGATGCACGCGCTGCAGTCGCTCGAGCAGCAACTGCAGCCTGGGCCGCAAGGCGTCCAGCGCATCGCTGGGCCGTGCGCGTGGGCGTGCGGCCAGGTCTTCCAGTAATTGCGAGCCGACCGTCAGTGCGGCGCACTCGTCGCTGCTGAGGTCGCGACGCAGGTGCAGTTCTTCGAGCAGGCGCATCCAGTCGGCGCGCGAGCGCTGTTCGAACTCGATGGTGCAACGGTCGTCGCAGGGGCGGCCGTCGTTCTCGATGGGCGTGACCGTAATGCGATAGCGTTTTCGGGACATGGTGGTCGCGTCACTTCAGGATAGGGCCACCATAGGCGCAGCCTGCGACGCGCTCGATAGGGCGGGCCATGACGCAGTGTTCCAGCGTGCTCAGTCGACCGGCGAAGCCGCGCTCTTGCGTAACAACGGCAGCGGATCGTACGCACCGTTGCGCCCGTACACACCATAGTGCAGGTGCGGCGGCGTGCCGCGCGCGTTGCCGGTGGTGCCAACCATCCCCAACGGCGTGCCGGGCTCGACCACGTCACCAACGGCCAGGCCTGCCGCCCAGTCGTCCAGGTGCGCGTAATAGTGTCGCTCCATCGCCGGGCCGAGTACCCAGACCTGCTTGCCGCCCAGGCCACGATCGCGAATGGCGCTGACCACGCCGCGTGTCGATGCCACCACCGGAGTGCCACGCGGCGCGAAGATGTCGACCCCGGCATGCGTACGGTCGCGTCCCCGCGGCGCGCCGAAGGTATCGGCGATCTGCCGGGCACGCACGTTGTGCACCGGCACCCGCAACGCTTGCGGCGGCGGCATCCGTGACAACTCCCAGCTGGTGCGTAGGCGTTCGGCCATCGGCGACTGCCAGGCCCAGCGCGCTGCCACGCCCAAGGCGCACAGCAGGGCGATCGACACCAGCAGCCGGCGCACACGTCGGGCAGGGCTGCGGGGGGAGCGTGCGGTCATCGGCGACTCGGGTGCGAACTCGCTGCCATGGTAGGCAAGCGGCGATGAGTGCGATGTGGTGTGGCCAATCGCACCGCCTGCAAGACGGCAGGGAAACACAAAAAAAAGACGGCCCGCAGGCCGTCTCGATGACACCGGATGCAGGCGCGATTACAGCGCTGCGTCCTTCAGCCGCTTCATCGCGCGCACCTTGATCTTGCAGGTTGCGGGCTTGGCGGCAAAGATCTGCTCTTCCTTGGTGAAGGGGTTGATGCCCTTGCGCTTCGGCTTGGCCGGCACGTTGACCGAGGTGATCTTGAGCATGCCCGGCAGGGTGAAGCTGCCAGCGCCCTTCTTGCTCAGCGACGCATGTGCGGTGGCTTCCAGCGAGGCCAGCACGGCGCGGACGTCCTTCGGAGCCAGCTGGGTGGATTCGGCGATGTGCGCGACCAGGCCGGTCTTGCTCAGGGCTTCCTTGATCGGCTTCGGCGCGGCGGTCTTGGTAGCGGCCTTGGCCGGCTTCGCGGTCTTGGTGGCGGCGACCTTTTTCACTGCCTTCTTGGGGGCAGCCTTCTTAGCGGCGGTTTTTGCCATGGGTTATGCGTTCCGTATTCGTTGGTGGTGTTGGGTCTGCCGACCCGGTCGGCAACGCGAAATGTAGGGCAACTGCTGCGCGCCGCCAATAGGCAAACGATGAAACCGCCGAAAAAAAGCGTCTTTCGACCGGGATTCGTTCACCGGCGGCGCAGAACACGGACAAAACAGCGTGCCCAACACGTACGGCGCGCAGGTCTGCCTCGCATCTGCCGCAAAGCAGCAGGCGGGTTGCGCGAGCAGGCGCGCGCTCGCACAGATACCCGCAGCCCGTGGCGCGATGTCGGTGCACGCATTGGTGGGCGATGGCAACACCGCGCCAGGACGTTGTCGGCGCGACAGTGCCTAGCATCGATTGCACTGTCCGCATGCGAGCTTTGCATGGAGGCGCTGCAGTGCGGCGGCGGCACTGCGCCAGTGCTCTGCACCCCCGCATCGCCGCGCGGTTCTGCTTGCAGGTGCGCGCTCGACCGATGCTTGGTCCGGGACTGCGTAGTGCTGCGCGTCTGCATCGACCGGCGGCCTTGCAGCCGGTACAGCTCGCCTAATCGTTGGCAGCCGACAGGCTGCGGCCGCGTTCGGTGGCTGCGGCAATCGCCTGCGCGGTCAACGCTTCGAAACCGCCGGCCTGGAATGTCTCGATGGCCGCCTGGGTGGTGCCGTTGGGCGAGGTCACCCGATGGCGCAGCACTTCGGGCGACTCGCCCGATTCGGTGAGCATGCGCGCCGCGCCCAGCAGGGTCTGCAGCACCAGCGTGCGGGCGGTGTCGGCCGGAAGCCCTTGCGCCTGTGCCGCCGCCTCCATCGCTTCGGCCAGCAGAAACACATAGGCCGGTCCGCTGCCGGAGACGGCGGTCACCGCGTCCATCTGGGTTTCCTCCTCGATCCACACGGTGACGCCGGCACTCTGCAGCAACCGACTGGCCTGCGCGCGCTGGGTCGTGGAGACGCGCCCAGTGGCGTACAACCCGGTGACGCCGGCACCGAGCAGGGCAGGGGTATTGGGCATCGCGCGGACCACGGCCACATCGCCGCCGCACCAACGCTGCAACTGCGTTGCGGTGATGCCGGCCGCGATCGACAGCAGTAGCGGCTGCCGGGCTTGAGCGAGGTCGGCCAGCTGCGTGCACACCGCAGGCATGACCTGGGGCTTGACCGCCAGCACCCAGATGTCCGCTCCGTCGGCAGCCTGGCGCGCGTCATCCAGCGTCTCCACGCCGAAGTCGCGCGACAGTGATGCACGTAGTTCGGCCACCGGCTCGGCGACGCGGATGCCTGCAGCCGGCACGCCCTGCCGGATCAGCCCGGCGATCAGGCTGCGCGCCATGTTGCCTCCGCCGATGAAGGCGATGGATCCGGCATTGGCGGACGATGCAGACGCAGGGGGCAGGGTCATCGGTGACTCCAGTAGATAGGAATGGATAGTGCCGGCGCGCGGCGCGGATCAGGCGGATGCCTCGGGCGAGGACGTGCGCGCGCCGAACAGTGCCGTGCCCACCCGCACCATGGTGGCACCGGCCGCGATCGCTTCGGCGAAATCCGCGCTCATGCCCATCGACAAGGTGTCCACCTGCGCGAAGCGCTGCTTCAGTTGTTGGAACAGCCCCTGCATGCGGGTAAACGCTTGTGCGCGCCGCGCCGCTTCGGGAAACGGTGCAGGGATGGCCATCAGTCCGCGCAGGCGCAGCGTCGGCTGCAGCGCGATGGCGTCGGCCAGCGCGTCGATCGTCTCCGGCGCGCAACCGTGTTTGCTGTCCTCATCGTCGATATTGACCTGGATCAGCACATTCAGTGGTGCGCGATCGTTGGGGCGATGGCGCGCCAGCAACGGGATCAGTTTGGGGCGGTCCACTGTCTGCACCCAGTCGAAGCACCGGCTGGCCAGTTCGGCCTTGTTGGATTGCAGGTGGCCGATCAGGTGCCATTCCAGCTGCAGTGCGCGGAGCGCGGCGACCTTGGTCTCGGCTTCCTGTACGTAGTTTTCGCCGAATGCGCGCTGTCCCTGCGCGGCCAGCGCGGCAATGGCCTCGGCAGGCTTGGTCTTGGAGACTGCGAGCAGGCGGACCTCGCTACGGGCATGCTGGGCTGCCGCGGCCTGGATGGCATCGAGAATCTGCTGCAGCGACGAAACCGGCACGGGAATATCCAGCAAGGACGGGGACGCTAGTGTGCCGCTGCCGGTGGCTGGCTTCCAGCGCACAGCGGCAGGCGGCGTATATAGAAGGAGGCGGACGTGCACGCAGGCGTATCGGGCGGCAGGTCGGCGCGCATGTGCGGCGGTTGCCGGGCGCGGTTGGCGCTACCTGCGTCCGCATGCGGGCAGGGGCCGTGCCGCTCATGCCCGAAAAACAACGCCTTCAGTCCTGCACGGGTCTGCCGGCCTGAACCGGCGGCCGGCCGCTTCCCGCGCGCTGCCAGAACGCTATACTGCCGGCCGGGGAGTACCTTCCAATCGCAGCCTAGGGGAAAAGCAGCGCATGGATATCGCTGAACTATTGGCGTTTTCTGTCAAGAACAAGGCATCGGACCTGCACCTGTCTGCAGGGCTGCCGCCGATGATCCGTGTCGATGGCGATGTCCGTCGCATCAATATTCCGGCGCTGGACCACAAGCAGGTGCACGCGCTGGTGTACGACATCATGTCGGACAAGCAGCGCCGCGACTACGAAGAATTCCTCGAGGTCGATTTCTCGTTCGAGATTCCCTCGCTGGCACGTTTCCGCGTCAATGCATTCAACCAGAACCGCGGTGCCGGTGCGGTGTTCCGTACCATTCCCTCCGAAGTGCTGACCCTGGAGGACCTGGGCTGCCCGCCGATCTTCCGCCAGCTGATCGACCAGCCGCAGGGCCTGATCCTGGTGACCGGCCCGACCGGTTCGGGCAAGTCGACCACCCTGGCAGGCATGATCGACTACATCAACAAGAACGAATACGGCCATATCCTCACTGTCGAGGATCCGATCGAGTTCGTGCACACCTCGCAGAAGTGCCTGATCAACCAGCGCGAAGTGCACCGCGACACGCACGGCTTCAACGAAGCGCTGCGTTCGGCACTGCGCGAAGACCCGGACATCATCCTGGTCGGCGAATTGCGCGACCTGGAAACCATCCGCCTGGCGCTGACCGCCGCGGAAACCGGCCACCTGGTGTTCGGCACCCTGCATACCAGCTCGGCGGCCAAGACCATCGACCGCATCATCGACGTGTTCCCGGCCGGCGAAAAGCCGATGGTGCGCTCGATGCTGTCCGAATCGCTGCGCGCGGTGATTTCGCAGGCGCTGCTGAAAAAAGTCGGCGGCGGACGCACGGCGGCGTGGGAAATCATGGTCGGCACCCCGGCCATCCGCAACCTGATCCGCGAGGACAAGGTGGCGCAGATGTATTCGGCGATCCAGACCGGCCAGCAGTACGGCATGCAGACCCTGGACCAGCATCTGCAGGACCTGGTCAAGCGCAGCCTGATCACGCGCAACCAGGCGCGCGAATACGCCAAGGACAAGCGGATATTCGAGTAGCCGGGATTCGGGATTCGGGATTGGGGAATCGCAACGGCGACTCCCGTCCCAGACCCCGCTCTTGCCAATCCCGAATCTCCACTCCCGAATCCCTGCTCCAGAGGAGCACGCCATGAGCACCATCGACTTCACTTCCTTCCTCAAGCTGATGGCGCATCAGAAGGCGTCGGATCTGTTCATCACCTCCGGCATGCCGCCGGCGATCAAGGTGCATGGCAAGATCAGCCCGATCACGCAGACGCCGTTGACCGCGCAGCAGAGCCGCGACCTGGTGTTGAACGTGATGACGCCCTCGCAGCGCGAGGAGTTCGAAAAGACCCACGAGTGCAATTTCGCCATCGGCGTGTCCGGGGTGGGACGTTTCCGTGTCAGCTGCTTCTACCAGCGCAACCAGGTGGGCATGGTGCTGCGCCGGATCGAGACGCGCATTCCCACCGTGGAAGAGCTGAGCCTGCCGCCGGTGATCAAGACGCTGGCGATGACCAAGCGCGGCATCATCATCTTCGTCGGCGCCACCGGTACCGGTAAGTCGACCTCGCTGGCGGCGATGATCGGCTACCGCAACCAGAATTCCACCGGGCACATCATCACCATCGAGGACCCGATCGAATTCGTGCACAAGCACGAGGGCTGCATCATCACCCAGCGCGAGGTCGGCATCGACACCGACAGCTGGGAAAACGCGCTGAAGAACACCCTGCGCCAGGCGCCGGACGTGATCATGATCGGCGAGGTGCGCACCCGCGAAGGCATGGACCACGCCATCGCCTTCGCCGAAACCGGCCACCTGGTGCTGTGCACGCTGCACGCCAACAACGCCAACCAGGCGATGGACCGCATCATCAACTTCTTCCCGGAAGACCGCCGCAACCAGCTGCTGATGGATTTGTCGCTCAACCTCAAGGGCGTGGTCGCGCAGCAGCTGATTCCGACCCCGGACGGGCGCGGCCGCCGCGTGGCGATGGAGATCATGCTGGGCACGCCGCTGGTGCAGGACTACATCCGCGACGGCGAGATCCACAAGCTCAAGGAGATCATGAAGGAGTCCACCAACCTGGGCATGCGCACCTTCGATCAGAGCCTGTTCGAGCTCTACCAGGCCGGTGAAATCAGCTACGAGGACGCCTTGCGCTACGCCGATTCGCAGAACGAGGTGCGTTTGCGCATCAAGCTGTCGCAGGGCGGCGATGCCAAGACCCTGGCGCAGGGGCTGGATGGCGTGGAGATCGCCGAGGTTCGGTGAGGTCTTCGGACATGACGCAAGCCCTCGTTGCAGCCACCAGCAACGCGCACGCTGCTGCCGATCCGCTGGCGCAGCGCTGGGAGGACGAGCCGCTGGCGCTGCTATTTGCACCGTCCAACTGGAAGCTGGTTGCGATGTTTGTCAGCACCTTCGGGGCTTACGGCGGCTACTGGTTCTACCGCAACTGGATCGCACTGCGGGCGATCACCGCGCGCCCGCGAATCTCGCCGGTGTGGCGGACGGCAGGGCGCGGGTTGCCAGGTAACCGCGTTCACGGGCCTGTAGCGGATATGCTGCACCGTCGGTGGCGCGCAGTGCTCAGCGCCTGGTCGACACGGCGTGCCGGTTGTTCCGGTACCGCCTGACCCTTGCATGGCATTCGCCGTGGTTTCAGATGTAACCGGGGCGGCCGATAGTGTCTAATATCGCACCCCACTGCAGTGCCCCTACCCGTGAGCCTTCCCGATTCCGATCTGCGTCCGGAGCAAGAGCCGTTGCCCGATGATGGCGCCGTGGTCACCTCCGGCCCGTTGACGCCACCGCCGGATTCGGCCGGCACCCCGGCCGACGATCACGCGTATCACCACTCGGTGGCCGAGGATGTGCAGGGCATGGTGCTGGCCACCCTGGTGGCGTCGCTGGGTCTTGCGATCTTCGCCAAGGGTGGGTTGATGATCGGCGGCATGGCCGGTGTGGCGTTCTTGCTGCACTACGCGCTGGACTGGAATTTCGGCCTGGTGTTCGTGCTGGTCAACCTGCCGTTCTACTGGTTGAGCGTGCGCCGGATGGGCTGGGAATTCACCCTGAAGACCTTTGCGGCGGTCGCTGCCTGCGGCGCGCTGACCAATCTGCTGCCGCGCTGGGCCGATTACGCGCATATGGATACCGCGTTTTCGGCCATTGTCGGCGGCGCGCTGTCCGGCCTTGGCATCCTGTTCTTCATCCGCCACCGCGGCAGCCTGGGCGGCATCGGCATCCTGGCGGTCTACCTGCAACGCGAGCGCGGCTGGAGCGCGGGCAAGGTGCAGATGAGCTTCGATGCGATGCTGATGCTGGTGGCGTTCTTCGTATTGAAGCCGGACAAGGTGCTGTATTCGGCGATCGGCGCATTGATGCTGAGCCTGGTGCTGATGTTCAATCACCGCCCGCATCGCTACATGGGGGTGTGATCTGCGCGCGTTCGGCGCGTAGTGCGCTGATCGCTACCGCGGCCGTTGATGGCGCAGGCCGGCGCGATGACCTCTGCCAGGCCGATCAGCATCGGCCTGGCGCTGCATCCGAGCCGCGTCTGCGCCGGCTCACGCGTGCTGCATCCATGCCGGTTTCAGCCTGGCGATCTTCCTGTAGACCGGGCACTGCGCATGATGCGCGCCGGGCAGGTAGCCCAGGCTCATCAGGAATTCGCCGGTGATTTCGCCACCGGTGAAGCGGAAGGTCTTCTTGAACAGTTTGATCCAGGCCGGCTTGTCCAACATGTGATGCGCGTCCAGCCATTGCGCGAAGCTGCCGTGCGAACGGCGTAGCGTCTGGATGACCTGCGCATTGTGGATGGCCGCCAGAATCTTCAGACGATTGCGGATGATGCCGGCATCGCCCAGCAGGCGGTCGATCTCTGCATCGCCATAGGCCGCCACGGTATCCACGTCGAAGCCGTCGTAGGCCTGCCGGAAATTGGCGCGCTTGCGCAGGATGGTCTCCCAGCTCAGGCCGGCCTGGTTGATTTCCAGCACCAGGCGCTCGAACAACTCGCGTTCGTCGCGTTGCGGGAAGCCGTATTCGTGGTCGTGGTAATGGCCGTGCACCGGGTGGCCCGGGGCGATGCTGCAATAGCCGCTCATGGGGTGCGCTCCGGTCTGATGCCCTCTTCGCTTGGTTTGATGCTCATGCGCCTGTCGCCCGGCAGCACCAGGTCCGGCCAGCGGCTGGGACGTGCCTGCACCTGGCCGTCGCGCAGTGCCTCGCGTGCCAGGGTTTGGGTATCGCTGCTGCCGGAATAGAACCGGGTCGTGCCTGCCTGATACCAGCCGCCCTGGTTGCGCGCATACAGCATGCATGCGATCGAGTATTCGCCTTTGACATCGCAGAGCAGCACATCGGGCCGGCCGTCCTGGTCCAGGTCGTCGCTGCTGACGATGCAGCGGCTGTCGTTCTGCGTGCACTCTCCCCGATCCTGCAGGCGCGGCGCGGACGTCAGCAGATAGGTCCACCAATCGGCCGGCGGTTCGCTCTTGCCGGCAGCCACGGCGATCCGCTGGCGGATCTGCTCCAGGTCGGTCAGTTCCTTGTGCGTTGGCTCCTGGGGCTCTTCATCGTGGCCCCAGCGCGTGGTGCGCGCCAGCAGCCGTTCCAGCCGCTGCCTGCGCGCGGCATCGCCGGCAAATGCCGGGCTCTGGCGCAACGACTGCACGGCCAGGTAGCCGCGGCGGCCATTGTCGAAACGCAGGAACTCCAGGTTCGCCTTCTCGCTCTCGGGCGTGCCGGTCGCCAGCCGCTGGATCTGGCTGTGCACGGTGATGCGGTAAGGATCCAGCAATGGGCTGTTGATCAGGATCGCCAGGCCGATCACCACCCACGACAACAGCATGTTGCCGCTGGCCAGGTGCGTCAGCCAGTGGCCCGCACGCGGCCGCAGCACCGCGAACGCATAGGCCAGGGCGTACGCCAGCGCCAGGGTCGCCAGCACGGCTGCGCAGAAGCGCTCGCCGGTCCAGCCATGCTGCGCAATGCGCAAAACCAGGGCGTAGGCGGCCAGCGCCGCGTGCAGGGGCAGGCTGAGCAGGCCGGCCTCGACCACCCAGCGCAGCCAGCGCGTATACGGCGGCTGCACGTCGCCATCGCGATAGACCGCATTGGTGAACAGCACCAGCCCGAACACCAGGCTCAGCAGGATCGCCGCCGCCGAACGGGTCTGCCAAAGCGCCTGCAGGCCGGTGAATGGAAGCACCAGCAAGAACAGCACGCTCACCGCGGCCAGCAGCGGCAGCAGGCCCGTGCACAGCGAGAACAGGATCTGCCGCATCACCTGCACGGCGCGGTGCTGGGTGCGCCCGATCAGGATGCCCAGCCCCGTCATCACGCCCGTGGCCAGATAGATGAAGGCCTGTTCGCGGAACAGCTCGCGAAACACCATGATCCTGACCAGGGCGAACAGACTGGCCCACAACCACAGCACCATCCAGCACACCCAGACGAACAGCAGCGCCAGCGCAAGGGTCAACGCGTTCTGCCAGGCATGGTCGAACAGGGTGCGGTAGTCCGCCCGCCAGTGGCCGTGCTGCTGGCGATACTGCAACCAGGGCAGGGCGACGAACCACCCGACCGCGACGGTGAAGCCGAATGGCCACAGGACACTGGCGATCTGCAGGGCTGGTGCGCCGGTGGCGCTCCACGCCGCCCAGCTGCCCAGTGCGGCCAACACCAGCGTGGTGCCTGCCACGTGCTGCCACAGGCGGCGATCGCGCAGCTGCTGCAGGCTCAGCAGCACCATGCTGGGCACTGTCATCACCAGGGTGTACCAGCAGATGCGCACGCCCAGTTCGGTGAACGGCCGCACGCCGTGCTGCGCGCCCAGGGCCGCCAGGTACAGCAGTCCGCCCTGCAACAGCGCGACCAGCACGATCAAGGCTCGGGTCTGGCGTGGCAGGGGCATCTCGGGGCCGAGGCTGTGGGTGCTGGGGAGGGTTTGCATGTACGGTCCATGTTCGCGGCAAGGGGCCAGTATGGCAGCGGCTCTGCGCGCAGCGAAACGAACGGCTAGAATGCGGCCATGTCCGTTTTACCCACGCCGCTGGCCAACCAACTACTGATCGCGCTTCCGGCGCTGTCCGACCCCACGTTTTCCCGCAGCGTCGCGCTGATCTGCCAGCACGACGAGAACGGTGCGATGGGGGTGCTGGTGAATCGCCCGTCCGAGTACACCCTGGGCGAAGTGCTGTCGCAGATGGGGATCGAGACCGAAGACGCGCAGTTGTGCGAGCAGATCGTGCTCAGTGGCGGGCCGGTGCATCCGGAGCGCGGCTTCGTCATCCACGACGATGCGCGCGAATGGGATTCCAGCCTGGAAGTGGGGCAGGGCGTGTTCCTGACCACCTCGCGCGACATCCTCGAAGCCATGGCCGCCGGCGAAGGCCCGCGCAACGCGCTGGTGGCGCTGGGCTGTGCGGGCTGGGGAGCGGGGCAGTTGGAATTCGAGCTGGGCGAGAACAGCTGGCTGACCGCGCCTTCCGATGCCAACGTGCTGTTCGATACCGCCCTGGAAGATCGCTGGCAGGCTGCCGCCGGACGCATCGGGGTGGACCTGTTCCGGCTGACGGATTATTCCGGGCATGCCTGAGGCGGGCACCATCCGCCCCGATGGCACGGTGCTGGGCTTCGACGTGGGGTCGCGCCGGATCGGCGTGGCGGTCGGCACCGCGCTGGGTGCCGGAGCACGCGCGGTGGCGGTGGTCAACGTGCACGCCAGCGGCCCGGATTGGGTGGCGCTGGATCGCGTGCACAGGGAGTGGCGGCCCGACGGCCTGGTGGTCGGCGACCCGCTCACCCTGGACGGCAAGGACCAGCCTGCGCGCAAGCGTGCCCATGCATTCGCCCGCCAGCTGCGCGAGCGCTACGCGCTGCCGGTGGTATTGATCGATGAGCGCTCCAGTTCGGTCGAGGCCGCGCAGCGTTTCGCGCGCGAGCGCGCCGATGGGCGCAAGCGTCGCCGCGATGCCGAGGCACTGGATGCGATGGCCGCGGCCGTGATCGTCGAACGCTGGTTGGCCGCGCCCGACCAGGCCACTCCTCTTCCCTGATTCCCGACCTGCGATGACCGCCATGCAACTCGATTCGGATGGACGTTTGCGTCACCTGCTCACCCTGGAAGGATTGCCGCGCGCCACGTTGCTGCAATTGCTCGATCGCGCCGGCCAGATCCGCGATGCCGCAGTGGGCCGCGTCGGCAAGCGCAGCGTGCTGGCTGGCACCGCGGTGTGCACGCTGTTCTTCGAGCCGTCCACGCGCACGCGCAGTTCGTTCCATCTCGCCGCGCAGCGTCTGGGCGCGGATGTCCTGAATTTCGATGCGTCCACCTCATCCACCCGCAAGGGCGAGACCGCGCGCGACACCCTGAAGAATCTCGAGGCCATGGGTGTGCGCGGGTTCGTGGTGCGCCATCCCGACGACGGCGCGGTGGAAGCGCTGGCCGCCGCGGCCGGCGAGGGCACCGCGTTGATCAACGCCGGCGACGGCCGTAGCGCACATCCCACCCAGGGCCTGCTCGACATGCTCACCCTGCGCCAGGCCAAGGGCACCGATTTCTCCAGGCTCAAGGTCGTCATCGTGGGCGACGTGAAGCACTCGCGCGTGGCGCGCTCGGACCTGCATGCGCTGCGCACCCTGGGCGCTGGCGAGATCCGTGTCTGTGGCCCGGCAAGCCTGCTGCCCGATGACGACATGCTGGACGGCTGCGTGGTCGGCCAGGACTTCGACGCCATGCTGGAAGGTGCCGATGCGTTGATGATGCTGCGCCTGCAGCGCGAGCGCATGGAAGAGGGGCTGGTGCCCTCGCTGGAGCAGTACCACACCGAATACGGCCTCACCCGCGAGCGTCTGGCGCGTGCCGGACGCGATGCGGCGGTACTGCATCCGGGCCCGATCAATCGCGGCGTGGAAATCACCGACGAGGTCGCCGATGGCGCGCAATCGTGCGTGCTGCGCCAGGTCGCCAACGGCGTGGCGGTGCGCATGGCGGTGCTGGAAACCCTGCTGGGCTGATGCCGCCAGCAGAACGCCCGCGTCCGCCACCAGGCGGGCGCGGACGTGAAGCGATCCAGACAGGTCGCGCGAATCGATACAGGATGCTTGCGCGCCTGAGCGTGCGTCATCGAGCCAAGTGCGCCGTGTCACCTTCTATCAGTGCAGCTGAAATGCCTGCATTGGCAAACGAAGCGCCGCATCGCCGGCCTGCACTGTCAGCCAGGTGCAGCCACGCCGTTGCATCGCATCGACCGCATAAATCATGAAGCTCGCCATGCACGTGTGCTGCGCCAGATTTGCAGCAGTCTCTAGTGCGTCGCCGGTTGAGTGGCGAAGCAATAACGCAATAACGGCATTTCCGGATCACAGGTCTTCATGGCGTTGCCGATGGCCCAGCGCCCTGCCAATAAACCCGACCCATAGCCTGCTCTTGCGATTCCCGATTCCCGAATCCCGAATCCCAGCACCACCACGTAACACCCACTCGCCTATCGTGAGGTCCCTTTCATCGCAGGAGACCGCAATGGGTATTTCGCGTCACGCCACCGCACACTGGGAAGGCGACCTCAAGACCGGCAAGGGTCAGCTCAGCACGCCGCAGAGCGGCCTGATGGACAACACCCGCTACGCCTTCAGCAGCCGCTTCGGCGACGAGAAGGGCACCAACCCGGAAGAGCTCATTGCCGCTGCGCACGCCGGCTGCTTCACCATGGCGCTGTCGGCGCAGCTGAGCGAAGCGGGCTTCCCGCCGGCCTCGCTGGATACGCGCGCCGACGTCGACCTGTCGATGGAAGGTGGCCCGCAGTTGTCGCAGATCCGCCTCAAGCTCAAGGCCGTGGTGCCCGGTATCGACGAAGCCAAGTTTCGCGAGCTGGCCGATACCGCCAAGAAGAATTGCCCGGTGTCCAAGGCATTGAGCGCAGTGCCGATCAGTCTGGATACCGAGTTCTCCAACTGACGCCTTGCGGATGCATGGCGTTGGCGCACGCGCCGGCGCCATGCAGCTGGCGACAACCTGAATAGGACTTTTGACGGCCCGTCCGGTTCAGGGCGGTTTCACTGCCACGAGCCGAGCATCGGCAGCGTGTCCTCCCTGTGAAGCTGCCGCAATGAAAACTCTTGTGCTTGGTGCTCTGGTAATGGGTCTGGCCGTGGCGGGCAACGCAACGGCGCAGCGCTACGACAGCGGCTACCGCGACACCTATCGCGGCGGCTACGAGGACGGTCGCTACGAATACGCGCGCGTGGTACGCGTGGATCCGATCATCGTGTCGGACTCCTATAGCGAGCGCACCAACGAGCGCTGCTACAACCGTCCCTCCGATGGCTACTACACCAGTAACGACGGCTACTACCGCGACGGTGGCTATGGTGCGCCGAATGCGTCCAATCGCGGTGTCGCCAGCGTGATCGGCGGTATCGCCGGCGCGGTGCTGGGTAGCCAGGTGGGTGGCGGCAATGGACGTCTGGTCGGTACCGCGGTCGGCACCATGGCCGGCGTCGCGGCCGGTCGCTCGATCTACGAAGCCAATCACCGCACCTACCAGGGCAATGTCAGCGTCTGCGAGCCGGTGTCGTACCGCACTACGCGCGAACGCGTGGACGGCTATGACGTGACCTACGAATACGGCGGACGCATGTATCACACGCGCAGCGACTACAACCCGGGCGACCGGATCCGCGTGCGCGTGGATGTGCGCCCCGACTGATTGACGCATCTAGGCTATTTGGAAAAAAACGCTGCGGGAGGCCGCAGCGTTTTTTTGTGTTGGAAGCCATGCAGTAAGCGAGCGCTGTGCGATCGTGCCCGATGGCACGTCGCATGCGAAGGACTGCAAAAATTTCTGGATTCGATGGCCAGACGCAGGCGCGCCGCGCGTGGGATGGCGATCGGGCTGAGCTCCAGCGCAGAAGAATTTTGATCAGGTTTGCTTTTGAACCAGCCGTCTCGGATTTGGCGCAGACAGTGACGCCGCAGCCCTGCAGCCCACAGCGCTCAACTCCAGTCCAAGGTCCCGCGAATCACCGTCTGCACCTGGCCGCCGGACCACACATCGCCGCCTGCGTCGATGCGCAGCTCCAGCAAGGCATCGAAGCCGATTTCGCGGCCCTGGCTGACCACATAGCGGCGGCCGCTGCCGGGCAGCGCATGGCGGCTGTCCAGCCATGCGGCCAGCACGGCATTGGCCGCGCCGGAGGCGGCGTCCTCGAAGCGCCGTCCGTTGCCGACAAAGGCGCGCACGGCCAGGTCGTAACTGCCTGCGGTCGCGGCGCGCGCATAGGCGAACACGCCCATGCTGCCGGTGGATTCCGCCAATGCGGCGATTGCGTCCCAATCCGGTTGCAGGCTGCGCAAGGCAGCTTCGCTGGCCAGTTCCACTACCCACCAGGTGCGGCCGCCGTCCATCAGCGCGGGTGGCAGGCTGCCTAGCGGCCAGCCATGCAGCACGGCGTGCAGACGTGGGTCGTCGGCGGCGACCTGTTCGGCGATGCGGGCACGCGGCGTACGGATGGCGATGCTGCGGTGGCCATCGATCTGCTCCACCCGCAGCGGCAACTGCCCGGCGATGCCGTCCTGCACCAGCAGACCGTCGTCCGGCGCGGCCAGCCCGGCGTCGAGCACTGCATGCGCCGTGCCCACGCTGGGGTGGCCGGCGAACGGGACTTCTTTTTGCGGCGAGAACATGCGCAACCGGTAACTGCTGTGCGCATCGGCCGCAGGGAACACGAAGGTGGTCTCCGGCAGCTTGGTCCAGCGCGCGATCGCCTGCATCGCCGCATCGTCCAGCCCCTGCGCATCCAGCACCACTGCCAGCGGGTTGCCGCTGCCGGGGCGGGCGGAGAACACATCCAGTTGCAGGAAACGGCGGGTGGTCATGAGGGGCGGTCCGCGGGCAGGGCGCGGCAGCTTACCAATCGATGCGGCCGTCGATCACCTGCAGCGTCGTTCCGCCGATCCAAACCTCGCCCTGCGCGTCCAGCTCGACCTGGATGCGTCCATCGCGGCCGACCTCACGGCCCTGGCTGGCGACATAGCGCGAACCCTCGCCCGGCAGGCGTCCCTCGCCGTGCAGGCGTGCGGCGATGCAGGCATTGGCGCTGCCGGTGACCGGGTCTTCCGGGATGCCATCGCCGGGGCAGAACGCGCGCACGACCAGGTCTTCGTCGCCGCCATCGACGGGCGCGTAGATGGCCAACCCGGTGGCCGCACTGGCCTGGGTCAGACGCGTGATGGCGGCAAGATCGGGCAGTGCCCGACGCACCGCGTCGGCATCGGCCAGTTCCAGCAGCCACCAGTTGGGGCCGTTGTTCCACAGCGCCGCCCGATGCGGGGCCGTGCGCAACCCGGCGCAGGCGGCCTGCACGGCCGCCGCGTGGTGATCCCAGGTTGCCACCAGGCGCGCGCGCGGGGCGCGCAGCCGGACCTGCAATGCGCCGTGCCGGTCGAACACCTCCACCGGCAGCACGCCGGCCGCGCATTGCTGGCGCAGGCGGCCGTCGGCCTTGAAGCTGGTTAACCCGTGGGTCGTCGCTGCCCACGCCGCACCCACGCTGGGGTGGCCGGCAAACGGCAGCTCCGCGCGCGGGGTGAAGATGCGGATGTGGTAATCGGCGTCCGGCACGCTGACCGGCAGGAAAAAGATCGTCTCCGACAGATTCAGCCATGCGGCGATCTGCTGCATCTGTTCGCTCGACAGCGCACCCGCGTCGAACACCACGCCCAGCGGATTGCCGGAGCCGGTGCGGCTGGCGAAGACGTCCAGTTGCAGGTAGCGGTGCTTGCTCATCTGTGTGCGGTCTCGGGTCAGGCGTTCATGCGGATGGTTGCAGCGCAAACCGTTGCGGTGCGGCGCTATCACACCGGGGACTGCGACCACTGACGAGGTCATGCAAGGGATATTGGCAGTAGAATCGGGGGTTCCGCCCGGCATACCGGCTTTTCCCCCAATCTAAACGCCTATTCCATGTCAGCTTCCCACTCTACCGATCGTTGGATCGTCCTCAAGTTCGGCGGCACTTCGGTGTCGCGTCGTCATCGCTGGGACACGATTGGAAAACTGGCGGGCAAACGGGCGAACGACACCGGCGGCCGCGTGCTGGTGGTGGTGTCTGCATTGTCGGGCGTGACCAACGAGCTCACTGCCATTGCCGATGGTGCCGCCGACAGCGCGCAGCGCGTGGCCGCGCTGGAACAGCGTCATCGCGAGTTCGTTGCCGAGCTCGAGCTCGATGCAGACGCGGTGCTGGGCGAGCGGCTGGCCGCGCTGCACGCCTTGCTTGCCGATGCGCGTGCCGCAACGCGCACGCTCGATTGGCAGGCCGAGGTGCTGGGGCAGGGCGAGTTGCTGTCCTCCACCATCGGTGCGGCGTATCTGCATGCCAATGGCCTGGACATGGGCTGGCTGGACGCGCGGCAGTGGCTGTCGGCGTTGCCGCCGCAGCCCAATCAGAGCGAATGGTCCAAGCGCCTGTCGGTGTCCTGCCAGTGGCAAGCGGATGCGGACTGGCGCGCGCGTTTCGATGCGCAGCCCACGCGCCTGCTGATCACGCAAGGCTTCATCGCGCGGCACGCCGACGGCGGCACCGCGATCCTGGGCCGTGGCGGTTCGGACACCTCGGCGGCGTACTTCGGCGCACTGCTCGGCGCCAGCCGCGTGGAAATCTGGACCGACGTGCCCGGCATGTTCAGCGCCAATCCGAAGGACGTGCCGGACGCGCGCCTGCTGACCCGGCTGGACTATTACGAAGCGCAGGAAATCGCCACCACTGGCGCCAAGGTGTTGCATCCGCGCTCGATCAAGCCGTGCCGCGATTCCGGCGTGCCGATGGCGATCCTGGATACCGAACGCCCCGATCTGCCCGGCACCAGCATCGACGGCAGCGCCGAGCCGGTGCCCGGGGTCAAGGCGATCAGCCGGCGCAACGGCATCGTGCTGGTGTCGATGGAAGGCATCGGCATGTGGCAGCAGGTGGGCTTCCTGGCCGATGTGTTTGCGCTGTTCAAGAAGCACGGGCTGTCGGTGGACCTGATCGGCTCGGCCGAAACCAATGTCACCGTATCGCTGGATCCCTCGGAAAACCTGGTCAATACCGACGTGCTGGCGGCGCTGTCGGCGGATCTGTCGCAGATCTGCAAGGTCAAGATCATCGTTCCCTGCGCGGCCATCACCCTGGTCGGGCGCGGCATGCGCTCGCTGCTGCATAAGCTCTCCGACGTGTGGGCCACGTTCGGGCAGGAACGCGTGCACATGATTTCGCAGTCGTCCAACGACTTGAACCTGACCTTCGTCATCGATGAAGCCGATGCCGATGGCCTGCTGCCGATCCTGCATGCGGCGCTGATCGACAGCGGTGCGATGCCGGTCAGCGAAGGCGAGGTGTTCGGCCCGCGCTGGCGGCAGATCATCGGCTCGGTGCGTGCGCGCCCGACCCCGTGGTGGCATGCCGAGCGCAGCCATCTGCTGTCGCTGGCCAAGGCCGGCACCCCGCGCTACGTCTATCACCTGCCGACGGTGCGCGCGCGTGCGCACGCGCTGGGCCAGATCGCGGCGGTGGACCAGCGCTATTACGCGATCAAGGCCAATGCGCATCCGGCAATCCTGATGGCGCTGGAGCAGGCCGGCTTCGGGCTGGAATGCGTCTCGCACGGCGAACTGCGTCGCGTCTTCCAGACGCTGCCGGAGTTGTCGCCGCGCCGCGTGCTGTTCACGCCGAGCTTTGCGCCCAGGGCCGAGTACGAAGCGGCGTTCGCGCTGGGAGTGACCGTCACCGTGGACAACGTCGAAGCGCTGCGCAACTGGCCGGAGGTCTTCCGCGGCCGCAACGTATGGCTGCGTATCGACCTGGGCCATGGCGATGGCCACCACGAGAAGGTCAACACCGGCGGCAAGGCGTCCAAGTTCGGCTTGTCGTCCACGCGCGTGGACGAGTTCGTGGAGGCCGCGCGCCTGCTCGATGTCACCATCACCGGCGTGCATGCGCACCTGGGCAGCGGCGTGGAGACCGGCGAGCACTGGCGGATGATGTACGACGAACTGGCCGGCTTCGCGCGCCGCATCGGCACGGTGGAGACCATCGATATCGGCGGCGGCCTGCCGATTCCCTATAGCGCCGAAGACGAGCCGTTCAATCTGGAGGTGTGGGCCAAGGGCCTGGCCGAGGTCAAGGCCGTGCACCCCGGCTACCGCCTGGCGATCGAACCGGGCCGCTATCTGGTGGCCGAGGCCGGCGTGCTGCTGACGCAGGTCACCCAGGTGATCGAAAAAGACGGCGTGCAGCGCGTCGGGCTGGATGCGGGCATGAATACCCTGATCCGCCCGGCGCTGTACGACGCCTGGCACGACATCGAAAATCTCAGCCGGCTCGATGCGCCGGCCGATGGCAGCTTCGATATCGTCGGGCCGATCTGCGAATCCTCGGACGTGTTCGGCAAGCGTCGCCGGCTGCCGGCCACCACCGCACCGGGCGATGTGATGCTGGTCGCCGATGCCGGCGCATACGGCTATTCGATGGCCAGCACCTACAACCAGCGCGAGTTGCCGCGCGAAGAGGTCATCGATGCGGCCGCTGGCTGAGTTCGTGGCGCTCAGCACGCTGGCCGGCGCTGCGTCGATGATGATGTCCACGGCCATCGACATGGCCGGCCTGCGCATGCCCTGGACCGACAGCCTGAAGTGGGTGCTGCCCGCAGTGCTTGCCGCCGGTACCGGCGCGTGGTGGTCAGGCCGCTGGCAGCAGCGCCGCCAGGCGCGCGCCCTGGCACGGCAGGCCGGCGGCATGGCGGTGCGCACGGTGCTGTTGAGCGGCCTCGGCTATCTGCCTGCGCTGCTGGTGTACCTGTTGGTGGCGCTGGCGGTGAGCGGCGATGCCAAGGTGATCGGCTCGCAGCTCATGCTGTTGTTGTTCGCGGTCGGCTGCCTGCCGCTGCTGTGGGCCGCGGTGCCGTTTTCCATGATTGAATATGTCCTGTGCCGACGTTATCTGCGTCGTTTGCACGTTCCTGCAGGTAGTCCATGAGCGCTTTCGACAAACACCAGATCTCCACTTTCCATTTCGTGCGCTGCGCGCTCGACGCGCAGACCGGCGTGGCGACGCTGGTGTATGCCTTAGACCAGGGCCCGGAACTGGTGGAAACCGTCGCCATACCGGGCGCACCGTTCGTGCTGGAGGGCGCGCACGCCGCGGCCGTGCAACAGGCCCTGCGCCTGCTGCACCTGATCGCCGGCGTGAGTTACTACAAGGCCGCGGTGCCGCCGACCATCGCCATCGACAGCTACGGCATCGATGCGGACACCGCCGCCCTGGTGGAAAGCGTGTATCTGCACGGCCTGGGCGAATTCGCCTACCGCAATGGCTTGAACCTGCACGGCAAGATCACCTTTCCGGTGACTGCGCAGGCCGCTGCCGACGCGTCGGCGTTGGGCTTGCGCGAGCATGCATTGGTCGCCATCGGCGGCGGCAAGGATTCGCTGGTCAGCATCGAGGCACTGCGCCAGGCCGGCGTCGACCAGACCGTGAGCTGGATCGGCGGCTCGCAGCTCATCCGCGCCTGCGCCGAGCGCACCGGCCTGCCGATGCTCAACATCGGCCGTGTGCTGGCGCCGGAGCTGTTCGAACTCAATCGCCAGGGCGCCTGGAATGGGCATATCCCGGTGACTGCGGTGAACTCGGCCATCCTGGTGCTGTCGGCGCTGCTGACCGGCGTGGACCAGGTGGTGTTCTCCAACGAGCGCTCGGCCAGCTACGGCAGCCAGATTCCGGGGACCGGCGAGGTCAATCACCAGTGGTCCAAGGGCTGGGCGTTCGAACACGCCTTCGGCGAGTACGTGCAGCGGCACGTGGCGGCCGATCTGCGCTACTACTCGTTGCTGCGGCCGTTGTCGGAGCTGGCGGTGGCGCGGCAGTTCGCCAAAACCGATCACTACGACGCGCATTTTTCCAGCTGCAACCGCAACTTCCACATCATGGGCGAGCGCCCGGTGCACCGCTGGTGCGGGGTGTGCCCGAAGTGCCACTTCGTGTTCCTGGCGCTGGCCCCGTTCATGCCGAAGACGCGGCTGGTGGGGATCTTCGGGCGCAATCTGCTCGACGATGCCGCGCAAGCCGGCGGCTACGACGCACTGCTGGAATTCCAGGACCACAAGCCGTTCGAATGCGTGGGTGAAGGCCGTGAGTCGCGCGCGGCGATGGCGCTGCTGGCAACGCGTGCGGAGTGGAAGGAAGACGCGCTGGTGATGCGTTTCATCCGGCAGATCCAACCGCAACTGGACCCGCAGGAGTTGCAGCTGGAGCCGTTGCTGGCTCTCGATGGCGAGCATCGCATCCCGGCGGCGCTGTGGGAGCGCGTGCGTGCGAATTTCGCAGCTTGAGGGCAGGGCGGTTGCGTTGTGGGGGTGGGGGCGCGAGGGGCGCGCGGCGTACCGCGCGTTGCGCACCGCGCTGCCTGCCCAGCCACTGACGGTGTTCTGCAATGCCGAGGAGGCGCGCGAGGTCGCGGCGCTGGACGATGCGGCGTTACAGGTGGAGACCGACGCCACCGCGCAGGCGCTGGGCCGGTTCGAGATCGTGCTGAAATCGCCGGGCATCAGCCCGTATCGTGCCGAGGCGCTGGCCGCCGCCGCGCAGGGCACGCAGTTCATCGGCGGCACCGCGCTGTGGTTCGCCGAGCATGCGCAGGCCGATGGCGATGTGCCCGGTGCGATCTGCATCACCGGTACCAAGGGCAAGAGCACCACCACCGCGCTGTTGGCGCACCTGCTGCGCAGCGCAGGGCAGCGGACCGCGCTGGTCGGCAATATTGGCCAGCCCCTGCTGGAAGTGCTGGCACCACAGCCGCCACCGGCCTACTGGGCGATCGAGTTGTCCAGCTACCAGACCGGTGAGGTAGCGCGCAGCGGTGCGCGCCCGCAACTGGCGCTGGTGCTGAACCTGTTTCCCGAACATCTGGACTGGCACGGCGATGAGGCGCGCTACGTGCGCGACAAGTTGTCGCTTGTCACCGAAGGCCGCCCGCGGATTGCCCTGCTCAACGCGGCAGACCCGCTGTTGCGCGACCTGCAGCTGCCCGATAGCGACGTGCGCTGGTTCAATCATCCCGACGGCTGGCATATGCGCGGCGAGGTGGTGTATCGCGGCGAGCAGGCCATCTTCGATACCGCCCACGTGCCGCTGCCCGGTGAGCACAACCGCCGCAATCTGTGCGCGGTGCTGGCCGCAGTGGAAGCGCTGGGGCTGGATGCCGCGGCACTCGCGCCGGCCGCGTCGAGTTTCCGCCCCTTGCCCAATCGGCTGCAGTGGCTGGGCAGCGTGGACGGCATCAGCTACGTCAACGATTCGATCAGCACCACACCGCATGCCTCGCTGGCCGCGCTGGCCTGCTTCGCGCAGCAGCGCGTGGCCTTGCTGGTCGGGGGGCATGACCGCGGGCTGGATTGGCAGGATTTCGCCGAGCACATGACGCAGCAGGCACCGCTGGAGATCGTCACGATGGGCGCCAATGGCCCGCGCATCCACGCCTTGCTGGCACCGCTGGCCGCGTCAGGGCGTTTCGGCCTGCATGCGGCCAACGATCTGCAGCACGCGATGCAGCTTGCACGCGACGCGCTGGGCGAACAGGGCGGCGTGGTGCTGCTGTCGCCGGGCGCGCCCAGCTTTGGCGCCTATAGCGACTACGTGGCACGCGGCCGGCATTTCGCCCAGCTGGCCGGGTTCGACCCGGCGGCGATCAGCGCGATTCCGGGCTTGGGCGTGCAGTAGTCAGGCGTTGCCGGCCGCACTGCGACGGCAATCGGCTGCTGGCAACGGTGGGAGGTGCGAGTCGATCTTACGCAGTTGGACGCGTTCGGTCTGGCTGCTGTCGATGGAACTCCTCGACAGGTGCGCGATAAGAGGTTTTGCAAGAGACCGGCGCTGGATGAGGATGCCCGTGCTTGCCTTCTCCCACCGGGACATTGTCCTCCTTCATGGAAGAGAAAGTGGCGCGCAGCGCCGGATGAGGGTGCCTCAAGCATCTGACAACGCCCCCAATGACAAACGCGTCGCTACGCGCCTTCAAAGGTGAGGCTTCGACTGCTTCGTCCGTACCCCAACCCCGACCCCCTTTCCGGCGTGAGAGCAACTGTGCCTGCGCGAACGCTGCCAGCCGATGGTCTGGCTGCTGGTTCTGCCCCTGTGCGCATCGCGACCGGTTCTGCACGCCGGCTCGGCCTACACTGCGCGCACATCCCCCGGGAGCAAGCGCATGCACAAGCAATGGTCGTGGAGCGGTGTGGGTCTGGTCGGCGTCCTGGCGTCGCTGGCGTTTCCGGCAATGGCCGCGATGCAGGCCAAGCCACTGGAATGGAAGGTCGGCAAGGACACCTACAGCGGCGTGCTGGTCTACGACGATGCCGGCGATGCCAGGCGGCCCGGCCTAGTGATGGTGCCCAACTGGCGCGGGGTCAACGATTCTGCGGTGGAAAAAGCCAAGCAGCTGGCCGGCGACGATTACGTGGTGCTGGTGGCGGACGTGTACGGCAAGGGCAAGCGCCCGGTCAACGACAGCGAGGCCGGGCAGTTCGCCGGTGCCCTGAAGAAGGATCCGCCGACGTTGCGCGCTCGCGCGCTGAAAGCGGTGGACGTGCTCAAGGCGCAAGCCGGCAAGACGCCGCTGGACGCGACGCGGATCGGTGCGGTGGGCTTCTGCTTTGGCGGCACCACGGTGCTGGAACTGGTGCGCGGCGGCGCGCAGCTGGCCGGTGTGGTCAGCCTGCATGGCGGCATCGCCACGCCCAGCCCGGCGTCAGCCGGCTCGGCAAGGACACCGGTGCTGGTGCTCAACGGCGCCGACGACAAGAGCGTGAGCAAGGCCGACATCGCCGCGTTCGAAACCGAAATGAATGCCGCTGGCGCGGATTGGCAATTCGTCAACTTCAGCGGCGCGGTGCACTGCTTCGCCGAAGCCGATGCGAACAGCCCGCCCGGTTGCGTGTACAACCCGCGTGCCGCCAAGCGTGCCTATCGCATGTTGGGTGACTTTTTCGACGAGCGCTTTGGTTTGTAGCCGGGATTGGTGATTCGGGATTCGGGATTCGCAAAAGCGTGGTCCCGTCCTCCGGATCCTTCGTGAGTTTGTGCTCATGGATTTGCACTGGCCCTATCGCCGGGCGATCGAATGCCGGGATGCGTAGGAGCACAGCCAAGCCGCTTTTACAAATCCCCAATCTCCAATCCCAAATCCCGTCCGGCGCGCACAGCGCGCCGGATCAATGCGTGCGTTCCACCGCGTAACGCGCCAGGCCGCGCAGTGCGGCTACCGCCGGGCTGTCGGGAAGGGTTGCCAGCGCCTGCTCGGCGGCAGCGGCGTATTCGGCGGCGCGCTGGCGGCTGTAGTCCAGCCCGCCGGTCGCGTGGATGGCGGCCAGCACTTCCGGCATCGCCGCCGCATCGCCCTGTTCGACGATGGCGCGCAGGCGCTCCCGGGTGGCCTCGTCCGAATGCGCCATGGCGTGGATCAACGGCAAGGTGGCCTTGCCTTCGGCCAGGTCGTCGCCCAGGTTCTTGCCCAGGTCCTCGGCCTCTGCAGCGTAGTCGAGCACGTCGTCGGCGATCTGGAAGGCGAAGCCCAGCTGCATGCCGTAGTCGTAGAGCTGCTGCTGCACCTGCGCATCCGCACCCGAGGCCAGCGCGCCCAGGCGGGTGCCGGCGGCGAACAGTACCGCGGTCTTGCGTTCGATGACGCGCAGGTAGGCGGCTTCGTCGGTGTCGGGGTTGTGCACGTGCAACAGCTGCAGCACTTCGCCTTCGGCGATGCGGTTGGTGGTATCGGCCAGGATCTGCATGACTTCCATGCGGTCGAGCTCGACCATCAGCTGGAAGCTGCGCGAGTACAGGAAATCGCCGACCAGCACGCTGGGCGCATTGCCCCACAGCGCGTTGGCGGTGCTGCGCCCGCGGCGCAGGTCCGACTCGTCCACCACGTCGTCGTGCAGCAGGGTCGAGGTGTGGATGAATTCGATGATCGCCGCCAGCTGGTGGTGCTCCGGGCCGGAGCCGCCAGCCGCGTGGCCGGCTAGCATCACCAGCATCGGCCGCAGGCGTTTGCCGCCGGCGGAGATGATGTGATCGGCGATCTGGTTGATCAGCACGACGTCCGACGCCAAGCGACGGCGGATCAGCGCATCCACCGCGGCCATGTCGGGCGCGGCGAGGGACTGGATCTGGGACAGGCCCAGGACGGTGGGGAGGTCTTCGGCGATGGTCATGCGCAGGCGTTCGTGATGTGCATCGATTATAGGTGCCCGGGCCGGATCCGTCCCGCCGCGTGTGCCGCGGCCGCCGGGGCAGGGTGGAAACCGTTGCGGGGCCTGACATGCAGGGCCGCCAGCCGATGCCGATTCCCACCTGTCGGCGCGGGATTTCCCGGCCCGGCGGCGGGCCGTGCGGGGGCACCGGGGTCGGGCAGGTGCGGTAACATTGGCCCCAAGACATTCACCGCCGCGCCCCTTCGGCGCTGGCGCACCATCGGAAGCATTTATGGCCCGCGGCATCAACAAAGTCATCCTCGTCGGCAACCTCGGCAACGATCCCGACACCAAGTACACCCAGGCCGGCATGGCGATCACCCGCGTGAGCCTGGCCACCACCAGCGTGCGCAAGGACCGCGACGGCAACAACCAGGAGCGCACCGAGTGGCACCGCGTGGTGTTCTTCGGCAAGTTGGGCGAAATCGCCGGCGAATACCTGCGCAAGGGCTCGCAGGTCTACGTCGAAGGCGAGCTGCGCTACGACAAGTACACCGGCCAGGATGGGGTGGAGAAGTACAGCACCGACATCGTCGCCAACGAAATGCAGATGCTCGGCGGCCGTGGTGAAGGCGGTGGCGGCATGGGCGGCGACCGTCCGCAGCGCTCGCAGGCCCCGCGCCAGCAGCAAGGTGGTGGCGGTCAGGGCGGCGGCGGATACGGCGGCGGTGGCCAGGACTATGCCCCGCGTCGTCAGCAGCCGGCCCAGCAGCAGTCGGCTCCGCCGATGGACGATTTCGCGGATGACGATATTCCGTTCTAACCCGCACCTGGTTGCAAGTGTCGATAAAAGTCTAGGAAAGCCCTTTTTAAGGGGCTTTTCTTTTGCTCGACGGTGCTGATCCGCATACCTGCCGTCGTTCTTGTCGCAGTATGGCTGGGGATGAAGACGACAGATGCCGCTTCGGCGGGATGGAGCAATGCGGCTGTCGGTCGCGGCGCCGACATGAGATGTCGATCAGGTGATGATCCCGACCTGTTCGTTGCGGCCGCCGACACCGTTGATTACAACCCACGTTTCAACCTTGTTGCGATCGAGACAAGTCAGTGCGGAAGGCCTCGATCCGGTGGGATTTGCTGGCACTGCTCGCGTTTCAGAAAGATCACGAGCGGTCGGCTCGAGCAACGATTTGGCGCGTTCTTTCGTGCAGAGTCCATGCTGTCGCTCACGGGTGCGGCCCAGCCGGGTCGCTACGGGCCCAGAGCGGTGAATACGCGTAGCCGGCATGGCGAACAGGCCTGACGCTGGTCGTCGAACCGGCTTGTCATCCGGACGATCACCGCCATCGCCTCATAGAGAAATGACGGTTGCCCCGGTGGCTCGTCATCCATCACCGACCATGCTGCACGCCGGGTAGCCCAACTCCCCGCGTCGCCCGATCTTCCTTCACCCTATGCAGCGGGTGCGGTGGCCCGCGGGATAAGTTTCGTGCACTGCGTCTTGCAAAAACGCGATTGCCTACTCTATGGTGCAATCGATGGTGCAATCGATTGAATGGCCGCGAATTTTCAGCATTTGAGACTGGTCGGGAGGCCGGAGAACGGATGTCTATCAGATCGAGCGGGCCGGCACCGGCCACGGGGTTCACGAGACGAGACGCGCTGCGCGTTGCTGTTGCCGGGAGCCTGGGCCTTGGCGCTGCGAGCGCGCTGCCGGCGTTCGCCGCTGTCGCGCCGCGCGAAGGCAAGCTGAAGCATTCGGTAGCGCGCTGGACGTTTCCGCAGCAGTCGGTCGCCCAGCTGTGCCAGACGGTCAAGCGCATCGGGTTCGCTGCCATCGATCTGGTCGGCCCGGCGGATTGGCCCACGCTCAAGGCCAATGGTGTGTACAGCTCGATGTGCAACGGCGCGGAGATGGGCCTGGACAAGGGCTTTGCCGGTCGCCAGTTCCACGACCAGCTGGTCGAGCGCTACACGCGGCACATCGATCTGGTGGCCGATGCCGGCTATCGCAACCTCATCTGTTTTTCCGGCAATCGGAATGGCATGGATCCGCAGGACGGAATGGCCCATGCCGAAGCGGGACTCAAGCGCATCCTCGGACATGCCGAGAAACGCGGCGTCGTGCTGGTGATGGAATTGCTGAACTCCAAGGTCGATCACCCCGACTATCTTTGCGACCACTCGGCATGGGGCGTGGAGCTGTGCCGGCGGATTGGCTCTGAGCATTTCGGCCTGCTGTACGACATCTACCACATGCAGATCATGGAGGGCGACATCATCGCCACCATCGGCAAGCATCACGCGTGCTTCAAGCATTACCACACCGCGGGCGTGCCTGGTCGGCACGAGATTGGAGACGCTCAGGAACTCCACTATCCCGCCATTTGTCGCGCGATCCGCGCTACCGGTTTCGACGGCTATCTGGCGCAGGAATTCATTCCTACCGCGCCGGATCCCGTCGGCTCGCTGCGCGAGGCGATCCGCCTGTGCGACGTCTGAAACGCTCTCTACCCAGGTGAAGCAGAATCCATGGCAGACAATCACTACGACGCGATCGTCGTCGGTTCGGGAATCAGTGGCGGCTGGGCGGCGAAGGAGCTGACCGAGAAAGGCCTCAAGGTCCTGATGCTGGAACGCGGGCGCAACATCGAGCACGTCAAGGACTACGTCAACGCGATGAAGGAAGTGTGGGATTTCCCGCACTACAACCGGCCGACCCAGGCGATGAAGGCCGATTATCCGGTGTTGAAGCGCGACTACGCCCTGGTCGAAAACCTGCAGGGCATGTGGGCCAACGAAAAGGAATCGCCCTACACCGAGATCAAGCGATTCGACTGGTTCCGTGGCTATCACGTGGGCGGTCGCTCGCTGCTGTGGGGGCGGCAGAGCTATCGTCTGTCGGACCTGGATTTCCAGGCGAACCTCAAGGACGGCATCGCCACCGATTGGCCGATCCGCTACGCCGACATCGCACCCTGGTACGACTACGTGGAAAAGTTCGCCGGCATCGCCGGCACGCGCGAGGGCCTGGACGTGTTGCCCGATGGCCAGTTCCTGCCGCCGATCCCGTTGAACATCGTCGAGAAGGACGTGGCTGCGCGGATCAAGAAGGCCTTTGGCGGAACCAGGCACCTGATCCACTCGCGCACCGCCAACATCACTCAGCCGATGCCCGAGCAGGGCCGCGTCAACTGCCAGTATCGCAACAAGTGCATCCTGGGCTGTCCGTTCGGCGCCTACTTCTCGACCCAGGCGGCGACGCTGCCGGCGGCGATGAAGACCGGCAACCTGACCTTGCGGCCGTTCTCCATCGTCAAGGAAGTGCTCTACGACAAGGACCGCAAGCGCGCGCGCGGCGTGGAGATCATTGATGCCGAGAGCGGGCAGACCTACGAGTACACGGCCAAGGTCGTCTTCCTCAACGCGTCCTCCTTCAACTCGACCTGGCTGCTGATGAACTCGGCCACCGATGTCTGGGAAGGCGGGCTGGGATCTTCGTCCGGCGAGCTTGGGCACAACGTGATGGACCATCATTTCGGCGCGGGCGCCTCCGGCCGGGTCGAGGGCTACGAGGACAAGTATTACTTCGGCCGTCGTCCGTGCGGCTTCTACATCCCACGTTTCCGCAACGTGGCGCAGGACAAGCGCGGCTATCTGCGCGGATTCGGCTACCAGGGCGGCGCCAGCCGCACCGGCTGGTCGCGCGAGATCGCCGAGTTGAACATCGGCGCCGACCTGAAGGATGCGCTGACCCAGCCGGGCGATTGGCGCATCGGCATGACCGGATTCGGCGAAATGCTGCCGCATCACGACAATACGATTCGCCTGGATCCGCAGCGCAAGGACAAATGGGGCTTGCCGGTACTGGCGATGGATGTGTCGCTGCGCGCGAACGAAAAGGCCATGCGCAAGGACATGGCGGCCGATGCCGCCGAGATGTTCGAGGCCGCCGGCGTCAAGGATGTGCAGATGCACGACGACGACTACGCCCCGGGCAAGGGTATCCATGAAATGGGCACCGCGCGCATGGGCCGCGACCGCAAGAATTCCGTACTGAACCAGCACAACCAGGTCTGGGACGCGCCGAACGTCTACGTGACCGACGGCGCCTGCATGACCTCCAGCGCCTGCGTGAATCCCTCGCTGACTTACATGGCGCTGACGGCGCGGGCTGCCGACCATGCCGTGCGCGAGCTGAAAGCGGGGAACCTGTGATGGACCGTCGCGAACTGCTGAAGATGATCGTCGCCGCCACGGGCGCGGCCATGGTCGGCCTGCCTGCGCTCGCCCATGCACAGGCACCTGCCGCGGGGGCGAAGACGCTCTTCTCCGCCGCCGATGTCGCCACGCTGGACGAGATCGCAGACACCATCCTGCCGCGGACCGCAACGCCGGGGGCCAAGGAGGCCGGCGTTGGCCCGTTCATGGCGCGATTCGTCACCGACTGCTACACCGCCCGGCAGCAGGCGACGTTCCGCGCCGGCCTGCGCGAGATCGACAAGCGCGCCGGCGGCCGATTCGTGTCGCTGACGCCGCAGGCGCGCACCGAGCTGCTGCGCGGCCTGGATGCAGAGGCCAGGAAACAGCTCGTCGAAACGACCGATATCGGCACCGCCGAAAGTGCGGCAGCGATGCCGCATTACTTCACGATGATCAAGCAGCTCACTCTCTTCAGCTTTTTCACCTCGAAAGTCGCCGCGACCGACGTGCTGCGCTACGTCGCCGTGCCGGGACGCTACGACGGCGACATGGCCTATGTTCCCGGCACGCCCGCCTGGGCGACGAACTGATGGACCGCAGCGAGTCGCCCATGCACCCAGTCCCCGGGACCAAGATGACCAGACCCTTCCTGACCGCGGCCTGCCTGTTGGCCGCGGCGCCTGCGTTCGCGCAGACCAGCGGCGATGCGTCGCGCAACCCGGCCACGACCGAGGCGTGGACGCCCGTGCCCGCGATCGTGGCCACGCCTGCGGGCCGCGCGCCCTCCGATGCGATCGTGTTGTTCGACGGCAAGGATCTCTCCGCCTGGGAGTCGGAGCAGGGCGGGCCGGTGCCCTGGCGCGTGGCCGACGGCGCGCTGACCGTGGTCCCGGGGAGCAAGGGCATCCGCACCAGGCAACGCTTCTGCGACATCCAGCTGCATGTGGAGTGGCGTACGCCCACCGCGACCCGCGGGTTTGAGGGCCAGCAGCGAGGCAACAGCGGCATCTTCCTGCAGGAGCTGTATGAGCTGCAGGTGCTCGACAGCGACAACAACCCGACCTATGCCAATGGCCAGGCCGGCGCGATCTACAAGCAGGCGATTCCGCTGGTGAACGCTGCGCGTGCGCCGGGGCAATGGCAGGCCTACGACATCATCTGGAAGGCGCCACGCTTCTCGAAGGGGGGAGGGCTCATCGCAGCTGCGCGCATGACCGTCCTCCACAACGGCGTGCTGGTGCAGGACGACACCGTGCTGTCGGGCAAGACCGAATACATCGGCGCGCCGTCGTATTCGCCACATGGATGCGCGCCGATCCTGCTGCAGGAGCACGATTCCAAGGTCAGCTACCGCAACATCTGGGTGCGCCCGCTGTAGCGCCGGCGCAACTGTGCCGCCGGCATCTTGGGGCGTGTCATCAATCCCCGGGCAGATCGCGCCGCTCTTGCGCATGCATGCAGGCAAGAAACGCGCGCATGTGTGGCGGATGCGGTTGGGGCGATGGCGTGGCGCCAGGCGCGCAAGCGCTGACCTGCGGTTTGGGCCTGTCAGGCCGCCAGCCGGTGTCGCGCGGCGTGGCCTGACTGGCAATCCGACACACCCAACGCGAGTTGCTCGGGCATCGATGGCACGCCCTATTGCGCCAGGAAGCTGGCGATATCGTCGAGCTGCTGTTGCGACAGCTGGGGAAAGGGCGGCATCAACCCGCCGCCCTTGCCGATCTTCTCCTTGATCTGCGCGGGCTGCAGTCGCTTGCCCACGTCGGTGAGCGCAGGAAACGTGGGCGGCATGCCCGCGCGATTGGCGCCGTGGCAGGCCGTGCAGTGTTGCGCGTAGAGCGCCGCGCCGGCTGCCGGGTCGTCCTTGGACCACGCCGTGGTCGCAAGCGTCGCCCCCAGCAGCGCCACGGCCAGTGTCAGGATGATCTTCAAGCGGGGCTCCTTGGCGCGTTAGCGCTGCGCGCTGGCGGACGGGCTGACGGGCAGGTGTTCGCGCAGGTAGTCGGCACCGATGCGGACCACCTTGGCCGGATCGCGTGGCTGGTCGTGCTCGATGATGTACCAGCGCACGCCGACACCCGCCGCGGCCGGCAGGATCGCGTTCCAGTCCAGCACGCCCTGGCCCAGGGCGGCGAAGCCACCCTCGTCCTCGGCCTGGCCTTTCGGGGCATTGTCCTTGGCATGCACCGCGAACATGCGGCCCTTGAACTTGCCCAGCATCGTCGCCGGGTCGTAGCCCGCGCGCGCAACCCAGGCCAGGTCCAACTCGGTCTTGAGATCGGGGCCGGCCGCTGCGAACAGCAACTCAAGCCCGGTCTTGCCGTCGAAGTCGACCAGTTCGAAGTCGTGGTTGTGGTAGGCCAGCTGCATGCCCTTGGCCCGCGTGCGCTTCGCGATCCGGCCCAGTTCCTGGCCCAGGGCGGTCCAGCCCGCGGCATCGGTTGGCCGATCCTTCTGGTCCAGGTACGGCACCACCAGGGTCGTGTTGCCGATCGAGCGGTTGAACGCCATCACGCCGTCCAGGTCCTTGCGCAGCTCGGCCAGTTGCACGTGCGAGGAGATCGCCTTGATCGCATACCTGTCCAGCAGCTGCTTGAGTTCGGCCGCGCTGACGTTCTGGGTGCCGACCGTTTCCACCGCGCCCACGCCGGCATCGTGGACGATCTTCAGCTGTTGATCGAGCGAGCCGGCGTTGCGCAGCGTGTACATCTGCACCGCGATGGGTTTGTGCGGAGCGGCGGCGTCGCGAGCGAAGACGGGCAGGGCGACGAGCAGCAGCAGGGCGAGGGCCGCGGCCCTACGTGTAGATGTGTGCATCGGGAAGTCCTCCGGGATTCAATCGATGGGTGTCCAGCCGCGCGTTCTGGCCGAGGTGATGACGCGATCGACGATCAGCGCCGAGCGCAGTCCGTCTTCGAAGGTCGGCAGGCCCTCCGGCCGCGCGCGGTCGATGGCGCGATAGGTGTCGGCGACGAACGCCTCGAAGCAATCGCCATAGCCCTGCGCATGTCCGGCCGGCAACGTCGACAGCCGGCGTTGTTCGCCGCTGCCGGCACCGGGCCCGCGAACGAAGATTTCCTCGCGCTGGTCGGGCAGGCCGATCCACAGCCGTTCGGCGTCCTCCTGGTCGAACGCCACGCTGGCCCTGGCGCCGTCGATCTCGAACCAGAGGCGATTGCGGCGCCCGGCCGAGACCTGGCTCACCGTCAACGAGGCCAGCGTGCCCGCGCCGGTCCTGAACATCGCCGCGGCCACGTCCTCGCTCGACACCGCCTGGGTTGCGCCGCCCGCCGTCGGCGTGCTGAAGCTCTGCCCGGTGACGGCGCCGCGTTCGGCGATCACGGTCGCGAACGCCGCACTGACCTCGACGAAACGTTCGCCGCCGACCCATTCCACCAGGTCGCACCAGTGCGAGCCGATGTCGGCGAACACGCGCGATGCGCCGCCCAGGGCCGGGTCCACGCGCCAGTTGTTGCTGGCAGGATCCAGCAGCCAATCCTGCAGATAGCTGCCGTGGATCAGGCGCAGCGGCCCCAGTTCGCCCTGCGCGATGCGTGCGCGCGCCTCGCGCACCACCGGGTGGTAGCGGTAGACGAAGGGGACCGTGGCCACCAGCCCGGTGGAGGCGGCCAGTGCCGCCAGTGCCTGGGCGTCTTGCAAGGTCGTGGCCAGGGGCTTTTCGCAGATCACGTGCTTGCCGGCTTCCAGCGCCGCCTGCGCCATGGCGCGGTGCAGATGGTTGGGCGTGCACACGTGCACAACCTGTACCTGCGGATCGGCGACTACCTCTTCAATGTCGCGATAGGCGCGCGGCGCATCCCAGGCCTGTGCCACCTCGTGGGCGCGTTGCGGGGACGAGGCGGCGACGCCGCGGATCTGCGCACCGGCCAGCAGCGCCGCGCGACGATGCACGGCGCCGATCATGCCCGTGCCGACAATGGCGATTCCAAGCTTGCTCATCGAACCGGGCCTCAATGCGTGGAGGAAGCGGCGACGACGGCCGGCCGCTCGCGGAACAGCAACAGGAAGGCGACCAGCACCACCAGCGCCACGCCTGCCGGGAACAGCCAGATCTGCTGCCAGTCCGGACCGGCCGCGGTGGTGTAGTGCTCGACGACCGCGCCGGACAGGAACGTGCCGATCAGCATGCCCACGCCGTAGGTGGCCAGGGTGATGAACCCCTGCGCGCTGCTGCGCGCGGCGGGACCGGCATGCGCATCGGTGTAGATCTGGCCGGTGACGAAGAAGAAGTCGTAGCAGATGCCATGCAGCACGATGCCGATCACCAGCAGGGAGAAGCCGCCGCCCGCATCGCCAAAGGCGAACATCACGTAGCGCAGCACCCACGCCGCCATCCCCAGCGCCAGCATCGTCTTGACCCCCAGCCTCACGAACAGCAACGGCATGGCCAGCATCAGCAGCACTTCGGACACCTGGCCCAGCGATTGCAGGCCGGCTGCGCCGCGCACGCCCAGGGCGTTGAGATACGGGTTGGTGAAGTTGTAGTAGAACGCCAGCGGGATGCAGATGGCGATGGACGCAAGGAAGAACACCAGATAGTAGCGCGACTTCAGCAGCCGCAGCGAGTCCAGTCCCAGCACCTGCCCCAGCCCGGCATCGCGCTGCCGCGCCAGCGGCGGTGTGTGCGGCAGGGTGAAGGCATACAGGCCCAGCGCCAGCGATGCCATCGCCGCCATCCGAAACGTCAGTTCGAGCCGGTGCGCCTGTTCCCAGCCCAGCCAGCCGATCAGCACGCCCGCCACGATCCAGCCGACGCTGCCGGCCACCCGCACGGGCGGGAACTGCTTTTCAGGCGATGGCATGTGCCGCATCGCCACGCTGTTGGCCAGCGCCAGCGTCGGCATGAACAGCAGCATGTACACCATGACGCAGGCGGAGAACATGCCGAAGCTCGTCGCCGTGGACGCAAGCCACAGGAGCACCGCGCCGGCGATGTGCAGCACCGCCAGGATGCGCTGCGCCGCGAAGTAGCGATCCGCCACCAGGCCCACCAGGAATGGCGCCAGGATGGCGCCGATGGACTGGCTGAGGAAGGCGGTCGCCACCTGGCTCGCGCTGGCCTGCAGGGGCCCCTGCACCAGGTAGGTGCCCAGGGTCACGAACCACGCCCCCCAGATGAAGAACTGCAGAAACATCATCGCGCCCAGGCGCGACATGGTGTGCGTCATGGCTTGCCCTCCCGGGGCGGTAGTGGCTCAGATCCCCAGCACGCGGCGCAGCGATGCCGGGTCGGCGCCGCTGTCGGCGAAGTCGTCGAAGGCGCGTTCGGTCACACGGATGATGTGGTCGCGGATGAACGCGGCACCCTCGCGTGCGCCGTCTTCCGGATGCTTCAGGCAGCACTCCCACTCCAGCACCGCCCAGCCCGGAAAATCGTACTGCGCAAACTTGGAGAAGATCGCCTTGAAGTCGATCTGGCCGTCGCCCAGCGAACGGAACCGCCCCGGACGATCGATCCAGTCCTGATAGCCGCCATAGACGCCGCTGCGCGCACTCGGGAGATATTCCGCGTCCTTGACGTGGAAAATGCCGATGCGCGCGTGGTACCGGTCGATGAAGCCCAGATAGTCCATCTGCTGCAGCAGCAGGTGACTGGGGTCGTACAGGATCTTGGCGCGCGGGTGGTGCTCCACGACATCGAGGAAGCGCTCGAAGGTCGCGCCGTCGTGCAGGTCCTCGCCCGGATGGATCTCGAAGCACAGGTCCACGCCACAGGCGTCGAAGGCATCCAGGATCGGGCGCCAGCGGCGGCCGAGTTCGGCGAACGCGGCATCCACCAGCCCGGGCGGGCGTTGCGGCCAGGGATAGAAATACGGCCAGGCCAGCGCGCCGGAGAACGTGGCATGCGCGGTCAGGCCCAGGCGCTGGCTGGCCTTGGCGGCCAGCAGCAACTGCTCCACCGCCCAGGCCTGGCGGGCGGCAGGATCGCCGCGCTTGTCCGCCGGTGCGAATCCATCGAACAGGTGGTCGTAGGCGGGGTGGACGGCCACCAGTTGCCCCTGCAGATGGGTGGACAGTTCGGTGATCCGCAGGCCATGCGCGGCCAGCATGCCGGCGATGTCGTCGCAGTAGGCCTGGCTCTGCGCGGCTTGGGCCAGGTCGAACAGGTGGGGCGCGCTGGTGGGAACTTGCACGCCGCAGTAACCCAGGCCCGCGGCCCAACCGGCCAGTGTGTCCAAGCGATCGAAGGGAGGTGTGTCGCCAATGAACTGCGCGAGGAACAGCGCTGGACCTTTGAGCGTCTTCAACGTGATTCGCCCTGATTCAATCGATTGAATTATCCTAGCATGGACTTCCTGCAAGACCTGTTGTGCACTGCACAGCGGAAACAAGAACCAAGCCATGGCAACCACCATCTACGACATCGCAAAACACGTTGGCGTCACCGCCGGCACCGTGTCGCGTGCGCTTTCCCGGCCGGACAAAGTCCTGCCGGCCACGCGTGCGCGCATCGAGCAGGCTGCCGCGGCGCTGGGCTATGTCCCCAATACGGTGGCCAGGACGCTCAAGACCCACCGCAGCGGCAAGCTGCTGGTCACCGTTCCGGATATCGCCAATCCCTTCTTCGCCCAGATCCTGCAGGGCGCGGAGGACGCCGCGCAGGCTGCCGGCTACGCGGTGCTGCTCGGCGATACCCAGCACCAGGCCGATCGCGAGGAGCGCTATGCGCAGATGCTCCGGCGCAACGAGGCCGATGGCCTGATCGTGCTGGGGCATCGCCTCCCGCCCACGGCGCGTCAGATCGTCAAGCAGCTGGGCGCCGCCGCGCCGGTGGTCAACGGCTGCGAATTCGACCCGGCACTGGGCATCCCCAGCGTCCATATCGACAACGCGGCCGCCGCGCGCGCGGTGATGGAACACCTGTACGGATTGGGGCACGAGCGGATCGCCGTGGTGGGCGGCCCATCCGACAACCCGCTGCACCGGCAACGACTGGAAGGGGTGCGGGCTGCCGGCAAGGCGCGCGGCCGTGTGCGCAAGCTGACCCTCGTGCCAGGCGATTTCTCCGTGGAATCCGGCCATGCGGCCGCGATGGCGCTGTTGGCTCGTGCGCCGGCGCCGACGGCGATCTTCTGCTTCAGCGATCAGATGGCGCTGGGCGCCCTGGCGGCCTGCCGGGACCTGGGCATCCGCGTGCCGGATGCGCTGTCCATCGTCGGCTTCGACGATCTGGCGTCGTCCAGCTACCTCACTCCTCCATTGACGACCGTCAGGCAACCCATGCGAGAGATCGGTGTCCGTGCGGTCAATCTGCTGCTTGCCATCATCGAAAGAGTGGATGTGCCGCTTCAGCAGACGCTGGATTTCAGCTTGATGTTGCGGGGTTCCACTGCTGCGCCGCGGGGGTGATGACGTCAGTGTTGGACAAGGCGCCCCCGGCCTCAAGCTAGGTGCTCAGTCCCGGCATTAGATGGATCGGATCGACCTTGAACCGCTCAGCACCGAGCTGACCCTGAAAGCGCCATGACGCTCGATGTCATGGTCCACAACTGGGCAGCACTGAAACCTTGATCGCTACCCTGCTGCCGAAGCTTCCTCAGGATAGAGCCGCTCTGCCTTCGGCCCGAGGATGAAGTCGTGCGGACCCAGGAAGAGCAGGGCTGCCGGTTTGGCGGGCAAGCTGCTGGGCGATAACGGTATGGCGAGTTAGTGGCATGCCTTGCATCACAGCAAAGCTCATTTCGACTTGTTCGTGACTACCAGCTTGAGAGCGATCCGCTGGTCACTGACCCTGAGCTCGGCAAGTGGCCCTTTCAATGCTCCAAGCTGCAAGACACCGGATTCCGTAATGGTTAACGAACTCAACCTGGACGAATGCTTGGCGTTTCGGTCGTAAGCAATGGCAATGAGGCCGTGAGCATTGAATACCAAAGCGCTGGCTCCAATAGCCATGCAGCCAGCGGAAGCCCTCTTCGCACCGGCGTCCACCATGACGAAGCGAAATCCTTGGAACGTCATGTCCGCGCTGACGTGCCAGCCCGCTTTAGTAGCTGCCTTGGCCTCAGGGGATGGGTTGGACAGCGACGACAGAGGGCATCGCTCGTCGGCCTGCAGGGGTTGCTTTACCGGCGGCAGCTGAGTGGTGGGCACCAGCCTTAGGGAACCGACGCGCTCGGTCGAAAAAGCAGGGGTTCCTGAATTCAACGGGGGCGTCACTGATGAGTTCGCTGCTGTTTCTACTGTCGTCTTATCTGGTGCGCTCTCTACATCAGCAGTGCGAAGCGCTAGCGCTACCGTCATGGTCAAGATAATCACTGCAGAAACAGCTAAGGGAGCCCAATCCGCAGGTTTTTGCGGTGCCCAAGCTGGCAATGAGGTAGGGGTAGGGCAAGTCACCATGGCCCATCATAGATTGGGTTGATTGGCGGAGCTATGATGGCGCTTGAAACCAATGGACAGGGAGATCCAGCGTAATGAACGATTTTGAACAGGTGCCTTTTGGCGCCAGCGATTTTGCGGAGAACCCAGAGAACCGGTGCGCCTGCCTGCTGCTGCTGGACACCTCAGGTTCCATGAGCGGCAAGCCCATCGAGCAGCTCAACGCTGGCCTGCTGCAGTTTCAGGAAGAACTGAACTCGGACTCGCTCGCTGCCAAGCGGGTGGAGGTCGCCATTGTCACCTTCGGTCCGGTCGAGACCGTGATGGACTTTGTCACGGCAGACAGCTTTTATCCTCCCGTGCTGTCGTGCACTGGGGACACCCCGATGGGCGCAGCGATTGAGCAAGGCTTGGAGATGGTTCGGCAACGCAAGGAGATCTACAAGGCCAACGGCGTTTCCTACTACCGACCTTGGGTGTTTCTCATCACCGATGGTTCGCCGACCGACGCATGGCAACGCGCTGCAGCTTTGGTCCGGGAAGGGGAAGCAACGAAGAACTTCCAGTTTTTCGCGGTTGGCGTGCAGGGGGCAGACATGGACATCCTTGGCCAAATCTCGACGCGCGCACCGCTGCATCTGAAGGGGCTCCAGTTCAAGGAACTCTTCAAGTGGCTGTCTAACTCCATGAGCGCGGTGTCCCGTTCGACCCCTGGAGATAATGTGCCCCTGGTCAACCCCGCAGCCCCAGACGGCTGGGCCAGCGTGTAATGGATCTCCAGGATTGGCGCGTCGTTGCGGCCTCATCCATTGGCACATCCCACATCAAGTTTGGAACGGACTGCCAGGACGCCTATGAACAGGAATTCTTTCCAGAGCACGGCACCGTGCTTTTGGTGGCGTCGGATGGTGCGGGAAGTGCATCTCAATCAGAGACCGGTGCGAAGCTAGCGACGTCTGAGATTCGGGACTGTGTGCGCAACCACTTTGAAGACGGCCATGGCGTTGAAGAGATAACGCGGGACGTGGTCTTGAACTGGCTCGCCGGCGTTACGACCCGTATTGCGCACAGGGCTGCGGCCGACGGGTTGGACGTCAGAGAGTATGCTTGCACGTTGGTGGCGGCTATCGTCTCCCCGACGCATACATGCTTCTTCCAGGTGGGCGACGGGGCCATTGTTATTCGCCCTCGCGGCGATGATTGGGCCTATGTGTTTTGGCCCCAGCACGGGGAATACATCAACACGACCGTTTTCGTTACCGATCCGGCTGCCGTGTTGAACGCGGAGTTTTCCTGCAATGTGGGCGCGGTGGATGAGGTCGCGGTGTTCACCGATGGCATCGAAGCCTTGGTACTCCACCAGGCCACGCAGAGCGTTCATTCGCCCTTCTTCGACAAGATATTCGCGCCGGTCCGTGCCTTAGAGGGGGCAGGCTACAGCGAAGATTTGTCCTCTAAGCTGGAGGCCTATCTTGCCTCGCCAGTGATCTGCGAGCGGACGGACGACGACAAGACACTCCTGCTTGCCAGTCGGCTGACGAAGCTGCCAGACTCACCGGCGCCAGTAGAGGACGCCTAAGTGGTTTCACCTGCTCTGGTTGGTAAATCCGGACCGGTCCGGCTGGGAAAGCAACTGGGCAAGGGGGGAGAGGGAACGGTCTTCGAGATCGAGGGGAGGCCGGACTCGGCTGCCAAGATCTATTTGGCTGCGGTAAGCAGTGAGAGAGCCGACAAGCTGGTGGCTATGGCTGCACTCCGGACCAAAGCGCTGGATCAGCTTACCGCCTGGCCCACTGACGTCTTAAGGCAATCCGATGGCAAGGTTTGTGGCTTTGTCATGGCCAACCTTCGCGCATCGAAGGACATTCATAAGCTCTACAGCCCCAAAAGCCGCTTGGCGGACTTTCCCCAGGCCGACTGGAGGCTAGTGGTTCGTGCCGCCTTGAACACGGCGCGAGCATTCTCGGTTATCCACCAAGCAGGTCACTTGGTTGGGGACGTGAATCACGGCGGTGTGCGGGTGTCACCGGATGCGACCGTGAAGCTGATTGACACAGACAGCTTCCAGATTTCGCATCAAGGGCGCACCTTCCTCTGTGAGGTCGGCGTCCAGGACTTCACACCGTCCGAGCTCCACGGAAAGGCCTTCAAACAAGTTACACGCACCGCCAACCACGACAACTTCGGCCTGGCCGTCCTGATTTTTCAGATGCTCATGAATGGTCGGCATCCCTTTGCCGGCCGATACAGTGGGCCGGGCGATATGCCTATCGAAAAGGCGATTCCGGAGTTCCGTTACGCATACGGCAAAGACACTGCTCGGACACGTATGAGTCCTCCGCCGCTCAGTGCGTCGCCGGCCGCAGCGTCGCCTTGGGTTGCAGGTCTCTGGGAAAAGGCCTTTGGCTTCGACGGGGCGAAGCCTAGTGGGAGGCCGAAGGCAGAAGACTGGGTCCAGGCCCTGACGAAGTTGGAGCAGCACTTCAAACGGTGTTCTTCCAGGCCCTCCCATTTCTATTTCGACGGGCTTACTGCGTGTCCGTGGTGCCCGATTGAACGTGCAGGTATTGCGCTCTTTGGCGGTGCAGCGGTCGTCATCCCCAAGCTAGCCTCGGGCCCCTTCAATCTGGATGCGATCTGGCGAGATATCACGACAGCAGTATTGCCACCCATGCACGCGCTGCCTCAGGTGAAGACAGTGCTTGCCACTCCCCAGATTCAAGCATTGGGAACTCGGCGTAACTTTTGGAAGACGACGGGGTGGTTGGTGGGGCTGCTAATTACGGTGCTTGGTATTGCGCTTTCTGCAGTGTGGGCCCTGGTTTGGGCGTGCCTGGGGTGGGCAATGGGCGCATGGGTCAATAGCCGTGGCCGCGCGGATCTAGCGCCACTGACGTCCGGCTATCAGCAAGCGAGGGCCCAGTACGACGGTCTCGTGGCTCGATGGAAGCAAGAGCAAGCGGACACTCAGCTCCAAGCGAAGCAGAATCAGCTTCGTCCGCTGCGGGATGAGCATGCCGGTCTGCTTGCGGAACGAGAAAGGCGTTATCGAGCGCTGTCCAACAATCGCGAACAGATCGCACTCAAACAGTTCTTGGATCAGTTCGAGATTGAGCGAGCCACCATCCCGGGCATCGGGGCGGCGAAGAAAGTCATGCTGGAATCGTTTGGCATCGAGACGGCAGCAGATGTGAATCGCAATGCGGTTCTAAACGTTCCGGGGTTTGGGCCCGCGCTGACCGACCGCCTTATGAAGTGGCGGTACGAAAAAGAGGCACGATTCCACTTCAACCCGAACTCGGCAGTCGACCCCAGGCAAGTCGCGGATCTGGATCGAACCATTCAAGCAAGGAGGGCTCAAATCGAGGCAGACCTAGTGGCCGGCCGCAGTGCCATTCTCCAGATGCGACAGGCCGCGATGGTTCGTCGCAGGTCTTTGGAGGAAGCCATGAGTGCCGCGGTGGAAGATTTTTCACAGAGGACAGCGGACGCTAGGGCTGCCGGGGTTCTTTAAAAGGCATTGCTGACAGAGGGCACCGCTAGGGCAGCTCCCTGGGCATGACTCGGGATAGGCCCGCAACGGCTGAGGCGAACCCAGCGGCTGATCCCAGACGAGAAATCTGTATTAGCTCGTTGAGGCCGGTGTCGCTGCGCAGGGCGACCTCTTCGTATTGGCATACCGGTAGCTCCCGATTGTCTTTGAAGCGGCGGTCGGGGCCTCCTTTCTTGTTGACGTAACGCCATGTCCGATCGACAACCGTTGCATCGCGCGGAACGCTGCCATCCTCAATAAAGCGAGTGGATGACACCAGCACCTGTAGCTCTTTGTAGCCTACCGCACCAACACCATTCGCGTCGTAGATCAGAACGCGGTCCGGGAAAAAATGGAGTACCTGGGTTCCGACATTGACGGCGATGGTCTTGATGTTCGTCTTGACAAATGGGGGCGGCGCTGAGGCAAAGCACGTCGGCTTGCGCTTAACAAGGGTTCCAGCCCCAGCGTGGTATTTCCGATCGAATACCTTCGCGCGGGAGGATACGTGCCACGTGGCATAAGCAGAGGCTATGGTGTGGGCTCCTGCGTGGAGTGCTTCTAATGCTTTCTCCATCGGTTCGTCCAGCTCATACATCAGAACTACCGTCTTCCGGAGTTGGTCCTTCAAATACGCTGCGATGATGGCTCCTACGCTGGAGAAAGCCAGCATAACCAGCGCCCAGTCCGGGGCTTCGTTGCCTGCCGCAATCAAAAGCACCAGCGCCGAAACCATAGCGACGCCTGGCCACATGCGCCATCTTTTCTTCTTTGCATTGAGCTCTTCCAGCAATGCCTGCGAGGACGAGTCCACAATCGTGGTCGCGTCGGCCGAATCTATGTCGACCATCGGGCCATGTGCGCGCGAAATCTCAGGCCATTGTGGGGGTGAAGACGGGGAGTGCTGGGCGCCTGGCACTGGACGAACGGGGCCACGAGGTGTCAGTGTGCGAGGACGTGGTGGTCCTGAGGGTATGGTTGCGCGGTAGTAAATGCCGCGTGCACCCATATGCACGTAGTTACCACGCGGACCAGTTCCGACCCGGAGCCCTTTGATTCCGGCCGAGACGCCGACCCCGCCCTTCGATAAATTGAATCGCAGAGGTCCAACCCTCACGCTCTTGCGCAGATAAAGTCCCATGATCAGGCCCCCAAGGCCTCCGTGCCAGATGCTTATATAGCACGTGGCTCCGCTGTAGCAGCTGGTTCGGGGCGCCTCGATGGTTCCGCTAGACGTCAGCGTTTGGCTTCAGTAGCTTCTGGACGTGCGCAGCACGCACCTTGAGCTCCAACTTACATAGCGCCACCAAGACCTTTGCCAGTTGCTCTTGCTGACCATGGCTCTGCTCCCCTAGAGCGTGTTATGAACTTGAGGCTTTCGCGGCTATCGTAAGCGGATGAAGCCACCACACCCTTATCCGACCGACGTCTCCGATGAAGAATGGGCCTTCGCTGCCCCCTACTTGACGCTGATGGATCCACAGGCACCGCAGCGCAAGTATGACCTGCGCTTGATGTTCAACGCGTTGCGCTGGATGGCGCGTGCTGGAGCGCCCTGGCGCTTGATTCCCCACGAGTTTCCGCCGTGGGAGGCGGTCTACCAGCAAACCCAACGGTGGTTGCAGGCTGGCTGCTTTGAGGCCATGGTCAACGACTTGCGTTCGATCTTGCGAGTGGCGCAAGGCAAGCAGGGGCAGCCCAGTGCTGTGATCCTGGATGGCCGAACGCTGCAATCCACATG
>NZ_MDEC01000036.1 GCF_002939785.1 Xanthomonas codiaei
CCTGGCAGGACTCCACTTCGTCGTCTTCTCCATCCTCATGCTTGGAAATGCCGCGTCTCTATTTCAAAGTTCATAACACGCTCTAGCAAAACTACTGCGCGGCCGCCAGGCGGGCGCGGTAGGTGCTCGGAATCGGCATGTACCGCTCGTGCACTGCGGTTCCTCCGCGCCGTCCGCACCCACCTGACGACCGCTCGCTACGTTTTGTTAGCCGCTCTAAGGCTATGCGCACTCCTCACGCACAGTGAAGAGATATCCCTTCTCCCGCCGGGATATTGTCCTCCTTTATGGAGGAGAAGCTGCCCCGCAGGGGCGGATGAGGGTGCGGGCGAAGCCTCGATCGCCTGCGTAATTTGTCGTTCTGTTTGAGCGACGCCACACACTTTGGTACGACATCGCAAGTCCGCACGCGTCAGCGTCTGGCGACCAGCGAACTCAGAGCGGCTAACCGAGCGTAGCGAGCAGTCATCAGGTGCGTATGGAAGGCTCACTGCGAACCGCAGTGTCCGAGTGGCCATGCCGAGCACCGGCATGACCCGCCTCACAGCTGCGTAGTCGTGTCGTTAGCCGCCCTTGGCTCGCCGCTTGCTGAGCCCCGCTCAATCAGCATGGAAACGAATGCCCTGATTGATCTTGCATTGATACGCCAGCATCGGGCCGCGTTGTTGCAGCGCTGGCAGGTCGTACATGTAGGTGGTGAACCGCACACTGCCGTCCGGGCGCAGCTGGTACCGCATGAACTGCTGGATCGGCTTGCCGTCGTTGGCCACGGTGAAGTGCGAGCCGGAGAATGCGGCCGTGCCGTCCTCGGTGATGCGGTAGGCATCGATATGGCGGCCGCCGCGGGTCTGGCTGGCGGGCGTGCCTTGTTCGGGCGTGCAGAGACTGAGATTGGTGGTCAGGCTGACGTCGTAACCGGCGTCGAGTGCGGCAATGACGTCGGCGCGCGAATTGAGCGATTCGCTGGCCATGGCCGGCAGGGCACAGGCACACAGCGCGGCAGCAACGATGGCGGAAGCAAGACGGGGCATGGCGAACTCCAGGCAGACGAGGGAATCGAGCGCCCTGGACATCGGTGAGTCCAGGGCCTACACCATGACCCGGTCCTGCCCAACACCGTGCGCCGCACTACGCATCGCGCTGCATGTTTGCGCTGTTCGGCAACGCGCGTGCACGGGCGCACAATTCTGACCATGCCTGCATGCGCAGATCCGTTCTGCACTTGCCCGGGATGGCCTGCGCGCAGTGCCACCGCGCCCGTCACGCCGCACGAAACCGGCGAAGACCTGCCGGACGAGACGACGATCACCACGCTGCAGACCTGGATCGACAAGAACCGCGAGCAGGCTTGCCAAAGCCCGGCAGCAGCCCTACGCCCTGCCAGGTGGAACGCCGCCGCGCTTGGCCGTGCACAGCCAAGCGCAGCCCGCCTGCCCCGTGATCGCCGGATGGCAGCCCCAGCATCCGATCAGCAAGCGGACAGCCCCTTACGGCTCATCTGCGCACACCAGGCATGAGGTCAAACACGGGCTGCCTACAACCGGCCGTTGACCTCGCGCGGCACCTGCTCGGGTTCCGGCTGTAACGCCGGAGTGGCGCCCAGCAACAGCCGGTCGGCCAGTGCGCGCGTGGCCACGCGCAACTCAGGAACGGCGGTGATTTCCCAATAACGCCCGCGCAACAGCGGCCCCACGCAGTACAGCCCCGGCACGATCTGCCCGGTACCATCGCGCACGCGCAGTTGCGCATCGGTGTCCACGCCCAGCCCAAGCGGGTCGGCACGCAACAGGCCGGCTTCGCGCATGCCGGCGATCAATGGGTCGCTGGTCCGGTCGATATCGGTATCCAGTCCGGTGGCGCGAACAACCGCATCGAACCGCAGCGTCTGCGCATCGGCCGCGCCGCGCGCGCGGATCACCGCTTCCACGCCATCGGGAACCCAGCGCGCACGCAGCAGCCGCGCGGCCACGACCTGCAGCTGGCCGCCGGCCTGCAAGTGCGCCAGTTGCTCCGCCGCGCCCGGCGCCACCCGATGCCGCGCCACTTCCCAGTACGGCCGCAGATGGCGCAGGAAGCGCGCACGCTGCGCCAGTTCCAGGCGCTGCCACAGCGGCTGCAGATGCGGGCGCAGCGCATCCACCACGCGCCGCCAGTCGTCCACCACCGCGCTGAGCTGGCGCACACCGCGCAACAGGCCGCGCAGGTCGGCATCTTTGAGCGCGCGTTGCAGGTGCGGCGGCAACTCCAGCGGCGCGCCGGGCTGGCGCAGATGCGCCTGCGGCGCGAGCCCGCGCCGCGAGATCGCCAGCAGCCGTCCCTTGTGCCCGCGTGCGTGCAGGGTCAGCGCCACATCGACCATGGTCAGGCCCGCGCCGACGATCAGCACATCGTCATCCGGCGACAGCCGCGCCAGCGCATCGCCCTGCCACGGCCAGCCGATGTAGCGCGAATGCACGCTCAAGCGTGGGCCAATGCCGGCCAGCGCCTGCGGCTGCAGTCCACCCACCGCCAGCACCACGCGGTCGCTGTGGAAGGCATCGCCGTTGGCCAGGAACACACGAAAGCCCTTGCGCATCCGCTCCACCGCCACCGCCTCCTGCGACAACCGCACGATGGAGGCCTGCGCGCCGCTCACTGCCGCATCCAGTTCGCTGCGCAGATAGTCGCCATAGGCCAGCCGCGGCAGGAATTCCAACCGCCCGCTATCGCCCAGGTGCAAGGACTCGGCGAACGCAGCCGGCGCCTGGGCATCGATGCCCAGATCCTTGGCGCGCACATTGAGCAGGTGCTCCGGCCGCGCGGCACCGTAGGCGATGCCGCTGCCGAAGGTGTCGGCCACGCCGACCAGCGTGATGCGCACCTGTGCGTCGGCCGTCTGCGCCAGTGCACGGACCAGCGCGGTGCCGCAGAAGCCGGGACCGATGACGGTGATATGGGTTTCCATGTGCAACTCCCCACTGAATGACCCGCACGTTGTGCCCGTAGCGGGCCGCCAGTGTGTAAACGTTTGGTTAGCGACGAGCAACCGGAAAGGCATGAGCTGATCGCCAGCGGTGATGAGGCTTGCCGGGCAAGCGGCGCTTGGCGCAGATGGCAGCGAAATGACAGCGGCCGCCACCGCATTCGACATGGCCAATCGGAGATATGGACAGCGGGTAGGCCCTCTGCTGCGCAAGGCTGCCTGCGTCCGTGCTGCCCAACGCGTGCGGGCGATGCGCCTGAAAGCGCCAGGGGCCGACGCCGCGGATCTTCGCCAGCCCAGACCAGCGACGCCTGTGCAGCGGTGCCGGTCGGCGGCTGCGACGGATCTCGCATCGCTCACCGCATGGAGTGGCGTCGCATTTTCGCGATACCGCGTTGGGTGCCGATCTACCCGCACGGTTTAACCGAGGCGAGTCGTGCAGTGCCAGCTGTTCGATAATGCGCAGATGTGTTCTCAGGTCTCTGTCATGTCCGACTCCGCATCGCTTCCGCAACGTGTCCTGATCGCCGGGGGCAGCCGCGGCATTGGCCTGGCGATCGCCGACGCCTTCGTGCGCAATGGTGCGCAGGTGTCGATCTGCGCGCGTAACCCCGACGGCCTGACACAGGCGGCGCAGACGCTGGCGGCGCGCGGTACGCCGGTGCACACCCTGCCCTGCGACCTGGCCGACGCAGCACAGATCGAGCACTACGTGCAGGCCGCCGCGCAGGCATTGGGTGGCCTGGATGTGGTCGTCAACAATGCCTCCGGCTACGGTCACGGCACGGACGATGCCAGCTGGCAGGCCGGCCTGGAGATCGACCTGATGGCGGCCGTGCGCTGCAACCGCGCAGCCTTGCCGCATCTGCGCCGCAGCGCGGATGCGGTGATCCTCAACATCAGCTCGATCAACGCGCAACGCCCGACGCCGCGCGCGATTGCCTACTCCACCGCCAAGGCCGCGCTGAATTACTACACCACCACCCTGGCCGCCGAGCTGGCGCGCGAACGCATTCGCGTCAATGCCATCGCACCGGGCTCGATCGAGTTTCCCGACGGGCTATGGGACCAGCGCAGGCGCGAAGAGCCGGAACTGTACGCACGCATCCGCGACAGCATTCCGTTCGGCGGTTTCGGGCAGGTGCAGCACGTCGCTGACGCCGCATTGTTCCTGGCCTCGCCGCAGGCGCGCTGGATCACCGGGCAGGTGCTGGCGGTGGATGGCGGGCAGTCGCTGGGGGTGTGAGCAGCTGCCTCACCAGCGAAGGCGCCACTGCACACGCATTCGTAGGAGCGCGCCAGAGCGCGACGAGGCTTTACGAGTGAAGCCTCGTCGCGCTCTGGCGCGCTCCTACCAAGACACTCAGGCTTGCATCTCTCGCCCTGCGAACACGCGCAGGGAGCTGGTCAGCCAACCAGTTCCGCCGCCTCCACGCTGTGCTCGCCGCGCGCCGGTGACAACGCTGCGCTTACCATCGCCGCGGCAATCCGCTCGGCCGGGTTGATGCGGAACCGGCGCGGCAGGATCGGGCCCAGTGCGCCCAGTACGAGGCTACCGAGCTGTTCGCCGGTGCGGCGCTCCTCGCGTTCGCCGCCGATCAGGCCCGGGCGTACGAAGGTGAGCGAGGGGAAACCGACCTCGCGCAGATCGCGTTCCAGCTCGCCCTTGACCCGGTTGTAGAAGATACGCGAGCGCGCGTCGGCGCCAGCCGCCGAGTTCAGTACGAACACCGAGGTGCCCTGCGCGCAGGCGGCGCGCGCCAGCGCCATCGGGTAGTCGTGATCGATGCGATAGAAGGCCTCGCGCGAGCCGGCCTGTTTCATGGTGCTGCCCAGCGCGCAGATGGCCGCTTCCATGCGCGGCGCGGTCCAGCTGGACAGGCGCTCGAAGTCGATCACCTGGTTGCGCAGCTTGGGATGGATCTGGGTCAGCGGCCGGCGCGTCACCGCCACCACGCCGGTGCAACGCGCATCGGCCAGCAACTGCTGCAACACCTGCCTGCCGACCAACCCGGTGGCTCCTGCCAGCAATACGTCCATCAGGCCATCCTCGCCATCAGCGCGCCCCTTCGGAGACGATGCGCGCACTGCTGGCAATGCGGTCGCGTTCCACCGCCAGCAACGTCAACGAATGCGCCGGCGCCTTCCACTCGCTGCCGCCAGCGACCACGCGTCCGCCGTGGCGCGCGGTATCGACCAGCACGCGCCAGTGTTCGTCGTGCATCGCCGGCAGAATGAACGACACGCTGGTGGACGCGGCATTGATCAGCATCAGCAAGGTGACGTTGGCGGCGATCTCGCGCAGGCCGGTGGTCGGCGAGCGGCCATCCAGGCGCAGCATCAGCGCGCGCGCCTCCGGGTCGTGCCAGGCGGCTTCGTCCATCTCCACGCCATTGGGCGCCAGCCAGGTGAGATCCTTCAGGCCCAGCGCTTCGTCGAACTTGCCGTCGAAAAAGCGCGCGCGGTGCAGCAGCGGATAGCGCTGACGGATACGGATCAGCCGCCGCACGAACGCGGCCTGGTCGGCGGCGGCGGCCTTGGTGGCGGCGGTCCAGTCGATCCAGGTCAGCGCGTTGTCCTGGCAATAGGCGTTGTTGTTGCCGTTCTGGCTGTGGCCGAATTCATCGCCGGCCAGCAGCATCGGCGTGCCCTGCGACAGCAGCAAGGTGGCCAGCAGGTTGCGCATCTGCTGGCGGCGCAGCTGCTTGATCGCCGGGTCGTTGGTATCGCCTTCCACCCCGTAATTGGCGGAAATATTGTGGTCGCTGCCGTCACGGCCGTCCTCGCCGTTGGCCATGTTGTGCTTGCCTTCGTAACTCACCAGATCGCGCAGGGTGAAGCCATCGTGCGCGGTGACGAAGTTGACCGAGGCAGTGGGGCGGCGACCGCTGTGATTGAACAGGTCGGCCGAGCCGGTGAGGCGGGTGGCCAGTTCGGCCAGCTGGCCGGCATCGCCGCGCCAGAACGCACGTACGTTGTCGCGAAACTTGTCGTTCCACTCCACCCAGCCGGGCGGGAAATTGCCCACCTGATAGCCGCCGGGTCCGATGTCCCACGGCTCGGCGATCAACTTGGTCTGGCTCAGCACCGGGTCCTGCCGCACCGCATCCAGGAAGCTGCCCGACGGGTCGAAGCCGTAGCGCTCGCGTCCGAGAATGCTGGCCAGATCGAAACGGAAGCCATCCACGTGCATTTCCTGCACCCAGTAGCGCAGCGAATCCATCACCATGCGCAGCGCGCCGACGTTGGTCAGGTCGAAGGTGTTGCCGGTGCCGGTGTCGTTGATATAGAACCGGCGGTCGTCGGCCAGGCGGTAATAGCTGGCGTTGTCGATCCCCTTGAACGAGAGCGTGGGCCCGAGTTCGTTGCCTTCGGCGGTGTGGTTGTAGACCACGTCCAGCAGCACTTCCAGCCCGGCGTGGTGCAGCCGCGCCACCATCTGCTTGAATTCGGCCACGGTGCGCGTGGACATGTAGCGGCCTTGCGGGGCGAAAAAGCCCAGCGTGTTGTAGCCCCAGTAGTTGCGCAGGCCTTTTTCCAGCAGGTATTGATCGTCGACGAAGGCATGCACCGGCAGTAACTCCACCGCGGTGACGCCCAGGGAGCTGATGTGGTCGATCAGCTCGTCGGTCTTCAGCGCCGAGAACGTACCGCGATTTTCCGGCGGTACCGCCGGGTGCAGCATGCTCAGGCCGCGCACGTGTGCCTCATAGATCACCGTGCGGTTCCAAGGCGTCTGCGGCGGGCGGTCCTGGCCCCAGGTGAAGGCCGGGTCGATCACCGCGGACTTGGGCATGAATGCGGCGCTGTCGCGCCGGTCGAAGCTCAGGTCCTTGTCGCGGTGGCCGATGATGTAGCCGAACAGATGCGGCGCCCATTTGAGTTCACCGACAATCTGCTTGGCATACGGGTCCAGCAGCAATTTGTTGTGGTTGAAGCGGTGGCCGGCATCCGGCGCATAGGGGCCATGCACGCGGTAGCCGTACAGCTGGCCGGGGCGCGCGTCGGGCAGATAGCCGTGCCAGACCTCGTCGGTGTATTCGGGCAGTGCGATGCGTTCCTGCTCGCGGCCGCGCTCGTCGAACAGGCACAGTTCCACCCGCGTGGCGTTGCGCGAGTACAGCGCAAAGTTGACGCCCAGGCCATCCCAGGTGGCGCCTAGCGGGTTGGGACGGCCTTCGCGGATGCGCGAGCGCTGGGTGAACTTGCGAGTGGCCATCGATAACTCCTTGCTGCGGTGAACTCGGATACGGGAATCAGCACTGCGGGTCCATGGGCCTACGCCGGTGGAGGCGCACGCCGATCCTGCGCCAGGCACGTCGAAACGGTGACAGAGGCAGCGTTACTGACGTGCAGTGATCGGCGTGACCGCGTGCTCGGCGGCCTGCTCGGCCGCGCGCTCTTCGGCGGCCACCAGCCGCTCGGCCATCGCCCAATGGCGGTCCGCATGTCCGTCGGGACGGCCTTCGGCCTCCCAGATCTCCTGTGCCAACTGGCGAAGCCGTGCCTGCCGTTCCATGTCATTCATTGCGTGCGTTTCTCTCAGGGGTCTGGGGATGACGGGGTCGACAACACTGCCACCGGCGCACGTGCAAACAGCGTCGACAACGGCACGCGACCGCGCTGGGGCTGCAGCGTGCTGCCGTCGAGCACATTGCGGTAGGACGCTTCCGGCAAGGCCAATGCCGCCTGACCCCAACTGGCCGGCGGCACCAGCAGCGGGAGGTCTCCATCGCCCGACGCACCGGCGCCCAGCCGGGTCACCGCCACCACCAGCGACTGGCCGCGGTAGTGACGACGGAAGGCCAGCACCTGCGCATCGCCGCTGACGGCAACCTGCAAGGCTTGATAGTCACCCTTCGCAAATAGCGCCGGATGTTCGCGGCGCAGTTGCAGCAGCACCGCAGTCAGGCGGGCCTTGACCGCGCCATCGCGCCAGTTGCGCAGCAGCGTGGTCCAGTCGCGCGCCTGGTCCAGCCACTGCTGGCGTTGCGCATAGTCCACCGGGCGGCGGTTGTCCGGATCCACCAACGACAGGTCCCAGCCTTCGGTGCCCTGGTACAGATCGGGCACGCCCGGCACGGTCAGGCGCAGCGTGGTTTGCACCAGCGAATTGCGCGCACCGGCCGCGGCGATGCGGTTGCTGGCGCGCAGCAACGCGCGCCGCAGCGGCAACCCGGCGCGGCTGCACAGCACCTGCTCCACGGTGGCCTGTACCGCCTGTTCGTAGTCGGCCGAGCCATCGGTCCAGCTGGCATGCAGCTTGGCTTCGCGCACCGCCTTGAGCAGCCACTGCGCCACGCGCTCGGCAAAGGCGGCCAGCGGCTCGGCCTGGTCGGCGCCCAGCCCGATCGGCCAGGCCGCCACCAGGGTCTGCCACAGCATCTGCTGATCGCCCCCGGCCAGGGCCGGCGCATCCAGCGCTTCGGCCAGGGTGTCGAACTGGGTACTTTGCTCGATCCACCAGCGCGGCTGTTCGGACAGCACGGCCAACCGCATGCGCAGGTCTTCGCCGCGCTTGTGATCGTGCGTGGCAGTGGCCAGCAGCGCGCGCGGATAGTGCCTGGCGCGCTCAAGGTTCTGCGCGTGGAACTGCGCCGCCTCATTGGCGAAGTGGGTCGGGTGGCTGCCCACCTCGTTGCGCGACAGCAGCACGCCATGCCGATAGAACGCGGTGTCTTCCACCGCCTTGGCATTGAGCGGCGCGGAGAGCTGTTCGACGCGGCGGCGCAGGATGCGCCGCAAGGCGATCTGCGCGCGATCGGCGCCGGTATCGTCCAGCAGCCAGCGCTCGATGGCATTCACTGCCGCCACGATCGATTCGGGCATGCCCTCGCGTGCACGCGCGGCGGTGGCGCGCAGGCGCTCGGCTTCGCTGCCGCCGATGCCCTTGGGGCCGGCGTAGGTGCGGTACACCGGGAACCAGCGCAGCAGCACGCACAGCCCGCGTGCCAGCATCTGCGGGCTGAACTCGCGGGTGGGCGGGTCCAATCGCGCCAGCGCCGACAACGCACCCACGGCGCGATTGAATTCGGTCTGCAGCGGGCCACGCAGCATCTCGTCGCGTGCGTTGCGCTCTTCCTGCGCAAAATCGCCGCTGCGGCCGCTGGTCTTCTGCCAGGCGCGTGCCAGCGGCTTGAAGCCGGCCGCGTCGTGCAGCACGCCGCCCACCTGGTCCATGAAGTCGTAGCCGGTGGTGCCATCGCACGGCCAGTCGGCCGGCAGGTGTTCGCCGGGGGCGAGGATCTTTTCCAGATACAGCCCCAGCGTGCCGGGTTTGAGCCCGCGCGTACGCCCGGCCGCATCCAGCCGGCTGCGCAGCTTGCGCACATACCCGGTGGGATCGGTGAGCCCGTCCACGTGATCGATGCGCAGGCCATCCAGATGGCCTTCGGCCACCAGTCGCAGCGGCAGCGCATGCACCGCGTCGAACACGGCCGGCAGCTCCACCCGCAACGCCACCAGCGAGGTGATGTCGAAGAAGCGGCGGTAGTTGAGCATGTCGTTGCCCACACGCCACCAGTTCAGGCGATACGGCTGGCGCTCGATCAACTTGTGCAGGCGGCCATCGCCGCGCTTGGCGCCATCGTTGTAGTCGCGCAGCCACTGCGCGCGTGCCGCTTTGTCCGGCACCTCCAGCGTCTGTGCCCGGATCGGGTAGCGCTGGTCGTAATGCGCCAGGGCGGCGCTGCCGACTTCGTCCACCACCAGGGTGATCAGGCCTTCGGCCAGGGCGCTGGCATACGGGCGATCCAGCACCGCCAGCCACAGCTTGCCGTCGCGGCCCGGGGCGCGCCAGTCGATGTCGAACCAGTCGGCATGCCTGGCACTACGGCCATGCCGCAGTACATCCCACCACCACGCGTTGTCTGCATGCGTGGCCATGTGGTTGGGCACGATGTCGGCGATCAGCCCCATGCCGTGTTCGCGCGCGGCCTTGGACAGCGCAACCAGCGCTTGTTCGCCGCCGAGTTCGGGGTTGACCACCGTGGGGTCGATGTTGTCGTAGCCGTGCGTGGAGCCCGGCACCGCCGTGCCGATCGGCGACAGGTACAGATGGCTGATGCCCAGGCCGGCGTAGTACGGCACCTGCGCGCGTGCATCGTGCAGGGTGAAGCCGGCATGCAGCTGCAGGCGGGCGGTGGCGCGAAGCTCGATCATGACTGGGAGTCCGAAACGGCCGCGACGCGACGCGCCTCGGCAACGCCGTGCAGCGCCGTGGTCAGGCGCGCATGCGGCAAGGGATCGGGCAGGCGTCGGCGCCAGTTGGGATGGACCTCGACGGTGCCCGGCAGATTGGGTTGTTCTTCCAGCGCCAGCGCATCTTCCACCGGCAGCAGCACCAGCGGCGACACGCCGCTGGCGGTGAAGCGCAGCGCGCCCAGCAACCGGTCCTCGCCGTGCAGGCCGGCGTGTTCCACCGCGGCATCCAGGCGGGCCAGGTCCTGCGTGCGCGCCTTGGCGTCATCGGCCGCCTGGGCGGGCTGGATCAGCTCCAGCTGGCGACGCCAGTCGATATCGCGGCCCTTGCGCCAGCCGGTGAGCGTGGGCAGATCGTGGGTGGTAGTGGTGGCCACCGCATCCGGGCGCCACAGCGCCGGGGCGATGAATGCACCGTGCCTGTCGCGGGTGAACATCAGCACATCGATGCCCATCACCCCGCGCTGGGACAGCTCTTCGCGGATGCCCGGCGGCACCACGCCCAGGTCCTCGCCGATCACGATCGCGCGGTGGCGCCAGGATTCCAGCGCCAGCAGGTTGAGCAGGTCGTGCAGCGGATAGGACAGGTAGGCGCCTTCGTTGGAGCCGGCGCCATCGGGCACCACCCACAGCCGCAGCAGGCCCAGGATGTGATCGATGCGGATGCCGCCGCGCTCGCGCAGCACCGCGCGCAACAGCGCGATGTACGGTGCGAAGCCGCTGCGCCGCAGGGCGGTGGGCGAATACGCACCGATGCCCCAGTGCTGGCCGTCGGCATTGAAGGCGTCCGGCGGCGCGCCCAGCACCAGCCCACGCAACACGGTATCGCCGGCTGCAGCCGCTTCGGCGCCCTTGGGGTCGAAGCCCACTGCCAGATCGGCGATCAGGCCGATCTTCATGCCGCGCTCGTGCGCTTCGCGCTGTGCGTCGGCCCAACTGCGCGCGGCCAGCCACTGCGTGAACACATGCAGCTGCGGATCGTTGTCGCCGAAATCGCGTGCGGCAAACCGGGCGAATCCCTCCAGCTCCGCGCCACCTGCCGTGCGGAACGCCAGCAGATCCGGATGATCCGGCGACACCCGCGCGTACAGCTCGCGCAGCAAGCGCCACTTGGCCTGCGCCGAGGCCGGCCAGTCGATCAAGGCATGGCTGTGCAGTGCGTCGAAGTGCTCGCGCAGGCCCGGCACGGCAGCGAGTGCTTCCAGCGCGGTCTCGCCGAGCACGCGCACCGGTGCGGCGTGCAGCGGGTCGAAGAAACGCCGGTCGCTGGGCGAATACGGGCTGTAGCCGCCGGTGACCGGACGTGAAGCGTGCACCGGGCTCAGTGCCAGCGTATCGGCGCCAGCCAATGCCGCATGCCGCAACCATTCGACCGTGCCGGCGGCATCGCCGATGCCGGCATCGTCGGGGCTGCAGGCCGAATACACCTGCAGCGCCATGCCCCAGGCCCGTGGTGCGGCCTGGCCGCAGGCATCGGCCACGCTGAAACAGCGCTGCGGCGCAACCGCCACCTGCTGCGTGATTCCGCCGATTTCCAGTGTCCAGTAACCATAGCGTTGCGGCGCACGCAGCTGCCCCTGTGCGTTGGCCTGCGCCGCTTCGCTGGCGCCGCTGTCGTCGGTCCAGCGGCCACTGGCATTGGCGCCAACGCGCAGCGCCAGCGGCGCGCCCACCTGCGCGGTGAGCAGGGCGGCCGGTTCAGCCGCCTGCGCCTGGCAGCGGCGCAGGCTGTCCTCGCGCTGCGCGGCGGTGGCGGCCGGCAACTCCAGCGCGGTGAGCACCGCCTGCAGCGACGGCTCGGACACCTGCCGCGGTTGATCGCTGGCATCCACCCAATCGACCATCACCCCGGCCGCGCTGGCCAGGGCGTGCAGGGAATCGGCGCTCATGCCTGCGCCTCGTGCCAGGCGATGAAGCCATCGACCGGCAGCAGCTGCGCGGCGACATCCACGTTTTCGGCATGCACCACCTGCCCGCGCCGCGGTGGCAGCGGCACGGCCGCAGCGCCCACATTGAAGGCGATATGCCACAACCCGCCCGGCAGCTCCCAGCTGGCGGTCACCGCGCCATCAGCCAGGACGCTGGCACGCAGCGCGCGCGCCTGTGCCAGGTCCGGCACCAGCCACTGGCGCCGCACGCCCAGCAGCGCAGTGAACCAGGCCGCCCATTGCGCGCCCTCGCCGTGCGCGGCGTCTTCGAGCGGCGAACGCGAGGCGGCGAAGGTGGCCTGGCTGTTCGGATCGGGAATGGTGGCGCGCTGCTCCGGATCGGCGAACGCGGCAAAGTGCGCGAACTCGCGGCGGCGGCCTTCGCGCACCGCCTCGTCCAGCGGCGGGCCGAAATCGGTGAAGAACAGGAATGGTTGGGTGGCGCCCCACGGTTCGCCCATGAAGAACAGCGGGATCATCGGCGTCAACGCGGTCAGCGCCAGTGCCGCACGCAAGCGCTGCGGCGAGACCAGCACGCTCAGCCGTTCGCCGCGTGCGCGGTTGCCGATCTGGTCGTGGTTCTGCGCGAACACCACGAACTTGTGCGGCGGCAATGCCCCGCTCGGTTCGCCACGCACATGCCCGCGCGGGTCCGGCTCGCCCTGGTAGGCGAAGCCTTCGCCGAGCACGCGCGCCAGGTGTTCGGTCGGCTTGTCGGCGAACGCGGCGTAATAGCCTTCGGCTTCACCGGTCAGCAGCACATGCAGCGCATTGTGGAAGTCGTCGTCCCACTGCGCCGTATAGCCGCGTTGCAGCTGCGAGGCCTGGTTGGCTTCGTTCTCCAGCACCAGGTGCACGTGGCGACCGGCGGGCAGGCTGGCGTCGATGGTCTCGCGCAAGGTGTCCAGGAAGGCGTTCGGGGTGATCGCGTGCACCGCGTCCAGGCGCAGCCCGTCGAAACGGTACTCGTGCAGCCACATCAGCGCGTTGTCGAGGAAGTAGCGCTGCACCGGCGGCTTGCGGAAATCGATCGCCGCCCCCCATGGGGTGGGCTTGTCTTCGTTGAAGAACGGGGCTGCGTAGCTGTGCAGATAATTGCCGTCCGGACCGAAGTGGTTGTAGACCACGTCCAGCAGCACCATCAGGCCATGCCCGTGCGCGGCGTCGATCAATGCCTTCAGTTCGTCCGGCGTGCCATAGGCCTGCGCCGGCGCATACGGCAGCACGCCGTCGTAGCCCCAATTGTGCGCACCGGGGAAGGCACTCAGCGGCATCAGTTCGATCGCGGTGATGCCCATCGCCGCCAGCTGCGGCAGCTGCGCCTGCACGCCTGCATAGCCACCGCAGGCACCTACGTGCAGTTCGTAGATCACCGCCTCGTCCCAGGGCCGGCCCTGCCATTGCGGGTGGCTCCAGCGGTAGCCATCGGTGGGCTGCACGGCGCTGGCGCCATGCACGCCGTCCGGCTGCCAGCGCGAGGCCGGATCCGGTACCGGATCGCCCCCGTCGATGCTGTAGCGATAGCGCGCACCGGCGGCACAGGCCAGCACCGCACTGAAGAAGCCGTCCGCCCCCGCCTGCAGCGCAGCGCGCGCGCCATCGGCGAACACCACCTCCACGCGGCTTGCCTCCGGCGCCCAGAGCGCGAAGCGCACCTGTCCTTCACCCGCTGGCCATGCGCCCCAGGCCGGGGTGGTCGCGTCGCGCTCGTTCATTGTCAGTTCTCCGCTTGCAGGTAGATCGTGGCCAGCGGCGGCAGGGTCAGGCGCAGCCGTTGCGCATGCCCATGCATGCCCATCGGCTCGGTCGCCAGGCGACCGCCGTTGCCGAGGTTGCTGCCACCGTAGTGGGCGCTATCGGTATTGAGGATTTCGCGCCAGGCGCCGGCACGCGGCACGCCCACGCCGTAGTCGTGCAGCGGTTGCGGAGTGAGGTTGCTCACCGCCAGCAGCGGCACGCCGCCGCCGTCGGGATCGTGGCGGATGAAGGCCAGCACGCTGTTGCGCGCATCGTCGGCCACGCTCCAGTCGAACCCCTCGGCACGGTAGGTGCCGCGGTACAGCGCTGGCACGCGCCGCAGCGCGGCATTGAGATCGCCCACCAGCCGTTGCATGCCGCGATGCGGGGCGCCATCGAGCAGGTGCCAGTCCAGCGACTGGTCGTGATTCCAGTCGGCCCACTGGCCGAATTCGGCGCCCATGAACAGCAGCTTGTCGCCCGGGTGCGCCCACATCAGCGCCAGGTAGGCGCGCAGGTTGGCAAAGCGCCGCCAGTCGTCGCCGGGCATCTGCCCGAGCAGGCCACCGCTGCCATGCACCACTTCGTCGTGCGATAGCGGCAGCACGAAGCGCTCGGAGAACGCGTACACCAGGCCGAAGGTGAGCTGGCTGTGGTGCTGGGCGCGCTCGGCCGGATCGCGCTGCATGTAGCTCAGCGTGTCGTGCATCCAGCCCATGTTCCACTTGTGGGTGAAGCCCAGCCCGCCATCGGCCAGCGGTGCGGTCACCCCTGGCCAGGCGGTGGATTCTTCGGCGATGGTCAGCACGCCGGGAAAGCGTGCGGCGATCTCCCCGTTGAGCTGGCGCAGGAAGGCCACCGCTTCCAGGTTCTCGCGGCCGCCGTGCGCATTGGGCACCCACTCGCCCTCGGCACGGCCGTAGTCGCGATACAGCATCGAGGCCACCGCATCCACGCGCAGGCCATCGAGGTGGTAGTGGTCGATCCACTCCAGCGCACTGCCCAACAGGAACGCGGTCACTTCCGGGCGGCCGTAGTTGTAGATCAGCGTATTCCAGTCGCGGTGCATGCCTTCGCGCGGGTCGGCGTGCTCGTACAGGGCCGCGCCATCGAACTGCGCCATGCCGTGTGCGTCATCGGGAAAGTGCGCGCTGACCCAATCCAGGATCACGCCGATGCCGGCGCGATGGCAGGCATCGACAAAGGCGGCAAAACCATCCGGGCTGCCATGCCGCGCGGTGGGCGCATACAGGCCCAGCGGTTGGTAGCCCCACGATCCACCAAACGGGTGCTCGGTGATCGGCAGCAGTTCGATATGGGTGAAGCCGAGCTGCTGCACATACGGAATCAGCTGCCCGGCCAGGCTGGGCCAGTCCAGCGGCTGGTCATGCCCGTCGCGACGCCACGAAGCCGCGTGCACCTCATAGATGGACATCGGCGCCGGCAAGGCCTGCGCACTGCGCCGGCGCATCCAGTCGGCATCGGTCCAGGCGAATGCTGCGTCACCGGGCACCACCGAGGCGGTGGCCGGCGGCAGCTCGCTCTGGCGCGCCACCGGGTCGGCCTTGAACAGCACGCGGCCATCGGCAGCGGTGATGGCGTACTTGTAGCGCGCACCGGCTTCCACGCGCGGCAGGAACAGCTCCCAGAAGCCACCACTTCGCTGGCGCATCGGGTGCCGCCGCGCCTCCCAGCCATTGAAGTCGCCGACCACGGCCACGCGCTGCGCGTGCGGTGCCCATACCGCAAAGCACACCCCCGGCACGTCGCCGCAGCGCATGTGCTGGGCGCCCAGCGCGCGGCGCAGCGCCTGCCCGTCGCCGGCGGCGATCTGCAGCAGCAACGATTCGTCCAGGATCGGGCCGAATGCGTAGGGGTCTTCGATCTCCTGCACCACGTCCGGCCACACGATGCGCAGCCGGTACGAGCCGTCGCCGGCCAGTTCGCCTTCGAACAGGCCATCGGTCTCGGTGGCCTGCATGCGTGCCAGCAGCTTGCCGCGCGGATCGATCAAGCCCATCGCCTCGGCGCCTGGTGCCAGCACGCGCACGCGGCGGCGCCCGTCGGCCTGCGGATGCGGGCCCAGCACCGTGAATGCATCGGCGGGCAGACCCTGGGCAAGTGCCTGCAGGGTCTGCGCAACATCGGACATACCTTCCGTGGTCACCGCGTCAGTTTCCGTCTCCTGGCCCTGCCCGCCCAACCGTTCGCTCATGACACCGTCGCAAGCGCGGGCGCGGTGGCAGCGGTGTGTTCGTAAAGGGAGAGGTACTTCTTGCCGGCCACATCCCAGCCGCTGGGGCGCAGCATCGCCGCCCGGCGCATCGCCGCCAGCAGGCTGGGCAGGCGGAAGGTACGGAAGGCGCGTTCCAGGCAGCGGCGCAGCGCCTCCACGCTGGCGTGCTGGAACAGGAAGCCGGTGACGCCGTCGTCCACGGTGTCGATCAGCCCGCCAGTGGCGTGGGCGATCGGCAGGCAGCCAAAGCGTTGTGCATACATCTGGCTCAGGCCGCAGGGCTCGAACCGCGACGGCATCAGCAGGAAGTCGGCACCGGCGAACATGCGCCGTGCCAGGCCTTCCTCAAAGCCGATGAAGGCGCCGACCTGGCCGGGATAGCGGCGGGTCAGCTCGGCCACCTGCTGCTCGATCTCCGGCTCGCCGCCGCCGATCACCGCGATCTGGCCACCGGCAGCCACGATCTGCGGAGCGACCTCGCAGATCAGGTCCAGGCCCTTCTGGTGCACCAGCCGCGAGACCACCGCAAACAGCGGGCCGGTGCTCTCGCGCAGCCCGAAGGCCTTGCGCACCTGCCCGGCGTTGGCCTGACGGCCCTGCCAGTGGTTCACGCTGAAATGCGCATCCAGGTGCGCGTCGGTGCGCGGGTCCCAGCTGGCATCGATGCCGTTGACGATCCCGGTCAGCGCGCCCTTGGCAGCGCGGCCGGCCAGCAGCCGGTCCAGCCCGCAGCCCTGTGCCGGGCCGGTGATCTGTTTGGCATAGCTGACGCTGACGGTATTGACGTGGTCGGCATTGACGATGCCGCCGCGCAGGAACGACATCTGCCCGTAGAACTCCAGCTCGGCCACGCGCTCGGCGGGAATGCCCAGCGCCGCAGCCATCGAATACGGCACCAGGCCCTGGTAGGCCAGGTTGTGGATGGTGAGCAGGCACGGGGTGGTGCCGCCGGACCAGCGCACATAGCCGGCCGCCAGCGCACACGGCCAATCGTTGAGATGCAGCAGGCGCGGCTTCCAGCCCAGCCCGGCATGGCCGGCGGCGATCTGCGCGGCGGCGTGCGACAAGGTGGCGAAACGGATGGCATTGTCTTCGAACTCCGAACCGCTGGTGCTCACGTACGGCGAGCCATCGCGTTCGAACAGTTCCTTGGACAGCAGGATATAGATCGGCAAGCCGTCCGATTGCACGATACGGCCGATGTCGCAGGCCGGCAGCGCGGCATGCGCCAGCACACGGCCCACGATCTCGACCTTGCCGGCGCGCTCGAGCACCGCGCGATACCCGGGGATCAACACGCGCACGTCATAGCGATGACGCAGCGCGCGCGGCAGTGCGGCCGCCACATCGCCCAGACCACCGGCCTTGATGAAGTCGGCCATCTCCGACACCACGAACAACGCACCGCGCGTGTCGGCCAGCGACACCGGCAGACGCTCGTGATGGCGGATGAAGCGCCCGCGCGCGTCGCGCGGCCGCCCGCTCTTCTTCAGCGTGGGGATCAACGCGCTGCGCTCGAGGCGTGCGCTGGTAGCGTGGAGCGGCATCATGGCAACCATCTAAACGTCCGTCGTAAAGTGGGTGGAGACGGAAAACGGCGAAGCGACAACCATCGTCTGCCGATCGGGCCAGACGACATGCAACGAATGAGGAGCGGGGCCAACGCGCGTACTCCACGTCGTCCTTGTCGATGAATCTACACCCCGACCAAATAAAATATGCGTGAACATGTGCTGACTTTTCTGCGACAGCCACATTCCATCGCGCACGGTTGCGCATGCCGACAGGCATAAGCGATGCATCGCAGTGCAACGACATCCCCGCATCGGTGCACTGGCACTGCGATGCACCGAATGCGGGAGAACCCGGCCGCGCTCGTCGTCATCTGCGTGACTTGTTCATGCCTGGGTTCACGACGTTCTCGGCACCGCCCTTCGCGAGGGAGACATGCCGTGCCGCGACGCCACGGTCGGGCCTGCTCAAGCGGCCTGCGCCTGCGCCGATAAAGAGCGTTAGCACGTCGACCTTTTCGAGATCTGGCATGGCAGACCAGCCTGAACTTCCAAGCCGCCCGCGTGGCGGGCTGCGCCGTCTGTTGCCCTGGGGTGGCGCGGACAGCGCGCGCCCGGCGGCCGCCCTGCCGAGCGTGCGCAGTTCCGCGCACGGCGCACAGGCCATGGCTGCCCACCAGCTGGTACCGGCCAAGGCCAAGTCCGGCACGCACGATCCGGCCGCTGCCACGGCCATGCTGATCCGCCTGTTCTCGCATGCCGCACATCCGGAAGCCCTGCTGCTGGCGTTCGCCGACGGCATGGCCAGCCTGCATGGCGAACTCGGCGACATGGGCGTACGCCTGAGTACGGCCTACGCCGCCGGCGACTGGCTGGGCTATGGCCGCACGCTGCGCCAACTGATCGACAAGTACATCCGCACCATCGATATCGGCGACTCGCTGGCAGAAGGCCGTACCGAAGCCGAACAGCTGCGCGACCTGCTGCGCCATGCGCTGGGCAATGCCCTGGCCACCTTGCTGCAACGCAGCCCGGAGCTGGCCGAAGAGGCCCAGACCCTGGCATCGGCCCTGCGCCACTGGCGCCCGGGGCATGAACTGATCACGCTGGAGCAGCGCCTGCGCGAGCTCAGCCACCAGATCGGCCTGCGCGCCGAAGACGCCAGCGAGCAGCAGAACCTGTTGCTCGGCTTGTTCGACCTGCTGCTGGAGAACGTCGGCGAACTGCTGGACGATCGCAGCTGGTTGCAGGGCCAGATCTCGGTGGTGCGGCAGCTGCTGGCCGGCCCGCTGGACGGGGAGTCGATCGAGCAGGCGCGTGGCACCCTGCGCGAGGTGATCTACAAGCAGGGCCTGCTCAAGCAGGGCATCGCCGATTCCAAGACCGCCATGCGCGAGATGATGGTGTCCTTCGTCGACCGGCTCGACGGCATGGCCACCAGTACCGGCGAATATCACGACCGCGTTGCCGGCTATTCGCAGGCGATCGGCGACGCTCGCAGCATTCCCGATCTCAATCGCCTGCTGCAGGACGTGCTGCAGGACACCGCCGGGGTGCAGGCGCAGGCACTGGCCGCACGCGACGAACTGCTCTCGGCACGCCGCCAGGTCGAAGAGGCCGAACAGCGCATCGCCTCGCTGGAACAGGAGCTCAATGCGGTGGCTGGGCTGGTCCGCGAGGATCAGCTGACCGGCGCGCTCAACCGGCGCGGCTTCGAAGAACTGTTCCAGCGCGAAGCGGTCCGCACCCAGCGCAGCGGCCAGCCGCTGTGCGTGGCGATGCTGGACCTGGACGACTTCCGTCGCCTCAACGAGGCCCACGGCCATGCCGGCGGCGACGCCGCACTGCGCCACACCGTGGACGTGGCCAAGGCGGTGTTGCGCACCACCGACGCCATTGCCCGCTTCGGCGGCGAGGAATTCGTGCTGCTGCTGCCGGACTCGACCATCTTCGAAGCCAGCGCGGCGGTGATCCGTCTGCAGCGTGCATTGGCGCAGCGCTCGCTGTTGCACGAGGACGTGCGGATCTTCATCAGCTTCAGTGCCGGCGTGGCGCTGCGGCATGCCGACGAGACCCAGGACGAACTGATCCGGCGCGCCGACCGCGCCATGTACGACGCCAAGGCCGCGGGCAAGAATCGGGTGATCAGCGCCGATTAGTTCACCGAATGCTGTCGATCGCCCTGTTCGGTAGCGCGGGCAGTTGGGGCCACGCGCGCGTTGCAGGTCCTGCAGAGCCATCGTTCACGGCGATCGGGCCACGCCCTGATCGGCGCCAGGCGCCGTCGGTGGCACGTGCGCAGGACGCGTCGGCTGGGCCAGACCACACGGCGCTCTGGCTCGCCGCCCAGGGCCGGCATCGAACGAATGCGACAGACCACCGCGACCATGCGGATCGATATCGGCTGCATGTCGCCATCTGCTGCACCTGCCAGCCCGCCGCGCGCCTCGCCCCGAGGGACGCACGGGGACTCAGTGCGCGGCCTTGTTCCCGCGCAGCTTCTGGAACCCGGTCACCACCGCCAGCACCACCGCGCCGGCCACCACGCCCACTAGCATGTTGCCCAGCGTCTCCACCAGCCAGCCCATGCCGCCGGCGCCCTTGGCCAGATCCATCACCACGTGATGCAGCGCGGGGATGTTGTGCACCAGGATGCCGCCGCCGACCAGGAACATCGCCAGCGTGCCGGCCACCGACAGGAACTTCATCAACCACGGCGCGGCCACCAGGATGCCGCGGCCCAGCGCGGCCAGCGACGCGCCTTTGCGGGTCAGGTACAGGCCCAGGTCGTCCAGCTTCACGATCGCCGCCACCAGGCCGTAGACGCCGACGGTCATCGCCAGCGCAATCGCCACCAGCACCGCCACCTGCTGGCCGAACGACACCTCCGCCACCACGCCCAGCGACAGCACGATGATCTCCGCCGACAGGATGAAGTCGGTGCGGATCGCGCCCTTGACCTTGTCCTTCTCCAGCGCCACCACGTCCACGCTCTCGTCGGCCAGCGCGCGGGTGCGTTCGGCGTGCCGCTGCGCGTCCTCGTCTTCGCTGTGCAGGAATTTGTGCGCCAGCTTCTCCACGCCCTCGAAGCACAGGTAGGCGCCGCCGATCATCATCAACGGCATCACCAGCGGAATGGTGTAGCCGCGTCCGCGCAGCCAGGCCTCCAGTGCGCTGATCGCCAGCGCCGCCGGCACCAGGATCACCTTGTTGACCAGCGAGCCCTTGGCCACCGCCCACACCACCGGCAACTCGCGGTCGGCGCTGACGCCGGTCACCTGCTGCGCGTTGAGCGCCAGATCGTCGCCGAGCACGCCGGCGGTCTTCTTGGCCGCGACCTTGGTCAGGATGGAAACGTCGTCCAGCAAGGTGGCGATGTCGTCGAGCAGGGTGAACAGGCTGGCACCGGCCATGCGCAAGGTCCTTCGTGGGTGGCCGGGGATTCTCGCCGATCCGGCGCCCGCGTGGGGTGACGGCAGGCCATTGCGCGTTGATTGGGCGCCGATGCGCGAGCGCTGCCGGCACTGCCTCGCAGTCATGGCCAGCGCGTGCTGCCGCGCTCGCAAGCGATGGCGCGATGGGCCCGGATTCACCACCCGACGACCTGTCGCTGGCCACACTCGCCGCTTGCACGACGCCCGGAGAAGGCCTTGAGTCCCAACGATCCACAGCGCAGCACGGCCCCGGCCGCACACCCGGCCGACCACGCCGTGGTGGGTGGCATGAGCAGGCGCACGCAGATCCTGCGCCTGCTGCTGCGGTATCGCGGATCGGGCGTGTTCGCCGGCATGAACCTGGATCCGGCGGCCATCAACGAATACGAGGTGCCTGCCGAGGGTACGCCGGACCAATTCGTCTCCGACCTGGAGGCGCTGGGCCCCACCTTCGTCAAGCTGGGGCAGATGCTGTCCACGCGCCCGGACATCGTGCCGCCGGAGTTCGCCACCGCGCTGGAGCGCATGCAGGAGAACACCAGCTCGGTGCCGGTGGAGCGCATCCGCCAGATCATCGAAGACGAGCTCGGTGTCTCGGTCAACAAGGCGTTCTCGCATTTCGATCCGGTGCCGCTGGGCTGCGCATCGCTGGCGCAGGTGCACCGTGCCGCCCTGCGCGATGGCACCCCGGTGGCGATCAAGGTGCAAAAGCCCGAGGTGGCCGCACAGGTGCGCTCGGACCTGGACGTGCTCAAGAGCTTCGCCACCGCCGCCGATCGGCTGACCGGCATCGGTCGCCGGGTGCGCTTTGCCGACTGGCTGGGCGAATTCGGCAAGACCCTGCGTGCCGAACTCAATTACCAGGACGAAGCCGAAACCCTGGTGCGCTTCGGCAAGCATCTCAAGCCCTTCCCGCTGCTATGGGTGCCGCAGCCGATCTGGGATCTGAGCAGCCGGCGCGTGCTGACCATGCAGCTGGCCGAAGGCGTGCGCGTGGACAAGATCTCCGGTCTGCGCCGCACCGAGCAACCGATGGACGATCTGGCCGCCGAACTGGTCAAGGGCTACCTGGATCAGATGTTCGTGCACGGCGAAATCCATGCCGACCCGCATCCGGGCAACCTGCGCGTGCTGTCGGACGGGCGCCTGGCCATCTTCGACCTGGGCATGGTGGCGCACGTGCCACCGCGCCTGCGCGAGCGATTGCTCAAGCTGTTGTTCGCCGCGGTCGATGGCCGTGGCGAAGAGGTGGCCGAAGAGACCATCGCGCTCAGCACGCGGCTGGAGGATTACGACGAAGACCGCTACCAGCGCGAAACCGGGCAGATGATTGCGCGCTACGCCGCGCACGATGCCACCTCCGAAGGCCGCGTAGTGCTGGATCTGGTGCGCATCGCCACCTCCACCGGGCTGCGCACGCCACCGGAGCTGAGCCTGCTCGGCAAGACGCTGCTGAACCTGGAAGGCGTGTGCCGCGCGCTTTCGCCACAACTGGATACGCGCCGTATCGTCGAACGCCATCTGCAGCATGTGATGCGCGCGCGCCTGAAAAAATCTATGTCCGCCGCCAACCTGGCCAGCGAGGCGATGGAGCTGCAGCACCTGGTACGCGAAGGGCCGCGGCGCATGTCCGAGATCCTGTCGCTGGCGGCGGAAAACCGCCTGCAGATGCGCGTCACCGGGCTGGAAGAATCGCATCTGATGGAAAGCCTGCAGAAGATCGCCAACCGTGTCGCGGCCGGCATCGTGACTGCGGCATTGATCATGGCGTCGGCGCAGATGATGCGCATCGACACCGGCTTCAAGCTGTGGGGCTACCCCGCCATCGCGATGGTGCTGTTCCTGCTGGGCGTGGTGCTGGGCCTGGGCATCGTGGTCAGCGCGCTGCTGTTCGACCGCCGCGTGCGTGCACGCGAGGAACGCGGCCACCGCTAGCGCTGCGCTCGATCATGCCGCGAGAATTTTGCTGCACGACATACTCATGCTGCATGATGGTCCTTACTCATGCTGTATGGCCTTGTTACTGGTGCTGCATAGCCTTCGTCACTCGTGCTGCACAGTCTGCGTTATCTGCAAGGATGTAGTGCACTGCCGCCATTAAGAGCGGCTAACAAAACGTAGCGAGCGGTCGTCAGGTGGGTGCGGACGGCGCGGAGGAACCGCAGTGTACGAGTGGTACATGAGGATTCCGAGCACCGACCGCGCCCGCCTGGCGGCCGCGCAGTAGTTTTGCTAGCTGCTCTAAACAGGTGCTACGTAGGTGTACCACAGGTCTCGCAGCCAGCCGCAGCAAGCCCCTCTCCCCCCGGGAGAGGGGTTGGGGTGAGGGTACGGAGCAACACCACGCACCAACACGTCGCCCAAGCACCAGGCGTCTTCGCACCATCGCCGGCCATACGACAAGCAGCAAGACGCAAGCAGGCTCTGACGATGATGCTGACCACGCCAATTGCCTGCAGCATTGCGCTTGCACGCTGTGTGCGTGCTTTCGGACCGCCAGCCAAACAATGACCAGATGCACACGGCGAGCGCACTTGCTAGGTGCGCGCATCAGCCAACGCACCCGGTGGCCCGTCTCCAATCCCAACAAACATTTCAGTCAGCTTCGGCGCGGCATAGTCGGTCATCCGGGTGTCACATTGCGGTGACGCACAGGACATGGCGAGCCAGGCGTCCGCTACGCGCTCCCACCATTCCCCCATGGACGCTGCGCATGCATTGGATGTTGTTGGTTTCGTTGCTGCTGTTGTTGTGGTTGTTGGTCGCCTCCCCGCGCCTGGCATGGCTCAAGGCCGGCCTGTTGTCGCTGTTCCTGCTGCTGCTCAGTAGCTGGGGCCTGATCGACCGCCTCAGTGGCGACGGGATCAACGCGGCGACGCTCTATCACCTGCGCGCCGACATGGAGGGCGCCGGGGTCAGTGATTTCTCAGGCTACATCGCCGTGTTCGTCGGCATGCTGCTGCTCTCGCTCAGCCCGCTGCTGCTTGTGAAGGTGCGCCGCTTCCAGCGCACGCGCGGTGGCGGCGCGGTGTTCGCGGGCTTCGTAGCGGTGCTGCTCGTCGGCCAGGCGGTCAGCCCGCTGTATCGCGACGGCAAGCGGCTGTACTACCAGCTGCGCCCGGTCGACTATGCCACCGTCGTGCCCGAATACCAGGTGCCGCAGCAACCGCTGCACAAGCGCCGGAACATCGTGTGGATCTACGCCGAGAGCCTGGAGCGCACCTACTTCGACGAGGCGGTGTTTCCTGGATTGATGCCCAACCTGCGCGCGCTTGCCACCGAGGCGGTGGACGTGCGCAACCTCGCCTCCACCGAAGGCAGCGGCTGGACCATCGCCGGCATGGTGGCCTCGATGTGCGGCGTACCGCTCACCACTGCGCCGGGCGATGAAAACAGCATGGACCGCATGGGCCTGTTCCTGCCCGAAGCGCGCTGCCTGGGCGACTATCTCAAGGATCAGGGCTACCGCAATCACTATGTCGGCGGTGCCGACGCCAGCTTCGCCGGCAAGGGCCGTTTTCTGTCCAGCCACGGCTTCGACGTGGTGCACGACCTGCACCATTTCCACGACAAGGGCATCGCCCCCAAGCATTTCTCTGCCTGGGGCGTGCACGACGACGTGCTGCTGGAGGATGCCTGGGACAGTTTCCAGACGCTGTCGCGCGCCGGCCAGCCGTTCATGCTGACCACGCTCACCATGGATACCCATCACCCGGCCGGCCATCTGCCGCTGGCCTGCAAGGGCCAGCACTACGATGGCCCACTGGGTGACATCGGCCTGCTGCATGCGATACAGTGCAGCGACCGTCTGATCGGCGAGCTGGTCGCGCGCATCCGCAACAGCCGCTATGGCAACAACACGGTGATCGTGATCGCCTCCGATCACCTGGCCATGCCGAACGACCTCAGCAAGGTACTCGCCAGCCAGAAGCGCGAAAACCTGCTGCTGTTCCTCGGCAACGGCATCGCACCACAACAGGTGGTCACCCGCGCAGGCAGCACGCTCGATTCCGGTGCCACCTTGCTGCAGCTGCTGGAACCGGGCATACGCACCTTGGGATTCGGCCGCTCGCTGCTGGCCAACGATGCACCGCCCAGCGCCAGCGTGGCGGCCAGCCGTGACAGCGGCAAGGATTACCCGCGCTATCTGGCCTACGCACGCACGTTGTGGACCGGGCAGAGCACGCGCCTGCTGCGCGTCAACGGCAATGGCGATGTGGTGGTGGGCGTGCAGCAGGTCCGCCCGCCGGTATTGCTGGAATACGACGAAGACACCAATCTGAAGACGGTCTACCTGGAAAACACCTCGCGCCAGTTCGACCGCACCCGCAGCAAGGGCGCACTGGCCTACGTGGACCGCTGTACCGCGTTCGAGGATGGGTCGGCCGACGGCGACTGGTGCGCACTGGTGGTGGACCGCAACCAGCACATGAAGCTGTATCGCGACCCGGACCTCATCCGCGGCGTGGCAGTGGATGCGCCGCTGGATGTCGTCCCGCAGGGCCCGCGCCCGCGTGTACGCCAGCCGATCATGCTTACCCAGGCCGCACGCAAGACCGAGGCCGGCCGCTACATGCTGGAGGTCTATGCCAAACGTCGGCCCAGCCGCGCCTTCTGGGTCGAAGCAGTGTCCTCCGAGCGCAAGGTGGTGCTGGCGCAGCAGTGGGTGGTGCCCGATACCGCCGGGCGCATCCGCATGCCGGTGGGCCTGGAGCATGCCGTGGACGATCTGGAGATCCGCGCCTGGCTCGACTACACCGAAGACGTCAGCGTGGACGACCTGGCATTGGTCAAGCAGGGCGAGGGGGCCGATCGCTCCTGACCCGGGCCATCGCCTCCGGCGCACCCGCCGGGTGGTGGCAACGCCCGATTGCCTGCCGACGCTGGCGCGCCGCTGCGGTGACACAGCTTGTGCCCGCGACATCTCCGGCCGCTGTCATGCCGGGGACGGCCCGTGGCTGGGCGCGGACGTCGGCCGGCCTGGCCCGACGTCGCGCCCGCTGCCTGCTCAAGCGTCGCCGCTGGCGACGTTCAGAAGGTCTTGCATGCCCATGATGCCGAACACCCGCGCCGTCTGCGCCTGGACCACGGCATTGACGGCTTCGGCACCGTAGTCGGCAAAATCCACCGTCGTGCGCAACGGCCTGCTCCCCTTGGGCAATGCCAGGACCCGGGCGATCTCGTCGGCCACCGCCTGCACCGGCGCCTGCTGTCCGGCGCGATACAGGCGACGCAACCCGGGTTCGTAGTTGTCGAACTCCGCCTGCACCGCAGCGTAGCCCTGCGCGGCATCGGTATCGGCCGGGCGTACCGCGGTCTGGAAATGCGAGGTGCCATCCATGAAGGTACCGGGCATGACGATGACGGTGTCGATGCCCAGCGGACGCACTTCGTAGGCGGTGGTCTCGGCCACTGCATCGAATGCGTATTTCCCGGCCACGTACGGCATCATGAACGGCGCCACGATGCGCGTGATGGTGCTGCCCACGTACAGCAGCAGGCCGTCGCCCTGCTTGCGCATCTGCGGCAATGCGGCGCGATTGAGCCGATGCGCGCCCACCGCATTGGTGTTGAAGCTCTCGCTCAGTTGTTCGGCAGTGAATCCTTCGGCCATCCCGATGTACAGGTGCGCGGCATTGTGGATCACCACATCCAGCCGCCCCTGCTCGGCCACGATCCGGTCCACTGCGTGCTGGCACGAAGCCTGGTGATGGATATCCATGTCCACGACATGCACGCGCGTGCCATGGGCCTGCGCATGGCGTTCCAACGCCTCCCTGCGCGCCTTGCTGCGTCCATCCGGGTCGCGTACCCCGGCGTAGACGACATCGCCGCGGGCGATCAGGGTCTGCGCAGTGAGCAGGCCCATGCCGGAGCCGGCTCCGGAAATCAGTACGGTCTTCATCGCTCTCTCTCCCATGAAGTGTGGTCTGGTCGCAAGCGCGGCGCACGCGGCACCATGCCGGCGCGGGCGCTTGCAGGGGGGATTACAGGCGGGGAATGTCGCCGGCGCGGGCCAGCGGCAGGGGCTCCATCGCCTGGTTGGCATGCCGAACGCGCGCAGCGCGTTGCATGCGGCGCGCCGCTAGCTCGCGGACGCGGCCTTGCCTTGCCGGTGGAAGATGCGTCCACCGTGATGCAGTTCATTCGGACCGACGAAGATTCCCTCGGCCAAGGAACCGCGCGCGTCCAGGAAGCGGATCCGGTCGCGTTCCACCACGTAGCGGCCCTGTCCAGACTCGCCACGGCCGCCGGCCTGGGCGTGATATCCGGTCGGCAATAACTCCCGCCGCATGCTGCCGTCGGCGGTGACCCAGCTCCCCAGATAAGGATGCGCCTGCCGCCGCTGCCCGCCGCGTGCGTCGGTCGCATCGTCGCCTGCACGCAGTGACGGATCCAGCGACGCTGCAGCAGTGCAGAACACTGCCGCTCCTGCACCCAGGGCCACTGCCACTGCCAACGTCATCCGCGCATCGCTCATGTCCCTGCTCCGCCGGCAACCTGCGCGGGGCCACCTTGCAGCGCCTCGCCATAACGTGGCAGATCCAGGAATGCATTGACCTGCACCGCCTTGCCTTCGTGCATGCGCATGATCCAAGCGTAGCGGTTGCGGTACTCGCCGCCGTCGCGCACGCGACCAGCGCCTTCCCATTGCACGATGACATGTGCGCCATCGGCCCAGACCTGCCACTGCAGCGGACGCAATGGTGTGGACAGGCGGCTGGCCAGCGGCTGCACCGCACGCGCCATCAGCGCCTCACGGCCATGCAGCGTACCCGCATGCGGTCCGGACCCCTCGATGGTCCACACCACCTCCGGCGCGAGCACGCGATCGAAGAAGCCGCGCCCGCCGCTGGCCCATTGCCGGAATGCGCCATCGACGATACAGCGGTTGCGCTCGGTCGGTGTGGTTGCCTCGGCACAATCGGTGCCCGCGGCCATGCCCGCGGGCGCGGCGGCCACCACCTGCGCCAGCAGTGCGGCGGCGACCCACAGCAGTGCGTAACCAGAGACGTGCATGCGGTTCTCCTGCAATCAGCGGCGCGGTTCCAGGGTCGAGGTTCCATAGATGAGCTGCTGCGCCATCGGGCGGCCGATGAAGCGCTCCGGAAAGATCGGCGCCACCGCACTGGCCTGCTGCAGCCGCTCCAGCTGCGCCTCGCTCAGCGCCAGCGACAGCGCACCGAAATTGTCCTCGGCCTGTTCCAGCGTGCGTGCGCCCATCAACGGCGCCACCACTGCCGGATTACGCAGGGTCCAGGCCAGCGCCACCTGCGAGCGCGAGGCACCCAGTTCGTCGGCCACCGCGCCCACCGCATCGGCGATGTCCAGGGCCCGCGCGTTGAGATGTCCGGTCGAGGCGATCACGCCCTTGCGGCTGGCTGCGACCTCTGCCCCGTTCTCGTCGGACAGGTCGTCGCGGCTGTATTTCCCGGTCAGGATGCCGCCACCCAGCGGTGACCACGGCAGCACGCCCAGTCCCAGTTCGCGCGCCATCGGAATCAATTCGTGTTCGACGCTGCGCTCGACCAGGCTGTATTCGATCTGCAATGCCACCAACGGCGACCAGCCACGCAGGTCGGCCAGGGTCTGCAGCTGCGCCACCCGCCAGGCCGGTGTGTTGCAGATGCCCAGATAGAGAAGCTTGCCCGCGCGCACCAGGTCGTCCAGCGCCCGCATCACTTCATCCGGCGCGGTGGTGAAATCCCAGGCGTGCAGATAGAACAGGTCGATGCGATCGGTCGCCAGCTGGCGCAGGCTGGTCTCCACCGAGCGCACCAGGTTCAGGCGATGATTGCCACCGGAGTTTATGTTGCCGGCATCGCGCGCCATCGAGTACTTGGTCGCCAGCACGATGCGTTCGCGCTTGTCCTTGATGAGCTCGCCAACGATGCGTTCGGAAGCGCCGTTGGTGTAGTTCACCGAGGTGTCCAGGAAATTTCCGCCACGCTCCACATAGGCGTCGAAAATACGCTTGGCTTCGCCTGCATCGGCGCCCCAGCCCCAGTCCTGCCCGAAGGTCATGGTGCCCAGCGCCAGCGGCGACACACGCAGGCCCGAGCGGCCAAGCAGGCGGTAGCGATCCAGCGACGTGGTGTAAGGCATGCGTTTGCTCCTTGGGAAAATGAAGGGAACTCAATCGGTGTTGTGTGCAACGGCGATCAGCGTGCCTGCCGCCGGCAGTCGGGCGGTAGCCGTATCGTCTGCCATCCTTGCCTGATCGACCGGCCCTGCAGAGCTCGCATCGCGAGGTCCCGACGGCTGGCCTGCGTCCGGACGGCAGCCAGCGTGCCGTTGCACCGGCTAGGATGGAAGTATCGAAATTCCACCAGCGGCTGGATCAATTTTTATGAGCGAGGACATCGCCTGGGAAGATCAGCGGATCTTTCTTGCCGTGCTGGAAGAGGGCAGCCTGTCGGCCGCCGCGCGGCTGCTGGGCGTGACCCAACCCACGGTGCGCACCCGCCTGGCCGCACTCGAACGCATGCTGGGCACCACGCTGTTCACCCGGTCGATTACCGGTCTGACCCCCACCGAACAGGCACGCGCCTTGGCCGAGTCCGCCCGCAGCATGGCGCGCGCGTCGGCGCAGTTCGTGCGCCTTGCCTATAGCCCACCGGGCGAGATCGCCGGCAGCGTCCGCATCGGCGTTTCCGAGTTCGTCGGAATCGAGGTGCTGCCTGCCATGCTAGCCAGCCTGCGCGCAACGCACCCGCGCATCGTGGCGGAGGTCTCGCTCAGCAACAACGCGGCCGACCTGCTGGAACAGGAGGTCGATCTCGCCGTGCGGATGCATCCGCCAACGCAAAGCGCCCTGGTCGCACGCAAGGTTGGCGCCATTGCGCTGGGCCTGTTTGCCCATCGCGACTACCTCGCACGCCATGGCGTCCCCGGCTCGGCGGACGCCCTGCTGCAGCACGCGCTGATCGGCCCGGACCGATGCCGCGCCGACCTGGCGTTCGCCACGGTGCTGCATCCGGAGCTGGGGCGCGCGCAGCTGAGCGTCCGCACCGACAGCCACCCGGCACAACTGACGCTGGCGCGCGCCGGGCTGGGCATCGTGGTGGCGCAGTGCCCGGTGGCACGCGCGCACCCGGATCTGGTGCAGGTGCTGCCCGAGCTCGTGCTGCCCGCGCTGGAGACCTGGATCGTGACGCACGAGGACCTGCGCAACGTGCCGCGCGTGCGCGCGGTATTCGATCATCTGGCAGGCGCCTTTCAGGCCTACCTGCAGTCATGACGCCGCGCTTACGATTCGCCACGGTGGCGCAACCCGCACGCGCGCGTGCGGCAACCACTGCACCACCGGCCACCAGGCGCTGTCGGTCCGCTAGGTCGGCGAGGTCGGCGCGCTGTCCTGTCCGTCGCGCGCTTCGGCCACGCCGGCGCGGCTGAAGCGGATTTCCTGCGGCGACTGCAGTGCGATGCCGGCACTGGTCATGCGCTGCAAGAGCGCGAAGAACAGCTCGCTGCGCACGCCATAGGCATCGCGTGGACTGCTGACGTAGGCGAACGAGTTGAAGTTGATGTGGCCGCCGGCCAGCGAATCGATGAACACCGAGGGCGCCGGCTCGGCCAGCACCTTGGCGTGTTCGGCAAACAGGGTCAGCAGCATGTCGCGCACCTTGGCCGCATCGGCTTCCAGCGGCACGGAGAACTGCAGCTGCACCCGACCCATCGGGTTGGAGAGCGTCATGTTGCGCACGCTCTTGGTGATCAGCTCCGAGTTGGGCACGATCAGGGTGGAACGATCGCCCACCTGGATCTCGGTCGCGCGCACGCTGATCCTGCGCACATCGCCCTCCTGGTCGCCGATGCGTACCCAGTCGCCGATCTTGACCGGCCGCTCGGCCAGCAGGATCAGGCCGGAGACGAAGTTCTGCGTGATCGCCTGCAAACCGAATCCGATACCCACCGACAACGCGCTCAACACCAGCGCCAACCGCTTCAGGTCCAGGCCCAGCGCAGTCAGTCCCCACACCACCACCACCAGCCAGCCGAGATAGCGCGCCACCGTGCTGATCGAATTGCGCGCGCCCGCATCCAGCTCGGTCTTGGGCAGATAGGTGTTGAGCAGCCACTGCTGCACCACGTGCACCACGCCCAGCCCCAGGAAGAACACCAGCAGCGCGCGCGTCACCGCGGCCGGCGTGATGGTGAGCTCGTTGCCGATCTTGATGCCGTGCGAAACGTTCTCGACCCAACCGGTCACCGCCGACAGATTGGCGCCGAAAGGCGTCACCAGGGCCGCGATTCCCAGCAGGATCAACAGCACGCGCAGCACCGCCGACAGCAACAGGCCCAGTTGCACCAGACGCCCGCTACCCACGCCGGAGGCATGCGACAGCGCGCGACTGAAGCGACCCTCGGGCTTGAAGACCCAGGTCAGCAGATCGTCGGCGAACACCACCAGCAGCCCGAGCAGGCTGCAGATCAGGGTGATCCAGATGATCTGGCGCGCGATGAACAACGACAGGTTGAGATAGCCGAACAGGGCCGCCAGCAGCGACACGATCACCGCCACATGCCCCAGCAGGCGAATCAGCACGATGAACCCGCCGCCACGCGACACCACCGGCGGCGGCTCGCTGCTATCGGGGTCGGCGGCCCCGGCGCTGGCGGCGCGTGCGCGCAACGACAGGCTCAGGCCAGCCAGTGCCGACAGGATCAGGCCCGCATACAACAGGGCGGCGACCGCGTCGGTCGCAGTGGTCGCCGCGGCACTGGTGCGCGCCACCTCGTTGAACTTCATCGCCATGCCGCTGAACCAGATCACCGCTGCGGTGGCCAGGCAATGCACGCGCAGGCGATCGACCGTGGCGTCGTCCAGCGGGAACAGGCGCCAACTGGGCTGATGCTTCATCAGCAGGCTGGCGCTGAGCGAACCGACAAAAGCGGCGACGAAACTGATGATGACCAGCGTATCGAGCAACTCGTCCAGATCGGGTGGCAGCGCGGCGATCGCGCGCACGCTTTCGGCCAGTGCCCAGGCTGCCGTGCCCAGGCTGAGCGTGCCCACCAGCAGAAACCACAAGGCCAGTCCGGAACGTCGCAACCGCCCGCCCGGCGCGCGCGAGGCGGCGTAGCGCCGGCCGAGATGGCGCAGAAAGATGCGCAGCGGCAATGCCAGCAGCAGCGCGATCATCGCGCCGGTCACCAGTCCGCCGACGCCTTGGGCGGCGATACCGGCGTTGAGCACCTGGGCGGCCTCGTCGTTCACGGCCTGCAACCGCGCGCGGTCGTCCGGCCATTGCCGGGCGATCTGGCTCCATAGCGCCGGCGACAATGGCGAGGCGACGCGTGTGGACAGCTGCACACTGAACAACTGTGCGCGCCTGTGTTCCAGGCGGTCAGCCAGTTCACCGGCTTCGGAGGCCAGCAGATTGGCGCGCTTGAGCTCCGCGTCCAGCTTGTTCTTTTCGTTCGCCAGCGCTTTACGCTGCTTTTTCAGGTCGCTCGGGTCAGTGGCCTGCTCCACCCCCAAGCCATCCAGACGCACGCTCAGCTGCTTGAGCGGCGCATCCAGCTGACGTGCCAGGTCCTGTGTCTGCCGTTGTGCCGCGGTGACCTGGTCGGTCAGCTTGCGCAGCAGGTCGGTGTCGGCTTTTTCCAGCCCGGCCTCGCCCTGGTCCAGCACCTTCTGCGCGTCATCCAGCTGGGTCTGCGCGGTCTCCAGCAACGTGACCTCGTCCTGGGCCAGCACGCCACCGGCGCAGACCAGCCAAAGGCCACAGCACAGCAACACACGCAGCAACGAACCCGAGCGGACAAGCGGAGCGAAGCGGAATTCGGACACAGGCAGGCATCTGGCAGGCGCGCGGCCGCGCGGTGCCGGCATCTTAAGCCACCCTCCCGGCCGGGCCGAGGCCTGCGGCGGCGGCGATTCATGCAGACGCAAGCGGCACGATCCCACTGCGCACGTCCTGCGCCATACCGCCGCCTGCCGCCACATGTCCGCAAGACATCTCCAAGGCGGGCATGGCAACACGACCAGCCGCAATGCGCGATCCAGGTCGCCCCTCGCCCGCCAGGCGGCGGGCGCAGCCACTGCCTGACGTCCCAGGCACCCTTGCACACTGCGACCTCGAGCGCGCTGTCGACGCTCGCCTGACGATCGCTCGCTACATCCAGTGAGCCACGTTCGATTGCCACCGCGCAGCCAACCCGCGCATGAACATGCGACGCCTTGTCACCTTGCGGCAACACCGGGCTATCGCAGAATCGAGCTACCGCTGCGGCAGACGCAGTGGATGACCGCGAAGGAGACACGCTATGCAGATTCAGATCCAGACCGACAAGCACGTGCCGCACGACCCGTCCGTCGTGCAGCATGTCGAGAAGACCTGCACCGCCCAGCTGGCGCATTTTGCCAACGACATCACCCGCGTCGACGTGCATCTGCGCGACGAGAACGGCCAACGCGGCGGCGCAGCGGATCGAACCTGCAGTATCGAAGCACACGTCGCCGGCCTGCCGCCGATCGCCGCGACCAACAGCGCCGAAACCACGGCCTCGGCCGTGACCGGAGCAGCACGCAAGCTCCGCACCGCCATCGAACACGCTCGCGGCAAGCAGCACGCACGGGCCACGGCGCCGGCACCCGACAACCTCTGATGCGCCGCACCGGCAGGGCACGACAGCGTGCCCTGCGGTGCACATGCACTTGCGCCGCCAACTCGCCGGCATACTCACCGCACCAGCGCAGCAAGCACTCCATCGACGCGGCCGGCATCCAGGGCCGTCGCTCAAGACAACCGCATCCCGGTCCGCGGGTTGATCCTGCGGCAGCTTCCTCTAGTCACGGCAGTGCCGACACCTGCCGCCAGCACCGCGCGCCCAGGCAAGGCAAGGGCCGGCCATCCAGGCGGACGCAGGATCGGATTTTGAATCGCCCTAAGGTTGCTGCTGGCGCCATGACGCATCGCGGGCTGCCGATCATGATCGGCGGCGATTTCAAGCCATTCGTGCCGGTCGACGTCCGGACCAAACATCCGGGACGTCCAGCCTGAGTCTCATGCGTGGTGCCATGCGCATGCCGATGCCATGCGAGCCCATCGCCTGCGGAGTCCATCGCTCCCGGACAGGCCGTTGCGCGAGCGTCTTGAGGGCTGGGGCTATCAAGCATCCTCGTGGGAGCGCCGGCCCAGCCGCATGCGCGTCCCTGCGTCATGCCATCGCACAGGACACTGGTTGCACGTTGCTGCGGGATCCTGGCCGCACCAGACGTCCTGCATCCACTGCCCGCCGATCAGACGCGTGAGGTTGAAGCACGTCAGTGCCACCTCGTCGATGGAACCTGCCCACCACGCGGACGCAAGGGTTAGCCCGCCGGGAGCGGTGCGCATGGAAACAGCCAGCCGTGGTGTTCCCTGTGCAGTGGCGCGACAACTGTTATATAATAACAATCATTGGTTACAACATAACATTGCCGCACAGCGTCCAGCTGCGGCCACTCGCCTTGCACAGACACCACCTTCCCGTATGAAAAATCGTTCCGTCATCAGGTCGCCCGGGTTGCTGGCGGCAGGCATCATCGCCCTGGCTTGCACGGCGGCACCGCTGCAGGCGCAGCAGCGCGACAGCGTCGATACGAGCGATCTCGGCCAAGACACGGATGCGGCGTCTACGGATACGGCGTCTGGCGAGCAGGCAACCACGCTCGCACCGGTGCTGGTGACAGGCAGCCATATCCGCCAAGGCGCGGCAGGCGGCGCGTCACCAGTCATCGTGTTCGAAAAGCAGGCCATCGAGCGTGTCGGCGTTGCAACACTGCAGCAGTTCTTCGAGAAGCTTCCGCAGAACTTCGGCGGCGGCGCCAACGGCGCCAATGTCGCCAACCTGGGGCTGGACCGCGACACCGGGAGCAACTTCGGCCAAGGCACCTCGATCAATCTGCGCAGTCTGGGGACCGGTACCACCTTGACGCTGATCAATGGTCACCGGGTGGCGTCGTCCAACCGCTATCAGTATGTGGACGTGTCGTTGATACCGCTCAGCGCGGTGGAGCGCGTGGAAATCCTCACCGATGGTGCGTCCGCCATCTATGGTGCCGATGCGGTCGGTGGCGTGGTCAACATCATCCTGCGCAGCGACTTCACCGGATACGAAACCGCAGTGCGTGCCGGCACGACCACATCCGGGGGCATGCAGGAATACCAGGCGTCGCAGGCCGGTGGCTGGGCCTGGGATGGTGGCCATTTGCTGGCTACCTACGAATTCCTGAAGCAGGACAACCTGTCGGCAACTGATCGCGATTTTTCCAAGGACGTGACCGTCACGCCCTACGATCTGTATCCGGGGTCCAGGCGCCACAGCGTGTATATCGATGCGGGCCAGCAACTGAGCCAGGCGCTGTCGCTTGCGGTGACAGGCTCATTCGCCAAGCGCGCCATGGACACCACCATTTCCGGAACCGCCGATGAAACCCACCTGTTTCCCCGGACACGGCAGTTCGACCTGTTCGCCGGATTGACGCTGGACCTGCCACGCCAGTGGCAGGCCCGCCTGCAGGGCGGATGGGGCAGGAATACGGTGCGCTACGAGCGCACGACCATTGCGGGCACCTCCGCCATCACGGCGCGCCCGACGGACATGCGCTCTGACACACGCTATCTGGAACTGATCGCCGACGGCGAACTGATCTCCCTGCCCGCCGGTGCCGCGCACGCGGCCGTGGGTGCCAGCGTGCGACGCGATGGCTACGATTTCTACGATTACCGCGGCCTGGAGAAACCCTTCGACGTGCATCGCACGATCCGGTCGGCGTTCGCGGAGTTGAACGTGCCGCTGCTGAGCGACCTGCCTGGCGTCCGCGCGCTGTCACTGACGGCCGCAGCGCGCTACGACGACTACAGCGACGTCGGTTCCACCCTCAATCCCAAGTTCGGACTGCTGTGGGAGGTGGCCGATGGGCTGTCATTGCGGGGCACCTACGGACGCTCCTACCGCGCCCCGGTGTATCAGGACATGCAACCCAACAACACCGCTGTGGTCGCCCGTATTCCCAATCCCGCTGCCGCCAGTGGACGTACCGTGCTGCTGATGCTCGCCAACGGCAACCCCGATCTGGGCCCGGAACGCGCCAGGACCTGGACCGGCGGCGTGTCGTTTGCGCCCCGCGCCGTCCCCGGGCTGAAGATCGATGCCAACTACTACCGCATCACTTACCAGGACCGCATCGACAGCGGGTTCGCGGGCAGTTTCCCTTCGCTGTTCCTGGGGCCGACGGCGGCCTACGCCGATATTCTGACCTTTGCGCCGACGCAGGAGCAGATCCGCAACGCCAGCCAGATCGGCCTGGACGGGCTTGGCTTGTTCCTCTCGCAGGTCGGCCCGTTCGCGCTTGCCCCGGGAACCGACCAGACCAGTACCGAGGTCATACTCGACAACCGCTTCCGCAACAACGCCTCCACTGCACAACGCGGAGTCGATCTGGATGCGTCCTATGCCTTCGATGCCGGCCAGACCAGCATGGCGATCAACCTGGCCGGGCAGTACATCATCGACTCCACGCGCCGGGTGACCAGCACCGCGCCGGAAGTGGAGGCGTTCAACGCCGTCTACCTACCGATCGATCTGAAGCTGCGCGGCGGGCTGACCGCGACGCGGCACCAGGCATCGGGCGGGGTATTCGTCAACTACGCCGACAACTATCGTGACCCGGCCAACCTGCGCGATCGGCATGTGGCCTCCTGGACCACGGTGGATGTGAACCTTGCCTACCGGTTTGGCGCCGCGTCCGGCATGCAGGACCAGACCCGTGTGGCCCTGAACGTGCAAAACCTTCTTGATCGCGATCCGCCCTTCGTCGTCAACGGCATCAATACCGGTTATGACCCGACCAATGCCACTGCCTTGGGGCGCTTTGTGTCCCTGACGCTGACCCATCAGTGGTAATGCACGCAGGAGATGCGCATGGCCGCCCACGCTGCCGATGACACCATGAGGGTGTCCGCGCTGTCGCAGACACGCGGTGTCCTCGCAGCCCAGCTCACCGTGATGTGGCGCGAGCGACGCGTGGCGTGGCTGGCGCTCGTGGCGGTGATCCTGGCCTGCACCTCGGCGGGTACCAGCGCTGTCCACCTGGCGGCGCAGGCGCGCGAGCGGCAGGCCGTGGCCGCAGAAGAAGCCCGCTTGTGGAACCACCAGGGCACGATCGATCCGCATGCGGCCGCGCACGTCGGCCGGGCGATCCCCGCGCCGGTCCGCCCGCTGGCGAGCTTCGATCCAGGGGTGTCGAAGGTGGTTGGCACCTCGGTGTTCATCGAAGGCCATGCACAGAACCCGGCGCGTCACCGGCCGATCGAGCAAGGCGCCGCGCTGAGCCGCTTCGATGGATTTTCCGCCGCATGGGCGTTGCAGGTGATCGCACCGCTGCTGCTCATCCTGGCCGGCTTTTCCAGCATGTCCGGCGATGTGGCCCGCGAACGCCTGCGCCAGGAGCTGGCGGCCGGCGGCGCAACCACCGCCCTGGTCGGCGGCCGGCTGCTCGCCCTGGCTGCCGTCGGCGGCCTGCTCGCGCTTCCCCTGCTCGGCGCTAGCCTGCCTGCCATCCTCCTGCAGGAGGCCGGCGCTGCCACAGTGAGCGCCGTGCTGGCCATGGCGGTCGGCTACCTGCTCTACCTGCTGGCGTTCTGCGCGTTGACAACTGCAATCTCGGGGTTGTGCCGGTCGGCACGCACGTCGCTGGTGATCTTGCTGTGCTTCTGGGTCGTGGCCACCCTGCTCGCCCCCCGGATGGCGCCCGCGGTGGCCGAGAGCCTGGTGCCCACCCCGTCCGCGCCGGCCTTCCGGGCGGCGGTCAGCGAAGAAGCCGAACGTGGGGTCGATGGCCACGACCCGGCCGACGTGCGCCTGGAAGCCCTCAAGGCCGAGTTGCTGGAACGCTACGCCGTCGACAGCGTTGACAAGCTGCCGGTGAACTTCAGGGGCGTCGCGCTGGAATTTGCCGAGAACAATTCCACCCGGACCTATGCGCGGCATTTCGAACGTCTCTACACCGCGTATCGGCAGCAGGAGCAGGTGCAGCGCGCGCTCGCCGCCCTGTCGCCGACGCTCGCGTTGCAGCCGTGGTCACGCGCATTCGCCGAAACCGACTTCGCCGCCCATCTGACCTATCTACGCGGCGTGGAAGACTATCGCTACCGGCTGATTCAGGCGCTGAGCCATGAGGTCAAGGCCCACAAGCCCGCACCAGGCGCGCGCCACCATGTGGCCGATATCGCCAGCCTCACGCGTGCGGTCGCCTATACGCCGAAGGCGCAGACGCTGCCCGGCATCGCCGTGGCGCAGTTGCCCAATCTGCTCATCCTGCTCGGCTGGACGCTGTTGGGCCTGTGCCTGACGCTGCTGGCCGCTGCACGCCTGGGGACACGGGAATGAGCAGCCTCGCCGTCGCCGGCTACGAGATGCGCCGCCTGCTGCGCGACCGTGCGCTGCTTGGCCTGCTGGTGCTGCTCGGCGCGCTTGCAAGCTATGCCGCCTGGAACGGCCGCGCGTGGGTGGACCAACGCATGGCGGCCATCGGGCTGCTCGCCGCCGAAGAGCACCAGATGCTCGCGCGTGCACGCAGCTTCGTTGGCACCGCGCCCTCGGTGCTGCCCCGTGTGCAGCCGGTGCTGCCACCGCGACCGATGGCCGCGGTGTCGGTCGGCCAGGCCGATGCCTATCCGTTCACCGCCGATGTGGTCGCGCTGGGAGATGCCACCACCTTGTTCAAGCGCGTCTGGGCCGATATCGGCAGCCCCACCGCCCGGGCGGCCGGACCCTTCGACCTGGCCTTCGTCATCGTCTTCCTGCTGCCGCCAGTCGTACTGGCCACCAGCTACGACCTGTGGTCGCGGGAGCGCGAACGCGGTATCGACGCCATGGTGCTGTCGCAACCGGTGGCGCTGGGCAGGCTGCTGGCGGTCAAGGCGCTGACGCGCGGGATGATCGTGCTGCTGCCCGCGACGACGATCGTGCTGGCCGCCGCGGCGTGGGCGGGTGCGCGCGCCCCGCTCGGGCTGGCCTGCCTGGCCCTGATCGTGCTGAGCTACGGGGCGTTCTGGCTGGCGGTCTCGGTGCTGATCGGCCTGCGCGCGCGGCGATCCACCGAAGCGGCGATTGCCGCAGGGGCGATCTGGCTGCTGCTGGTGGTCATGGCGCCGTCGCTGACCTTGGCCGGGATCGATCTGCTGGCCCCCGCGCCGTCGGACCTGCGCTTTTCCACCGAGATCAAGGCGCGACTGACAACCCTGGCCGAACGCCAGCGCCTGCACCGCGCGGCCCATCCCACCCCGGTACGCTCGCCGGCCCCGACCCTGCCCGACCAGTTGCGCGACAGCTATGCCGACCTGCTTGCGACCGACCGCGCGTTGGCGCCGTTGCTTGCCGAGCACCGGCGCGCGCAGGACGCGCATCGCCAAGTGATGGATCGCGCACGGCTGCTGTTGCCGTCGGTGGCCGCCCAGGATGCGCTGGACCGCCTTGCCGGCGCCGATGCCGATCACGCGCTCGCCTTCCAGGACCAGGTCACCGTGTTCTGGCAGCAACGTCGGCGTCTGCACCAGGCCTATCTGGATCGCGATGCTCCGCAGACACTGGCCGAATACGACACGTTGCCGCGTTTTGCCTTCCATGATCCCCCCGGCCCGCTGCGCCGCGGACTGCTCGCCGACCTTGCAGCGCTGTGCGGCGCCATCGGGCTGCTGCTTGTCGCCGCCTGGGCCATGCGCGGCCAATCGACCACGCCGTAAGGAGCACCCTATGCTGTGCGCAAAACGTCTGACCAAGCACCACGGCACCCAGCGCGCACTGGACAATGTGAGTTTCAGTGTGGCACCCGGCGAAATCTACTGCCTGCTCGGCGCCAACGGCGCCGGCAAGTCGACCACCATCAAGTTGTTCCTCGGCTTCATGACCCCGACCTCGGGTGTGGCCGAAGTGGATGGTCTCAATGCCCAGGATGCACCCCATGCAGTCCGCCGCCGTCTGCTCTACATTCCTGAAACCGTGGCGCTGTATGAAGAGCTGACCGGCTACGAGAACCTGGATTATTTCGCGCGTCTGGCGCAGGTGGCCGATCGCACGCCGGCGCGCCTGCGCGATGCCCTTGCCGCGGCGGGGCTGGTACCGGGCGTTTTCGACCGCCGGGTCGGCCATTATTCGAAAGGAATGCGGCAGAAAGTCGGCATCGCCCTGGCCATCGTCAAACAGGCCAAGGCCTTGCTGCTCGACGAGCCGACTTCCGGCCTGGATCCGGAAGCATCGGCCGAATTCCACGAGCTGCTGGTGCGCCAACGCGACCGTGGGGCGGCGATCCTGATGGCCACCCACGACCTGTTCCGTGCGCGCGAGGTGGCCACCACCATCGGCCTGATGCAGGCTGGCCGGCTACGCCGCACGGTAGACGCGGCAACCATCACCGCCAACGACCTGGAAGACCTCTATCTGCAGGAAATGAGCCGGCACCGTTAGGCCGCGATGGCGGCGCCAGTGCCGGTACTCGCCGACCAGCGCCGCAGCCAGGCTTCGATGTTGAGCTGCGGGCCGAAGATCCCCAGCGCCTGCAGGGAATGGTCCGGGCTCACGCGGCCGATGCCGGCGTCGGCAAGGCGGCTATCGATCAGTCCGCGCCGGGCCAGATGTCCATCGACCAGCAAGCCCCGGATGAAGTCGCGGTGGTGCTGGATGACGGCCACCGAGTGATCGTCCAGATAGGACTTGATCTTGCGCGACAGCAAGGCCGTCGGCAGCAGGCCCTCGAAGGCGCGGCGCGCCACCGTGCGATCTTCTGCATCGGCCATGAGCAGGTGCAACGGGATGCGCGCAAACAGCTCCACCATCGGCTGCGCGCTGATCGGCGACACGCCCTGCCACGGCCCCGCGCCTTCGAACGGGTCCAGCACGCTCAGCGGAAACACCATGCGGCCGATGTGCGCCATCTTGTACGGAGAGATGCGGTGCCCCTGGGCGATGGCATGACGCATCCACGCGGGTTGCCCAATGCCATGCGCGCCGGCATCGGCCAGCACCCATTCGCAGGGATTTCCCCAGTTCTCGTTGATGCGCGCCGGCTTTTTCAAGACGCCATGGCGCAGCGCGTCCTTGATCACGCCGTAGAACGAATCACCCGACTGCGCGGTTTCGAACGCCACACGCAGGAAGGTGCGATCGATACCCTGCCGCCAGGCGTAGTCGATCGCGGGCGCATTGCCCTTGAAGCGCAGGAAGACCCCGTCCCCGCCGACGCCGGTGAACTGCACCGGCTCCCTGCCCGGATCCTTGCCAAGGCCGGCACGGCGGTGCAGAAGGTATCCCGAACAGTGCGCCGGGCGCGCGGTCACCGGAAACGCCATGATGTCTTCCAGCGCGCAGTGCGGTGCCCGCTGATACTCGATGAACTCGCAGCTGCGGCCGGCAGACGCGCTCGCCCCTGCCACCGCCATGCGCGCGAATGCCCTCTCATCAGCGCCAATCCCGGAATCGTAATGGTGGACGCACTGCACCTGTGGGCGCGAGGGAGCGTGCAACAACCCGGCCAGCAGGATCGACGAATCCAGGCCGCCGGACAGCTGCAGCTGCACATGCCCATGCTGGCTAGCCAGGGCGCCGATGCAGCCCAGCAGCGTCGAACGCGTGAGCTCCACGGCTTGGTCCAGGTCGGTGATCGGATCCTCCACCGCCTGCCTGACCACGTCCCAATGGCACTGCCGCGCAATCGGTCTGCCCGCGCGGAGCGTGAGGCCTTCGCCGCCTTCCAGCGACTGGACCTGCGCAAAGCCGGTCTGGCTGGTGTCGCGGAAGGGAAAAAGCAGGGCACTGGTCACATAGGACCAGTGCAGCGAAAATTCCCTCAACTGCAGTTTCAGGCAGTCTTCCATGCAGGAAAAGATCAGCGTCACGCTGCCGACCTCAGTGACGAAGCACGGAAGTTCCGCAGTGGGATCGCGCACGGCGAACCAGCTACGTGCCGATGCGTCATGACCGAAGGCCACGTAGCGTCCCCAGTAGCGTTGCACAAGACTGGCGCCGCCGCTCGCGCATACCGCATCGGCCGCATCGTCGTCGAAGCGGGCAGGTTCGGGCACGTTGCCGTTTGCAAACGCCTTGGGAAAGAGCTTGCCAAGAATTACCAGCGAACCGACCCGGGTGCACTCAAAAAATCCCGGATCATCGCTCTGCCAATAGATCGCCGCGCCCTGTTCGCGCAGCGCGCAGCGCACCCCTGCAAGCTCGGTCTCGATGCGAGCGATCGCCCGCGCTGCCTGGTCTTTGGATCCAGGCGACTCCTCGTTCCAGAACACGGCGACATAGCGATACATGGGCAGGCGCGTCACAGCACCAGGATGGGAACCATCCGGCGCAGGTTGAAGGGAATGTCGGTCAGCACGTAATCACCGTATTGCAGCCAGCAGTGGGCGGCGAACGGAAACGTACGCACAGCAAAGACCCAGGACGGAAAAAATCCATAACGCGAGAGAAACTCGCTGAGCGCAAGGCAATACAGGAAGCACTCGTCGGTCTTCTTGAACGCAAACGGGCGCAACCAATCGAATACCCGCACCAGCCAAGCCAACCGATCCAGTTGTGATTCCTGCAGGGATTGATCTGTCGCCCGCTTCTGGACCCTGGCCACGATTGTCTTGAGGGAAACGCATTTTTTTGCGCAGGCAGCAACCGCCACCGCCCACGCAAACCTGCGGACATCGCGTGGCGTGATGGTGGGGCATCCACGCGGCTCACCCTCGCGTAACCAGCGGCGCGGCAATGCGATCGTCACGCTGGTCGCGGGCCGCCCCAGTCTTGAATCCCGGGTGAGGAGACCGCGTGCAACCAGGGTGTCCAGGATCGGCGTCCGCTTCTGACTGCCGGGCGGCACGGGCCACCCCAGAATCTGGCTGCCCAACGTGGCTGACTGCTCCCTGCCGATGGCCAAATACTTACCAGTGGCCACGTCCAACAGCACGACGACTCCACCGGCAACACACACATGCGCATCCATGGACAACAAATACGGCTGTGACGATGCCAGATCGCGCATGCAAGCTCCCATTGGTGACAACAAGGCGGTGCGTGCACTGCACGCACCGCCGACCTTCAGTGCCGCCGGTTACGGCGAGGTGGTCGGGAAGATTCCGTCCCACAACGTCCCGTGGCTGTGCGCCTTGGTCTCGGACACCACTGCACCCAGCTCGATGAGATCACTGCTGCCATCCTCTTGCTTGTTGGAATGGCCCGCCAGCTCCAGGTCGATCGACTCGTTCATGCGTGTTTCCTCTGGTCAGTAAGTGGACGCATCCAGAACCCAATGGATGCGCTCGTAACAGCCGCGGTATGCATTCCACACCGGCAATTGCATGCGCGGCAGACAGATGTTACAAGGTAACAATTGAGAATGTATCGATTTATTTTCAGACGCGGAAAGATACGCGTGACATTAATCACATAATCGATCACGCCAGCCTCGTCGGGCGAACCCATCCGCAAGTTTCTCAGGGAAGTTTTCATGGAGGTCGAAGAACGGGACGACGCGTGTGACCCGACGCTTCTCGTGCACGGGTGGTATCCCGTCTCGCGGCTGATCCGTTTTATTCGCGAGCGCTGTCCGCCTGGACGTGGACGAAGCAGTCCAACTTCAGCAATGGCGCAGCGCGCATGCAGTAACCATGGAGTTGGCCAGCCAGGAAGCCGGTCACGCCGAGGCGGTCGGCATCCAGGCGCTTGCGGACGAGCTGCAGCCGCTCGCAGCCGCAGCGCTACGCCAACCATCGATGCATCGGATCACCAGCCAGGTGCCACGTACCTGGTGCATGGTGGAGGTCGACAGGATGATCGTGTTCCAGGAGTCACTCAACCTGCGCCATCTTGCTGCGCTGAAGCAGCGCTTTGCTGCGGTGCCAAGCACGCACGAGGTCATGGCCCTGGCAACGGGCCAGGGCGCAGATGCGCATCCGCCGGTACGGTACGCACAGGCCGATGGCGACCATGCCTTCGCTTCGGCATCCAACGATCTGCGCTTCCTGGATGTGGCGGTGATGGACCCATCGGCGATCCAAGCCTATGAGCCGTTCGGCACAGCCAGCCACGCCATCGTCATCTACCTGGGTTTCAGCGACAACGTCATCAGCGCAACCCGGGTGGGCAAGCGCCTCATCCTCACCAACGGTTCCCACCGCGCCTACCTCCTGCGGTCCCTGGGCATTCGTTTCATCCCCTGCCTGGTGACCGATGCCAGCGATGCCGACATCGCCGACATCCTACTGCCCGCAGCGGTCAAGCAGGACCGTGATTTCTATCTGCGCGCCCCGCGCCCGCCGCTGTTCAAGGATTACAACGACACGCGCCTAACGCAGACCGTCTCTGTGATGAGGAAGAACTACGTGCTGCGGGCCAAGCTGGATCTCAAACGGACCACCGTGCCGGCAGTCTGAGGCCCGACGCACGCCGCCGCCAGACCGGCAGGCCTGGGCCTGGTACCGGGGTGGCGGTCGCTGTCGTATCGCTGCTGGCCGCGCAACCAGGCGCCATGACGACTGCATCGCGCATCGGCGCTGGCTCCACCGGCAGGAGATGCCATGCATGTGCAGGCGCAGGCAATCGATCTGCCGTCGACGCGAGCGCACGCGGCTTACGCAGATGTATCGCGAACCGGCCGCGCATGACTGTTTGGGACCGCACCGGGCGATGCCCGCGCATGCTGGCTGTCGCCGCCCAGCCAGATCACCCGATCGGTGGGCGCAACGCCGCTCCGGCGATGAGTGATGGCAAGAATGGTGACGTCGGCGGCAATGGCACGCAAGTGCATCATCACTGCTTGCTGGGTGTCCTCGTCCAGCGCGGAACTGGCCTCGTCCAGCAGCAGCACGGCGGGACGGCCATACAGCGCACGGGCGATCGCAATGCGCTGGCGCTCGCCACCGGAGAGCTTGAGGCCGCGCTCGCCGACGATGGTGTCCAGCCCGTCCGGCAGCGCATCGATGAGCGACAGGATCGCCGCATTGGCCGCCGCCTCGCGCAGGCGCGTGTCCTCGCGCGGACGTCCAAGCAGGATATTGTCGGCCAGGGTTTCGTTGAGCAGCATCACTTCCTGTGGCACCACCGCCACGCAGGCATGCCAGTCGGCGCGGTCGACGTGGGCAAGGTCCACCCCGTCGACCAGGATGCGCCCGGCATCCGGTTCAATGCTCTTCAACGCAAGCCGAAAGATCGTCGACTTCCCTGCGCCGGTGTCGCCCATCAGGAAGGTGATGCCGCCACGCTCGACCTGGAAACTCACTCCCGCGACGCCTCGCCCATTGTCATAACGATACCCAACCGCATCGAACTCAATACGCCCATGACCGGGAACAAAGCGCCGTGCTCCATGCAGGCGCGGCTCCTCAGGCGCTGCCCAGAGCGTCACGAGCGGGACCAGCATCGCCTTGGCACGCCCGACATCGTCGATGGCGCGGGCAATCGCTTCGAACGGCGTGTTGAGCTGCAACAGCAATAGGTTGAACAAGACCAGATCGCCGAGACTGATCGCGCCGAGTTGATAGCGTGGCAGCAACAGATGGAACGTCACCCCGAACTGCAGCGCCAGGCCGAGCCCCAGCAGCGCGATATAGCCCAGACGCTGCAGCACATAGGCACGCCAGTTATCGCGCACCTGGCACGCCCGTTGCTCGAATCGCTGGGTCATCCAGGCATGGCTGCCGAACTGGCGCAGGGTCTCCATCGCATTCATCGCATTGCCGATGAAACGGGCATTCTCCTGCCCGGCGTTGGTCGCCGCCTCAAGATACACGCGCGCACGCCGCGTGGCGAAGGACGACAGGCCGATGGCCACCGCCCCGTAGACCACCACGACCACCACCAGCTGCAGATCGATCAACGCACCCAGCGTCAGGAGACTCAGCAGGATCTGCAACACCCCGGGAATGAAGGCCACCAGCGCCAGCTGCACCAGGATCTTCAGCCCGCTACGCCCACGCTCGCCGGCAGCCTGGATCTCCGCCGGATTGTGTTCGACGAAGAACGCCGCGGTCTTCTTGAGGATCGTGGCGAAGTAGCGGGTGCTGGCGATGAAGCCAAGGTTCTCCGAGCTCAGGAAGGAGAGGTATTGCACCATCTGCTGCAGGGCCGCGCTCGCGCCCAGCAGCGCTCCATATCCGGCGAATGCCCAGGCCAGCGCAGGGGCGCCATCCAGCGGCAGGCGGTCGATCAGACGCGAAAACAGCAAGGGCGCCGCCACGGTCGCGAGGCTGGCCACGACGACGACTCCAACCACGCGTAGCACCGCCCAGCGATCCGAGCGCCAGTACGCAGCCAGGACTTCAGATGCAGGAGAGATCATGCAGACCGGCCGCGTGGTGAATGGACGTCTGGCTGGCCGTCCTCGATGACCGGCCGACTTTTGCCACTAACGATGACATCCACTGCAGCTTGGGACGGGCGCAAGTTGGCGACCGCAGGCGCCTCATGCATGTCGAGCGAGCTGGGCGACTGCATCGACCAGTCGATGTATGTCGGCCACCGGGGTGAAGATCTGCGGTGTCACCCGCAGACAGGAGCCGCTGTGCAAGTCGCTGCGAACCACGGTGAAAATGCCGAACGCGTCCTGCAGGCGCTGTTGCAGGGCATCGAGGTCTGCCTTGGAAGATCGGCCGCGCAAGCGGAAGGCTCCCATGCCCGAGGCATTGCGCTCGCTCGCCGCTCCCAAGACCTCCACCGCCTCCATCGCCCCCAGCGCGCTAGCCCAGACCTGGTGCAGGTAGCGCAAGCGTGCCTGCTTGTTGGCGCCACCGATCGCCTGATGGAAGCGCACGGCGGCCGGGACCGTCATGAATGCGGCAAAGTCGGAAGTGGCTAGGTGGACACGGCTGGCCACATCGCCATCGGCGTCCGGTTCACCGGGAAAGGGCCTGACCTGCCCGAATGTGCCACGCCGCAGATACAGCGCACCGACGCCTACCGGCGAGCCGATCCACTTATGAAGATTGAACACCGCCCAGTCGACGCCCAACGTCTCGATGGTGAAATCGAGCAGGCCCCATGACTGCGCGCAGTCGCAGATGACCTGGATGCCGCGCTGTCTGGCAAGCGCTGCGATCCGGCGCACCGGCAGCACCAGCCCGTGCTGGTTGCTGACATGGGTCAGCAGTAGCAGCTTCAGGCGGGGGTGCGCATCAAAGGCCTGTGCGTAAGCGCGCACATAATCGTCGTCGGTGCCGCTACTCGGCAGTGCCAGCATGTGGCCGTCCACCTGCCGCGCGCGGGCCAGCCACGCCATCATGCGTTTGAACTCCGGATAATCCGCATCGGCCCATGCGATTGCATCGCCCGGCGACAATCCGTCGTACTGCGTGATCACGTTGACGAACGATTCGGTGGCGTTGCGGGTCAACATCACCTCTTCAACGCGCGCTCCAAGCGCATCGGCCACGACCGTCCGCGTGTGCAGGAAATCCGCCTCGTACTCACGCCTGGCGTACCAGGACAGCTCACGATTGACGCGGTGCGTGTTGCGCGCCAGCGCCTCTTCCACGGCAGTGGACATTTTGCCCCAGTAGCCGTGCTCCAGATTGATGATGTCGTCCTGCACCGGATACAGGCGCCGGACTGCCTGCCAGTGCGCCTCCTCGCGCGCCAACGCCTCCGGTGCCTGGCGGCTGACCGGCACGACGCTCGCGACCGGCGTCGCGAGTGCCGGAACAGCCTCGACCATCGCCATCGCGGCCGCCGAAGTGAAACGCATCAGGAAGCGCCTGCGGTCGTGCATGCCACGAGTCCGTCATGTGTTATTTAATAACAATAGCCGACCTGGGGCGCTACATCTAGCACCGCAGTCGACGTTGGGCACGCCTTGCATCTGCATGCTTGCCGTGCAGTGCAGTGCAGCGCTAGCACAGCCTACACCGGGCGCAAGCGCGATGCCGCCGGACCGAGAGACACAGCACGGGGTCCGGAGCCGGCTGCTCCATGCTGCTGCACCCACCCAGCCCAAGACGCACCTTCGATGCGCTGCCGTGAGCACCGCCGCAGGAATGCGTGCGTTGCGAGGCGCTTTACGGTTGCGAGACGCTTTACGGAAATCTCGCGCGCTCGCTTCAACCCACCGACGTCGGCCCCTGCCCAGGCATGCGCGATCTCAGGACCACGCGGCCCAAGGTCCCAGACATACGCCGCGTGACCCTGGGTCGGAAATGGATCGAATCCCCCCGAGTTTTGGAGCCGACGGCGACTCAAGGCGACAGGACATCGCACGACAGCCTTCAGGATCACCGGCCCATGCCTGCGTCATCTTTCCACGCTGGGTGAGCGTTGCGGGCGTCGCGCTGCGCACCGCAGAGTCACGTCGGGGCAGGGAGGTCTCCGTATCCGTGCAGGGAGCGCTGATACCGCGATCCACGCTTCCGCGACGCGGCTGGATTTCAATCGATCAGGGGATAAACCAGGGAATCTGCTGACAACAAAAAAACCCCCGGTGTCCCGGGGGTTTCTGGATCTTCCCGGATGGTCCCGGAAGATCTATCTGGTGCGCCCGGAGGGATTCCAATAAACAATATAAATTCATGATTCTTAAGGACTTATCCAGAAATTGTTGCATCAGCCCCCAACCCGAACCACGCGGCATCCCGGCGGTTGTCATCGCTATGCGCACGCCGGTGATGGTCAACGTATTCGGTCAGACTGTTGAGCACACCCCATGCAGTCCCGCGACTGGAGGTGAGCGTTGCCCCACGCCCAGCACTCTCGTACAGCGCGCGTACCCTTGCCACAGCCTGTTCATTGACAACTGCCGAGCCCGGCGTCGAGCCTCCATACACCAACACACGACGCAGCAGTCCCTCCACAGAATCCGGACGGACGGGCACATCGCACAATGCCTTCATCCGATCCACGAAGCCGTCCCACCCACCAACGACGATGCCGAGCTGCCGCTTGATAGCGTCGGGCTGGAACTGACTTCGATGCGGCACCTTGATGGCCCCAGCGCTCTGGTCCACAGCGATCTGCAGCGTGTTGTTGCATACCACGCGAACGGATGTGAACTGGGCTGTCGTAGCCAGTGTCCCGTCGCACGCTGTTGCCAGTAGCAGGTATCCATCAACCCTGTCGCGCCTCTTGAGGGCGGTGCTCTGTCCGGTCTTGACCAAGGCCCAGAACTTTCGTCCCCCACGCAGGACGCCAGCGGTCTCAAGTTCAATTCTATGAAGTGCTGTCAGGTCGCGGTAGAATTGCAGGATCTCACCAGGCTGCACGACCTGGAAGCGCTTGGACACCACCGCTAGCGGCGCCTGGGTGTCTGATCGATAGAGCACCTTCTGCTCAGGAAAGGCGGCGGTGCCATCTGAGCTACGGCCCTGCTTGGTGTAACGCACCTCCGATTCTTTTATCTCCCATTCCATACCGGACTGGCGCTTCCAGACTTCGATGGGTTGGCGCTTGCCCAGCTTGTTACCCAGGCCATGCCAGGGTGTCTGGCCCTTGTGTGCCATCGATTCAACAAGATGCACGTGTCTCTCCTAAATGCGGCGGCATAAACGCACAAGGCCCGGACGATGCCGGGCCTTGTGCGGTGCCTATGGATGATGGATCAGTCGTTACGGAAGAACTGTAATGACCCACCGGTTTCTGCACAGGTCAGGTGGGCTATGGTCGCAAACCGCGCTTCCATGGCGGAACGCCGTGCAAGGCCGACGTCCCCCCGTCCTGAGTAGCGGCCGGGTTTAGAATCCAGGGTTGATGATAGCGGCGTTTGCCAGTTGTTGGGCATACGCA
>NZ_MDEC01000037.1 GCF_002939785.1 Xanthomonas codiaei
ATCTGGTCTATGGCGTCCTCAAATCGGGCACCGCATTTGACCCACAGAAAGCCCTTGCCAGGTGAGGGGCAAGACGGTATCTACGGGGAACCCAGGGTCGTCTCGGTCAGCGTTCCACGCGGGCACTAACTCCCCGGCGGCCGCTCGCGCGGTGGGAAGTGCAGCACCACGTTTTCCGAACCGTCGTCCTGGCGTTGCCACAGCACCGGCACCTGACGCGGTGGCGGCGGTTCCAGCATGGCGTGCTCGGGGTTGCTCACCTCCCAGGCAGCGTCTTCGTCCTCGTCGTCCCAGCTATAGCGCGGCCTGGCCTGCTGCGGGTCGCGCAGGCGCAGCAGCAACGCGGCGACCAGGCCGGCCACCGCGCCGCCCAGATGCGATTGCCAGGACACCCCAGCTTCGTGCGGCAGGATGGTCATCAGCATGCCGCCATAGAACAGGAAGGCGATCAGGCTGGTGGCGATCGCCGGGCGGTCGCGCCGCAGCAAGCCCAGCACGAACACCAGGAACATCAGGCCGTGGGTGATGCCGCTTGCGCCGAGATGGCGGCTGCCGGGCTCGCCCAGCAGCCAGGCGCCCAGCCCCGAGCCCAGCCACAGCAACGGCAGCGACAGGGCGGTGGCGCGCGGGTACACGCTGCCGGCCAGGGTACCCAGGATCAACAGCGCGGCGGCGTTGGCGGCCAGATGCGCGAGCGAGCCGTGCAGCAGCGGGGCGGTGAGGATGCCGATCAGGCCGTCGGCCTGCAGCGGCGCCACCGCCCAGGCGCGCCAGCCGAAAGCATCCTGCGCGGTGAACACCGCCACCAGGACCACCACCGCCGCAAGGCTGAGGTTGAAGGCGCGCAGCACCCGCGAGCGGTCCAGGCGGCTCTGGGTGGCGAGGTCGGGGGCGAGAGAGGGCGTTGTCATGCATTCACGGATGGCGGCGCGCAGGTTTTTTACAAGCCCAACGAACGTGGGATAAGCAGACCCGGCGACGGGATAATCCAGCCCCGGCGCGGATCTGTGGCGGCTCGGCCTGCGCGTTATCACGGACGATCTGCGGTTTGGCTGCAGGGCCCTTGCCCGCCCACCATCGCGGGACACGCTGCAAGTACGTCCTTGTAAGCTCTTACGCGGCATCCATGCCGCGTAAGGTCCCGCGACGGTGGGCGGGCAAGGACCAGTCGAGATGGTCGGTGTGCATGGTTGCCAGCAGCGCAGGCTGCGCCACCAATCCCGAATCCCGACTGCCCAATCCCAGCCCGTCAGTGCCCGGCCGGCTTGGGCGGGCGCAGCACGCTCAGCACGATGGTCGCGATCAGGATCGCCACCACCACGCCCAGCGACACCAGCACCGGGATCTTGTACAGGTCGATGATCATCATCTTGGTGCCGATGAACACCAGGATCACCGCCAGCCCGTACGGCAGCAGGTGGAAGCGATCGGCCATGCCGGCCAGCAGGAAGAACATCGCGCGCAGGCCCAGCACCGCGAACACGTTGGAGGTGAGCACGATGAACGGGTCGGTGGTGATGGCGAAGATCGCCGGGATGCTGTCCACCGCAAAGATCACGTCGATCACCGCGATCAGGATCAGCACCACGAACAGCGGCGTGAACCAGCGCTTGCCGTCCTTGATCACGCTGAGCAGGTTGCCGTGGTACTGCGGGCTCAGGCGCAGGTGGCCGCGCATCCAGCGCAGCACCGGGTTGCTTTCCAGATCCGGCTCCTTGCCAGCGGAAAACCACATCTTGATGCCGGTCAGCAGCAGGAACGCACCGAACACATAGAGCAGCCAGTGGAACTTGGCCAGCAACAGCGAGCCGGCGAAGATCATGATCGCGCGCAGCACGATCGCACCCAGCACGCCGATGATCAGCACGCGCTGGCGCTGTTCCTCGGGCACGCCGAAGTAGGTCATCACCATCAGGAAAACGAAGATGTTGTCGACCGCCAGCGATTTCTCCACCAGGTAGCCGGTGAGGAACTCCAGCCCGATCCGGTCCGCTGCCGCATCGCCCAGGCTGCCCTGCAGGTACCACCACAGCCCGGCGTTGAAGGCCAGTGCCAGCAGCACCCAGCCGATACTCCACCAGGTGGCTTCCTTGAAGGTCACCTTGTGCGCGCCGCCGTGCCGCATCAGCACCAGATCGACCATCAGCGCCACGATCACCACGACCGCGAAGCCACCCCATAACCACACATTGCCAATGGTTTGCATAAGACATCCCGAAAAGTGAAACGACCTGGACAGCCGCTGGGGCTGAGGCCTTGTGACACGGAAATCGTGGATTCCGGGTGACGGACCTTCGCCTGCGCGGCGAAGGTCTCGCTCACAACCGGCCTGGCCGGTTGCCGTTGCACCGGAGCGCCTGACGACAGGGCTCGTAATGACGGCGACAACGCTGGGAGCTACTCCCCTTCTGCGCCCGATTCTGCGTGCCCGGGGCAGGCACGTCAATCCAGCCGGATACAATGGGCCGATGAATACTCCTGTCCCCGTCGTCCGACTCAAGAATGCGTGGCGCTCCAGCCACCCGTGGATCTTCCAGAAGCTGGTGGAAAAGCCCGCCGCCAAGCCCAAGCCCGGCACCATCGTCGATGTGGTCGGCGTGGACGGCGAGTGGGTCGGCCGCGGTTTCTACAACGGCCATTCGCGCATTGCCGTGCGCATCCTGGAAACCGACCAGGCAGTGCCGGTGGATGCGGGCTGGTTCTCGCGCAAGATCGCCGCGGCGGTGAGCCTGCGCCGCGACTGGCTCAAGCTCGACGGCGTCTCCGACGCCTGGCGCGTGGTGCACAGCGAAGGCGACGGCCTGTCCGGCCTGGTGGTGGACCGCTACGGCGACCTGGTGGTGGTGGAGTTCTTCGCCGCCGGCATGTTCCGCCACCGCGAATGGATCTACGAGGCGCTGCGCGAACAGTTCCCGGGCTGTCGCTTCCACAGCTTCGCCGACGAACACGTGCAGAAGCAGGAGAGCTTCGATTTCCACGGCAATACCACCACCGAAGCGGCGGTGATCACCGAGCACGGCATCAGGTTCCGCGCCGACCCGGCCGGCGCACACAAGACTGGCTTCTTCGCCGACCAGCGCGACAACCGCCAATGGCTGAGCGAGCAGGTCGAAGGCAAGAGCGTGCTGGACCTGTGCTGCAACACCGGCGGGTTTGCGGTGTATGCCGCTGCCCGCGGTGCGGCCGAGGTGCTGGGAGTGGATATCGACGAAGACGTCATCGCCATCGCCAAGGGCAACGCCAAGCTCAACAACGTGCGGCCGAAGTTCGTGCAGGCCGACATCTTCCCGTGGCTGCGCGATGCGGCCAACCGCGGCGAACAGTTCGACGTGGTGATCCTGGACCCGGCCAAGATGACCCGCGACCGCGATCAGGTGATTCCGGCGCTGAAGAAGTACCTGGACATGAACAAGCTGGCGCTGGGTGTGGTCAAGCCAGGCGGCCTGTTCGCCACCTTCTCGTGCACCGGGCTGGTGGCCGAGCAGGAGTTCCTGGACATGCTGCGGCGTGCTTCCTACTTCTCCGGGCGCACCATCCAGATCCTCAAGGTGGCCGGCGCCGGCCCCGATCATCCATTCATGGCGCACGTGCAGGAGTCGCGGTATCTCAAGGCCGTGTTCTGCCGGGTAGTGTGATGGCGGCAGCTGCGAGGCAGCGGGCGATGCGCAAGGCCCGCTGCCTGCTTGTGCAGGTCGGTGGCAGTGCAGGAGTGAGTGCCAAAGGACGCCACCACGCCGTGGCGGCGCTCAGGCGGTAGTGCGGGGCGGTCTCGTACGAGCGAGCCGCATCGCGTGAGGTGCGATGTTGCAGGCAGCGCAGGCGTTTCTGTCATCGGGAATGCCGCAACCAGGCAACGCCTGTGCGCCCGCTGGCACTGGTCGATCGCAGCGCGCGGCAGCCGGGAGTTCAACGCAGACAGTCACTAGGGAGCGGCAGCCGATGAGGTCCAGCGACAAAGACGAACGCAAGGCCCTGCGCCGGCTGCTGCGCGAGATCGAGCGGCCCGGTGCCAGCCTGCTGGCCAGCAACTGGCCGGTGTTCGGCGTGTGGTTGCTGTTCTCCGGAGCCTTCATGTATCTGTTCCAGACCGGCACCAGCTCGCCGCTGCATCCGCTGCTGCTGGCACTGGGCTCGACCTGCCTGGGGGTGTTCGGTGCATGGGTCGTGTTCCGCGCGGTGTGGGCACGGCAGTGGCCGCATGTGCGCGAGCATATCGATGTGGCCAGCGTGCGCGCACGCCTGGCCGAACTGGACGACTGACAGCGCCCGGATCCCCGCTCACCGCTGCGCGGCGGGGCGCCATGTCCTGGCGCACCCGATGCGGGTTTCGCCTGCGCAGGGACGAGCGGCCGCTCGCCCCTGCACGGGGGTATCACCAGCCGGCCGGCCGCGCGGTGATTTCCGGCACCGCCTGGCGCAGGTCGGCGCCGAACTCGGGATTGCGCATGGTGGCTTCGTCGGCATAGCCGTAGAACACGCCCTGGCCGGGCGTGGTGCCTTGGCGCAATTCCAGATCGCCGCGCACCTGGGTGGTACCGGCGATGCTGACGGTCCCGAAGGCGCCCGGGCCCATGAACACGGTATTGGCCTGCGCATTGGCGCCGATGCTGGCACCGGGGTGCCACACGGTCAGCCCGCCGAGCACGGCATTGCCCTGCACGGTGCCGCCCATCACGGTGGCATGGCCCTCGATGCGCGCATTGCCCAGCACGTTGCCGGCCAGCACGCGTGCGAACGGCCCCACATAGGCGGTGGAGGCGACATTGGCGGTATTGGCGACCCAGCCGCCGCCGTTGGCGTGGCGGCGCCCCACCGGGGTGGGCGTGGGCGCATTGGGCTGGCTGCCGGCCGGGGCCGCGTTGGTCAGCGTCACGCTCCACGGGTAGCGGTAGATCGCGTAGTACGACTGGTCCCACTTGATCTTCTGCATGGTGCCGGGCGCGCCCATCACCATCAGGTACACCGCGCGGTCGCCACTGCGCAGGGCAACCCCGAGGCTGGCCTTGGCGCCACGCTGCAGCGCGCTGTAGCGCGCCTTGCCGGCGCTGTCGATGGTCACCACGCCCCAGCGCCAGTCCGAATCCGGCAGCGGAATGCTGGGCGGGTCGGTGGCCAGGCCGGGCAGGGCGGTGACCGCTGGCGCGCTCTGTACCTGGCCGTCGAACGCGACCTGGATGCTGCTGGCGCCGCTGGCCGGAATCAGCTGCACCAGGTTGTAACCCCAGCGCTGCGGTGCCCACTCGAACGGCACCCGGTAGCGATTGGCCTGGCCTGCCACCGGATCGAGCACGGTCATGCGCAGCGCGCGGTCGCGGTTGTCCCAGTCCTGCGTGCGTTGCGGGTCGAAGGACAGGTTGCTGCCGTAGCGGGCGCGGTACAACGCGCCCTGGTCGCTGCCATCGGGGTTGGTGTAGTCCCAGTTGACGTTGCGCATGGCCCAGTCGCCAAACACATCGTTCATCTGCGACTGGCTCCAGCCCATGTTGGCCCTGATCACCGAGAATGGGTCGGCGGTGCGCTGCCCGGCCTCGCCCGGCTTGGGCGCCTTGGCCCACAGGTCGTTGATGATGGCGTAGCCGAACCGGTTCTTCAGGTACTCCATGAACTGCCAGTTGCAGTAGCGATCGCGGGTGGAGCCCAGATACACGTGCGGGTAGTTCACCAGCATGCTCGAGCAATGCACGTCGCTGGAATGGAATTCCGGCAGCTGGTGGGTCATCCAGTTGGCGTGCGATTCCCAGATCCAGCCGCTGTAGTCGGAGTCGCGCATGCCCAGGGTCTGGCCTTGCAGGGCATGGGTGAGTTCGTGCGCCAGGCCCCAGTGGTCGCGCAGGCCGCCCGGTGCCATCCACATGCCCATGCCGCCACTTCCGGTCACGCCGCCGCTCAGGCCGAAGCTGGGATCCAGATGCAGGCTGGCCTTGTACTTGGTCGTGCTGTTGCACGACGGTTCGGGGAATTGCAGGCGGTTGATGAAGGTGTCCCAGACCATTTCCAGATGCTCGCCGGCGGCGCGCACATCCGCATCGGACACGCCATTACCGTTCCAGCGGAAGGCAAAATGCGTGGTTTCGTAGCGCACCGGCGGCATGCCGGCTTCGTTGCTGCGGGCGATCCAGCTGCCCGCGGTGCAGGCTGCGCTGGCGGTGGACGCCGCACCCAGGCCGGCGGCGATCAGGGCAAGACTCAACAGGCGCCGGGGCAGCACGCGCGATGCGATGGACATGGGGTTCTCGTGGAAAGGTGGGGTGCACACGCCCGCAACGCCTGCAAAATGTGCGGCGCTGTTGAGCTCGGGAGGGGGAATGCCGGCCGCTGGATGCGCCGGCCGCGCAAGTGTGCGCAGCGGCGAACGCGGCGCAATTGATCCAGACGTGTATTTTTCATAACTGCAACGACCTAAGCGCTCGCGATGTGGCGCGGGTTGGACTTGCGCGCGCTGCCGACCTGCGTTGTGGCCGGCAGTCCATGCGGCTTGCGCTGCGTGGGTGGGCACCGACCCAGCGCGGCAGTGCGTTGACCAGCATCCCCGGGTCAACCTCACACTGAAGGGCGCCGCAGCCTCCCCGCCACGGTGCCGACCCCGTGCTGCGCCAGCGGCCCCGTCCTGAAACGAGTGACCACATGAAGATCGTGATCGCACCCGATTCCTACAAGGAAAGCCTGTCCGCGCTGGAGGTGGCCACCCAGATCGAAGCCGGCTTCCGCGAGGTGTTTCCCGATTGGCGCTACACCAAGGTGCCGATGGCCGATGGCGGCGAAGGCACGGTGGACGCCCTGGTGGCGGCCACCGGCGGCCGGGTGGTGGAGTGCACCGTCAGCGGCCCGCTGGGCACGCCGGTGCCGGCGTTCTTCGGGCTGACCGGCGATGGCCATACCGCGGTGATCGAAATGGCCGCCGCCAGCGGCCTGGCGCTGGTGCCGGCGGCCGCGCGCGACCCGCTGCGCACCAGCACCGCCGGCGTGGGCGAGCTGATCCTGGCCGCGCTGGATGCCGGTGCGCGGCACTTCATCATCGGCATTGGCGGTAGCGCCACCAACGACGGCGGCGCCGGCATGGCGCAGGCGCTGGGTGTGCGCTTGCTGGATGCGCACGGCGGGCCGATCGACGCCGGCGGCGCGGCGCTGGCCGCGTTGGCGCGGATCGACATCGACGGCCTGGACCCGCGGCTGCAGGGCTGCCATATCGACGTGGCTTGCGATGTGGACAACCCGCTGATCGGTCCGAACGGCGCCTCGGCGGTGTTCGGGCCGCAGAAGGGCGCCACCCCGGGCATGGTGCGCCAGCTCGATGCCAACCTGCAGCACTACGCCGACCTGCTGGAGCGCGACCTCGGCCTGCGCCTGCAGGGCCTGCCCGGCGGCGGCGCGGCCGGCGGGTTGGGCGCCGGGCTGGTGGCGTTCCTGGGCGCCCAGCTGCGGCCCGGGGTGGAGATCGTGGCGCAGGCGCTGGGCCTGGAGACACTCATCGCCCAGGCCGATCTGGTGATCACCGGCGAAGGCCGGCTGGACAGCCAGAGCCTGCACGGCAAGACCCCGCTGGGCGTGGCGCAGCTGGCGCAGCGGCATGCCACGCCGGTGATCGCCATCGCCGGCTGCCTGGGCACTGGCGCCGGGCTGCTGCATGGCCATGGCATCGATGCGATGTTCGCGGCGGTGCACCGCGCCTGCACCCAGGAGCAGGCGCTGGCCGAGGCGGCCGACAATGTGCGTAGTGCCGCGCGCAACGTGGCGGCCGCGCTGCAGGTGGGCATGGCGCTGGCGGCGCCGGCCCCTGCTGCGGCGCGTTAGCCGAGCCACACGCCAGCGCTGTGCCTGCCGGCGTTGCCCTGAAGACGGCTGCACCTGGCGCTGCAGCTGCGCGGTGAGTGCGCGCACCTGGGGCACCGGCGCGCGCGGCCACCACCGCACCAGGCAAGCTGCGCGCTGGCGCACGCAATGCGCCTGCGGAGTCCCCGGCCGGCTCGGCTAGACTGCGCCGATGACTTTCGCCGAGCCAGCTTTCCCTTGAACCCGCGCGATGCCGCATCGCCTGTTTCCCCCGGCGAAGCCGAGCGCCTGGCCCGCCTGGCGTTGTTGCAGGTGCTCGATACCGGGTCCGAACCGTTCTTCGATGCCCTGGCCGCCGCCGCGCAGGCCATCGCCGGCACGCCGATCGCGCTGGTGTCGCTGGTGGACGAACACCGGCAATGGTGGAAGGCCAATATCGGCTTGCCGGGCGCGTCCGAAACCCCACGCGAGCTGGCCTTCTGCGCCCACGCCATCCAGGGCGATGCGGTGATGGAGGTGCCCGATGCACCGGCCGACCCGCGCTTCAGCCAGAACGCCCTGGTCACCGACGCGCCCGGCATCCGCTATTACGCCGGCGCCCCGATCGTGTTGTCCGACGGCCTGCGCATGGGCACGGTGTGCGTGATCGACCAGCGCCCGCGTCAGCTGCAGCCGGCCCAGCTGGAGGCCCTGCAGCAACTGGCCCGGGTGGCCGCCGAAGGGCTGGAGCAGCGCCGCTTGATGCTCGAGCGCGCCGACACCAATGCCCGCCTTCAGCAGCGGCTGCGCGAGAGCGAGGCATTCCTGGAGCGCACCGGGCGGGTAGCCGGCGTGGGCGGCTGGGAAGTGGATGTGGGCACCGGCACGCTGACCTGGTCGGACGAGACCTGCCGGATGCACGACCTGCCGCCGGGCTACCAGCCCACCCTCGGCGAAGCCATCGCCTTCTACCCGCTGGAGGCGCGCGCGGTGATCACCGAGGCGGTGGACACCTGCGTCAACGAGGGCATTCCCTGGGACCTGGAACTGCCGTTGATCAGCAGCACCGGTCGCCACCTGTGGGTGCACAGCACCGGTGCGGTCGAACACGTGGATGGCCGCATGCGCCTGATCGGCGCGATCCAGGACGTCACCGACCGCCACCGTGCGGTGGACGCGCTGGCCGCCAGCGAGCGCAAGTTCCGCAAGATGTTCCAGTACAGCCTGGGCCTGATCTGCACCCACGACATGGAGGGCCGGCTGATCAGCGTGAACCCGGCGGCGGCACGCTCGCTGGACCGCCGCGTGGAGGAGATGGAGGGCTGCTCGCTGTTCGAGCTGATCCGCCTGGAGCGGCACGGCGGCCTGCGCGGTTATCTCTCGCGCATGGTGCTCGACGGCCAGGACTCGGGGGTGATCGAGCTGGTCGCCGGCGATGGCAGCCTGCGCCACTGGCAGTACCACAACGTGCTCGACGTGGAGGCCGATGCCACCCTGGTGCTGGCCCATGCCCAGGACATCACCAGCCAGCGCCAGCAGGAAAGGCAGCTGATGGAGTGGTCGTTCACCGACCCGCTGACCAATTGCTTCAACCGCCGCTTCCTGGACGACCTGGACAAGCGCGACGCCAGCGTGCGCTGGGGCTGCGTGGTGGTGGATCTGGACAAGTTCAAACTGGTCAACGACACCTACGGTCACCAGCGCGGCGATGAAGTGCTGGTGCAGATGGCCTGGTTCCTCAATCACCCGCTGCGTCGCCAGGACCACCTGGTGCGGCTGGGCGGCGATGAATTTCTGGTGCTGCTGCACGAGGCCAGCGAGCCGCAGCTGGAAGAGCTGGTGCGCACCTACAGCGCGGCCAGCGACGAGGCGCCGATCCTGTTCACGCTTGGCACCGCCTTGCGCCGGCCGGGCGAGGCACTGACTGCCGTGGTCGACCGCGCCGACCATTCGCTGTACGCGACCCGGCGCGCACGGCGCGGCACGGGCGTCAACGACCAGCGCTAGCCTCGGCCGGTCCGATCCCTACACGCTCGATGACGAGTTCTACCACAGCCGCCTGTTCAGCCCGATCGGGTCCGAGATCGCGGCGGAATACGTGTTCGAGTGTTTGAGTGCGGCCAAGCGGACGTCGCGCGCGATGCTCGGGCCGGTACCGACAGCGCCTGAAACCGCGTCATCCACGCGGTGGTTGCCGCACCGTGTGCCGGCAGCGCGCGCAATCGTTCGATCGGTTGCACGAAGACGACCAACTCCACGCTGCGGCGCAGCGCCGGCTGCGCGCGGTGCGCCCGCAGTGGGCGCCCACGCCGGTGCCCGCCGATCCCAAGCGGCCCTCGCGCCCATCTGTAGCTGAGGGTGTTGTGGGGTTGGTGGTTGTTCGCGCACCCTTGGCGTGCCGGTCCACGCACCTTGCAGCGGCCGGCATGCGTCATTCCACCTGCGGCCTCGGTCGCCCTCTCCCCGAGGTGTCCTGCATGCTCCCTGTCGTTGCTTCCCATCGCGCCTGGTCGCCTCTTCCGTCAACGCCGCTGTGGCGCCGCGCTGCCGCCAGCATGTGTCTGCTTGGCATGCTGATCGCGCCACCGCTGGCTGCGCAGGAACCGGCGCAGGTCAACACCTTCATCGGCAGCAAGGACGACGGCAATACCTTCCCCGGTGCGTCGGCACCATTCGGCCTGATCCAGGTCAGCCCGATCGGCGCGCACTACGCCGGCTGGCGCTACGACGACCCCAGCATCCGCGGCTTCGGGCATTCGTTCCTGTCCGGTGCCGGTTGCTGGGAGCAGGGCGGGCAGGTGTCGATCCTGCCGGTGACCGGCCGCATCGGCCCCGGCGGCGAATTCGACACAAACGATGCCAAGGCCTTCGACCACAAGCGCTATGCCGCGCGCTACACGCACGACGGCGAAGTGGGGCAGGCCGGCTACTACAAGGTGCGGCTCACCGATTACGGCGGCATCGACGCCGAAGCCAGCGCGCTCACCCGCGCCGCGGCCGAGCGCTATACCTTCGCACCCGGCGCCGACACCGGCCATGTGCTGGTCAACGTGGCCCAGGCCAACGACCGCCATGTGGTGATCGGCAGTCAGGTGCAGCTGGTCGGCGACCGCGTGGTCGAAGGCAAGCTGGTCACGCAGAGCTTTTGCGGCGGCCACGAGTACACCACCTGGTTCCGGCTGGAATTCGATCGCCCGTTCACCGCGCACGGCATCTGGGGCGAGGACGGCGGCGTGCCCGGCGCGCGCCACGGCATGGGCGGCGAACTCAAACCCAATGGCGCCTGGCTCAGCTTTCCGCTGGGCACCGGCAAACACGCGCGCGCGGTGACGGTGATCAGCGCCATCTCGCATGTGGATGCCGAAGGTGCCCGCACCAACCTGCGCGCCGACGGCATGCAGGGCGGCAAACCGCTGAGCCTGGAGCAGATGCGCCAACGCGCGCAGCAGGCCTGGCGCCGGGAACTGGCCAGCCTGCAGCTGGAGGGCGCCAGCACCGATGACCGCAGCGTGGCCTATACCGCGCTGTACCACGCGCTGCTGCAACCGCTCACCGGCAGCGATGCCGATGGCCGCTATCGCGGCTATGACGACGCCATCCACCGCGCCGATGGCTGGACCTACTACGAATACTTCTCGCTGTGGGACACCTATCGCTCGCAGAACCAGTTGCTGGCGCTGCTGCGCCCGCAACGTGCGCGCGATATCGGCCGCTCGTTGCTGGCCATCCATCAGCAGGGCGGCTGGTTGCCGCGCTGGGGTTACGCCAACTACGACACCAACATCATGACCGGCGATCCGGTGACGCCCTTCCTGGTCGACCTGTGGCGCTTCGGCGCGCTGCAGGGCAATGAAGCCGACGCGTATGCGGCGCTACGCCAGAACGCCTTCGGGCAACCGCCGATCAACTCGCGCCACGCCGGGCGCTCGGGCAATGCGAGTTATCTCGCCAATGGCTTCGTGCAATACGACCGCGCGTTTCCGTCCAAGGGCATGGACGTGGACCCGCACCACGGCGGCTCGGCCACGCTGGAATACGCGCTGGCCGATTGCGCGCTGGCGCAGATGGCCGCTGCGCTGGGCCATGCGCAGGACAGCGCACAGCTGCGCCAACGCGGCGGCAACTGGCACCGCGTCTGGGACGCCAGCGTGCGTGATGCCGACACCGGCTTTACCGGCTTCCCGCGTCCGCGGCTGGACGACGGCAGCTGGTACGCACCGTCCAACGACCAGTACAGCCCACGCTCGCAACACGGCTTCCACGAAGGCACCGCCTGGCAATACCAGTGGCTGGTGCAGCAGGACATCCCCGGCATGCTGCAGGCCATGCACGGCAGCGAACAGGCAGGCAAACGCCTGGACACCTTCTTCGCCTACGACGACCTGCTCAAGGACCCGCTCAACGGCGCGCGCTCGCACTGGGTGGTCGGCCCGTACAGCTATTACAACCAGTACCGCTACAACCCCAACAACGAACCGGACCTGCATGCGCCGTGGATGTACACGTTGATCGGCCAGCCGTGGAAGACCGCCACCGTGGTGCGCGCCGCGCAGCAGCTGTTCACCAACGCGCCCAATGGCGTCACCGGCAACGACGACCTCGGCACGATGTCGGCCTGGTATCTGTTCAGTGCGCTCGGGCTGTATCCAGCGGTGCCGGGCAGCGGGCAATTCCTGCTGCACACCCCACGTTTCAAACGCGCCACGCTGGACCTGGGCAATGGCAAGCGCCTGCGCATCGATGCCCCCGGCGCCGACGGCCGCGCGCTGCAGTACGTGGAAGGCGTGCGCCTGAACGGCAAACCGCAGCCGCAGGTATTCCTGGATTGGGCGCAGTTGCAGCAGGGCGGCACGTTGTCGTTTGCGCTCACCAACCGCGCCCCGACCCAAGGCTGGGGCACCCACGCGGACGCATTGCCTACCTCGTTCTGCGCCACGCCTGCAGCAGCGCAGTGAGCAGCACGTGCTCCTGATCCGCCGGATGCCCTGATCCGTCAGACCGGCGGATGAAAGCCCCTCCCCCATCGGGAGAGAGGGGCTCGTTGTCCCTTCTCCCGTTGGGAGAAGGTGCCCCGAAGGGGCGGATGAGGGCACGGGGCGAAGCCACTGGCCAAGCCGGATGACACCAGGCTTGGTCCGTTCTCCCGGGGGGAAAGGGTACAGCTCGCCTACATCGCTTCATTCTTGAAGGCGCGTCGCGAAGCGTTCGTCATCGCAGGCACGTGCTGGATGTCCGAGGCGTCCCTCATCCGGCGCTACGCGCCACCTTCTCCCCCATGAGGGGGGACAATGTCCCAGCGGGAGAAGGGAGTGCTGGCATTGCTGCGGTGTTCTGAAAGCCTCTCTCCCGCGGGCGAGGGGGACGTCGCGTCTCACCCCGCCTGGTTCAACCGGCTATTGCGCCGCCCGTACGCCAGATACACCACCACGCCCAGCGCATTCCACAGCAGGAACCACCCCTGCGTCTTGGCGGGCAGGCTCCAGAACAGATACAGGCAGCCGCCGATCGCCACCGGCCCCACCACCCAGGCCAGCGGCGTGCGGAACGCGCGCGCGCGGCCAGGCTCGCGCACGCGCAACACCAACAGGCAGGCGGCTACCGCCGTGAACGCTGCCAACGTGCCTGCATTGGCCAGCGCGGCGATCTCGTCCAGCCGCGCCACGCCCGCCAATGCCGCCACCAGCACCGCGGTGAACAGCGTGATCGCCACCGGCGTGCCGGTGCGCGCATTGACCTTGGACAAGCCGCGCGGCAACAACCCGTCGCGCGACATCACGAAGAAGATGCGGCTCTGCCCGTACAGGAACGCCAGCAGCACGGTCGGCAGCGCGATGATCGCCACCGCACCGATCACCAGCGCCGCCTCGCCGTGGCCCAGCTCGCGCAGGATCAGCGCCAGCGGCTCCGGGCTCTTGCCGAACACGGTGAAGCTCATCGCACCCACCGCCGCCAGCGCCACCAGCACGTAGATCAGCGTGCAGCCGATCATCGAGCCGACGATGCCGATCGACAGATCGCGCCCCGGGTTCTTGGTTTCCTCGGCCGCGGTGGAAATCGCATCGAAGCCGTAGAACGCGAAGAAGATGATCGCCGCAGCCGCCATCACCCCGCGCTCCACGCCATCGGGTCCCATCGCCTTGGAGAAACCGTACGGCATGAATGGCTGCAGATTGGCGCTGTTGAACGCCGGCAAGGCGATGGCCACGAACACGCTCAGCGCGATGATCTTCAGCACCACCAGCACCGCGTTGAGCGTGGCGCTTTCCTTGGTGCCGGCCATCAGCAGGCCGGCCACCAGGAAGGTGATCACCACTGCCGGGAGGTTCACGATGCCGCCGGCATGCGGCCCGGCAATCAGTGTCTGCGGCAGTTCCACTCCCAGCCATTGCAGGAAGCCGACGAAGTAGCCGGACCAGCCCACCGCCACCGTGCTGACCACCAGCGAATATTCCAGCACCAGGCTCCAGCCCACCACCCAGGCGATGCTCTCGCCGAGTGCGGTGTAGCTGTAGGTATAGGCGCTGCCGGCGGCCGGCATCATCGTGGCCATCTCCGCATACGCCAGCGCCGCGCAGGCGCAGACGATGCCGGCGGCAACGAAGGACAGCAGCACCGCCGGGCCGGCCTTGTCGGCACCCACGCCGATCAAGGTGTAGATGCCGGTGCCGACGATGGCGCCGATGCCCAGTGCGATCAGATGCGGCCAGCTCAGGCTGCGCACCAGTTGCCGCCCGGCCTCGTGCACGGTGACCTGGTCGATGGATTTGCGCCGTAGCCAAGACGACATGCGAACCTCGAAGAACCAAAAAGAATTCCCGAGTGTCGCCCAACGCGCTGCAGCAAAGCTATCTGTCCAAGGTCACGCGCCACGGTGTCCACGACGCTGGCGGCGCTGCCGGGCATGCCGATCCGAGACCGCTCCGTCCCGCGCCGGACAGGCCATCGATGGGCGGGTGCCTGCCGCGCGCAGCTGCGATAGCTGCCCCAGCGGTGTAAACCCACCTTGCGATCAGGACCGCGCTGACGCAGCCCTTGCGACCAGCGCCGCTACACTGCCCGCATGTCATCCGAATCCCTGATCCTTGTCGGGCTGCTATGCGCAGTCCTGGTGCTGCAGCTGGCCCTGCTGCTGCGGCGTCCTTCCACCAGCGGGCTGGAGCAGGCGCTGCGCGCCGAACAGCGCGACGGCCGCGGCGAATTGCGCGAGCAACTCGAAGGCCTGTCCCGGCAGCAGGACAGCCGCCTGGAAACCTTCGCGCGCAATCTCACCGAACTGTCCACCCGCACCGATCAACGCCTGGACCAATTGCGTGAAGCGCTGGGCGAAGATGCCCGCAAGGCGCGCGAAGAAAGCAGCCAGGCCCAGCAACGCACCGGCGAACTGCTGACCGCGCGGCTGACCGAACTGCGCACCCAGCTCGATGGCTTCGGCCAGCAGCAGGAAACCCGCATCCACGTGTTCGGCCAGCAGCTGACCGAACTGATCGCGCGCACCGACACCCACATGGCCGCCTTGCGCCAGGCGCTGGCCGAGGACGCGCGCAAGGGTCGCGACGAAGCCGGGCAGTCGCAGCAGCGCTTCACCGACGCGCTGGGCCAGCGCCTGAGCGAACTCACCCAGCGCAACGAGCTGCGCATCGGCGAAATGCGCGCCACCCTGGAGCAGCAGCTGGCTGCGCTGCAGAGCGACAACGCCAGCAAGCTGGAACTGATGCGCGCCACGGTCGACGAAAAACTGCAGACCACGCTCAACACCCGCCTGGATGCCTCCTTCAAGCTGGTGTCCGAGCGGCTGGAGCAGGTGCAGCGCGGCCTGGGCGAAATGCAGCAGCTGGCCACCGGCGTGGGCGATCTCAAGCGCGTGCTGACCAACGTCAAGGACCGCGGCGGCTGGGGCGAAGTGCAGCTGGAGAACATCCTCGAGCAGACGCTGACGATGGAGCAGTACGCGCGTGGCGTACGGCTCAAGCCCGATAGCGCCGAAGCGGTGGACTTCGCCATCCGCCTGCCCGGGCGTGGCGAGGACACCGTGGTATGGCTGCCGGTCGACGCCAAGTTTCCGCGCGAGGACTACGAACGCCTGATCGACGCGCAGGAGAAGGGCGACCTGGACGCGATCAAGCAGTCGACCGCGCAGCTGGAACGCGCCATCCGCGTGCAGGCCAAGTCCATCAGCGACAAGTATGTCTGTCCGCCGCAGACGACCGATTTTGCGGTGATGTTCCTGCCCACCGAGGGCCTGTACGCCGAAGTGATTCGCCGCGCCGGCCTGGTCGACCTGCTGCAGCGCGAGTACCGCGTGGTGCTGGCCGGCCCGACCACGGTCACCGCCCTGCTCAACAGCCTGCAGATGGGCTTTCGCACCTTGGCGATCGAGAAGCGTTCCAGCGAGGTCTGGCAGGTGCTGGGCGCGGTGAAGAGCGAGTTCGGCAAGTTCGCCAATATTCTGGAAAAGGCCGAACGACAGATCACTACCGTCGGCAAGACTCTGGGCGATGCGGGCCGCAAGACCCGCACCATCGAGCGCCGCCTGCGCGGGGTGGAGACCTTGGCCAGCGAACAATCGCAAGCCCTGCTCGATGTCGCCGGCAACGACGACACCGGCAGCAGCGATGACGAGGCCGGCGACGAGCAGGAATGAGGGCGCTGGTAGCGCGCCGATGTGGAGCGTGCCCGCATCGGATGCCCCCGACAACCTCGAACCCGTGCCTGCAGGCACGCGGCAAACACGGCAAGCAGGTCGTCTGCGCCGCCATGCGCAAGCTGCTGCATCCGGTCTACGGCGTGCTCAAATCCGGCACCGCATTCGACCCGCAAAGAGCCCGTGCACGATGAGCGACAAGACGGCATCTGCGCGACGCAGGGCATTGTGCTGCCGCATCACTGCAGGTGATCGCCGTCGTGATGGCCGGCCGCAGGACGTGTGATCGGCAAGGCCCTGCATCCTACCGACGTCGCGTAGCAGCGCCCCGGGGCGCGAGGAGGCCATCCCGACCACCCATCATCGCGTCCAGGCACGGTCCTGTACGCTGGAAGACGAACCCACCCACCCCGAGCACGCCACGCTGACGCAGCGGTCGCGATGCTTGGCGCACTCCTGTTCAAAGAGAAGATCCAAATGTCGAGCCGATGGATGTACGTGGCAGTGTCCGCACTGCTGCTGGCCGCCTGCAGCAATGCGCCCACCACGCAACCGTCCCTGGCGGCGGGCGCAACGCCTGCATCCGCGCACGCGACATCGGCATCCACCGACGCTGCCGACTGCGCTGCCAGGGGCGGCCAGGTGCGCCCGGTGGGACGTATGCAGAGTCCGCGCTGCATCGTGCCGTATGCCGACGCCGGCAAGACCTGCAGCGATAACGCCGACTGCGATGGCGACTGCCTGGCCACCAGCATCGTGCCGACCGGCACCGCCACCACCGGCACCTGCCAGCGCGACAGCGATCGCTTCGGCTGCCGCCAGGAGGTGGTCGGCGGCAAGGGCCAGGCGGCGCTGTGCATCGATTGAAAACCTCGAGTCGTAGACGCCATGGGACCATCGTCGCCAGGCCGTCGCTGTCCTGCCCCTGCATTTTGCCGCCGCGCTGATCGACCGACCTGGCGGGCTGCATCGCTGGCGTGCGCGGTTTATGCTCTGGCGCTCCATCCAGGCAGGCCACTTCGATGAGCCAGAGCATCCACGATATTCCCGTGACCCGCATCGACGGCGAACCCGCCACCCTGGCCGACTATCGCGGCAAGGTGCTGCTGGTGGTCAACGTGGCCTCCAAGTGCGGACTGACGCCGCAGTACGAAGGTCTGGAAGCGCTGTATCGCGATAAACAGGCGCAGGGCCTGGAAGTGCTGGCGTTTCCGGCCAACGACTTCAACGGCCAGGAGCCCGGCAGCGAAGCGAAGATCGCCCAGTTCTGCCAGCTCACCTATGACGTCACCTTCCCGATGTTCTCCAAGATCGCCGTCACCGGCGCCGACACCCATCCGCTGTACCAGGCACTGACCAGCGCACGCCCGCAGGCCACCGGCGACGGCCCGATGCGCGAGAAGCTCGCCGGCTACGGCATCGCACCCAACCCCGCCCCCGGCGTGCTGTGGAACTTCGAGAAATTCCTGATCGGCCGCGACGGCACCGTCATCGACCGCTTCGCTCCGGACGTGCCGGCAGACGATGCACGCCTGCGTGCGGCGGTGGATGCGGCGCTGGCGCAAGCCGTATAGGTCAGTTGCAATGTTGCGCAAGGTCCTGCTTCGTGCCGGCCTGGCGATGCTGGCCCTGAGCAGCCTTGCTGCCTGCGTCACCGCTCTGGCGCTGTGGTCCCACAGCCGGCTGGTTGGCTCCTGTCGGACCGTCACCGTCCTCAACGGCGATCCTGTCACCTGCTTTTACCGTGTCGAATGGATGCCCGACTGGCCAACGGCCGCCGTCGTGTTTGCCGCTGGCGCATCGTTTTGTCTTCTGGCTTCTTGGGTGTCGTTCCACCTCAGAAAGACCGGAAAGGCAGACTGAAACCCTTGGGACCTTGGTCGATGGCTTCGTATCGCCAGCACGGCGATTACGAAAAACCAAGACGCCAAAAGAAAACCCGGGATTGCTCCCGGGTTTTTTCGATTCGCACCTCAGGCGCAGGTCAACGCACCCAGCTCGGAATCGGCATCGCATCCACCGGCACCGTGCTGTCCTTGTCTTCGCGCAGATAGTCGGGCAGTTCGTTGTTCTGCTCGCGATGGCTGCGCAGGTCGCGCACGATCTGGTAATTGCGGCGCTGCATCCAGGCATCGCGGGTCAGCGCGTATTCGTCCGGTGCCTGGTCGCGCAGCGAGTCCAGCGACATCAGCTGCGAGCGCGTATCCACCAGCTGCAGGCCCTGCAGAGCGAAGCGCGCGCCGCCGTCGTCGACCTGGCGCACCCACGACAGCGGAATGTCGCCGCCCAGGCCGAAGGTATCGCGCACGGTTCGCGGCCCGAACAGCGGCAGCTCGAAGTAACGCGAATTACGCCAGCCCCACGCGCCCAGGGTCTGGCCGAAGTCCTCGCTGCGGCGCGGGATGCCCGCCGCGCTGGCCGGGTCGAACAGCCCGGCGATGCCCAGCGTGGAGTTCATCACGAAGCGGCCCAGCGACTGCGCCGCGAAGATCGGGTGGCCCTGCAGCAGCTGGTTGACCATGGTCAGCGGCGTGCCGAGGTTGTCGAAGAAATTGGTCACGCCCAGCCGCGCCGGACCCGGTACCACCTTGGTGTAGGCGGTCGCCAGCGGACGTGCCACGCCGCGGTCCACCGCCAGGTTGAAGCTGTGCATGCCGCGGTTGTAGCGCTCCCACGGGTCGTAGGCCGGTGCGGCGCCCGGCTGCGCGGCAGCGCCGTTGGTGCCGGCCTGCGGGATGGTGGGGCCATACAGCGCGTCGAAGTCGTCCTCGGCGGCGGTGGGGGCGCCGGCGGGCGCCGCATCGGCATCGGCACTGGCGACAGCCTGATCGGCTGGTGCCACTGCGGCCGGTGGCGCGTCGGCTGCGGCGAACCCGGCCGCGGCAGGTTGCGCGGTCACTGCGGAATCGTCGCGGACCGGCGCCTGCGCGCTCGGTGCGGTGTCGCTACTGGCCGAGGAGGGCGGCGCGGACTTCGGCGCCTGGCTGGCGCAGGCGCCGAGCAACAGGCAGGCCAGCAGGGGGAAGGGACGGAACTTGTTCATGTGTGTGGCGCTCAGGCCTGGAAATCGAGAGTGGGGGAGAGGCGATAGGCGGCACGCAGGTCGTCCAGGCCGGACGCCTCGCCCACCACCGCTGCAGGGCCTGCGCCGCGCAGGCGCGCGGCCAGTTCGGCCAGCATCGCAAGGCCGGCACTGTCCAGACGTTGTACACCCGACAGGTCCAGCGTGCGCACGCCATCCAGGTGCGCGATCGCCTGCGGCCAGGCCGCAGTGACCGCTGCACGGTCGAGCACGCCGGTCACCACCAGCGTGTCGCCGTTGCGCTGCACCGGGCTGTTACTTGCCATTGGTCGGCGCCGCGCCGACCTGCATGCTGCCGCTGCGCAGGTCCGCGGCAACCTTGGCGATGCCCTTTTCGCGCAGCGGACCATCGAACTGGGTCTTGAAGGTCTGCACGTAGGAAATGCCTTCGATCATCACGTCGAAGATCTTCCACTGGCCGCCGACATTGCGCATCAGGTAGTCGACCGGGGTCGGGTCGTTGCCGGCACGCAGCAGATCGGTGGACACCTTGACGCCGCGGTTGCCCGGCAGCGCGGTTTCGGACTTGCCGCGGAAGGTCGGCTTGCCTTCGAAGTTGAGCAGCGCGGTGCCGTAGCGCTGCATCAGGTTGTCGGCCATGGCGTCGGCAAACAGCTTGATGTCGGCGTCGGAGGCGCCACGACCGTGCACGCCCAGCACCAGGCGTGCGGCGTAGTCGCGATCGAAGGCCTTGTTCAATTCGCCGTCGATATACTGACGCAGCGCGGCCGGGTTGCTGCGGAATTCGGCGCGGCGCTGTTCCAGCGTGCTCAGGATGCGGGTGCTGCTGTCGATGACGGTCTTGGTGGCCGCGCCTTGCGCAGGCGCGCTGGCGGCGGCCGGCTGCGCCAGCACGGTGGCCGGCTGCGCCAGCACGGTGGCCGGTGCGCACACCAGCAGGGTCGAGGCCAGGACGGCGGAGAGCAGGGTGGTCTTCATTGGTGCGGTTCCGTAGAGGGAGAAGCGGGCTGGGCAGGCGGGGCGGCCTGACCGTCTGCAGCGGATTTATCACCGCCGCCACTGAACATGTACTTGCCGACCAGCTGCAGCAGATCCACCGCCGGCTGGGTGAAACCGATCTCTTCGCCCGGCTTGAGCGTTTCCGGGTCGCCGCCCGGCTGCAACCCGATATAACTCTCGCCCAGCAAGCCGCTGGTGAAGATGCCGGCCGAGGTGTCGGCGGGCAGGTCCTTGTACTTGGTGTCCAGCGACAGCGTGACCACCGAATCGAACTTGGTCGGATCCAGGCTGATGTCAGACACCTTGCCGATGGTCACGCCACCGATCTTCACCGGCGCCTGCGCGCGCAGCTGGCCGATCTGGCTGAAGCGCGCGATCAGGGTGTACTGGCTGGAGCCGAAGCCCCAGCGCTGGTTGGTCGAGGCCACCGCCAGTACCAGCAGCGAGGCCAGGGTCAGCAGCAAAAAGGCGCCGACGGCGAATTCGAGTCGTGGTCCACGCATGGCCATGGGCTATCTCACCTGAACAACATTGCAGAAAGGACGAAGTTAAACATCAGCACCAGCAGCGAGGCGTTCACCACCGCGCGGGTGGTGGCGATCGAGGTGCCTTCGATGGTCGGCTCGGCATGGAAGCCCACATAGGCGGCCACCAGCGCGGCGGTGCCGCCGAAGATCGCCGATTTGAGCATCGCCACGCCGAAGTCGTCCCAGAAGTCCACGCTATTGCTCAGCCCGGACCAGAACGTGCCGTTGTCGATGCCCAGCACGTGCACCGCTTCGAAATAGCCGCCGGTGATGGCCAGCGAGCAGAACACGCCGGTCAGCAGCGGCACCGTCAGCACCGCCGCCCAGAAGCGCGGGGCCACCGCCTTGGCCACCGGGTCGATGGCCATCAGCTCCAGCGCCTTGATCTGGTCGGTGGCGCGCATCAGGCCGAGCTCGGCGGCGATCGAGCTGCCGGCACGGCCGATGAACAACAGTGCGGTCAGCACCGGCGCCAGTTCGCGGTATAGCGACAGCCCCAGCAGCGTGGACAGCGCGTCCGATGCACCGTAGGTGGTGAGCGTGCGGTAGCCCTGCAGTGTCAGCACCAGGCCGACGAAGGCGCCGCCCACCGCAATGATCGGCAGCGAACGCGCGCCCACCTTGTAGATCTCGCGCACCAGCTCGGCGATGAAATCGCGCGTGGGCAACGAGCCGCGCAGCACGGTCAACGAAAACAGCCCGGCGCGACCGAAGGCGCGAATCGAGTCGACGAAGGCCATCAGGCAGCACTCCGGTCGCGCCGCGGCGCGGCATCGAAGGCGATCGGGCCATCCGGCTGCCCGTGCAGGAACTGCTGCACCAACGGGTCGGTGCTGTCCTGCAGCTGTTCGGGCGTGCCGGCGAACACGATGCCGCCGTTGGCGATCACCACCGCCTGATCGCAGATCGGCAGCGTCTCGTGCACGTGGTGGCTGACGATGATGCTGGTCAGGCCCAGGCTGTCGTTGAGGCGCTGGATCAGGCTCATGATCACGCCCGAGGCGATCGGGTCCAGCCCGGTCAGCGGCTCGTCGTAGATCATCAAGGGCGGGTCCAGCGCCAGCGCGCGCGCCAAGGCCACACGCCGCGCCATGCCGCCGGACAACTCGCGCGGCCAGGCATCGGCGGCGGCGAGCAGGCCCACCGCGTGCAGCTTCATCTGGACCAGGCGCTGCAGCACCGGCGCCGGCAGGCGCGTGTGCGTGCGCAGCGGCAATGCCACGTTGTCGGCCACGCTCAGGTCGGTCAACAGCCCATTGCCCTGCAGCAGCACGCCGACATTGCGGCGCATCTCCAGCAGCGCGCGGCTGCCGTGCGGGATGGGATTGCCGAACAAGGTCACGCTGCCAGCCACCGGGCGCAGTTCGCCGGTCAAGGCAGCCAGCAGCGTGGACTTGCCGCTTCCCGACGGACCCAGCACGGCGGTGATGCTGCCGTGCGGCACCTGCAGCGAGACATCACGCAGAATCGCGCGCCCGCCGCGATCGATGCGGACGCCGGACAATTGCACGACAGGGGAAGCGGACGCCGTCATCGAAGCCTTTAACAGAATTCCAACGCGATAGAGTAGCCGTCACACGGCTGAACATAACCGAACCGTGGCGTGCAGTATTGTCGCATTCGCCGGGCCTGCGATGTGGTCGCAGATGGCGCGATCTGCGTAACAGCGTGTCCCGTAGCGCATCCGCTCTGATCCACGCGCGCAACGTACGCCGTAGTAGGGAGCAGTGGGGACGCGATCGAAGCCCCCCGCGATGGTGCATATCGACTTCATGCGCCCGCGATCGTCCTGTGCCGCCTGAGCGTTGGTCGCTGTGATCTGTCGAGTGTGGCGCGTTGCCGGTTCCGACATCTTGTGGGACAAGCGACAAGACGCGAGGATCTACGCTACCTCGTCGCCCAGGAGTCCTCCATGGAGTTGTTGACGCTTGAACATTTCGCCGGCAGCGTCAACGAGACCTTCGCCGCTGCATTGAATGATGGCGAGGTTCCGTTCGTCCTGGTGGAAGCGCGGCCCTTGCAGAACGCACGTCGTTCGCAACGCGCGCCGTTCTCGCTGTTGTTCCGCAATGGTTCGGCGTTCCTGTTTCCGCAGCAGACCTATCAGATGCGTCACGCGCGGCTGGGCGAGATCGGTATCTTTCTGGTGCCGGTGGCACGCGAGCGCGACGGGTTTCTGTATCAGGCCGTCTTCAACTGAGCGCGCCCTGGAACGGCTGACACAGCGACTACGCAGCCGCCAGGCGGATGCGCTCGGTGCTCGGACCAGTCCACGCTTCCGGTGCTGGGCGCGCCGTCCACGCCCACCCGCCCACTGCTCACGACGTTTTGCGGGCTTCTTCCGGATTGGGTAGGCCCAACCTGGCGCTCTCAAGCAGGCGGGTGATCGCTGGGGTGCCAATGCATCTGCAGGTGCGTCTGGGTGCTGTCGCCCGCAACGAATCCCAGGCGTCCATACAGACGTTGGGCGGCGGGATTGGCGTGCAGCACGTGCAATGACACCGTGCCTCCGGCTTCGCGTGCCAGCGCCTGCGCGTGGACAATCAGCTGCGAGCCGATGCCCCGGCCACGCCACTCGGGCAGCAGGCTGATATCCACCACTGTCAGGTGCGTGGCAGCGCGGTGCAGGTACAGGCGGCCGATCCGTAGATCTTCCGCCTGCACGATTGAAAACTCGGCACCGGCAAAATGCTGTCGGTAATGCGCGCGCTGCAGGGCGAACTGCTGCTGCAGGAAGGCGCGCTTGGTCGCTTCCGGCCACGGCACCGGTGCCAGCTCGTCGCTGCGGGTGCTGGCGTAGAGATCTTCCAGCCACGCGATATCGGTGGGCTGCTCCGGCCGCAGTTCAAGCCCCGCTGCGGCGGGTGCGTTTGCGCACAGACGCAATGGCGCGCTGGCCTGCGTAACGCGCCCAGGCATTGGCATCGCCTAATTGAACACCGGGTAGTCGCCCTGCAGCGCGATGCAGAAATTCACCGCCAGATAGGGCTGCCGGTTCTCGTGCGGCAGGCCATTGCCGGTGGGCAACAGCATGGTCGGGGAAAACTGCTTGTCGGGCGCGACCGCCAGGAACGGCCGCTCGTTGTTGATGTTCAGCGACGACAGGGCCGCGCCGCTGGCGGGTGTGCCGGTCCGCTTGGTCGCGTCGGCTTGCGAGAACGCGTTCACTCCGTGCTGATGCATCGGGATCTGCGATTGCTGCAGGCTCACCGAGGCGGAGCCGAAGTTGCTGCCCAGCGGATGCGGGCTCAGGCCAGGCCCCTGGCCCTGCTCACAACCGGCGCGTGCGCAGAAGTTCGGCAACTGGAAGGTGCTGCTGCCGTTGCCGCCGTAGGCCACACCCAGTAGCGAATACAGCGTGGTGTTCTGCGCGACCGGCAGCACGGCGCCGTTGCAAAATGCCCAGCCATAGGGGGTGTAGTCGAAGCCGAACAGCTGGATTTCGCCGATATAGGGTTCGGTCATGAGCGGGTTTCTCCGATGGTGGGGATGCATACCGCAGCCGGGTCGGCGCGGCGCATGGGATCAGGCCTGCTGCGGAAAGATGCCGGTGGTGGCAATGCAGTACTGCACCGTCAGCGTCGGCATGACGTTGCTGTGCGGTTGGCTGCCGCCGGCGAACGAAGTGCTCTGCGCGGACATCGTCACCTGGGTGGCGCCGGTCAGATTAGTGGCGTAGAACAGACCGCCATCGACTGCTCCCGGCACCAGCCCGGCAGGCGCTGTCGCGGTGGCTGCCGCCGTGGTGGCCTGGGCGGTATGCGTATGCGCCGGCATCTGCAGGTCGATCAAGGTCACCGTCTCGGTGCCGGCGCGCTGGCCCAGCACATAGTTGCTCAATCCAGTCCCCTGGCCCTGGTGGATCGGCAGACGACCGCGCAGGTCCGGTACGCCGAAGGTGCTTGTGCCATTGCCGCCGTAGGTGGTGCCGAGCAGCAGGTACAACGGCTCGTAGTCGGAGATCTGCAGCAGGGTGCCGTCGCATGCCTGCCAGCCCTGAGGCGTACGGCCGAAGCCGAACATGCGGATTTCGCCGATGAATGGAGTGCCCATGTGGTCCTTCCTGGTCGATGAAGCGCCGCGCGCCGACAACGCGCCCTGCGCCCGAATGCGGAGACGCCTAGTTGCGCGAGGGGAAGATGCCGGACAGCGCGATGCAAAAATTCAGCGTGGTGTACGGCTGCAGGTTCGGGTGCGCCTGATTGCCGCCGCTGCTGGCGATCGTGGACTGGGCCAGCGGCACCATCGTGCCGGGTGCGGCATACAGTGCGTGCGGCGTGCCCGGCCCCGGGCTGACGACATTGTTGGCAAACAGGCGCCCGGTCGGAGCGCGGTTGTCGCCGTTACCGCTGCTGCAATCGAGTATGTGCAGGTGCGGGGGCAGGTTGTCGCCCACCAGCGTCACGTTCTCCGCGCCGGCGCTCTGGCCGATCGGCGCGGCGGGCGGTTGCCATGCCGGATCCACCGACGGCCCGTAGCCGATGGGCGTGCGGCCGCGCATGTCGGGCAGGCCGAAGGTGGTCTTGCCATCGCCGCCGTAACGGGTGCTCAGCAGGCTGAACAGGGCCTGGTTCTGATTGATCGGCAGCAACTGCCCGTTGCACTGCGCAAAATACTTCGGCGCATAGGTGAAGCCGGTCAGCATGATCTGACCGATGAAGAACTCGCTCATCCAGCTCTCCCGAGTAGATAAACCCCCGGCCTCATGCCAGGAGCAGCCCTACACATACCGGCCGGACCCACACACAGCAAGCCGCGATGCATCAAAACTGGAATGAAGTATTAATTTTTTGTTCTTTAACTGGCAGTCAGTTCCTGTTTCAATGGCGCCGCAGCGCGGATATGCCTTCAAAGGCATGAATGACGCACTGATCTGAGGCACCAGGACTGTTGCCAGCGCCAGCGGGGTGGCGTGTTTCCAGGGGATCATCGAATGTCTATGAATTGCACCGCGGCACGCGGCGTGCGCCTGGCCTTGCAGTGGCTGACGGCGCTGGTGTTGTTGGCGACCTCTCAGGTCGCGCTCGCCGTCTACTGCCCGTCTCCCAAAAGCGCGACCATCAACTCGGGCGGCTCGTGGACCTTCGAGGTCGGCGACTGCGACGGGCCATCCAACTTCGGCATGCAGACCGGTAACGTATCTCCGTCGCATGGCAGCTATAGCCTCCCTGGCCAGAATCCCGACAGCACCGAGCAGGTGACCTACACCAACAACGGGGATGGTGCGACTTCAGACACGTTCACCCTGGGCGATGAGGACGGCAATCAGGTCGTCTTCAACATCACCATCAACCCCACGCGTCAAGCCAGCATTGCGGTCTCTCCCGCCAGCGCCAACGAGAACAGCGGCACCCCGTTCGTCTATACGGTGACGCTGAGCCAGACCAACAGCTCGCCCACGACGGTGAACCTGACCCGCAGCGGGTCCGCCACCAGCGGCACCGACTACTCCGGTGCGGTGAGCAGCGTCGTGGTGCCGGCCAATGCTACCTCCGCCAGTTTCAGTGTCACCCCGATCGCCGATGCGACGGTGGAGGCGGACGAGACGGTGACCTTTACCGTCGCTGCCGGCACCGGCTACTCACCGGGCAGCCCGTCCAGCGCCACCGCCACCATCGTCAACGACGACTTCCCGGTCGCCAGCATCGGCGTGTCGCCGGCCAGCGTCAGCGAAGATGGTGCCGCCAACCTGGTCTACACCGTTACCCTGAGCCAGGCGCCCGTGTCGGCTGTCTCGGTCGGCTTCAACGTAGGCGGCACCGCGACCTCGGGCACCGACTACGCGGCCGTCAGCTCCCCGCTGGTGATTGCGGCCGGGCAGACCACCGGCACGATCACGATCAATCCCACTGCCGACAGCACGGTCGAGTCCGACGAGACGGTGTTGATCGTCCTCGTCGCTGGCACCGGCTATACCGTCGGCTCGCCGTCCAGCGCCACCGGCACCATCCTCAACGACGACCAGCCTGGGTTGAGCATCAACGACGTCTCGGTGAACGAGGGCAACGCCGGCACCACCAACGCGACCTTCACCGTTTCGCTGAGCCAGCCAGCGCCGACCGGTGGCGTCAGCTTCGATATCGCCACCGCCGACGGCACCGCCACCGCGGGCGTGGATTACGTGGCCTCCAGCCTGACCGGGCAGACCATTCCTGCCGGCAGCAGCAGCGCGACCTTCACCGTGCTGGTCAATGGCGACACGCTCAACGAACCCAACGAGACCTTCTTCGTCAACATCAGCAATGTCACCGGCGCCAGCGTGACCGATGCGCAGGGACTGGGCACCATCGTCAACGACGATGCGTTGCCGTCGCTGTCGATCGACGACATCAGCGTGAACGAAGGCAACAGCGGCACCACCACGGCCACCTTCACGGTGAGCCTGAGCCAGGCCAGCGGCCAGACCGTGACGGTCAATTACGCGACCTCCGACGGGACTGCCACTGCCGGCAGCGACTATGTCGCGCGCTCCGGCACGCTGACGTTTGCGCCAGGCACCACCGCGCAGGGCGTGGCGGTTTCCGTCAACGGCGATACCGCGGTTGAACCCAACGAGACCTTCAGCGTCGGTCTGTCGGGCGCCAGCAATGCGACCATCGCCCGCGCCACCGGCACCGGCACCATCAACAACGACGATGCCGTGGTGACGGTGGCACCGGCCTCGTTGCCGGCGGCGACGGCGGGTACGGCCTATAGCCAGAACCTGAGCGCCAGCGGCGGCACCGCGCCGTATACCTATGCGATCACCGCCGGCGCGTTGCCGGCGGGACTGACCCTGAGCAGCAGCGGCGTGCTGTCGGGGACGCCAACGGCCAGTGGCGCCTTCAACTTCACCGTGACTGCCACCGACAGTGGCGCGCCGACCTCCGGTAACCGTGCCTACACCTTGACGGTTGCCGGGCCGACCGTGACCCTGCCTGCGACCGCCCTGCCGGCCGGCACTGCGGGCCAGGCCTACGCGAGCGCGATCAATCCGGCTACCGGCGGCATTGCCCCGTACACCTACGCGGTGACCGCCGGTGCCCTGCCTGCAGGGATCACGTTCGCCGCGAGCACGGGTGCGCTGAGCGGCACCACCACCAGCGTTGGTACCTTCAACTTCAGCGTGACTGCCACCGACAGCACCAGCGGCACTCCGTCGCAGGCCACGCGGGGGTACACCCTGAGCATCGCCGCCCCGCAGATCACGGTGGCGCCGACGACCTTGCCGGGCGCCACGCGCGGCACGGCCTATAGCCAGGCACTGAGCGCCAGTGGCGGCACTGCGCCGTACACCTATTCGATCAGCGCGGGCGCGCTGCCGGCCGGTCTGACGCTGGCCAGCAATGGCACGCTGTCGGGCACGGCCACGGTGGAAGGCACGTTCAATGTCACCGTGGAAGCCACCGATGCGAACAGCTTCACCGGTACGCAAGCCTACGCGTTGACGGTGGCCGGGCCGAACCTGGTGCTGCCGGCCTCCACCCTGCCGGCAGGCACCGCCGGGCAGGCGTACACGGCGACGATCACGCCCGCCACCGGCGGCACTGCGCCGTACAGCTATGCGTTGAGCGCGGGCGCGCTGCCTGCGGGCATCACGCTGGATCCGGCCAGCGGCGGACTGAGCGGCACGCCGACCGTCGCAGGCAGCTTCAACTTCACGCTCACCGTGTCCGACAGCACGCCCAGCCCGGCGGCGCAGGCATCGCGCAGCTATGTGCTCACCGTCAATACGGCCACGCTGGTGATCGCACAGGGCACGCTGCCGCCGGCCGTCAGCGGCACCGCCTACACGCAGACGCTGACCGTCAGCGGCGGCGTGGCGCCCTACACCTTCACCGTGAGCAGCGGCACCCTGCCGGCCGGGTTGACCCTGGCCCCGAACGGCACGCTGTCGGGCACGCCGAGCGCCGAAGGCAGCAGCACGTTCACCATCACCGTGACCGACGCCAGTGCCGCCAGCGCCTCGCAGGCCTACACCTTCACCGTGGGCAGCGCCGCACCGGTGGCGGTGGCAGACACTGCCGTGACCATGGACGCCACCGCAGTGAGCGTGGTGGTGACTGCCAACGACACCGGCACGATCAGCACGATCGCCATTGCCGCCGCTCCTGCCAACGGCACCGCGTTGGTCGATGGCCTGCAGGTGATCTACACGCCGAACGCCGGCTTCATCGGCACCGACGTGCTCAGCTATACCGCAACCGGTACAGGCGGTACCTCGGCGGCGACCACGCTGACCATCACGGTCAACGCGCGGCCGGTGGCGGTGTCGGTCACTGCAGAGGCGGTGCCTGGTGAAGCGCAGCAGGTGGATATCACCCGCAACGCGACCGGTGGGCCGTTCGTGGCCGCTGCGGTGGTCGCGGTGCTGCCGGCCTCGGCGGGTACGGCCAGCATCACCCGTGTCGGCGGTGCGGCCATCGCCTCGGCGGCGGGTGCGTCGGGACCAACGACGGCGGCGACCACCCTGGCCGAGCCGCCCAGCTTCGTGCTGACCTTTACCCCCAACCCGGCGTTCGTCGGCCAGGCCACGGTGCAGTTCACCCTGTCCAATGCGTTTGCCACCTCGGTCCCGGCCAACGTGGTGTTCAACATCGCACCGCGCCGCGACCCGAGCCAGGATGCGGAAGTGCGTGGTCTGATCGATGCGCAATCCGAGTCCACCCGGCGGTTTGCACGGGCGCAGATCGATAACTTCCAGCGCCGTCTGGAAGCGACTCACCGCGGTGGCGGCGGCGTCAGCAACGCGGTGAGCTTCCAGCCCACCTCGCATTGCCGTGAGGCCGACCGCGGCATCAGTGCGCAGCCCTGCAGCCCGGACACGCAGGACGCCGACAACGACTTCCGCGACGCGCCAGCGGTAGCGGCAGGCAGCAGCACCGGTGCGCAGGGCCAGGGTGATCTGGGTCTGTGGATCGGCGGTGCGATCCGCTCGGGTAGCCTCAACCGGCAGGCCAACAGCAACGGCGTGGATTTCCAGACCGATGGCTTGAGCGTGGGTGCCGATTACCGGCTGGCATCGTCGCTGGCGATCGGCGCGGGCCTGGGCTGGGGTCGCGACGACAGCGATGTGGGCACGCGCGGCAGCCGCATCAGGGGCACCGCCTACACCATGGCGCTGTATGCCAGCTTCCACCCGGGCAAGGCGTTCTTCTTCGACACCCTGGTGGGATACCAACTGTTGTCCTACGACCTGCGCCGCTTCGTCACCGACGACAGCTCGCTGGCCGAGGGCAACCGCGACGGCAAGCAGTGGATCGCCTCGCTGTCCACCGGCGCCGATCTGCAACGCGGCGATCTGCAGATCACCCCATATGCGCGCGTGGATGTGGCACGCGCCACGCTGGATGGCTATGTGGAAGACGGCGTGGCGCCGTTCGCACTGCGCTATGCCGACATGGATGTGGCCACCAGTACCGGCAACCTGGGCCTGCGCCTGGAGTGGCGCCGCGAAGTGGCCTGGGGCCGGCTGACCCCGCAGTTGCGCGTGGAGTATCAACGCGACTTCCAGGGGCGCGGCGATGCCACCTTGAGCTATGCCGATCTCAGCGGCGGTCCGTTCTATCGCACCGGGCAGGCCGCGTTCGATCGCAATCGCCTGATGGTGGGTATCGGCGCGGCGTTGTTGACCGAGCAGGGCCTGTCCACGCGGCTGGAATACCGCGGCATCACCGACGGCGACAGCGGTAACGATCAGACTTGGATGATCAATCTGGAAAAGAAATACTGATCGCGCTGCGCGCCACGCCATAAGCCAACCCACTGGGCCGGACGTGATGTTCGGTCCAGTGCGTTTGGGCCGGTGCGCAGCGGTGCCATGGCCTGGCGCGAAGGTGGGCGGTCGTCGGAGGAAGCCCCCGATCTGCAGTGCGTTCGCCTGGCTGCCAATCGCGCATCCCAGGCAGATGCTGCGGGATCGGTATCCGGTCAAGCACCGGTGGCGGTTCCTGCTGGCTAATGGCCGGCGTTACGTCCGCGAGCGCGCGCCTGTGCGGCATCCGGCACAATGCATGCACGCATGCACGCCACGTCCGCGCCCGATTTCCGTCTTTATCCATCCAATGCGCTGGATACCCTGGCGGCCCTGCTCGCGCAGGAGCTGCGCCGGCCGGTGCCCGGGCAGCCGTTGTTGCAGCCGGAGGTGGTGCTGATTCCGCAGGTGGCGATGCGGCGCTGGTTGCAGTCCACGCTGGCGGCCGAGCACGGCGTGGCGGCGAATCTGGAGTTCCTCACCCCCGGCGAATTCGTCGCGCGCGCGCTGGAGCGTAACCTCGGCCCGGCCGACGACGATCTGGACATGGCTACCACGCAGTGGCGGCTGTACGCCGCGCTGCAGGCCGATCTGGGCGGCGATGCGGCACTGGCGCCGCTGGCCGGCTATCTGGCCGATGGCGATGCGCTCAAGCCCTGGGCGCTGGCCGGCGAGCTGGGCAGCGTGTTCGAGAAGTACCAGGCCTGGCGCCGCGACTGGTTGCTGCGCTGGGAGAGTGGCGCCGATGCGGACGATCCGCAGGCGCGGCTGTGGCGCAGCATCGCCACCGGCCGGCAGTACCGCGCGCGCCGCATCGGCCAGTACCTGGACCGCTACGCCCGTGACGATGGTCCGTTGCCGCAGGGCCTGCCGGCGCGGCTGTTCGCCTTCGCCATCCTCAATATCTCGCCCGACGTGCTGCGCGTGCTGGCCACGCAGGCGCGCGTGGGCACGCTGCATTTCTATCTGCCCACACCCACGCGAGGGTATTGGGGCGATCTGCAGACCCTGTGGCAACGCCGCCGCGAGGGTGGGGCGGCGTTGTTCGCCGACCAGGTGCAGGAAAACCCGCTGCTGCAGGCCTGGGGCGCGGCCGGTCGCGACTTCATGGCCTTGATCGGCGATTACGAAGTGGTGCACCCGCTGGCCGAAATCGCCGCCTATGCCGATCCGCTGGAGTCCGGCCGCCGCCCGCTCGCCGACGGCGGCCTGGGCGACAGCCTGTTGCGGCGCATGCAGAGCGACCTGTTCCATCGCCGCGCTCCGGCGGTGCCGGCCGCGTTGCCGGCGGTCGATCTCCACGACCCCAGCCTGCAGGTGCACGCCTGCCACACCCGCCTGCGCGAGCTGCAGGTGCTGCACGACCAGCTGCGCGCGCTGCTGGACGATGCGCGCTTCGAACCGCCGCTGCAGCCGCGCGAGATCGCGGTGCTGTCGCCGGATATCGACCCGTACGTGCCGTATCTGGACGCGGTGTTCGGCAGCCACGGCAACGACGACGCATTGCCGTATGCCTTGGCCGACGCCAGCCCGCTGGCGAGCGAACCGCTGGCCGAGGTGTTTGTCACCCTGCTGAAGCTGCCGATCGCACGTTTCGGCCTGCACGAGATCCTGGACCTGATCGCCAGCGCGCCGATCGCCGAAGCCGCCGGCCTGGACGAGGCCGGGCTGGAACGCCTGCGCGGCTGGCTGCATGCCGCCGGCGCGCGCTGGGGCCTGGACGCCATGCATCGGCGCCAGCACCAGGCCCCGGGCGACGACGCCTACACCTGGCGCTTCGCGCTGGACCGGCTGCTGCTCGGCCACGCCAGTGGTGCCGACGACGATATCGACGGCGTGGCGCCGTGGCCGCAGCTGGAAGGCAGCGCGCTGGCCGCGCTGGACACGCTGCTGCGCCTGTTGCGCGTGCTGGAGCGGCATCAGGCCGCACTGGCCGAGGCGCTGCCGCCGGCCACCTGGCGCGAGCGCCTGCTGGAGCTGTTGGATGCGCTGATTCCCACCGCGCCTTCGGCCCCGCGCGCGCAGCGCGCGCTGGACCGCCTGCGCAGCCTCATCGACCAGTTCGCCCGCGATGCGCAACGCGCCCAATACCCCGGCACCGTCCCCGCCGAGGTGGTGCGCGCGCACTTTGCCGCCGTGCTGGGCGAATCGGACACGCGCGCACCGCTGCTCACCGGCGGCATCAGCTTCGGGCGCATGGTGCCGATGCGCTTGCTGCCGTTCCGGGTGATCTGCCTGCTGGGCATGAACGATGGCGACTTTCCGCGCCGCGACCCGGCCGCCGGGCTCAACCGCCTCACCGCCGAACTGGGCACTGCGCGCCGCCGCCACGGCGACCGTTCCACCCGCGAGGACGACCGCTTTTTGTTCCTGCAATTGTTCGCCTCCGCACAGGACGTGTTCTACCTGAGTTATCTCGGCGCCGATGCGCGCGATGGCAGCCCGCGCGAGCCCTCGGTGCTGGTCAGCGAATTGCTGGCCACCGCGGCGCATTACCACGCCGCCGCCGATGCCGCCGGTACCCTGGTGGTGCAGCACCCGCTGCAGCCGTTCGCCGCGGCCGCCTTCGGTGCGCAGAGCGACGCAGGTGCGGACCCGCGCCGTTTCAGCTATCGCCGGCAATGGCGCCCGGCCGTGGACAGCCTCACCGGCCAGCGCCAGCCGCTGGCGCCGTGGGTGGCCGGCGCGCTGCCGGCCGATGACAGCGGCTTGCCGGACAGCGTATCCATCGACGAGTTGCGCCGGCTGTTCGGCGACCCGGCCGGGCAGTTCCTGCGCCATCGCTTGGGGATGCGCCTGCCCGATCCGGCCAGCGAAGACAGCGATCTGGAACCGCTGCTCGCACCCACGCGCGGGCTGGATCAATACGGCTTGCAGCAACAGGTGTTCGAGGCCGCGTTGGCCGATGAAGTGGACGGGCTGTACGAACGTCTGCGCGCACGCGCGCTGCTGCCGTCCGGCCCGCTGGGGCGGCGCCAGCTCGACGAACGGCTGGCGCAACTGCGCCCGTATGCGCAGGCCTTCCGGCAGTGGCGTGGCGAGGCCGACGCGCAGTCGCAGCGGCTGCAGGTGCAGATCGGCGATGTCGCGCTGCATGGCCGCGTGCCTGGCTGGTATGCGCACGGCGTGGGGCGCGTGCAGGTGGGCGCGCTCACCGGCCGCAACGCGATTCGTCATGGACTGGAATGGCTGCTGCTGCGCGCCGCCGGCGAGCAGGTGCCGTACGTGCGCTTCTTCGAGCACGACGACGGCCTGGGCCCGCATCCCATCGATGCACAGCCGCTGGCGCAGGCGCAGGCGCGCGCCGCGCTGGGCGAGCTGCTGCAGCTGTATCGGCGCGGCCTGCAGGCACCGCTGCCGTTCGCGCCCTATAGCAGCTGGAAATACCACCAGGCCGCGCGCGGCGACGATCTGGACAAGGCCATCAAGGACGCGGCCGGACAATGGCAGGCCAGCTTCGGCTGGAGCGAATCGCACAGCCCGGAGCTGCGCCTGGTCAACCGCGGCCGCGACCCGTTCGCCGATGCGCAGCGGTTCAGCGCGTTCGCCAGCACCAGCCATCGGCTCTACGACCTGCTGGAACGCGCCAACACCGACGCAACGCTGGATCCGCAGCGCGTGATCGAAAGCTGGCGGCACTGGCATGGCGCACAGGACGAGGGCGAATGAGCGCGCCCACCGTGACCGACCCGTATCTGCAGCTGCCGCTGGACGGCGTGCGCCTGATCGAAGCCAGCGCCGGCACCGGCAAGACCTTCACCCTGGCCACGTTGTTCACCCGCCTGGTGGTCGAGCGCGGCCTGCGCATCGGCCAGATCCTGGCGGTGACCTTTACCGAGGCCGCCACCCAGGAATTGCGCCGGCGCATCCGCGAGCGCCTGGCGCTGGCCGCCACGCTGGTCCCCGATGCGCCATCGCCTTTCGTAGGAGCGCACCCGGGCGCGACCGACCCGGCGCCCGCGGCTCCTGTAGGAGCGGCCCATGCCGCGACCGACCTCGCCGACAACCCGTCGCGGCCAGGGCCGCTCCTACAGGACGCCCCCGACGTCCTGCTCACCCGCGCCATCCTCGCCACGCACCTGGCCGCCGGCACCGAGACCCCCGCCGCGCTGCACCGCCGCCTGCAGCAGGCCGTGGAAGAAATCGACCTGGCCGCGGTATTCACCATCCACGGTTTCTGCGCGCGCGTGCTGCGCGAACACGCACTGGAAAGCGGCCAGGCCTTCGCCGCCCCGCAGCTGCTCGCCAACGACCGCGAACTGCTGGGCGAAGTGGCCGCCGACCTGTGGCGCCAGCGTGCCGCCGATCCGGCGATGGCCGAAGACCTGATCGCCCTGTGGTCGGGCGGCCCGCCAGCACTGGCCACGGATCTGCGCGCCTTGCTGCGCCATACCGCGCTGCTGCCGGCAGTCTCTCCCGACAGCGACGATGCCGCCGCCTTGCTGCAGGCCGTGAATGCTGCCAGCCACGCCCTGGCGGCCGCCTTCCAGGCGCAGGGCACGGCGTTTTTCGAGGCATTGATGGCGGCCATCGACGGCGGCGTGCTGAGCAAGGTCAGCTACAAACCCGACTGGCTCACTGCGCTGTGGCACTGGTTCGAGGATTTCGCGGCGGCACCGTCGCAGGACAGCGCACCGCATCCCAAGCTGATCAAGTTGACCGCGGCCGAACTAGCATCTGGCACCAACAAGAAATTCGTCGATCGCACCCCGGCCTCGCCGCTGAGCCACGCCATCGATGGCTATCTCACCGCGCTGGCCGGTGTCGAACAATGGCGGACACGCCGCCGCATCCGCCTGCTGCACGCCCTGCGCGAAGACGCCATCGCCCGGCTGGCCCTGCTCAAGCGCCAGCGCCGCGTGCAGACCTACGACGACCTGGTCGACGGCGTGGCGCAGGCGCTGGAAGGCCCGCAGGCCGACGCGCTGGTCAGGCGCCTGCGCGCGCAATACGCCATCGCGCTGGTGGACGAATTCCAGGACACCGACGACCGCCAGTGGGCGATCTTCTCCAGCGTGTTCGGCAACGGCGCGCTCGCGCAGGCGGCCGAATTCGCGCCGTCGCTGTTTCTGATCGGCGACCCCAAGCAGGCCATCTATGGCTTTCGCGGCGGCGATGTGCGCACCTATCTGGCCGCGGCGATCAGCGCCGAACCGGCCCCGCCGCTGAGCCACAATTTCCGCTCGCGCCCCGGCGTGCTGGCGGCGATCGACGCGCTGTACGCGCAGGCCGGCTACACCGACGCCTTCCTCACCGACGGCATCGCCTTCCATCCGGTGCAGCCGGGCACCAAGCGCCTGGACACCGACCTGCAACGCGACGGTGCCACCGCCCCGGCGCTGACGCTGTGGCGTGCGCCAGAGCCGCCACCGCCTGCGAAAGGAAAACCCAAGCCCTGGAGCGCCGGCCGCGCCCGCGAGCTGGCCACCGCCGCCTGCGTGGCCGCGATCCGCGGCTGGCTGGCCGCTGGCCGCGACGGCACCGCCACCATCAACGCACTTCCGGTGCAGGCCGGTGACATCGCGGTGCTGGTGCGCAGCCATGGCGAGGCCACCCGCATCCAGCAGGCGCTGGGCGCGGTGGGCATTCCCGCGGTGGCCGCCGGCAAGCAGAGCCTGTTCGCCACCGACGAAGCACTTGAAGTGCTGGCACTGCTGCAGGCCCTGCTCGACCCGGGCGACGACAGCCGCCTGCGCGCCGCACTGGCCACGGTGCTGATCGGGCAGGACGCCATCGCCATCGCCACCCTGGAACACGACGGCGAGCGGCATCGCCGCTGGCAGCAGCAGGCGCTGGACTGGCGCGAACGCTGGCAACGCGGCGGCCCGCTGGCGCTGATCGGCGAACTCGGCGCCGCGCACGGACAGCGCCTGCTGGCCCTGGTCGATGGCGAACGCCGCCTCACCAATTACCTGCAACTGGCCGAACTGCTGCAGGAAGCCGACGCGCGCGCACTCGGCCCGCACGGCCTGGTCGACTGGCTGGCGCGCCGCATCGCCAATGCCGACGACAACGACGAAGCGCAGCAACTGCGGTTGGAATCGGATGCGCGCCGCGTGCAGATCGTCACCCTGCACAAGAGCAAGGGCCTGGAATACCCGCTGGTGTTCCTGCCCTACATCGGCATCGGCCGTAGCGACAAGGGCGCTGGCCGCCATTGCGTGGTGCATGCGCCGCAGACCGGCCGCCAGCTGCACTGGAACGTGTCCAAGTGGAGCCGCGACGACGACCCGGCCTGGAGCGCGGCCGAAGCGGCCTGGAAGCAGGAACAACGCGCCGAAGACGCGCGCCTGCTGTATGTCGGCCTGACCCGCGCCGAGCACGCGCTGTGGATCGCCAGCGGCAGTTTCCACCAGCACGAACGCACGCCGTTGGCCGGCATGCTGCGTGCGCTCGATGCACTGCAGGGTGCGGTCGGCGAGGGCGTGGTGGTGGTCGACACGACAACCCCGCCGGCCGAGTTGCCACGCCTGCCACCACCGCCCGAGGCGCAGGTGCCGCCTGCGCGCATCCCGCAGCGGCAGATCGCCCCGGACTGGTGGGTCTACAGCTTCACCCAGCTGGCCAACGCCGACGCCGGCACCGCCACCGACCCGATGGCCAGCGCCACCGTGGTGGGCAGTGGCGGCACCGACGAACCCGCCAGCGACGCCGCGGCCGCGGTCACCGAGGCCGAACCGTTCGATCCGCGCTTTGCCGGCAACCGCTTCGGCGTGGTGATGCACGACGTGTTCGAGCGTTGCGACTTCGCCGCCTGGCAGCACTGGCGCCCCGGCGACCCCGCGCCTGAGGGCCAGGTCGCCCCGATCATCGACGCCCTGCAACGCGGCGGCTACGCGCAGGACGAGCTCGATGACGGCCTGCGCATGCTCACCGCGCTGATCGGCAACACCCTCACCGTGACCCTGCCCGAAGGCACCACCCTGGCCGCCGTGCCCGAGCCGCAGCGCCGCAACGAAATGGAATTCCACTTCGCCATGCAGCCCACCCGCGTGGACGCGCTGCTGGCCCTGCTGCATCGTTTCGAGGTGGTCGGCGACCGCCAGGCCTTCGGCGCACGCCAGCGCCTGGAAGGCCTGATGACCGGCCTGATCGATCTCACCTACACCGTCGACGGCCGCTGGTACGTGCTGGACTACAAATCCAACCGCCTGCCCAGCTACGAACCCGACGCCCTGGCTCGCGCCATGGCGCACAGCGAATACACCCTGCAGGCACTGATCTACACCGTGGCGCTGCACCGCTGGCTGCGCTTCCGCCTGGGCGAGGCCTACGACTACGCCCGCGACTTCGGCGGCGTGCGCTACCTGTTCTGCCGCGGCCTGGATGCGTCACGCCAGGACACGGACGAGGCCGTGCCGAATGCCATGCCCGCACCGGCTGCCGGGGCCGACGCTCCACGCGACGGAGCGTCCGCACCCGGCGTCTACGCCTGGCGCTTCGACCCGGCGTTGGTCCATGCGCTGGATGCCCTGTTCGCCGGCAAGCCGAAAGATCCCGGTCCTAGCAACACCCCACAATCCCCTTCCTCCCAGCAGAGCGACGCCTCAAAGCCCCTCTCCCCCCGGGACCTCGGTCCCCTTCAAGGGGAGAGGGGTTGGGGTGAGGGCGCGTCCGCCCCGGGAACCCCCACCGCATGACCCCCACGAGCCTGCTCACCGCCCTCCACCAGGCCGGCGCCCTGCGCACGCTGGACGTAGCCTTCGCGCAAAGCCTGCAACGGCTTGCCCCAGACACCGACCCACAGGTCCTGGCCGGCGCCGCGCTCGCCTCGCTGGCCGTCACCAGCGGCCACGCCGGGCTGGACCCGGCTCGCGCCGCCATGCTGCTGGACCCACGCGATGGTCCCCCGCCCACCTTGCCGGACCCCGCCGACTGGCAACGCGTGCTCGCCGCCTCGCGCTGGGTCGACCAACCCGCGCCCGATCAGCCCGCCGCCGCAGACCGCCCGCTGGTGCTCGAGCATGGCCTGCTCTACCTGCGTCGCTATCGCGAATACGAACGCCGCCTGGCGCTGGGCCTGCAGCGCATCGCCGCCCAGCCCATGCCCGCGTTCGACGCCGCGGCGCTGGCACCGCTGTTCGCGCAGTTGTTCCCGAACGCAGCCGCCTCATCCCCTCTCCCCCCGGGAGAGGGTGCCCGAAGGGCGGGTGAGGGTACGGGCCTGCCCGAGCCATCCATCGACCGCCAGGCCCAGGCCGCCGCGCTGGCCCTGCGCCGCGCGCTGCTGCTGGTCACCGGCGGCCCCGGCACCGGCAAGACCACCACCATCGCCCGCCTGCTATTGCTGCGCATTGCCCAGGCGCAGGCCTCCGGCCAGCCACTGCCCCGCATCGCCCTGGCCGCCCCCACCGGCCGCGCCGCCGAGCGCATGGCCGAGAGCCTGCGCCTGGCCGTGGCCCGCGCGATGGAGCAGGGCCAGCCACCCCCCTCCGCCGCACCGACCCCGGACACGTCGCCTCTCACGTCTACCGCACCGCACCCAGACGCTTCCCCTCTCCCGCCTGCCGGACTGCACCCGGACACTTCCCCTCTCCCGTCTACCGCACCACACCCAAACACTTCCCCTCTCCCGCCTACCGCACCACACCCAAACACTTCCCCTCTCCCGCCTGCACCACACCCGGACGCTTCCCCTCTCCCGCCTGCACCACACCCGGACGCTTCCCCTCTCCCGCCTGCGGGAGAGGGTGCCCGCAGGGCGGGTGAGGGCAACTCCCCCACCGCCCCCTCCTGGACCACCGCCCTGCCCACCGGCGCCAGCACCCTGCATCGCCTGCTCGGCGTCATCCCCGATGCCCCGCAGTTCCGCCACACCGCCGACAACCCCTTGCCATTCGACCTGATCGTGGTCGACGAAGCCTCCATGGTCGACCTGCCACTGATGTGCAAGCTGGTCGAAGCCGTCGCCGACGGCACCCAGCTGATCCTGCTCGGCGACGCCGACCAGCTGCCCTCGGTGGAAGCCGGCGACGTGCTCGCCGCCATCCTGCAGGCCGCCGGCCCCGGCGATGCACTGCAGCCGGACGACGCCCACGCCCTGCAACCGCTGCTCGGCAGCACGCCTGTCGCCACGTCCACGCCTGCCCACACCGGTGGGCTCGCCGGCCACCGCGTGCACCTGCTGCGCGGCTACCGCCAGGCAGACGACTTCGCCCTGGCCCCACTGGCCGACGCCATCCGCGCCGGCGATGCCGACACCACGCTCGCCCTGCTGCGCAGCGGCGACCTGCCCGGCGTGCACTTCCACGAAGACGGCGACGACCCGCTCAGCGACGGCCGCGACGCGCTGTTCGCCCACTGGCGCGCGCTGGCCGACGCCACCGACCCGGCCGCCGCCCTGCGTGCAGCCGGGCGCCTGCGCCTGCTCACCGCCGTGCGCGCCGGCCCGCAGGGCGCGCGCGGCCTCAACGCCCGCATCGAACAACTGCTGGCCGACACCGGCGCCGGCACCCGCCGCCTGGGCAGCGGCGCGCCCTGGTTCCACGGCCGCCTGCTGCTGATCACCGAAAACAGCTACCGCCACGGCCTGTTCAACGGCGATGTCGGCATCTGCTTGCACAGCGAGGCGAACCGCTCTCCGGGCCCAAACGACGCGAATTTCTTCGCAGGGCACAGCGAAGCACATCCATCGTCGGAACGACGCGCAGCGGATCCCTCGGCTGCGCGAAGCGCCACAGGCGCCGCGCCGCCGTCCGGCGACCAAGCGCCCTCGTCCTGGCCAGGCCAACCTTCCGGCAGCCCGCACCGCCACGCTGCCGGCGCCGAGCGCCGTGCGCAAGGCCCGTTGGTCGCCTGGTTCGCAGGCGACGGCGACGGCCAGGTGCGCGGCTTCCACCCCGCCGCCTTGCCGGCCCACGAAAGCGCCTTCGCCATGACCGTGCACAAGGCCCAGGGCAGCGAATTCGACACCGTGTGGCTGCAGCTGCCCACCCGCGACGCCCGCGTGCTCAGCCGCGAACTGCTCTACACCGGCATCACCCGCGCCCGCCGCGCCCTGCACCTGGCCGGCAGCGAAGCGGTCATCCGCGCCGCACTCGCAAGGCACGCCGCTCGGATCTCTGGGCTGGCGTGGCGATTGGGTGCGCAGCAGCAGGCGGTACCCGCCAAGCCAGCAACAGAACCACCCACTGTCATGCCCGTGCAGGGGTCGTTGTTCTGATGAAGGGTGTTGAACGAAAGTTGAGTTACAGCAAGAGCTAGTTATCCGAAATTTTCGGATGACTGCTGCCTACGGAAGCTGACGACCATCCAGCCATAACGGCTTGCGTCATATGACGGGTCGCGTTATGGTTGCTGCATGATCAGGAGCTTTATCGACAAGGAAGCCGAAAAGATCTGGCTGGGTGAGCGCTCCCGCCGGTTGCCGGCCGACATCCAGTCGGTCGCGCGCCGCAAGTTGCGCATGCTCAACGCTGCCGCGCACCTCGACGATCTGCGCATTCCACCCGCCAACCGGCTGGAAGCGTTGAAGGGCGAGCGGCGCGGGCAGTACAGCATCCGGATCAACGATCAGTGGCGCATCTGCTTCCGATGGATGCAGGGCGATGTCGCCGAGGTCGAAATTGTCGATTACCACTGAGCACAGGCATCTGCCCATGACAGTCCTACCCAACATTCATCCAGGCGAAATCCTGCTCGAAGAGTTTCTCGAGCCACTGGGCATCAGCCAGAACGCGCTGGCGCGCGCAACCGGCGTGCCGCCGCGCCGCATCAATGAAATCGTACTGGGCAAGCGCGGTATCACCGCCGATACCGCCGTGCGTCTGGCTGCAGCGTTGGGAACCACCGAGCGCTTCTGGCTGGGCCTGCAAGCCGATTACGAACTGGAACAAGCGCATCGTGCGCTGGGCGACCTGCCGGCTCGCATCAAGCGCCTGGCGGCGTGATACGGATTTTTTCGACATAGTTATTGAACAACGTATCTGACGCGATGCCATCAACTTCTCACCCCGTGTTTTCTAGTTGGGGCGATGACAAGCCCAGCCCTGCTGATGCACGGACTGGCCCGCATTCGAAGGCGATGAATTGACACCAATCCTGAGAACTTCACTGCTCGGCGTAGCTTTTATAGGGGTGGCACTGGGAGCCACTTCGGTGACTTCCTATGTTGCGGAGATAGCAGAACAGCCCGCATTGCAGCAGCCACCTGCGGCACTATCAAAAGATGACGTGATCCGGATCTGGACGGCGATCGCTGATCAGCGCTATCCCGTCTACCTTTCGGCGCAGGACTTTGAAAATCCCTCCGCACAGGGGAGGCGCAAGCCGGTGATGTTGCTCGATCGATCTACCCCGACCTGCGCAGGCGGCAGAGCGCAGCAGGTATGTGACTCGAACCTGGATCAAAAGCTGCTCTCATCTGCTGCCGCCGATGCATTCGTATCAAAGCAGGCAAGGCAGACATTGTTGCTGGCAAATACGGCCCAGGTGGACGTACGGCTGCCCGACAGTATCTATATTCGAACGGCGTCGACAGCTCAGGTCGATGCCCTGCTGGTCGATATCAACTGGTCCAATTTCTACAAGGCCTTCCCGGGAACAGCGGGATATCTGCGAATAAGCGTGCCGGTTCCCGTCGACAGTGGACCGCGTTCCCTGGTATATGCCGAACAACGTTGCCACGGACGATGTGGCACGGGCATGCTTTATCTTCTGACCCGCGCGGAAAATGGGTGGAAGATCACCAACCGTCTTGAGCTATGGGTGACCTGAGCGGGGATGGCATCGCTGTCCAAAAAGTAGGCCCGGAGATGTCACCGCCGCAATGAAGACGTGAATCTGCCCCATTCTGGCCCAGGAACAGGACCACACCCATGGATCGACGTCGCCGCAAACGGATGCAGCGTTATTGGGCGCGAGCAGAAGCCAAGGCGTGCGCGGCGATCGATCGCCTGGATCCACACAGCTGGTTCGACCTGTGGCATACGCATGTGGACTGGAACGGTCGCGGCCGCGCCTCTGCGGAAGATCGGCACATGGTGAACGCGGTTGCAGTGCGCGTACTGGGCTACCTGGAGGCGCGTCTGGCGCAGCATGATGCAGCGGTGCAAGTGTGGGCAGACCTGAGCCCGGACACCATGGATACCGCCATCTACGCGCACTCGGCCAACCCGAACGGCTCGACATTCCCTGTCAACTTTCCCGCAGCGGATTGGCAGCAACCCCCTCCTGCACACATGGTTGCGATCCTGCCAGCCACGCATCGGGCAGGGGCCGTGTCCTGCGATGGGAGTACCCGGCATATCGTTCAACGCTGGCCCCAGAGGGTCGGTAAAGAGGTTCGCGCGTGAGCGCTACCGACAAATCCCATCGCATGGCGTTGCGATACGCAGCCGGCCTCCGCCAGCCGCGTACCGCCAAAGTGGCTGCAACCGGCGCCACCTATCGTGTAGCGCACGCCTGCTTCGGGTGTCGCAGAAGTTTCAAGCTCGCCCCGCGCGAGCAGGCAGCGCCCTGTCCAGGCTGCGGCGACGCGTTGTGCATGATGGGGCGTTCGTTCAAGGCGCCTCCGGCACGCGACAAGGCGCAGTGGACCAAGGTCGAACGCCTGTATCGCGCAGCGTTTCGGTTCTTCAGTTACCGCAGCCAGCAGTGCGCCCCACTGCCCGCCAGGCGATCGGACGTCGACCGCTTCATTCGCGAGCATCCCAGCCACCCGCTACGCCTGCAGGGTGATTGAGCCTTGTGCACCCGACGTGCGGCATGATCCAACCAGGGAAACGTTACCTACCGAACTCGTGGAAGACCTTGGCAAACGCATCCGCTTGGCAAGGCAACAATCGTCTGCTCGCTGGCGCCATGGCGCAGCTGCAATCACGTAGTGGTCATCGTCGTGGCAAGGCGTGCAATACCGCCGATGCGGCTAGCCAACACGACAGTCCTGGCTGGCCAACCGGTGGCCTGTCCAGAACGCGAGGTCAGGCCTCCACCTGACCTCGTCCGCCTGCTGGCGGCCAGGCGGCTTACTTGCCCTTCTTTTCCTGCTTGGCCGCGCGCTTTTCCTTCAGCGTCTTGGTCGGCTCTTTCTTCTGGTTCTTCTTCTGGTCCATCCCCTTGCTCATGACACCCTCGTGGTTGCTGGATTGATTGGGCTGGCAGCGCCATGAACCGGCGTGCCCGCGCACTGTAAGGCCTGTGCGCCATGCAAGGGCAGAGGGAATGGCCACAAGGGCGACGGACGGTGCTGCCGGCTGCCGCCTCAGCGCGGGGCCAGCAGCCTGGCCAGCGTATCGGGCCGGTCGGCAAGCCGCTGCAGCCTGGGGTAACGCAGCGGCCCTGCATATGCGATCGCCACCTCTGCGTGGTGGTCGTCCTGGGCAATGCCCAGCACGATGGGGCGATGCGTCGAGCCGCGCACCGCATCGCGCAAGGCCTGCTGGTCGAACGGCGCGCCGTTGACGGTGCGCAGGCGCGTGCCTGGCCGCAGCCCGGCCGCGAACGCGGGGCCATTCCAGGCCACCGTGCGAACCATGCCATCGGCGCGCACAGCCAATCCGATCGAATAGCTGAGATCGGACACCCCTGCCTCCTCCTCGCTGGCCCGGAATACCGCTGTCGGCGTGTCGGTGTAGACCAGTGCCCAGCCGTGCCGGGTCAGCCCGCGCGTGGTGTCCAGTTCGTCGTGCGCATCGACCCATCCATGCAGGAAACCCGCCCAGTCGGCGGGCGCCACCGCGTTCAACGCAGCGCAGATGTCGTCGAACGTATAGGTGCGCGTGGGCGCGTCCGGCGTGGCGCCGGCAAAGAAACCATGCGCGAAATCATCGAGGCCGCGATCGCCGCCGCTGCGCGCGCGAAGTTCGGCGTCCACCGCCAGCCACAGCATCACGCCTTCGGCGTAGTAATCGCGCCGGCGCTGCCAGTCGCGCCACGGCACCGGCTGGCGCAGCATGAAGGCCGGGTAGTGGACATCGTCGGACAGGGGCCGCCACGCCCGTCCTGGCCGCTGCGCGACCTCCGCCGCATCGATGGCCAGGCGGTCGCGCACCTCATCGGCACTGAACTGGCCGGCGCGCGTGGCCAGCACCCGCCCCCAGAACTCGGTCTGTCCTTCATACATCCACAACAGGCTGCCGGAGACCGGCACGTTCGGGGTCGGTGCCCACAGGTCGGCGGGGGTCCGATAGAACCCGTTCCAGGCATGCACGATCTCGTGTGCGATCAGGTCGCGATACAGAAGCTGCTCCGGCCACTGCTGGAAGTGCGACGACGCCAACCCGTTCTCGCTGGACGCGCGATGCTCGGTGCCGCCGGACGAGCCCTCGTCGCTCAGCCGCGCCAGGATCGCGTAGCGGGCGAACGGCGGCGGGCCGAACACCGCGCGCAGTTGCGCGACCAGCGCCCGCAGTTCCGCCACCCGCGCCGGCGGTACGTGCAGGTCGCCCGGCCGCAACGCCACCACGTCGAGCGACACGGCACCGGACCCGGCGCCGGATAGCGGCAACTGCGCGGTATGGCGGCCGGCCAGCACCGGCGCGTCCAGCAGCGTTTCCAGCGATGTCGTCCGGAAGCGATAGTGCGCGCCCTGTGCATGCTCCACGTCCAGCGCACTGAACGGCCGCAATCCCTCGGGCAGGGTGAGTGTGGCGGCCACCGGAATGTTTCGCGCATACCAGCCAGCCGGGTAGAGCAGCAGGCGCTGCCACGGCACGGACACGATGTCGCGCGTCAGCAGGTCGCCGCCGGCCACCATCTGGAACTGCACATCGATGGCCTGCGTGCCTGCCGGCACATCCACATGGAAGGCATGCGGCTCGTAGGCATCGCGTCGCCACCGCACACGGCGGCCCGCCGCACTGACCTGCAGGCCGGCCAGGTCGGTGACGGTCAGGCTCGGCCCATGGCTGGCAGCCTCCCACCGCGGATACAGCAGCGTGACCGCGGCACCCGGCGCGACCGGCACCCGCTGCTGCACGTGGAAGATGCGCCGCGCCACATCGGAGGCGTCTACGCGCACCTCCATCACCCCGGCAAACGGCCGATCCACCGGCGGCGCCACAGCGACCGACGGGGCCAGATACACCGGGCCGGTGCTGGATTGGGCAAACGCCGCAGTGGCAACAACGGCAAGCACAACCGGCAGCAGCACGGCGCTCGGGAAGCGGATCGTCATCGAGTCTCTTGGATGGCGCGCAACACGCACCGGCAACGAAAGGGCGTGATCCTATACCGGCTGCACCAGCGTGCTGACGTTGTTCGGTGCAGGCCGCAGGTCCAGTCCGCTATGAAATGTCCGGTTGCCAGTTGTTGCGCGCAGCTTGGCGCAGTCGTTGCCGTCTCAAATCCACATCGCGCCAGGACGAAAGCAGGTGGATGACCGCTTACGCGCGCACGCACCACCCGGTGCAGCCACGACCTGTCTTCGTCAGAAACGACAAGGCCCGCAGTGCGGGCCTTGTCGTGATGCGCTTACTTGGTCTGCACGCGCTGGTACTGCTCGCCGCCGGTGTTGAGGTGGCCGTTGGTCTCGTCGATGACGAAGTTGACCGTCTCCCCGTCATTGGTGACCTGCAGCGCCCCGTCCTTGTAGACCGCCGGGTAGCTCTCGGTCTTGGGCTTGCGGCTGAAGAACTTCGGCGTGGTGCTGCGGACCATGAAGGTCTCGCCATTGCGCTCGATGTCCATCGTCTCGTCCTGCGTCTGCACATTGACCCAGTGGCCAATGAACTTCTCGCCCTCCACCTTGGCGCAACCGCTCACCAACAATGCCGCGGCCAGCGCGGTGCCCATCCACTTCATCATCGTGCGTTCTCCGGTTGAGGCTGCGTCGAGGATGGCGGGTGGGGGATGTATGGGAGGTCAAGATTTGTAGGAATTAGACGCTAATTATCCAATGCCTGCCTCAGCCATTCTCGCTCAAATTCACTTAGGCTTGTAGGGGATTTCAAAGCTGTTCTCAACTTGTTCTCGAGCCGTTGGCGGTCATCACCTTGCTGCCAGAATCTCTCAGATATTTGAATGGGAACCCCTTCTTCATCTAGATTTTTGAGTTCTTCGGCTCGAAACCAGCGGCTTAATCCTTGAATAAAAAAACTATAGTCAACACTAGGTGATCTTTGCTTGACAAAAACTTCAACTACCGCGAAGGCTTGACTAAGTCCATACTCGCAGGCGCGCAGAAACTTGAAGATATTGTCGTGCCCTGAAATATCTCCATCAAACTTTTTGTCGTATTCGATAAGAAATTCTTTCATAGTCTTGGTCTGTCTGAGACGATTGACAAAATACGAAAGTTGAGATGCGCTACGTGCTCCGAATTCGCTTGGAGATTTTACCTTGCAGATCATCTCAATAGTGGTCTTGATTTGTGGATAATCTGGATAATTGGACCAAGCTAAACCATGGGAATTATCCATTGCTTGGTACACGGCGCGGCGAAGATTGTAGGCTTTCTCAACCCCTATAGATGCTGCAATCTTAAGATCTTCACGACTCAGCCCGATGTTGTTCATAAGATTATCCACGCGAGCGCTTGTTGAACGTCTGTCTTGATCATTCAATTGAACAACATACTCTAGTGGAGCATCGTCCTCCTCAGAAAATAATGTTGGAGCAACTTCTGTCGTCTCTTCAGAAGGTGGGGAATTAAAAAGGTAAACCTTCCCGACGTGATGTTCTCCAAGCCTGCCGGCTCTGCCGCGGATGTTAGAAAAAGTAAAAAAATCATAGTTGGAGCGACTTATCGCCTTGTCGAAAATGAGCACAGTTTTTGCGGCTGTGTTTACACCTTCGATCAATGTGGATGTGCAGAAAAGTACTGGAAGGTCTCTTTGGTTAAACATTCGTACCATTTGGGCAGCGATTGCCCTTGGCAGTCGACCATGATGAATGCCAAACCCAAAACGTACAGTTTCATGCAGGCCGCTTTTCTTTCCGATATTTTCAGATATCCACATCGCGAAATCTGCACTTGTATCTGAAACCGCAAGATCTGCAGCGGCAAGGGCCGCTAGTTTGTTTGCTTTATCAGGCGAGGAAACGAAAACCAGAGCAGGCCAGTTGGCATCGTCAGCTATTTCATCAAAAAGTGCTTCTTGCTTATTTTGAACAGAAGTTAGATCAAAAGTGTCGACCGCGACCGTAGAAAATCTGGTCCGTAGAAACTCAAAGTTCCATCTTCCGTCACTTGCAACGCGGACCCCATCAATATTTGGTCCAAGAAAGAAAAATTGTTTAGAGTGACTAAGAAGCTTATACACGGCCGCATTTAGAGCAACACTGCGGTCATCTTTCCGAGTGGGGTCAAGTTTATAAAACTCGTCAACAACGGTAAGATCCAAATTGCCAAGGTCATCCCGTGTGATTAGTCGCTCTTGCGTACCTAAAAATATAACCCCATCAGCTATGGTTCCGGCAGTGTCCGCATGCTCAGTTGGATGCATGACGATCTTGAAACTGTCTCGAAACCTACGTCTAAGCCGTCTTCTGAACTCATCGAGAAGTGCAATTGTCGGAAGGACAATAGCTATGCGTCGATACTTTTTGGACGCAATAAGGGCATCAATTAGAAGGCTTTTCCCAAAACTAGTAGGCGCGCTAAGAATTAGATTTTTTCCGGCAAGAAGCGCATTAAGGGCGGCAACTTGTTCTCGGTGAAGTGTTAGCCCATCTAGTTCTCCTAGTGTCACAGACTCTGCAATAAGCGCTTCTTGAGCATCAGCCGATTCTTTGTCTATGTAATTCCATAGTCCAGTTGCGCGAGCTAATGCGTTCAATGGCTCTTTGAAGGATCTAAGCTCGCCATTCGCCTCAATTAAATTTGCCAATCTTGGAACAGACTCTAGAACTTGTGGATTGTCCGTGGGGTAAAGATTTATCGCACGGGAAACTTCCTGAAAAATGTTGAATACTACCGTCTTTAGTCGATCGCCTTTCATTGATTCAAGACTCGACCATTCTATAGTCGGTGTCATGCATTCAACCCTTTAAGTTTTCTGTCGAAAGCGTCAGCAAGCTGAGACTTTGACGCGAGTGGAAAGTAAATTAAAACAATCTTAATTTTTTGACGAAGTCCCGAGTTGTTTAGCTTGAGATTAATTTCAGATAACTCTTTCTGGATGTCGTTTGAATATTTTGAATCATGTTTTTTAGCTGTAGCGGTGCTTTGACTGCTAGCCATAATGCATATTGGAAAAACTGCCGTCGCAAAAAGGTTGTCCAGGGATGTCTGGACAGAAAAAATATTTCTAATTTCCTCATATCGTGGAATATGCTTCGACAGTTGGGGGCCTATTATTAATTTTTCTCTGTTCAAAAACCCTTGATCAATGTGCGCCTTAACAGAAGCAATTGCTTCAGAAATAGCCGAGTCAGAGTCTTCATAGAGTTTTGCTTCACCCAACCAAAGTTCAATTTCACCTGAATCAGGGTATCGCACATGGACCATGTCAAAAGACTTGACCACGTCGTTAGAAGCGGTCAAGTAGAAGACGCGAGGTGCAATAGGAAATGTTTCAAAGAAATCTCGACATATTGCGTGCAAAGCTATTTCGCCTACTTCTCCTCGCTTTGCATACTTGTCGCTTGTGTAGATTCTGACAGCAGCTTCCTGCATTCTCACGTACATGTTGGCGTGATTACGACGTCCCCCCGTCCTGAGTAGCGGCCGGGTTTAGAATCCAGGGTTGATGATAGCGGCGTTTGCCAGTTGTTGGGCATACGCAG
>NZ_MDEC01000038.1 GCF_002939785.1 Xanthomonas codiaei
GTGTTGACCGACAACGGCGCCTGCTATCGCTCCAAGGCCTTCGCCCGCACCATCCGGCGCCTCAACCTCAGGCACTACCGCACCCGTCCCTATACCCCACGCACCAACGGCAAGGCAGAACGCCTCATCCAGACGGCATTGCGCGAGTGGGCTTATGCCCACCGCTACGACAACTCCGAGCAACGTGCCGCGCACCTATTGCCCTGGCTCCATCACTACAACTGGCATCGGCCCCATGCCAGTCTCGGAAAACGCCCACCCATCTCCCGCATCCACATTCCACTGAACAACGTGGTGGGTTTACACAGCTAGGCCGTGCCAAGGCCGGTGCGGAGCTTTTCCAGGTCGTGCTTGAGTTGGCGCAATTCGTCCAGCGAGCAGGCCGAGGCGCAGAGCACCTGCTCGGGCACGCCGCCGGCCTTGCTGCGCAGCGCGCGTCCAGCGTCGGTCAGCGCAATGATGACCTGGCGTTCGTCGCTGGCCGCACGGGTGCGCGTCACCAGGCCGGCGGCCTGCAGCCGCTTGAGCAAGGGCGTCAGCGTGGCCGAATCCAGATACAGCCGCTCGCCGATCTCCGACACGCTGCGGCCGTCGGTCTCCCACAGCACCAGCATCACCAGGTACTGCGGATAGGTGAGATCGAGCGCCTTGAGCAGCCCGCGATAGAGCTTGTGCATCGCCAGGTTGGCCGAATACAGCGCAAAGCACAGCTGATGGTCGAGCTGCAGCAGTGCGTCGGTGCGGGCGGTCTTGGTGGGTGCGGTGTCCATGGCTGCAATTTACATAGCGCGCTATTTAATTGCAAGCGACTTTTTGACTGGGACCTGATCGGAAGGCCCGCCGGATTCGTCATCCCTGGACCATAGGCCACGGTGCGTTATTGCGATGGGTGCAGCAGATTTACATCGGTCGCCTTGGGCCATGCCGGGCATGCAGTCAACGATGGTGCAATGCCCAGGTTGCGGCCGCCTGTCGCGGCGGCCCGCTCGCTGCCCGACGCAACGCCCTCACGCAGGTGCGTCGTCGCAGCCGAAGCCGGCCACGCCTGCCGATGTCCTGGCCGACCGGGCGGCTCCCGGCCTCGGCCAATGCACCGAACGCCGCAAACCAGGCGGTGCGACCACGAGACCGCAGCCGCCAGCTCGAACGCCGCTTACGCCCGGTGCGCGGTGGCCAGATACTCCGCGCTCTGCATCTCGATCAGGCGCGAGGCGGTGCGCTCGAAGGCACCGGCCAGACGCTGGCCGCTGTACAGACCCGGCGGAGCGTCCTGCGCGGTGCAGACCAGGTTGACGTGGCGGTCGTACAACTCGTCGATCAGGTTGACGAAGCGGCGCGCGGCATCTTCGTTCATGCGGTCGAAGTGCGGAATGCCGCCCAACAGCACCGTGGTGAACTCGCGTGCGATCTCGATGTAGTCGGCCGGCCCGCGCGGGCCTTCGCACAGCGCGACGAAATCGAACCAGGCAATGCTCTTGCCGCGCGCACGCACCGGGATCTTGCGCGCTTCGATCTCGATATTGCCCGCGCGTGGCTCGCCATTGCCGCTCAGCTCGCTCCAGCGCTGCAATAGCCAGTGATCGGCCTGCGCATCCAGCGGCGCGCGGTACACCGGCGAGCGCGTCAGCGCGCGCATGCGGTAATCCTCGGTGCCCTCGGCGTAGAGCTCTACGCAGAATTTCTGTAGCAAGCCGATTGCCGGCAGGAAGCTGTCGCGCTGCAGGCCGTTGGCGTAGAGATTTTCCGGCGCGGTATTGGAGGTGGTCACCAGCGTCACGCCTTCGGCGAACAGGCGTTCCAGCAACCGTGCCAGCAACATCGCATCGCCGATATCGGTGACGAAGAACTCGTCCAGCACCAGCACGCGCAGGTTCTCGCGCCATTGCTGGGCAATCCGGGCCAGCGGGTCGCTCTGCCCGGCGTGCTCGCGCAACTGCTCGTGTACGCCGCGCATGAAACGGTGGAAATGCGTGCGGTACTTCTGCTTGATCGGCAGGCCGTCGTAGAACAGGTCCACCAGGAAGGTCTTGCCGCGCCCCACTCCACCCCAGAAATACAGGCCACGCACCGGCTCGGGCTTTTTCCAGAAGGCCGACAGCCGGTCCAGCCAGCCGTCCTGCGCGCTGTCCAGCAGCGCCTCGTGGATGCGGTCCAGTTCCGCCAGGGCCGCCTGCTGGGCGGGGTCGGCGCGCCAGTCGCCACGTCGTACGCCGGCGGCGTAACGCTGCGACGGGGTCATTTCACTCATTGCGGTTCTCCGCGGACGGCAGCTGCCATGCCCGCTCAACGGCGCATCGGCAGGCGATGCGCATGGGCCGTGCCGCGGTCAGACAGCGGCCGGCAACCAGCGCCGGACACCATGCTGGATCGCACCGCGCAGGTCGATCAATTTGCGGTGGAAGAAGTGGCTGGTGTCGGGCATGCGCACCAGCTCGGGCTGCTGTTCCAGCGTTTCCAGCCAGTCGTACACCGCCTGCGGATCGACGATCTCGTCGGCATCGCCCTGGATCACCAGCCACTGTGCCGGCGGCTGCATGTCGCTGAAATCCCAGCGCCCGGCCGGCGGTGCGATCGAGATCAGCGCCTGCGGCGCCAACGCGCCGGCCGCGCGCAGCGACACATATGCACCGAAGCTGAAACCGGCCAGCCACAGTGTGTCGCCGGGCCGCTGCGCACGCACCCACTCGGCCACCGCGCGCAGATCGTCCTGCTCGCCTTCGCCATGGTCGAACGTGCCGGCAGAATTGCCGACGCTGCGGAAGTTGAAGCGCACCACGGTGATGCCGAGCTCGCGCAGCGCGCGCGCGGCCATGGTGACGACCTTGTTGTGCATGCTGCCGCCCTCGGTGGAGAGCGGATGGCAGACGATGGCGGTGACCGGTTGCGCGGTGACATCGGTCTCGGGCAGATCGACGGCGACATCGAGCGGGCCGACCGGGCCGTCCAGCGTCAACGCAGCCGATTCGGTGGGGAATGGGGGATTGGACATGCCGTCATAATAGCCGCCCCGCCGGCCGCGTTCATCGCCCTGCCTGCACACTTCGTTGCGTTGCCCATGCATTTTCTGCTGTTTGCCGTTGTCTGCAGTGTCCTGGTGTCGGTGGTTCTCAAGCTGCTGCCGCGTTATCGCCTGGACGCGGCGCAGGCGATCACCTGGAATTACGCCACCGCCGCGCTGCTGGCGTGGCTGACCCTGCATCCGTCACTGGACGCGCTGCGCGCGCCGACCACGCCCTGGCTGGCACTGGTCGCATTGGCGGTGGCATTGCCTTCGGTCTTCATGCTGCTGGCACGCGCGGTCGCCACCGCCGGCATCGTACGTGCCGACATCGCACAACGACTGTCGCTCTTGCTCTCGCTGGCGGCGGCCTTCACGCTCTTCGGCGAACCGGTCAATGCCTGGAAGCTGGCGGGGCTGGGGCTGGGTCTGCTGGCCATCGTCTGCATCCTGCACCGGCCACGTCACGACGCCGGTGCGGATGCAGCGCCGGCCTCGATCGGCTGGCCATGGCTGGCGGGAGTGTGGCTGGGCTTTGCCCTGATCGATCTGCTGCTCAAGCACATCGCGCAGGCCGGTACGCCGTCGTTGACGTCATTGACGCTGTGCTTTGCCCTGGCATGCTTGCTGATGCTTGGCTTGCAAGGCATCCGCAGGGGCGGTGCTGCGCATTGGGGCTTTCGCAACCTGCTCGCCGGCGTGCTCCTTGGCGCGCTCAATTTCGGCAATATCCTGTGTTACGTGCGCGCCCACCAGCTGCTGCCGCATAGCCCGGCCACCGTCTTCGCCAGCATGAATCTGGGTGTGGTCATCCTGGGAGCGCTCGTCGGCAAACTCGGGTTCGGCGAGCGCATCGGCCACCGCGGATGGGTGGGGCTGTTGCTGGCGGCCCCGGCAATCGCTGCGATCGCCTGGGGGATGCGTTTGGGCTGACGAAGACATTCGGTCGGCGCGACTCCGATTCGCGACTCGCCTTGAGGGATAGGCAGCGATGCCTACCATGGAGGCGAGCCATGGGAGAGTGTGATGCGCTTTATTCCGCTATTCAGCAGCCGCCATCGCGTCGCGCCGGAACCGCACAGCCCCCACTCGACCGATACGACGCCGTTAATTCCAACCGCCTCACCACAGCACCCGCTGTCTCATGCCCCCAAGCCCACGGCAGCACAGGGCGCGTCGACATCCCATCGCGGCATGCTCGCCTCCGCGCGCAGATCGCTGGCATCGTTGCGCAAGCAACTGCCGTTGACGTGCATGGGCTCTCCAACCCTTGAAGCAGTGGACAGCCCACCTGCGCACACGCCAGCGGTGACGCCCGGTCGCACGCAGCAGATGCACGGGCGGCAAGCACGCGTCGATCAGTATCGCCAGTCGTCCATGCCGGACAGAACGGATCATGCGCATGCGCATGCGCATGCGCAGCGACCGCAACCGCAACCGCAACCGCGGCAGGCGCCGCCCGCAAGGCAGGGGGCATGGGTTCCGCCCCAGCCCGTGCGTGCGCAGCAACCGCAGGGGCCACAACGCCCCGTCGATCGGAGAATGCCCCCTCCCATCCCCGAAAGAATGCGCCGGGACGAGGACCAGCCATTGCAGCACGGCAAGCCGGCATCGCATTCGGTGCCGATCACGTCCAAGCCCTCGCAGTCGTCGGAGTCATCCCCGGATCCACGGCTCGGACGGCGTCCCTCGTTGCGCAGCCTGAATCGGGAACTGGAGGAGATCACCAGGCAGTGCAGCGATATTCAAAAGCAGCTGTTTATGGAGGACCGCGAGGCAACTCCCGAGGAGCAGCAACTGCTCAAGACACGTGCGGCCCTGATCGCCCTGCGCAACGAGGTCCGCGATAGTCAGCTGGAAGCGCTACTGGTCGCACTGGCACCAATGGAAGACATCTGCGCACCGCAGACCACCACCAGCGGCCTGGCCATCGTCCAGATGGACGTCATGCAGCACAACCGGCGTGAAGTGCTCAAGGCACGGAGCAAGCTTGTCGACGCCGACGCCCTGGCCAGAAACTACGCACGCGCGGAGCGGCGCCTGGAGTCGCTGAAGCAAAGCAACGCACCCAAAGACCAGGTACGACGCCTGCAACGCATGATGCAGGGCTACCAGAACATGCTTGCGTTGGAACAGATCGTCAGGAGCACCGACGATCAGTTGGAACGCTTGGGAGCGCCGCGCCTGATGGCCAGCATCCCCACCACTGCCGACGAGCGTCGACGGTCCCTCGAAGAAGAAAGAGATGCCCACCAGGAGGCACTCGACAACGGTTACTACTGACGATCCGCACAGCGCTGTGTGAAGGGCGCCCTGCATGGCGGCCACAGGCAAGTCATGCGGCGCCAGCACCTGGCGACGCATCCGCAGCCCGCGCTGCAGATGCGGATGCAGATGCAGTCCTGCGGCAAACAACGTCGGAAACAGGAGCGAACGGCTGTCCGCGGCATGATCCGCACCGCCATCAACGCTGCCAGTGCGGAAACGGGTCGTCCAGCAGTTGCCAGTGCGCCGGGCCCTGGCGCAATTCCTGGTCGCTGAGCAGGCAGGCATCCAGCGCCGCGCGCGTGCGTGGCGCATCCATCTCCACGCCGATCACCGCCAGTTCCTGGCGGCGATCGCCCCACAGCGGGTGCCACAGCCGCTGCATGGCGGCGTACTCGCTGGCATCGCCGACTTCATGCGGCTGCGGCAGCGGTGCGGTCCAGCACCGGATCTGCTGCCGCTGCCAGCCGATATCGGTATACGGCAACGGCGTCATGCCGATCGCCACCGGCTGACCCTGCAGGTGCGCATCCACGCGGTGGCGCGCGGCAAACCAGAACCCAGCCGCATTGGTCTGGGTGGCGCCGCCCACGCTGGACAGCTCGCCGACCCAATCCATGCGGCTGGCCAGCCAGAAAAAGCCCTTGCTGCGAATCACCTGCGGCAGACCGCTGTGCACCACGCGCGCGAAGCGCTGCGGGTGGAACGGCCGGCGTGCGCGATACACGAAACTGCTGATGCCGTATTGCTCGGTTTCCGGGGTGTGCTGGCCGCGCAGTTCCTGCATCCAGCCCGGCGCCAGCTGCGCGCGGGTGAAGTCGAACCTGCCGGTATCGAGCAGGTGGTGCAGCGGCACCTCGCCATGGGCCGCCTCCACGATCTGCGCCTCGCGGTTGAGCGCACGCAGCACCGCGCGCAGGCGTTGGCGCTGCGCCGCATCGATACGGTCGCACTTGCTGATCACCAGCACGTCGGCAAATTCCACCTGCTCGCCCAGCAGTTGCACCAGCCCACGCGTGTCGTCCGGGCCGGCTTGCTGGCCCAGCTCGGCGAGCGTGGACGCCGAACCGAAATCGCGCAGGAAGCCGCTGCCATCGACCACGGTCACCATGGTGTCCAGGCGGGCGACGTCCGACAGGCTGAAGCCGTCGGCATCACGCACCGCAAAGGTGGCCGCCACCGGCATCGGCTCGGCGATGCCGGTCGATTCGATCAGCAGGTAGTCGTAGCGGCCATGCTCGGCCAGGCGTCGCACCTCCTGCAGCAGATCGTCGCGCAGCGTGCAGCAGATGCAGCCATTGCTGAATTCCACCAACGTCTCTTCGGTGCGGCGCAGGGCCGCCCCACCGTCGCGCACCAGCTGCGCGTCGATATTGATTTCGCTCATGTCGTTGACGATCACCGCCACCCGCAACCCGTGGCGGTTGTGCAGGATGCGGTTGAGCAAGGTGGTCTTGCCGGCACCCAGAAAGCCGGACAGCACAGTGACGGGAAGACGCGAATCGCGGACGGAGGACGATGACATCCGGACAACCTCGGGGAAATGAAGTGTTACTATATAACACTTGATCGCCGAGACCGATGCCATGCGGGCCCCCACTTCCTTCTTCGACAGCTCGGCCATCGCGCTGTCCAGCCTGTGCCTGCTGCACTGCCTTGCGCTGCCCCTGCTGGCAGCGGCTCTTCCGCTGCTGGGGGCCTGGAATCAGGCCGAGTGGGTGCACGTGATCTTTGCGACGGTCGCCGTGCCCCTCAGCGGCTACGCGCTATGGAGCACGCATCGGCGCCATGCGCTACCGACCGCGGTATGGGCCTTGGCCGGCTGCGGGCTGACCGGCCTGGTGCTGGGCGCCAGCGGCCTCGCTGGCGAACGGCTGGAAACACCGATCACGGTGACCGCCAGCCTGCTGTTGGCCAGCGCGCACGTGCTCAACCTGCGGCTGCGCCGTCGCCGTGGCAGCTGCGCTGCGTGAGCAGGGCAGCGCGATCGATCAGGCGGCCATCGGCACCTGCGCGGTCGTATGCGAAGAGCAGCACCTACACAGGCGCCCGCACCGACCCACCGACTACAGCGAGAATCCCAGCAGCACCGGATCGTGATCGGAGCTGCGCCACGGGCCGGGCAGGTTGCGCTTGGCATAGCCGGCGTCGTCCATCGCATCGGCGTTGACATGCCATTCGACCGCGCCACGCAGCTGCTTGGCCATTGCCGGGCTGAGCAAGGCATGGTCCAGGCGCCCGCTCATACCGTCGTAGACGTAGCTGTAGGGCTGCTTCACCCCGGCCACTGCAAACGCGTCCTGCCAGCCGCTGGCGCGCAGGCTGCGCATCGGCGTTTCCATCGCATACGCATTGAAGTCGCCCAACAGCACTGCCAGCTTGGTCTGCGCGCCAGTGGGGTCGGTTTGCAGCCATTGGTGCAGGCGCTTGGCCGATTCGGTGCGGGTGGCGTTCCAGCAGGCCTGGCCGTCGTGCTGGTCGGCGTCGGCGCCGCTGGCGTTGCCGCAGCCCTTGGATTTGAAGTGATTGGCGACCACCACGAACGTCGCCCCGCGGGTGCTGTGAAATGCTTGCGCCAGCGGGACCCGGCTATGGCCATCGAACGGTCCGCCGGTCAGCGTGGCCGGCTTGCCGACCGGGGTGAGCTGGCTGCTGCGGTAGATGATGCCGACCCGGATCGCATCGTCGCCGGGGCCACTGCCGGTATCGACGAAGCGCCAATCCTTGTCGGTACCGGCGGCGTTGAGCGCAGCCACCAGTTGCGCCACCGCGGTGTCGCCGTCGTTGCCATCGTTTTCCAGCTCCATCAACGCGGCCACATCGGCGCGCAACGGCACGATGGTGGCGACCAGCTTGGTCAGCTGCGCCTGGAACTGCTCGGGCGTGCGGGCGCCGCGCTTGGTCGGGAAACCGCCGCCGCGGCCATTGCCGTTGAAGAAGTTCTCCAGGTTGAACGAGGCGATGCGCAGATCCCCGCCCACCTGCGGCGCCACCGCGGCCGGCATGGCCGGCAGGGTCAGCGGAGCCAGCACCTGGATGCGGTACTGCCCGTCGTAGCGCTGATCGACGATGCCATCGACCGATTTGAGCAGGCTGCCGCTACGCAGCACCGCATCGGCGGGCAGGTAGGACACCGTCCTGGGGTTGCGTCCGTTGCGGGCGTCGTCCAGCAACACCCGGCGACGCGCGTTGTCCGCCTCCACCTGGGCGAACGCCGGCGTGCCAGCCGCGGCCAGCTCGGTCGGCTGCCACAACCGCCCGCCGAAGCCGGCAATCAGTTCACCGTAGGTGTCCAGCCGGTCGCTGCCGTTGAGCGTCAGCGCCGCGATGCGCACATGCTCGCCTTCCAGCGCCTCCCAGTTGGCGGGTGGCCCGCTGAGCATGCGCACCGGCACCGGCTGGCCACTGGCGAGCCGCTCGATGCTGCTGGCGTCCATGCTGGTCAGGCTGGCCTGATCACCGGCCGACACTTCGCGCACCGTGCCGACGATGCGCACGCGATCGCCCACACTCACCTGCGCATCGCCGGCGCCGGTGACGAACAGCCCATGCGAGCGCCGCGGCTCGAAGCCGGGCTGCTGCACGAACAGGCCAGCCAACCCGACGCGCGTATCGGCAGTGACGATGCCCTCCACCTCCACCACGCGGCCGTCGTACGGGCTGCGGCTGTCTTCGCCCTGCACGTCGGCGATCGAGAGCCGCTGCGCGGCGCCATCGGCGGCGCTGCACAGCAGTGGAGCCAGTAGACCGACCAGACCGAGCACAACCAGCGGGCGAGGCGACATCGAACGACTCCATCAAGGGTGGACTAAATACAAACGCCGCCCGAAAGGCGGCGCGTGACAACGAAAGCGCGGAAACAGGCTAGCAAACCGCGATGAAGTGACGCCAGGCGGAATCTCCACACGAGCGCGAGGCAACGGCGTCGCGCCTGGTCGCTCGAGCCTGCACCACCGTCTGCGATCACCACGCCCGCTCTGGCGAACAACAGCCAGGCCGCTCGGCCAGGCAATGCAGCGCAACTGCAGCCCTGTTCCCCAGGCTCCCCGCCGGCCGGGGGCTTAGAGCGGCCAACAAAACGTAGCGAGCGGTCGTCAGCTGGGTGCGGACGGCGCGGAGGAACCGCAGTGTACGAGTGGTACATGCCGATTCCGAGCACCGACCGCGCCCGCCTGGCGGCCGCGCAGTCGTTTTGCTAGCTGCTCTTACTTCAGATTGCCCAGCATCCAGTCGACGGTGGCACGCACCTGCTCTTCGGTCAGCGCCGGGTTGCCGCCCTTGGGCGGCATGATGCCGCCATCCGGGCCGGTGTAGCCCTCGATCGCGTGCTTGTACAAGGTGTCCTTGCCCTGGGCGATGCGCGCATCCCAGTGCGCGTGGTCCAGCGTCGGTGCCTTGCCCACACCGGTGGTGTGACAGGCGGTGCAGAGGTTGTCGTAGATGGTCTTGCCGTCGGTGGTGCCGCCGTAGGCGGACTGCGACGCCGCCTTGGCCAGCGCTGCGGCCTGCGCTGCGGCCTGCGCGGCCGCACCGGTGGTGCCCGCGTAGACGGCGCCGGCCGGCGCGATGCGTTGCTGCACGCGTTTGGCGGCAGTGGGTGAGACCTCGTCGGGAATGGCACGTTGCAAATAAGCTGCCAGGGCGATCAGCCCCAGGGTGATCACCACCAGTAAACCGATCACCATCGAGAATTTTTTCAGGAACTCGAGGTCGTAATTCCGCACGCGCTCACCCCTGGCTGTTGGTCGAAGACCTCTGCTAGCGCCGGAGTATAGAGCACAGTTCAGGCCAGTCTGACCAGCGTGCATGACAGTTTCGCCTCCGATGTGCGCTGCACCCCCGGTGGGCTGGCGCTGCTGTCGGCATCCACGCTCGCGCCCGCTGGAGAATTGCCGCAACGCCGCATACGCGCATTGGTCTGCATTGTGGGAATTGCGTATCATTCCCAACAACACTCGGCGGCGCGGATCTCGCCTCGCCGGTCCCGCCCTTGAGGAGTCGCCGCCATGAAGTCCTTCCTGCTGTCCTGCCTGGCTTTGGCCAGCATCAGTCTGTCCGCCCAGGCCCACGAAATCTGGATCGAGCGCGATGGCAGCGGCCCGGTACGCATCTACTTCGGCGAGCCGGCGCAGGAAACCCTCGACCACGGCCATGACGAGATCAAGCGCGTGGTCAAGCCGAGCGTGTTCGGCACCGCCGGCAAGGCCGGCGCCCTGCAGCGCGGCAGCGAGTTCCTGACCGCGCCGTTGTCCGGCAGCGGCGATGCCTGGCTCAGCGACGACAGCGTGTTCGAACCGTGGAAGGGCGAAGCCGGTGGCTTCGAGACCGTGAGTTATTACGCACGTGCCGGACGCGCCACCACCTCGGCCAAGCTGGATCTGGAACTGGTTCCCACCACTGCCAACGGCAACACGCTCACCGTGATGTACCGCAACAAGCCGCTGCCCAAGGCCGAAGTCACCGTGATCGACCCGCAGAAGTGGCAGAAGACGCTGACCTCCGATGCCAAGGGCCAGGTCACCCTGCCGACGCTGCGCCCCGGCCGCCACATCCTGGTGGTCAACACCAAGGAACCGGTCAAGCGCGAGATCGCCGGCAAGCAGGTCACGCTGGTGCACCACATCAGCACGCTGACCTTCCAGGCCGAGTAACGGCTGCCACGCCGTTCCCCGCATGACGACCGCCGCCCGACCGCTGGCCTGGTTCAAACGCCCCTGGCTGGGCGTGCTGTCGCGCACCCTGGCCGCCATCTTCGGCGGCTATGCGCTGGCCAGCGCCACCAATCTGGTGCTGGCGCTGGTACTGCCGATGCCGCGCAGCGAGGCGGTGTTGACCAGCATGCTGCTCGGCATCGTGGTGTGCGCCTGCGCGCCGCTGTGGGCATTTTCCACCGCCAGCCTCTGGCGCGCCTGGGCCGGCATCGCGGTGCCGGCGGCGCTGCTGTTCGCGCTGGCCGCGTGGCTGCAACGAGGCGCGGCATGAAGCAGGGGTTCCGCCAGTCGATGGCCTGGCTGCACACCTGGACCGGCCTGCTGGTCGGGTGGGTGCTGCTGCTGATCTTCATGGGCGGCACCGCCAGCTATTACCGCGACGAAGTCAGCCGCTGGATGCGCCCGGAGCTGCCCACCACCACGGTGAGCACGGCCACCGCGCTGCGCAGCGCCGAGCAGTACTTGCAGACCCATGCGGCCGATGCGCTGAGCTGGAACATCAGCTTGCCGGATGCACGCACGCCGGTGGTCAGCATGTACTGGCAGAATCCCGCGCCCGCCGACGGCAAACCTGCCGGACGCCGGCAACTGTACGGCAATGCCAACATCGACCCGGCCACCGGAAAGGAAATCGCCGCGCGCGACACGTTGGGCGGCGAATTTTTCTATCGGCTGCATTTCGACCTGCATTACGTGCCGGTCGTGTGGGCGCGCTACATCGTGGGGTTCTGCGCGATGTTCATGCTGGTGGCCATCATCAGCGGCGTGATCACCCACAAGAAGATCTTCAAGGACTTCTTCACCTTCCGCCCGGGCAAGGGCCTGCGCTCGTGGCTGGATTTCCATAATGTCAGCGCGGTGACCGCGCTGCCGTACCACGCGATGATCACCTACACCGGCATCGTGACCTTGATGTTCATGTACCTGCCATGGGGCATCAAGGCCCGCTATGCAGGCGATGAAATGCGCTTCTACGACGAGTCGGCCAACCGCGTGGCCGACTCGCGGCAGGCGGCCGGCACGCCGGCGCGCCTGCTGCCGCTGGAGCAGTTCGCAGAGCGTGCGCGCCGCGACCTGCACGGTGCCCAGATCGGCAACGTGGCGGTGTCGCTGCCCAACGATGCGCATGCCGCGGTCGGCGTCAGCCAGGTCGCTGCCAGGCTCTCCAGCAACGCGCCTTCCATCCTGTACGACGGCATCACTGGCCAACCCCTGCAACGCAGCGGAGCGCCCGGTGGTGCCAGCGAAACGCGCGGGGTGATGGTGGGCCTGCATATCGCCCACTTCGCCGGCCCATGGCTGCGCGTGCTGTTCTTCGGCTCCGGCCTGCTGGGCTGCCTGATGGTGGCCAGCGGCGTGGTGATGTGGGCGGTGAAGGAACGGCCCAAGCATCTGAAGGCCGGGCGGATAGGATTCGGCCTGCGCCTGGTGGATGCGCTCAACATCGGCACCGTGGCCGGCTTGCCGATCGCCTTCGCCAGTTTCTTCTGGGCCAACCGGCTGCTGCCGGTGGCGCTGGACGGGCGCGCGGCGATGGAGGCGCATGTGTTCTTCGCCGCCTGGGCGACGGCGCTGCTGGCAGCCTTCGTGTGGCCGCGGCGTGCGATGTGGAGCTGGCAGCTGTATCTGGGCGGCGCCTTGTTTGCGCTGGTGCCGCTGCTCAACGCGATCACCACCGATGTGCATCTGGGCGTGACGCTGCCGGCCGGCCAATGGATGCTGGCCGGGGTGGACCTGGTGTGCCTGGGGCTGGGCCTCTGCCTGGGCATCGCCGGCTGGCGGCTGCAGCACTGGACCGCGCCTCAATCGGCGGCTGCACGCCGCCACCGCGCGGCCGCGGTGCCTGCCGCGCCTGCGCCGCAGAGCCGCGTGCCGGTGCAGGAGGGCGCATGAACGTGCTGCTGTTGCTGGCGCTGAATTTTTCCGGCTTCGCCGCGTTATGCCTGGCGATGGAGAAGCATCAGCACGAGGTGCGTGGTCGCGGCCTGGGCACTGCGCGCACGCGTCAGTTGCTGGTGGTGGGCTGGCTGCTGTTGCTGTTCACCTTTGGCCTGGCCGTACACGCGCAGGCCTGGGGCATCGGGCCGGTGCTGTGGCTGGGCAGCCTGACCGCGGCCGCTGCCGTGCTGGCACTGTGGCTGCTGCCGTATCGGCGTGGCCTGATCCTGCCGGCGGCACTCATCGCGCCGGTGCTAGCGGGCATGGCGCAGCTGCTGGCAGGTTGAGCCCATCGCGATGGCGTCACGGCCTTGGTGGCGTTGTGCCGGGATGCTCAACGCCTGTACATGCTTGCCCTCGCTGTGCGGACGGACACGCCAGGCAATCGTCCAAGCTTGGATTGCGGCGTACTGGTCGCAGCGCAGCTGCAGATGCCACACGCGATCGTCGGCACGCACCTGCAGCTGCGGTGCATGCGACGCGCAACGGCTACATCGCAGTCGGCGGGTCGCCCCAGCTGCGCCCATCGCGTGGTAGGCGGCCGTCATCGAGCACGCGCAGCACCTGTTCGGGCTGCAGCATGTCCAGAAACAGCGCCACGTTGACGCCATCCGGCAATGCCATGCTGGGGAAGATCACCCCGGGAACCTGCGCCTCGCGCAGCAGGTCGCCAAGCACCCAGCTCACCGGTTCGACCTTGTTGACCAGGGCCTTGCGCCAATCGTCGGTCCAGTCGGCCCACAGAGCGTCCCAGCTGGCATCGAGCAGGCGCAGGTCGGCCAGCGCCGGAAGCTGCGCGGCATAACTGACCAACGTAAACGGCGGCAGGAACGGCGCAGCCTGCGCATATTCGGCCGCTGCGGTGTCCAGCTGCAGCGACAGGTACAGCGCCGGCTGGCCGAAGCGACTGAAGCGCCCGCCCGAGCGTGCAGCACCGGCGCCACTCAACGGCTCGGCGGCCCAGCGCGGGGTGAAGGCGCGATACAGCGTGCAGTGCGCCGGGGCGCTCAGCTTCAACCAGCCGCTCCGGCGGCCACGGTGCGCAGGTAGGTCAGCGCATCGTCGGTGCGGCCCTGCTTGACCACTTCGAGCAAGGTGGCGAATTCGAATGCGGGGATCGGGGTGTTCTTCAGATGGAAGACCAGCTGGCGCTCGTCCGGCTGGAGTTGCGCCATGGCCACCAGCAACCGCGACAGGTTGCGCAACAGATCCTGCACGCGCGGGCTTTCCGGATGCACGCGCAGGCTGTTGCGGTGTACGCCGGCCAGCTCGGCCAACTCCTGCTGCGACAGCTCCAGCAGGCCGGCCATGGCCGAAGGCGACAGGATCGTGCGATCGGGCGCGCGCAACCGCTCGGTCAGGGACAGGGGATTGAGGACGGCGACCATGGGTGTGCTCGGACAGGGAACGTGCACAGTATATGCACAGTCCTGCGCATCCATCCAGCATAGTGTGGCGCCCGGTCAGTGCAGTGTCAGATCGGCTGACTTGCCCCCACTGCACGCAAGCAGAAGCCGCAGATCGCTTCCACCAGCTGTTCTCCCTGCTGCGGGTCGCCGCGACTGGGCGCGATCGGCCCAACCAGAGCTTCGGTAAAGGCGCCGACGATGCAGGCCGCCGCCGCATCCAGAGACTGTTCGGGAAATTCTCCGGCCGCCACGCCTTCAGCCAGCAGCTGCCGAAACACCTCGCCGAACAGGCGGCGACCCCGGATACGCTCGGCGTCCACCTCGCTTTCCACCGGCTCGGCAATAAAGGCATAGGCCAGTGCCGGCCCGGCCAGCGCGCGCCGTACGAAGGTGGCGATGGCACCGCGCAGGCGCTCGCTCGCTGGGGCCTGGGTGCTGGCAATTGCGCGCAGGATGGTCATCTCACGCTGCACGGCGGCGTTCAAGACTTCCACGAAAAGCTCGGCTTTGGACGGGAAATGCCGATAAATCTGCCCGGTTGAAACGCCGGCGGCGGCCGCCACTGCCGTGATCGGGGCATTGCGGTAGCCGCCCTCGGCAATCAGCACCCGCGCCGCCTGCAAGATGCGTTCGCGATTGCCGGCCAGGCGTTCTTCCATCAGGGCGGAGCGTCGATAAGCCATGGTGTGATTCTGGGTTCAATAGTTGAATTTTAGTTCACTTTTTTGTCGCAGACCGCTAGGCTGCCCACATCCGCCGCGCGGCCCGCCCGCTCCCACCCGGCACGTCCCGATCCCTGTGGAGTTGCTGCATGCATGTGCCGTCCTTGAATTTCGAGCTTGGCGAAGAGATCGATCTGCTGCGCGAAAGCGTCGCCGCCTTCGCCAGCCACCATATCGCTCCGCTGGCCGCGGCAGCCGACCACGATAACGTGTTCCCCGCCCAGCTCTGGCGCCTGTTCGGCGAACAAGGCCTGCTCGGCCTGACCGTCGAAGAAGAGTACGGCGGAAGCGGCATGGGCTATCTGGCGCACGTGGTGGCGATGGAAGAGATTTCGCGTGCTGGCGGCGCGATCGGGCTGTCGTATGGCGCACACTCCAATCTGTGCCTGAACCAGCTACGCAAGAACGCCAGCCACGAACAGAAGCAGCGCTACCTGCCCAAGCTGTGCAGCGGCGAGCACGTGGGCGCGCTGGCGATGAGCGAGGCCGGCTCCGGCTCGGACGTGGTGTCGATGAAGCTGCGTGCCGACGCGCGGGGCGACCGCTTCGTGCTCAACGGCAACAAGATGTGGATCACCAACGGCCCCGACGCCGATGTGCTGGTGGTGTACGCCAAGACCGACCCGGACGCCGGCGCACGCGGCATCACCGCCTTCATCGTCGAAAAGGGCATGCCGGGCTTTTCCACCGCACAGAAGCTCGACAAGCTGGGCATGCGCGGCTCCAACACCTGCGAGCTGGTGTTCACCGATTGCGAAGTGCCGGCGGAAAACGTGCTCGGCACGCTCAACGGCGGCGTCCGTGTACTGATGTCCGGGCTGGATTTCGAACGCGTGGTGCTGGCCGGCGGGCCACTGGGGCTGATGGCCGCAGCCATGGACGTGGTGTTGCCGTACGTGCACGAGCGCAAGCAGTTCGGCGAGCCGATCGGCACCTTCCAGTTGATGCAGGCCAAGCTGGCCGACATGTACGTGGGCCTCAACGCCTGCCGCGCCTATGTGTACGCGGTGGCGCGCGCCTGCGATGCCGGGCGCACCACGCGCCAGGACGCAGCCGGCGCGATCCTGTACGCCGCCGAAAAGGCCACCTGGCTGACCGGCCAGGCGATCCAGGTGCTGGGCGGCAATGGCTACATCAACGATTACCCCACCGGGCGCTTGTGGCGCGATGCCAAGTTGTACGAGATTGGCGCGGGCACCTCGGAGATCAGGCGCATGCTGATCGGCCGCGAGCTGTTCGAACGCACCGCCTGACGGAGCCACCATGAGCGTGATCAACAGCCAGCTGCAGGTCAGCAGCGACAGTTTCCAGGCCAATGCCGCGGCCATGCGCGCCGTGGTGGAGGACCTGCGCCGCACGTTGACGCAGACCGCGCTTGGCGGCAGCGACGCCGCACGCGCCAAGCACAGCGCGCGCGGCAAGTTGCTGGTGCGCGAGCGCATCGATGCGCTGCTGGATCCGGGTAGCGCCTTGCTGGAAATCGCGCCGCTGGCCGCACACGGCATGTACGACGACCAGGTGCCCTGCGCCGGCGTGGTGGCGGGCATCGGCCGCGTGTCCGGCGTGGAATGCGTGATCGTGGCCAACGATGCCACCGTCAAGGGCGGCACCTACTACCCGATGACGGTGAAGAAACACTTGCGTGCGCAGGAGATCGCGCAGCAGAACCGGTTGCCGTGCATCTACCTGGTCGATTCCGGCGGCGCCTTCCTGCCGCTGCAGGATGAAGTCTTCCCCGACCGCGATCACTTCGGGCGGATCTTCTACAACCAGGCCAATCTCTCGGCCAACGGCATCCCGCAGATCGCTTGCGTGATGGGCTCGTGCACCGCTGGCGGTGCGTATGTGCCAGCGATGAGCGACGAGACGGTGATCGTGCGCGAGCAGGGCACGATCTTTCTGGGTGGCCCGCCGCTGGTCAAGGCCGCCACCGGCGAGCAGGTCAGCGCCGAGGAACTGGGCGGCGCCGACGTGCACACGCGTATCTCCGGTGTCGCCGACCATTTCGCCGACAACGACCTGCAGGCATTGGCGCGCGTGCGCGCCATCGTTGCCAATCTCAACTGGCGCAAGCCGCCCATGCCGCTGGCACTGCGTGCACCGCTGCCGCCGCGGCATGCGGCCGATGAGGTGTATGGGGTGATTCCGGCCGACACCCGCAAGCCCTTCGATGTGCGCGAGGTGATCGCCCGCATCGTCGACGACTCGCGCCTGGACGAATTCAAGCCACGCTATGGCAGCACCCTGGTCACCGGCTTTGCACATCTGCACGGCTACCCGGTGGGCATCATCGCCAACAACGGCATCCTGTTTTCCGAGTCCGCGCTCAAGGGCGCGCACTTCATCGAGCTGTGCGCCCAGCGCGGCATTCCGCTGGTGTTCCTGCAGAACATCACCGGCTTCATGGTGGGCCGCAAGTACGAACATGGCGGCATCGCCAAGGACGGGGCCAAGCTGGTGATGGCGGTGGCCTGCGCCAAGGTACCCAAGTTCACCGTGGTGATCGGCGGCTCGTTCGGCGCCGGCAACTACGGCATGTGCGGCCGCGCCTATTCGCCCAATTTCCTGTGGATGTGGCCGAACGCGCGCATCGGCGTGATGGGCGGCGAACAGGCCGCCAGCGTGCTGGCCACGGTGCGCCGCGACGGCATCGAGGCCAAGGGCGGCGCCTGGTCGGGCGAGGAGGAAGACGCTTTCAAGGCACCGATCCGCGCGCAGTTCGAGCAGCAGGGCCATCCGTACTACGCCAGCGCACGGCTGTGGGACGACGGCATCATCGACCCGGCCGATACCCGCCGCGTGCTGGGGCTGGGCCTGTCGGCGGCATTGAATGCGCCGATCGAACCCACGCGGTTCGGCGTGTTCCGGATGTGAGCGGGCGCGTGCGCAGCCGGGCATGGCGCATGCAGGCGCGCGAGCCGATCCGCATCGTTTCCTGGCCTGTGCTGCAGGTGTGCAGCGGTTCTGGGCCACTGCCAGCACATTCGATCGCACTGGAGGCATGCCGCAGCAACGCCCTGGCCCCTCACGCACAGACACCCGCTTTCCATCGCACCCCCTGATTGCACGACCACCCGCCACGCCGGCGATGTGCAGAGACCGAACCGATGACCCAGCAGCCTTCCATCGCCACCGCGCGCCAGCGCCCGTTCGACAGGATCCTGATCGCCAATCGCGGCGAGATCGCCTGTCGGGTCATCGCCACCTGCCGCCGGCTGGGCATTGCCACCGTGGCGGTGTATTCGGACGCCGACCGCAACGCGCGGCATGTGCGCCTGGCCGATGAGGCCATCCATATCGGCGCAGCGCCCGCGCAGCAGAGCTATCTGCGCAGCGAGGCGATCCTGGACGCCGCACGCGCCAGCGGCGCGCAGGCGATCCACCCCGGCTATGGGTTTCTTTCGGAAAACGCCGGCTTTGCCGAGGCCTGCGCCCAGGCCGGCATCGTCTTCATCGGCCCGCCGGCAACCGCGATCCGCGCAATGGGCGACAAGAGCGCGGCCAAGGCCTTGATGCAACGCGCCGGCGTGCCGCTCACGCCCGGCTACCACGGCGACGAGCAGGCGCCGGACTTCCTGCGTGCGCAGGCCGACGCGATCGGTTACCCGGTGCTGATCAAGGCCAGCGCCGGCGGCGGCGGCAAGGGCATGCGCCGGGTCGATGCCAGCGCCGACTTCGCGCAGGCGCTGGCGAGCTGCCAGCGCGAAGCGCAGTCGGCCTTCGGCAATGCGCATGTGCTGGTGGAAAAATACGTCGAGCGTCCGCGCCACATCGAGATCCAGGTGTTCGGCGATACGCAGGGCGAGGTGGTGTATCTGTTCGAGCGCGACTGCTCGGTGCAGCGCCGGCATCAGAAGGTGTTGGAAGAAGCGCCCGCACCCGGCATGACCGATGCACGCCGTGCCGCGATGGGTAAGGCGGCAGTGGATGCGGCACGCGCGGTGGGCTACGTCGGCGCCGGCACCGTAGAGTTCATCGCCGGCCCGGATGGCGATTTCTATTTCATGGAAATGAACACCCGCCTGCAGGTGGAGCATCCGGTGACCGAGCTGATCACCGGCACCGACCTGGTGGAGTGGCAGCTGCGCGTGGCCGCCGGCCAGGCGCTGCCGCGCCGCCAGCACGAGCTCCAGATCACCGGGCACGCCCTGGAAGCGCGGTTGTATGCCGAAGATGCCGACCGCGGTTTCCTGCCCTCCACCGGCACCTTGCGCCAGCTGCAGTTGCCGGCCGCCAGCGCACACGTGCGCCTGGATGCCGGCGTCGAGCAGGGCGACACCATCAGCCCGTACTACGACCCGATGATCGCCAAGCTGATCGTCTGGGATGTCGATCGCCCCGCCGCGCTGGCGCGCATGCGCACTGCGCTGGCGCAGGTACACGCCGTCGGTGTCACCACCAACAGCGCCTTTCTCGGGCGACTGATCGACACCGCCTCGTTCGCAGCCGCCGATCTGGATACCGGCTTGATCGAGCGCGAGCAGGCAGCGCTGTTCCCGGCTGCAGTGGCACCGGATGACGCCTGGTGGTGTGTTGCCGCGGTGTTGGTCGCCGCGTCACTGCCCCAACCCGCGCCCGACCCGGCCGACCCGTTTTCGCCGTGGCAGGCCGGCGATGGCTGGCGGATCGGTGCGCATGCGGCGCAGCGCGTGCAGCTGGAAGCCGCCGGCGAGCGCCGCGACCTTGGCATCCGCCGGCACGGCGACGCCTGGCAGGTGACGCAGGCAGACCAGACCCACACGCTGCGCTACCACGCGCAGGACCAACACGTCCGCGTGGAAGTGGATGGCCGGCAATGGCAGGTGCAGGCGCTGCGCGATGGCACCACGCTGACCCTGATCGGTGCCATGCAACGGGCCGTCTTCCACCATCACGACGCGCTGGTCGAGGCCGATCAACCCGCCCACGATGCCGGCGGGCTGACCGCACCGATGCCCGGCCGCATCGTCTCGCTGGTGGCCGCGGTCGACCAGCCGGTCACCCGCGGACAGGCACTGGTGGTGCTGGAAGCGATGAAGATGGAGCACACCTTGCACGCTCCGAGCGACGGCACGGTCAAACGCTACCTGGTCGCCGAGGGCGAACTAGTGGCCGATGGTGTCGCGTTGGTGGAATTCGTGTCCGCATCTGCGTAGCGCGGCAGCCGGGATGACCAACGGCAGGTAGGCAAACGTGACGCGTGCCTCTAGCGTGCGATGGCGGCTGGCCTGGCCGTGTTCCCACCGGAGGCTTCATGCAACGCCTGCTCCTCGTGTCCAGCATGCTGCTGGCACTGTCCGCCTGCAACGACAAGACCGCACCCACCGAGAAGCATCCCGCTCCCGCACCGGCGGCCAGCGCAGCTGCGACGCCACCGGCGCTGATCACCCGTGAGGCGCTGTTCGGCAACCCCGAGCGCGCCAACGTCAGCATCAGTCCGGATGGCAAATACCTCAGCTGGGTGGCACCGCTGGACGGCGTGCTCAATGTCTGGGTCGCGCCGGTGGATGCGCCGGACCAGGCGCGCGCCATCACCAAGGACACCGCGCGCGGTATCCGCGCCTATTTCTGGACCCATCGGCCCGATACGCTGCTGTACCTGCGCGACACCGGCGGCGACGAAGACTTCCATCTGTATGCGATCAATCTCGCCGATGGCAGCAGCACCGATCTCACCCCGTTCAAGAAGACCAATGCCGAGGTGTACCGGATCAGCGCGCAACACCCGGACGCGATCATGGTCGGCATGAACGACCGCGATCCCAAGTGGCATGACCTGTACCGGGTGGACCTGACCTCGGGCAAGCGCACCCTGGTGCAGAAGAACACTGACAGCCTGGACTCCTATCTGCTGGATGGAAACTTCCAGCTGCGTTACGCCACGCGTGCCACCGACGACGCCGGCCGGGAACTGCTGGTACCCGATGGCAAGGGCTGGAAGCCTGTGGACCGCATTCCATTCGAAGATGTCGCCAACACCTTGCCCGACGGGCTGACCGACGACGGCAAGACGCTCTACATGCAGGATTCGCGCAATCGCGATACCGCCGCCCTGTACGCCATCGACACGGCCAGCAATGCACGCACGCTGTTGTTCGAAAGCCCGCTCGCCGACGTCGGTGCCACCTTGAACGACCCCAAGACCGGCGTGGTGCAGGCGGTATCGACCGACTACCTGCGTGAAGAGTGGAAGGCGTTGGATACCGGCGTTGCGGCAGACCTGCAGAAACTCAAATCCCTGGGCGCCGGCGATGCCAGCGTTGCCGCACGCACGCTCGACGATCGCATCTGGATCGTCGGCTATTCGGCAGCAGAAACGCCGCTGACTTACTACCGCTACGATCGCGCCGATGGCGGCAAGCTCACCAAACTGTTCTCCACGCGCCCGGCGCTCGATGGCAAGCCGCTGGTACCGATGTGGCCGCAGGAGTTGACCTCACGCGACGGCCTCAAGCTGGTCAGCTACCTCACCCTGCCTGCTGAAGCCGACGCCAATCACGACGGTAAGGCCGACAAGCCGGTACCGCTGGTGCTGTTCGTGCACGGCGGCCCGTGGGCACGCGACAGCTACGGCTATGGCAGGTTCCAGCAATGGATGGCCAATCGCGGCTACGCAGTGCTTTCGGTCAATTTCCGCGGCTCCACCGGCTTCGGCAAGGCCTTCATCAATGCCGGTAATGGCGAATGGGCAGCTAAGATGCACGACGATCTTCTGGATGGCGTGCAATGGGCGGTCAAGCAGGGTGTGACTACGCCCGACCAAGTCGCCATCCTTGGGGTCAGCTATGGTGGCTACGCCACGCTGGTTGGCCTGACCTTCACCCCCGATGTCTTCAAGTGCGGTGTGGATCTGGTCGGTCCCGTCAACCTCAATACGCTGCTCGGCACCATACCGCCGTATTGGGCAGGCCAGTACAAGCAGTTCACCAAGCGCATGGGCGACCCAGCTACCACCGCAGGCAAGCAATGGCTGACCGAGCGCTCACCGCTCACGCATGTAGACAAGATCAGCAAGCCGTTGTTGATCGGCCAGGGCGCCAACGATCCGCGCGTCAAGCAGGCCGAAAGCGACCAGATCGTCAACGCGATGAAGGCCAAGAACATTCCGGTGACCTACGTGTTGTTCCCCGACGAAGGCCATGGCTTCCAGCGCCCAGAAAATATCAAGGCATTCAGCGCGGTGACCGAAGCCTTCCTCGGCCAATGCCTGGGCGGCCGCGTGCAGCCGATCGGCTCGGATCTCGACGGCTCCAGCATCACCGTCCCGGAAGGCGCGGAGAAGGTGCAGGGCCTGCCCGAAGCGCTGAAGACGCATACGCAGGCGATAAGGCAGTAGCCGCATTCGGTTACCGCATGAGCGGACAGCATCAGTACGGCCGGCGACGTCCTGTCGCCGGCTCATCGACGCTATTTGAAGTGGGTAAAAAAACGTAGCGAACAGTCGTCAGGTGGGTACGGACGGAACGGAAGAACCGGAGTGTAGAACTGCTGCATGCCGATCCCGAGCACCGGCCGCGCCCGGCTGGCGGCGGCGCAGTAGTGCTGTTGGCTGCTCCTACCGAATCGGTCTGCATTCGGCTGCGACGGGCTAGTGGCAGGCCCACACTTCGTTGTTCGGATCCAGTTCCATCGTCTGCATGAGATCTGCGCGGATACCAAATCCGCACACTGCCAGAACGCCCTCCATGATGGGTTCTAGTCCGATCAGGGCTTCAACCTGCACCTCGTTGATCGCGCAGGTGACGAACGCCCCCAGGCCCACCTCCGTGGCCGCCAGGTACAGCGTTTGCGAGAAATGTCCCGCCTCCAGATTGAGTGCGCGATATGCCTTGGCATGTACGCGATACTTCCAGAAATTGCGGTAGTACCGAGGGCACAGCGCCACGATCACCTGTGCCCCGGAGAACCAATCCTGTCCGGCAACAATGGTCAACGCCACGTCCTGAAGATTCGACGTTTCGACGTGCAGCGGCTCCAGTGCGTGATCGATCGGAAGATAGTGGTACAGGCCATCGGTAATGCCCGATACGTTCCTGACGATCAGATAAGCATCGAGCGGATGCAGGCCTCCGCCAGAGGGACTCGATCGCTTCAGAAAAACAGTGTCCGCATCTGCCTGCAGCACCGCATTTGCGGCGAAGGCGCGCTCGATCACCTTTGAGAAATCCGCAAACTCCATCTGTCGATCGGCGTCGAAGTTCCTGCAGGTCGTGCGCTGACGCAACAGCTTGTCCAGGTACCCATCGCCCCCCCGCGTCAGCGCGATCCGGCCAGGGCGACCGCGCACGACTTGTTCCGGGGGTGGTGGGCCAAACGCCTTCAACAGTGCCGCCGAGGTCTCAGCGCCGGCATCCTTGGCAGCTTGGGCCGAATCCACGTTGTCCCATCGAGTGAAGGCGTGATACGTGGCTGCCAGCGGATGCCACTGACTTCTACGCTGCATTTGGTCGCGATCGTGCGCCGGGTTCCGGCCTGGGCCGTCTGCAAGTAACAAGCCCTGGTCTAACAACGACTGCACCACTACTGGCTCTCCTACCAGGCCTGGGGGTTGCCACTGGCTAGGACTGCTGCGACCGAGCGCGAGCATTTCATCGTCGGTGAGTACGCATTCGGCGCCCAGGTGCGGTGCAAGCGCAACCCATTCCCGGGTCCGCGAGGCACCGGCCCCGCCCGCACATAGATCCAGCAGATCGATTCCTATCCGTTCCCTGGGCTCAACATAGACAACCGCACACCGCCTCACCCGCATGGTCCAACGCTCTTGTCGAAGATTGATCTTCTAACGGTCTGGAATTAGATTTCTTGAAGATTTCCCATAGTGACCAGCATGAACGAGAACAACGAGCGCCCAGCCCCCCTGCAACCGGAAGCAGCCCACACGCTGCTGGACCTTCTGGCAACCGACGATGCCTTCCGCGAGCTGTTCAAGACCGACACCAAGGCAGCGCTGCTGCAGGTCGGCTATCCCTCCGAAGATGTCGAGCTGATGGCTTCCCGGCTCAAGGTCGAGACGTTGGCCGACAAGGCCACCATCGCGCAGGCACGTGATGACATCCAGGCCAGTCTGACGTCGGCGGTCAACATGCAACCCATCCGTTTGAACGTACCGTCAGGCTCTTCGCCGCAGCTCAAGAAGTAAGTTCGCCACGGCAGGGAGCTCTGCTACCTGCCGTCGACCATCGCCGCGTCGAAGACATTCAGGGGCTGCTGGCACCATCCGCATCCGCCGAACTCTGCATATGCTCGGCCATGCGCCGCTTTCAGCCATGTCGATTCACCGGCAGCAGCTTGCTGATCTCCCAGTGCGATGTAAGCTTCCTTGAGTACCACGTGGTATTGGTAGGCCTCGTTTCCATCAAGCCGTGGCTTCAAGAGTCCAATGGCCTCTTGCGCATGCCCCTCCAGAAGCGCCGTGCGTGCCTGCATGAGCAGGACCATTTCCGCGACCGAAGGCATTTGTGCCAACGTCGGCTTGGCCAAGAGCGCCTTCAACACCGTCCTGGCGGTTTCACCGTGGCCCATTCGCTGTCCGATGAGCGCGAGGGATGCCGCAACGACCGCATGCGTGCGCTGCGCAACGCCCTCCTGGCTGTTGGCAATACCCGCAAGCGCCGCCGGTACCGCCGAGTCGATGGTCTGCATGGCATTGGCATGCTCGCCCTGTGCGTATTGTGTCGAAGCCTTGGCGACCAGCGATTGCGGGTAACGCGATGAGCTGCGATCGATCGCGTTGGAAATGCGCTCCATTTCCGGCAGCGCCTTGTCGCTGCGATGCTCGTCGAGGTAGATGGATACCTGATCGAAATACGCGACATCCAGGCGCCCCTCTGCAGGCCACGAGGCATGGGCGGCGGAAAAGTCTCTCAGCACTGCCAGGGCCACCGCCTCCCACACTGCCGCCGATGCCAACCCGGAAGTCCTTGCCGACCGGAAGGTGGCCAGCGCTTCGCGGGTCTTGCCCAATGCGAGTTGCATGCGTCCAACCAGCTCGAGCGAGAGAGGATCGAAGTCGTAGCGGGATGTCGCTGCGCGCTTGGCATACACCAGCGCCTCTGCGTATCGATTACGAACTTCCAGTGCGTATGCAGTGTTTTCAGCTGCGGCAAAATCGTCTGGATACAGGTTGGCCATCTGCATCCATTTCTCATAGGCATTTGCCGGGTCCTTGATCTGCGCATACCACGCATCCAGATAGACCTGCTCACGCGGAGGCAACTTGGCCCTGAGGCTCAGTGCCTTTTCCAGATACGGCAAGCCGACCGAGGTCTTTTCAAGATAGAAATAGCAGCGCGCCACGCCGACATTGGCCAAGGCGAACGTCGGGTCGAGTTCGACAGCCCTCAGGTAATAGTCACGCGCACGCAGATAATGGCCAACACCAAATTCGCGCTGGGCCAGCGCGAACGCGTTCAGTGCATCCATGTTGGCGGTGGACACGCGTGGCAGTGGCGCGGAATTCGCCTTGATGGACGCAAGCGTTTCGCCGAGCCCCTCGCGCAGATTGGCGCTCACGGTGTCGACAGACGTGAGCAGCGACCGCTGCCCGCGCCCTTCGGACTTGTACATGTACACGGTTGCCTGGGTCGCCGGATCCACCACCTCGACGGTGAAGCGCAGGTTGCCGCCGATATCCGCGACACTCGGCAAGATCAAGGCCTTCGCACCGGCACGCATCGCAACCTGCGCACCGAGCGCACGGTCCACTTTGGCACGCTCGCTTTGCTTCATCAGCTCGAGCATGTCGTGCGCGCGTTTTTCGGAAATCAGATTGACGTGCTTGGATTGCTGCAAGCTGAGCCGTAATGCCTGCTGCAGGGGTTCATCCAGCAGCGCGCTGTCGGTCAGGTTGTGCAGGTCTCCCACCACCACCCAGTCGCGCTCGGCAAAGGCGATCGCCGGCTGCGGGCGAAGGAAGAACCACACAGCGATTCCCACCGCCAGTACGACGCACACCTCGGCCAACAACGCTGCCGGCCGGCGCCAGAGCGGGATGTCGCGCCAGGCCTTGGCCGAATTCTTCGGCACGCGCAGCGGGGTCAGGCCGACTTCGCCGACTTCGTAGATCTCCATCGGCGTGGGCACGCCCTTGAAGCGCCAGCGGCCGTGCGATTTCCACAGGATGCGCTCGGCGCGCTCGCCCAGTTCGCGTGCAGCGCGATGGGTCAGCGATTCGGCGACGGCCGAGATCAGGATCTGCCCCGGCCGCGCCATCGACATCAGGCGCGCGGCAGTGGGTTTGGCAAGCCCTTCCACTTCCAGGGGTTTGGCGCCGATGCTCACCGCCTCGTCGCTGTTGCGCCAGGTCAGTACCTCGCCGACATGCAGGCCTTGTCGGGCGCGCAGCGTCTGCGCATGGCTCTCGCTCATCGCCTTCAGGCCGCGGGCATAGTCCAGCGCGAAGCCCAGCCCGTCGATGGGGCGGTCGAACAGCAGCAACAGGCCATCGGAACGGTCGATCAGGCGGCCGCGCCACTGCTGCTGCAGCTTGAGCACCAGGCGGTCATGCTCGCGGAACAGCACGGCGGCGGCATTGTCGCCGATGCGTTCGACCAGCGCGGTCGAATCGCACAGGTCGGTCAGCAGCAGGGTGCGCAGGCGCGGCGCCTGGATCGCCTCCGACGACGCGTCCTTGCGTGCGTGGGTGCGGGCGCTCATGGCTCAGCGGGTATCCGGTTTGCGTGCAAGGCCGGGAAGCGACGCGGTGGTCATGGCGAGCGCGTCGTGCGTGCACAGCACGTTGCCGCCTTGACGCTTGGCTTCGTACAACGCGCTGTCGGCAAGCGTGTACCAGTCGTTCCAGGCCGCATCCGCATCGATCATGCATAGCCCGACGCTGACCGAGCAGCCCTGCTCGCCCTGGCCGTTGCACAGCCGCGCTTCCACCGCGCGCACGATGCACTCGCCGATGTGGTGCACCAGCTCCGGAGTTCCCTGCGCCACCAGCACGCAGAACTCGTCGCCACCCAGGCGGCAGGCCAGGTCGCCTTCGGCGATCACCGAACGCAGCGCATGCGCCACGTTCTGCAGCACGCGGTCGCCGGCCAGATGGCCGAATTCGTCGTTGATGCGCTTGAAGCGATCGCAATCGATCAGGATCAGCCCCACGCCGGGCACATTGCCGGCGCGCCGGCATTCCTGCAGATGGAGCGACAGCCCGCGGCGGTTGTGCAGGCCGGTGAGCTCATCGGTGCGGCTGAGTTCTTCGGTGTGGTTGAGCTGGTGCGAGGTGACGTAGAGATTGTCCAGCGCCGCTTCCAGATCGTGGTTGCGACGGCGCAGCTGGCGGATCAGCAATTGCTCGTTGTTGACCACGCGCACGATCGAGCGGCGCAGGAAATGCGCCACCATCGATGGGTCGTGATCCACGAGCCGTTCGAAATCGGTGTGCGCCAGTTCGATGAGGCGGCTGTCCATCGAGGCGCTGGCGCCGGCACTGCGCGCATGGTCGCCGATCAGCAAGCCGAGTTCGCCGAAGAATTCGCCGGGCCCCAGATGCTTGAGCATCAGGTCTTCGCCGAAATCCAGATCGATCTGTCCGCTGATCACGATGAACATCTGCGTGCCAACCGCACCGCGCTCGAACAAGGCCTGGCCTGCCGCGATATCGCGGGTACGACCGAAGCGGGCGAAGAACGCCAGCTCGTCGGCTGTCATCGACGCATGCAGCCCGTCGGACAGCGTTTTGGCAACGCTTCCGGTCGGTTCGACCGCACCTGCGGTGTTATGGCAAGTCATCCCTCTTCCTTAGGCCGGCCTGCAACGTTAGCCCGTGGACAAATCCTACCGTAGCCGTCTGTTCAGCACCACATCACAGTGTTTCTCATCAAGTAAGAGACGAAATGACGGGTATCGGAGGCAAAAAGGGACTCGGTTTCCCGAGTCCCTCCCCCTCCCAGGGTGGCGACATGCGGTGACCTGCTGCAGGCTAGGCCGCCTTCTCGCCGTGGAACTGCTCCTCTTCAGTTGAGCCACGCAGCGCGGTAGTGGAGGACTGACCCTGCTGGATGGCCTGAGTCACCGCGTCGAAATAACCGGTGCCAACCTCGCGCTGGTGCTTGACCGCAGTGAACCCCAGGTCCGCCGCTGCGAACTCGGCTTGCTGCAACTCGACGAAGGCGCTCATCTGCCGCCGCGCGTAGCCATGCGCCAGCTGGAACATGCTGTGGTTCAAGGCATGGAAGCCGGCCAGGGTGATGAACTGGAACTTGTAGCCGTAGCTCGCCAGCTCTTTCTGGAATTTGGCGATGGTGGCGTCGTCCAGGTTCTTCTTCCAGTTGAAGCTCGGCGAGCAGTTGTAGGCCAGCAGCTTGCCGGGGAATTTGGCGTGGATGGCCTGTGCGAAGGCGCGCGCGAATTCCAGATCGGGCTTGCCGGTTTCGCACCAGATCAGATCGGCATACGGCGCATAGGCCAGCCCGCGACTGATGGCCTGGTCCAGTCCGTTGCGGGTCTTGAAGAAGCCCTCGACGGTACGCTCGCCGGTGGTGAATGCACGGTCGTTGGCATCCACGTCGCTGGTGATCAGATCGGCCGCTTCGGCATCGGTGCGGGCGATCAGCACGGTCGGCACGCCCAGCACATCGGCCGCCAGGCGCGCGGCGTTCAGTTTTTCGATCGCCTCGCGGGTGGGCACCAGCACCTTTCCGCCCATGTGCCCGCACTTCTTGACCGAGGCCAGCTGGTCTTCGAAGTGCACGCCGGCGGCACCGGCCTCGATCATCGCCTTCATCAGCTCGAAGGCGTTGAGCACACCGCCGAAACCGGCTTCGGCATCGGCCACGATGGGCTGCAGGAAATCGATGCTGTCGTCGCCTTCGGCGTGGTGCAACTGATCGGCGCGCAGCAAGGTGTTGTTGATGCGCTTGACCACCGCCGGCACCGAGTCGGCCGGGTACAGCGACTGGTCCGGATACATCTGCCCGGCCAGGTTGGCGTCGGCGGCCACCTGCCAACCGGACAGGTAGATCGCCTTCAACCCGGCCTTGACCTGCTGCATGGCCTGGTTGCCGGTCAACGCGCCCAGGGCGTTGACGAAGGGCGTGGCGTGCAGCGAGGTCCACAGCTTGTCGGCGCCCAGCCGGGCCAGCGAGTGCTCCACGTGCACGGTGCCGCGCAGGCGCACCACGTCGGCGGCGGTGTAGTTGCGGGTGATGCCGGCCCAGCGCGGGTTGCTGGCCCAGTCCTGCTGCAGGTGGTCGGCGCTTTGCAGTGCAGTGCTCATCTTGCGTTCTCCTGAAGAGGTACGACGGATGGAACGGGAAAGGAAACGCGTGCATGACGCGGCACGCGGCATGGCGAGGCCTTGCGTTGCGCGCAGGTGCGCAACGGGCGGTGTGGAGCGTGGAGGTGAGCGCTGCAGCGTTGAGGCGGCTGCAGCGGGCGATCAGTCGATCAGGCGATAGGCCGGCACGGTGAGGAAGTCGGCCAGTTCATCGGCGCGGCTGAGTTCTTCCAGCAGCGCGATCGCCTCATCGATGCGCGCAGCGCCGGGCAGCGTGCTTGCGCTTCCCAGCCGCGCCGGCAGCGCGCGCAGGCTGGCCTGCAACAGTGGCTGATCGATGGCGGTGCCATCGTCCAGGTGCTGGCCGTGATGCAGCCATTGCCACAGCTGCGCGCGGCTGATTTCGGCGGTGGCGGCGTCTTCCATCAGGTGATGGATCGGCACACAGCCGTTGCCATCCAGCCAGGCGGCCAGGTAGCGCACGCAGACTTCGACATTGCCTTCGAAACCGGTGCGGGTGATGGTGCCGGGGGACGGGGCGATCAGCATGTCGCGCGTCACCTGCACATCGTTGCGCAGCACGTGTTGCTGGTGCGCGGTGGGCATGTGTTCGTCGAACAGCTTCATCGCCACCGGAATCAGCGCCGGGTGCGCCACCCAGGTGCCGTCGTGGCCGGCGCTGACTTCGCGCAGCTTGTCGGCACGCACGCGGGCCATGGCCTGTTCGTTGGCGGCCTCGTCGTGGTTGATCGGGATCTGCGCGGCCATGCCGCCCATCGCATGCGCACCGCGGCGGTGGCAGGTCTTGATCAGCAGCTCCGAATAGGCCTTCAGGAATGGCTGGGTCATGGTGACCTGGCCACGCTCGGGCAGCACGCGGTCGCGGTGCGACCGGAAGGTTTTCAGATACGAAAAGATGTAGTCCCAGCGCCCGCAATTGAGCCCGACGATGCGTTCGCGCAGCGCGTGCAGGATCTCGTCCATCTCGAACACCGCCGGCAGCGTTTCGATCAGCACGGTGACCTTGATCTGGCCATGCGGCAGGCCGAGCATCGCTTCGATGTGCGACAGTGCGGTCTCCCACAGCGCGGCTTCTTCCATGCTCTGCAGCTTGGGCAGGTACAGGTAGGGGCCGCGGTCCTTGGCCAGCAGCGTGCGGGCGTTGTGGAAGGCGAACAGCGCCGCGTCGAACAGGCCGCCGGCCAGCGGCTGGCCGTCGATATGAACGTGCTTTTCGTCCAGGTGCCAGCCGCGCGGGCGCACGATCAACACGGCACGCTCGGCTTCCGGGCGCAACGCGTAGTGCTTGCCATTGGGGGCATCGAAGCTCAGATCGCCGCGCACGGCGGCGGCCAGGGTGCGCTGGCCGGCCAGCAGGTTGCGCCAGGTGGGCGCGGTGGAATCCTCAAAATCGGCCATGAACACCTTGGCGCCGGAGTTCAGCGCGTTGATGACCATCTTCGGATCGGTGGGGCCGGTGATCTCCACACGGCGGTCCTGCAGCGCCGCCGGCAGCGGAGCCACGCGCCAGTCGCCGGCGCGGATGGCGCGGGTGTCGTCGCGGAAGTCGGGCAACTGGCCGGCATCGAACGCGGCCTGGCGTGCGCGCCGCTGTGCCAGGCGCTGCTGCCGGCCCGGTTCGATGGCGCGGTGCAACGACACCAGCAGGGCCAGCGCGGCCGGCGGCAGTAGCTCGGCCTGCCCTGCAACCTGGGTGGTCAGCGACAGACCTGGCGTGGCGCGGTCGGTGGGGCGTGAGGCGAAAGCGGTGGCAGACATGTGGGAGATCCTTGTGCGTCCGGACCTGCACCGTGCGCCGACAGCCAGTATTTGACAAAGCAGTTTTATCAATGCTGTAAATAAGCTCAACTTATACTTTACTCATTGACAACTGTCCGGTGGCGCCAACTCCGCGTTTTTCCTACAAATCTGACCGGCTCAAGCCCCTGCGTGCGTTCTGCCAGACGGTGCGCCTGGGGTCTGTCTCACGGGCCGCTGAGGCGCTCTACGTCAGTCAGCCGGCGGTGACGCTGCAGCTGCAGGCGCTGGAGCGCGATCTGGGGGTGCCCTTGTTCGAGCGCTCCGGGAGACGCCTGGCGCCCAGCCGCGAGGGCCAGCTGCTGTACGACATGGCGCTGCCGCTGGTGGAAAGCCTGGACGGGCTGGAGGCCAGCTTTCGCGAAAAGGTGCGCGGGCTGGATGCCGGCGACCTCACCATCGCCGCCAACAGCTCCACCATCCTGTACCTGCTGCCGCGCATCGTGGAGAACTTCCGCGCGCGCCACCCGGATGTGCGGCTGACCCTGCACAACGCCATCAGCGCCGACGGCACCGACCTGCTGCGCGAGGATGCGGTGGACCTGGCGGTCGGCTCGATGCTGGATGTGCCGGCCGACCTGTCCTACGCGCCGGTGTATCGCTTCGAGCAATTGCTGATCACCCCGCCCGATCATCCATTGGCGCGCAAGGCCAATGTGACGCTGCAGGATCTGTCGCCATATCCGCTGATCCTGCCGCCACGCCGGCAGGTCACCTACCGCCTGGTCGACCTGATCTTCCAGCAGGCCCGCGTGCCGTACACGGTGGCGCTGGAGGTGGGCGGCTGGGAGGTGATCAAGCAATACGTGGCGATGGGCATGGGCATTTCCATCGTCACCGCGATCTGTGTGACCGATGCCGATCGCGACCGGCTTGCCACGCGCTCGCTCAAGGATTTTTTCCCCACCCGCAGCTACGGCGTGGTGGTGCGCAAGGGCAAGTACCTGTCGCCGCAGGCGCGCGCCTTCATCGAACTGATCCAGCCGGATCTGTTCACCCCGCGCGGCTACGACGAAGGCGGTGATTCCGAGCGTTGAGGGGCCCACCGCTGCGGCGAGGCTATCGGGTTCGACATTACCTGCGTGCATGGAGACGACGCTGCCTATGCACCATTTTCCGCGTACACGCGGTGTGCCGCACTGCAGCTTCAGCGGAAACAATCCTGTCCATGTTTGTGCCGATGCAGGCGCACTGCTGGCGCAACGGCATGCGCTGCTTGCCGCATGCGCGCGGTTGTGTGCGGTACGCGGCGCTGCAACCTGAGTGAACACAGCCCTGAAGGCGTTCGTGCCGATGCAGGCGCTGTGCCGGCGCAACGCAGTGGTTGGCCGCAACGATCCACTGAGCTGAAAGCGGACCCAAGAACACTTGCATGGTCGCTGCGGCGACACCGCAAATATCCAGCGCAGACGTGCAGCACGCGTCCGCTCGGAGAGAGGCACATCAGCCCTGCGACGTTGGCGCAGCCGCGGGGCGGCCATCAGGGCCACGGTCGGGTGTCGATGCAGTACAGTGCAATGCGGCCGATCGGGGGAGAGGCCGCTCTTGCACAGCGCGATCGCCGTTCCGGCCGAGCCGACTCAACCAATGGAGCTTTCGGGCAATGAATCCAACGACCTTGTTGCTGGTGCAGTTGGCAGTAATTCTGGGCGTGGCGCGCGGATGCGGCGCGCTATTGCAACGCGTCGGGCAGCCGCCGGTCATCGGCGAAATGGCAGCCGGTTTGTTGCTGGGCCCGATCGCTTTCGGTGCCTGGTTTCCGCAGGCGCATGGCGTGGTGTTCGCGGCCAATAGCCTGCCGCCGCTGTCTGGCCTGGCCAACATCGGCGTGGTGCTTTTCATGTTCATCGTCGGCGTGGAGCTGCGTGCACCGGAAGGCACGCGTGCGCAGGTCCGCGCATCGGTGATGGTGGGCATTTCAGGAATCGTGTTGCCGTTGCTGCTCGGCCTGGCCGCGGCACCGTGGTTGTTTGCACGCTATGGGCCGCACGGCATCGGCTTCTGGTCGTTCGCCTTGTTCATTGCCGCGGCGATGTCGGTCACCGCGTTTCCGGTGCTGGCACGCATCCTCAAGGATCGCAACATGACCCGCACGCCGGCAGGGCGCCTGGCACTGGGTGCAGCGGTGATCGACGATGCCACAGTGTGGATCTTCCTGGCTGTGGTGCTCACCCTCACCGGCACCAGCGCGCATGGCGGCGTCGCATTCACCGCAGTCGGCGCGCTGATCTTGCTCGCGATCGTGTTCGGCGCACTCAAGCCGCTGTATGCACGCCTGCTCAAGCCACGCGCGCCCGATGGGCGCTATGCATCGAGCACATTGGTGTGGGTGCTGATCGGCCTGCTCGGCTGCGCCGCGGCGGCCGAATGGATCGGGTTGCATGCGATCTTCGGCGCATTCGTATTCGGCATCTGCCTGCCGCGCGAAGATCACCTGCTGGAGCATCTGGCCGAACGCATCGAACCGCTGGCGATCGCCTTACTGATGCCGGTGCTGTTTGCCGTTGCCGGCCAGGCCACCAGCCTCAGCGCGTTTGCCGGCGCCGGGATCGCCGGCCTGCTGCTGGTGATCGGCGTGGCGGTGGCCGGCAAGCTCGCCGGCTGCACGCTGGGCGCGCGCCTGAGTGGCCACGACTGGCGCGACAGTCTCACCGTCGGCTCGCTGATGAACGCACGCGGCCTGATGGAGCTGGTGGTGATCAAGATCGGCCTGGACAGTGGCGTGATCGGTCCGGACCTGTTTACGCTGCTGTTCGGCATGACACTGGTAACCACGGTGATGACGTCGCCGATGGTGGCCTTGTTCCATGGCCGCCGCCACGCGGCCTCGGCCAGCAGCATCGAACCGCGCCGCTCGGGCCACTGAAGCGGTCTCTGCCGTGCTGCGCTGCCGACGTTGCGTCAGCGCGCGCGTGCAGGTATGCGATCTGGGGTTGACGCCGCGCTGGCCGACGGGTGATCGCATCCATACGGGAAGTGACACATCCTCACTACCATCTGCACGCGGATGCAATGATCTTCGCTCTGTCCGGTGGCCGCATCTGTGGCATCGGCATCTCGGCACACTTCGTCCTCACCGCTGCCTAGACGCGCTTTGCCACAAGCTGCCGCCATGTCCCCAGACACCCAATCCCGCTACACGCAACTGCTACCGCCACCCGAGTTGCGCACCCAGCTGCGTTGCAGTTGGCGCTATCGGCAAGGTGTGGCCAGTGCGCCGGTACGGGTGTTGCCCGACGGCTGTGTCGACCTGATCTGGGATGGTGCTTCATTGTTCGTCGCCGGCCCCGACCATGCCGCGACCATGGCCTGCGTGGACGCCGGCAACGTGCTCACCGGCGTGCGATTGACGGCAGGCGCGGCTGCCGGTGTGCTGGGCATCCCGCTGCACCACATCGCCGACCAGCGCGTGGCACTGGATGCGCTGTGGGGCCGCCATGCGGGCGACTGGCGACAGCAGCTGCGCGATGGCGCCGACGCGGTGCAGACATTGCACGCGCTGTGTCTGCAGCGCGCAGCGCCAGTGGATCGGCAGATGGCGTTCACTTTCGCCCAGCTGGCCGGACCTGCGGCACCGCGCCTGCCTGTGTTGTGCGCAAGCCTGGAAATCAGCGAGCGTCAGCTGCGGCGGCGCTGCCACGCCGCGTTCGGTTATGGCCCCAAGACGCTGGAGCGGATCTTGCGGCTGCAGCGTTTCCTGCGGCTGGCAGGCAGCCAGCCCACGCTGACCGCCGCTGCACTGGAGGCCGGGTATGGCGATGCGCCGCATCTGGTGCGCGATGCCCGCCAGCTGGCCGGTTTGAGTCCCCGCGAGCTGGTGCAGCAGCACGCGCAGTGATGGCCGTTCTCGCCAAGCCGCAGGGGCGCTGCGCGAGGCACGCTGTGCAGCCACCGACCGCGAGGACATCGCCATGCAACACAGCGCACAGCAGCACCGTATCGACTATCTGGAATTTGCCGTGACCTCCATCGCCACCGCCAAGGCGTTCTATGCTGCGGCGTTCGACTGGACGTTCCAGGACTATGGCCCGGACTATTGCGAGTTCCGCGATGGCCGCCTGAGCGGCGGCTTCTTCCACGGAGCGCCGCAGCCCGGTGGCGCCCTGGTGGTCCTGGCCTCGGACGATCTGGCCGCCTCCCAGGCACGCATCGAAGCCGCTGGCGGCACCATCACCCGCCCGGTGTTCGCATTCCCGGGCGGGCGACGTTTCCACTTCACCGACCCGCACGGCTACGCGCTGGCGGTGTGGACCCAGGATGCTGCTGGCGCGTGAGCCGCGCGACATGGCTGCCGCCGACTGCGCGTAGACGTTCCCAGCCTTCCACGGTGCAGGTACGCAGCCAGCGACAGGCACGTTGGGCATTGCCGGTGCGCCTGCGTGCACGCAGCGTGCTCGAACGCGATGTGGATGCTGGACGATGCCTGCCGGTGCGCACAGCTGCACTGCAGCGGCAGGCAGAACATCGCAGGTCAGCCAGCGGCGCATGGACGGCACGAACAGCGCGCAAGGTGAGAGCGGCATGGCCGCCTCCGGGCGTAGGGCCGCACCCGCCTGCGTACGCGCCGCCATGTTGCAAGCGGCGCTTACGTGCGCCCGTAAAGCGCCAGGAACATCGCCACCGCCGACTCGGCCACCTGTGTCTGCTGGTCGGCCGACAGCGGCGGCTGGCCCATCGCCAGCTGCGGCCAGAACGCAAAGCCCTTGATCAGCGACTGCAGCTGTTGCGAGGCGAATTCCGGGTCCACCGGCGCCAGGCGGCCATCGGCCTGCGCAGCGCGCAGCCAGGTGGTGGTGCCCTCTTCCTTGCTACCCAGCTGCGCCAGCAGCGCGCGTGCGCGCTCCGGCGAGTGGATGCCTTCGGTAATGGCCACGCGCGAGAGATCGATGAAGGCCGCATCGTCGAGCAGGCGCAGCTTCTGCTGCAGCAATTGCGTCAACTGCGTGCGCAATGATTGGTCTGGGCGATAGGCCAGGCTCACCGCCTCGGCACTGCGTTGCCATAGCCCGCGCAGGATCTCGCCGAACAAGGCGTCCTTGCTGGGGAAATGGTTGTAGACGGTGCGCTTGGAGACACCCGCGGCGGCGGCGACCCGATCCATGCTGGTGGCCTCGAACCCGTGCTGGCGGAACTGTGCGATGGCCGCCTCAACAATGGCGTGGCGCTTGCGGTCGGTGAGCCGCTGCGGCGCCGGGGCCGAATCGGATGAACTGGACATGGCTGCATGTTACACCCGTCAGTTTACATTTGCCGAGTAAAACTACACTGTGTAGTGCAAGTTCACTGCAGCTTCCGTGTTCGCCCCTCCCCAACGATGGAACCTGCTGTGCTCACCCAGTCCCGTCAGCTGCCCCACGCCGCATCGCACGCCGCTTCGCCGCAATTTCGCAATGGGCGCTTTCGCAACACACTGCCGACCTCGCTGAGCACCCCCGGGGTTCTGGGCGGGCTGCGCTTGCTGTGGGAGGTGTTGTTCAACAAGCCGGCCCACACGGTGCCGTCGCAGGCGCTGCCGGTTACGCCGTTGACTGCGGCGCAGTTGCAGGCCGCGCCGGATCACAGCCTGTTCCGGCTGGGCCATTCCACCGTGTTGATGAAGCTGCGTGGCGGCCTGTGGCTGACCGACCCGGTGTTTTCCAAGCGCGCCTCGCCGTTTGCGTTCGCCGGGCCCAAGCGCTTCCACGCGCCGCCGATCGCACTGGATGCGTTGCCGCCGCTGGCCGGGGTGATCCTGTCGCACAACCATTACGACCACCTGGACCGCGCCACCATCCGTGCGTTGGCCGACCGCGTTGGCGTGTTCGTCGCGCCGCTGGGCGTGGGCGATCTGCTGGTGCGCTGGGGCGTGGATCCGGCCAAGGTGCGGCAGCTGGACTGGTGGCAGTCGGTGCAGGTCGATGGCCTTACGCTCACCGCCACACCGTCGCGGCATTTCTCCGGACGCGGGCTGTTCGATCGCGACCGCACGCTGTGGTGCTCGTGGGCGATCCAGGATGCCGACCTGCGCGTGTTCTTCAGCGGCGACGGCGGTTACGGCCCGCATTTCAAGGCGATCGGCCAGCGCCTGGGGCCGTTCGATGTGGCGCTGATCGAAAACGGCGCCTACGACCCACTCTGGCCGGATGTGCACATGCAGCCGGAGCAGAGCCTGCAGGCATGCATCGATATCGGCGGCCGCACCCTGCTGCCGATCCACAACGGCACCTTCGACCTGGCCATGCATGTCTGGTCCGACCCGTTCGAGCGCATCGTGACGCTGGCAGCAGCGGCAAACCTGCCGCTGACTACCCCGCAGATGGGCGAGCGGGTGGATCTGCGCCAGCCGGCCACCGGCGCGCGCTGGTGGCGCACGCTTCCCGAATCGCAGCCGCTGGCGCAATGAGCGGCTGGACGCTGGCCGACCTGCCGCCGCAGCGGGCGCGGGTGGCCGTGATCACCGGGGCCAGTCCCGGCGGGCTGGGCTTTGAGACCGCGATGGCCCTGGCCGGTGCCGGGGCCAGCCTGGTGCTGACCGCGCGCAATCCCGACAAGGGCGAGGCGGCGCAGCAGGCGCTGCTTGCCCGGTATCCGGATGCCAATGTGCGTGTAGAGGCGCTGGATCTCGCGCAGCTGGCATCGGTGCGCGCATTCGCCGAACGGCTGGGCGCGCAGCAGCCACGCGTGGACCTGCTGATCAACAACGCCGGCGTGATGGCGCCGCCGCAGCGGCGCACCACCGCCGACGGAATGGAGCTGCAGCTGGGCAGCAACTACCTGGCACATTTCGCGCTCACCGCACGGCTACTGCCCTTGCTGCGCGCCGCCTCGGCACCGCGCGCGGTGAACCTGTCCAGCATTGCCCATCGCTCGGCGCGCATCGACTTCGACGACCTGCAGGGCGAACGCCCCTATCGCGCCTGGAAGGCATACGGCCAGTCCAAATTGGCGATGCTGATGTTCAGCATCGAACTGCAGCGGCGCAGCGATGCGCACGGCTGGGGACTGCGCGCAGTCGCCGCGCATCCGGGCATCGCGCAGACCGCCTTGATCGCCAATGGGCCGGCGGCTGGAGGTCGCCGCACGGCGATCGACCTGCTCACCCGATGGCTGGGTCCGGCCATCAGCCAGAGCGCAGCGGCCGGCGCCCTGCCCACGCTGTATGCGGCAACCGCGCCGCAGGCACAGGCCGGCGGCTACTACGGCCCGGACGGTCTGTTCGAGCTCAAGGGCAGCCCGGCCCCGGCCAGCGTGGCCCGCCAGGCACAGGACCCGGAGGTGGCGGCACGCCTGTGGGAAGCCTCATGCACGCTGACCGGAGAGATGTTCTGACCTGAGGCGGAGCAGTGGGCGCGCCCCCCCTGCGCGCAGGGCATGGATGCGCAGGACGGCGCGGTGAAACGCGGCCATCGCTGCGCTGCTTACAGCCGGATCCACTCCAGCCCGTCGCCGCGCCGGTAATACACCGCCACCGCCTTGCCATACACCGATGCGGCATCGACGAACCCGAAGTAACGTCCATCCAGGCTGTTGCCGCGATGGTCGCCCACCACCAGCAGCTTGCCCGCCGGCACCTGCACATCCTGCAGATCCGGCCCGCCGCCTGCATCCAGGCCCAACTGCGCCATGCGCGTGCCGAAACGTTCGCGCGTGGGGTCGTCGCCGATCTGCAGCGGCTGCCCGTTGATCGACAGATGCCCATCGTGCAGATCCACGCGGTCGCCGGCCACCGCCACCACGCGCTTGATCAGGCGGGTGCCGTCGCGTGGCGAATCGAACACCGCCACCTCGCCGCGCTGCGGGTGTGCGCCCTCGATGAGGACGTGGTTGCTCAGCGGCAACCGCCAGCCATAGGCATGCATGTCGACCACCACGCGATCGCCTGGCTGCAGCGTCGGCTGCATCGAGCCGGTCGGCACCTGGTAGTGATTGGCGAACGAGGAGCGCGCGGCGGTCAGCAGCACCAGCATGACGAGCAGTGGCAATAGCTCCTTGCGCGACCAGCGGGCAGCGCGCTGCCAACGGGAGGAAGGGGAATGCGATAAGGGCATGACAGACCTGTCGGGCGGCAGCGAGCCACGTCGGCTCGAGGCGACGATGCGCCTGCATGGCAAGCGGCGATAGTGACGAAAGGCATGGCAGCGTGGGCGGCATCGGTCGCTGACCTGCCTCTTCCTGGCTCACGGCGATTGCTGCCTGCGTTGTGTCTGCAGGCGGCATCGCCGCAACATGCCCGCTCGATCCGCACACCCGAAAACGGGATGGCGCATGGCTATCCCATTCCGGTGTGCGGGCGACAGGTCGTGCATGCGACCGGCCTCGCAGCAATGCAACGTTTACTCGGTCGATCCACAGTTTTCCAGCAGCGTCTTCACGCTGGGAGCCTTGCCAACGACGCAAGGAAAAACGGGATGGCCGCAAGGCCATCCCGTCTTAGTTCATCGCTGGCAGCCGCGTGCGTCGTGCACGCAGGTGCCTCACTCGGTCAAGCCACGGTTTTCCAGCAGCGCTTTCACGCTGGGATCCTTGCCGCGGAAATCGCGGTACAGCGTGGCCAGGTCGACGGTGTTGCCGCGCGAGAGGATCTTGGCGCGGAAGGTGTCGCCGTTCTTGCGGGTCAGTCCACCGTTTTCCTTGAACCACTCGAACGCATCGTCATCGAGCACTTCCGACCAGAAGTACGCGTAGTAACTGGCCGAGTAACCGCCGCCCCAGATGTGGTCGAAATAGGTGCTGCGGTAACGCGGCGGCACTTCGGCCAGGTCCACCTTGAAGCGCTTCAGCGCATCGGCCTCGAACTTGCTGACGTCCTGTAGCGGTGCGTCGGCCGGCTGGGTGTGCCAGGCCAGATCCAGCAGCGCGGCCGACAGGTATTCGGTGGTGGCGTAGCCGCTGTTGAAGGTCTTGGCCTTCTTGATTTTTTCCACCAGCTCGGCCGGCATCGCTGCGCCGGTTTGATAATGCTTGGCGTAATTGGCGAAGACCTTAGGATCGGAGGCCCAGTGCTCGTTGAACTGCGAGGGGAATTCCACAAAATCGCGCGAGGTGCTGGTGCCGGCGATCGAGGGGTACTTCACCTTGGAGAACATGCCGTGCAGCGCGTGGCCGAACTCGTGGAACAGCGTGGTGACGTCGTCGAAGCTCAGTAGCGCCGGCTGGCCAGCGGCCGGCTTGGTGAAGTTGCACACGTTGTAGACCACCGGCTTGGCACCGGTGAGGCCGTCCTGTTCGACGAACACGTCCATCCAGGCGCCACCGGACTTGCTGTCGCGCTTGAAGTAGTCGGTGTAGAACAGCGCCATCGAGCTGCCGTCGGCATCGAAGACTTCATACACCTTCATATCGGCGTGGTAGGTCGGGATGTCGGTGCGCTGTTTGAAGGTGATGCCGTACAGCTGCGTGGCGGCGTAAAACACGCCGTTCTGCAGCACGTTGTCCAGTTCGAAGTACGGCTTGATCTGCGATTCGTCCAGGTCGTACTTGGCCTTGCGCACCTGCTCGGCGTAAAAGTCCCAGTCGGAGGCGGCGAGCTTGAAATCGCCGGTCTTTGCATCAGCACGCTGCGCGTCGATGACCTTCTGCATCTCGGCCACTTCGCGGCGTGCCTTGGCGGTGGCGGCCGGCACGGTGTCGGTCAGCAGCTTGAGCGCCGCCTCCGGGGTCTTGGCCATCTGGTCGCCCAGGCTGTAGGCGGCGTAGTTGTCGAAGCCCAGCAGCTTGGCCTTTTGCGCGCGCAGCTGGGCCAGGCGCTGGATGGTCTGGCGGGTGTCGTTGGCATCGCCCTTTTCGGCGCGGGTTTCAGAGGCCTTGAGCACCTCGGCACGCAGCTGGCGGTCCTTCAGCGAGGCCAGCACTGGCTGCTGGGTGGTGTTCTGCAGGGTGAGCAGATACTTGCCGTCGAGCTTGCGCGCCTTGGCGGCATCGGCGGCGGCGGCGATATCGCCCTCGCTTAGGCCGTCGAGCCGGGCCTTGTCGTCCACGACCACCGCACCGGCGGCCGAGGCGGCGACCAGACGGGTGTGAAACTGGGTGGAGAGGGTGGTTTCTTCCACGTTGAGCTTGCGCAGGCTGTCCTTGTCGGCATCGGACAGTTGCGCACCGGCGCGCACCAGTTCTTCGTAATCGCGCTCGAGCAGGCGCTTTTGTTCCGGCTCCAGGTTCAAGGTATCGCGCTGGTCGTAGAGCGTCTTGACGCGCGCGAACAGCTTGGGATCGAGATTGATCTCGTCCTGGTGTGCGGCCAGCTTGGGCGCGATCTCTTCCTGGATCTTCTGGCGTGCGTCGCTGGTATCGGCCTGGACCAGCCCGAAGAAGATGCGCGAGACGCGCGTGAGCGTCTCGCCGCTGCGCTCCATGGCTTCGATGGTGTTGTCGAAGGTGGGCGGCTCGTTGTTGTCGGCGATCTTGCGCATGTCGGCCAGGTGCTGGCGCATGCCCTCCTCGAAGGCCGGCAGGTAATCGGCGTCCTTGATCTTGTCGAACGGCGGCGCCTGGAACGGTAATGTGCTGGCGGTCAGCAGCGGGTTCGGCGCGGCATCGGCGGCGGGGGTGGCGGTGTTCTCGGACACGGGGGTGGACTCCTTACCGGACGGCTCTTTTCCAGAACATGCGGCCAGTGCCAGGGTGATGGCAGCGGCCAGAACGACGGTACGCGACATGGCGTGTAATTCCTGAGTGGTTGGTACGGCAGCCGGTCACGCTAGCGGGTTTGCGCGGCTCCGGCATGTGCCGTTGGCTGGGGCCGCTGAACGGCGCCCTCATCCGCCCTTCGGGCACCTTCTCCCGCAGGCGGGAGAAGGGTGGAGCCACGAGCGGGAGCGGGGAAGCTACGACGAGCTTGCGGTGCGCGACTTGCGGGCAGAGTGGCTGGGCGAGGTCGTTCGGCTGCAGGCGAGGCGGGGCTGTCCGCGGCGGCTGCCGCGCACGCAAGGCAGCCGGCGGGCGGGGGCTGGAGACAGCCGCCGGCTGGAGGTCGTCGGCACCAGCTGCGCCAATGCTGCCAGGCGGCGAGCGCCCCGCACCGGCACGCAGCGCGTCCTTACAGCGCCTCGTCCTTGAAGATGGCCACATGCGGGGTGCCGTCCGCGCCGATCCAGCCGCGGTACATGCCTTCGGTATTGAACGGAAACGCGATGTTGCCCTGCGCGTCCAGCGCAATGGCGCCGCCATCGCCGCCGGCCTTGGGAATTTCCTGGTCGATCACCGCCTCGGCCGCCTGCTGCAACGAGTGCCCGGCGTATTTCATGCGCGCGCAGATGTCATAGGCCGCCACCGCGCGGATGTAGAACTCGCCCCAGCCGGTGCCGGAGACGGCGCACTGCGCATTGGCATAGGTGCCGGCGCCGATGATGGGCGCATCGCCGACGCGGCCGTAGCGCTTGTTGGTCATGCCGCCGGTGGAGGTGCCGGCGGCCAGATGGCCGTCGCGGTCCAGCGCCAGCGCGCCGACGGTACCGAAATGCCTGGCGGTCTCCAGCTCCAGCGCGGCCTGCGCCTGGCGGTCGCCGGCCTCGGCCTTGAGCGCCTTCTGCAGCTGCTGCCAGCGCTTGTCGGTGCGAAAATAGCTTGGATCGACCAGGGTGACGCCCTGCTCGCGCGCGAATTGCTCGGCGCCGTCGCCGACCAGCATCACGTGCCTGGAGCGGTCCATCACGCGGCGCGCCAGCTGGATCGGGTTCTTGACCGTGTGCACGCCGGCAATCGCCCCGGCCTTGCCGCTGACGCCATCCATGATGGCCGCGTCCAGCTCGTTCTTGCCGTCGTGAGTGAACACCGCACCGCGCCCGGCATTGAACTGCGGCGCATCCTCCAGCACGGTGATGGTGGCGGCCACTGCATCGACCGCACTGCCGCCGCGATCAAGCACCGCATGCCCGGCGCGCAGCGCGCGTTGCATCGCCTCACGGGCCTGGGCTTGTTCGTCGGGCGAGAGGCTGGATTTCTCCACGCCCGCACCGCCGTGGATCACCAGCATCGGCGTGGCTGCGAGCGCCGGGCCGGTACAGAGCAGCAAGGACAGGCAGAGCGCACGGACGGATAAGCTGATCATGGTGTTTCCTCCTTGCAAGTGATCAAGATACTCGGTGGGGCGGGCACGGGCCTGCTCTCTGTCGCAAGCGAGCAGGACATGTTCGGCTTCGAGCGAGACGTTCGGTTGCAAGTAACCGCAGCGCCAAAGTGGGGTGCTGCACGAATCACGCAAAAGCTGAAGCAGCCAACCAATGAACAACATCTGGCCTGCGCGTCTTTCAGGGAAGATCGCGCATTGCATGGGACAGTCGTTGCTGAAACCTCGTCCCCAACATGCGATCCACCGCTCCGAGCCTGGTGACCTCACTCTCGGGATCGAACGACCGGCCTTGCAGCACCGCCTCCGCATCGTTGTGCAGTGCATACGCCAGGTGCGCGGCGGCACGCACCGATGGAGGCGATTCACTCTGGCTTCCGAGGTGCCCGGCCAGCAGGCGCCGGAGCTCATACAACGCGAATGCGAACAACTGTTCTAGGGTGATGTTCATTCGAACACTCTCTTCCTGTGCTCGCAGGCCTGATTGCCTTGCCGCGCACCGCATCGTGTTTCCAAGCAGCCGCGGCACTGGGTGGACTCACACGCACGTGCCGCGACTCGTCCTACAACGTATCGCGGTGCTTGCCGCGCCACGGGCGGTACCAGGTGCGGATGGCGGCGATGTCGGCCGCCATGTCGGTGCCGGTCCAGAACGGCTCGCCGATGCCCACGGTCTTGCTGGGGTAGTCGAAATACACCGGCAGGATCGGCACCTGCGCGTCGGAGGCGATCTTCCAGAAGCCGGCCTTCCACTGCTCCACCCGCTTGCGCGTACCTTCGGGGGTGATCACGTACCACATCTGCTCGGAATTGCGGATCAGCCGCACCGCCTGGCCGATGGTGCCCTGCGGCGAGCTGCGGTCCAGCGGAATGCCGCCGAGCTTGCGCAGCAGCGGGCCCAGCGGCCACCAGAACAGCTGCGCCTTGCCCAGCACGCGCACTTCGAAGCCCAGCGCGAACTTGGCCGCAAAGCCCAAAAAGCCGTCCCAGTTGGACGAATGCGGCGCCACGATCATCACCAGCTTGGGCTCGTCGGGCAGCCGCCCGAGCAGGCGCCAGCCGGTCAGACGCAGCGCTGTGCGGCCCAGCCAGCGGCCGAAGCGGCCGTGCGCACGCGGCATTCTGGGCGGGGATGGCTGCAGCAGGATGTTGGCCTGTGTTACCGGTGGCAACGACGGGTCGGGTTGACTCACGCTTACTCCCAGTGGGACGCCGAGCGTCCACGCTTGATCTGACTGCGCTCACGCTTGGCATCCAGCCGCCGCAGCTTGGCACCATGACTCGGTTTGGTGGCGACCCGGCGCTTGGGCACCGACAGGCACGCACTGATGATCTCAGCCAGCCGCTCGCGCGCATCGTCGCGGTTGCGGTCTTGGGTGCGGAAGCGCTGTGCGTCGATCACCAGCACGCCCTCGGCGGTCATGCGGCGGTCGCGCCGCGACAGCAACCGCGCACGCAACGGCTCGGGCAGCGACGGCGAGCCGGCCACATCGAAGCGCAGCTCCACCGCAGTGGAGACCTTGTTGACGTTCTGCCCACCGGCGCCGCTGGCGCGCACGAAGCGTTCGACGAGTTCGCTGGGCGGAATCGTCAGGCTGGGGGTGATCTGGATCGGGTCGCTGGCCATACGCGCCGATTGTATCGGCAGCGGCATGCATGCGCGCGCAAACGCCGGCTTCCCGTATGCTGCGGCCGGTTCCCACTGCAGGATGCTCCGATGACACCCGATTCGCTCGCCGCCGTACGCGCCCTTGCGCGCCGCCTGGGGCTGCTCGCCCTGCTGGCCCTGGCCGCCCCGGCCGCGCAGGCGCAGGCGCCCACCGATGCCGACGTCAACCGCCTGCTGGCCGCCTCGCGCGCCCAGACCATGCTGGACACCATGCTGCCGCAGATCGAGGCGATGCAGCAGCAGCAGTTCGCCCAGCTCACCGCGCAGCGCCAGCTCGATGCCGCCCAGCAGGCACAGCTGCAGCGCATCCAGGAGCGCACCCGCCAGACCGTGCGCAAGGCGCTGTCATGGTCGGAGCTGCGGCCGATGTACGTGGACATCTACAAGCGCTCGTTTTCGCGCGAGGACGTGCTGGCGATGGCCGAGTTCTACGAGAGTTCGGCCAGCCAGAGCCTGCTGGACAAGACCCCGGCGCTGACCCAGAACCTGATGGGTGCCATCCAGCAGAAGATGCTGCCCCTGTTTGCCGATCTGCAGAAGGATCTGGAGCAGATCGTCAATACGCCTGCCCCGGCAAAGAAGCCTTGAGGGGCGGGATTGGAGAATCGAGATTGGGGAGTGGGAACCGCGTGATCGCTGCGACGGGTGTGGATGTGGGATTGGACTGCCTTGTTGGTGACGGCAGTGCTCTACCTGTTCGGTGACGGAAGAACACGGTGCGTTCTTCTCTTTGCGGGAGAGCGCCTGTTACGAGCCGGCCCCCATCCGCCCTTCGGGCACCTTCCCCCGCAGGCGGGGGAAGGAAGCAGCACGGGGAGGCGAGCATTGGGCGTCGCGCTCGAGCGCCTCTTCCGCTCGCGCGCCCGAGCCCCTTTCCCGCTCGCGTGCTTGAGCCCCTTATCTCTTGGCGATCTGCCAGATTAGGCGTCGAGAGCCGGCGTGGTCGACCGATAGCCCACAGGTCTGAGTGACCGCG
>NZ_MDEC01000039.1 GCF_002939785.1 Xanthomonas codiaei
AACTGGTGACCTGTCCCCTGTAGAGTTTGAACGGCGCTACGCGCAACGAGGGTCTTGAGTGTCTACGGAACTCTGGGCGTATCAGAGCGCCTTAAAGCCACCGGGCCGCTGAGCCCCAAGGTCGGGACGCAGCTAGGACGGATCAGCTACTTTTGCAGTGTAGCTGAGTGTGATGCCTACTTCCGCGAGGACCTAGCGGAACTTACGCAGTCCTTCTGCTGAACTACTGAAAGTCGCGCGCTTCTCTTACGCTGGGATGCGATGCACAGCCGGGTGCAACCCGAGCTTGGGAATTGGCCGCGAGAGTATTCAGACAGCTTGCGAGCAGCTGGCCCCACCGTTTTGTCTGACTGGGCCACGGGCAAGGTCTGCACACAGCTCTTCTTGGAAATGGCCGAAAAGGGCGAGCAACTCAACACGCTCCCGCGGTCCCGACGCATTGCCCACAACACACACGATGTGTTCCTGATCGGATTGCTTTCTGAGGGCTATGGTCTTGCCACCCACTTCGAGCCTCGCAAGCCACTGATTGCGGCCTACCAAGCGGTCTTGACAATTGGAAGAGCCAAGATCAGCACGCTTTCGCACACACCATGGGTGAAGCTGCTGCCTTTCATCTGAGCTGCAGCAAAGCAAGCACGGACTCAAAGATGTACGAGTTCGATCGCGACTTCGATCGCGCCTTCCCGATTGAGCTACTTGCTGTGCAAGCCTTCGTCGGCGTGACCGCCACCCTGAATTCCCAAGCGGCCACGGTTGATTGGTGGGCCGTGGTCGGTGCTTAAAGACCTGTTCTGCCCGCAGCCATCCCAACTCCTGGCTGCGGTGTTGGCGCGCGTCGAAGAGGACTATCCACTTTTCCGTTGACTCATGTTGAAAGGATTCACGCATGAACGCTCCCGTTCGCCCCAAGACTCTGCCAATTTTGCCGCCCTTGCCATGGCGACCGACGCCAATGGCCAAGTTGATCTGACCGCGCTCGAAGCGCACCGCCTGATCCTTAACAATTTAACAATCAAACGGTCCAGGATCTTGATGCTCAAGGCTTGATCAACTCGATTACGCGTTCCCCGGCTTACGCCGATCCCAATGGCCGCGAAGCTGTAGGGACGCTCATTGACGCTACCTCCAAGCGCTTGCCACCGGCTGACGCGATGCGCTTTGACAGCGCGCTAGATGCGGTCAACGTCAGTGAGTCCTGGGCCGAAGGCAACTTCGAGCACTATATCCAGGAGCCGGTGGTTACGGGCTGGGAAGAAGCCAAGGCGCGGGGGAAGGCGGCACTAACTGGACCGACGCTCAAAATCAAATATTTATTAGGAGAAGTGGCGGAGAGAGTGGGATTCGAACCCACGGAAGGTTTGACCCTTCGCCGGTTTTCAAGACCGGTGCCTTAAACCGCTCGGCCATCTCTCCGATGCTGCTACGCATGACCGCCGAAGGCGTCGGTTGTCACGCTGGCGACCCGCGTTGCGCGGGTGAAGCCCGATGGTGGCCGCACGGACATCTTATGCAAGCCACCACTCCCCAGGAGTGTTCCCGGGCGCGCATTCTCGCATGCCCGGGCGCGTTTTGCTTGGTGGCACCATTCGCTTGTGGCTGGCGTAGCGTGATGCGGCGCCACTCGTGACCGGCCGCTACTCGTGGGGATCGGCGGGATGCACCCAAGATAGACGCAGCCTGCCGGCCGTCTGAAGCGAACTGACTGCCGAGCAGCTCGCGGGCTGCCAAACAACCGGGCAGCCGGCGCAGCAGCCAAACACCGCCCTCAGCCGGCTTCGGCAACGGCTGCTCAGCCTGCCTCGGCCACCGCCAGGCGCGGCGCGGTGCCGGCGGCACGCTTGAGCTTTTCGGCCAGTTCGGCGCAGTTGCCGCCGCAGTCCAGGCGCGAGCGTTCGATCTCCTGCGGCAGGTGTTCGGCCAGGAAGTCGATGAACACCCGCACGGCCGGCAGCAGGCCGCGACGCGAGGCGAACACGGCATGGCAGATGCCTTGCGGCAGCGACCAGTGCGGCAGCACTACTTCCAGTTCGCCACTGCGCACTGCTTCGGCGCAGACGGTTTCCGGCAGCATGGTGATGCCGAAGCCATCGCGCGCCATCGATTGCAGCAGCGGGAAATCGAATCCGGCCAGCCGCGGCTGCAGGTCCACGCGGCGCATTTCGCCGTTGGGGCCGTGCAGTTCCCAGCGCTGATGGGCTTCGTCTTCGCTGGTGCTCATGGTGGTGTGGTTGGCCAGTTCGCTCGGGTCTTTCGGGCGTCCGGCGCGGTCCAGATATTTGGGGCTGGCCACCAGCAACTCCTGCACCTGGCCGAAGCTGCGCATCACCAGGCTGCCGTCGTCGTCCAGGCGCGACCGCACGCGCAGGGCGATGTCGTAGCCTTCATTGATGACGTCGACGCGGCGATTGCTGATGTTGAGCTGCAGCCGCACCTTGGGGTACTTGGCCAGGAATTCCGGCAGCAGCTTGGGCAATTGGATCTGCGCGAGCGAGACAGGAACGCTCACACGTACAAGACCGCGCGGCTCGGCGCTGAGACGATCCACCACCTCGCGCGCGGCCTGGGCCTCCGCCAGCATGGTCTGGGCATGGCGGTGCACGCTGGTGCCCACGTCGGTGACCGCGAAACGGCGCGTGGAGCGCTGCAGCAGGCGCACGCCCAGGTCGGTTTCGAGCTGGCTGATGCGCCGGCTCAGGCGCGACTTGGGGATACCGAGCGCGCGCTCGGCTGCGGCGAAGCCGCCGTGGTCCACCACCATCGCGAAGTAGTACAGGTCATTCAGGTCGTGCATGGCGCATGTATCCATGGATAGAACGATAAGTGATATTTAACCACCTTTATCCCAACAGGGCAACGACCTAGGCTGCACACCTCCGCGGCACTGCCGCATCCCATAGGTCCTTGCCATGAAGCTGCTCCATCTCGATTCCAGCGCCCTGGGTGCCAACTCCATCAGCCGCGAACTCAGTGCCGCCGTGGTGAAGCAACAGCGCCTGCTCCACCCGGATCTGCAGGTGAGCTACCGCGACCTGGATCAGGACCAGATCCCCCACCTCACCGGCCAGTCGCTGGCGCAGGCCGATGCCGCCGAGGCAGCCGCCGCCGAGCAGGTGATGCAGCAGTTCCTGGATGCAGACGTCGTCGTGATCGGTGCGCCGATGTACAACTTCAGCATCCCCTCCACGCTGAAGGCGTGGATCGATCGGATCGCGGTGGCCGGCCGTACATTCCGCTATACCGCCACGGGGCCGGAGGGCTTGGCCGGCGGCAAGCGCGTCATCATCGCCAGCGCGCGTGGTGGCATCTACCCCGAGACGAGCAACGATTTCCAGGAACCATACCTGCGTCAGGTGTTCGGCTTCCTGGGCATCGACGAGGTGAGTTTTATACGTGCCGAAGGCGTTGCCTACTCGCCGCAGCACCGCAGCGACGCGCTTGCCCAGGCCCTGGCATCGCTGCAGCAGCCGGAGGAACTGGCTGCGTAGAGCAGGTGGCAAGACGACTGCGCGACTGCCAGGCGGGTGCGGCCAGTATCCGGAATCGGCATGAACTACGCGCAGATTCCGGTGCTGGGCGCACTGTCCGTACCCGTCTGACGATTGCTCGCCAGGTGGCGTCCGCCGCTCTTGAGCGCGCAGTTTCTCAGCACTCGTCGCAGCACATCGCGTAATGCTGGATGGGATGGCTCGTGTTTGCGCCTCCGCTGCCAGCGTATCTACGCATCCCGCCGCGGGCATGCGGATCGCAAAACAAACAAAAAGGGGCCTGCGCAGGCCCCTCTTTGCTCGTCGTCCTGGATGCTGCTGGTCGTGGCGAGGCTACAGACCGATGCGCAGCAGCCAGCACCAGCCGAGCTGCAAATCGGCCGCGCGTAACGGTATCGACGTCACGCAGACACGTTGCCGCGCATCGGAGCCGGTGCGTGGCGCACCAGCCCCGATGCGAGTGGCATCAACCGATCTTTTCCAGCCCGCCCATGTACGGACGCAGCACCTGCGGCACCTCGATCGAGCCATCGGCGTTCTGGTAGTTCTCCATCACCGCGATCATCGCGCGTCCCACCGCCGTGCCCGAGCCGTTGAGGGTATGCAGCAACTCCGGCTTGCCGCTGGCCGGATTGCGCCAGCGCGCCTGCATGCGCCGCGCCTGGAAATCGCCGCAGTTGGAGCACGAGGAAATTTCGCGATAGGTGTTCTGCGACGGCAGCCAGACTTCCAGGTCGTAGGTCTTCATTGCCGAAAAGCCCATGTCGCCGGTGCACAGCAATACCTTGCGATACGGCAGGCCGAGCTGTTCCAGCACCACTTCGGCGCAGCGCGTCATGCGCTGGTGTTCGGCATCGCTGTCTTCCGGCGCGCAGGCGGTCACCAGCTCCACCTTCTCGAACTGGTGCTGGCGGATCATGCCGCGGGTATCGCGGCCACCGCTGCCGGCTTCGGCGCGAAAGCACAGAGAATGCGCGGTCATGCGCAGCGGCAGGCGCTCGGCATCGACGATCTCCTCGCGCACGATGTTGGTCAGCGGCACTTCGGAGGTGGGGATCAGATAGCGGCGCGAATCGCCCACTTCGGTCTGGAACAGATCCTCTTCGAACTTGGGCAACTGCCCGGTGCCGCGCAGCGAATCGGCATTGACCAGCAGCGGCACATTGGTTTCTTCGTAGCCGTGCGTACCGACGTGCAGGTCGAGCATGAACTGCGCCAGCGCGCGGTGCAGGCGCGCGATCGGCCCGCGCAACACGGTGAAGCGTGCGCCCGAGAGCTTGGCAGCGGTCTCGCCATCCAGCCAGCCGTGCGGCGCGCCGAGTTCCACATGGTCCTTGACCGCGAAGTCGAAGCTGCGCGGGGTGCCCCAGCGCGACTGCTCCACGTTGTCGGCCTCGTCCTTGCCGTGCGGCACATCGTCGGCCGGCAGGTTGGGCAGGCCCAGCGCGATGCTCTCCAGCTTGGCGCGAATGCTGTCCAGCGCGTCTTCGGACGCCTTGAGCTCGTCGCCGAAACCAGCCACTTCGGCCATCAGCGCGGCCACGTCCTCCCCTTTGGCCTTGGCCTGCCCGATCGCCTTGGATTTCGAGTTGCGCAGGCTCTGCAACTCCTGCGTGCGCACCTGGATACGCTTGCGCTCGCTCTCCAGCGACTCCAGTTCCGCAGTGTCCAGGGAGAAACTGCGCGTGCTGCGCAGGCGCTCGGCAAGGTCGGCGGGATGTTGGCGAAGCAGGGCCGGATCTAGCATCGGAAGTCTATGTGTCGGTGGAGAGCGCAAGATTATCGCCTGTTCCGCCACCTGCTGCGATCGATTCACCGGCGCTATGCCAGAATTGCCGCGATCCTTCAGGTGAGCCCTATGCCCGCGCCCCGCTCCGCGTCCGATCGCCACATCGTCCTGCGCCTGCCCCGCCACACCCTGAAAATTGCCGGCATTGCCTTCGGCGCCGGCCTGCTGCTGTTCCTGCTGGTCTGGGCCACCGGTCGCAAGGACGACTTCTACAAGGCCTCGCCCAGCCAGCCGAGTGCCAACGCCCCGGCCAGCGACGACACGCTGCAGCCGCTGCCTGCACCGCTGCCGGCGCAGGACAGCGCCAGCGACATGCCGCAGGCCAAACCGCAGCAGGAAGACACCCCCACCCTGGTGGAAACCGCGCCCCCGCCCCCGCCGGCACCGTCTTCCCTGCCCGAAGACGCGGTCCCCGGCACCCCGGGGACCGCAGCGCCGTCTGCACCGGTGGCCGGCGGCAACCGCCCGGTTCCGATGCAGGGCCAGATGCCGCCACCGCGCTATCCGTCGGCGGCCTTGCGCCGTGGCGATGCCGGCGACGTGGTGGTGCGCGTGGATGTGGATGCGGCCGGCAATCCGGGGGGAGTCACCCTGGTGCAGCGCAGCGGCTCGCGCGACCTGGACCGCGCCGCAATGGAGGCCGTGCGGCACTGGCGCTTCCATCCAGCGCAGAACAACGGCCAGCCGGTGGCCGGCAGCGTGGACATTCCCTTCGAATTCAAGCCGGCGCAGTAAGCGGGCCTAACAGCTGTCGCTGCGCAGGGGTAGCGCGGCCAACCACCCGGCGTGAAAGATCGAAAAATCCTGTTAAAACGTGAACTTGGGCGCCACCGAGCGGACCTCTTCGCGCCCCGTTAGCGTCACTAAGCTGAATCACGACATAGCCAGGGTGTGGCAGATATGCCCCGCCTTAATTGCCCCTCAGCAAACGCCGAACAGACTAGCCGGGTCATCAACAGATGCGCCAGGAGGTCGGCCATGTCCTTCACCTCGAATCCTTCATCCCACAGCCCGGCCGTGCCACGTGCTGCAGGCACGCGCAGGCAGGACGTGGAGAGCGATGGCGCCTCGCCCTGGCTATGGGCGACCTTGATTGCCGTGCTGGTGGTGATTCCAACCTGGTGGTGGGCGCGCCACAGCGACGAATCGTTCGCCCCCGACACGGCCCCTGCCCCGGCGGCCAGCCGGCAGATCCTGCCCAGCGCCGATGGTCCGCGTGCGATGACCATGGTGGCGCACCAGCCGGCACGTACGCCGGTCAGCAGCAAGGAAGCGATTCCGCTCCCCGGCAATGCGTTGCCCGCCTACCCGGCCGAGTTGGCGCGCGCCGGTCTCGAAGGCAGCCGGACTGCAAGGCTGCAGCTGGATGTGCAGGGGCGCGTGCGCGAGGTGACCATCGTCGAGCGCAGCGGCAGCGGCGATCCGCGCCTGGACGCGGCGGTAGTGCGCAGCTTGCAGCAATGGCGTTTCGAGCCGGCCACACGCGACGGACATGCCGTGGCGAGCAGCGTCCAGGTGCCGGTGGAATTCAGCGCGCAGCGCTGAGTCCGAAGCCCGCGCCCTGCGCAAGGGTGTCGAAATCCGGGAACGAGGTGGCCACGTTCGCCACATCGTTGATCTGCACCTTGCCGGTCGACAGTTGCCCGGCAATCGCAAATGCCATCGCAATGCGATGGTCGCCATGACTTTCGATCACGCCGCTGCCGATGGCCCCGCCATGGATGGTGGCGCCATCGGGCGTTTCGTCCACCTGCACGCCCAGCGTGCGGAGCCCGGTTGCCATGGCGGCCAGACGGTCCGATTCCTTGACCCGTAGTTCGGCCGCGCCGCTGACCACGGTTTGCCCGGAGGCTGCGGCCGCCGCCACGAACAGCGCGGGAAACTCGTCGATCATGTCCGGCACCAGCGCTTCGGGAATCTGCGCGCCGTGCAGCGGTGCATGACGCACGCGCAGGTCGGCAACCGGCTCGCCGCCATGTTCGGCATGATTGCCCTCGCTGATATCCGCGCCCATCAGGCGCAGCGCTGCCAGCAGCCCGGTGCGGCGTGGATTCAGGCCCACCGCACGCAACACCACGTCCGAGCCGGGAACGATGCTGGCGGCGACGATGAAGAACGCCGCCGAGGAAAAATCCGCCGGCACCGCGATGTCGGTGGCACGCAGCCGCTGGCCGCCACGCAGGCGCGCCTTGCCGGGCGAAAAGTCGATCTCCACACCGAACGCCGACAGCATGCGTTCGGTGTAGTCGCGGGTGGGATGCGGCTCGCTCACCGAGGTCTCGCCCTGCGCGTACAAGCCGGCCAGCAGCACCGCCGACTTGACCTGGGCGCTGGCCACTGGCGAAACGAAGTCGATGCCGTGCAGCACCTGCCCGCCATGTACCTGCAGCGGTGGCGTGCCATCGTCCTGCGTCTGGATCTTCGCGCCCATCTGCGCCAGCGGGCCGGTGACGCGTCGCATCGGCCGCTTGGACAGGGACTCATCGCCCACCAGCACGCTATCGAAGCGTTGCGCCGCCAGCAGGCCGGCCAGCAGCCGCATGCCGGTGCCCGCATTGCCGCAGTCCAGCGCCTCGCTGGGCGCATGGAGCCCGTCCACGCCCACGCCATGCACGATGCGCCGCGACGCCGATGGCGTCTCGATGCGCACGCCCAGCCTGGCGAAGATCGCCGCAGTGGAACGGGTATCTTCGCCCTCCAGAAAGCCGTCGATCTGCGAGACGCCATCGGCGAGCGCGGCGAACATCACCGCCCGATGCGATACCGACTTGTCGCCTGGAATGGTCAACGTGCCGCGCAAGGCGCTGCCTTGCTGCGCGATCCAGTGCTGAGTGCTGCTGCTCATGCGAATGATCCGAAGTGCTGCGGCATCGCCGTACCGGGCGATGCGCTGGGTGAGAAATGGCGGCGCGCCATCATCGCCGAAGCGGCGGCGCGCCGGTGACGGCCTGGGGCCGGGCACGCCTGCTCAGGGAATGGCCACCGGATACGAACCCAGCACCTTGATCTGTGCCGAATGCGCTTCCAGCTCGGCCAGTGCCTGCTTCATCGCCTCGTCTTCCACATGGCCGACCAGATCGATGAAGAAGCCGTATTCCCACTTGGCCTGATGCGAGGGCCGCGACTCGATGCGGTTCATGCTGATGCCATGGCGCGCGAACGGGCTGAGCACGTCGAACAATGCGCCCGGCTTGTCGTGGATGAACACCAGCACCGAGGTGCGGTCGTGCCCGGACGAGGGGAAGATCTGCCGGCCGATCACCAAAAACCGCGTGGTGTTGTCGTCGTCGTCCTCGATCGACTTCATGATGACTTTCTTCAGGCCATACACATGGGCGGCGCTCTCGCCGCCGATCGCAGCCGCGTCTTCGGCATTGCGCGCGCGCCGTGCGCCTTCGGCATTGCTGGACACCGCGATCTTCTCCACCTTGGGCAGGTGCGAACGCAGCCAGCCGGCGGTCTGCGCAAAGGACTGCGAATGCGCGTAGATGCGCTCGATATCCTCGAGCCGGCCGTTGCGCGAGAGCAGGTACTGATGCACGCGCAGCTCGACTTCGCCACAGATCTTGAGGTTGGAGGTCAGGAACATGTCCAGGGTGACCTGGATGGTGCCCTGGCCGGAATTTTCCACTGGCACCACGCCGAAATCGGCGTTGCCGGCTTCCACTTCCTGGAACACTTCTTCGATGGTCGCCATCGGCAAGCCCACCGCCGAGCGCCCGAAGTGCTTGAGCACCGCCTGCTGGCTGAAGGTGCCTTCCGGCCCCAGATAACCGATCTTCAGCGGCTCCTGCTGGGCCAGGCAGGCGGACATGATTTCGCGGTACACATGCACCAGCACTTCATCGCTGAGCGGGCCTTCGTTGCGGTCCACCACCATGCGCAGCACCTGCGCCTCGCGCTCGGGTCGGTAGTAGTCCACCGCTGCAGCCAGCTTGCCCTTGGCCTTGCCGACCTGATGGGCGAAGTTGGCGCGCTCGGCGATCAGCGCCTGGATGTTGCGGTCGATCTCGTCGATCTTGGCGCGCACGTCGGCGAGCACCGGTGCCGCGGTGACGGGCTTGCCGGCCGGTTTGGCCGATTTGCCTGACGATTTGCCTGCCGGCTTGGCAACCGGCGCGCTCGCGGCGGACTCCCCGGTGGCTTTCGCCGGGGTGCGTTTGCCGCCGGCGGCGGGCGTGGATTTGCTGGATCTGGATGCCATCGCTGGGCGTTCCTCGAAAAGACGGCGCATGCGCCTGCGCGGCCTGCGCCGCGGATGGAAGTGGGCTCAGCCGTGACGCTGCTGGAAGTCGTGCATGAAGGCCACCAGCGCCTGCGCGCCGGCCACCGGCATGGCGTTGTAGAGCGAGGCGCGAATCCCGCCCACCGCCTTGTGGCCCTTCAATGCAAGCAGGCCGGCGGCCTTGGATTCGCTGACGAACAGCGCATCCAGCTGCTCATCGGGCAGGAAGAACGGGATATTCATGCGCGAGCGCACTGCCGGCTTGACTAGGTTGCGATAGAAGCCGCCGGAACGATCGATGGCGCCGTACACCAGTGCCGCTTTTTCCGCGTTGCGCCGCGCGAACTCCTCGACCCCGCCCTGCTCCAGCATCCACTTCACGGTCAGACCGAGCAGGTACCAGTTCCAGGTCGGCGGCGTGTTGAGCATCGAGTCGCGTGCCAGATGCGAGGCATAGTTGAAGATGTCCGCGCGTGGCTGTCCGGCGCGCTCGAGCAGGTCGCGCCGCACGATCACCAGCGAAATCCCCACCGGCCCCAGATTCTTCTGCGCGCCGGCATAGATCAGCCCGTAGCGCGAGATATCCAGTGGCTCGGAGGCGATGGAAGAACTGAAATCGGCGAACAGCGGCAGGGTCCCAACCGCCGGAATGTCGCGGAATTCGACGCCGTGGATGGTCTCGTTGGCGGTGATGTGCACATAGGCCGAATGCGGCGACAGGGTCCAGCTGGCCACCGGCGGGATGTCGATGAAGCCTTCGGATTGGGCATCGGCGGCAATGCGTGCATCCACGTACGGCGCGGCCTGCTTGATCGCGGTCTTGCCCCAGTGCCCGCTGATCACGTAGTCGGCGGCCTGGCCGGGCGCGGCGAAATTCAACGGCAACAGTGCCTGGATGGTGGTGGCGCCACCGGCGGTAAACAGCACGGCATAGTCGTCGGGAATCGATAACAAGGTTCGCACGTCGGCTTCAGCCGCGGCCGCCACCGCCATGAAGTCGGCGCTGCGGTGGCTGATTTCCACGATCGAGGCGCCTACGCCATTCCACTCGACCATCTCCGCCTGCGCCTGCCGCAGGACCGATTCCGGCAATGTCGCAGGGCCGGCACTGAAATTGAACGCGCGAGTCATGGCACACCTTGTCGAGCTAGCCTTCTAGTATGCCGCAGCGCACCGGGCTTGGCAGCGGGCAAAAAAGTTGCAGCTGCATCCTTTTGACTGAGCCTGACGTAACGTGGTGGTGCACCGGAGCGAACTCTTGTCCCGGTTGGTTACTCTCACGCTGCAGCCACTGCCGGAGCCTGCCATGTCGTTTCGCGATGCCTTCAAACTGCCCGCCAGTCAGATCACCGATGAGTCCGTCTACCGCGAGCGGCGTCGGCTGCTGCAGCTGTTGGCATTGACCCCGGCAATCGGCGTGGCCGGTTGCGCCGAGGCCGACCCGCCACCGCCGCCCAAGACCGTGGTGACTCCGGCGCAGGCGCGCAGCGGCTTCCGCACCGCCGAAGAGCTGACCAAGCTGGAAGACGTCACCAGCTACAACAACTTCTACGAGTTCGGCACCGACAAGACCGACCCGTCGAAGGCGGCCAAGACGCTCAAGCTGTCGCCATGGTCGGTGAAGGTCGGCGGCGAATGCGAAAAACCCGGCAGCCTGTCGCTGGATGAGCTGCTCAAGGGCGTCGCCTCGGAAGAGCGCATCTACCGGCTGCGCTGCGTGGAAGGCTGGTCGATGGTGATCCCGTGGACCGGCGTGCCGCTGGGCGAGGTGCTCAAGCGCTTTGCGCCGACCTCCAAGGCCAGGTACGTGGCCTTCACCACGCTGGCTGACCCGCAGCAGATGCCGGGCGTGCGCTACCGTTCCATCAACTGGCCGTATCGCGAAGGCCTGCGGATCGACGAGGCGATGCACCCGCTGACCCTGTTGGCCACCGGCCTGTACGGCAAGCCGCTGCCGCAGCAGAACGGTGCGCCGCTGCGGTTGGTGGTGCCGTGGAAGTACGGCTTCAAGAGCATCAAGTCGATCGTGGAAATCCGCTTCGTCGAGAAGATGCCCGAGACCGCCTGGCACGATCTGCAGCCGTCCGAATACGGGTTCTTTTCCAACGTCAACCCGGCCGTGGACCATCCGCGCTGGAGCCAGAAGACCGAGCGCCGCATTGCCGGTACCGCCAGCAAGCTGTTTGCCGAGCGCATCGCGACCAAGCCGTTCAACGGCTACGCCGATCAGGTCGCCTCGCTGTATGCGGGGATGGACCTGAAAAAGTGGTTCTAGCCGTGTAAACCCGACACGCTGATATCGACCTGCGGTACGAGCGCACCCGGGCGCGAAGGGCCTTACCGGTCCGGTAACGCCTGTCGCGGCCAGGTCCGCTCCTACGTTTCATGCCCGCGCGGCATTGTTTCCTTCTTCGAGATCGCATGGCCAAGTCCTCCGTCCCCCTGATCGCCGCCAAGACCCTGGTGCATGTCGCCGCGCTGGCGCCGATCGCACTGCTCGCCTGGCAGTTCTGGCAGGTGTGGCAGACCGGTAGCGACGCCCTGGGCGCCGATCCGGTGGCCGAGATCGAGCATCGCACCGGGCTGTGGGCGCTGCGTTTTCTGTTGATCACCCTGGCGATCACACCGCTGCGCCAGCTCACCGGCCAGGCGGTAGTGATCCGCTTCCGGCGCATGCTGGGGCTGTATGCGTTCTTCTATGCCAGCGTGCATCTGGCGGTGTATCTCAGCCTGGACCTGCGCGGCTTCTGGACGCAGATCTTCGAAGAGATCCTCAAGCGTCCCTACATCACGGTGGGCTTTGCCGCATGGCTGCTATTGCTGCCGCTGGCGATCACTTCCACCCAGGGCTGGATGCGCCGGCTCAAGCGCAACTGGGGCCGGCTGCATCAGCTGATCTACCCGATCGGGGTACTGGCGGTGCTGCACTTCTGGTGGCTGGTGAAGTCCGATATCCGCGAGCCGGCGCTGTATGCCGGCATACTCGCCGCCCTGCTGGGCTGGCGGGTCTGGAAAAAACTCAGCGCGCGCCGAACCACAGCAAGGCGCTCAGCGCCGCCGCCAGCAGCACCGCGCTGAGCAGCAGCCACGGCCAGCGGGCGACCTTCATCGGCGCACGCACCGGTTCGGCCACTGCGCGCGGCGGCGGTGGCGGCTCGGAATCGGGGATATCCCATGTCGTGCCGTGATGGATGCGCGGCACCTCCACCACGAACCGGTGGCGGGCGTCGAACACCACCTGGTCGCCGGCTTGCAGCCAGCCATCGCGCACCTGCACGCCGTTGATCCAGCTACCCTCTTCCGAGCCCAGATCGCGGATCAGCACACGGTCGCCGTGGCGCTCCAGGCGCGCGTGCTGCGCGCTGAAGGCCGGATCGTCGATGACGATGTCCGCGGCCGGGTCGCTGCCGACCAGGCGCGAGCGATCCAGGGTGAAGCTGCGCCCGTGATGGCGCCCACCCAACCCGCGCAGCAACAGGCAGACCTCGCCGAGGCCGGCATCGTCGGGCGGCAGATCGTTGGCTGGGGCACTGGAGGGCGCACTGCGCAGCAGCATCTCCACGCCATCGGCGTAGATCGCATCGCCGGGCCGCAGCAAGGCCATGCGACGCACCGGGCGTCCGTTGACGTGGATGCCGCGGATGCCGTTGGCCACCTGCAGCCACAGGCCGCGCTGGTCCAGGCAGAACTGCGCCAACAGCAGCGCCCCCTGCGCATCGGCCACCACCCGCACGCTGCCGGAGGCATGCCGTACGATCCGGTGGACGCCGGGCTTGAGGGAATGATCCGGCTGCTGCCGGTGGGTGAAATGAACTTGCAGGTCGCGCACCGGCCGCAGCCTAGCAGGTTTGCCGTCGAGAGCGGCCAACCAGCGCATCGCGCCAGCGCGGCGGCGGCCAATTCGCGTCGATAAGGCGCTGCGTACGCGACCAGGCCCGGGCCTCGGCGACGGTTCGCAACGTTAGCTCGCCACCATGCTGGCCTGGCGCGATGCATGACCGCACTTGGAGCCAGGCGCGCGCATGCGCACAATGCGCGCCTACTTTCGTATCACCCAGGCACCTCATGTCCAGCATCGATATCCGCCACGACCATTCCTTGACGCCGGCACAGGCCCGCGCAGCGATCGACGAGGCGGCGCGCAAGCTCACCGATCGCTACGGCGTGGCCTCGCACTGGGAAGGCGACACCTTGCGCATCTCGCGGTCGGGCGTGGATGGCGCGATCGCCCTGCTGCCGCAGCAGGTGCATGTGACGGCCGAGCTTGGCTTCCTGCTGTCGGCGATGCAGCCGATGGTGGAATCGGAAATCCGTCGGCTGTTGTCGGAAAAGCTGGCCTGAGCGCGTCGCCGCTGCCGCTGCTTCAGCGCCAAGTCACCCGCCCCGCGCGCGATGGGCGGATGCTTGTGCAGGCCTGACCGGACTGCGTTTCACCTGTCCGATGCAAGGCCGGCACTAGGGTGAACCCAACGTCACTTCGGCAATCGACAGGAGCATCGCATGACGACCGGATACGATCAGAACGGCAACCGCGACACCGCGGCTTCGGGCTTCCAGGCCCAGGCGGAGCAGATTTCGCGCCGGCTCGGCGAATCGGCGCAGACCGTGTGGCTGGCCGGGCTAGGTGCACTCGGGCGCGTGCAGAGCGAAGGCAGCAAGTTGTTCGACTCGCTGGTGCGCGAAGGCGCCGCCTACGAGCGCAGCGGCCAGCGCAAGGCGGCCGACAGCGTGGACGAACTGCGCGAGGAGGTGGAAACCCAGTTCGAGCAGGCCCGTGACACCGCGGTACGTGGCTGGGACAAGCTGGGCAAGGCCTTCGACGAGCGCGTCAAGGGCGTGCTGCGCACGCTCAACATCCCCGAGCAGGAAGAACTGGAGAACCTGCGCCGCGAGGTCGAGTCGCTCAAGGCCCAGGTACGGGCCAACACCGCGGCCACCAAGCGCGCCAACCGCACCGCCAACCAGGCCGCGCAGGCCGCCAGCAGCGACTCCGCAGGTGGCGGCAGCTCGACCGGCGCCAGCGGTGCATCCACCACCGGCAATGCCGCGGCATTCGACGGCGAGTAATGCCCGGTTCGCGCGGGCGGGCGGGTTGCCATCATCGGAGCGTCGCGCTGGATGCGGTGCGCGCTCCGAGCGCGGTTCTGGCAATGCACGGACGGCGGTTTTGCTGTGAGCCTTGCGATGTTGCAAAGCAACATGGTTTTGCAGACAATCGGGAACGACCCGCCAGTCCCGCTTCATGAAGTCCGTTTGCTCCCCTCCCCTCACGGCTTCGGACTGGCGGGTCTTTCGCTGCCTGGATCACGGCTCGTGACATCTCCGCCAGCGATCCATTGACGAATCCCGCGCGAAGGATTCTTCTAGAGGCATCGATTCGTAATACGCGCCATACCTTCGCTTGATGCTTATGCCTTCCTGGATCCTGGCGCTCCTGGCTGCACTGCTGCTCTGGCTGGCGGTGTGCGCCTACCTCTGGTTGGTGCGACGTCGCGCCAACGAAACCACCGAAGGCGTGCGCGCCCTGGCAGCCATGCATTGGCGCGACTTTTCCGCGGTGGTGCTGCGTGTCTTGCAGGACCAGCGTGGCTGGCAACCGACCCAGCTGCCGCAGGACGGCCTGCCGACCGCCGACTTCATGATGCAGACCGATCACGGCACCCGCCTGGTGGCCTGTAAACACGGTCGCGGCTACCGCATCGGCGTGGCGGCGGTGAATGAGCTGGGCGCGATGGCCCGCCTGGCCGGTGCCGGTGGCGGCGTGATGGTGACCGAAGGGCGCATGGAGCGCGAAGGCCTGGCCGCTGCCGAAAAACAATCCATCGAAGTACTGGACGGCATCCGCCTGTGGCCCCTGCTCAAGCCCTATCTGCCGGGGGATGTGGAAACCGGCGTGGTGGGCATGGCCAGGCGACGGGCCATCCGCCACAGCATCATCGCCGGTGCTGCACTGGCCACGCTGGCGCTGGTGGCGGTTGTGGGGCTGCGTCCGCCGGAGCCCACCCCGACGTCCGCCCCCGTTGCCGCGGCCCCGCGCGCTGCAGCAGGCACGCCCCCGCCGGCGACGCCGGCCGCGTCTGCCGTGCCGCCTGTCGTAGCCACACCGGCACCCACTCCCTCACCAGCAGCGAATGCCACCGAACCGGACGCGGAAACGCTGCAGGGCTACCGCCGCGATGTCTCCAAGGCCCTGGCACAGAAACCCGGCCTGGTGCGCGGCATCTGGATCACGCAAGCCACGCTGGCGGTGGATCGCACCATCGAGGACAGCGCCGCGTGGCCGCTGATCTGCGAGGAACTGAAGCGCTACCCGTATCTGCGCACCGTGCGCGTGCAGCTCAATCCGCGCGCAGGGGTGGCAGAACCGGTGCGTTGGCGGCAGTGCACGACGATTTGAGTTCGGGATTCGGGAATCGGGATTGGGGATTGGCGCGGTGAGAGGTATGTCATGCCAGTGCGCCAGTCTGGTTGCGAGGTGAGGGACACTAGGTTGTCGCTGTAGTTGATCCACTTCGTGTGGTCTGGTGTTTGCGCGACAGACGGTGCGACTCGTTAGCTGCGTTCTTGATGGCGGTTGACGGAGATGCTGCAGCAACTGTGCGTGAATAGCCATCGCCGCGGCGCTTGCGTGACCGTCACCAGGCGGCCCTCGTTCCCCACTGCGACCGCACGGGAGCGCTCGCTCGCGGACGATCTGGTGATGCGGATGCCTGGCAGCGCTGCCGGAGCTACCGCATCGCAGAGGTGCTGTACGCCCTTCCACGCGCTGCTTTCAGCGCATCCCCGGCGCGAAACGCGCCACCAGGTCGTAGGAGCCGCCCAGGAACAGCTGGCGTACGTAGGTCACCGGCTGTTCGCCGCGCCAGGTGTGGCGGTCGATGACCAGACAGGCGGCACCTTCGTCCACCTGCAACTGCCTGGCCTGCGCGGCGTCGGCGCCGACGGCGCTGATGCGGTGTTCGGCGCGCGTCCACGGCACGTTGCGCAGCAGCCAGCTACCCGGCGCCAGCTCGGTGAACGGCTGCGCCAGGGCATCCGGCACGGTGGTGATATCGATCACGCGCTGCTCCAGCGCGAACGGGCTGCCATCGGCCAGATGCACGCTTTCCAGCGCCAGCAGCTTGCCGGTGCTGCCCAGCGCACGCTCCTGCGGCACCCGCTGGCGCACGTTGCGCAGCCGCCGCGAGAGCAGCGAGAAGCTGTAGCGGTGACCGCGCGCGGTCATTTCCACTTCGATGTCCGGGATCGAGAGCGCTACCTGTTCCAGATGCGGATGCGGCCGCGCCACGAACGAGCCGGTACGGCGACGACGCTCGATCATGCCGGCGTCGGCCAGCAGGCCAAGCACCTTGTTGACCGTCATGCGCGAGCAGCCGTATTGCGCCATCAGCTCGTGCTCCGGCGGAATGCGGTGCCCGGGCGGCCAGTCGCCACTGTGGATCCGTCGCTCCAGATCCTGCCGGATGCGTTGGTGCAAGGTGCCGGGCGCGGCGATGGGGATGGCGGTCAAAGCAGAGGTCTCCGGTCAGGCCTGCATTGTGCGCGCATCCGCTTAGACCAGCTAACGGAACGACTGCGCTCACCGCCAGGCGGGCGCGGCGCTTGCTCGGACTCGGCATGTACCCCTTCGTACATTCCGGTTGCTCCGCGCCGTCCGCGCCCACCCGACGACTGCTCGCCACGCTCTGCGAGCCGCTTTTAGGTGCCCAGCACTGTTCGCAGGATTTGCGCAAAACGCGTGGCGATCCGCGCGCGGCCCACATGCTGGCCGTCGCGCACCACCGGCCGGCCGTTGCGCCAGACGTTGCGGACCGCAGTGCCGCGCGCGGCAAACAGCCAACTATCCAGCACCGCATCGTCGCTGCGTGCCAGCAAGGCCGGATGCGTCAGGTCCAGCTCCACCAGGTCGGCGGCCGCACCGACCCGTATCCCGTGCTGCGCGATGCCGAGGGCCTGCGCCGCCCCCTCACCGGCGCGCTCGTACAACCAGCGGCCGCTGGAAACCTGCGCCGGCGCCAGCACATTGCGCGCCTGCAGCGTCAGCCGCTGGCCGTATTCGAGCAGGCGCAGCTCTTGGGCGGCATCGATCAACACGTTCGAGTCCGAGCCGACGCCGAAGCGACCACCGGCCGCGGCAAAGGCCTGCATCGGAAAGATTCCGTCGCCCAGGTTGGCTTCGGTGATCGGGCACAGCCCGACCACGGCGCCGCGTTGCGCCATCGCCTGCACCTCGCTGGCGGTGACATGCGTGGCGTGCACCAGACACCAGCGCGTATCCACCGGCGCATTGGCCAGCAGCCACTCCACCGGCCGCTGGCCCGACCACGCCAGGCAGGCGTCGACCTCGCGCTGCTGCTCGGCGATATGGATATGTATCGGCCCCTCGGTGAGCGGCTGCAGGTCCAGCAGTTGCTGCGGCGTGACCGCACGCAGGCTATGCGGCGCAAGCCCGAGCACGGCATCCGGCAGCGCCTTGAGGCCGTGCCGGCAGTCGTCGAGCAGGCGCGCGAAACCGTCGATGTCGTGGATCAGCCGTCGCTGCGCCGCGCTCGGTGCGGCGCCGCCAAAATCCGAGTGCGCATAGAACACCGGCAGCAGGGTCAGCCCGATCCCGGTAGTGGCCGCGGCCGCCGCGATGCGCGCGGACATTTCGCCGGCCTGCGCATAGGGCGTGCCGCTGGTGCTGTGGTGCAGGTAGTGGAATTCGCCGACCCGGGTGAAGCCGCTCTCCAGCATCTCCACATAGGCCTGCTCGGCGATCGCCTGCAGGCTGTCCGGATCGAGCCGGTCGACGAAGCGGTACATCAGCTCGCGCCAGCTCCAGAAGCTGTCGCCGCTGCGCCCGCCGACCTCGGTCAGCCCGGCCATGCCGCGCTGGAAGCCATGACTGTGCAGGTTGCCCAGGCCGGGCAGCAACACTTCGCAGCGGATATCGCCGCCAGCGGGTGTGGCCTGCGGCTGCACCGAGACGATGCGCCCTTGCGCCAGCGCGATCCGCACCTGGCTGGCCCAGCCATCCGGCAACAAGGCCCGGGCGGCCCAAAACACCTGCGCATGTGCCTGCTCGTCTGCCACTGGACACCTCCGATTGACGACCCTATTGTATATACATATCAGACACCCCGAGCCTGCGCCATGCATTGCGACGTTCTCTGGCACAACGCGCAACTGATGACCCTGGACGCCGCCGATGGTGGCTTGGGCATCGTGGATGACGGCGTGGTCGCCTGCCAGGACGGCCGCATTCTCTACGCCGGCCCGGCTGCGCAGGCTCCCGCATTCGCCGCCGGCACCGCGCACGATTGCCAGCGGCGCTGGATCAGCCCGGGCCTGATCGATTGCCACACCCACCTGGTGTACGCCGGCAATCGCGCCAACGAATTCGAACAACGCCTGCGCGGCGCCAGCTATGCGCAGATCGCCGCGGCCGGCGGCGGTATCGTGGCCACGGTGCGCGCCACCCGCGCTGCCGACGATGCGGCGTTGCTCGCTGCCAGCCTGCCGCGCCTGGATGCGCTGCTCGCCGAAGGCGTGACCACGCTGGAGATCAAATCCGGCTACGGGCTCACCCTGGAATACGAAACCAAGCAGCTGCGCGTGGCACGCCAGCTCGCCAGCCTGCGCCGGGTCGAGGTGGTGCCCACTTTTCTGGGCGCGCATGCGGTGCCGCCGGGAAGCGATGCGCAGGCGTATATCGATGTGGTCTGCACGCAGATGATTCCCGCCGTGGCCGCGCAAGGGCTGGCCGAGGCGGTGGATGTGTTCTGCGAGCATCTGGCATTTTCCACCGCGCAGGCCGAACAGGTATTCGTCGCCGCGCAGGCGCACGGCCTGCAGGTCAAGATCCACGCCGAACAATTGAGCAACCAGCATGGCGCAGCGCTGGCCGCGCGCCATGGCGCCCTGTCGGCCGACCATATCGAATACCTGGACCAGGCCGGCATCGAGGCGATGGCCGCCGCCGGCACGGTCGCGGTGCTGTTGCCGGGTGCGTTCTACTTCACCCGCGATACCCAGCTGCCGCCGATCGCCGCGCTGCGTGCGGCCGGCGTGCCGCTGGCACTGGCCACCGACTGCAACCCGGGAACCTCGCCACTCACCAGCCCGCTGCTGGCGATGAACATGGCGGCCACCTTGTTCCGCATGACCGTGGACGAATGCATCGCCGGGTTCACCCGCGAGGCGGCGCGCGCGCTCGGCCGCGGAACGCGCCTGGGCCGGCTGCGCACCGGCATGGACTGCGACCTGGCGATCTGGGACATCCAGGCGCCGGCCGACCTGGTGTATCGCATGGGCTTCAACCCGCTGCATGCCCGCGTCTGGCGCGGGCACCTGACCTGATCACCCCTGGAGTTGTCATGAGTGCTTCCGTTGTCCTGCAACCCGGCGCCGTCACGCTTGCGCAGTGGCGTGCGCTGTATCGCGGTGCCGATGCGGCGCTGGATCCGGCCTGCGCGGCGGCGGTGCTGCGCAGCGCGCAGACCGTGGAAGCGATCGTCGCGCGCGGCGAGCCGGTCTACGGCGTCAACACCGGTTTCGGCAAGCTGGCCAGCGTGCGCATCGAGCGCGACGACCTGGCCACCTTGCAACGCAATATCGTGCTGTCGCATGCCGCCGGCGTCGGCGAGCCCACGCCGGTGCCGGTGGTGCGGCTGATGATGGCGCTCAAGCTCACCAGCCTTGCCCAGGGTGCCTCGGGCGTGCAGCCGGACACGCTGGCCCTGCTCGAGGCGATGCTGCGCGCTGGCATCACCCCGGTGGTGCCCTGCCAGGGCTCGGTTGGGGCATCCGGCGATCTGGCGCCGTTGTCGCATCTGGCGGCGGTGATGATCGGCGTTGGCGAGGCCTTCGTCGGCGGACAACGGCTGCCGGCAGCGGACGCCTTGGCGCAGGCGCAGCTGCAACCGCGCGTGCTCGGCGCCAAGGAAGGACTTGCGCTACTTAATGGCACCCAGTTCTCCACCGCCTGCGCGCTGGCCGGCCTGTTCGAGATTGAAACCGTGTTGCAGGCGGCGCTAGTCGCCGGGGCATTGTCGGTGGAAGCGGCCAAGGGCTCGGATACGCCGTTCGACGCGCGCATCCATGCCTTGCGTGGGCAGCCGGGACAGATCGCCACCGCCGCCGCGCTGCGCGCGCTGATGGCCGACTCGGCCATCCGCGAATCGCACCGGCTCGGCGATGTGCGCGTGCAGGACCCGTATTGCCTGCGCTGCCAACCGCAGGTGATAGGCGCGGCGCTGGATGTGATGCGCCAGGCCGCGCGCACGCTGGAGATCGAAGCCAACGGCGTCTCCGACAACCCGCTGGTCTTCAGCGACACAGAAGAAGCACTGTCGGGCGGCAACTTCCATGCCGAGCCGGTGGCATTTGCGGCGGACATGCTGGCAATGGCGGTGTGCGAGATCGGCTCGATCAGCGAACGCCGCACCGCGATGCTGGTGGACCCGGCCCTGTCCGGCCTGCCGGCGTTTCTCACCCCGCGCCCGGGCTTGAACTCGGGCTTCATGATTCCGCAGGTCACCGCTGCGGCATTGGTGTCGGAAAACAAACAGCGCGCCTATCCAGCCAGCGTCGATTCGATTCCCACCTCTGCCAACCAGGAAGATCACGTGTCGATGGCCGCGCACGGCGCGCGCCGCCTGCTGGCGATGGCAGAGAACGCCGCGCACGTGATCGGCATCGAGCTGCTGGCCGCCGTGCAGGGCTGCGACTTCCACGCGCCGCTGCGCTCCAGCGCCGCGCTGGAAGCCGCACGTGCCCTGCTGCGCGCACAGGTGCCGACGCTGCAGGACGACCGCTACTTCCACCCGGACATGCTGGCCGCCAGCGCCCTGGTGCGTTCCGGCGCATTGGCCGATGCAGTGGCGATCGCCTTGCCGGGCGTGGAGCAGCCCGCATGACGCGGCGATTTGCAGACCGCCCGCGCAGCATCCCGGCACGCCGCCACGCATTGCCTGGTATCGCCATCCTGGCAAACGCCGCACATCCCAGCGCTGCGGGTGCAAGGTACGCGCGGCGCGACGGCCAGACCCACGCGCATCACCACCACGCATCGCGTGCCGCCGCGCAGGCAACCGGAGCCCGGCCATGAGCCCCCTGCCCGACTGGCTGGACATTCACCAAGGGCAGGCGCCCCTACTGATCAGCTTTCCGCATACCGGCACCGAGCTGCCCGATGACGTGGCCGACCGTTTCGTGTCGCCATGGCTGGCGCGGCGCGATGCCGATTGGTGGGTGCATCACCTGTACGACTTCGCCCAATCGCTGGGCGCCACCACCGTGCGCACCGCGATCTCGCGCTCGGTCATCGACGTCAATCGCGACCCCAGCGGCGCATCGCTGTACCCCGGCCAGAACACTACCGGCCTGTGCCCGCTGACCACCTTCGACAACCAGCCCCTGTATGCCGACGGCCTGGCGCCGGACCAGGCGGAGATCGACCAGCGCCGCGCGCGCTGGTTCGACCCGTATCACGCGGCGCTTGCCGAGGAAATTGCGCGCCTGCGCCAGCTGCATTCCAGGATCGTGGTGTACGACGCACACTCGATCCGCTCGGTCATCCCGCACCTGTTCGACGGCGAGTTGCCGCAGTTCAACATCGGCAGCAACGACGACCGCAGTTGCGACCCGGTGCTGGTCGACGCAGTGGAACAGCTGTGCCGCAGCAGCGGCTCCAGCACGGTGCGCAATGGCCGCTTCAAGGGTGGATGGATCACCCGCCACTATGCGCAGCCCGAACACGGCGTACACACGCTGCAGATGGAGCTGGCATGCCGCGGCTACATGCGCGAACCGGACACCATCACCCCGGACACTTGGCCCACGCCCTGGCAGCCAGTGCACGCGACCGCATTGCGCGCAGTGCTGCGGCATGTGCTGCTGGCCTGCCTGCAGTTCGCCGGCACCGCCTCACCCGCCACCACGCCGCCCGCGGCCCACCGTTGATTGCAAGGAACCCGGCATGATCCGTCACGATGCAACCCGCGTCATCCGCGCCGCCACCGGCAACACGCTCACCGCCAAGAGCTGGCTCACTGAAGCGCCATTGCGCATGCTGATGAACAACCTGGACCCGGACGTGGCCGAGCGCCCGCAGGAACTGGTGGTCTACGGCGGCATCGGCCGCGCCGCGCGCGATTGGGAATCCTTCGATGCGATCGTGGCCGCGCTCACCCGCCTGGACGACGACCAGACCCTGCTGGTGCAATCGGGCAAGCCGGTCGGCGTGTTCCGCACCCATGCCGATGCGCCGCGCGTGCTGATCGCCAATTCCAACCTGGTGCCACGCTGGGCCAATTGGGACCACTTCAACGCATTGGATAAAAAGGGCCTGGCGATGTACGGCCAGATGACCGCCGGCAGTTGGATCTACATCGGCGCGCAAGGCATCGTGCAAGGCACCTACGAAACCTTCGTGGAGATGGGCCGCCAGCATTACGGCGGCAACCTGGCCGGCAAGTGGCTGTTCACCGGCGGCCTCGGCGGCATGGGCGGCGCGCAGCCGCTGGCCGCCGTGATGGCCGGCGCGTCCTGCCTGGCGGTGGAATGCCGCCGTTCCAGCATCGACATGCGCTTGCGCACCGGCTATCTGGACACCTGGACCGACTCGCTGGACGAGGCATTGCGCCTGATCGAGCAGTCGTGCACGGCGAAGAAGCCGCTGTCGGTCGGCCTGCTCGGCAATGTCGCCGACGTGCTGGACGAACTGCTGCTGCGCGGAATCAAACCGGACCTGCTCACCGACCAGACCTCTGCGCACGACCCGGTCAACGGCTACCTGCCGCAGGGCTGGAGCGTGGACGAATGGGACGACAAGCGCGTCAGCGCGCCGAAGCAAGTGGAAGCCGCCGCGCGCGATTCGATGGCCAACCACATCCGCGCCATGCTCGCCTTCCACGCGCTCGGCGTGCCCACCGTGGATTACGGCAACAACCTGCGCCAGATGGCATTGGAGCAAGGCGTGTCCGACGCCTTCGACTTCCCCGGCTTCGTGCCCGCCTACATCCGCCCGCTGTTCTGCCGCGGCATCGGCCCGTTCCGTTGGGTGGCGCTGTCCGGCGATCCGGAGGACATCGCCAGGACCGATGCCAAGGTCAAGGAATTGATTCCCGACGATGCGCATCTGCATCGCTGGCTGGACATGGCCGCGGAAAAAATCGCCTTCCAGGGGCTGCCTGCGCGCATCTGCTGGGTCGGCCTGGGCGACCGTCATCGGCTGGGCCTGGCCTTCAACGCCATGGTCCGCAGCGGCGAGCTGAAGGCACCGGTGGTGATCGGCCGCGACCATCTCGATTCAGGCAGCGTCGCCTCGCCCAATCGCGAAACCGAAGCCATGGCCGACGGCTCCGATGCGGTCTCCGATTGGCCATTGCTCAACGCCCTGCTCAACACCGCATCGGGCGCAACCTGGGTGTCGCTGCATCACGGCGGCGGCGTCGGCATGGGCTTCTCGCAACATGCCGGCATGGTCATCGTCTGCGACGGCAGCGAGGCCGCCGACCGCCGCATCGAACGCGTGCTGTGGAACGACCCCGCCACTGGCGTCATGCGGCATGCCGACGCCGGCTATGCCATCGCAACCGATTGCGCTCGCGAGAAGGGCCTGGATCTGCCTGCCATCCTGTCCTGACGCCGCCGCGTGCCCGCTGACGCGAGGTGGGCGAATCGCCGCTGCAGCAAACCGCAGCGTCCGCGCGACCATGGTCAATCCGGCAGCGGCCGCAGCTGTAAGACGGTGGCGTCATGCGCGTGATTGTCACGCATGGATCGCTGCAGACAGACATCGGGAGATCTCGTCATGCGTGTCACCAACGCGTGTCTGCACGCAGCTGCTTCATGCCCAACGCATCAGTTCCCTACACGGATGTCGGCGCGGCTTGCGGTCGAGCTTGACACACCGTGATCCCTGTCACGACTATCGCCAGCGTCGTGCAAAACGATAATGCGTGACCCGCCGATCGAGTAAGCTCGCGGCAAGTCGGACGACCGAGGGGGATGCGTCCGACCGGCACTGAATCTCGAAATGCACGCAAACGACATCGCGCCTTCGGCAGGCGCGGGTTTTTTCGTATCGATCACACTGAGAGCCCCCACTCATGCAGCAGGAACAGCGCATCGACTCGTTGACCGGTATTCGCGGTCTTGCGGCATTGCTTGTGGTCTACGCGCATCTTGCGGAAGAAAAATTCTTCACCGATACCCACCTGTTTCCCGGTGAAATGGGCGTCATGGTGTTCTTTACCCTGAGCGGGTTCCTGATGGCCTTTCTCTACGGAGAAAAAGACCCCAATTACCCAGCAGTGGCGCGCTACGCCATTTCCAGATTCTCGCGCATTGCGCCGGCCTACCTGACCGTCGTGCTGGCGTCCTATCTGATCTACAACCTGGTCGATTCGCAGTTCGTCTACGCCATCAGTCACGACAACCTGCTACGCCATCTGTTGTTTTCCGGCAACGTGTCCGCGCTGTGGAGCATTCCGCCGGAAGTCCAGTTCTACGCGATCTTCGTGGGCATCTGGTTTGCGCTGCGTGCCTTCCGCACCAACAGCAATGTCACCCTGATGGTGGCGGTGCTCGGCACCGTCCTGATGCTCATCGCCTACCGGGCACAGCTGCCCGGCACCTTCGTCGGCTCCAAGATCTATTATTTCCTGGCCGGCGTGGTGTTCGGCCTGGTGCGCACCCGGGTTGGCGCCGGCGTCGACATGACCACCCTGGCGACGCTGCAGGCCGGCGTCATCGGGCTGGTGCTTGCCGTCGTCCTGGGCATTGTCGATGTCGATCTCGGTTCCAAGCGCGAGCTCTACCTCACGCTGGAGACCGCCGGCTTCGCCGGCATCTTCGTGTTCCTGTTCTCCTTCGACACCGGGCTGAGCAAGCGCCTGCTCGGCAACCGCTTGATGATGCTCAGCGGCGAATGCAGTTTCTCGATGTACCTGCTGAATATTCCGATCATCTACGCCGCCCTGGTGATCATGGACGGCCTGCCGCCACGACCGGCCCTGGCCTTGCCGATCATCGCGGTCACCCTTGCCGCTGCCTGGACGATGTACCGGTTGATCGAAATGCCTGGAAACACCCTGTTGCGGCGGCTGGGCACGTGGCTGTTGCTGCGCCCGCGCAGCGCGCCTGTCGTGCCGGTGGCCGCGATCAGTCCCGCCCCGCTGGCTACGGAACCGACGCCTGGCACCACTCGATCGCCCTGACGCGGCTGCATGCGTGCGGCATGGCGTTCTGACGCGCGTCCCTACGTGCGGCTTCCAAGTTTCACGTCGATTGCCCTCAAGAACGTTGCTGCCAGGCCGACAAGGTATGCAACGTTTCGAGGAATCTCCCATGGGCATCCTGATCTACCTGGTGCCTGCATTCGCACTCTGGGCATTGATCGCCACCGCGCTGGCCTTCGTGCGCGGCCGGCAGTTACGTGCCGAGTCCGGGCAGTTGGCCAGTACCCAGGACAGCCTTGGCCGCTACCAGGCGGCCTTGTCGCAGCTGAAGGCACGCGCGGCCGCCAGCGCACTGGAACTGGAATCGCTGCAGCGCAGCTACACCGTCCTCAAGCAGTCGCTGGAACAGCAGGAGCAGACCGCAGCCCAGCACGACGACCCGGCTGCCAGCCAGGTCATCCCGATGGTGATGGTGCAGCGGCTGGATATCGCCAACGAAATCGGCACGCTGTTCGCGCATGTCGCGCGCGTGGCCCGCAGCCTGCGCCGCTACAGCGCCTATAGCCGCGGCCACAGCGCGCCCGAGCCCAGCACCGCCCGCTACGACCTGCACTGGCTGGCGGACTGTCTGCACAGCTTCGACCAGATCGGCCACGCGCTGCTGCGCGGCAATGTCGCTGCATTGATCACGGCCTGCCAGGATCTGCTGTCGATGTACGACCACTATCTGAAGGATGGCTCTGGCTACAACAGCCGCGACACCTTCCAGCGCCTGAGCAGCGATGTGCCGCTCTCCGATGCCACCGACGCCATCCGCTCGATCATCGTCAAGGCGACGCTAGCGCAGGATGTGCAGGACGCGGTGCAGGACGATGCGGTGGTGGCGGCGCAGTGAATCGGGATTCGGGATTCGGGATTTGGGATTTGGGATTTGGGATTTGGGATCGGGGATCGGGGATTGGGGATTGGGGATTGGGGAGTTGGGAACAGGAAGACGGATTGGCGTGCGCGGACGCGGCGGGGCGACGCGCCGATGACGGTCACATGCGCGATGCCATAAAAAACGCCGGCGTTTGCCGGCGTTTTCGTTCAATCGCAGCGATGCGGAAGCGTGCTCATTGCTCGCTCGGCGGCAGCGGCGCGGCGGCAGCAGTGCCCGCTTCTTCCACCACCTCGTCCACTTCATCCAGCGACGCATCCAGGCGTTCGACCGCCTGCAGCTTCTCGCCCTTGGACAGCCGGATCAGCGTCACGCCCTGGGTGTTGCGGCCCACCCGCGAGATCTCCGAACCGCGCGTGCGCACCAGGGTGCCGCCATCGGAGATCAGCAGTACTTCGTCGGTGGCGCCCAGCAACACCGCACGCACCAGCTTGCCGTTGCGCTCGGTGGTCTGGATGCCGATCACGCCCTGCGTGCCGCGGCCCTTGCGTGGGTACTCGGCCAGCGGGGTGCGCTTGCCGTAGCCGTTTTCGGTGGCGGTGAGGATGTAGGCCACATCGCCATCGTCGGCGACCTCGATCACCGCCGCCTCGGCGCCATCGGCGGTCTCCACCACGTCCTCGCCGTTATCTTCCTCGGCCTCGTCATCGACGCCGCCGGCACGCTCGGCCACGATCAGGCTGACCACTTCCTCGCCCTTGGTCAGACGGATACCGCGCACGCCGGTGGCGGTACGGCCCATCGAACGCACGGTGGATTCGCCAAAGCGCACGGTCTTGCCGTTGGACGCGAACAGCAGCACGTCGCGGTCGCCATCGGTCAATGCCACGCCGACCAGCGCATCGCCTTCATCCAGATTGATCGCGATCTTGCCGCGCGCCAGGCGGAACGCGAATTCGCTCAGCGGCGTCTTCTTGACCGTACCGTTGCGGGTGGCGAAGAACACATAACGGTTGTCGGCGTATTCGCGCACCGGCAGCACCGCCTGCACCCGCTCGCCAGCCTCCAGCGGAATCCAGTTGATGATGGGACGGCCACGCGCGTTGGAACCGGCCTCCGGCAACTGGTGCACCGGCAACCAGAACACCTTGCCGCTGCTGGTGAAGGTCAGCAGCGTGTCATGAGTGTTGACCAGCCACAGCTGGTCGATGAAGTCCTCTTCCTTGGTCGCAGCCGCCGAACGGCCGCGGCCACCGCGACGCTGTGCGCGATACGCGCTCACCGGCTGGCGCTTGGCATAACCGGCATGCGAGAGGGTCACCACCACGTCTTCCGGCGCGATCAGATCCAGGATATCCAGGTCTTCTTCGCTGTGACGGATCTCGGTGCGGCGCTCGTCGCCGTACTCTTCGCGCACGTTGATCAGCTCGTCGCGGATCACCTGCAGCAGCACATCCGGGTTTTCCAGGATGCGGATCAGGCCTTCGATGACGCCGAGCAACTGCTTGTACTCGTCGGTCAGCTTTTCCTGTTCCAACCCGGTCAGGCGATGCAGACGCATTTCCAGGATCTGCGAGGCCTGCACTTCGCTGAGCTGGTAGAAACCGTTGATCAGGCCCACGCCCGGTGGCAGGTCTTCCGGCTTGGAGGCCTCGGCGCCGGCGGCGCCCAGCAGCGCACCGACCAACCCCGGTGCCCAGGTCTTGGCCAGCATGCGCTCGCGCGCTTCCTGCGGGTTGGCCGAGGTCTTGATCAACTCGATCATTTCATCGATGTTGGCCAACGCGACGGTCAAGCCTTCCAGCACGTGCGCACGTGCACGCGCCTTGCGCAACTCAAAGATGGTGCGGCGGGTGACCACCTCGCGGCGGTGGCGGATGAACGCCTCCAGCATCTGCTTGAGGTTCATCAACTGCGGGCGGCCATCGATCAGCGCCACCATGTTGATGCCGAACACCGACTCCATCTGGGTCTGCTGGTAGAGGTTGTTGAGCACAACCTCGGCCGATTCGCCGCGCTTGATCTCGATGTAGATGCGCATGCCGTCCTTGTCGGACTCATCGCGCAGCTCGCTGATGCCTTCGAGCTTCTTTTCCTTGACCAGCTCGGCGATCTTCTCGATCAGCCGCGCCTTGTTGACCTGGTACGGGATCTCGGTGACGACGATCGCCTCGCGGCCGTTGTCGGCCACTTCCACATCGGCCTTGGCACGGATGCGCACGCGGCCGCGGCCGGTGCGGTAGCCGGCGGCGATGCCGGCGGTGCCGTTGATGATGCCGGCAGTGGGGAAATCCGGGCCGGGGATGTATTCCATCAGCCCTTCGACATCCAGCTCTGGGGTGTCGATCAGCGCGATGCAGGCATTGATCGCCTCGGTCAGGTTGTGCGGCGGGATATTGGTGGCCATGCCCACCGCGATACCGGCCGAACCGTTGACCAGCAGGCTCGGGAACCGGGTCGGCATGACCGTCGGTTCCAGTTCCTTTTCGTCGTAATTGGGCTGGAAATCGACGGTTTCCTTGTCGATGTCGGCCATCAGCTCATGCGCCAGCCGCGACATGCGCGACTCGGTGTAACGCATCGCCGCGGCAGAGTCGCCATCGACCGAACCGAAGTTACCCTGGCCGTCCACCATCATGTAGCGCAGCGAGAACGGCTGCGCCATGCGCACCAGCGTGTCGTAGACCGACTGGTCGCCGTGCGGGTGGTACTTGCCGATGACGTCGCCGACGATACGCGCCGACTTGAAGTAGGCCTTGTTGCTGTGTGCGCCCAGCTCGTGCATCGCGTACAACACGCGTCGGTGCACAGGCTTCAGGCCGTCACGGGCATCGGGGAGTGCACGGCCCACGATCACGCTCATCGCGTAATCGAGATAGCTCTTGCGCATCTCGTCTTCCAGGTTGACCTGGATGATTTCCTTGGCGGTTTCTGCCATTCGGGTTCCGTAAGTGAGGTGGCGGGCGAGCCGGAAAGCCGCGTCGGGGGCGCCTTGGTGACAGGCTGCCGGCCCTACGCTCCCGCCGATCGATTCAAGCGCCGGATTGTACCATGAAGGGGCAGCCGGATGCCGCCGGTTTAGCGGCCAGAAACAAGCACTTGCGGGACTTTACGCGCCGTTTGCGGCGCACCGCCCGCGCGCCGGGTTCAGCTGCCGAACGCGGCCTGCATGCGCCCCTGGTCGGGCTGCTCGATCACCCCGCGCTCGGTGACAATGGCATCGATCAGGCTGCCCGGGGTGACGTCGAACACCGGGTTCCAGGCATGGATGCCCTCGGCCACCGTACGGACCCCGCCCACACCGAACAATTCGCCCGGATCGCGCTGCTCGATCTCGATCTGGTCGCCATCGGCCGTGGCCATGTCCACCGTGGACGAGGGCGCCACCACCATGAACTTGACCCCGTGGTGGCGGGCGGCGATGGCCAGCTGGTAGGTGCCGATCTTGTTGGCGGTATCGCCATTGGCGCAGATACGGTCGGCGCCCACGATCACCCACTGCACCAGGCCGGACTTCATCAGATGCGCGGCGGCCGAGTCGGCGATCAGGGTGGCATCGATGCCGTCCTGCTGCAGCTCCCACACGGTCAGGCGCGCGCCCTGCAGCCACGGCCGGGTTTCGCCGGCAAACACCTTGGCGATGCGCTGCTGCGCCATGCCGGCGCGGATCACACCCAGCGCGGTACCGAAGCCGGCGGTGGCCAGCGAGCCGGTATTGCAGTGGGTCAGCACGCCGCTGCCCGGGGCGATCAGCCCGGCACCCAACGCACCCATCTGGCGATTGGCGGCCAGGTCTTCATCGGCAATGGCCTGCGCCTCGCGCGCGAGCACCTCGCGCCAGTCGGCACCGGCCGCGCCCAGCACCCGGCGCATACGCATCAATGCCCAGGCCAGGTTCACCGCCGTAGGACGTGCGGCATTGAGCCGCAGCAGCGCCGGCTCGAGTTTCTGCAAGGCCGCACTGCCATCGTTGGCATCGATATCCCGCGCAGCCAGCAGCACGCCCCACCCGGCCGCAATGCCGATCGCTGGCGCGCCACGCACGGCCAGCGAATGGATGGCCTCGGCCACTGCATCGCTGGTCTCGCAGCGCACATGCTCCACCACGAAGGGCAGCTTGCGTTGATCGAGCAATTCCAGGGCGTCGCCGGTCCACAGCAGTGGGCGGATATGGTCGTAGCGGGCGTAATCGATATGGGCGCTGTCGTTCATCGCCCTATTGTAAGGCGCACGGGCAGTCCAGTCAGTGGACTGGCATTGCTCAGATCGTCGGTCTTCCGCAGTGATGCATCAAACGCAAAAGCCCGGTTGGTCGAGGGCGCGGCGCCCTCACCGCTTGCGCGACACGCCGTCAACCCATCCCTGGGGATCGATGGCGGCATCCATGCCGCCAACGGTCGCGCAAGCGGCAAGGACACCGCACCAGACAGTTGACTGGTGGTTTATTGAAGAACGGGGGCAGCGCGTGGCTGCGTGCCGGTTGCTGGTTGCAAACCATGCACGCCGACCATCTCGACCGGTCGTTGCCCGCCCGCCGTCGCGGGACCCTTGGCGGCATGGATGCCGCCACGGAGGTTACATGGACGTACTTGCAGCGTGTCCTGCGATGGTGGGCGGGCAAGGGCCCTGCCGCAAACGCCACGACTTCGAGGGCGCGGTGCCCTCACCGCTTGCGCGACACGCCGCAAATCCATCCCTGCGGATCGTTGGCGGCATCCCTGTCGCCAACGGTCCCGCAAGCGGCAAGGACACCGCACCAGACAGTTGACTGGTGGTTTATTGAAGAACGGGGGCAGCGCGTGGCTGCGTGCCGGTTGCTTGTTGCAAACCATGCACGCCGACCATCTCGACCGGCCCTTGCCCGCCCGGCGTCGCGGGACCCTTGGCGGCATGGATGCCGCCACGGAGCTTACATGGACGTACTTGCAGCGTGTCCTGCGATGGTGGGCGGGCAAGGGCCCTGCCGCAAACGCCACGACTTCGAGGGCGCGGTGCCCTCACCGCTTGCGCGACACGCCGTGAACCCGTCCATGGGGGCTCGATGGCGGCATCCATGCCGCCAACGGTCCCGCAAGCGGCAAGGACACCGCACCAGACAGTTTGTTGGCAATTTTTGCTGAAGAACCAAAGCCTCCGCATCGCGCCGTTTAGCGTTGCTGGTTGCTGGTTGCAGGTTGCTGTGCCGAAACCCTGGGCAGCGATCGACGCGACTGGTCCTTGCCAAGCCACAGATCACCCGCCCTGTGCAGCGACAGCAAGACCCTGCGCACGGCAATTGACCAACACGCAACAGGCTCGACAGCCGCTCAGTCGACGATGAACTCGGCGCGGCAGCCATCGTTGACCCAGACCCCATCGCGGCTCCAGCCCCAGGTCTGGCCTTCCACGCACGGGGTCTTGGACATCTGCCGGCCCAGTCGCACGGCACGTTCCACCGACACCCCGCAGGTGCGCCGCGCGCTCTTCTTCGACTCGCAGGTGACCATGCGCGGCATGGCGACGAAACCGGAGCCATCTTCGGCACCCACCTCGAATTCGCCGTCGCAGCCGCGCGACACCCAGATCTCGTTACGACGCGTTCCCCAGGTGCGACCTTCCTTGCACGGCCACATCGAGCGCTGGCGCAGCAGCCGCACCGGCGCGCCACGCAGCACCACCGGGCACACCACCTTGCCGCCATTGGAATCGCAGCGCACCACCCGGCGCATCACGGTGGCCGTGGGCGCGCTGCTGGCGAATTCGGCGCGGCAGCCCTGCTCCACCCACACGCCATCTCGGTCGACATCCCACTCGCTGCCACGGATGCAGCTGGTCTCGGACAGCTGGCGCACCAGCTGCACGCCGCCGGTCACCTCCATGGGGCAATGCACGCGCGCCATGTCCTTGGACTCGCAGCGCACCACGCCCGAGCCGCGATCGGCAGCGCGTGCGTCGGCGACCATCAGCAGCGGCAAGCACCACAGACCGCATAAGCTGATCAGCCACTTCATGCCAACAATCCTCACCCCGAAACGATGTACGTCGCGCCCCCGTGGACGTGAAGATGAGAGCACCATCGATGTGAAGATAGCAATACGGCGGGCGTGACAAGACTGTGGCAACCCGATGCGGTCGGCCCGTTGCCCCAGGCGAATCAGCGGCATCGTGCGTGCAAGGCTGTCACCGAGGAGCAACCGGCATGCGATTGCCACTGCGGCGCAGGAAGCGCTTTCCGGCATGACCGTTCGCGCTGGCCGCGCTGCCAGCGCGACTCAGGCGCGGGCGAACTCGAAGGCCAGCACGTCGGCAATCTGCGTGGTGCCGCGCAGGGCCATCAACAACCGATCCACCCCCACCGCCACGCCAGCGCAATCGGGCAGTTGCGACAGCACCGCCAGCAACGGTTCGTCCAACGGCAGTTGCGGCAGCCCGCGCGCGGCGCGCACGGCGTTGTCGCGCTGGAAACGCGCACGCTGCTCGTGCGCATCGTTCAACTCGTGGTAGCCGTTGGCCACCTCGTAGGCGCCCAGATACAGCTCGAAGCGCTCGGCCACCGGCGGATCGGCGTGGCGGATGCGCGCCAGAGCGCACTGGCTGGCCGGCCAGTCGTGCACCACGGTCAAGGTATTGGCGGCAAAGCCGGGCTGCAGGCAGTGGGTCATCAGCAGGTCCAGCCAATCGTCGCGCGTGAGCCCGTGCGCATCGATGGCGATCGCCTGCAACGGCGCACGCAGCGCCTGGATCGGGTCCAGCAACGGATCGATCCCCAGCCGCTGCACGAACAGCTCGCGGTAGCTCAGCACCTGCACCGTCGCCTGGCGTTCGACCAGGGCCAGCGCACGCTGCACCAGTGCGACGGTCTCCTGCGCCAGCGCACGGTCGTCCCAGCCCACCCGGTACCACTCGAGCATGCTGAACTCGGGGTTGTGGCGGCCGCCGGCTTCGCCATTGCGGAACACGCGCCCAAGCTCGTAGCAATCGCCCAGGCCCGCGGCGAGCAGGCGCTTGAGCGGATACTCCGGCGAGGTACGCAACCAGCGCAGCGGCGCGCCGGCATCCACGTGCCCGCTGAAGCGAGTGCTGAAGCTTTCGATGTTCGGCTCGGTGTTGCCGGCCTGCGACAGCACCGGCGTCTCCACCTCGATGACATCGCGCTCGGCAAAGAATGCGCGGATCGTGGCATTGAGCCGCGCGCGCAGCTGCAGCGCGGCCAGGTCGAGCTGCACCGCGGTCACGGCTGTTGCCCGTGCTCGCCCAGGAACGTCAGCAGGCGCGCCTCGTCCCAGATCTCCACGCCCAGCGACTGCGCCTTGTCCAGCTTGGAGCCGGCCTCTTCGCCCGCCACTAGGAAGGCTGTCTTCTTCGACACGCTGCCGGCCACCTTGGCGCCCAGGGCTTCGAGCCGTTGCTTGGCCGCGTCGCGGGTCAATGCAACCAGGGTGCCGGTGATCACCACGGTCTGGCCATCCAGCGGACCGGCCTGCACTGCGGCAGCTTCCGGCAGACGCGCCAGCACGCTGTCCACCGCCTGCTGCGCAGCGCTGGCCAGGGCCGCGTTTTCCGGGCGATCCAGCCATTGCAGCAGCGCGGCGACCACCGGCGCCGGCACGCCGGCCTGTTGCAAGGCATCGGAGCCGGCAGCGCGCAGCGCATCGAACGACGGCACGGCGGCCGCCAGCTGCTGCGCACGCACGGGAGTGACCTTGGGGATGTCCATGTCTTCCAGCACGCTGGCAAAGCTCAGCGCGTCGCGTAGCTTGGGCGATGGCGGATGCACATCGCCGATGCGCACCCCGCGTTGCAGCAGATCGTCGATGGCCTGTTGATTGCCGGGCTGATCGAAGAAATGGCCAAGCGAGCGCGCCACTTCGCCGCCGATGTCCGGCACGCGCTTGAACAGCGGCCACGGCAGATGGCGGATCAGCTCCAGATCGCCGAACCAGACCGACAAGGCCTTGGCCGTGCTTTCGCCCACGTGCTCGATGCCGAGCGCGAACAGGAAGCGCTCCAACGTGGTGTCGCGCGATGTCTCGATCGCCTCGATCAGGTTCTCGGCCCACTTGGTGGCGATCTTGCGGCGGTTCCAATCGAAGCCAGGCAGCCCGGCGCGCAGCAAGTCCGCCTGCCAGGTTGGAGGAGCCTCGCGCTCGCCGGCCAGATCCACACCGATCTGCGCCATGGTGGTTTCCAGCGTCGCGTATGCGCCGGTTGCCAGATGCTCGCGCGCCTCGCGCAGGAACGCATGCGGGCTCTCCGCGGTACTGATCAGGCGCAATTGCAGCAACTGATCCACGGTGAGCAGGTACAGGTCGGCCACACCTTTCACCAGCCCGCTGTCGACCAGCACCTCGATGAATTTCTCGCCCAGGCCATCGACGTCCATCGCGCGCCGCGAGACGAAATGCCGGAACGCTTCCTTGCGCTGCGCCGGGCAGGTCAGCTCGCCGGAGCAGCGCCACACCGCCTGGCCTTCTTCGCGCACGATCTCCGAGCCGCACACCGGGCACTGGGTGGGCATGCGCCATTCCTGCGTGCCGGCCGGGCGCTGATCGGCCACCACGCCGGCTACTTCGGGAATCACATCGCCGGCGCGTCGCACGATCACCGTATCGCCCACGCGCACATCCAGCCGCGCGATCTGGTCGGCATTGTGCAAGGTGGCGTTGGTGACGATCACACCGGCCACATGCACCGGCTTCAGCCGCGCCACCGGCGTGGCCGCACCGGTGCGGCCGATCTGGATCTCGATCGCCTCCACCGTGGTGGACTGCTCCTGCGCCGGGAACTTGTGCGCGATCGCCCAGCGCGGTGCGCGCGAGACGAAGCCCATTTCGCGCTGGCCGGCCAGATCGTCGAGCTTGTAGACCACGCCGTCGATATCGAATGGCAATCCATCGCGCGCTTCGCCGATGCGTTGGTAGTACGCCAGCAAACCTTCACTGCCCTGCACCACCTCGACCAGCGAGCTGACCGGAAAGCCCCATTCGCGCAGCTGCGCCAGGATCGCCGAATGGGTCGGCGGCAGCGTCCCGTCGCGCACCTCGCCTACCCCGTAGGCGAAGAAACTCAGCGGGCGCTGCGCGGTGATGCGCGCATCTAGCTGCCGCAACGAGCCGGCCGCACCATTGCGCGGGTTGGCCAGCACCTTGCCGCCCTGCGCGCGCATCTGCGCGTTATAGGCCTCGAACGCGGCGCGCGGCATATAGACCTCGCCGCGCACTTCCAGCACTGTCGGCCAGCCTTCGCCGCGCAGGCGCAACGGAATCGCCTTGACCGTGCGCAGATTGGCGCTGACATCCTCGCCGGTGGCGCCATCGCCGCGGGTGGCGCCCTGCACGAATTCACCGTTTTCGTAGCGCAGGCTGATCGCCAGACCATCGAGCTTGGGTTCGGCACAGAACAGCGGCTGCCTGACCTCCAAGCGTTCGCCGATGCGGCGCACGAACTCGCTCACTTCCTCATCGCTGAAGGCATTGCCCAGCGACAACATCGGCAAGGCGTGCCGCACTTCGGCAAAACGCGATGCGGCCAGGTAGCCCACGCGCTGGGTCGGCGAATCCACGCTGGCCAGCGCCGGATGCTCGGCCTCCAGCGCCTCCAGCTCGCGCATCAGGCGGTCGTAATCCACGTCGGCCATCTGCGGCTCGTCGAGCACGTGATAGCGGTAATTCGCGTCTTCGATGCGACGGCGCAAGGCCTCGATGCGCTGCGCGGGATCCGGGCTGACAGTCATACTGATCGCTGGGCTGACTCTGGGCCGCTCATTCTAACGGGCCATGCCAGTGCACAAACGGCGGCTACGCCTCTCGCCCCTGGGTCTTCGGCACCGACTGACTGGGAGGGCGATACCTGAGCGCAGGCTAGTCGCCCCTCCGCCGCCGCAAGCCTGACCTGCACGAGCACGGCGAATTGCCGGCGGACCACACGCCAGATCTGCCGCTGCCAGCAGCCCGCTTCGTCTGCCATCGCCGGAACGGCGTGGCGGACAGGAGATTCCCCGATAGGCAGAGCGCCCCAAACCCGCTAGCGTGGCGCACTCTTTGCCCTGTCCGTCTGGAGTTCACCCGTGTCGTTGCCCGTCTCGCGCCGTTCGTTTCTCAGCCTCGCCACCTCCGGCGTGGCGGTGTCCGCACTGGGGCTGATGTCGCCGGCCGAGGCCGCTCGCAAACGCGCGGCCGCGCCTGCCGCCCCCGGCGTGGCCCCCGCTGCCGGCACGGTCTACCTCAACTACAACGAACACCCGCTCGGTCCCTCGCCCGCCGCCCTGGACGCGGCAACGCGGTCGCTGGCGCGCGCCGGCCGCTATCAGTTCGAGATGGAGCTGGATCTACGCAACCTGATGGCCGGCGAATTGCAGCTGCCGAACGATCACATCGCGTTCTTCCCAGGCTCCAGCGACCCATTGGGCCGCACCGGGTCGCTGTTCACCTCGCCACGCGCCGGCCTGGTCACCGCCGACCCGACCTTCGAAGCGCTGGCCGACGTCGCCACCGTACAGGGCGCACCGGTGCGCCGGGTGCCCTTGCGTGCCGACGGTGCGCACGACGTCAAGGCAATGGCCAAGGCCGATCCCACCGCCGGTCTGATCTACGTGTGCAACCCCAACAATCCCACCGGTTCGATCACTGCGCGTGCCGACATCGAATGGCTGCTGGCCAACAAACCGGCCAGCGCGGTGCTGGTGGTCGACGAGGCCTATATCCAGTACAGCAACGAAACCTCGGTGGTGGACCTGGTGCGTCAGCGCCAGGACCTGATCGTGCTGCGCACGTTCTCCAAGCTGTACGGCATGGCCGGTCTGCGCCTGGGCGCGGCCATCGCCGCTCCGGGCCTGTTGAGCAAGCTCAGCCCCCAGGGCCGCAACCCGCTGCCGGTACCGGCCATGGCGGCCGGCATCGCCAGCCTGCGCGATCCATTGCTGGTGCCCACGCGGCGCACCGAGAACACGCGCGTGCGCGAGGACACCATCGCCTGGCTCAAGGGCAAGGGCTACACCTGCCTGCCATCGCAGGCCAACTGCTTTGTGGTGGACATCAAGCGCGATGCCAAGGTGTTTGCCGACTCGATGCAGAAGCAGGGCGTCATCGTTGGCCGTAGCTGGCCGATCTGGCCCAAGCGCGTGCGCGTGACCGTGGGCACCGAGGCGGAAATGCTGCGCTTCCGCGAGGCGTTCGCCAAAGCCAAACGCTAATCGCTTAGAAGCGGCTAACTGAACGTAGTGAGCGGTTGTCAGGTGGGTGCGGACGGCGCGGAGGAACCGCAGTGTACGCGTGGTACATGCCGCACCGAGCACCGACCGCCTGGCGGTCGCGCAGTCGTTTTGCTAGCTGCTCGTAGTGAAGCCAAGCGCTTATCCCTTATCTCTTGGCGATCTGCCAGATTAGGCGTCGAGAGCCGGCGTGGTCGACCGATAGCCCACAGGTCTGAGTGACCGCGGGAG
>NZ_MDEC01000040.1 GCF_002939785.1 Xanthomonas codiaei
TCCGCCAATGCGGCAGCGCGCAGGTTGCTTTTGCTACGCATACCTCCATGTTCTGCTTTGCCGGGGACGACCGGCGGTACTGGATGGCGTGCGCTGGACAGGAGTGCCTGGACGCGACGCGTGGGCTGCCGCTGCCAAGACAGGGCACGCACAGGTCCAATTCCTCCCAGGTTCTGAGGCGTTGCGAATCTTGCCGAGACGATTCCACAACATGCGGTCCTTAGTTCTTGTTTTTGAAGAACCACTCCGGCCGTAGGGAATTACGACCAGCCTTACACGGTTGTTTACCTGGGGAAAGTGACCTAGCGTGAGGCGTTACACCCACAAAAAACCCCGCTTTTGCGGGGTTTTTTGTGGCGAGGCTGATGCGCGTTCTCGGTGAACCGCCTTAGTCCCCCAGCGTCAGCAGCGAGGCATTGCCGCCTGCGGCAGTGGTGTTGACGGTGACGACCTTTTCGGTGGCAAAGCGCAGCAGGTAATGCGGGCCGCCGGCCTTGGGGCCGGTCCCGGACAGTCCCTGGCCGCCGAACGGTTGAACCCCGACCACTGCGCCGATCTGATTGCGGTTGACGTAGACATTGCCCACCGCGACACGCGAGGTGATGCGCTCAATGGTCTCGTCGATGCGCGAATGCACGCCCAGCGTCAGGCCATAGCCTGTGGCATTGATCTGCTCGATCACCGTATCGAGTTGGTCGGCCTTCCAGCGAATGACATGCAGCACGGGGCCGAACACCTCGCGCTGCAACTGCGCGAGCGAGGTCAATTCATAGGCACGTGGCGCGAAGAAGCTTCCGTGGGCGGTACCTGCATCCAGCCTGGTGGTCGCGATCAGACGCGCTTCGCGGTCCATGCGCGCCGCGTGATCTTCCAGGATCTTGAGCGCATCGGCATCGATCACCGGACCAACGTCGGTCGACAACAGGCCCGGATCGCCGATCTTCAACTCGCCCATGGCACCGGCCAGCATGGTCATGACCTTGTCGGCGATGTCGTCCTGGACGAACAGCACACGCGCCGCAGAGCAGCGCTGTCCGGCGGAGATGAAGGCGCTGGAGATCGCGTCCTTGACCACTGCCTCCGGCAGCGAGGACGAGTCGGCGATGAACGCGTTCTGGCCACCGGTCTCGGCGATCAAGACGCCGATGGCCGCATCGCGCGCCGCAAGGGTGCGGTTGATGATGCGCGCGGTCTCGGTGGAGCCGGTGAAGGCGACACCGGCCACGCGCGGATCGTTGGTCAGTGCGGCACCGACGGTGGCGCCATCGCCCGGCAGGAACTGAACGGCCGCTTCCGGTACGCCGGATTCGTGCAGCAGCTTGACCGCTGCAAAGCCGATCAGATTGGTCTGCTCGGCCGGTTTGGCGATGACCGTGTTGCCCGCGGCCAGTGCTGCCGCGACCTGGCCGAGGAAGATCGCCAGAGGGAAGTTCCACGGGCTGATGCAGACGAAGACGCCACGGCCATGCAGCTGCAGTTCGTTGGATTCGCCGGTCGGCCCGGGCAGGCGTTCGCGCGCGCCGAATTGCGCGCGTGCCTGGCCAGCGTAGTAACGCAGGAAATCGACCGCTTCGCGGACCTCGGCGACGGCATCGGGCAGGGTCTTGCCGGCTTCCTTGACGCAGATCGCCATGAACTCGGGCATGCGCGCTTCCAGCAGGTCGGCGGCGTGCTCCAGGATGGTGGCGCGGCTTGCCGCCGGCGTGCGATTCCAGGCTGGCTGCGCGGCCGCTGCGGCCGCAAGCGCCTTCTGCACGGTGGCCGGGTCGGATGGCTGCCAATGCCCGACCGTCTCGCGGCGATCTGCAGGATTGAGCACAGGCGCGCGCGGCGTGCCGACGACTGCGCCGGGCACCAGCGGCATGGCCGCCCACGGCTTGATCGCGGCGTTGAGTTGGTCGGCCAGCTGCCGCAGATCGTTGTCGTTGGCGAGATTGGCGCCCATGGAATTTTTCCTGTGTTGGTTCTGGCTGCGCAACAGATCGGTCGGCAGCGGGATCTTGGGATGCGGGATCGAAGCAAACGACGACACCGCTTCGACCGGATCGCGGATCAGGTCCTCGATGGCGACATCCTCATCGGTGATGCGATTGACGAAGCTGGAATTGGCGCCGTTCTCGAGCAGCCGGCGCACAAGATAGGGCAGCAGATCCTCATGCGAGCCGACCGGCGCATACACCCGGCATGGCAAACCCAGGCGATCTGCCGGAATCACTTCGGCGTACAGGTCATCGCCCATGCCGTGCAGCTTCTGGTGCTCGTAGACCTTGCCGCCGGAGATCGCACGCACCGCAGCGATGGTCTGCGCATTGTGGGTGGCGAACATGGGATACAGCGCATCGCTGTGCGCGAACATCCGTCGTGCACAGGCCAGGTAGGACACGTCGGTATTCTGCTTGCGGGTGAATACCGGGTAGCCGGGATGGCCTTCGATCTGGGCGCGCTTGATCTCCGCATCCCAGTACGCACCCTTGACCAGGCGCACGGGAATTCGGCGACCGACGCGACGTGCCAGGTCGGCCAGGAAGTCGATCGTATAGGGCGTGCGCTTCTGATACGCCTGCACGGCCAGGCCATAGCCTTCCCAGCCATCCAGCGACGGATCCGAGAACGTGGCTTCGATGATGTCCAGCGACAGTTCCAGGCGGTCGGCTTCCTCGGCGTCGACGGTGTAGCCGATGCCATAGGACTTGGCCAGCTGCGCCAGCTCCAGCACGCCCGGAACCAGCTCTGCCATCACGCGTGCGCGCTTGGCGTGCTCGTAACGCGGATACAGCGCCGACAGCTTGATCGAAATGCTGGGCGCGGCGAACACATCGGTGCCGACGAAGTTGCCGCTGCGGCCGATCGCATGGATGGCATCGCGATACGCCTGCAGGTAGCGTTGCGCGTCCTTCATGGTGAGCGCGCCTTCGCCGAGCATGTCGAACGAATAGCGGTAGTTGGCGTTGTCGCCCTTGCGCGAGCGCGACAGGGCCTCGCCGATGGTCCGGCCCATGACGAACTGGTGGCCCATGATCTTCATGGCCTGACGCACGGCCAGGCGGATCACCGGCTCGCCGACGCGGCCGATCAGGCGCTTGAACGCACCAGGCACATCGGCGCGGGTGAGGTCGTTGAGTTGCACCAGCCTGCCAGTGAGCATCAGGCCCCACGTGGAGGCGTTGACCAGCATCGAATCGCTGCCGCCCATGTGCTTTTTCCAATCCGCATCGCCCAGTTTGTCGCGGATCAGCTTGTCTGCAGTGTCCTGATCGGGAATGCGCAGCAGCGCTTCGGCCACGCACATCAGCAACACGCCTTCCTCGCTGCCGAGGTCGTACTGGCGCATGAAGGCTTCGATTGCGCCCTGATCCTGCGCACGGGCGCGCACGCGGGTGACCAGGTCGGCGGCAAGCGCCTGCACCTTGGCCTGATCGGCAGCGGGCAGACGCGCCTGGTCGAGCAGCTCGTGCACGTGTTCGGCTTCGTCCTTGAGCCAGGCGGCGGTGATGGCGGCGCGCAATGCACCGGGCGCTGCCGGTAATTCGGGCGCCAGCAGCATGTGGGCGGTACTGGAAGAGGCAGTTGGATCGAGCTGAGCGTTCATGCGAAATGGGCCTTGATAACCGTGCTCATTCTAGTGAGCCACGGCGGTTGCACACTTGTGCGGATGCGGCAGCTTTCCCGCCGTTTTGTGCAGGTCGCCCGTGGTTGTGATGGCGACCCCACTCAGCGCTGCGTGCACCCCCAGGTTTTCGGGAAGTGATTGATTTGACGCGCACTTTTAGCTGCACTGCAGCAAATTGCCGATTGCCGGAAACGCTTGCCGCATGCGTCGGCGCAGGTCTACCATCGGGCTGTTCCCGCAGTGCGCTGCGTGTGGCCGATGATCGAAGTGCTGCCATTGATGTCCGAAGGGGCCGGGACGCAATTGCGGTTGCGGCCTCCGCGGGCACTGTCGTCCCGGCAGTTCGTCCTGTTGTTTGTGGTCTTGGCTGGAACGATGTGGTTGTTTGCGGGCCTGGGGTGGTGGACCGGCAATGCATTCGCGCCGGTGTTCGCCCTGTTGCACAGTGGTGTGGTGGCGCTGGCGCTGCGGCAGTTGTGGCGAAGCGGCGAGCGCGAAGAAGCGATCCGGGTTGGGGAAACCGCTGTCGAGGTATTTCCGTCCGGGCGTGCGCCACCAGCGTTTCAGGTACATCCGCATTGGGTGCGGCTGTGCATGGAACGGGATGACAGGGTGCTGTTGGTGAGCAGCGGCAGGCAGATCGAGATCGGAAGTTTTCTCGGGCCGGCCGAACGTGTGGAACTGGCAGATACGCTGAAACGCTTGCTCGCGGCCGCCAATGGCCGTCACCGATGACGTAAGGGTCTAGGCAATGACGCAACGCAGCAGCTGGAAATCGATCTACACCGGATGGGGACTGTCATTGGCGGCGCTGGCGATCGCGCCAGCCGCCGTGGCGCAGTCTGCCGACCCCAAGGAATGGCAGCTCAACATGGGCCGCGGGGTCACCCAGACCGCGCGCATGGCCTACGAAGCGCATATGGTGGCGCTGTGGGTCTGCGTGGTGATCGGCGCGCTGGTGTTCGGCGCGATGGGCTATGCCATCTTCAAGTTTCGCAAGTCCAAGGGTGCGGTGGCTGCGCAGTTCAGCCATAACACCAAGGCCGAAGTGCTGTGGACGGTGATCCCGGTGCTGGTGTTGATCGCCATGGCCTGGCCGGCGACTGCCAAGCTGATTGCGATGTACGACACCCGCGAATCGGAAATGACGGTCAAGGTCACCGGCTATCAATGGATGTGGAAATACGAGTACCTGGGCCAGGGCGTGGAATTCACCAGTCGCCTGGCGCGCGAATCCGATCGGATCCGCCAGAGTGGCGAACGTCCGACTGCGGCGTCGCAGCCGCACTATCTGCTGGACGTCGATAACCGGCTGGTGTTGCCGGTCGACACCAAGATCCGCTTCGTGATCACCGCCGACGATGTCATCCACGCTTGGTGGGTGCCGGCGCTGGGCTGGAAGCAGGACGCGATCCCGGGCATCGTCAACGAAGCCTGGACCAATATCGAGCAACCGGGCGTGTACCGCGGGCAATGTGCCGAATTGTGCGGCAAGGACCACGGGTTCATGCCGATCGTGGTCGAAGCCTTGCCCAAGGCCGAATTCCAGCGCTGGCTGGCCTCGCGGCGCGGCGCGGCGCAAGCGGCGCCCGCAGGTGCGGCACCGGCTCCCGCGGCGCCCGCCCCTGCAACACCCACGCCGGCGCCCGCTGGCGACGCGGCGCCTGCACCCGCACCCGCGACGCCGGCTGCCGCACCGACCGCCGCTCTTTAACCGCACGCAACCGCACCGCTTCGCAGAGGTCGTTCCGTCATGGCGCATACCGCAGTCGATCACCACGGACACCACCAGCCCGGTTTCGTCGAGCGCTGGTTCTTTTCGACCAATCACAAGGACATCGGCACGCTGTATCTGTTGTTCTCCTTCGTGATGTTCATCATCGGCGCGGCGATGAGCGTGGTGATCCGCGCCGAACTCATGGAGCCGGGCCTGCAATTCGTCAAGCCGGAATTCTTCAACCAGATGACCACCGTGCATGCGCTGGTGATGATCTTCGGCGGGGTGATGCCGGCCTTCGTGGGGCTGGCCAACTGGATGATTCCGCTGCAGATCGGCGCGCCGGACATGGCGTTGCCGCGCATGAACAACTGGTCGTTCTGGCTGTTGCCGGTGGCCTTCACTTTGCTGTTGCTGACGCTGTTCCTGCCCGGCGGTGCGCCGGCCGGTGGCTGGACGCTGTACCCGCCGCTGTCGCTGCAGGGCGGCTACAACGTGGCCTTCAGCGTGTTCGCGATCCATGTTGCCGGTGTCAGCTCGATCATGGGCGCGATCAACATCATCGCCACCGTGCTGAACATGCGCGCGCCGGGCATCGACCTGCTGAAGATGCCGATCTTCTGCTGGGCATGGCTGATCACCGCCTTCCTGCTGATCGCGGTGATGCCGGTGCTGGCCGGTGCGGTGACCATGTTGCTGACCGACAAGTTCTTCGGCACCAGCTTCTTCAATGCGGCCGGTGGCGGCGACCCGGTGATGTACCAGCATATCTTCTGGTTCTTCGGCCACCCGGAGGTGTACATCATGATCCTGCCGGCGTTCGGCGTGGTCAGCGAGATCATCCCCACCTTCAGCCGCAAGCCGCTGTTCGGGTACCAGGCGATGGTCTACGCGATTGCGGCGATCGCGTTCCTGAGCTTCATCGTGTGGGCGCACCACATGTTCACCGTGGGCATGCCGCTTGGGGGCGAGATCTACTTCATGTTCGCCACCATGCTGATCTCCATCCCGACCGGGGTGAAGGTGTTCAACTGGGTCAGTACGATGTGGAAGGGGTCGCTGACCTTCGAATCGCCGATGCTGTGGGCGGTGGCGTTCGTGATCCTCTTCAGCATCGGCGGATTCTCGGGCCTGATGCTGGCGATCGTGCCGGCCGACTTCCAATATCACGACACCTACTTCGTGGTGGCGCATTTCCACTACGTGCTGGTCACCGGCGCGGTGTTCGCGCTGATCGCAGCGGTGTACTACTGGTGGCCGAAGTGGACCGGGCGCATGTACAACGAGACCTGGGCCAAGTTCCATTTCTGGTGGACGATGATCTTCGTCAACCTGCTGTTCTTCCCGCAGCACTTCCTCGGCCTGGCCGGCATGCCGCGGCGTATCCCCGACTACAACGTGGTGTTCGCCGACTGGAACCTGGTCAGCTCGATCGGTGCGTTCGGCATGTTCGCCACCCCGTTCCTGATGGCCGGCATCCTGTTTGCCTCGCTACGCGGCGGCGCCAAGGCCGATGCGCGTGCATGGGAAGGTGCCAAGGGGCTGGAGTGGACGGTGCCATCGCCGGCGCCGGCGCATACCTTCACCGTGCCACCGGTGATCAAGCCTGGAGATCTTGCGCATGAAGACATCGGTCACTGAGTCCGCCCCGGAATCGGCAGTGACGCGCCTGTTGTCTGCGGCCGAGCGGCAGGCGCAGCAGCGTCGCGCGGTGCGACGCACGGCGATCACGGTCGGCATCATCGCGTTGCTGATCTACGCGGGATTCATCGCATCCGGAGTCATCGGGCGGTGAGTGCACGTGCGCCCGCGCCTGCACCGACCGCTGGCTTGTTCAAGCTGCTTGCCGTGGTACTGGGTGTGTTCGTACTGACGTTTTCCTTGGTGCCGCTGTACCGCATCGCCTGCGAGAAGGTCTTCGGTATCCGCATGGAGCGCGCGCCCGGCAACGCGCGGGCAGGCGCGGGCACGCTCGCCGTGCCAGGCAAGCGTACGGTGCGGGTGGAGTTCGATGCCGGTGTCAATTCCAAATTGCCGTGGACCTTCCATCCCGAGCAGATGACGATGGATGTGGTGCCGGGCGAGCTCAACGAAGCGCTGTACTTCGCACGCAACGACAGTGCACGCGCAGTGGTCGGCAGCGCGGTACCGTCGGTCGCACCCGCGCGTGCATCGGGATATTTCAACAAGACCGAATGTTTCTGCTTCACCGCGCAGACCTTGCAGGCCGGCGAGACGCGCGACATGCCGCTGCGTTTCATCGTCGATCCGGCGCTGCCGCCGGAAGTCACCACCATCACCTTGTCCTATACGTTCTACCGCAACGATGCGCTGACCTCTGAATTGCAGGGCGCAGGCGCCTCCGGTGCGCCACGCGCCGCACCGTAAATCCATCCACCCTTACCACGACACGGAAGCAACGCCATGGCCGATCACAGTCCCAACGCCGATGCGTATTTCGTCCCGAGCCAGAGCAAATGGCCGTTCGTCGGCTCCATTGCGATGTTCGTTATGATGATCGGCGTGGCCAGCTGGCTCAATGATGCGGCCTGGGGCCGCTGGACGTTCTTCGCCGGCATGGCGATGTTGCTGGCGACGTTGTTCATGTGGTTTGGCGATGTCATTCGCGAGTCGAATGCCGGCAACTACAACCGCCAGGTGGACGGTTCGTTCCGCATGGGGATGGTGTGGTTCATTTTTTCCGAAGTGATGTTCTTCGGCGCCTTCTTCGGCGCGTTGTTCTACACGCGCGTGCTCACGCTGCCCTGGCTGGGCGGCGAGGGCGACGGGGTGATGACCAACGAATTGCTCTGGAATGGCTATTCGGCGGCCTGGCCGACCAATGGACCGGGCACGATCGGCGGGCAGTTCCAGACCATCCCGGCCTGGGGCCTGCCGCTGATCAATACCCTGATCCTACTCAGCTCGGGCGTGACCCTGACCATTGCGCACCACGCGCTGAAGGGCGGGCGCCGCGGTGCGCTGCTGCTGTGGCTGGGGCTGACGGTGCTGCTGGGCTGCGTGTTCTTGTTCCTGCAGGCGGAGGAGTACATCCACGCCTACACCGAACTCAATCTCACCCTGGGTTCGGGCATCTACGGCTCCACCTTCTTCATGCTCACCGGATTCCATGGCATGCATGTGCTGCTGGGCACGATCATGCTGGCGGTGATGTGGCTACGCGCGGCCAAGGGCCACTTCACCCGCGACAACCACTTCGCCTTCGAAGCGGCCGCGTGGTACTGGCACTTCGTCGACGTGGTGTGGCTGGCGCTGTTCCTGTTCGTGTATGTCCTTTGAGGGCGGGGATTCGGCAGTGGTGATTCGGGATTCGCCAGACCAGGCGCCTGCGCGTTTGCGAATCCCCAATGTCGAATCCCCGATCCCGGCCCCTCAGCGGCCGACGCCATGTGGCTTGATCCAGCCGGTGTAGATGCCGATGATCACGATCGCGATCAAGGCGACCGATAAGCCGATGCGCCAGGTGAGTGCGTTGACGGTGCGTTTGGTCTGGCCGCGGTCGGTGAGCAGGTAGTAGAGGCCGGCGCCCAGGTTCCACAGAATCACGATCAGGAAGGCGACAATCAGCAGCGTCTTGAGCGAATCGTTCACAGCAGCCCCGGTGGTCGTCGGCGTGGTTGTCGCATTGCACGCCTTTTTGCGCCGCTTGTCATGACGCGCAAGCACACGGGGATGCTGGGCTGGGCACTGGCGGTGCTGGTGAGCGCGGGGTTTGCGTCGCTGGGGCAGTGGCAGCTGCAACGCATGCACAGCAAGGAAGCGCTGCTGGAACGCGCGGCGCATGTGGGGGAGAAGCCGTTGACCCTGGTGCAGGCCCTGGCCAGCCCGCAGGCGCTGAGCTGGGTCACCGGACGTGTGCGCTTCCTGCCGCAACAGGTCCTGCTGGATAACCAACTGCATGATGGGCGTGCCGGTGTGCGCGTGTATCAACTCGCCGCGGTGGAGGGGGCAGCGGGGACGTTGTTGGTCGATCTTGGCTGGCTGCCGTTGCCGGCGAACCGGCAGCTGCCGCACCTCGCGGCGCTCGACGGCGCGCGGGCGGTGCAGGGCCTGGTCAGTGCACCGCCGTCGGCCGGGCTGGCGATCGGCCCTGCACTGGCGCCCACCGCCACTGCGGGCACCTGGCTGGCTACGCGGCTGGACCCGCAGGCCGTGCGCGAGGCGCTGGGCAGCCGCGACATTTCGTCGCAGGTGCTGCGCCTGGATCCGGCCTTGCCGGTGGGTTACGTGCGCGATCTGGACATGCTGCCCAACACGCTGCCGCCCGCGCGGCACTTGGGTTACGCAGTGCAATGGTTCGGGCTGGCGCTTGCGGTGCTCAGTACTGCCGCGCTGCTGAGCTGGCGTGCGCGGCGGCGCATGCGCGGGCACTGACGCCTGCGGCATGAGAAAATCGCCGCTATGACCACCTCTCCATCGGCCACACCGCACGCGGTCAAACGCGGCCGCAGAATGCTGATTGCCCTGGCGGTGCTGTTCTTCGGCTCGATGTTGCTGGCCGGCGTGCTGCGCTTTGCCGGCTGGCAGCCGGCGTCGATGCGCAACAACGGCCAATTGCTCAATCCGCCTGCCGACCTGCGTGCGCTGACGCCGGTGCGCGCGGACGGGAAGCCGTATGCATGGGCACCTGGCGAGCGCGTGTGGCGGATCGCCCTGGCTCCGCCTGCAGGGTGTGCGCAGCAGTGCCTGGCATTGGCCGCGGAACTGGACAAGGTATGGCAATTGCTGGGACATCGCGCCGACAAGGTGGAGGTGCTGTGGATCGGTACACCGCCGGCCGGGCTGCCGCCGATGCCGGCCCTGCGCGTGCTGCGCGACGATGCGCAGCTGCGGGGCGCGCTGCCGCAGGTCGACGATGCAGCCGGTGTGCCGGTGTATGTGATCGATCCCAACGGCTTCGTGATCCTGCGCTATGCACCGGGCTTCGACCCGGCCGGCCTGCGCTCGGATCTGGTCAAGCTGCTGAAACTGATGTGAGCTCGTTTCGATGAATCTGTTTGCGCCACCGGCACTGTTCCGCCACTTCCACCGCATGGCCTGGCTGGCAGCGTTGTTCACTGCGAGCACGATCCTGTTCGGTTCGTTCGTGCGCCTGTCCGATGCCGGCATGAGCTGCCCGGACTGGCCGACCTGCTATGGCCGCGTGACCTGGCCGCAGACCACCGACGAAGCCAACACGCATGTGGCCAGCAAGATCCGGCCGCTGGAGTCGCACAAGGCCTGGCGTGAGCAGGTGCACCGCTTCCTGGCCGGGGCGCTGGGAGTGGAGGTGCTGGTGCTGACGCTACTGGCCGCGCGCCGCCGTCGCATGGGGATAGCCCAGGTCGTTTCGGCCGCGGTGCTGGTGGCGTTGTCGATCCCGCTGTACATGTCCGGCTGGCATGGGTTGGCGATGGGCGTGGCGCTGGCCGGCGAAGCCATCCTGCTGTTGGCGGCCTTGCGCTGGAGCAACATCGACCTGGCGCGCGCGGCGGTGCTGACGCTGGCGGTGGTGATCTTCCAGGCGCTGCTGGGCATGTGGACGGTGACGCTGCTGCTCAAGCCCATCGTGGTGATGGGCCATCTGCTCGGCGGCATGCTGATGTTCTCGCTGCTGGTGTGGATGGCCTGGCGCGCTACGCACCTGCCGATCACGCTGGCCGACGCCTCGCGGTTGAAATGGCTGCTGCGCCTGGGCGTGGCGGTGTTGGGCCTGCAGATCGCGCTCGGTGGCTGGGTCAGCGCCAACTACGCGGCGCTGGCGTGCGGCGGCGGCAGCTGGTCGGCGGACAATTTCCCGCGCTGCGTCAGCCAGTGGTGGCCGCCGCACGACTTCCGCGAAGGCTTCACGCTGTGGCGCGGTATCGGCGTGGATTACGAAGGCGGCGTGCTCGATGGTGCGGCGCGCATCGCCATCCAGATGGCGCACCGGCTATGGGCGATTGCCACTGCGCTATACCTGTGGTGGCTGGCGTGGCGGTTGTCGCGCTCGCCGGGCATGCGGGTGTGGGCAGGTGCGTTGGCATTGCTGGTGGCCGTGCAGGTGACACTGGGCATGCTCAACGTCAAGCTGGCGCTGCCGCTGGAAGTCTCGGTGCTGCATAACGGCGGCGCGGTGGCGCTGCTGTTCGTGCTGGTCTCCCTGTTGGCGCGGTTGCGCGCGCCGGAGTGAGCATGGCCGTCAGCGCACGCGATTACTGGGATCTGACCAAGCCCAAGGTGGTGGCACTGATCGTGTTCACCGCGCTGGTGGGCATGTTCCTGGCCATTCCCGGCATGCCGACCTGGGTGCAGGTGCGCACCGGCGCACTGGGCTTCCTGGGTATCTGGCTGGCCGCCTCGGCGGCGGCGGCGATCAATCAATTGCTCGATGCCAAGATCGACGCGCAGATGGCGCGTACCTCGTGGCGTCCGCTGGTGGTGGGCAAGGTGCGGCCGTGGCAGGTGCTGGTGTTCGCCGGCGCGCTGATCGTGATCTCCATGACCCTGCTGGTGGTGTGGGTGAATGTGATCACCGCAGTGCTGACCTTCGCCTCGCTGATCGGCTACGCGGTGATCTACACCGTCTACCTGAAACGCGCGACCTCGCAGAACATCGTGATCGGCGGTCTGGCCGGCGCCACGCCGCCGATGCTCGGCTGGGCTGCGGTGACCGGCTTGCCGACCACCGCGGACTGGATCAATGCCTCGTTGCTGGTGCTGATCATCTTCATCTGGACGCCACCGCATTTCTGGGCGCTGGCGATCTTTCGCCGCGCCGATTACGCCAAGGCCGCGATCCCGATGCTGCCGGTGACCCATGGCGTGCCGCACACGCGCAAGCAGATCCTGGTGTACACGGTGCTGCTGGCGCTCGTGACGCTATTGCCGGTGGTGGTGGGCATGAGCGGAATGTTCTACCTGGGCGGTGCGCTGGTGCTCAACGTGGTGTTCCTCTGGTACGCCTGGCGCATGCTCGACCCGCCGGACGAATTGTTCTCGATGAAGATGTTCGGCTACTCCATCGTCTATCTGATGGCGCTGTTCGCGTTTTTGATGGTGGACCACCTGCTGTTGCCGTGGGTACGTTAGCGGCAGCGAATGCCCGCTGCTGCCATCACGGCGATCGATAGAGCTGCGACCCAGGCAGCCGTCAGGCGGATGCGGCCGGTGGTTGGAACCTGCCCCATCTCGCTCTTGCACACCCGTTGAGCGCGCCGTCGGGCATCCACCGCTCCATCGCCAGTGAGTCCATTTCAATTGGCGATGTAGCTGGCTGCTCGCTCCTGCCGGCTCAGCTCAGCCAGCTGGCGCAGTCGCTGGTGTTCTTGCTGTCGCAGCTGCTCTGCATCTTCTGCTGCAGTCGCGTCAGTACCGCATTGCCTTCCTGGCGATGCTGCTTGCTCCAGGTCTTCAGCGTGGCGCCCAGCGTGGCGAAGCGTTGCCGGGTGCGTTGGCGGTAGCCATCGGGTTGCCCGGCCAGCTCGCCGATCACCTGCGTGGCAGCGGCCTCGATGCCGGCGGTGTCGTCCGGGCTGAGCCGGATCAGGCCATCCACATACATCACGCCCCATTGCACGCGGGTGGCCGGTCCTTGCGCGCTTTCGTACGCCCTCCTGAGCCAGGACAGCGCGGTCTTCTTATCGCCGCGTCGTTCGGCCAGATCGGCCAGTTCGGGCATGTAGTAGTAAGGCGTCTTGCTGCGCGTCAACTCGGCCAGCAGCAGCTGTTCGGCGCCGCTGCGGTCGCCCACCTCGCCGAGCAATGCCGCGGCGGTGCTGATGGTGGACTGGCGCTCCTCATCGGTCCTGGCGGTGTCGGTCGCCCATTGCACGCGTTGTTGCACGGTGTCGACCACGGTCTTGGGTAGCGGCGGTTGCGGGCCCTTGGCCTCGGTTTCAGTGGGCTGGCCTTGTGCCAGGCGTGCCAGCTGGATCCGGGCATAGGCGGTGCCGAGCCGGTCGGCGATCGGCAGTGTGGTGTCGGCGTAGACCTTGTCCAGCGCCAGATTCAACGCATTGGACAAGGTGATGCGTTCGCCAGCATCGCTGCTGGCAGCGGCGACCAGCCATGCGGGCATGTAGCTCAGCGTGCCGAGATTGGCGCGCACCTCTGCCGGATCGGCCAACACCGCTTCCAGCAACGTGCGCGACGCCGCGCTGGCGGCGGGCGGCTCCTTGGCTGCGGTAATCGCCGCCAGGGCGAAGCTGCGTTGCAGCGCCGGCTGTGGCGCCGACCTGGACAGGCGCGTGAGGACATCGACGGCCTGCTCCGGCTTGACCAGCCGATCGTCGGCGCCCCAGGCGTAGTTGCCGAGCACGGCCCAGTCGTCCGCGCTGAGTTGCTGAGGGGTCTGCAATGCAGTGTCGAGCAGTTGCCTGGCGGTGCTGGTGCTCTTGGCCGCGGCCCGCAGCACATCGGCCAGACGCGCGTTGTCGGCATCGCCGGCCAGGCGGGTGATCTCGCTGCGATCCGGGCGCAGCACGATGATGGTCGGGTAGCCCTTGATGCCGAAGCGTTCGCCCCAGGCCTGCGCGCCCTCCGAATCGCCGTCCAGATGCACTGCCACGAATTGCTGCGTGCGGGCGATGAAGGCCGGGTCCTTGAACAAGGTGGCCTTCAGCCGATTGCAGGGCGGGCACCAGGCCGCACCCCAGTACAGCAGGATCGGCTTGCCGCTTTCCCTGGCCTCGGCGAAGGCATCTTCCACATCGCCCTCGCGCCAGGCGATGCTGGACGCGGGCGCCGGCGTGGCGGCTGCCTTGGTCTGTGTCTGGGCTGGCGGCGTGGCGGGCTTGTTGCAGGCGGTGAGCGTGGCCAACACCGCCAGCAGCGCGATCAGGGACGGGGTAGGGCGTCGGAACGATAGCGTCATGGCAATCACCGATGGGGGCGGCAGCAAGGTGGATCGAAGACTCTAGCGAGCGGCACTGTGCCAGCGTCGGAGTGCGTCATCACCGTTGTATATCTGCTTACAACCTGCACCGGCACGCAACGCGAACCGGTGTCGCGCCGGGCGTAGCGGCCTGGCGATGAGGACGCAGGCTCGCGCTGGCGGCAGCGCACGCAGTGTGGGCTGTGCCATGTGTCGTCGATCAGACCACCACCATGCGATGGCCGTTACCTTCAATGACCACCGGGATTGGTCTGCGGCTCGCCTGGAGCGCTGCGCGCATACCGCGCCGCCACGAATGCGCAGACGATCAGCTGCACCTGGTGATACAGCATGATCGGCAGGACGATCGCGCCCAGCCCGCCGCCGGCGAACATCACCTTGGCCATCGGCACACCGGTGGCCAGGCTTTTCTTCGAGCCGCAGAACACGATGGCGATCTCGTCGGCGCGGCTGAAGTGCAGGCGCCGCGCAAGGAAGGTGATCGAGACCATCGCCACCGCCAGCAACAGCGCCGCCACGCCGATCACCGAAAGCAGGGCCGGCAACGGGGTTTTCTGCCACAGGCCCTCGTTCACCGACGCGCTGAAGGCGGTGTAGACCACCAGCAGGATGGTGGCCTGGTCGGTGTAGCGCAGCACCGCGCGATGCCGTTCGACCCAGCCACCGATCCACGGGCGCAGGAAATGGCCGGCCAGGAACGGCACCAGCAATTGCAGCAGGATCTTGCCGATCGCCTCGGCCGGATGCGCCATGGCGCCCTGACTGCCGACCAGCGCGCCCATCAGCAGCGGAGTGAAGAACACCCCCAGCAGGCTGGAAAGCGAGGCTGCGCAGACCGCGGCCGGGACATTGCCGCGCGCCATCGAGGTGAACGCGATCGAGGACTGTACGGTGGACGGCAGCGCGCACAGGAACAGCACGCCGATGTACAGCTCCGGCGTCAGCGCCACATGCGCCAGCGGCTTGAGCAGCAGCCCGAGCAGCGGAAACAGCAAGAACGTGCAGGCCAGGATCACCAGATGCAGCCGCCAGTGCAGCGCACCGGCCTTGACCGCCTCGCGCGATAGCCGCGCGCCATGCAGGAAGAACAGCGCGGCGATCGCCACGTCGGTGACATCGTCCATGACCGCAGCGGCGGTACCGGACACCGGCAGCAGCGAAGCGAGCGTGACCGTGCACAGCAGCGCGAGGGTGAAGGGATCAATGCGCAACCGCGCCAGCCAGTGTTTGATCATCGTATGTACTTGAGGGGAAGCGGCCCAGCGGACGGCCATTGTAGAGGTCAGTTCACTGCTGCGAGTGTGGCGCCCGCCGCGTCATTGCCGCCGGCTCCAGCATGGGCATGCCGTTGCGCCGGTCCGGAACCGGTCAGCCAGCACCGGGCGTGGCAGCATCCGGCTCGATCCGTGCGACAGATCGAAAGTGCGCTGTAACCGACATCCGCACGAATGAATCCTTGCTAGATTCTAGTGCGCATGCCGCCGCTGCGCTCGTGTTTGCTCGCGTTTTCACGCAACGCCAGGGAAAGGAGTCATTGCATGCGTTACGACCAATATCAGCAGACGTTCGCGCTCTCCACACTTGCCAACTGGGTTGGCGATCGCAGGGGCAGCCAGCCAGCGCTGCAAGCGGACTACCAGACCACGTTGTTGCAGACGCTGGCATCGGCCGACTGCCAGGCCAGGATCGGCGATTGGCAGCTGGTCTGGGGGCCTCAGGTCTGGCAAGCGCCCAATTCGTCGCTGTCGGGCAACGCGATGTATGTCGCCCATACCGACGCCATGCCCGGCATCGGCGAAGCGTATGTGGTTGCGCTGAGCGCCACCAATCCAGAGTCGCTCTACGACTGGTTTACCGAAGACTTCGACGTTTCCTCGGTGGTGGACTTTACGAGCTATGCGCCGCTGCTTGGCACCGGTCCGGTCGCCGCGAAAAAGCCAGTCAAGCCGGGGAGCGTGGTCATCTCGATGGGAGCGGCGACCGGCGTGTGGCATCTGCTCAACATGGTCAGTCCCCCCTCCGCGCTGGCGCCGAACACGGGATTGCTGGAATTCCTGCAATCGCTGGATGGCAGCAAGGCCACGGTGATCTTCGCCGGGCATAGCCTGGGTGGCGCGCTATCGCCGACCTTGGCGGCCTGGCTGAAAACCAATGGAAAGCTGGAGAATTTCAACGCGGTGCACTGTTACCCCACGGCCGGCGCTACCCCCGGCAACGGTGCGTTCGCATCACTGTGCGCGCAGGCATTGCCTCCGCCAGCGGCAGGGGCCGCGCCGTATCAGAGATGGAACGTCGATCTGTGGAATACGCTCGATTGCGTGCCCCATGCCTGGGCCGTGCCGATGCTCGGCCAGATCAAGACGCTTTACCGCAACACGTCGATCAAGGAAATCGATGTGTTGGTCGATGTGGCGATCGCCAACGCGGTGGCGTCCACGGTGAGCTACCAGCAGATCAACAATCAGCCGCTAGACGGCACCCTGACCGGCATCCCTACCACCATCGTGCAATTTCTCGAGCAGATGGCCCATCAGCACACCACCGCCTACCAGGCATTGATCGCCGAATGGCTGACGCCGGTGCCGGTGACGCCGCAGACGCAGAGTGTGGATGCCACCCAGGCACGCGATGACCTGATCGACCGGTTGGTTGCGCATGCCGGCCAGGCGGCGCTGGCCGATGCCGACAAGATCGAGGCCGTCGGCATGTCGGTCGAATCGATGGCCAGGACCTTGTTCAAGGATGTGTGAGCGCGTCGCGGCCTTGGTCGCCGCCGCCGGCGGCATGTATCGGTAACGTGATCGCGGGACGCTGGCTGATCAGCGCGCTCCGGGACGCAGGCGGAGCAGTTCGCGCAATTCGTATTTATCCGTGTCGTCCAGGCCTTGCGCACGTTGCTTGGCCTGCAATTCTTCCAGGCGTTGCTGCAGCAGTTGCCGGTCGAGCTGGGCCATGGCGTCGTGCAACTCGATCGCCCAGCTCTGCTCGTCGCCTGGCAGCACCTGCGCGGCCAGCTTCTGCAGGGCGGCTTGTTCCTCGCGTTCGGCAAAATGCTCCAACAGCGCGCCGGTACTGATTTCGGGGCGTTGCCGCACCAGCGCCAGCAGTTCCATCAACAACTCAATCCCAGGCAGGCGCAGGCCAGCGAAATTGTGTTGGCCCTCCAGGCTCATCGCCAGCGAGGGCTGCTGCAGCAGGATCGCGATGGAGGCGCGCACCAGGCTGCGCCGCTGCACCGGCGCACCCACGCGCGCGGGCACGCGTGCCTGCGGCGTGGCGCTCTGGCCGGGCGAACTGGGCGAGGCGCCTACGCCGGTCATGCGCGCCAGTTCCTGCCGCATCAGATCGCCGAACGCGCCTTCGGGAATCTGCGCCAACATCGGCTTGGCGCGTTCGGCCAGGCGTGCCTTGCCGTCCAGCGTGTGCAGGTTGATCTGTCGCGACATCTCGTCGAAGAAGAACTGCGACAGCGGCGTGGCCTGTTTCAGGCGGGCATCGAAAGCCTGCGCGCCTTCCTTGCGCACGATGGTGTCGGGGTCTTCGCCGTCGGGCAGGAACAGGAAGAACGCCTGGCGGCCGTCCTTCATGCGCGGCAGCACCGATTCGAGCGCGCGCCAGCCGGCCTTGCGCCCGGCGTTGTCGCCGTCGAAACAGAAATAGACGTCCGGCGCGTTGCGGAACAGCAGCTCGGCATGTTCGGGCGTGGTGGCCGTGCCCAGCGTGGCCACGGCCTGGGTGACGCCGAACTGGAACAGCGAGACCACGTCCATGTAGCCTTCCACCACGATCAGCCGCTCGATCTTCTGATTGGCCTGGCGCACCTGCCACAGGCCGTACAGCTCGCGGCCCTTGTGGAACAGCGCGGTCTCCGGCGAATTGAGGTACTTCGGTCCCGGGTCGCGGCCATCGGCCGGCGCGCCCAGGATGCGGCCGCCGAAGGCGATCACACGGCCGCGGCGGTCGAAGATCGGGAACATCACCCGGTCGCGGAACTTGTCGTACACATGGCCGCGGTCGTTCTTGGAAAACAGCCCGGCACGTTCGAGCACGCTCATGCGGCGCGCATCGGTGCCCAGGGTGTCCTTCAACGCGCTGTAGCCATCGGGCGCATAACCGATCTGGAATCGCGCACGGTTCTCCGCATCCACGCCACGCCCGTCCAGGTACTCGGTGGCGCGTGGGTTGCCTTCGAGCTGGCGCTGGAAGAACTTGGCCGCCGCCTCCAGCGCCGAATACAGCTCGCGGCTGTCGTCCTGCTGCTGCGGAGTGCGTTGCTGGGTCTCGCGCGGGATCTCCATGCCGGCGCGCTTGGCCAGTTCGTCGACCGCATCGAGAAATTCCAGGCGGTCGTAATTCATCAGGAAACTGATCGCGGTGCCATGCGCACCGCAGCCGAAGCAGTGGTAGAACTGCTTGGTCGGCGAGACCGTGAACGAGGCCGAACGTTCGTCGTGGAACGGGCAACGCGCCGAATACTCCTTGCCCTGGCGCTTGAGCGGCACGCGGCCGCCCACGACCTCGACGATGTCGGTGCGTGCAAGCAGTTCGTCGATGAATGCGTCGGGGATGCGGGCCATCCCGCTAGGATATCCCAGCCGCTGGCGGCCGCCTTGTTTCAGGGGGCGCCGGCCTGCGCGGCTGCAGCACCGTGCAGGCACGCCCAGCTCAACTACGCGGTGGCGGCTCCGATGCCACAGGCGCCGCCACCGCATCGGTTGGCGGCACGATGACCGGCGGATGTTCCGGATCCACCCCGGCTTCGCGCAACTTGCGGTGCGAGCGCACCCGCTCGTCGATCACCGCGGTGATCAATGCGCCGACGAAGAACACCACCGAGGCGTAATACATCCACACCAGCAGAATCACCAAGGTGCCCATCGACCCGTAGGCGCTGCCGGGTGCTGCCGTGGCGATGTACACGCCGATGGCGTAGCGCCCCAGCGCAAACAGCAACGCGGTAATGACCCCGCCCAGAAACGCCTGCCGCCAGTCGACGGTGCGATCGGGCAGGTAGCGGTACAGAAAGGCGAACGCCAGCGAATACAGGGCCAATGTGGTGACGTAGCCCACCGCCGGCAGCACCGATGGCAGGCGCGCAAACACCACCTGCAATGCCGTGGTGGCGATCATCGACACGATCAGCAAAAAGCCCAGGGCCAGGATCACGCCGAAGGAGAAGACGCGTTTTTTCAGCCACGCCATCAGCCCGTCCAGGCGCTGCTTGTCGGTGCGGAAAATCAGGTTCAGCGCGTTCTGCAACTGCGCAAACACCGCCGTGGCGCCGATGAACAGCAGCAGCGTGCTCCACAGGCCGGCCAGCGAGCCGACCCCGGGCTGATCGGTTGCATTGCGGATGATGGTCTGGGCAACTTCGGCAGCGCTATCGCCGGCCAGCTGCGCGATCTGCTGCACCAGCGCGTCCTGTGCGGGCGGATACAGCGAGGCGGTCAGCCACAGCAACAACACCAGCAACGGTGCCAGCGACAGCAAGGCGTAGAAGGACAACGACGCGGCCTGCGTCATGACGTCGATTTCGATAAAGCGGTTCAGCAGGGCCATCGGTACGCTGCGCTGCAGACGGCTCACATGCTTGTGCAGATAGGCGGTTGAAAGCGTCGTCACCGGCGGGGAATCCTTGGCGCATACCGTTGTGCGCGCAGGTGGGACAGAGCGAGGTCGGTATGCGGGAAGACCTTGCCCACGGCTGCGCTGACGCCGCTGTTCTAGCAGGGCCGCATCGAAGGACGGGTGAAAGCACGCATGCGGCGGGCAGCGTGGCGCCGCCATGGGCAGCGCGCGAGTGCAAGTGCGATACGGCTGCTGTGTCCCACCTTCGTGCATGGTGGCGCAGACGCGCAGTGCGTGGCGGTTCCGGCAGGTCGAGCAGTCGGCGCGTACCGATGCGACATTCCTGCAGGTCAACCTTCAACCGACGGCCGCCTGGTCAGCACCACGGCGGCTGTGCAGCGACGACGGTGCATCGTCCGTCGTCGTGTCACGGCCCCGGCGCAGGGTCCTGCGCCAGGGCATCGATCAACCTGCCAGGTGCTGCTTGACCAGGGTCGAGACCAGGCCCATGTCGGCCTGGCCGGCCAGCTTGGGCTTGAGCGCGCCCATCAGTTTGCCGATGTCGGCGGGGCCGCTGGCGCCGGTCTGCGCAATGGCGGCCTGGATGGCCGCCACGATCTCGGCTTCGCCCATCTTGGCCGGAAGGTAACGCTCGATCACCACGATTTCCTCGCGCTCGATCTGCGCCAGGTCCTCGCGCGCGGCCGTTTCGTACTGGGTGACCGAGTCCTTGCGCTGCTTGACCATCTTGTCGAGCACGGCGATGACGGCGGCATCGTCCATCTCGATGCGCTCGTCCACTTCCTTCTGCTTGATCGCGGCGTTGATCAGCCGGATCACGCCCAGGCTGTGCTTGTCGCCGGACTTCATCGCGGCCTTCATGTCATCGGTAAGCTGCTGCTTGAGGGGCATGGGGTAACTCCTGGGTTGCAGGTGACGGGTGCCACGCGCCTCGGCAGGCGAAGGTGGCGGCAGGGATGTGAGGCGACACCGGATCCGGCAACGGTGTGGTATCGCGTGGATCGCATTGCCGGGATGGCCGCGAACCAATACAAAAAGCCGGCGACGCTCGCGCGTGCCGGCTCTTGGGTTCGATCCGGTCGGGTCGCGCCTACAGCGCAGACCCGGCGGCAAGGAACCGCGTTCGATCAGTACAAGCGCTGGCGCTTGGTGACGTCGCGCGAGGAACGACGCAGCTGACGCTTCACGGCAGCGGCAGCCTTGCGCTTACGCTCCTGGGTCGGCTTTTCATAGAACTCGCGCTTGCGGGTCTCGGCCAGCACGCCGGCCTTTTCGCAGGTGCGCTTGAAACGGCGGAGCGCAAATTCGAAGGGCTCGTTCTCGCGGACTTTAACGCTGGGCATGGGTTCTCCAGATAATGGGATTTCCGTCCGGGAGCCCCGGGCGGGTGCGAGCGGACTCGCGTGACGGAATTTCCGGGTTGCCCCGGCGAGCCGCGCATTATAACGACTTGCAGGCGGCCTGCAAGTCCCTGGCGAAAGTTGCCGGGAGCGGCCCGGCAGAGCGTGCGCCGGCGCGCATTTCCAGGCGGCGGGTACGCCAGCGCTGCCGCTGCAGGCGGGCCGATCTGCGCAGCGCAAAAGCTGCGAAAATGCCCGCACACGTTTACCAGCCGAACTGCCGTGAAAGTCCTTGGGATCGAATCATCATGCGATGAGACCGGTGTGGCGGTCTACGACACCGCCCTGACCGGCGTGCCTGCGCTGCGCGCCCATGCGGTGTACAGCCAGATCGCGCTGCATGCCGAATACGGCGGCGTGGTGCCGGAGCTGGCCAGCCGCGACCACGTGCGCAAGCTGCTGCCGCTGATCCGCCAGACCCTGGCCGAGGCCGGCCTGCGCATCGACGAGCTGGACGGGGTGGCCTACACCGCCGGTCCCGGCCTGGTGGGCGCGCTGCTGGTCGGCGCCGGGGTGGCGCGCTCGCTGGCGTGGGCGCTGGATGTGCCGGCGATTGGCGTGCACCACATGGAAGGACATCTGCTGGCGCCGCTGATGGAAGACGACCCGCCGCAGCCGCCGTTCGTGGCGCTGCTGGTGTCCGGCGGACATACCCAGCTGGTGTCGGTCAAGGCGCTGGGCAGCTACGAAGTGCTGGGCGAAACCCTGGACGATGCGGCCGGCGAAGCCTTCGACAAGACCGCCAAGATGATGGGCCTGCCGTATCCGGGCGGCCCGCAGCTGGCGGCGCTGGCCGAGACCGGCACGCCGGGCCGTTACACGTTCGCCCGGCCGATGACCGACCGGCCCGGCCTGGATTTCAGCTTCAGCGGGCTCAAGACCCAGGTGCTGCTGGCCTGGCGCGGCAGCGACCAGTCCGACACCACGCGCGCGGACATCGCGCGCGGGTTTGAGGATGCGGTGGTGGAGACGCTGGCGATCAAGTGCCTGCGCGCGCTGGACGCGGCCGGCTGCAACACGCTGGTAGTGGCCGGCGGGGTGGGTGCCAACAAGCGCCTGCGCGCGCAGCTGCAGGAGGCCGCGCGGCGCCGCAGTGGCCGGGTCTGCTTCCCGCGTCCGGCGCTGTGTACCGACAACGGCGCGATGATCGCCTTCGCCGGCGCACTGCGGCTGCAAGCCGGCGAGCACGTGGACGCTTCGGTGCATGTGACGCCGCGCTGGGATATGGCGAGCCTGCCGCCGTTGGCGGCGACGCGGGATTCGGGAGTGGGGATTGGGGATTGGTAGAAGCCGGTTCCTCAGTGACGTTACGCTCTGACCAACCCCGAATCCCAAATCCCAAATCTCGGCTCCCCATGGATAAAGTGTTTATTGAAGGCCTGGAAATCGATGCGCTGATCGGCATCTACGACTGGGAGCGGCGGATTCGCCAGACGCTGCGGTTCGATCTGGAAATGGGCTTCGACAACCGCATTCCGGCGGCCAGCGACGACATTGCCGATACCCTGAACTACAAGGCGGTGAGCAAGCGGCTGATCGACTTCGTGCAGGGCTCGGACTTCGGGCTGGTCGAGACCCTGGCCGAGCGTTGCGCGGCAATCGTGCTGGACGAATTCGGGGTGCAGTGGCTGCGGCTGAAACTGAGCAAGCCTGGTGCGGTGCGCGGTGCGCAGGCAGTTGGCGTCATCATCGAACGGGAGCGGGCGGCCTGATTGTCGCCAACCGCCCTGTCAATTGGCTGCATGCGGGGATCCGGAGTCGCGGGCGCCGAGCGCCGCTCTGGCGCGCGCGCTACCTGCAACCGGCCTCTACAACTCCCGAATCCCGAATCCCGGCTTTCAAGACTTGCACCCCGGCGGGCGCAGCAGGCTAGAATTGCCGGCCATGTAAACGTTTTCTCAAGGATCTCATGGCAGCTGATCGCATCGAAACCCTGATTGCCCGGATGACCGTCGAAGAGAAGGTCGGACAGTTGGGTGTGTTCGCCGACATGGTGCGGCCGTTCGCGCCGGACGTGAATCCCGAAGCCAACGTCCGCAATGCCGACGAGGTGTTGCAGCAGGTGCGCGAGGGCCGGGTCGGCTCGCTGTTCAACGGCGTGGGCGCTGCGCTGGGCGTGCAGATCCAGAAGGTCGCGGTGGAAGAGAGCCGCCTGGGCATCCCGGTGATCCTGGCCGCCGACGTGATCCACGGCATGCGCACGGTGTTCCCGATCCCGCTGGGCGAGGCGGCCAGCTTCGAGCCGGAGCTGGCCGAGCGCACCGCGCGCGCCACCGCGATCGAGGCCACCGCCGCCGGCCTGCATTGGACCTACGCGCCGGCGGTGGACATCGCCCGCGACCAGCGTTGGGGCCGTGGCGCCGAAGGCGCCGGCGAAGACGTGGTGCTGGGCATGGCGTTCGCCGCCGCGCGCGTGCGCGGCTTCCAGGGCAGCGACCTGACCGCCGACGACTGCCTGCTGGCCACCCCCAAGCACTTCGCCGCCTATGGCGCGGTCGCTGCGGGCATGGAATACAACACCGTGGACATTGCACCGCAGACACTGCGCGATGTGCATCTGCCGCCCTTCAAGGCGGCATTCGATGCCGGTGCGCTGACGGTGATGTCCTCGTTCAACGACATCAACGGCGTGCCGGCCAGCGCCAACCACGAGTTGCTCACCGAAATCCTGCGTGGGCAATGGCAGTTCCCGGGCGTGGTGATCTCCGACTACACCGCCGACATGGAGCTGATCGCACACGGCTATGCCGCCGACGAGCGCGACGCGACCAAGAAGGCGTTCCTGGCCGGGCTGGACCTGAGCATGCAGAGCGGCTTCTATGCCGCGCATCTGCCGTCGTTGGTGGAAAGCGGCGAGGTGCCGATGGCCGCGCTGGATGCCAGCGTGCGGCGGATCCTGCAGCTGAAGGAGGCGATCGGCCTGTTCGACAACCCGTACCGTTCGCTGGACCCGGCGCGCGAAGCCGATACCGCCCATCTGCCGGCGCACGACGCGCTGTCGCGCGATGCGGCGCGGCGCTCGATCGTGTTGCTGAAGAACGACGAGGCGGTGCTGCCGTTGAAGAAGAGCGGGCAGCGCATCGCCTTGATCGGGCCGTTCGTGCAGGACCGCGACAACATCGAAGGCTGCTGGACGCTATTCGGCGACAAGGCGCGCTACGTGACCCTGGAGCAGGGCGTGCGCGCCGTGGTCGGTACCGACTATCTGAGCGTTGTGCCGGGCTGCGGCCTGGAAGAGGCATTGCCGGGTGGGATTTCCGCGGCCATCGACGCCGCACAGGCCGCCGATGTGGTGGTGCTGGCGCTGGGCGAGCCGCAGCGCTTCAGTGGCGAAGCGCAGTCGCGTACCGAGATCACCCTGCCGCCGGCGCAACAGGCGCTGGCCGAAGCCGTTGCCGCCACCGGCACGCCGGTGGTGGTGCTGTTGCGCAACGGGCGCGCGCTGGCGTTGAGCGGTGCGGTACGCGATGCGCAGGCGATTGCGGTGACCTGGTATCTGGGCACCCAGACCGGTACCGGCGTGGCCGATGTGCTGTTCGGCGACTACAACCCATCTGCACGCCTGCCGATCAGCTTCCCGCAGGTCACCGGGCAGCAGCCGTATTTCTACAATCATCTGCGCACCGGTCGTCCCGAACTGCCGACCCTGTCCGAGTACAAGGCGCGCTGGCGCGAGATGCCCAACGAGCCGCTGTATCCGTTCGGCCATGGGCTGAGCTACACCACGTTCGCGTATGCGCAGCCGCAGTTGAGCACCGCGCAGCTGGGCTGGGACGACACCCTGCGCATCACCACGCGCGTGACCAATACTGGCCGGGTTGCCGGCGAAGAGGTCGCGCAGTTGTACGTGCACGATCGGGTGGCCAGCCGGGTGCGACCGGTGCGCGAACTCAAGGGGTTCCGCAAGGTGTTGCTGCAGCCCGGTGAGAGCACGGAGGTGGTGTTCACCCTCACCCGCGACGCGCTGGCCTTCACCAATCCCCAGGGCGTCTTCGGCGCCGAGCCGGGTCTGTTCGATGTGTGGGTCTGCGCATCGGCCAAGAGTGGCGAGGCGGTGTCATTCGAGCTGCTTAACGCCTGAGCAGCGTTGCTTGACGCCTGGATGCGGCCTTGTGCGAGCGCAGGGCTCGCAGCAAGGCCGCACTTGCTCACTCACGCATGCTTACGCGTCGTTTTCGACTGCGGCCTTGCTCTTGGGTGTCAGCTTGAGCAGGCGCCCGGTGCTGCCGCTGGCTTCGTCTTCGAGCAACCACAGCGCACCATCGGGGCCTTGTTCCACCTCGCGAATGCGCGCACCCATGTCGTAGCGGGCCACTTCGCGCGGCTGATCGCCGAGCGAGACCTGCACCAGCGCCATCGACGACAGCCCGCCGATGAAGCCACTGCCGCGCCATGCCGGGAATTGCTTGCCGTTGTAGATCACAAAGCCAGCCGGCGAAATCACCGGCGTCCAGCTGATCTTGGGAGCAGCGAATTCCGGCCGCGTATTGTGGTCGGGAATCGGCCGGCCATCGTAGTGATCGCCGTTGGACACGATCGGGTAGCCGTAATTGGCGCCGCGCTGGATCAGATTGAGTTCATCGCCGCCGGCCGGCCCCATCTCGTGTTCCCACAACTGGCCCTTGGCATCGAAGGCGATGCCGAGAAGGTTGCGATGGCCCAGCGACCAGACCTGCGCAGCCACGCCGCCTTGCGCGGCGAACGGGTTGTCTGCCGGGACGCTGCCGTCATCGTTCAATCGGATCAGCTTGCCGAGGTTGGACTTCATGTCCTGGGCGGGATCGAATCGCTGGCGTTCGCTGGAGGTAATCCACAGTTTGCCGTCTTTGCCGAACGCGATCCGGTGGCCGAAGTGACCATTGCCGCTCACATAGGGAACCTGCCGCCAGATGACCTGCAGGCCGGTCAACGCGCCGCCGCCGTTGGCATCGAGGGTGAGCTTGGCACGGGCAACGGCGCCGCCGCGCGTGTTGTTCTGGCCGGGCTCTGCGTAACTGATGTACACCAAGCCGTTCTCGCGGAACTTGGGATGAGGCACCACATCGCCAAAGCCACCCTGCCCGCCATAGGCGACAGTGGGCACGCCGGTGATGGCGCGTTTGCGCATGGTCTTGGTGTCCAGACGCATCAGTGCGCCGCGTTTTTCGCTGACCAGCAAGGTGCCGTCGGGCAGGAAGCTCATTGCCCAGGGTTGATCGAAGTCGGCGACAGTGGTGGCCTGGAATGGCCATTGCGCCTTGGGAATTGATGCAGCGGGGGCGGCTGCCGGTTCGGCCAGAGCGGCACCGGTGGCGAACAGAGTGGCCGAGCAGGCCAAGGCAAGCAGACGTCGGACAGACATGGGGTCCTCCAGGGGATGGGCACGGCCACGCTGCAGCCCTCCCGCAACGTGTTCCGCGTTGGGTTTTCAAGTACCTTACACGACGCGGCCGGGGCCACCCTTGTCGCAGATCACTCTCGGCAGGGCGGACGCGTCTCACATCGTCGTTCACACATCAAATATCACCATGAAAAGGAGTTTCCATGGCCATGCAAAAAACCTCGTCTGCCTTCGTCGCCGCATCCTGGGTCGCCTTGCTGCTGGGCAGCGCCGCATACCTGATCGGGCTGTGGAACGCGCAGATGCTGCTCAACGAAAAGGGCTACTACTTCACCTTGCTGTTGTTTGGCCTGTTCGCATCGGTGTCCTTGCAGAAGAGCGTGCGTGATCGCGTCGACGGCATCCCGGTCACTGGCTTGTATTACGCCATCTGCTGGTTTTCGCTGATCATTGCGCTGGTCCTGCTGACCATCGGTCTGTTCAACGCCACCTTGCTGCTGAGCGAAAAAGGCTTCTATGCGATGGCTTACGCGCTAAGCCTGTTCGGTGCGGTGGCAGTGCAGAAGAATACGCGCGATGCAATGGAAGTCTCGGCGAACTCGCAAGCGACCCGTGCAGTGCCGCCTGCGCTGGACTGAACATCCGGGCGCGCTGCACCGACAACAACGCCACCTCGACGGTGGCGTTGTTGTATCAGCGCTTGGGCGGGTGGTCGCCACCGACGAAATCGGCTGCGTTTTCCCAGGCGCGCTTGACCGCATGGCGCGCCTTGCTCCAACTCAACGACGATGTGCCGCGCTTGGCTTCCCAATCGCGATGCAACTCGGCCTCCACCTGGTCGTAGGCGCGTGCGTTGTCGCGAATGCGCGCCTCGTGGCCGGCCAGGTAGGCGCCTTCGTAATCCTCGTAGCGATCGCCTTCGGTGTAGTACGGTTCTTCGGTGAAGCGCTCGCGCCAGTAAGTCGATACGTTCTGGCTGCGGTCTTCCTCCGGTGCGCGGCCCGGAATCTGGTACGGCACGTTCATGCGCGTCTCCGTCGTTCGAGTGTACGAATCAACTTAGGTGTCCAGGTGTTAACGGCATGGCACGCCAGGTGAGGATGTGATCAACGTCGGTGTGCGCCCGCGCACGAATCGTGACGCGTCGCACCGCCGACGAGTTACACTGACGAGGACGCGGCCTCGTAGGGCAGTGGTTTGGCGCCGGCAGCCAGCAGCGCCGGTTCGGCTGATTGCAGGGCCTGTTCGTCGGCATCGATGACCACCAGTACACGACCGGCTTCGATTTCGTCTTCGAACTGGCGACGCACCGGATCGGGAACGGTGGCGCCGACCAGTGCCGAGGACCAGCTGCCGACCAACGCACCGGCCAGTGCCATCACGCCGACGCCGGCCAGGGTCAGGCCGATCGGCGGCACTGCCACGGCAACCAGACCTGCCACCAGGCCGGCGGCTCCACCGGTCGCCGCCCCGCGCGCCGCGGCAGGCACGAAATCGGTCTTGGCCTCCTTGCGTTCGTCTGGCACATCGTGCAGTTCGATATCCGAGCGTGCGATCAGCGACAACGCCTCGTTGTCGATGCTGGCGCTGCGCGCGCACTGCAATACGCGTTGTGCACTTTCGAGGTTTGGTGTGCTGTAGACGCGGCGCAGTTTCATCGCAAGCTCCCGTGCAGGTGATGCACGCAGCGTTGGGCGTTCGCGGTTAGGCGTGCGTGAGCGTGACGCGAGCGCACTGCGAAACTTTCAGGCTGGCTTTCGCGGGAACAGATAGAACACGCAGCCCACCAGCAGCGCCACACCGGCAGCTGCCAGGTTCTGCCAGCTGGCGCTGGCGAGCAGGCCCAGCGACAACAGCACGGCGGCAACCGGGATCACCGGGCCGCCGGGCAAGCGCAAGGTGTCGGTGCGTTGCCGGTAGCGGCGCGCCAGCACGATCACCGCCGCGGCAGTGCCGATATAGGCGAACAGGCGCGTGACCATCGACAGCAATGCCAGCTGGGTGAACGAGCCCGACAACGCCAGCGCCAGCGACAACACGCCCTGGGTCAATACGGCCGCAGCGGGGGTGTGGAAGCGCGGATGCACGCGTGCCAGGAACGCCGGGCCATAGCCGTCTCTGGCCAGTGCGAACAGGAAGCGCGGCCCCAGCATCACCGTGTTGCTGGTGGTGCCCAGGATGGAGATGGTGGCACCCACGGTGAGGATCAGCGCCAGCGCTTCGCCACCGAAGCCGCTGGCGGCATCGGCCAGGGGCGTGGGCGATGCCGCCAGGTTGGGTAGCGTGCCCTGCGCCACCACCTGCACCGCGGCATAGATCAGGGTCACGGTGACGATCATGGTGATCAGCGCAAATGGCACATCGCGACGCGGGTTGCGGTACTCGCCGGCGGCGGCGGGAATGTTTTCGAAGCCCGCGTAGGCGAACAGCAGCAGCAAGGCCGCCTCCCCGAGGTTGCCCAGGTCGCGCAGGTCCGGCGACGTGCCGGCAAAGGCCCACGACCAATCCACGTAGAACAGGCCGATCGCCACGAACAGCAGCAACGGCACCAGCTTGCCGATCACCAGGGCGATGCCGGTGCGCGCGGCCGACTTCACGCCGATCACGTTGATGGCGGTGAGGACGCCCAGCGAGCCGACCACCACCAGCAGGCGTGCCCAGGCGTCGGTGGATGCCGTTGGCCAGAAGCGTGCAACCGCATCGGCCAGACCGTTGCTCAGCGCCGCGGCCGAGCTGATGCGGGTGAGCCAGATCATCCAGCCGATCTGGAATCCAACGAACGGTCCGAACGCTTCGCGCGTGTAGAGATAGCTGCCGCCGGGCGTGTCGAAATAGCTGGCCGCCTGCGCGTAGCACACCACCAGCAGGGCCACGGCCAGGCCGGCCAGCATCACCGCCCACAGGCTCATCGGACCGAGCAGGGCGGCAGTGGCGGCGGGCAACAGATAGATGCCGCTGCCGATCACATCGTTGATCGACAGCCCGACGATCTGCCAGCGGCTGACGGCGCGGACCAGGCCGGTGGCATCGGCCGCCGGGGCGGGCGTGCTCATGGCGCGGCCTCGTCCAGGGCCGGCAGCTGCCATTGCGATTGCAGGCGCGCGTACTCGGCGCGCGGCAACAGCACGAACAAGGGATGGTCGGCGGGCTTCAACCACGCGAGCAGGCGTTGCATGTCGGCAGGATCCATCGCGGTGCAGCCGGCCGTGACCTGGCCCGGGCTGCGCCACAGGTGCGCGAAGATGCAGCTGCCGCGCCCGGCCACGCCACCGGGGTTGTGCGCGATGACGAACCCCTCGCGGTAACGTCCGTCGCCCTGGGTGCGCAGGTCCAGCCGCATCGGCTCGGTGGAGCCGGCCACGGCCGCTACTCCGACCTGCGCCGCATCGACGATGCGGTTGTACAGCGGCGAGGCAGGCACATCCATGCAGTAATGGGTAGCGGTCATCGCCTGGTACGGCATGGCGCTGTCGATGCGTGCGGCGTAGCCAAAGGCCGTGCCGATGGCGAACACTCCGGCCGGGCTACGACCGTCGCCTTCGCGCTTTTGCGGGCCTTGCGGCTGCGCCGGGTGCAGGCCGTCGCCCCAGGCACTGCCATGGCGTCCGAGTGCGACCGCAAATTCCGCTGCAGCCGGCTGCCAGCGGCCTTCCACCCGGGTGAAGGTCTGCAGCCGGGCCTGCGTGCTGTTCCAGTCCGGGGTGGTCACCACGATGAGCGCGCGCGCCTGCTGCAGCTCCTGAACTGGCGCACCTGCGACGGCGACGCCGCTGCACAGGGCCAGCATCGTCAACAGGGTGGATCGCAACAGGGTGGCCAGATGCATGCAGTCTCCGGGGCAACGATTGAGCTGAGAGGACGCCAGGCACCTTGCTGCTGTTGATCGCGCGGCTTTGGCGATGTCGTTGGCGGCGTGTAGCTCTCGCCGATGGCTACTGTACCCAGCAATGCGCGCCTGTGGCGCATTGCTGCTGCACCTGCGCAAGTCGTTGTGAAGCGAGGCGGGCCGCGAGGAGGTTCCAGGTGCGTGTGTCGACCTCCATCGGCGCGCACCGCGGGGTGAGGCGGTGGCACAGTGCGCCAGGCAGCGGAATGTCGGGCGGACACTCACCAGCTAGCACCGATGTGCTCCACACCTCACGGGCCTGAGCATCGTGCAGCGCGCCATCGCGACCAATACCGCCATGTTCGAATGCCAACTGCCGAGCGCGGGTGCCGGCTGCCGATTGACCGCGCGGTTGAGTGATCGCTACCGCTACTGCGGCAAGAGCTCCAGCCCGCGGATGCGACCGATGCCCAGGCCGGGCGCATCGTCGACGTGGATCTGCGCTTCATCGAACCGCACGCCGCCCTCGGTGGGATCGAACTGCCCCAACGCCGGCGCATCCAGATCGGCCAGGGTGATGCTGTCGGCCTTGGCCACCGCCAGATGCACGGCGGCGGCCACGCTGACGCTGGATTCGATCATGCAGCCGATCATGCATGGCACGCCGTACAGCGCGGCGATGTCGGCGATGCGGATCGCATTGGACAGCCCACCGGTCTTCATCAACTTGATGTTGACGATGTCGGCAGCGCGGCGCTGGAGCAGGTCGATCACCTGGGACGGGGAGAACACGCTTTCGTCGGCCATCACCGGGGTATCGATATGCGCGGTGACAAAGGCCAGCCCGTCGATATCGGCGGCCTTGACCGGCTGTTCGAGCAACTCCAGCACGATGCCGGCATCTTCCAGACTGCGCATGTTGCGTACCGCCTGTTTCGGTGTCCAGCCCTGGTTGGCGTCCAGGCGCAGGGCGGCGCGCCCATCGACGGCCGCATGGATCGCCTTGACGCGTTCCACATCCGAGGCGCTGTCCTTGCCGACCTTGATCTTCAAGGCGGCATAGCCGCGTGCCAGTGCCGACTGCGCATGCGCCACCATGGTCTCGATGCTGTCGGCACTGATGGTGATGTCGGTGGTGATACGCGGCGTACCGCCGCCGAGCACCCGGTAGAGCGGCGCACCGAAGGACTGGGCCCACAGGTCGTACAGCGCGATCTCCACGGCGGCCTTGGCGCTGGTGTTTCGCTCCAGCGCATGCTGGACCAGCCCGCAGAGGCGATTGAGATCGGCCACCTCCTGGCCGATCAGGCGCGGGCCGATGCAGTGGGTGATGGCGGCGATGATGCTGCCGTGCGTATCGCCGGTGATCGGCGCGGTGGCCGGCGCCGCGCCATAGCCGAGATGGCCGCCGTCGGTCTGCAGCACCACCACCACATCCTCGATCGCCTGTACGGTGCGTAGCGCAGTCTTGAATGGGGTGTTCAGCGGCACGCGCAGCATGCCCAGACGGAAGCCGGTGATCTTCATGGGGAACCGATCGGTGCGATGCGCTGGATGCGCGTGATGTGGTCGATGAAGGGGCTGCCATCGGTGGCCAGCAAGGGCAGCAATGGCGTGACCGACACGCCGTTCAGTGCGGCGCGCTGCACGCGGCCATCGCTGCCGCGGTAGCTGGCACCGGCCACATCGTGGATCACCCATGGGCTGCCGTGCTCCTGCCCGATCACCAGCATCACGTGACCGGGGATATGGATCAGGTCGCCGATGCGCAGCCCTGCCAGCTGCCGCAAACGCTGCGTACGCGGTGCGCGCGCGTCGAAGGCAACGGCGCGCAGCACCGGGCTGCGCGCCTGGTCGCCGGTGTTGCGCGGCAGCGCAATGCCCAGGCTGCGGTAGACATCCAGCACGAAGCCGCTGCAATCGCGCGCGTCGTAATCGTTGCCCCAGCCATAGCGCTCGCCCAGGAACTTGAAGGCCTGCCGGAGCAGTACCGCAGGGGTGGCCGGCAACGCACCAAGGTGGACATCGGCGCCACGCGGCACCAGCGCCGGCACCAATTGCAGGCGGCCATCGTCGCCGCGCAACGGAAGCTGCACCACGTGGGCCGCAACCGGCAACTGTCCGTTGACCGGCTGCTGCGGCGCCCAGTCGTTGCGCAGCGGCAGGCTGCTGCCCATGTCCAGCGGCAGCGCCGAGACGGCAGGGAGCTCCGGCGTGTACGCGGTCTGCACCCGGGCACCAGTGACGACCAGGCGCGCATCGGCTTGTGCATAGTCCAGCACCTGGCTGCGGCTGCCCTCGGCAATGCGGTCGGCCGCAATCCAGGCGGCATAGTTGGATGCAAGCACGAACCGCCATGCGCCATCGGCGCTGGTATGCAACACGGCCACCGGCGTGCCGGGGTAGAGCGCCGATTCCTGGAAGCGGTCGATATCGTGATCGTCCGGATCGGTGAACACGCGTTGCGTGGTGGGAAACGTGCGTAATGCCGCGCGCCGGACCACCAGCGCGAAGCGCGGGGCGACCTGCGGCGCAAGTGCATCCAGCGCCAATGCGTGCTGCAGCTCGGCCAGGCGGCTCGCCGCAAGGGGGCGCCCCTGTGCGTCGTACAGCACACGCGTTGGCGCCGCAGACAACGTCTGGATCCGTGTGCGCACCGCATCTGCCGGCATGGCCGCGGGCAGCTGCGCCAGATCCTGCATCGAGGCATCCTCACGCAGCAGCTGCGCGTTGAAGGCCGCGACCTGCGCCGCGTCCAGCAGCGGCAACTGCGCCTGCGCACTGCGCCGTATCCAGTGTTCCGGCGTCAACTGCGCATCGTCGACGGCGAAGGGCGCGTCCTGGGTAGCTGGCTCGCTGGCAGCCGAAGGCGCCGCACCGCAAGGCAAGGCAAGTGTGATCCACAGCAATGTCAGCAGGCGGCGCGGCGATGGCATCGAAAGCTCTAGCGAATGGAAAGGCGGCTGCGCACAGACGCGGGCGGAAGACACGGCAGCTGCCTGCGCGATGCGGTCCTGACCACGACAGCCGCCGTTGCGGTGATGATCGTCAGTGTACGCGCAGTGCGTACGCAGGATGCCGCCGACAGCATGCGGCAGGTGGCCCAGCCGCTGCGCCTTGGGCAGTGCCGGCGGTGAAGCGATCTGCGGACGTGACGAGCGTCGTGCACCTCAACGCCGCGCATCGTGCGACCCACCGCGCAGTCGACAACTCGGCGGATAATGGCCCAGCCATGGCAGTACCGTTGAAATTTAAGACAGTGCAGGCCTGGGTACCTATTGAAGGAGAGACCGGTGTCGCCAACCTCCCATCCGTCGTCATCGGCCTTGTTGCGTGCAGCGGTGTGTGCGCTCGCGCTGTCGCTCGGTGCCTGCGCGCACGCACCGCAGCGCAATCCCCTGGCGCAGTGGGTTCCCTCGCCCAACTACGATGCGCGGCGACCGATCCTGATCGTGCTGCACTTCACCGATCAGCACTCGGTGCAGCAGAGCCTGAGCACGCTGCGCGGGCGCAACGCCGGCGGGCGGGTGAGTGCGCACTACCTGATCGGTGAGGACGGGCGGCGCTATCAGCTGGTTGCCGACGGGCAGCGCGCCTGGCACGGCGGCGCCGGGCGCTGGGGCACCATCACCGACATCAATTCGGCCTCGATCGGCATCGAACTGGACAACGACGGCAGCGAGCCGTTCGCGCCCGCGCAGATCGACAGCCTGCTGATCCTGCTGGAGGACCTGTGCACGCGCCTGCGCATTCCGCGTACCCAGATCGTCGGTCACGAAGATGTCGCCCCGACCCGCAAGAACGACCCCGGCCCGCTGTTTCCGTGGAAACGGCTGGCCGATGCCGGCTTCGGCCGCTGGCCCGCCGCCGATGCGCCGCCCGCGCCGCCAGGCTTCGACCCCTGGCAGGCACTGGCGCTGCTGGGCTACAGCATCGACGATCCTGCGGCCACGCTGCAGGCCTTTCATCATCACTATCGCGGCACTAGCGCCACCAGCGTGGATGCGGAAGATCTGCGCATTCTGTTTGCGTTGACCAGGCCACCCGCATCGCTGCGTCCGTTGCCGGCCGCAGATGCTGCCGTGGATTGGACCGATGCTGCTGGTTTGTAGTCAGCAATGGCCAGGCAGCATGGGGGCTGGCCTTGGCGAAGCAGTGCTCTGATGTGCAACGTGGACAGGCCCGGCTCGGGCGGAGGACAGGCAATGGGTACACCCATGCAAACCAGGATCGTGCGCAAGCTGAAGCGAGAGATCGCCTGGTGCGCGGGCATGTTGATCGCTGCGCTGTCCTGCGGGGTGCTGGCGGAAAATGTTCAATCGTCCCCGGCCACCACCACCGCACAAGCCGGGCTGGTCGATGTGCGGCAGCTTGCACCGGAGATTGCGGTGGACATGCGCTATGCGGGCACCAATAACTTCACCGGGCGCGCGGTGCCGGGATATCTGGCGCCAACCTGCTACCTGCTGCGTCCTGCCGCGCAGGCCCTGGCGCGGGTGGCGCGCACGCTCGAGGCCGATGGCTATCGTCTGCAGGTGTTCGACTGCTATCGGCCGGTGCGGGCGGTGCAGGCGTTCGTGGCCTGGGCAGCGGACCTGCAGGATCAATCGACCAAGGCGCAGTACTACCCGCGCGTGGACAAGCGTGCGCTGCTGGGCGACTACATCGCCGAAACCTCCGGGCATAGCCGCGGGGCAACACTCGACCTGGGCTTGCTCGATTGCCGCCGTGGTGCGTGCCGGCCGGTGGATATGGGCACCGGCTTCGACTACTTCGATGCGCGTGCGCATACCCAGTCACCCGAAATCAGCGACACGCAGCGCCTGCATCGCCAACACCTGGTGCGCGCCATGGCCGCGGAGGGGTTTGCCAACTATCCGATGGAGTGGTGGCATTTCACTTACCGGCCCGAACCGACGCCGGAGACCGCGTACGATGTCCCAGTCGATTGAGCCCGCCGGGCAGGTGGGCGCCGAACCGACGCCGCCGGGGCTCGCATTCGGCAGGTCGTCCGTACACTGCATCGGTGCGCGGCCGTGATGTCCAGCCACCGGCTGCCCGCCACCGTTGGCCCGCCGCTTGAGGAAGTGTCATGTCCGACCCGGAACGCTTTATGGATATCGCCTGCCCGTACTGCGGGGAGTGGATCACGCTGACCCTGGACCTGAGCGGCGGCGACCAGCAATACATCGAGGATTGCCAGGTCTGCTGCAAGCCGATCTCGGTTGCCGTGCAATGGGATGAAGAGGGCGATGCGCAAGTGACGGCGCGCGGGCAGGACGACTGAGGTTCTGCCATCCGCGTGTGCAGCTGCAACATCCTCAGGTCGGTGCGGATGCTCGGTAACCTGCGGCTCATTCGCGCACTTGGCCACCGATTCGGCTCGCCCCAGGATCGGCCGCCCCTAGACGCTAGACTGGCAGGCCTGCTGCCTGGATCGTCGCAATGAATCTGCCCCTGCACTTTGGCCTGCTTGGTTCGCTGGAGGCCGGCCTGATCGCACTGGTGCTCGGCATCCTGATCTTCGCCGGCGTCGAATATCTCGGTCGGCGCCTGCAGTTCACGCACGGCCACACCTTGGGCATCGCCTGCCTGCTGGCAGTGGCGCTGGGTGCCGGCTACGACATCTGGCATCTCGTCTACACCAGCATCGTCCGCCTGGAGTCGCCGCTGTACGCCCGTCTGGCGTTGTCCAAGATCCACGATCCCAACGAATTGGGGTCGCGCGTGATCCTGGAAGTGGCCGGCGCGCTGGCCGGCGTGGTGCTGGGTTGGAAACTGTTCAGTTCCGGAAGCTGGGACGATGACGCGCCGGCAGCGTGAAGCAACGCAGAAAAAAGCGGTGTGGTTCGCAGAAATTTCCACATTGAATGCTCCGCTTCGGTTTGACTCACCGTTGCCTAAGAAAGGTCTGATCAACTCACCACAGATGCGCGACACTACCGCCTCATGTAGAGGATTCATCCATGCAGCTGACGTTCGGTGA
>NZ_MDEC01000041.1 GCF_002939785.1 Xanthomonas codiaei
TCGGCCCCATGCCAGTCTCGGAAAACGCCCCCCCATCTCCCGCATCCACATTCCACTGAACAACGTGGTGGGTTTACACATCTAGCGCGCGAGGCATGTGTGACTCTGAGTGTCACTGGACGTGTTCTTGCAGACAATCGACAACGCCTTCGACGTACAGGATCATCTGCGCGCATAGCTGCAGTCCGTGATACCAGGGAAGGAAGTCGTTGAGTGGAAGTCCCGCCATTGCAGCGTCAATGGTAAAGCTGCGCCATTGAACAGGAAGCTTGCTTCTGTTGCCGAATTTCCACGCATTGTTGTGGCTGAAGGCATTGCGCAGGCGCATCGCGAAGGCGAACCAGTCCTGATCACGCAACTCTTTGAACTCGTTCTTTGCCTACAGCGTAGTCACAGGTGGCGGCCACGCTCTCAAAGCATCGCGTGCGATCAGCAGTCGTTCCATCGCTCGGTTGCGCTGTGGATCGAGTGCGTTCCTAACGTGGTTTATCGCGTGAGCATCCATGGCACGGTCATTCCGCGGGCGGGGGAGGCAACAGCTTGCCCGGATTCAAGATCCCATCCGGATCAAGCGCCGCCTTGATCGCGCGCATCGCGGCCAGCGTGGCCGGGTTGAAGGCCTGGGTCATGAAGTCGCGTTTGGCCACACCGATGCCGTGCTCGCCGGACAGCGTGCCCTCCAGCGCCAGCACCAGCGCGAAGACGCGCGGCAAGGCGGCATGTGCGCGTGACGTTTCATCGGCATCGTCCGGGTCGTACATGATGTTGACGTGCAGATTACCGTTGCCGGCGTGCCCGAAGACCACGATCGGTAACGCACATTCCGCCGCCAGCGCTTCCACGCCTGCGACCAGCTCGGGGATGCGCGAGACCGGCACCACCACGTCCTCGTTGATCTTGCCGGGCTTGATGGTGCGCAGTGCCGGCGAGAGCGCGCGGCGCGCAGCCCACAGTTTGTCGCGCGCGCTGCCATCGGCGGCCACGTCCAGGCTCAACACGCCCTCTCCATCGGCCGCGTCGTGCAGTGCCTGCAACGCGTAGGGCAGGGTGTCGTGATCGCCATCGGCCTCGATCAGCAGCATCGCGCCGGCATCGGGTACATCGCTGCCGTTGCGACGCAGCAGCGCAATCGCGCTGGCATCCATGAATTCCAGCATGGTTGGCGTGGTCGGTTGCGCCATCACCCGCGACACCGCTGCCGCCGCGCTGGCCGCATCGCGGTACAGCGCGCGCAGCCCGGCCTGCGTCACCGCGCGCGGGCTCAGTTTCAGGGTCGCTTCGACGATGATCGCCAGGGTGCCTTCGCTGCCGACCAGCAGATGGGTGAGGTCGTAGCCGGTGGAATTCTTGGTGTACGCACCGCCGCAGCGGATCACCTCGCCGGTGCCGGTGACGGCGACAAGGCCGAGCACATTGTCGCGGGTGGCGCCGTACTTCACTGCGCGCGGGCCGCCGGCGTTGGTCGACAGATTGCCGCCGACGCTGCAGATCTCCGCACTGGACGGGTCCGGCGGCCAGAACAGGCCATGCGGCTGCAAGGCCTGCTGCAGGTCGCCATTGAGTACGCCAGGCTGCACCACCGCGCAGCGGTCTTCCGGGCGCAGGGCCACGATGCGATTCATGCGCGCCATCGACACCACCACGCCGCCGGAAAACGGCACCGCCGCGCCGGTGGTGCCGGTGCCGGCGCCGCGCGCCACGATCGGCACACCATGCGCGCGGCAGGTCTGCACGATGGCGACCACCTCGTCGGTGTCGCGCGGCAAGGCGACGGCGGCGGGCAATGCCCAGCGGCGCGAGTCGTCTTCGCCATGACGGCGACGCGCATCGGCGCCGGTCAGCCAGCCATCGGCACCCAGGCGTGCGGCCAACTGCTCGGACAGTGTGGCGGGAAGGACATCGGTCATGACGGTGGATCCTGTGGCGGCATGCGTTGGAGACATCTGAATCCCAGCGCTGCGACGGTGAGCGGCAGCCAGACCCAACGCAGCTCGGAGAGCAGCGTGGCCAGACCGCGCGAATTGAAGAATCCGTTGGCGAACGGCGAGACGCGAATCGGCCGCCACGGCGCGAACCAGCGCGCCTCGCTCCATGGCCACGCCAGGGCCACGCCCAGCCCGCCGGAGGTCATCGCATCCAGCACCGGGTGCGATGCGGTGCAGACGAACATCCACACCGCGGCCTGCACGACATCCGCACGCAGACTGCGATGCGCTGCCGCGCCGAGCAGTGCGACGACGCCGGCGAACAGCAACGAATGGCTGGCACCGCGGTGGCCAAACGCATCGGCATAGGGAACGTGCAGCGCAAATGCCAACACATCCGCATCGGGCAGCATCGCCGCCACGATGCCGGCAGCGAGCAGGCGCGGCGAAATGCGTCCGCGTTCGCTGGCGCACCAGAGCGCAAGCGGGACCGCAGCGTGGGTCATGATGGTCGGCATCGGAGGTCGGGGCGAGCGTCTGGAAGAATCAGCAATCGTCGGCGCGGAACGCGTCGCGGATCCAGTGCAGCACCGGCGGTTCGCCGCTGGCGTCCACCACATCGAAGCGACACGGCAGCGCTGCCAGTGCCGGGTGCGCGCCCAGGAACAATTGCGCGGCCAGGACCAGCTTGCGGCGCTTGCGCAGATCCACCGAGGCCGCGCCGCCGCCGAAGCGGGTATCGCGGCGGTAGCGCACTTCCACGAATACCAGCGACTGCCCGTCGCGCATCACCAGGTCCAGTTCGCCGCCGCGGTAGCTGGCATTGCCTGCCACCCGCCGCAGGCCGGCCTGCTCCAGCAACGCGCAGGCCGCGGCTTCCACCGCCGCTCCGCGTTGCTGGCGCGCTGCCGGCATCGGCCTCAGCGGCCGTCGGCGATCGGCACCGGGCGGCCACCGTTGAAGGTGGACCAGGCCGGAGTGCGCAGCACGTTGCCGAAGCCGTCCAGATGCAGGGTGCCGGTCGCGCCACGCAGGCCGCCATCGGTGCCGGTGGCCAGCTTTTCCAGATACGCGCTGATCTTCCAGGCGTCGTAGCCGAATGCGAACAGGCGTGCGGCCGGGCCGCGCGCGCTGGGCAGGGTGCTGGCCACCTGGCTGGCCGCCGGCAGGCCGGACACGCCGAGCGCGGTCCAGGTTTCGCTGGGATAGACGATGCCGTCCAGGGCCAGGTCGTCCTCGACCTTGCCGGTGCCGGCCACCAGTTGCGAGGTGCCCACGCGCGACTTGCTGGCGAATCCGGCCAGCGCCAGCTGCGGCGCCAGCGCGCGCGCGGTGTTGCCGCGCACTGCCAGGAACACCGCATCGGCGGTGCCGTAGTTGCGCAGTTGCGCGCCGATGTCGCCCGGCGCCTCGGCCACGCTGATGCTGCCGGCCACCGTGCCGCCGCGTTCGCTGAAGCGGTCGCGGAAGGCCTTGATGGTGCGCTTGCCGTTGTCGTCGCCGGTGCCGACGATCAGCACATTGCGGCGCTCGCGCGAGAGCAGGTATTCGGCAGCCATGATGCCGTCGTCTTCCGGCGCCAGCGAGAAGCCCGCGCTGCCGGTAGGCGGTGCCTTGTTGTCGGTGGGGCGGTTGAGGGCCAGCACCGGCACCGCCAGCTGGCCGCGCGCGAACAACGCGCTGACCTCGTCACGACCCAATGGGCCGACCACGTAATCGACGCCGGCACTCACCGCCTTGTCGTAGGCAGCATTGGCACCGGCGGCAGTGCCTGCGGTGTCGAAGAACTGCAGCTCCGGGCGGCGGCGGGTTTCGGCGTAATAGCCGGCCAGCAGGCCATCGCGCACCGGCGCGGCGGCGGTGGCCAGGGTGCCGGTGAGCGGCAACAGCACGCCCAGCTTGACCGGCGGGCGATACCCATCGCGCTCGGCCGGTGGCCGCTTGCTGGTGTCGAAACCCCATTGCGCATCGCGCTCGAACGCGCGCGGCAGGGCCAGGCCACGGCTGATCAACGCCCGCCCGGCGAAGTTGTACAGCGGGTCGCCGGCCGGCAATGCGGCGGTGCGGCTCTTGAGCGTGGTGTCGTCCAGTGCGGCCAGCAGGCGCACGATGGCGCGCTGGTTCTCGCTTCGCGCGCTGCCGGTCAGGCTGGCATCGGCGCGCGCCCGCGCTGCCGCGGCGCCGAACAGGTCGCTGGTGGCCTCCAGCGCGGCGGCGTGGGCCAGCAGCCAGCGCGTCTGCAATGGCTGCGGCAGGCCCTGCGGGCTGTCGCCCAGCGCCTGCAGCGCCTGCGCGCCCTGCTTGTCGATCACCGCCAACTCGCCGGTCAGCAGGCCGAAGCGGGCACGGTCTTCGCCGCCCAGGTGGCGCGCGTTGACCTGCGCCAGCAGCGTGCGCGCACGCGCGTCGTCGCCGGCGTCGTGCCAGCCGAACGCGGCGGCGGCCAGCAGGCGGCTGCGCTGCGCGCCGCTGGCGTCGGCGGCCTCGGCTTCCAGTTGCTGCGCTGCCTCGCGCGGCTTGCCCTGGTCCAGCAGCGCCAGCGCCGCGCTCTGCGTTGGCGAGGCGGTCTGGGTGACGCTGCTGGTGGCGCAGCCGGCGGCCAGCATGACCAGCAGCGACAGGGCGGAGATCCTTGCAACACGCTTGTTCATTTCAGATCCATTGGACAGGGGCCGCCAGGGCGGTCCGTTGAAAACCGCTACGATTCTACCCTTTGCCCCCGGAAGCCCGCTGATGATGTCCCCTGGAACCCTGCACGTGGTCGCCACGCCGATCGGCAATCTGGCCGACCTGTCGCCGCGCGCGCAGGAGGTGTTGCGTGGCGTGGCCGCGATCTGCGCCGAAGACACCCGCCATACCCGCCAGTTGCTCGGCCATTTCGGCATCGATCGCCCGCTGCTGGCCCTGCACGACCACAACGAAGACGCCATGTCCGAGCGCATCGTGGCACGCCTGCGCGAGGGTGAATCGCTGGCCATCGTCAGCGACGCCGGCACCCCGCTGGTCAGCGACCCCGGCTTCAAGCTGGTGCGTGCCGCCCGCGCCGCCGGCATCAAGGTCAGCCCCGTACCCGGCGCCTGCGCGGCGATTGCCGCGCTCAGCGTGGCCGGCTTGCCCAGCGACCGCTTCGGTTTCGAAGGCTTCCTGCCGGCCAAGAGCGCGGCCCGCCGCGAGCGCCTGGCGCATCTGGCCGGCGAGACCCGCACGCTGGTGTTCTACGAATCCTCCCACCGCATCGTCGAGTCGCTGGCCGACCTGCGCCTGGCTTTCGGCGACGACCGCCCGGCGGTGATCGCCCGCGAGCTCACCAAGCTGTTCGAAACCGTGCTCGACGGCAGCCTGGCGCAGCTGCAGGCCCAGGTCGAAGCCGACGACAACCAGCGCAAGGGCGAGTTCGTGGTGATTGTGCAGGGCGCCGCCGACGCCGCCGATGGCCAGCTGGCCGAAGGCCGCCGCGTCTACGCCAAGCTCGCCGAGCACCTGCCGCCCTCCACCGCCGCCAAGCTCGCCGCCGAGCTGACCGGTGCGCCGCGCAAGGCGTTGTATGGCGGCTAGGTATGCTGTTGCAGGAGCGAGTTTGCGTGCACTGGGATTTTTCTCGGCAAGGCTTCTCGCGCCCGGGTGCGTTCCTACGGGCAATTGCGGGCCTACCGGCAACGGCGCCGGTGGCGGAGTCGCGTCGCCGTTGTGCACGGTGGCGATAGCGTATAGTGCGCCCCGGCGGAGTCGGCCAGACAGTCGCGTCACTCGCAAGAGTGCCGAGGAAAGTCCGGGCTCCACAGGGCAAGGTGCCAGGTAACGCCTGGGCGGCGCAAGCCGACGGACAGTGCAACAGAAAGATACCGCCTACGTTCCCTTCGGGGAGCCGGTAAGGGTGAAATGGTGCGGTAAGAGCGCACCGCGAGTCCGGTAACGGACCGGCACGGCAAACCCCACCTGGAGCAAGACCAAATAGGGATCCATTGGCGTGGCCCGCGCTGGATCCGGGTAGGTTGCTTGAGCGCTGCGGTGACGTAGCGCCTAGACGAATGACTGTCCACGACAGAACCCGGCTTATCGGCCGGCTCCGCCGCCTTCTGTCGGGCTACGCCCGCCTGAAGGCGCCCACGTTTTTACCGCCTGCGGCGGTACAAAACGCGGGCCCCGGCTCCGGGCATGCCAGATCCCCGCGGCTGTCGCCGCGCCCCCTTGACTCAAGGGGGCTTGCAGATAGAGGGTTGGCTGAGGGTGCTTGCGCGATGCGCTCGCTGTCGCGTTGTTCCTTGCAGGACGATGACGATGCGTGGCTCAACGCGCGATGCGCGGTCCATTCCTTCCACCGCTTGCGGGGGAAGGTGCCCGAAGGGCGGATGGGGGCGAGCATCAAGTCCCGCCTGCAGCGGTACAAAACGCGGGCCCCGCTCCGGGCAAGCCAAAACCCCGCGGCTGTCGCCGCGCCCCCTTGACTCAAGGGGGCTTGCAGGTAGTTGGTTGGTCGAGGGGCTCTTGCTACGCGATCAACTCCCTTCCACCGCTTGCGGGGGAAGGTGCCCAAAGGGCGGATGGGGGTGAGCAGTTCGTACCGGCTGCGGTAGTACAAAACGCGGCCCCGGCTCCGGGCATGCCAGATCGCCGCGGCTGTATCGCTGCCTTCTAGGGCGTTCGCCCAAGAAGGCACCCACGCTTCGTACCGCCTGCGGCGGTACAAAACGCGGGTCCCGCTCCGGGCGTGCCAAAACCCCGCAGCTGTCGCCGCGCCCCCTTGACTCAAGGGGCTTGCAGGTAGTTTGTTGGTCGAGGGGCTTTCGCTACGCGATCAACTCCCTTCCACCGCTTGCGGGGGAAGGTGCCCGAAGGGCGGATGGGGGCGAGCTTTTTGCTCTGGCCGTCCTGGCGGCGAATCGGGCGTCACGCGCTGCGATCCTGGATCAGCCGATGCTTCAGTGTGCGCAACCTGCCGCGACCTGCGTCATGGGCGTCTCGCTCACGCTGCAGATGCCAGCGTGCTGCCTAACCAAACGAGCGAGTGAACAGCTCGTCCAAGGCGTCGACGATGCGCTGCCCTTCGTCCTTCAATGAGCCAGCCGGCTGGGTGAGTACCGCGAGCGGGACCGAAGTCATTTCCAGCGGTTGCAGGATGACGCGGTGGCCGGCGACCACGAATTCGGGGGTGAAGCGGGATGGCGTCGGGGAGTGCGCGGATGTGCTGACCAATGGCACGACGACGCGGCGCGGGGAGGCATCGAAGATCTTCGACTGCACGACCACCACATAAGGAATGTGCTTGTTCCGTCCGACGTTGGCGTAGACATCGAACTGGTCGGTCATAGCGTGGAGAACTCGTCGGCAAAGGAACCGTGCGCGTCGGTGAAGGTCTTCCATTCGCTCGCGGCGCGCTGCAATTCCATCGCCCTGGCGCTGTGGGTGTCGCGCTCCCTGGCCACGTACTCGGCCAGCAGTTCCTCGACCTTGGCCGACAGGTTGCCGGTCATCGCGCGGGCCTGGGAGGCCAAGTCAGCGTTGATGGTCAGGTTCAGCGGCTTCTTCTGTGCAGAAGCATCGTAATAGCGGTTCATGCGTTGGCTCCTCGATCATGCGCACGCTATGCGCATGATTGTGGGTTGTCAACGTGTTCGGGGATGTCCAGCCGGGTTTCGCCCTGGAAGATGCCATCCGGGCCGAAGCGGCGCTCGTGGATGAAGCCGCCGCCGTGACGGTCCACCGCCACGATGGTGCTGGCGCGGGTGCCGTAGCCGGGGCCGGCGATGAAGGCGGCCGAGAGCAGGCGTTCGGTGGGCAGATCCACGCCGGTGCTGGGAAGGATGTGGTCAGGCGCGATGGCGGGGTTGCCCAGTGCATCCCATAGCGGTTGCAGGTCGTCGCTCTCGTGGGCACACCAGTCGTGCAGGGCGCCGGTCAACGCGCGCGTCTTTGGCCACGGCGTGTCCAGCGGGCCATTGGACATGCCGTGGATGCCTGGCTCCAGCTGGCGCGCCAGCGGTGGGTGGTTGCTCAGGTGCTCGCAGCGGTCTGCGTCGCACAGCAGCAGATTGAACGGCGGGAACTCATGCCCGGCGCCTGCCAGATCGCGGGCATAGCCAGCGGCGTCCAGGCTGCCGGACAGATAGTCCGCAATCAGATGTCCGCGCGAGCGGCCCGAGGCGGTGGCGAGCGGGTCGCGCACGTTGGTGACCACCGCAACGCGCCCATCGTCGCCCAGCCCGACCCAGCTGCCGCCCGAGCGCAGGTCGCGTCCGGCCAGCACGCCGTGCGCAGGCGCCGCCCACCGCGCGAGCGGGGCGGTCGGTCGCTCATGGAATTCGTCACGGTTGCCGGCCAGCAGCAGGCGCCAGCGCGGGTGGGTTTTCCAGGCAAGAGCGACCAGGCACATGCCGTCGATTGTCGCCGGTTTGCGCAGTTGCGGCGCGCCCCTGGCGCAGCGTGAAGTGAGACCGCGGTCGGGTTTACATGGCCTTCACGGCCCTGAATTTTCGTTCAATCTCAAAATCTGAGACGAAACAGCAACTTGTGGATAAGCTTTGAACAAGTCTCTAAAGAGTGCTGCAACTCATTGATGTGACTGGCGATTTGGGGTTGTCAAAGTTGTTGACAACCTTTGACGCGCTGCTAAGGTGGGCATCGGAGGGAAAACCAGGTGTTTTGTGGTTTTTCGTGGTTCAATGATCCCCCAGCGGGTATTCGAGGTTGCATTCGGTGTTTCAGGGCGAAACTGCCATCACGGTGGACGACAAAGGGCGCATGGCGGTACCCACCGCATACCGCGACCTTGTTGCGCGCGTGAGCGGCAATCGCCTGGTGCTCACCTACAACCCCTTCGAAGCCGGCTGTTTGTGGCTGTATGCGGAAAAGGAGTGGGAGCGGGTGCGCGACGATGTGATGTCCAAGCCCAACACCCAGCGCGTGGTCCGCACGCTGCAGCAGAAACTGGTGGGCTCATCCGCGGTGCTGGAGCTGGACGCCAATGGCCGTCTGAGCATTCCGGCCAGCCACCGCAATGCGGTGGGCATCGAAAAAAAGGCCGTGCTGCTGGGCATGGGCGACAAGTTCGAACTCTGGAGCGAGCAGGCACATCGCGCACTGATCCAGCAGACATTGTCTGACGGGGATCTGGGCGATGAATTGCTCGATCTCAGGTTGTGAGCCGGGGTGCCCGGATGCGCGGTGAAGCGCAGCCCGGTCACCCGGTGTCGCAGCCGCCGGCGGCGCATGTGCCGGTGCTGTACACGCAGGTGTTGGACGGCCTGCAGGTGACCGACAACCGAACCTACCTCGATGGCACGTTCGGGCGTGGCGGGCACGCACGTGGCGTGCTGGAACACCTTGGACCGGGAGGTCGACTGCTGGTGATGGACAAGGACCCTGAAGCGATCGCGGTGGCCGAACAGAGCTTCGGTGGCGATGCGCGCGTGTCCATCCATCGCGGCAGTTTCGCCACGCTTGGCCAGGTGGTCGCGGCCGCGACGGTGGACGGCATTCTGCTGGACCTGGGCGTGTCTTCGCCGCAGCTGGATGTGGCCGGGCGCGGTTTCAGTTTCGGCAAGGACGGCCCGCTGGACATGCGCATGGACCCGGACAGCGGCCAGAGCGCAGCGCAGTGGCTGGCGCAGGCCAGCGACCGTGAGATCGCCGATGTGCTATGGACCTATGGCGAAGAACGTCAGAGCCGGCGCATCGCACGGGCCATCGTGGCGCGTCGCGCCGAACAGCCGCTGCTGCGCACCGCCCAACTGGCCGATCTGATCGCATCGGTGATGCCGCGCGGCGACAGCAAGACGCATCCGGCCACGCGCAGCTTCCAGGCCATCCGCATCCACATCAACCGCGAGCTGGCCGATCTGGAGGCCGGGCTGGACGCTGCGCTGGACGCCCTCAAGCCGGGCGGCCGGCTGGCGGTGATCAGCTTCCACTCGCTGGAAGACCGCATCGTCAAGCAATTCATGGCCCGCTACGCCAAGGCCCCGCCGAGCAACCGCCGCCTGCCCGAAGCGCAGCCGTTCGTCCCCACGCTGCAGCTGGTGAGCGGCGCGATCAAGGCCGACGACGCCGAATTGAACATAAACCCCCGCGCTCGCAGCGCGGTGTTGCGGGTGGCTGAGAAGCTGGGATTCGGCAGTCGGGATTCGGGATTGGAGGAGCGCCCTGAGCGAATCCCCAATCCCCAATCCCCAATCCCGGCGTCTCCGAACGGAGACGCTGCATGAGCCGCCTGCTGCTTATCGTGCTGCTGGCCTGCAGCATCGCCTCGGCGATCGGGGTGGTGTACATGCGCCACATGCATCGCAAGCTGTTCGTGCAGTTGTCCAAGCTCGAACACACGCGCGATGAGTTGAATATCGAATTCGGCCGGCTGCAGCTGGAGCAGGCCACCTGGGCGGAAAGCAACCGGGTCGATCAGGTCGCGCGTGCGCGTATCGGGATGAAGTTCCCGGAGACCAACGACATCGTGGTCGTGCGCCCATGACACCACTGCACGACAGCCGTTTTGCACGGTCTAGCCGCCCGCAGGGTGGCGCACACGCAGGTGCGCCCATGACAAAACGGCAGGACAGCCGTTTTGCACGGCGCAGCCGCCCGCAGGGTGGCGCACACGCAGGTGCGCCCATGACACAACGGCACGACAGCCGTTTTGCACGGTCTAGCCGCCCGCAGGGTGGCGCACACGGAGGTGTCGCCATGACACAACGGCAGGACAGCCGTTGTGCACGGCGCAGCCGCCCGCAGGGTGGCGCACACGGAGGTGCGCCATGAAAACCGGCCGCAACCGTCCCCGCAGCAACTTCAACCTGCGCGGCCGCCTGACCCTAGTCGGCGTGGCGCTGGGCCTGTGCTCGGTCACCCTGATCGGCCGTGCGGCGTACGTGCAGCTGATCAACCGCGACTTCTACCAGCGCCAGGGCGAAGCGCGTTACCTGCGTGAGCTGCCCATCGCCACCTCGCGCGGCATGATCACCGATCGCAACGGCGAGCCGTTGGCGGTGTCCACGCCGGTGGAGTCGATCTGGGTCAATCCGCAGGAACTGCTGCGCAACCCGGACCGCATCCCCGAGCTCGCCACCGCGCTCGGCCAGCCGCTGGACGAGTTGAATGCCAGGCTGGCGCAGAAGGCCAGCAAGGAATTCATGTACCTGCAGCGCCGGATCAATCCGGACAAGGCGCATGCGATCGTGGACCTGAAGATTCCCGGCGTGTTCTCGCAGCGCGAGTTCCGCCGCTTCTATCCGCAGGGCGAAGCGATGGCCCACGTGCTGGGCTTCACCAATATCGACGACCGCGGCCAGGAAGGCCTGGAGCTGGCCTTCGACGAATGGTTGCGCGGCAAGCCCGGCTCCAAGAAGGTGGTGCGCGATGCGCGCGGCGCCATCGTGGAGAGCGTGGACCTGGTGCGTCCGGCGCAACCGGGCAAGGACCTGACCCTGAGCATCGACCGCCGCATCCAGTTCCTGGCCTACAAGGAGCTGCGCAACGCGCTGGTCGAAAACAACGCCGCCGGCGGCTCGATGGTGGTGATGGACGTGGCCACCGGCGAAGTGCTGGCGATGGTCAACCTGCCCACCTACAACCCCAATTCGGTGACCGGCATCAATCCGTCGGCGCGTCGCAACCGCGCGGTCACCGATCTGGTGGAGCCGGGTTCGACGATGAAGCCGCTGACCGTGGCCACCGCGCTGACTGCCGGCGTGGTGACCAAGGACACCGTCATCGACACCAACCCCGGCTACATGTCGGTGGGGCGCTTCACCATTCGCGATGTGCCGCGCAACAACGGCGTGCTCAACGTGACCGGGGTCATTACCCGCAGCTCCAACATCGGCGCGGCCAAGATCGCGGCCAAGGTGCCGGACCAGACCTTCTACCAGTCGATCCGCAACTTTGGTTACGGCAGCGCGCCGCATAGCGGGTTTCCGGGCGAATCGTCCGGCGTGGTGCTGCAGCCGCAGCGGTGGAGCGGCCCGTCCAAGACGACGATGTCCTACGGCTACGGCCTGTCGGTGACACCGCTGCAGATCGCGCAGGCCTATGCCACGTTGGGCAATGGCGGCAAGCTGACGCCGCCAACCTTCGTGCGTGGCCAACATAACGAATCGCGCCAGGTGGTCACCCCGGAAGTGGCGCGCGAAGTCATCGACATGATGGAAACCGTGGTCACCCAGGGCGGCGCCAAGGGCGCGGCGATCCTGGGCTATCACGTGGCCGGCAAGACCGGTACCGCGCGCAAGAACGGCGCCGGCGGCTACGAGCGCGGCCACTACAATGCGCTGTTTGCCGGCCTGGTGCCGGCGACTCGCCCGCGCTTTGCCACCGTCATCGTCATCAACGATCCGCAAGGCAAGGTGTACTACGGCGGCCTGGTGTCGGCGCCGGTGTTCCACAAGGTGATGGAAGGCGCGCTGCGCCTGATGGACGTGCCGCCGGACGACATCCAGTCGTGGCTGGCGGCGCAGGCGGCCGGCAAGACCGGCCAGCCGATCGCCAAGCCGCAGCCGGCCGATCCCGATCCGGCGCTGGTGCCGGACCCGGTGGACGAAGTGTCTGCGGGCATTCCGACCGCGCTCGCACCGCCTGCTGCGCCCGCGCAGCCGGCACCGTTGCAGGAGAGCCGCCAGTGAGCCGCAGCATGCCGCTGTCGCAGCTATTGCCTGACCTGACGCTTGCGCGCGATGTGCAGGTCTGCGGCCTGGTGATGGACAGTCGCGCGGTGCGTCCGGGCGATGCCTTCGTGGCGATCGCCGGGTTCGGCGCGCATGGGTTGGGCTTTGCCGAGCAGGCGCGCGCCAATGGCGCAGCGGCGGTGTTGTTCGAACCACCGGCGCCCGCCGACCTGCCGGCACCTGCCGATGCGATCGCGGTGCCCGGCTTGCGTGCGCGCCTGGGCGCGATGGCCGATCAGTTCCATGGCCACCCGTCGCGCGCGCTGCGCATGGTCGGCGTCACCGGCACCAACGGCAAGACTTCCACCGTGCAACTGCTTGCTCAGGCGCTGACCCTGCTCGGCACGCCGACCGGCACGCTGGGTACGCTGGGCGTGGGCCTGTACGGCGCAGCGGTGCCGACTGGATTCACCACGCCGCTGGTGCTGCCCATGCACGCGTTGCTGGCGCAGCTGCGCGAGCAAGGCGCGCAGGCGGTAGCGATGGAAGTCAGCTCGCACGCGCTCGACCAGGGCCGCGTGGATGCGGTGCATTTCGACGTGGCGGTGTTCACCAATCTCACCCGCGACCACCTCGACTACCACGGCGACATGGAGCAGTACGGCGCGGCCAAGGCCAAGCTGTTCTCACGCACCGGATTGCAGGCGGCAGTGGTGAACCTGGACGATGCGTTCGGCCGCACGCTGTTCGCCTCGCTCGATCCGGCACTGCGCGCGATCGGCGTGAGCTCCCGCGCCCAGGCCGGCGCCAGGGTCAGCGCGCAGGCCTTGCAACTGGACCATCACGGCATCAACTTCGCACTGAACATCCAGGGCGAAGTGCATCCGGTGCACTCGCCGCTGCTGGGCCGCTTCAACGTGGACAACCTGCTGGCCGTGGCCGGCGTCCTGCATGCGATGGATATCGCGCCTGCGCAGATCGCGCAGGTGCTGGGCCAGCTGCAGCCGATCCACGGCCGCATGAATCGCCTGGGCGGTGCGCATGGCGCGCCGCTGGTGGTGGTCGACTATGCACACACCCCCGATGCGCTGGAGCAGGCGCTGACCAGCCTGCGCTCGCATGCGCAGGACCGGCTGATCTGCGTGTTCGGCTGCGGTGGCGAACGCGATACCGGCAAGCGCCCGCAGATGGCGGCCATTGCAGAACTCAATGCCGACGTGGCGATCGTCACCGACGACAACCCGCGCGGCGAGGATGGCGATGCGATCGTCGCCGACATCCTGCGCGGCTTCGCGCGCCCGGATGCGGCCATCGTGCAGCGCGATCGCGCCGCGGCCATCCACCAGGCCATCGCCATGGCCAGCGCCTCGGACATCGTGCTGATCGCCGGCAAGGGCCACGAGCCGTACCAGGAAGTGGCCGGCGTGCAACATCCCTTCGACGATGCGGCGGTGGCAGCGCAAGCCCTGCTGCCGCGCACCGGGCTGGGGGTGCGCGCATGAAGCTCACCCCGCTGTCGCTGATCGCGCATTTTGCCGGCGGCGAACTGCATGGCGAAGACGCCATGATCGATGCGGTCGGCAACGACACCCGCACGTTAGGCAGCGGCAGCCTGTATGTGGCGCTGCGCGGCGAGCGCTTCGACGGGCACGACTTCGCGGCCGACGCGGTGGCGCGTGGTGCCAGCGCTGTGCTGGTCGAGCGCCTGTTGCCGGCGCTGGGCGTGCCGCAGGTATTGGTGGCCGACACCGAACTGGCCCTGGCGCGCATCGCCGCCGGCCTGCAGCGCGACCGTGCCACCCGTGTGATCGCGCTGACCGGCTCCAACGGCAAGACCAGCGTCAAGGCGCTGCTGCTGGCCATCCTGACCGAGGCCGGGCGTGTCGAGGGCACCACCGTCTATGCCACGCCGGGCAATCGCAACAATGAAATCGGCCTGCCGCTGGCGGTAATCGCCGCGCCGGACGATGCGGATATCGCGGTCTACGAAATGGGTGCCGGCAAGCCCGGCGACATCGCCTATCTCACCGACATCGCGCGGCCGCACGTGGCCCTGGTCAATAACATCGCACCGGCCCATCTGGAGCGCCTGGGCAGCCTGCTCGGCGTTGCACGGACCAAGGGCGCCATCTACACCGCGCTGCCGGCCGATGGCGTGGCGGTGATCAATGCCGACGACGCCTTCGGTGCGTGGTTCGAGCAGCAGTTGCTTGCGCAGCCGGTGCAGGGCCGTCGCGTGTTGCGGTTCGGCCTGCAGGCCAGTGCCGAGATCACCGCGCGCGGGCTGCGGCTGCATGCCGAGGGCGCGCAATTCACTCTGGTGACGCCGCAGGGCCAGGCGCAGATTGCGCTGCCGTTGCCGGGTCGCCACAACGTGCTCAATGCGCTGGCCGCCACCGGCCTGGCGCTGGGTGCGGGCATCGCATTGCCGGTGATTGCCGCTGGCCTGGCGCAGGCGCGTCCGGTGGCCGGCCGGCAGATCGCCCATCGCCTGCCCGGCGGGGCGGTATTGATCGACGACAGCTACAACGCCAACCCCGGTTCGTTGGATGCGGCCATCGATGCGCTGGCGGCCGCACCCGGCGAGGGCTGGCTAGTCCTGGGCGACATGCGCGAACTCGGCCCGGAAGGTGCCGCATTGCATGCCGCTGCCGGTCGGCGCGCCCGCGCGGCCAAGCTGCAGCGCCTGTATGCGCTGGGCGAACTCAGTGCCGCGGCTGCGCAGGCGTTCGGCGCCGGTGGGCGGGTGTTCGCCACGCATGCGGAGTTGATCGATGCGTTGCGGAGGGATCTGGCCGGGACCCGGGACCCGGGACCGGGGACCGGGGAAACGCAACAGCAAGCACCAGAAAATATGCAGGGAAATGTTTTGAGTCACGATCAGCAAGCGCAGTCTACCGATGCCCTCCCGGGTTCCCGGTCCCCGGTACCCGGTCCCGGCTCCACCACGATCCTGGTGAAGGGCTCGCGCGGCAGCGCCATGGACCGCATCGTCGCCGCGTTGCTCGCACCTGCGGAGGATGCCTCCCATGCTGCTTGAATTGGCGCGCTGGCTGCAGCAACTGGAGAGCCTGTTCGGGCTGTTCAACTATCTGACCTTCCGCGGCATCCTGGCGGCGCTGACGGCGTTGTTCCTGTCGTTGTGGATGGGCCCTGCAGTGATCCGCAAGCTGGCCCAGTTCAAGGGTGGCCAGCCGATCCGGCAGGACGGCCCGCAGACGCATTTCTCCAAGGCCGGCACGCCGACCATGGGCGGCTCGCTGATCCTGCTCACCGTCACCCTGTCGGTGCTGCTGTGGGGCGACTTGCGCAACCGCTACGTGTGGCTGGTGCTGGCGGTGATGATCTGCTTCGGCGCGATCGGCTGGTACGACGACTGGATCAAGATCGTCAAACGCGATCCCAACGGCCTGAAGTCGCGCTGGAAATACCTGCTGCAGTCGATCTTCGGCCTGGCCGCCGGCCTGTTCCTGTACTACACCGCCGACGTCCCGGCGGCGATCACCTTCTACATTCCGATGTTCAAGTCGATCGCGCTGCCGCTGGCCGGCGTGAGCTTCGTGGTGATCGCCTATTTCTGGATCGTCGGCTTCTCCAATGCGGTCAACCTCACCGACGGCCTGGACGGTCTGGCGATCATGCCCACCGTGCTGGTGGCCTGCGCGCTGGGCGTGTTCGCCTACGCCTCGGGCAACGTGGTATTCGCCGAATACCTCAAGATTCCGCTGATTCCCGGCGCCGGCGAGCTGATCATCATCTGCTCGGCAATCGCCGGGGCAGGGCTGGGCTTTCTGTGGTTCAACACCTACCCGGCGATGGTGTTCATGGGCGACATCGGCGCGCTGTCGCTGGGCGCGGTGCTGGGCACCATCGCGGTGATCGTGCGCCAGGAGCTGGTGCTGGTGATCATGGGCGGCGTGTTCGTGATCGAAACGCTGTCGGTGATGATCCAGGTGGCCAGCTTCAAGCTGACCGGCAAGCGCGTGTTCCGCATGGCGCCGATCCACCACCACTTCGAACTCAAGGGTTGGCCGGAGCCGCGGGTGATCGTGCGCTTCTGGATCATTTCGGTGGTGCTGGTGCTGATCGGCCTTGCCACGTTGAAGGTGCGCTGATGAACGACATGTCCCGCCAGGCCACGCGACTGGACGCCATCGGCGGCCGCTACGATCCGTGGCTGCTCGGGGCCGCGGTCACGCTCGCCTCGCTGGGCGTGGTGATGGTGGCCTCCAGTTCGATCGAGCTGGAAGCCAGCCCGTTCTATTACCTGACCCGCCACCTGCTGTTCCTGGGCGTCGGTATCGGGCTGGCCTTCTGGGCCATGCGCACCGAGCTCAAGACCATCGAGCAGCACAACCAGATGCTGCTGCTGGGCTGCTTTGTCATGCTCATCATGGTGTTCGTGCCGGGCCTGGGCAGCACCGTCAACGGCGCCAAGCGCTGGATCAATCTGGGCGTGTCCAGATTCCAGGTGGTCGAATCGGTCAAGGTGCTCTACATCATCTGGCTGGCCAGTTACCTGGTGCGCTTTCGCGACGAGGTCAACGCGACCTGGCAGGCCATGCTCAAGCCGGTGTTCGTGGTCGGTTTCCTGGTGGCCCTGCTGTTGCTGCAGCCGGACTTCGGTTCCTCGATGCTGTTGTTGAGCGTCACCGCCTGCATGCTGGTGCTGGGTGGCGCGCCGATCGGGCGCATCATCCTGCCGATCCTGTTGCTGCTGCCGGCATTGGTGGCGCTGGTGATCTTCGAGCCGTACCGCATGCGGCGCGTGACCTCTTTCATGGATCCGTGGGTCGATCAGCTCGGCTCGGGCTACCAGCTGTCCAACGCGCTCATGGCCATCGGCCGCGGCGAGTGGACCGGCGTGGGCCTGGGCGCGTCGGTGCAGAAGCTCAACTACCTGCCCGAATCGCATACCGACTTCATCTTCTCGGTGATCGCCGAAGAGCTGGGCTTCATCGGCGTCTGCGGCGTGGTGGCCCTGTATGCGCTGCTGGTCGGCCGGGCGTTCTGGCTGGGCATGCGCTGCGTGGAGATGAAGCGCCATTTCTCCGGCTACGTCGCCTTCGGCATCGGCCTGTGGGTGGCGATGCAGAGCTTCGTGTCGATCGGGGTGAACCTGGGGATCCTGCCGACCAAGGGCCTGACACTGCCGCTGATTTCCTCCGGCGGTTCCTCGGTGCTGATGACCTGCGTGGCGATGGGCCTGCTGCTGCGGGTGTCCTACGAAATGGACCGCGCCGAGCGGCTGCGCAGCAAGTTGTCGCCGCAGGGTGCGGGCACTGCACCCTCCGAGCCGGCCGAGCCGGCGGTCGATCCGGTTCCGCCGGCGTATACCGCGGGACGCAGGCCGCAGCGCGAGACGGCTGCCGCGCCGGCACCGGTGGCAGCGCCGTCAACGGCAGCACCTTCGGTGGCGCCGGCGTCGGCCATCCTGCGTGGCACCAGCCGCATGCAGCCGCGGGTGGAACCGACCTTCGGGAGGATCGCGTGAGCGCTCATGCCAATCCCTCGCAAGCGCCCGCACATCCAGGTGCGGGGAATCGACCGGTGATGATTCTGGCCGGCGGTACCGGTGGGCATATCTTTCCGGGCCTGGCCGTGGCCAAGGTGCTGCGCGCGCGTGGCGTGCCGGTAACCTGGCTGGGTGCCGACGGCGCGATGGAAACGCGGCTGGTGCCGCAGCACGCCATCGACATCGACACCCTGGCCATCAGTGGCCTGCGCGGCAAGGGCATGATCAAGTTGCTCGGCGCACCGGTACGAGTGATGCGCGCGGTGCGCGCGGCTGGCTTCGTGCTGCGCAAGCGCCAGCCGCGCGCAGTGGTCAGTTTCGGTGGCTTTGCGGCTGGCCCGGGCGGCCTGGCCGCGCGCCTGCTCGGCGTGCCCTTGCTGGTGCACGAACAGAATCGCGCGCCCGGCATGACCAATAAGGTGTTGTCGCGCCTCGCGCGGCGCGTGCTGACCGGCTTTCCCGGCAGCTTCGCCGGCGAAGAGGCAGTGGGCAATCCGGTGCGTGCGGAAATCGCCACGCTGCCGGATCCGGCAGTCCGCCTGGTCGGCCGCGGTGGCCCGGTGCGGTTATTGGTGCTGGGCGGTAGCCAGGGCGCCCGCGTGCTCAATCAGGCCGTGCCGTCGGCGCTGGCCGCGCTCGGTCACCCCGACGTGCAGGTGCGCCATCAGTGCGGCGAAAAGCTGCGCGGCGAAGCCGATGCGGCGTATGCGCAGGCCGGCGTCGATGCCAGCGTCGAACCGTTCATCGCCGACATGGCCGCCGCCTATGCCTGGGCCGATCTGGTGGTGTGTCGCGCAGGTGCATCCACGCTGGCCGAACTGTGCGCGGCCGGTGTCGGCAGCGTGCTGGTCCCGTTCGCCGCCGCCGTGGACGACCATCAGACCCGCAATGCCGAATACCTGGTCGGCGCCGACGCCGCGGTGTTGCTCAAGCAGGACGACACCCTGGCGATGCGCCTGCAGCAGGTCCTGCAGACCCTGCTCGCCGACCCCGCACGCCGCCTGTCGATGGCGCAAGCCGCCCGCACCCTGGCCAAGCCGGATGCCGCCGAGCGCATCGCCGACATCATTCTGGAAGAAGCCGGGAATGGGGATTCGGGATTCGGGATTCGTAACAAGCAACAGCACAAGCAGGACAGCATGCAGACATCCGTAAATGGCGACCGCTCGGCGCAGTTGATCGCTACCAATCCCCAATCCCGACTCCCTAATCCCGGCACCTCCGCAGGAGGTGCAGCATGATCCGCCGCCTGCAGGACAGTGGCGATCTGGTGCGCGCGTTTCCGCGCGTGCATTTCGTCGGGATTGGCGGCACCGGCATGAGCGGCATTGCCGAGGTGATGCTGACGCTGGGCTATGAAGTCTCCGGCTCGGACAATGCCGATAACGCGGCGACGCGCCGGCTGGCCAAGCTCGGTGCGCGCGTGATGCGCGGCCACTCGGCCGCCAACGTGCTGGGCACCGATTGCGTGGTGGTGTCCAGCGCGATCCGCGAAGACAACCCCGAACTGATGGAAGCGCGCAGCCAGCGCATTCCGATCATGCCGCGCGCGGCGATGCTGGCCGAGCTGATGCGTTTCCGTCGCGGCATCGCGGTGGCCGGAACGCACGGCAAGACCACCACCACCAGCCTGGCGGCCGCGGTGTTGAGCGAGGGCGGGCTGGATCCGACCTTCGTCATCGGCGGGCAGCTGCTGGCTGCCGGTGCCAATGCCAAGCTCGGCGGCGGCCAGTGGCTGGTGGCCGAAGCCGACGAAAGCGACGGCAGCTTCCTGCGGCTGAATCCGCTGATGGCGGTGATCACCAACATCGACGCCGATCATCTGGAAAACTACGGCAACGATTTCGCCCGCGTGCAGGCCGCGTTTGCCGAATTCCTGCAGCGCCTGCCGTTCTACGGGCTGGCGGTGCTGTGCATCGACGACCCGGAAGTGGCTGCGCTGGCCGGCAAGACGCCGCGCCATGTGATGACCTACGGCATCAGCGAGACCGCCGACGTGCGCGCCGAGGACGTGGTGCAGGATGGCCCGCGCATGCGTTTCACCCTGCGCCTGCCCGAAGGCACCACCACGCCGGTGACGCTGGCCTTGCCGGGCCGCCACAACGTGCTCAACGCCCTGGCCGCTGCGGCGATCGGCTGGCAGTTGGGCGTGGAGCCGCAGACCATTGCGCGTGCGCTGGAAAACTTCGCCGGCATCGGCCGCCGTTTCAACGATCTGGGCGAAGTCACCACCGCCAATGGTGCGCGCGTGCGCGTGGTCGACGATTACGGCCACCATCCGCGCGAGCTGGAAGCGGTGTTCGCCGCCGCTCGCGGTGGCTGGCCGGACAAGCGCCTGGTGGTGGCGTTCCAGCCGCACCGCTACAGCCGCACCCGCGACCAGTTCGATGCGTTCGCCGCGGTGCTCAGCACCGTCGATGCGCTGGTCCTGAGCGAGGTCTATCCAGCCGGCGAAGCGCCGATCCCCGGTGCCGATTCGCGCGCGCTGGCGCGTGCCATCCGCGCGCGCGGCCGCAGCGAGCCGGTGGTCGTGGGCCAGATCGCCGGCCTGGCCGAAGTATTGCCGGACGTGCTGCAGGATGGCGACCTGCTGCTGATGATGGGCGCCGGCGATATCGGCTATGTGGCACAGCACATCATCAACAACGGGTTCGTTGGGGGTGAGGCATGAGCGCGCCCTCTAACGGGACCCGGGACACGGGACCCGGGACCGGTGAAGAGCAGGGCGTGCAGTCCGCCTTGTCCCAGGTCTCCGGCCCCGCATCTTCCCGCACCACCGATCCGGCAACCTTCGGCCGCGTTGCGGTGCTGCTCGGCGGTACCTCGTCCGAGCGCGAGGTGTCGTTGAATTCCGGCAGCAACGTGCTGGAAGCGCTGCGCGCGCGCGGGGTCGATGCGCAGCCGGTGGACGGCATTCCGGCACTGCTGGCGGCGATCGACGCCGGCACGGTGGATCGTGTGTTCAACATCCTGCACGGCGGCGACGGCGAAAATGGCGTGCTGCAGGGACTGCTGTGCGCGCTGCAGGTGCCGTTCACCGGCGCCGGCGTGCTCGGCTCCGCGCTGACCCTGGACAAGGTGCGTACCAAACAGGTCTGGAGCGCGGCCGGATTGCCCACCCCGGAATTCGTGCGCGTGCCTGCGGGCGGCGATCTGCATGCGGCCGCGCAGGCCCTGGGACTGCCGGTGTTCATCAAGCCATCCAAGGAAGGCTCCAGCGTCGGCGTGTTCCGGGTGTTGGCCGAAGCCGACCTTGCACCGGCGCTCGCCTTTGCGCGGACCTATGCGGGCGAACTGCTGGTCGAGCAGATGGTGCAGGGCGAGGAATACACCGTCGGCATTCTCGGCGAGATCGCGCTGCCGTCCATCCGCATCGTTCCTGCCAGTGAGTGGTACGACTATCACGCCAAGTACGTGGCCGACGATACGCAATACCTCTGCCCCGGCATGCAGGGCGACGAGGAGGCCGCGATCGGCGCACTGGCGCTGGCGGCATTCCAGGCGGCCGGCTGCAGCGGCTGGGGGCGCGTGGACGTGATGCGCGACCGCGTGCGCGGCCTGCAACTGATCGAAGTCAACACCGCCCCCGGCATGACCAGCCACTCGCTGGTGCCCAAGGCCGCCCGTCAGCTCGGCATCGATTTCGAAGAACTGGTCTGGCGCGTGCTGGAGCAGACGCTGTGAGGCCGGGATTGGGGATTGGGGATTCGGGATTGGCTAACAGCGACGCCATGCGCGCGGTTGCCGTTGCTGTGGCGAATCCCCAATCCCGAATTTCCAATCCCGCGCGCGCAGCGCGCGCCGTGACGAATCCCCAATCCCCAATGCCCAATCCCGTGTGCGGAGCACACCAATGAACGCCACCTTGCGCATCCTCGCCTGGCTGCTCGCGGTGGCGCTGGTCGCGTTGCCGGTGGTGGCCGTGCTCAATGGCTGGGTCGGTGCCGAGCGCTGGCCGCTGGCCAAGTTGCGGGTGTCCGGCGATTTCAAGCGGGTGCCGGCCGAGCAATTGCGCGCGGTGGTGCTCCCGTACGCGCGCGCAGGCTTCTTCGCGGTGAAGCTGCAGCAGGCGCAGGATGCCATCGCGCGGCTGCCGTGGGTGGAAAGCGCGCAGGTGCGCAAGCGGTGGCCGGATGTGCTGGAAGTGCACGTGACCGAGCACAAGCCGTTTGCGCGCTGGGGCACCGACCGCATGCTGTCCGAACAGGGCCGGCTGTTCCGCACCCCGCCGCTGCTCAAGGATTTCAAGTTGCCCCAGCTCGGCGGCCCGGACAGCAAGACCCAGGATGTGGTGGCGCTGTACAACGAGTCGCGCGCGCTGTTCGCACCGACCGGGCTGGACGTGGAGCGTCTTGAAATGGACGCACGCGGCAGCTGGTCGCTGCAGCTGAGCAACGGCCTGCAGATCATGATCGGCCGCGACGATGCGCGCGCCCGCCTGCAGCGCTTCGCGCGCGTGTTGCCGCAACTGGCCGACCCGCAGCGCCCGATCGCGCGCGCCGACCTGCGCTACACCAACGGATTTACCGTTGAACGGCAGCGATTGGAGAGTGGGGATTCGGGATTGGAAAAAGCGCAGCCCCGGCATCGCGCAGCACCTTCCGCACCTCCCGTCGCCCTGGCATTTCCGCGTTTTCCCAATCCCGTATCCCGAATCTCGAATCCCGGCTTTAAGACATGAACCGCAAAGGCGACAAATCCCTCATCGTTGGACTGGACATCGGCACCTCCAAGGTCGTCGCGCTGGTCGGCGAGTATTCGCCCGGCAATCCGATCGAAGTGATCGGCATCGGTTCGCATGAGTCGCGCGGCCTCAAGCGCGGCGTGGTGGTGGACATCGAGTCCACCGTGCAGTCGATCCAGCGCGCGGTCGAAGAGGCCGAGCTGATGGCCGGCTGCGAGATCCGTTCGGTGTATGCCTCGATTTCCGGCAACCACGTGCAGTGCAAGAACTCGCCCGGCATCGTGCCGATCCGCGACGGCGAAGTGACCTGGAGCGACCTGGAGCGCGTGCTGGATGCGGCCAAGGCCGTGGCCATTCCGGCGGACCAGCGCATCCTGCATGCGATCCCGCGCGAATACGTGCTGGACGATTCGCAGGAAGGCATCCGTAACCCGGTCGGCATGACCGGCGTGCGCCTGGAGGTGCATGCGCACCTGGTGGTGTGCGCGCAGTCGGCTGCGGCCAATATCACCAAGTGCGTGCAGAAGTGCGGCCTGCAGGTGGACGATCTGGTGCTGTCCTCGCTGGCCTCCTCGGTGGCGGTGCTGACCGCCGACGAGCGCGAGCTGGGCGTGGTGCTGGTGGATATCGGCGCCGGCACCACCGATCTGGCGGTATACGTGCAGGGCGCGATCTGCCATACCGCCTCGCTGCCGATCGCCGGCGACCATGTCACCAACGACATCGCGCACATGCTGCGCACGCCGACCCCGGAAGCCGAGCAGATCAAGGTCCGCTACGCCTGCGCACTGGCGCAGCTGGCCACCGCCGAAGAGAGCATCCAGGTGCCGTCGGTCGGCGACCGCCCGCCGCGCCGGATGCCGCGCCACGCGCTCGCGCAGGCGGTGCAGGGGCGCTACGAAGAAATCTTCGAGATGGTGCAGGCCGAACTGCGCCGCTCCGGCTTCGAGGAAATGGTGCGCGCCGGCATGGTGCTCACCGGTGGCGCCTCGAAGATGGAAGGCGTGGTGGAGCTGGCCGAGGAAATGCTGCAGATGCCGGTGCGCGTGGGCATTCCGCAGCACGTCACCGGCCTGGGTGAAGTCGTCGGCAACCCGGTACACGCCTCCGGCGTGGGCCTGTTGCTGATGGGCAGCCAGATCGAACATCCGCGTCGTCCATCGATCCCGACCGGGCGCGCGGGCAGCTTGTTCAAGAAATTGAAGAACTGGTATCGCGGGGAATTCTGAGGAGCCGGGATTTGGAATTCGTGATTTGGGATTGGCAAGAGCGAAAGAAAAGCAGGGCGGCGGCGAAGATAAGTGGAGAGCGGTGAGCGGGCAGGCGGTAAAATTTTTTGCAGGCATTGCGTCGAGGAGTAGGTGACACGAGCCGTGGAGCGCAACAGCGAATCTATGGCCCCGCCACACGAATCCCGACTTTCAAACAACAACACTCGCCGTGATGCGAAGTGGGCAGGGACCAGCGCTTTTGCGAATCCCCACTCCCCAATCCCGGCTCAGGAGGACACTGACATGGCACATTTCGAACTGATTGAAAAAATGGCTCCCAACGCGGTCATCAAGGTCGTTGGCGTGGGCGGCGGCGGCGGCAACGCGGTGGCGCACATGGTCAACACCAATGTCGATGGCGTGGAATTCATCACTGCCAACACCGACTCGCAGGCGATCAAGAACTGCGGCGCCAAGTTGCAGCTGCAGCTGGGCACCAACGTCACCAAGGGCCTGGGCGCGGGCGCCAATCCGGAAGTCGGCCGCCAGGCCGCGCTGGAAGATCGCGAGCGCATCATGGACGCGCTGCAGGGTGCGGACATGGTGTTCATCACCGCCGGCATGGGCGGCGGCACCGGCACCGGCGCGGCACCGGTCGTTGCGCAGCTGGCCAAGGAAATGGGCATCCTGACCGTGGCCGTGGTCACCAAGCCGTTCCCGTTCGAAGGCCGCCGCCGCATGCAGGTGGCGCTGAAGGGCATCGAGGAACTGAGCCAGCATTGCGACTCGCTGATCACCATTCCCAATGAAAAGCTGATCACCGTACTGGGCCGCAACGCCACCATGATCCAGGCGTTCCGCGCTGCCAACGACGTGCTGCAGGGCGCCGTGCAGGGCATCGCCGACCTGATCGTGCGTCCGGGCCTGATCAACGTCGACTTCGCCGACGTGCGCACCGTGATGTCGGAAATGGGCCTGGCCATGATGGGCACCGGCTCGGCACGCGGCGACGACCGCGCGCAGGCCGCCGCCGAAGCCGCCATCCAGAACCCGCTGCTGGACGATGTGAACCTGGCCGGTGCCAACGGCATCCTGGTCAACATCACCGCCGGCCCGGACTTCACCATGTCCGAGTTCGACGAGATCGGCCGCACCATCGAAGCGTTCGCCTCCGAGGACGCCACCGTGGTCGTCGGCACCGTGCTGGACCCGGACATGCAGGACGAAGTGCGCGTGACCGTGGTGGCCACCGGCCTGAACCGTGCGGTCGCCCGCCAGACCCAGCGTCCGGACCAGCGCGCGCCGATCAAGCTGGTGCGCAATGCCACCACCGGCCAGCCGGAATTTGGCGACTTCGACACCAGCAGCGGCGATGCGGTGTCCAAGGCCGTCGGCGGCAGCATGGGCCTGGGCCTGCGTCGTCCGAGCAGCGACTCGGTCGGCGGCAGTTCTGCGGGCAACTCGGCGCCGGCGGCGGCCGACCTGCCCAACGACTACCTGGATATCCCGGCGTTCCTGCGCCGCCAGGCCGACTGACGGGCGCCGGCTGCGTCGCCACGGTGGCGCAGCCCGTCCAGCCCCGACGACTCCGTCGGGGCCGCCATGCCATGTCCCTTTCTGCCGGATCGGTCACGATCCGGCAGCTTTTGCAGTGGCGTGACCGCGGCGTTACAGCTCTCGTCACGCGTAACTTGTTAAAATTCGGCTAACCTCAGCGAATTAGACAGCCTGTTCAGCGTCTGTCTGCATTGTTCCCCCAGACTTCGTCCTATGACCCAGCAACGCACTCTCAAGAACACCATTCGCGCCACCGGCGTCGGCCTGCACAGTGGCGACAAGGTGTACATGACGCTGCGACCGGCCCCGGTCGATCACGGTGTGGTGTTCCGGCGCGTGGACCTGGAGCCGGTGGTCGAAGTGCCCGCCGATGCCGAGCTGGTCACCGAGACCACGCTGTGCACCGGCCTGACCTGCAACGGCGCCAAGATCCAGACCGTCGAGCACCTGATGTCGGCGCTGGCCGGATTGGGTGTGGACAACGTAATCGTCGAGCTGTCCTCGGCCGAGTTGCCGATCATGGACGGCTCGTCCGGCCCGTTCGTGTTCCTGTTGCAGTCGGCAGGCATTGTCGAACAGGGCAAGGCCAAGCGCTTCATCCGCATCAAGCAGCCGGTGGAAGTGCGCGAGGGCGACAAGATCGCGCGCTTCGAGCCGTACGAAGGCTACAAGCTCGGCTTCACCATCGAATTCAATCACCCGATGATCCCGGCCAAGCAATCGCGCCAGGAAATCGAGTTCTCCACCTCGGCATACGTCAAGGAAATCTCGCGCGCCCGCACCTTCGGCTTCATGCGCGACCTGGAGTACATGCGCGAGCGCAACCTGGGCCTGGGCGGCTCAATGGACAATGCCATCGTGCTGGACGAGTTCCGCGTGCTCAACGAGGACGGCCTGCGCTACACCAACGAATTCGTGCGCCACAAGATTCTCGATGCCATTGGCGACCTGTATCTGGCCGGCGGCGCGATCCTGGGTGCCTATGAAGGCTTCAAATCCGGCCACGCCCTCAACAACAAACTGGTGCGTGCGCTCCTGGCCGACCAGGCTGCCTGGGAATGGGTCAGCTTCCCGGAAGGCACCGAGCAACCGCCGGTCACCTACGCCAGCCCTGTCTACGCCTGAGCGACCCATCGTCCAGCCAACGCCGCGTTGGCGGGCGCCACCGCTACCACTACCAGTTCGTCCGATCCCCCGGCGCCCCCGGTTGCCGGAGCGTTTGCCTGTGGTCGCACACCGGACGACTGTCGGGGAATGCCGCAATTGGCAGGCAAAGTGTGAATTCCATCAGATTTATGGTCGATTTTTAACTTTTATTTAAGGCTTATCTAACTTCCCGATGGCGCCAGCCCGCTAGCATGCCTGCGGCCAACGCGGTCTTCGCAAGTGTTTCACACGGTGACTGCCGTCACGTAACGCCGCCGGTCTCAGCGCTTGGTCGGTGGGACGTCCTGCAAGGAGGCGAGCGCATCGCGCAGTCCCCTGTGCGTGGCCTCGGACACTGGCCGCTGCTGGCTGCGGCTGTGCTGCGTTGGGGAATGCGGCACGGCACTTGCAGTTCTGACGGTCACTGCGGTGGCCTTCAGCCCGATGGATCGGGCGGCATCGAGTAGTTGGGTCTCGGCAAGCCGCACCTTGGCATGCCAGACCGGTGAATCAACCAGAAAAACGAGCTGTTCGCCTCGGACATTGGCCAGCCGGCAACGGGTGGCCAGATGAGGCGGTAACAGGGGGCGCAACTGCCGGTCCAGCGCATCGAGCCACAAGGCTCGACGCAAGGGGTCGCCAGCCTTTTCACCCAGCGCGGCGTCGATCGCCGGCTGTGGAGCGGAAGGGTTGCGTGCGTTGGACTTGGGCTTGGACATGACACTCATATGGCGTTGAAGAAAGTTGTAATCAAATCTCGACAGACCCGGGCCCAGCGCGTGGCCCAACAGATCCAGGGCTTTGCGGCAGATCGGCCGATGCTGGTGCTCGGGGCCGTACTTGGCCTGGGTATGCTGATCGGCGTCGGTGCGAGCACCGCCACCGGCATGGTGACCAATTCCGCGCTGCAGGCCAAGGTCGCCCAGCAGCAGACCGAGCTTGCGCAGGCGCAGCGCGCGTCGCAGGCACAGGTCAATGCCCTGGCTGCCCGGCTGGGTGAGCTGCAGGCACAGGCCACCCGTCTCAATGCCTTGGGCGAGCGCCTGACCGAAATGGGCAAGCTGAAGGATGGCGAGTTCGACTTCGACGCACCGGTTGGCGTCGGTGGCGGCGATGAGCCGGTCAGCGACATGCCGGTCGAATCGCTCAAGCAAAGCCTTGGGCAGGTGGAGCAGCAGTTTTCCGCCTCCGGGCAGCAGTTGAACGTGCTGGCCTCGCTGATGTTCGATCATCAGCTCGAGCAGAATTCGGTGCCGTCGCGGATGCCGATCCGCAACACCTACATCACCTCCGGCTTCGGCGGTCGTGCCGACCCGTTCGATGGTGGCTCGGCCTTCCATAAGGGCGTGGACTTCCATGCCAACGTGGGCGATCCGGTGCTGTCAGTGGCCGACGGCGTGGTCAGCTACGCCGGCGTGCGTGGCGGCTACGGCAACGTGGTCGAAGTGGACCACGGCAACGGCTATGTCACCCGCTATGCGCACAACTCGCGGCTGGTGGTGAAGGTGGGCGACCTGGTGCGCGCCGGGCAGCAGGTGGCCAGGGCCGGTTCCAGCGGTCGTTCCACCGGTGCGCACGTGCACTTTGAGGTATGGGCGGACGGGCACGTGGTCAATCCACGCAAGTTCCTGGGCGACACCAATACGCCGGTGGGACGCCGCGGGCGCGGTTGACGAAGGCATGGCCCGCTCCGGCGGAGGTGCTTGATTCGTGAGGGCTCGCCCCAAGCTACAATAGGGTGTTGCCATCGACAGGGCGCAGTGCGCCCTGTTTCGTTTACGGCGGTCGGGTCTGTGGGGACCGGCGTCGGTCAAACCGTTCCTTTTCAACCGGTTTCTTCAATGATCAACAGTCTGCTTACCCGTGTCTTTGGCAGTCGTAACGAACGCCAGCTGCGCCAGCTCAACCGCCTCGTCACCCAGATCAATGCGCTGGAGCCGACGATCGAGAAGCTCTCCGACGCCGAGCTGCAAGCCAAGACCCCGGAGTTCAAGCAGCGGCTTGCCGACGGACAGTCCCTGGACAAGATCCTGCCCGAAGCCTTTGCGGTGTGCCGCGAGGCCAGCCGCCGGGTGCTGGGCATGCGTCACTACGACGTGCAGCTGATCGGCGGCATGGTGCTGCACCTGGGCAAGATCGCCGAGATGCGCACCGGCGAAGGCAAGACCCTGGTGGCCACCCTGCCGGTCTACCTCAACGCGCTGGAAGGCCAGGGCGTGCACGTGGTCACCGTCAACGACTACCTGGCGCGGCGCGACTCGGCGCAGATGGGCAAGCTGTATAACTGGCTGGGCCTGAGCGTGGGCGTGGTGTATCCGGGCATGCCGCACAGCGACAAGCACGCCGCCTACGCCGCCGACATCACCTACGGCACCAACAACGAATTCGGCTTCGACTATCTGCGCGACAACATGGCGCTGTCGCGCGCCGATCGCTACCAGCGCAAGCTGCACTACGCCATCGTCGACGAAGTGGACTCGATCCTGATCGACGAAGCGCGCACCCCGTTGATCATTTCCGGCCCGGCCGACGAATCGCCGGAGCTGTACATCCGCGTCAACCGCATCGTGCCGCAGCTGACCAAGCAGGAAAGCGAAGAGGGCGAGGGCGATTTCTGGGTCGACGAGAAGGGCAAGCAGGTGCATCTGTCCGAGGCGGGCATGGGCCATGCCGAAGAACTGCTGATGCAGGCCGGCATCCTGGAAAACGCCGAAGATGGCTTGTACGCCGCGCAGAACCTGAGCGTGGTGCATCACCTCAATGCCGCGCTGCGTGCGCATGCGATCTACCAGCGCGACGTGGACTACATCGTGCGCGATGGCGAAGTGGTGATCGTGGACGAATTCACCGGCCGCACCCTGAGCGGGCGGCGCTGGTCCGACGGCCTGCACCAGGCGGTCGAAGCGAAGGAAGGCGTGCCGGTGCAGCGCGAGAACCAGACCCTCGCCAGCATCACCTTCCAGAACCTGTTCCGCATGTACAAGAAGCTGTCCGGCATGACCGGTACGGCCGACACCGAAGCCTACGAATTCCAGAGCATCTACGGACTGGAAGTGGTGGTGATCCCGACCAACCGCCCGACCGTGCGCAAGGACCACCCGGACCAGGTGTTCCTCAACCGCAAGGGCAAGTTCAATGCGGTGCTGGCCGATATCGAAGACTGCGCCAAGCGCGGCCAGCCGGTGCTGGTGGGCACCACCTCGATCGAAACCTCGGAAATGCTGTCCGAGCACCTGCGCAAGGCCGGGGTGAAGCATGAAGTGCTCAATGCCAAGCAGCACGAGCGCGAAGCCACCATCGTGGCCAATGCCGGCCAGCCGGGCGCGGTGACCATCGCCACCAACATGGCCGGTCGCGGTACCGATATCGTGCTGGGTGGCTCGCTCGAATCGGAATATCACGCGCTGGGCGAAGACGCCACCGACGATGCGCGCTTCAAGGTCAAGACCGAGTGGCAGCGCCGCCATGACGCGGTCAAGGCCGCCGGTGGCCTGCACATCATCGGTACCGAGCGCCACGAATCGCGGCGTATCGACAACCAGTTGCGCGGCCGTGCCGGTCGCCAGGGCGATCCGGGTTCCTCGCGCTTCTATCTGTCGCTGGAAGACAACCTGATGCGCATCTTCGCCTCGGACTGGGTCCAGAAGGCGATGCGCATGATGGGCATGAAGGAAGACGACGTCATCGAAGATCGCCTGGTCAGCCGGCAGATCGAGAAGGCGCAGCGCAAGGTGGAAGCGCACAACTTCGACATCCGCAAGAACCTGCTGGACTTCGACGACGTCAACAACGACCAGCGCAAGGTGATCTATGCCCAGCGCGACGAGTTGCTGGACGCCGAATCGGTCAAGGACAACGTGGACGGCATCCGTGGCGATGTGATCTACGACCTGGTCGCACGCTTCGTGCCGCCCAATTCGGTGGACGAGCAGTGGGACCTGCAAGGCCTGGAGGCCACGCTGGAATCGGAGCTGGGCATGCAGCTGGCGTTGCGCGAGATGGCGCGCACGCAGGAAGAACTGGATGCCGAACAGATCGCCGCCAAGGTGCAGGCCGCGGTGGATGCGCACTTTGCCGAGAAGGAAGCGGCGGTGGGCAACGACACCATGCGCGCGCTGGAAAAGCACGTGATGCTGACGGTGCTGGACCAGGGCTGGAAGGAGCATCTGGCCAAGATGGATTACCTGCGCCAGGGCATCTATCTGCGCGGTTACGCGCAGAAGCAGCCCAAGCAGGAATACAAGAAGGAAGCCTTCGAGCTGTTCTCCGAGATGCTGGAGAACGTCAAGCGCGAGGTGATCAACCTGCTGGCGCGCGTGCGCATCCGCAGCGAGGAAGAAGTGGCCGAACTGGAAGAGCAGGAACGCCGACAGGCCGAAGCCCGCCTGATGGCCTCGCAGTTCCAGCACCAGGATGCCGGCGGTTACGGCGCCGACGAGGAAGTGGAACAGATGCAGGGCGGCAACGCACCGGTACCGGTGTCGCAGGTCACCCGCGACGAGCCCAAGGTGGGTCGCAACGATCCCTGCCCGTGCGGCAGCGGCAAGAAGTACAAGCACTGCCACGGTCAGCTCAGCTGATGCTGAGCTGACCGTGGGGCCGCCCGCAACGCGGGCGGCTCACCCGCTATCCGCAACGCGGATAGCGGGCTCACGGTGTTGCTTCCGATCCCCGCGCCTTCGGCGCGCCCCCCTTACCAAGGGGGGCTTTGCATTCGGGGCGATTCGTGGAGCTGCTGATGTCCAGGCGTGGAATGGCGGGTGCAATGCCACGGTGGGGTCGCGTACGTTTTACCGATTCCCGGGCAACCGCGTGGCCTGCATCGTTGCCAGGCAACGCCTGGAAAACACGATACGGACGCCAGAGAGGTCGACCAGCTCGATGAGTGCAGTTCGATCAGCCTCGGCCTGGCACGGTTCGCCACGCGCTTGCTTGTCGCGCGCGGGCGCCAACTGTGCCGTGGCACCCAGGCTTCTCCGCCTGTGTAATGACCCACCGGTTTCTGCTCAGGTCATACGGTTAATGTAGCGGCATAGGCCGCGTCCGGGGTCATCATCTTCAGCGCCTGG
>NZ_MDEC01000042.1 GCF_002939785.1 Xanthomonas codiaei
GTTGCCGCCGCTGCACCTCCACCTGCCGAAGCAGCTTTCCGTGTAGCGAGCCGCCCATCATAGCCGGCTTTTGCGTTTCGTCAACATCTTTCGGTGTTTTCGAAACCCCTCCCTCATTGCTGCGATGCTTCGAGAAGCGCCGCCGTCCTGAGCGAGGCCGCGCAGTTTATCGAGCCTGTGCAGAAGTGCAAGCACTTTTTGACACTGCGATGACATCGACCCGATTTGGTGGGCAATCAGGCCACTGGCTGCAGCGTCAACGCAGCCCCGCGATGGATCTGCCGACTGGATTCACTCCACATGGCGCGCATCCATCGATGACCCGGTGTAGTGAGGCGCTGCAGGGATGCGGCGATGGCATGCAGTGCTGTCGCGGCAATCGGCATGCGTGCCAGCCCTGCCGCGACCCTCTACATGGAAGCCGACATGCGGACGTCTTGCGATACCGCCGGGGCAATGGCTCGGAGAGAATGGCTGGCTGAAAGGGAGTCTTCCGATGCCATCAGCCCGCAACCTGTTCCGCGACCTGTCCCTGCCTGCGATTGCCGCCGGCTTCGTCACCGTCCTGGTGGGGTTCGCCAGTTCGGCGGTGATCGTGTTCGAGGCGGCGCGGCATCTGGGCGCCGACCAGGCGCAGATCGCCTCGTGGATGTGGGCGCTGGGCATCGGGATGGGGGTGACCTGTATCGGTTTGTCGCTGCGCTACCGGGTACCGGTGGTCACCGCGTGGTCGACACCGGGGGCGGCGATGTTGATCGGAAGCGCGGCCGGGGTTCCGCTGCGCGAGGCGATCGGTGCGTTCGTGGTGGCGGCAGTGCTGGGTACGGTCGCCGGGTTCACCGGGGTGTTCGAGCGGGCGATCCGCAGGATTCCGGTTTCGCTGGCCTCGGGGATGCTGGCCGGTGTGCTGTTGCGTTTCGGGTTGGACCTGTTCGTGGCCATGCAGAGCCAGGTGGTGCTGGCATTGGCGATGCTGGCGAGCTACCTGGCGGGGCGGCGCTGGTTTGTGCGTTATGCGGTGATTGCCACGCTCCTGGTGGGCGTCGCGATCGCCGCCAGCGGCGGGCTGATGCACTGGGAGACGGTGAAGTTGGAACTGGCACGGCCGGTGTGGGTGACGCCGTCGCTATCGTGGGCGGCGGTGTTCGGGCTGGCGCTTCCGCTGTTCGTGGTCACCATGGCCTCGCAGAACGTCCCTGGCGTGGCAGTGATCCGGGCCTGCGGCTACGCGGTGCCGATTTCGCCGACGATCGGCTGGATCGGCGTGGTCAATACGCTGCTGGCGCCGTTCGGGGGCTATGCCTTGAACCTGGCCGCGATCACCGCGGCGATCTGCATGGGCCGCGAGGCGCACGAAGACCCGGCACGGCGCTATGCCGCGGCGGTCAGCGCGGGCGCGTTCTATGTGGTGATCGGCCTGTTCGGGGCGACCGTGGCCGCCGTGTTTGCGGCGTTTCCGCGCGAGCTGGTGATGGCCATTGCCGGAATCGCGCTGCTGGGCACGATCGGAAACAGCCTGGCGGCGGCCTTGCGCGAAGACGGCGAGCGCGAGGCGGCGTTGATCACCTTCCTGGTCACCGCCTCCGGGCTGACGCTGGGCGGGATCGGGGCGGCGTTCTGGGGTCTGGTGGCCGGCACCATTGCCTTGCTGGTGCTGCGCCCGCGGCCCGCAAAGACGTAGTCCAGGTACCTGTCCGCACGGACCGGCCCCTGTGCGGCAAGACATGTCCATGCGGCGGCCGGCAGCAGTAGCCGACCGCGGACGCCGCCGTTGTCGCGCCTGGACCCGGTCTACTCCGGGTCGCGCAACTGCAGCAGCCAATGCGCGGTCACCCCCGTGGGGCTGGGCAAGGGTTCGAGATGGAATTGGCGATACACCGGCACGCCGTCGCGGGTGCGCAACGGCAAGGTGACGTAAGCGGCGCGTCCCAGCCGCAGCGCCTCTTCGAACAGTTCGACCTTGGCCCTGGCGGCATCGGCGGCCAGCAGCGCGAGGATGTCGCAGCCGACCAGCTCGGCGACCTCGGTCTGGCTCAGGTCGGCGAACGCCGGGTTGACGAACATCAGTCGGTGCACGCCGGTCTGGGCACCACGTTCGATGATGGCCACGCCATCGCGCAAGCGCGACAGCGAGGCTTCGAGCAGGGTGAAGTCCTGCTGGAAGCGCTTGCGCTCCATCAGTTCGATCAATACCCGCAAGCTGCGCGCCGATTCCAGATGCAGTGGCGCCCACCGGCGGGCCCGCCCGCGCACGGTCTGCTGCCACAGGTCGAAGCTCTTGCGCGGCGACAGCCGCGAGTTGGGGATGTCCTGCAGCTTGGCCAGCTGCGGATTGCCGGCCCATTTGATCTGCTGCACCTGCTCGCGACGGGTCCACAGCAGCGCGCTGCGCGATTGCGGCATCAGCGGGACGAAGATGAAACCGGCCGCCAACGGCGCCAGGTCGGCCAGTTCCGGAAAGACCTCGCCGATGGCATCCACATGCAGGGCGCCCACCGCATCCTCGCGCAGGGCGTCGTGGTGTGCCGATTCGATATGGTCGCGGATGCGGCGCAGCGCATCGGTGTCCGGCGCGCTGCCGTGGCGGCTGATCTCGTTGCCATGGAAGATCGCCACGCCGTCGGCGTCCACCACGTCCATCAGGTCCGGGGCCATGTCGGCCAGCATGTCCACGGTCAGGTGCTCGGCATCGTTGAAATCGGTGATGAGCTTTTCGCGGATGGTCAGCAGCACCGACTCCATCCGGGCGCGCGATACCGCCTGCAATGCGCCGATACGACCGGCCAGCGCGCGGGTGACCGCGTCGGTGGCATCGCGCATGGCGTGACTGGTGAAGTGCGGGCTGTAGTGATGGCAGGAGATCAGCCCCCACAGCGCGTCGTTGACGACGATCGAAGACACCAGGGTGGCGGTGACCCCCATGTTGGCCAGGTACTCCAGATGCACCGGCGAGACGCTGCGCAGGCTGACATCGCTCAAGTCCACCGGGGTGCCCAGGCGCGGGTGCAGGGTGGGCTGGATCGGCGAGGGCCGGTAGCCGACATCGGCGATCTGGCGCACCCGGTTGCGCAGGTACAGCGCGCGCGCCTGCGCCGGGATGTCGCTGGCGGGATAGTGCAGGCCGAGATAGGCCTCCAGGTCCGGCTGGCGGGCTTCGGCAATGACATCGCCGTTCCACTCTTCGTCGAAGCGGTACACCATCACCCGGTCGAAGCCGATCATGCTGCGCAGGCCCTTGGCGGCGCGCACCGCGGCCTCGGCGATGCCGGGATCGCGCTCGATGCTGCGCAACAACGGCAACGCTTCGCGCAGGGTGACGTCCATCAGGCGCGCGTCGCGCGGCTCGATCTCGACCAGCCATTGCTCCGGATACAGATGCCAGGCGGCCACCCAGGCGTGCTCGGGCGGCGTGGCGCGCGCGGGAAAGCGCGCTTCGGCATGCAGCAGGTGCTGGGCGTGCTCATCCACCGCGAAGGGCTGCGCTTCGGGCACCTCCAGCACCTGGGTGTAGGGCGTGCCCAGCAGCGATTCCAACGGCATGCCGAGCAGATCGGCGGCGGTACTGCTGGCCTGCACGATGCGGCCATCGGCCGGTTCGATCACCAGCAGCACGCCATAGGGCTGGATCAGGCCGGGGATGTGGATCGGTTCACGCGCGCATTCATCCATGTCCAGGGGTTCGGTGGTCTGGGTCACGCGTGCGGCTCCGCTGCAAGACAGCTGTGGAAGTGGGCGAACATGGCCTGCGCGCCGTCGATGGCGGTGGCGCGCGCGCGCGGGGTATCCAGGCATTGATCGAGCACGGCCTGAAAACGGCGCCAACCGGCGGGGTCTTCGTCGGCCAGTTCGAAATACTGCAGCGCATCGGCCAGCGCGGGTTGATGGCGGCGCAGGCCGCGGGCGATCACCCGCCCGCCCAGCTGCGCGCCTTCGATCACATACAACATGCCCCAGCGCGCGGCGGCGTCGGTGCCGGTCGGTGGGGCCAGCAGCGCATCCGGGCGCTGGTCGAGCGTACGCAGATCCGCGCGCAGGGCCGGCGCCCGGCGACGATAGTGCCAGCCGTTGCCGACCAGGGTGCTCAACCAGTCGCCGAAGCGCTCTTCGAACCCGGCCAGCAAGGCATGGTGCCGGCGCAGGATCAGCGCGTAGCGCGTGCGATCGACCTGCCCCTGCCCGAGCGCCTGCATTAGCGGAACCGCTTCGACCAGGCGATGGGTGTCCTGGGTGGCGTGGCGCAGCGCGCGTGCAGCCGACGTGGGAGCGGCCAGGGTGTTGGAACGCATAGGAAGTCGAGGCGGTGCCGGGGCACGGAAGGCATCAGCCTAGCAGTGCCGGCACGAATCAGAAAAAGCGGGCGCGAGCGTCACATGAATGCGTTGGCATCAACCGCCGGTCGCATTGGCCAGGCCACGGGTACGCCCTGCCCTCGCCCACGCCATCAACCAGCCGGCAGCGAGCAGTACGCCAGCCAGCAGCCAGGGCGCGCCGGGCAGATGCAGCGGTGCGCCACGACCGATGAACCAGGCGAACACGTTGGCGAACAGCAACGGACCGGCGATGCCGGCCAGACTGACCAGGCTGGTCAGCGCGCCCTGCACGCGGCCCTGCGCATCGGCGCCGACGTCGCGGGTGATCAAGGCCTGCGCCGCCGGTGCGGCGATGGCCCATAGCGCGCTGATCGGCACCCCGACCAGGAACATGCGGCCGCTGTCGGCGAAGCCGTAGATGACAAAGCCGACCACCCCGCAGCCCAACCCCAGCAGCAGGGCGCGGCGCTCACCCAGCCAGCGCACCAGCCGGCCAACCAGCAAGGCATTGACGACGATGCTGCACACGCCCACTCCGGCCAGCACCCAGCTCACTTCGCGCGGGCCCCACTGGTATTGGTAGCCGGCGAACAGCACGAAGATGCTGGGGTAGACGTAATGCGCCAGGTTGGCCAGGAACACCACCGCGGCCAGGCCGAACACCTGCGGGTAGCGGCGCAGCAGTTTGAGCGCGCCGAGCGGGTTGGCGTGCGACCACTCCAGCCGCGCCGTGCGGCGTTCGGCGGGCAGCGATTCGGGCAGCACGAACCAGCCGTACAACACGTTCAACAAGGCCAATCCTGCGGCAAACCAGAATGGCCAGCGCAGGCCGATGCTGCCCAGCCAGCCGCCGATCAGCGGGCCGGCCACGAAGCCGATGCCGAACGCGGCACCGAGCATGCCGAACGCACCGGCGCGCTTGTCGGCAGGGGTGACGTCGGCGATGTAGGCGTTGGCGGTGGAAAAGCTGGCCGAGCAGATGCCGGAGATCACCCGGGCCAACAGCAGCATCGGCAGGCTGTGGGCGATGGCCATCAGGATGAAGTCCAGGCCCAGCCCCAGGCACGACAGCAGGATCACCGGGCGGCGGCCGAAGCGGTCGGACAGCGCGCCCTGCAGCGGTGAGCAGACGAACTGGATGGCGGCGAACAGGAACCCGAACCAGCCGATCCAGCCGGCAGCCATTGCGTAGTCGCCGCCGGTGAAGTGTCGCACCAGGTCCGGCAGCACCGGAATGATCACGCCGAACGACAGCACGTCGATCAGCACGGTGATGAAGATGAAGATCAGTGCGGCGCGGCGCCGGCCCGGGGCCAGAGCGGAATCGGGTAGGAGAGACATCGCGCGGCCCGCGGTGGTGAGGCCGGCAGTGTAGCTGCGGATGGAGGTGCCGGAGGATGCGGTAGCTGGGCTGCGTGAGCCGGCATGGCCTGGTGTTGTGGTGCTGGGTGTCTTGGATTGGTCGCTGGCCCTCATCCGCCCTTCGGGCACCTTCTCCCGCTGGCGGGAGAAGGGCTGGGTGATGCGGGAGGGCGGTATTGCCTGGCCTTTGGGGCTGGGGGTCTGGTGTTCTGGGGCTGGGTGTCTGGATTGGTTGCTGGCCCTCATCCGCCCTTCGGGCACCTTCTCCCGCTTGCGGGAGAAGGGCTGGGTGCTGCGGGAGGGCGGTATTGCCTGGCCTTTGGTGTTGGATGTCTGGTGTTTTGGTGCTGGGTGTCTGGGATTGGTCGCTGGCCCTCATCCGCCCTTCGGGCATCTTCTCTCGCTGGCGGGAGAAGGGCTGGGTGCTGTGGGGGGCGGTATTGCCTGGCCTTTGGGGCTGGGGGTCTGGTGTTCTGGTGCTGGTGCCTGGATTGGTTGCTGGCCCTCATCCGCCCTTCGAGCTCCTTCTCCCGCTTGCGGGAGAAGGGCCGAGTTGCTGTGGGCGAGCGCTGGCCGGGGGTCGGTTACTCGACGCTGATGGTCTGGGTGAGGGTATGGCTGGCGCCGGGGGCCAGTTCGATCACGTCCGGGCCGGCGTTGGACGCTTCCAGGCAGACGTAGTCGCGCCAGCCCTCGCCCACGTCGGCCATCTTCCTGCCGGCCTCTTCGCCCGGATTCCAGGCCACCAGCGAGCGGCTGCCTTCGGTGGCGATGACGATGCGACGGCCCAGGACCGGGTCGGTGAGCGTGTAGCGGCCACCGGCGTCGACGTAGATGCGGTCGCTGCGGCCGGGATCGCGTGGGTCGCGCAGGTTCCAGTCGCCTTGCTGGCGATGGGCGCTGGCGTAGTTCTCGTACTTGTCCAGATACTCCAGGCCGTCCAGGCCCTGCACGTCGACCTTCAGGGCATCGCCGACGCGGAAATAGTTGTGCAGCGCCTGGGTGAAGCGCACCGGCGCGGCGCTGATGTTCTCGGTGATCAGGCGCTGTTCCAGGGTGCGACCGATACGCAGCGTCATGCGCAGGCGCAACGCCAGGTCGTCGAAGGCCGGCGGGGTCAGGGTGAGCACCACGGTGCCATCGTCTTCGCGGTGGCTCTCGGTGAGCTGCCACGGCACGGTGCGCACGAAGCCGTGCGCGGGCACCTCGCCGGTCTGGTCCTGGCGGCCGAAGTACGGCCAGCACACCGGGGCACCACCGCGGATCGGGGTGGGCGGCTGCTTGGCGAGGGGCGACAGCCACATCACGTCCTGGCCGCCCTTGGGCACGAACGAGAGCAACTGGCCGCCGAACAGACTGATGGCGGCGGTGGAGAACGGGGTGTCGATCAGCAGCGAGGGGAAGCCGTGGAAGTCGCCTGTGGTCAGGCCGGTGGTGTCGGACATGGGGGATGCCTTGTGGACGATGGGAGAGTGGGCGAATGCGGGGTAGGCGGCCGGTAGCTTGAAGGCGGTACCGCGCACGGCGGCCATGCCGGTGAGCGGCGGGGCGGCGCGCAGGGCGGTGAGGATGCGCTGGCCGGGGCGGCCGTCGGCCGGCTGCAGGCCCAGGCGGGTCTGCTCGACCTGGATGGCGCGGCGGGTGGCGCTGCCGACCATGCCATCGGCCTCGCCGATCTGGTAGCCGCGCTCGAGCAGCAATTGCTGCAGTGCGCGGCGTTCCGGGCGGCCCAGGCCGGGGTCGTCGGTGGGCCAGGCCGCTGCCAGGCCGGCACCGCCACGCAGGCGGTCGGCCAGCAGCGCGATCGACAGCGCGTAGCTTTCGGCGGCGTTGTAGGCGTAGATCGCGTCGTAGTTGCGGAACACCAGGAACGCCGGGCCGGTGGCGCCGGCTGGCAGCAGCAAGGCGGCGGGCGTCTCGGCCGGCAGCTCGCCCGGTGCGAGCGGTTTGCCATCGGTGCCGAGCAGGCCGGCGTGTTGCCAGGCCTGCAACGGCTGGCGGCGGGTGCGGCCGGCCTTGCTGGCATCGAAGCCGGGCGGCAGGCGCACCTCCATGCCCCAGGGGCGGGCACGCTCCCAGCCGGCCTTGAGCAGGTAGTTGGCGGTGGAGGCCAGCGCGTCGGGAATGCTGGCGACCAGATCGCGGTGGCCATCGCCGTCGCCGTCGACCGCGATCCGCGCGTAGGTCGAGGGCATGAACTGGGTCTGCCCGAACGCACCGGCCCAGGAGCCGGTCAAGCCATCCGGCGACAGATCGCCCTGCTGCAGCAGGCCGAGCAGGGCAAGGAATTCGCCACGGAAGAACGGCTGGCGGCGGCCGGCGCACGACAAGGTGGCCAGCGACACCAGCAGCGGGCGCTTGCCGGTGACCCGGCCATAGTCGCTCTCCACGCCCCAGACCGCGACGATGGTGGCCGGGTCCACGGCGGTCTGCTCGGACAAGCGGGTCAACAGCTCGCGGTGGGTGGCCAGCATGGCCTGGCCGTCGGCCACGCGCTGGCTGTCGACCAGGCTGGCGAGATAGTCCCAGATGGGGGTGGTGAACTCCGGTTGCGCGTCCAGCAGCGGCAGCACGCTGGGATCGGGTGCCAGGCCGGCGGTGAAGCGCTGGAAACTGGCGGCATCCACGCCCTTGGCGGCCGCCTGGGTCTGCAGGCCAGCCAGACAGCGCTCGAATGCCGGATCGGCGCAGGCAGCCAGCGGCACCATTCCAAGCAGGACTGGCAAGGCGCGCCGAAACGGCGTCATGGCGCGGTGGCCGGCACGTGGGCGGAGGTCATGCGATGGAGTGCTCCTGCGGCAAATCGATCCACCGAGGATAGCCAACCCGGCAGGGTCCGGGGTGCAGGTGGCTGATGCGCAGCCCCGGCTGGGCGGGCGCAGCGGGCCTGCCTGCCGATGCGCGCGCGGTTGGCGGGATCGTTGGTGGTGGTGATGGGTAGCCCGCGGTGCAGGCGCCGCGGCGCTGCATGCGCCGGCATGCGCCGGGACTTCGCGCTGGTGGAGGTGGCCGTTGCTGAAAAGGCCGGGGCCGCAGTCACGGTGCGGCGGGGCGGGTGTCGGACTGTCCATCCACGACGAGGCACGCTCGCTGGACGGCGGATACGCACGGTTTCAGCGTAGGGTGGGCCAGACCGCCGGCGGCAGCCACGGCCGGGCCAGATACAGCGCCGGCTGCCGCCCCGCCATTTCCCGACCGGCAGCGCGGCATAGCGCGCGCAGATCGGCATGCGGACACGGCTGCGCCGCTTGGGCTGGGCCGCGTCCATCTTCCGGTGGTGTCGTCTCGATCGCGCCGACGGCTGGCGGTGTGCGGGGTCAGCGACGACGGGCCTGACGGCCTGACGGCCTGACGGGCACTCTGCTTGCAGGGCACGCGAGCGCCGGCTCAATTGCCCTCGCCGGTAATGCCGGTCAGCAGCGACAGCGCGGGGGTGGACGGGCTGCCCTCGGCGGTGCGGCGGGAGCGTGCGCGCGATGGCGCGTCGTGGCGCGGCCCAAAGCGGACCATGGCGGTCGCCAGCACGGCCGGCAGCACGACCGCGAAGACCACCACGGCCACAAGCACCCATTGCCAGAAATTGAAGGTTGCCATGATCGCTTTCCCACCCCGCGGCGAGCTCCGCCGGCGCGGCAAGCTTCCCGGATCGGCTGCGAACGCCATGTCGACAAACGCCGCCGCCAACTGCCGTTGGTCGGATGAATCGCGACGGCGCGACGGCGCGGAAAGCGTCCGGCTCCTGCCAGCCGCAGCGGCGGCGCTGACGGCCAGGGGTGTTGGACGATTCCCGGCCCCGGCAGCTGCGGGCCTGCAGCATCACCGCTAACGGGCGTCGAGGTAGTACCAGCGGCCGTCTTCGCGCACGAAGCGGCTATGTTCGGTCATGCGGACGGCGCTGCCGCCGCCGATGCGATAGCGCGCCAGGAACACCACCTCGGCGGTACCGTCGCCGGTGCTGAGGGCACGCTGGACGGTGAGGCCGAGCCAGGTGGTGCGGCCACCTTCGTCCAGGGGCAGTTCGGCTGGGCGGGTGGACCGGTGCCAGCTGGACAGCAGGTACGCGACATCGCGGCGCACATACGCGCTGTAGCGCGCGCGCATCAGGGTTTCGGCATCGGGGGCGGCCGCGCCGGCGTGGTATTGGCCACAGCAGCGCGCGTACTCGGCGGGGCGACCGCAGGGGCAGGCATCGTTGGGTCTGGAGGGCGACATGCCGGGGATTGTGCGGGTTTTGATTGGGGATTGGGGATTCGTGGTTGGGGATTCGTGGTTGGTGGTAGCGGCCACGGTTGAGGCGCTGCGATGCCGACTGCATGCGGCGGCTATGCTGTCGCCCCCGCCGTACGGAGCCTGGCTTTGCTGGACCTGATTCCCACCGAGTTGCCCTGGCTGCTGTGCATTGCGTTCGTGGCCGGGTTGGTGGATGCGGCGGTGGGCGGCGGTGGATTGATCCAGCTGCCGGGCCTGTTCGCCACCCTGCCGCAGCAGGCGCCGTCGTTGCTGCTGGGCACCAGCAAGTTCAGCGCGATGTTCGGCACGGCGGCATCGGCATGGCGCTACGCGCGCACGGTGCGGTTTCCATGGCGGCCGGTGCTGTACGCCACCTCGGCGGCCTTCACGTTTTCGTTTTTGGGGGCGACCGCGGTCAGCCTGATGCCCAGGCAGGCGGTGCGGCCGGTGATCCTGGTGCTGCTGGTGGCGATGCTGGTCTACACGCTGGTCAAGAAGGATTTCGGCGCGCTGCATCGTCCGCGCAGCGTCGGCCGCCGTGAGCTGATCACCGCCTTGGCGATGGGTGCGGCGATCGGGTTCTACGACGGCTTCTTCGGGCCGGGCACCGGCAGCTTCCTGATCTTCCTTTTCATCCGTTTCTTCGGGCTGGATTTCCTGCGCGCCTCGGCCGCGGCAAAGGTGGTGAACCTGGCCACCAACCTGGCGGCACTGGCGTTCTTCCTGCCCAGTGGGCAGGTGATGCTGGCGGTGGGCGTGCCGATGGCGGCGGCGAACGTGGCCGGTGCGGTGGCCGGCACACGAATGGCGCTACGCGGCGGCACGCCGCTGATTCGCCAGTTGTTCCTGGTGCTGGTGGTGGTGCTGATCGGCAAGATGGGGTGGGATCTACTGCACTGCCCCCCGCCATCGGCAGTGCTGCGCAGGTGTGGCCCCTATCTCGACCTGCAGCACGCATCGAGGCGGGTGCGCGCGCGTTGCACACCTGCCGGAGCACCCTTGGCAACGCCGGCATCGGTTCGAACCCGGACGAGGCGGCATCCCGGCGATCGTCGCAGCGCTGCCGATCGCCTGCGGCCCTGGGCAGCCGCATGCGCTCGCTGGCAAAGTCGCGTACACGCGGTGCGGGTCGCCCGGTCGGATGGGACGCTCAGTGCTTATCGCACCGTCGGGGCAGCCAGTGCCGCCTGCACGCGCGGCCAGGCGTAGCTCCAGTCGATGCGTTCCTGCTCCAGCCTGGGCGCTGCGCCGAAGCGGCCATCGCGCAGGTGGCTGTAGAACGCCTGCTCGTCGCAGGTCAGCGCGGCCAGGCGTTGCGCACGGTGTTGCCGCGGTTCGTGGCCCCATAGCGCGCGTGGGGTCGCCTGCAAGGTGGCCTGGTCCATCAGCACGGCGATGGTGTGCGGCGCGTGCGTGCGCAGCCGATGCAGGATCGCCAGGCCATGGGTGTCGATGTCGCCCCAGTAGAACAGCGGCACGCTGCGCAGCCAGCCGATGCTGCGCAGGTAATCGACCGCGTAACCGCGCGCCATCAGCACCGCGGTGCCCGGCAGGGCTTCGCAAGCCAGGCCGGTGTCGAGGTTTTCGACGATCAGCAGGCGCGCGATCGGCAGGCGCAATGCGGCCAGTTGATCGATCCGCACGGTCAGATCGCTCAACCCGCCGAACTGCGCGCACAGCGCAGGATCGAGCAGGCGCAGGCGCACGCGGTCCGGCGCCTTGCGCAGCCCGGACAGGCTGTCGAAGCTGCGCGGCTCGGCCAGCCCGCGCAACCCGGCCAGCCAGTCGGCGATGATGCCGCGGCGGGCGTGCACCCATTTGCTGTCGATACCGGCGATCGGCAACTGACGCAGGAACAGGCCGCTGTCGCGATGGCGGTGCAGCCAGTCGACCACGTCGGCCATGCGCTCGATTTCGTCGTCCGCGCCATCGGCCAGCAGATCGAACTGGCGACGCATCCGTGCGGCCAGGCCGGCGGCATCCGGCCAGCGCGCCAGCAGGCTGGCGCACCGCGCGCTGGCACGGTGCCAGCGGTCGTGTTCCTGCAGTGCGGCGGCGGCCTCGGCCGGGGTGTCGCAGGCCCAGGCCAGCGGCAGTTGTTGCGGCCCCAGCTGCGACCAGGAGAGCTCGCGCATCTGCACCCGCCCCGGCAAGCCGGCGCGTTGCCAGGCTCGCAGCCAGGCACCGAAGGCATCGAACTGCGCGCTGGCCTGGGCCTGGGTGGGAGGGTGCAGCGCGATCGGCCGCGGCGCAGCAGCGCCGATCAGCCAGTCGCCGCGATGGCGTTGCCATTGTGCCCGCAGGGCCTGGAGGGCGGTCGCTGGCAGCAGCATGCAGCTGGCACGGGCCATCGGCTCACTCCTGCTCCGCCACCGATTCGGTGGCAGCCGCGGCGCTGCGGCTGCGCTCTGGCAGCTTGAGCCGGCGCGCGTGTTCGTCGTATTCGATCAGCAACACGCCCGAATCGTGGCGGCCGCTGATCTCCACGAAACAGGCGCCGCCAATGAACGGCTCCAGCGTCATCACCGACTTCAACGGCGTGGCCACCACCATCTGGAAACCGAAGTTCTCGAAGATGTTCATCGCCAGGGCGGTGAATTCGTTGTCGGCCTTGTCGAAGGCTTCGTCCAGCACCACCGCCGCATAGCGCGGCAGTTCGCCGTCTTCGCCGCCGAGCTGGTAACGCAAGGCGGCGGCCAGACACGTGGTGGCCAACTTCTGCCGTTGGCCGCCGGACTTGCCGGCGCCGCTGCGGTAGATCTCCACCTGCTGCCGCGTGGCCGCGTCCAGCTCGACGCCGACGAATTCCACATGCAGGCGCACGTCCAGCACCAATTCGCGCCAGCGCTTGTCCTCGCCTTCCTGCGAGCCCAGCTTGCCCACCAGCTCGCGCAGCACGGCAAATTGCTGTTCGGCCACCTCGCGCTGTTCGGTCTGGTGATGGCCGAGCACATCGCGCAGGCGTTGATGGAACTCGATCACCTCCGGCAGGCGGCGGTCGCTCAGTTCGATGGTCAGCAAGGTGCCGTGGTTGAACGGCACCTGTTCCAGGCTGGCGTTGACCTCGTCCAGCCGCTGGGCGATCGATTTGCGCGCCTCGGCGGTGTGGCGCTGCAGGGCCAGCAGGTTGTTCTTGCTCTGGCTTTGCAGCAGATCGAAGAAACGTGCCTCGTGCTGCGGCAGGCCATCGCGTTCCAGGCGCTGCAGGCGGGCCAGGAAATCGTCGGCGCTGGCGAGGCTGACAGTGAAATCGCCGCTGTCTTCGGGCCACTGCTGGCAGTAGCGGCGGAAGCAGCCGAGCAGCAGCTGCTCCAGGCGGGTGAGCTCGTCCTTGCCGAGTGCCAGCTGCGCGTCCAGCCCGCGTTCGAGATGGCGAAAACGCTCCTGCAGCGTGTCCAGGCTCAACTCGCCGAGCGTCTGCAGGCGCTCGGCCAGGCCCTGCTGTTGCAGCGGGGTGACCACACGGCTGCGCGCATCGGCGCATTCGTGCTGCTGCTTTTCCAGCCGCGTGCGCTCGGCGCCCAGGGTGATGCGCTCCTTGCGCACGTCTTCATACGTGCGCGTGGCCTGGACGATGTCCGCGCGCGTGCGGTCGATCGCCTCGCCCAGCGCGCGCAGGTTGGCATCGCCCTGGCGCAGCTGCTGCAAGGTATCGGCGATCTGGCTGAGCCGCTGCAACGAGGCGGCCACGTCGATCTCCTCCCAGCTCAGATTCACCAGCGTGTTCTGGGCCAGGCGGCGCGCGCCCTCGCGCTCGCGCTGGGCGCGCAGACCGGCCACCTCGGCATCGCAGGCGGCGATGCGCTGCGCCAGCTCCTGGCCTTCGCGCTCGAACAGCGCCAGCTTGTCGCGGTTGTCGAAGCCCAGCAGCCAGCGCCGGCGGTCGCCGATGGCGTGGCGGTCGTCCTTTTCGTAACGCTCGCCGGGATGTTTGACCTGGCCCTCGCGGGTGATCGCCCGCTCGGCATGCCGCAGCGCCTTGGCGCTGTCCACGCAGTCGTAATCGAAGCGCTTGCCCAGTTCGCGGCGCAGCCAGCCGGCGAATGCATGCTCGCGCAGTTGCAGCTTGTGCAGCAGCGAGGCGGCGCCGGGTTCGCGCCCGCTCATGGCCGGTTCGTTGCTGCGCACGCGGTAGTACACCAGCCGCGTGCCCAGATGGGTGCGATTGACCCAGTCGGCGACCTCGGCGTAATGCCGTTCGTCCACCAGTAACGACTGCGCAAACCCGTGCAGCACGCGCTCGATGGCGCCGCGCCAGGCCGCTGCGTCCTCGCGCACCTGGATCAGTTCGCCAACGAACGGCAGCGCGGCCTCGGGCACGCCGGTGTCGGCGCTCAGGCGCGCGCGCAGGCTCTGCATCGGGGCCGGGATATTGGACGGGTTGCGGGTGAGCGCCTCGATCTCGGCGCGCACCTCGGCAAAGCGTTTGCTGTCCTCGTGCTTGGTGGCGATGCGCGCACTGATCGCCTCGTCATGTTCGGCGGCAAGCCGCTGACCGTCTTCCAGCGCTGCGCGCGCCTGCGCGAGCTGTTCGGCGAAGCCGTGCGCGCTGCCGGCCAGGGCCTGTTCGAGCGCACCGCAGGCCTGCTCGGCTTGCGCGCGCTTGGCGGCGCGGCGATCGCGCTCTGCCTGCAGCTGGTCTTGTTCGCGCTCCAGCGCATCGATGCGTTCGCCGCCTTGCGCGCGCCGCTGCGCCTCCAGGTCGTCCAGGTGGCGGGTGTGGTTGTCCAATGCGGCGCGGCGCTGGCCTTCTTCGCCGGCCAGGCCGCGATCCTGTACGTCCAGTTCCTGCAGGCGCGCCTCCAGCAAGGCGAGCCGGCGTTGCTCGCGGTAGGCATCGATGCCGAGCTTGAGTTCTTCCAGCTCGCTGCGCTGGCGACGCAGCTGCAGCAGTTCGGCATGGTGCGCGCGCGCTGGCAGCAAGGTCTCCACCTGCCGCCGCGCGGTGACGACCGCATGGTGGGCGCCGTCGAGCTCGGCGAAATCGCCGACCAGGCGCTCGGCCGCATCGAAGGTCTTGGGTTCTTCCAGCATGAAGCCGCGCAGGAACGCATTGAGGTCGCCCAGGTTTTTGGCCGACTGGGTCTTGTGCAGCAGCCGCAGCGCCATCTCGTTGCCGATGCCCAGCTGATGGCGGAAGCGTTCGGCGTAGCCGGCGAAGCTGTCGAAGTGATGCACATCGTGCAGGCGCTGTTTGAGCTTGCGCAGATCCAGGTCGAAGCCGGCCAGGTCGCGGGCTACGTCGAAGGCGCGCTCGGCCACCATGTAGTGCTTGCGCACATCGCCGGTGGCCGTGCTGCTGCCGGCGATCCAGAACAAGCGGATCAGGCTCACCACGCGGTCTTCGCCATTGCGGTATTCCAGCACCAGGGCGGTCCAGGTGGCGCCCTTGCGCAGGTACTGGGTGGCGATCTCGCCGGAGCTGCTGTCCTGCTGGTCGGCCCAGGCGCCGCGCACGTAGGACACCAGGTTGCGATCGCGGCCGCTGCGCTCGGCCTCGCGCGCGGCGGCATTGAAGTCGACGATGCTGGGCGGGGTGAGCAGGGCCGACATCGCGTCCAGCAGGGTCGATTTGCCCGAGCCGGAGCGGCCGACGAACAGAAAGCCACGCTCGGCGATCGGCACTTCGGTCAGGCCGGAGAACGTGCCCCAGTTGTGCACCTGCAGGCGGCGCATGCGGAACTGCTGCAGGCGCGGGTCTGGCAAGTCGTTGCCGAACAGGCTGGAAGCGGCGGAGGTCATCGGGACGGTCCAGGGTAAGCGAAGAAGGCACAGCCCACGGCTGCAACGATGCGGTGCTGAGGCGCTAGCCGTGCGTGGGCATGGTGTCCTGCCCGGCATCGGCAGGGGCCTCGCGCAACTGGCGATAGACCTGCCCCAGCGCGGCGACGTCCTCGGCCGAGAACAGCAGCTTCAGTGCGGGCGAGACTTCGTAGCGGGTCTCTTCGCCGCGCAGGCGGGTGAGCACGTGGTTGTCCTTCATCTTCTGCACCGCCGTTGCCACCCTGCGCAGGAAACCGGCGCGGTCGGTGGACAGGTTCTTTTCGTACACCGCCAGCGCATCGCTCAAGGTGGCATCTTCCACCACCGCCCGCACGCCGCGCGCATCGGCATCGGCCAGTTGCTGGCGCAGATGCAACAGCAGCACCGAGTCGATGAAGGTCAGCGGCGAGGAGCGCAGCAGTACCGGGGTGTCCAGCTCGCCGGTGTCGGCCTGGCGGGTGAAGGCGATGCCGGCTTCGCGATCGAGCACCAGTTCCAGGAACACCTCGGACAGGGCACTGCGAATGGATGTCTCGCTGCGCAGCAGGGCCGACCACAGCCGGCCGTGCCGCTGCGCATCCACGCTGGGGCCACTGAGCAATTGGCACAGCGCGCGCCGCGCTTCGACTGGCAGTTGCCCGGTGTCGCCCGGAAACAGGCCGCTGGATGGTGTCGGCGCAGGATCGGCCTGTACAGCGGCAGCGTCATCGTCCGGATCCGGCATGCGGTCGGCGTCGGGGTCGTGCTCAGGCCAGTTCATGGCGTTTCTCCTGGGTGAACCAGATCAGCGGAATGCGCGCGCGACGCCACTGGCCATCGCCACCGCGCCATTGCGCCAGTTCGAATTGATCGGCGCTGACCACCCCGTGCCGCGTGCCCAGCGACAGATAGCCGATGACGCTGCCCAGCCCCTGGGTGGCCTGGCGCTGGACCAGCGCCTGGGCGATGGAGACCTGCGGCTGGCTGGCCAGCAGTTCGAACAGGTCACGGCGCAGGCTGCGGAAATCGATCTCCGATTGCGCCACCAGATCGCCCACGCTGTCCAGCGAGATGGCGGCCGCCTCGTTGCGCTGGATGCTGCCATCGACCTGCTGTTGGCGCGGGTCGTGCAGGCGCCATTGCGACAACGAGCGCAGCCGGCTGGTGGTGAGCATCAGACTGCGGCCGATCAGCCGTTGGGCCGGAAGGTGGTCGCGCAGGGTCAGCGCATCGGCCTGCACCTGCTTGAGCAGGCGGTTGAGCCGGCGCTGTTCCAGGTAGCCGCGGCTCTGCACGAAACCGCGCAGGCTGCGCGCGAAATGCTGCATCACATCGTGCACCTGGCCGCCGCGTTCGAGCATGGTACCGGTGAGTCCGCGCAGGAAGCTGCGTTCGCGCCGGTCCAGCTTGCGTGCGAACGATCGCCCCAGCACCGTCTCCAGCGCCGCATCCAGTTGTGCACTCTGTTCTGCGTCGTTGAGCAATGCCCAGAACGCCTGGAAGCTGCGCCCGGCGTCGCTGTCGCCGATGACGTCCACGCCTTCGAACAGCCGGGTCAGCACGTCTCCGCGCTCGCCTTCGTCATCGATGATGCGTTCGCGAAACTGGCGATTGAGCTGTTCGAAGTCGTCGCGTACACGGCGGAAATCCTCGGTCAACTCGTCGGCCAGCGCGATCACCTGCCGGGTGCGCTCGAGCGCGCGCTTGCCATCCAGCGAGGCGACCTTGCCGGCGCTCACCCGTGCGATCTCCGCATCGATGCGGTCACGCTCGTCGCGCAACGCCGACAGCCGCGCATCCGGGTTGGTTTCGGTCAATGCGGCCAGCTGGGCCAGTTGCTGCATCACCAGCGCCAGCCGGCTTTCGGTGGCGGCGCCACGGCTGTGCTCCAGGCCGTCGACGAAGCGGATCGCCTGCGTGGCCAGCGTCGACAATTCGAACTGCTCCTGCTGCGCACCTTCTGGCAGATGGCGTTCCAACCAACCCTGCGCCAGCCAGTGCGCGACATAGGCCTGGGCGGTACGCGGCAGGTCGCGCGCCAGATGTTCGGCATTGAGTTCGTCGAGCATGCGCTGCAGCCGTTCGTGCAGGACCGCCGCCGGAAGCAAACGCTCACCGTCCAGCAGCAGCGACTGCAGCAGACCGATCACTTCCGGCGCGTGGTCGGCCGCCAGAAGTTTCCACAGCGGGCTATCGCGCAAGGTGCGATAGCGGGCGATCCGGGCGAGGTGTTTCATGCAGGTAGCTGGTAACCGAGATCGAGTGCCGCTTGTCTTACCCCATTGATGAAGGCATGAAAACTTGGCGAGCGATTACCAGCTTCGCGCAAGCTTTCGGCCATTAGTCGCGCTCCGCTGCGCTTCTGAAACTCCGGAATGAGCCTCTCAAGTTCTGCAGATGGCTTGTTCCATGTGTCCGGTTGCGCAAATCGCTTGCGCAGCCCCGGGGTATCCAGTTTGCAGCCGGGAAAAGCCGACACCAGCGCACCGAGATCAGCGATGTACCAACTCTCCAGCTCTTGGCACACCAGCCTCACCAGCGTCTCCGGGCGTCCCAGTTCGGCACATAGCTGGGCCAGGCGCGCCTTTAGCGCCAGACAATCTCCACCGTCGTTGTCGCGCACGACGACAAAGCGATCTCCGGGCACGCGCCACGCTCTCAGCTTTGTGCGCAGGCTACGTTCCAGGTCGCTCTTCCCATCGTGGGGCACGCATTGGAAGTGATGCCCCTGCTGCCATCCCGGAAACAGGCGCGGCAGCAATCCATCCAGCAGGATCTTCATCGAGGGCTCTTCGAGCAGGAAAATGAGGCGTCCCTGCATCAGGCCACATCCCGGTTAAGTCCCTCGAACAAGCCTTGCTTCCACAGATAGCCAGGCAGATCGCCCGCGTCGAACAACGCGCGAAGATTGTCCGAATCACCGGCGCGGGTGATCGTGGTAAAGCCCTGCTCCTTACGAAGACAGTAAACCTCATCCAGCGTCAGCGCATTGAGGAAATCGGGTGAATGCGTGGAGATGAAGACCTGTCCGCCACGCCTGGCGTAGTCGCGAAACTCTTCTGCCAGCTCCGGCAACAACTCCGGGTAGAGTTGATTCTCAGGTTCTTCCACTGCCAACAGGGGATACGGCTTGGGATCATTCAGAAGTACCAGATAGGCGAACATCTTGATCGTGCCATCCGAGACGTACCTGGCGATGAACGGATCCTTGAAGCTTCCATCCTGAAATCGCAGGATCAAGCGTCCATCCAAGGTCTGCTGCGGCTGTACCACCGAAACACCGGGCACGCGGCGATTCATCGCCTGCAGCACGCGGTCGAAGCGCTCACGATGGTTTTCATAGAGGAAATTGGCGACCAGGGCCAAGTTGTCTCCGCGCGTGGATAGGTGCTCGGCGAAGCCCTCTTCCTGACTAGGCCGGGCCTCGGACACATGGAAGTCAGAGATGTGCCAATTCTCGATCATCAGTCGAAAAGCACTGGCCGCCTTGAAGCGCTCGAATTGACCCAGGCCTTTGATCGCCAGAATGTCCGGAGAATCGAGCTCCTGCTCTTCGCGCGTGAGCTCTTCATCCTTCTTGGAGAATTCCTCTTCGTTGGTGATCGCGTAACCTTTACCGTGCGCGAAGTCCAGAAAGCGAAACGGGGCGCCGTAGCTGCCACGCTTGTAGCGCAACACCTCACGCTCGATCTCCACACGCGTGCCGGTGCCCGGTGCGATTTTCAGCAGGTAGGTCACCAGACGCTCTCTTCCGGTGATCTCCAGGCGGAACTGCATCGTGAATTCGATGGGCTCGTGCGCAAACCCTCTGCTTGCAACTTCCTTGTACCCGCCTCGTTTTGCGATCGCCTTGCCCACGTTCATGGACAATGCGTCCTTGAGAAAGGAGAACACATCGAACAGCGTGGACTTGCCGGTTCCGTTCGCCCCGACCAGCACGCAGAGCCTAGGCACGTGCGTCAACTTGGCGTTACGAAACAGCCTGAAGTTCTTGATGTCGATCGATTCAATCTGCATGGGTTGCCTGCGACAGTCGCCCGTCAGCGTTTAGAGGATCACTCTACCAGCCATCAACGCCCACGTTCGCTCAACGCTTGCCGCCCACTTCGATGAACTGCAGGAATTCGGCGCGGGTGCGCGCATCTTCGCGGAAGCTGCCCAGCATCTTGGAAGTCACCATGCTGACGCCGCGCTTGTGGATGCCGCGGGTGGTCATGCATTCGTGCGCGCCCTCCACCACCACGCCCACACCGCGCGGCTGCAGCACGTCCTGGATGCACTGGGCGATCTGGGCGGTCATCTTTTCCTGTACCTGGAAGCGGCGCGCGTAGCTTTCCACCACCCGGGCCAGCTTGCTGATGCCCACCACCTTGCCGCGCGGCAGGTAACCCACGTGCACCTTGCCGATGATCGGCGCCATGTGGTGTTCGCAATGGCTTTCGTAGGAGATGTCGCGCAACACGATCAGTTCGTCGTAGCCGGCCACTTCCTCGAAGGTGCGTTCCAGGTATTCGCGCGGCTCCTCGCGGTAGCCGCTGAACCAGTCGCCGTAGGCTTCGGCCACCCGGCGCGGGGTATCCAGCAGGCCTTCGCGGGCGGGGTCCTCGCCGGCCCAGCGCAGCAGGGTGCGCACGGCGTCTTCGGCCTGGGCCTGGGTGACGGGGGAATCGGGCTGGTCGGACTGGCTCATGCAGGTGCACCCAACGGGGGGCGAGCATGGTACCCGAGGACGGGCCGGCGGCCCCAGCGGCGGTTGCGGCCGGTAGCAGGAGTTCGGTGAGTATTTATTCATAGTTGAATTGATAGCATCCTAACTATTATGACCGACACCCTTCTCGCTCCGCGTGCCCGGCTCAGCTCCGGCCTGCTGGTGGCCGCGCGGCAATGGCAGCGGCTGGCCGACCAGGCCTTCGACGAGTTCGGCCTGTCCAGCGCGTGCACCGGGCCCCTGCTGATGGTCGGCCGCTCCGGCGGCGGCATCCGCCAGGTGGCGCTGGCCCAGCAGCTGGGCATGGAAGGCCCCTCGCTGGTGCGGCTGCTGGACAAGCTGGCCGCGCAGGGCCTGGTCCGGCGCGAGGCCGACAGCAGCGACCGCCGCGCCAACCAGTTGTGGCTGACCGACGAGGGCCAGGCGTTGGTGGGGCGGATCGAGGCCCGGCTGGATGCGTTGCGGACCGAGGTCTTCGGCACCCTCAGCGAGGCGCAGGTGCAGGTGGTGCTGAGGCTGTGGGAGCAGATCGCGCAGGCATATGCGCGGTTGGGCCAGTCCGAGCCCGGCGGCTGACGGAGCGGCGCGAGCGACTGCCCGGCAGGCAAGGAGCGCATGGAGCATCCGCGTCTGCCACCTGCGCGCCGGCCCGACGGCGGCGCAGCAGGTCGGTTGCTCGGGATGCGCGGTGAGCATGCGACTGGCAGCGCCCGGGCGCTGCCGGGTGGTGGTGTCTTTTCGATAGGCAGGAAGTCCCGATGTACGGCGAGTTCAGTCTCTACGGTGTGTTCGTTCCCAACCTGCTGGCGTTGATGACGCTGGCCTATTTGCTCAACAGCGCGCTCGCTGCGCTGCTGACCCGTGCCGGCGCGTATCGCCACATCTGGCACCCGGCGCTGTTCAACCTGGCGCTGTACATCGCGCTGCTGGGCGGTTTGTTTTTCATTACCCGTTGGATGCAATCGTGAAAAAGCTGATCAGGACCGCGGGGCCGGCGCTGCTGACCCTGGCGATGGTGGTGGTGGCGGCAGTGGTGCTGCAGCACCTGTGGCGGTATTACATGGACGCGCCGTGGACGCGCGATGCACACCTGGGCGCCGATGTGGTGCAGGTGGCGCCGGACGTGTCCGGGCTGGTGGAGTCGGTGGCAGTGGCCGATAACCAGCCGGTCACGCGTGGGCAGCTGTTGTTCGTGGTGGACCGTGCGCGCTATGCGATTGCGCTGGAGCAGGCCCGCGCCGCACTGGCCGAACGCCAGGCCACGCTGACCCAGCTGCGCCGCGAGATCGCACGCGACCGCCAGTTGCAGGATCTGGTCGCAGCCGAAGACGCGGAAGTGCGCCGCTCCAACGTGCAGAAGGCGCAGGCCGCTGTGGCCACCGCGCAGTCGGCGGTGGACCTGGCCCAGCTCAATCTGGACCGCACCCAGGTGCGCAGCCCGGCCGATGGCCATGTCAGCGACCGCACGGTGCGCGTGGGCGACTACGTCAGCGCCGGGCGCCCGGTGGTGGCGGTGCTGGATACCGGCTCGTTCCGCGTGGATGGCTATTTCGAAGAAACCCGCCTGCGCGGCGTACATCCGGGCCAGCGCGTGGACGTGCACCTGATGGGCGAGCCGGTGACCTTGCACGGGCATGTGCAGAGCATCGCCGCCGGTATCGAGGACCGTTACCGCAGCGGCAGCGCCGGCGCGCTGCCCAACGTCACGCCGGCCTTCGACTGGGTGCGGCTGGCGCAGCGCATCCCGGTGCGCATCGCGCTCGATGCAGTCCCCGCGCAGGTGCAGCTGATCGCCGGTCGCACCGCCACGGTGGCGATCCTGCCCGATGTTGCGCCGGCCGCAGCGACGACGGTGGCACCTGCCACCGTGCAGGCCAAGGCGGCGCCATGAACACCTTGCGCCTGCTCGGCCTGAGCGCCGTCATCGCCGGCGTGGCCGCCTGCAGCACGGTGGGCCCCGACTATGCGTTGCCGCCCGACGCCGCCTACAGCCGCCCGGCCGCCAACGCGGCCTTCCTGGACACCGGCAATGCCCAGGTGCAGCCCGGTGCAGCGCTGCCGGCACGCTGGTGGGCGCTGTACCAGGACCCGATATTGGACGGCCTGATCGAACAGGCCTTGCGCGACAACGTCGAGCTGAAGGTGGCCGGCGCCAACCTGCGCCGCGCCGCGGCGGTCTACGAACAGGCCATGGATGCCGGTGGATTCGATTACGACGTGGAGGCTGGCGTCAGCCGCACGCAGGTCTCGGCCGAAGCGTTCCTGCAGGAAGAAAAGCTGCCGGTGTTCAACCTGGCCGACGGCAAGCTCGGCGTGTCGTATCAGTTCGATCTGTTTGGCAAGCTGCAACGCGGCGCCGAGGCCGCTCATGCCGACACCCAGGTGGCGCAGGCCGCCATCGATCTGGCGCGGGTGACCGTGGCGGCGCAGGTCGCCGGCAGCTACGTGGAGATCTGCCACGCCAACCATGAGCTGCACGTGGCCGAGCATTCGCTGCAGCTGCAGCAGCGCAGCCGCGACATCACCCAGCGCCTGATCGCCGCCGGCCGCGGCACACCGCCCGACCTGGCGCGTGCCACCGCACAGGTGGCGATGCTGGAGGCCGCACTGCCGCCGCTGCGCGCGCGCCGCCAGGCCGCCGGCTACCAGTTGGCCGCGCTGCTCGGCAAGACGCCCGGCCAGGTGCCGGCCGGCGTGCAGGATTGCGCGCACGCGCCTGGGTTGCGGCAGCCGATCCCGATCGGCGATGGCCGTGCGTTGCTGGCACGCCGGCCGGATGTGCGCCAGGCCGAACGCCGGCTGGCCGCGGCCACCGCGCGCATCGGCGTGGCCACCGCCGAGCTGTACCCGGACATCCGCCTGGGCGGCTCGATCGGCGCCACCGGGTTGCTGGCCGACGTCGGCGAGCCGGCCACGCACGCGTGGTCGTTCGGCCCGCTGATCTCCTGGACCCTGCCCTCGGCCGGTGCGCATGCCCGCGTGCGCGCCACCGAAGCCGGTGCCGACGCGGCGCTGGCGCAGTTCGATCACACCGTGCTGCAGGCCTTGCGCGAGGTGCAGACCGCATTGTCGCGCTATGCGCAGGACCTGGACCGCCTGCACCTGCTGGAACAGGCGCAGCAGCAGGCCGATCTGGCGTCGGCGCAGAACCGCCGCCTGTACCAGGGTGGCCGGACGCCGTATCTGTCCAGCCTGGATGCCGAACGCACCCTGGCCACCGCCGACATGGCCCTGGCCAATGCGCAGGCGCAGGTGTCCCAAGATCAGCTACAGGTGTTTCTGGCCCTGGGCGGCGGCTGGGAAGGCGCTCCCGCCACGGCCGCGCGATGAACGCCCTGCTGCGCGACCGCCAGGCCTGGCTGTTTTCGCTCAAGACCTTCGCCGCCTCGATCGCCGCGCTGTACGTGGCGCTGGCCGGCAATCTGTCGCGGCCGTACTGGGCCATGGCCACGGTCTACATCGTCTCCCAGCCGCTGCTCGGCCCGACCCGCGCCAAGGGCATGTACCGCGTGCTCGGCACCTTGCTGGCCGGCGCCGCCACCTTGGTGATGCTGCCCAACCTGGTGGAAACGCCGCTGCTGCTGAGCGCGGCGATGGCGCTGTGGCTGTCGGCCTGCCTGTTCCTGGCGCTGCTCAATCGCGGCCCGCGCGGCTATGCCTTCCTGCTGGCCGGCTACACCGCCGCCTTCATCGGCTTTCCGGCGGTGACCGCGCCCGAAGGCATCTTCGACACCGTGGTGGCACGCAGCGAAGAGATCGTCCTGGGCACGCTGATGGCGGTGCTGTTCGCCGCGCTGGTGTTCCCGGCCTCGGTGCGGCCGATGCTCAACGCCCGCATCGGCAACTGGATGCACGATGCCGCGCAATGGTGCCGGCAGGTGCTGCAGCGCGGCCCATCGCAGACGCCGCGCAATCGACTGGCCGCCGATCTGGTGCAGTTCGAGACCTTGATCGCCTTCGTCCGCCACGACGACCCGCGCCATGCCGGTGCGGTGCCGGCGATGGAGCAACTGCGTGCGCGCATGTTGCTGCTGTTGCCGGTGCTGTCCTCGATCACCGACCAGCTGCAGGCCTTACATGACGCGCACGGCAACGGCGCGGGGTCGCCTGCGCTGGCGCAGCTGCTGGAGGACACCGGCGCCTGGATCGAGCAGGGCCGGCACGCCGACAGCGCCAGCACCCTCGCCGACCTGCATGCGCGCATTGCCGCCTTGCGCCCGGCCGTGGATGACGACCTGCAGCGCCTGCTACGCAACGGCCTGCTGCTGCGCCTGCAGGAGCTGCTGGCGCTGTGGCAGCAGTGCCGCGCGCTGGAGCGCGGGTTGTTGCACGAACCCACGACGCCCGTGCCCGAGGTTGCCGCATCTGCGAGGACCTTGCCGCCGGACGCGCGCGTCAACCCTGCTGCCGCACCTCGCGCGGCCAGCCGACAGGCAGACAGCGCTGCGGTTCAGCCCGACGCCGCAGCGCCGACCATCGACCTGCCGACAAACACTGCAGCGCCGGCAGATGGGCCGCACGGCGCCTCATCTGTTGAGCGCAGTGCAGGCAACGCTGTGCACGCCTCCAGGCAGCAACGCCTGCCCTGGCGACGCAGCGCTGCCACCGCAGTGACCACACACGCGCCCAACACCTCCAGCGCCCGCCATCTCGACCTCGGCATGGCCGGGTTCTCCGCGCTCAGCGCCGGCTTTGCGCTGATGGCCTACTGCGTGCTGTGGATCGGTATCGGCTGGGAAGGCGGCGGCAATGGCGCGATGATGGCGGCGGTGACGGCGGCCTTTTTCGCGGCCCAGGACGACCCGGCGCCCAGCATGCTGTCGTTCCTCACCTGGGCCGTGGTCGCCAGCGTGGTTGCCGGCATCTACCTGTTCGGCATTTTCCCGGCCATCCACGATTTCCCGATGCTGGTGCTGGTGCTGGCGGCGGTGTTCCTGCCGCTGGGTGCGCTGCTGCATCGCCCCAGGACCATGCTGATCGCGCTGCCGCTGGTGGTGAACCTCACCGCGTTGCTGAGCCTGCAGAACACCTACGACGCCAACCTCCAGCGTTTCGTCAACGCAGCGGTGGCGATGGTGCTGGGCATTGGATTTGCCGTGGTGTTGACCCGGCTGTTCCGCTCGGTGAGTGCCGAATGGAGCGCGCGCCGGCTGGTGCGCCAGGGCTGGCGCACGCTGGCCGACGCCGCCGACGGCCACGGCACGCAGGACCGGCAGCACTTTGCCGCGCGCATGCTGGATCTGCTCGGCTTGCTCGCACCGCGGCTGGCCTTGGCGCCGGAAGGCAGCGAGCTGGCCTCGGTAGATATGCTCAAGGAGGTGCGCGCGGGCTTGAACATCCTGCAGCTGCGCAGCGCGCGGCACGGCTTGCCCCAGCCAAGTCTGGATGCAGTGGACGCGATTCTGGTCGAGATTGCGGCGCACTACCGGCGGCAGGTGGCACACAAGCGGCCATTGCCTGGGTCGGATGCCTTGCGTGAGCGCCTGGATGCATCGCTGGCACGCCTCGGCAAGGTGCCGGCGGGTACGCATCGCGATGACGCGCTGTTGGGTTTGATCGGGTTGCGTTACAGCATGTTTGCACAGGCCGCGCCGCCGCCCTCCCAAGCCTCCGGGATGCATCGGCCTGCTGCCCCTCTCCTTCCGGACCAGGGGTCGCGCTGAGGGAACGCAGCGAAGCCTTTGCATGGTTCGATTGCACGAGGCTTCGCTCTTGCCATCATTGGCCTCCGGCCACTTTCGCCCCCCATGAAGGATCAATCTCTCGCAGGGAAAGGCAAACGAACTGCGCGCCACCGCATCGCCGCTTGCGCTGATGCAGCACCGCCTGGTCGTCCAGCCAGCGACTGCGCACGCATATGTCCAATCCGACTCACGGCACTGCTGCCTCGACCGTGCCGCCAGTTACGCAAGCGCGTCCACCACCTCCGTCTGCATCTGCCACGCAGCAAACTCCTGCTCGAAGTCGGCCAACGTCAGCAGCCCCATGCAGGCGTGCGCACCGATCGGCAGCGGCTGGCCGGCGGCCAGTTTGCGCACCAGTAGAATCGCCGCGAAACAGGGAATTTCCGGGCCGTGCAGCATCGGCGCGGTGAGATCCCACTGCAGCCGTAAGGGTGACCCCGCCCCGCCGGCATCGACAGCCTGCGCCTGGCCGCGCAGCTCCACCCGCATGCCGCCCAGGTCGGTACCGAAGCGGTCGAACCAGCGCCCGGCGCGCGCAAGCACCGTGGCCAGGCGCGCCATCGGCAGCGGCACGCCGCGCTGGCGCAGCCAGGCGATGGCCGCCAGGCAACGCTGCAGGAACGGCACTTCCAGCGCGGCACGGAATTGCACCGTCCGCACCCCGGGATAGCGCTGCGGCAGCAGGTCGTGGTCGGGCACATCGCAGGGCGACGCCAGCCGCGCTGCCAACTGTGCGAACTGCACGCGCTGCGGCGCCGCCCAGCCCACCACGGTCTGCCAACGGCCCTCGCTCCACCACGTAAACGGCGTGCCGCAATACGAGAGCACCGCGCGCACGGTGGCCAACCCCAGCGGCGTGCCTTGCGCCGGCGCGATCACCATGCGGATCTCGTGCAAGGCAGAAAAGCGCGGCAGCAGCGCGTCGATCACCGCGCTGGACAGTGCCGGCAAGGTGCTGGCACCGCTGATGGCGACCCGCTGCGCCTGGCGCGCAGGCGCATCCAGCGCCGCGGCAAAATCACGGACGAAGGCACGGCCATCGGCCAGATCGATGTAATGCATGCCGGCCTGCAGGCAGCTGCGGGCCACCGCATAAGCCTGCCCCTGGAATGGCCCGGCCGTGTGCACCAGCGCATCGGCGCCGGTGGCCGCCAGTTGGGTGCTGAAATCGGCGGCATCGATATCCAGCCGGCATGTGGAAATGCATCCGGGTGCGGCATCGGGCCATTGCACGACAACCTCGCCGGGATGCCGGCCAGCCGCAATCACATGTATCTGCGGCGTGGCCGCCAGCGCCCGCACGATGCGCGCACCGAAGTGCCCGAAGCCTCCCAACACCACTACCCGATACGTCATCGCCTGCTCGCCGTCTGCCTGCCGCACAGTATCGGCGAGCACGGCGACATTGACGCCATGCAGCGCTGAGCGGGGGCCTCAGACAACTGACCGGCGACCTGCGTGGCCAGCCCGCTGTTCAGCGCATCGCGCAGCACCTGCAGCGCCTGGCGCGTGGCGCGTGCCTGCGCGGCGGCTTGCTTGCGGGCCAGCGTGGCCTGCCGGTTGGCCAATGCGCGTTGCTGGCCGGCCAGTGCCTGCAGCGCCGCCGGCGCCACGCCCGACGAAGCATCCGCGGACACGGGCGCAGGCGGTGTGCCGGTGGATGCCTGCAGCACGCGCGGCCGAGCCTGCGCAGACAGCTGCGCGGCCAGCGCGGCCTGCCGCTCGCTCAGGGCCTGCTGGCGCGCGGCCAGTGCGGTCTGTGCCTGGCCAAGCTGACGCAGTGGCGCATGCGCCACCGCCATGCGATGCAGCAGCGTGGGGTCGCGGACCACGTAGTCCACCCCATCGGCGCGGAACCACAGCAGTTGCTCGCCCTTGCGCACATGGCGACGCGCGGTCTGCAGGTCGCGCAGCGACCCGTGCATGGCCTGGCGGTCGCCCTGCACCAGTACATAGGCATCCCCCTCGGTTGCAGGTGCTGCAGGGCCGGGCACAGCCGCCCTGCCGCAGTGCCGATCCGTTCCGGCCAAGGCCACGGGGCGTGTACGCATTAATGCGGCCGGAGCCATCGGCGGCAGAGGTGCGATGGGTCTGACCGGCGCGATGGGTGCGACCGGCAGATCAGGTGCGCGGGGCGCCGCAGGCGCTGCCGGTGCGATCGGTGCGATCGGTGAGGCAACTGCCGCCGGCTGCGCCGGGGCCACCGGCGGCACCGCGGCAACCATCGGTGCCAACTGCGTCGACGCGCAGGCACTGACGATCGACGATGGGGCGGCGACAGCAGTAAGCGCCAGCAACAGCGCCTGACGCAGGCACGACGAAAGACACGTGGTCTGGATCATGGGAGATCTCCACAAAGGGTATAGGACAAGGGAGACCGCCTGTGCAGGACACGCAGGCGGAGGGCACAACGATGGCGCGGCCACGGCGTTGCCGACGCTGCAGGCGTCGTCACGCAGGAATGCCGGGCTGTGGCGGGCCCGTGGTGGTGCAGGTGCTGCCTGTCCCTGACGCGATCGGCACCTTGCACCGGCAGCTGCGTGTGTCAGGACGTGTCTACTGCGATCGCGTCTCTACCGGCCGCGCACGGCCGGAAGTGGAGTGCGGCTGCATCCCGCACAGTGCCGCTGTGCGTGCGCCAGAGACCACTGCTGGCCTGACGTGTGGTCGGCAGCGCACCCGCGGCGATTGGCTCTGGATGTTCGGTCGTTGCATCTCTTCGGTACCTGCGGCGATCTGCACAACGGTGCGACCGGCCGTCAACCGGTGCCGAGGGTGCGCTCAGGCGAGGCCGCGCCCAGAACCGGAGCGTGCACCTGGCGCCTACCGACTCCAACCACCGACCGCTCCCGCTCGACGCCGCGCGCGGTCGCGTCATCGATGGCTCCTAGTCGTGCTGCGCCTGTTCGGCCTCTGCCTGCACTCGTTCGGCTTGCGCCTGCGCGAGCTCCGCCTGCCGTTGCGCCTGCTCCGCTTCCTGTTGCCCGCGCGCGGCCTCGAGCCGTGCCTGACGTGCGGCCTGCTTGCCCATCTCGGCCTGCTGCCGGGCCTGCTCGGCTGCATGGCGTACCGCTGCGGCATAGGCGTATTGCGCATGGCGCTGCTGCTGCGCCGCCTCGTGGATCCGTTGCTCGGCTTCGCGTGCCTGTTGTTGCGCGTCCTGCCTGGCCTGTGCCAGTTCGGGCCCGAGTGCAGCCAGTTGTTCGCGGGCTGCCTGCAACGCGTCCTGCGCCTGCTGCATGTGTTCCTGCTGCAGTTCGACATCACGGTTGTCGTTGGCCAATGCTTCCTGCAGCGCGGCGCGCGCCTGCGGCATGGCCGAGGCCAGTGCCTCGTGGGTGACCCGCTCCACATAGGCATCCCAGTCCGCGGACGACACGTCCGCAGCGTCATCTCGAAGCGACGCCCTGTCCAGCACCTTGGCGATGACGCCCTGCGTGGCCGGTGCTGCTGCGGCCGCAGGCATGGCCGGCTGCGCCGGTGCCGGCAACACGCGCATCGGTTCGGCCGCCGCCGCACCCTGCTCCGGGTGCGCCGCGATCGCCGGCGCGCTCACCACCATCGGCTGCAGGCTGGGCGAGGCCACCGGTACCGGCATGGCCACCAGACGCAACGGCAGCACGCCACAGACCGCCACCAATGCCAGGATCATCGCAGCGCCCAGGCGCGGAAACGTACGGGTGTCCTGCAGCATCGACAGGCGGCGCTTGAGGCTGAGGAACGAGGGTGAAGCGCTTGCCACGCCACCGTGCGGACGCGGTGCCACGCCCAGTTGCAGCAGCAGCCGCCCGTAGTGGTGACGGCAATGGCGGTGCCCGGCGACCACGGCGGCGTCGCAGGCCGCCTCGCGGGCGATGGCGTACTCGCGCGCGGCCAGGTGCACCAGCGGATGGAAGAAGAACAGGTGCTGGGCCAGCGCCGGCAGCAATCCCCACCACAGGTCGCCGCGGCGCAGGTGGATCAGCTCGTGGGTCAGCGCCATGTCCAGATCGTCGTCGGCCATCTGCGGCAGGCGCGCGGCAGGCAACAGCAGCACCGGCCGCCACGGGCCGATCAACTGCGGCGACTCGATCTGTGCAGACAGCCGCAGCGCAGGCGGGCGCGACAAGCCGTGCGCTTCGGCCGCCATCTGCAGGGCCTGGACCAGCGCGCGGTCGGTGCAGGGCGTGGCCGCGCGTACCAATGCGCGGCTGCGCAGATAGGCGCGCACCGTGCCGGCGGCCAGCACCAGCACCCCGGCCGCCCACAGCGCCAACACCGCCGTCATCCACGACGGCCCGGACGCCGCTCCACTGGCAGCTACAGCGGCCTGTGCAGCGGCACCGGTGGCCGCCATCGGCGCCAGGCTGGCAGCCGCATCCAGCGCGGCGGGGGCGTGCGCCGGCAGCACTGGCAGCTGCACCGGATCGCGCCACAGCAGGCCAACCACCGCCTGCACCCCCACCAGCCACCATAGCCAGGTCTGGGTGGCGGCCGGCAGACGCCGCAGGCCGCGGCACAGCCCCCACACCACCACCACCAGCACGGCGGTCTGCACACTGGTGGCTCCAAGTTTCCACAGCATCGATTCGATCAGCGGCGACATGGCTCAATCCTCCTTGCGCTGCGATTGCAGCTTGGCGACCAACGCTTCCAGTTCGGCCAGCTCGGTATCGCTGACCTCGGCACGCTGCGACATCCACGCCACGAAGGGCGACACCGAGCCCTGCAGCGTCTTCTCCACGAACTGCCCGACCGCCGAGCGCACCACATCCTCCTGCCCGGCGGTGGCGCTGTAGCGGTACACGCCCTGGACCTGCCTGCGTCGCAGAAATCCCTTGGTGCGCAGCCGCTCCATCATGGTCAGCACGGTCGAGCGCGCCAGCCCGCGCGGCTCGCCGAACGCGGCCGCCACTTCGCCCACGCTGGCGTGCCGCTGTTCTTCGACGTATTGCAGCAGGGCCAGTTCCTGGTCCCCGATGGTCTTGCCGCGCATGGCACCCTCCTGACTACAGTTGTCGCTACCGTAGGCCTGACGACAGCTGTAGTCAATAGGTCGGATGGCAGGGGTGGGCGGCTCCGTGGGTGACAGGTGTGTTGGATGCGGCAGAAGGTGAGAATTAGGCTCAGTCGGCAGTGTGTATGGACATCGCAAGATCGCCAAGGATCTACGCGATCTGGGTGAGCGTTGCAGTCGCCATCGTGTGCATCGATTGATGCGCGCCGAGGGACT
>NZ_MDEC01000043.1 GCF_002939785.1 Xanthomonas codiaei
CCCTGGCCGGACTCCACTTCGTCGTCTTCTCCATCCTCATGCTTGGAAATGCCGCGTCTCTATTTCAAAGTTCATAACACGCTCTAAGTAAGTTCTTAAAAAAAAGACCGGCAGTTATGCCGGTCTTGGAGGCTGAAATTAATGTGGCCTAAGCCGACAACTCCAACAACAGCTTATTCAACCGCCGCACATACCCAGCCGGGTCCTTGAGGCTGTCGCCGGCCGCCAATGCGGCCTGGTCGAACAACACCCGGCTCAGGTCACCGAAGCGATCCATATCCTGTTCCGCGTCGAGTTTCTCGATCAGCGGGTGGGTCGGGTTGAATTCGAATACCGGCTTGGATTCCGGCACGGCCTGGCCGCTGGCTTCCAGCAGCTGACGCATCTGCAAACCCAGGTCGCCCTGGCCGATCGCCAGGATGGCGGGGGAATCGGTCAGGCGGTGCGAGACGCGCACTTCGGCTACGTCCTCGCCCAGGGCGGCCTTGATGCGCGAGGCCAGGCCTTCCTTGGACTTGGCGACTTCTTCCTGCGCCTTCTTGTCTTCTTCCGAGTCCAGCTTGCCCAGGTCCAGGTCGCCGCGCGCCACGTCCACGAACGACTTGCCGTCGAATTCGGTGAGGTAGCTCATCAGCCATTCGTCGATGCGGTCGGTGAGCAGCAGCACTTCGATGCCCTTCTTGCGGAACACTTCAAGATGCGGGCTGTCCTTGATCTGTGCGTAGCTCTCGCCGGTGAGGTAGTACAGCTTGTCCTGGCCTTCGGCCAACCGACCGACGTAATCGGCCAGGCCCACGCTCTGCGCACCCGTGCTGTCGTGCGTGGACGAAAAGCGCAGCAGGCCGGCGACCTTTTCGCGGTTGGCATAGTCCTCGGCAGGGCCTTCCTTCAACGCCTGGCCGAAGTTGCGCCAGAAGGTGGCGTAGTCGTCCGGCTTGTCCTTGGCCAGCTTCTCCAGCATGTCCAGCGAGCGCTTGGTCAGTGCGGATTTCATCGAATCCACCACCGGGCCGGACTGCAGGATCTCACGCGAGACGTTGAGCGACAGGTCCGACGAATCCACCACGCCCTTGATGAAGCGCAGGTACAGCGGCAGGAACTGCTCGGCCTGGTCCATGATGAAAACGCGCTGCACGTAGAGCTTCAGGCCCTTGGCCGAATCGCGGTGGTACAGGTCGAACGGGGCGCGGCCGGGCACGAACAGCAGCGAGGTGTATTCGAGCTTGCCTTCGACCTTGTTGTGACTCCACGCCAGCGGGTTGCCGGCGTCATGGGCGATGTGCTTGTAGAACTCCTGATACTCCTCGTCCTTGATCTCAGACTTGGGGCGTGTCCACAGCGCGCTGGCGCGGTTGACCACTTCCCACTCCGGCTCGGCCGGCTTGTCGGCTTCTTCGCCGTAATGCTCCTTGCGCATCTCGATCGGCAGGCCGATATGGTCGGAATACTTCTTGAGGATGTTGCGCAGAGTCCAGCCGTCGGCAAAGGAGTCTTCGCCTTCTTTGAGGTGCAGCACGATGCGGGTGCCGCGCTCGGGCTTGTCGATGCTGGCGATCTCGAATTCGCCTTCGCCACGCGATGACCAGTGCACGGCCTCGTTGGCGGGCAGGCCGGCGCGGCGCGAGTACACATCCACCTGGTCGGCCACGATGAAGGCGCTGTAGAAGCCCACGCCGAACTGGCCGATCAGGTTGGCGTCCTTCTTCTGGTCGCCGCTCAGGTGCTTGAGGAAATCGGCGGTACCGGATTTGGCGATGGTGCCCAGGTGCGACACCGCATCCTCGCGGCTCATGCCGATGCCATTGTCGTCGATGGTGACGGTGCGCGCGTCCTTGTCGTAGTCGACGCGGATGCGCAGTTCGCCGCCGCCTTCCAGCAGCTCGGGCTTCACCAGCGCCTCGAACCGCAGCTTGTCGGCGGCGTCGGCGGCGTTGGACACCAGCTCGCGCAGGAAGATTTCCTTGTTCGAATACAGCGAATGGATCATCAGCTGCAGCAACTGCTTGACTTCGGTCTGGAAGCCCAGCGTCTGCTTGTCGGTCTCAACGGTCATTGGGGTCGTGCTCCGTGGTGGTCCAGGCCGCACTGCGGCCGATGGCCTGGGGGATGCGGCCGTGGGCGGATTTTTTCAAGGCGTGGGGGCACGAATGTGTCGTGCAGCCGTGCCCGGGCGGGTAGGCCGGGTCCGTTGGCGACGGCGGTATCATGGGCCCCCCCTTGCCGCGCTCCGAGCCATGCCGCCACGCGTTCCTGCCATCTTCGACCTCCGCCGGCCCGTCAACGGCAGGCCGCGATGAGCCGCCCGGCACGGCCGGCGCCGCGTGGCGCGGAGGGGCAGGTCCGCATCGTGGGCGGGCGCTGGCGCAATACGCGGCTGGCGGTGCCCGACGCGCCGGGCCTGCGGCCCAGCAGCGACCGCGTGCGCGAGACGGTGTTCAACTGGCTGATGCCGCGCCTGCCCGGTGCGCGCGTGTTGGACCTGTTCGCCGGCTCCGGCGCGCTGGGCCTGGAGTCGGTCTCGCGCGGCGCGGCGCATGCCACCCTGATCGAGCGCGACCCCGGGCTGGCGCAGCGCCTGCGCGAGCACGTGGCCCGGCTGGACGCGGCCGCGCAGGTGCAGGTGCTGCAGGAGGACGCGCTGCGCTGGCTGGAACGCGCGCCTGCGGCCGCGGCCGATATCGTGTTCGTCGACCCGCCGTTCGCGGACGGCCTGTGGGCCGGCGTGCTCGAACGCCTGCCCGCACATCTGGCGGCCGAGGCCTGGCTGTACCTGGAAGCGCCGGCCGATGCGGTGCCCCAGCTGCCGGCCGGCTGGTACCTGCACCGCGAGGGCGGCACCCGGCAGGTGCGCTATGCGCTGTATCGCCGGGCCGCTGCTACACTGAACGGCGATCCGACCCCGGTAGTTCCCGTATGAGCGTGGCCAATAGCCGCACCGCCGTCTATCCCGGTACCTTCGACCCGATCACCAACGGCCATATCGACCTGGTGAATCGCGCTGCGCCGCTGTTCGAGCGCGTGGTAGTGGGCGTTGCCTACAGCCCATCCAAGGGGCCGGCCCTGCCGCTGGAAAAACGTGTTGCGCTGGCGCAGGAAGCGTTGGCGGCGCACAAGAACGTGGAAGTGCGCGGCTTCGACACGCTGCTGGCGCATTTCGTGCGGGACATGCAGGCCGGGGTGCTGTTGCGCGGGCTGCGTGCGGTGTCCGACTTCGAATACGAATTCCAGATGGCCAGCATGAACCGCCATCTGATCCCGGAGGTGGAAACCCTGTTCCTCACCCCGGCCGAACAGTACAGCTTCATTTCGTCGTCGCTGGTGCGCGAGATCGCGCGGCTGGGCGGCGATGTGTCCGGCTTCGTTCCGGCCTCGGTGGTCGAGGCCCTGCGCCAGGTGCGCGCATCCCGCGCCCAGGCCTGATCCGATCTTTCGTTACATCACCACACGCAGTTCAAAGGGAGGAGTTTCATGAAACACACCATGCGCGCTCTGGCGCTCGCTTCGATCGCCGCGCTGGCGGTCACCGCCTGCAAGAAGGAAGAGCCGGCTCCGACCGCCGCTGCGGCTCCCGCGCCGCTGAAGGCGCCGGCCAAGGACGACAACGCCGGCTGGAAGAAGTACCTGCAGGAAGTGGTCGGCCAGAACTTGGGCGCCACCACCAACAGCCCGTTCCTGTACTACTTGCCGCCGGAATCCGATCCCGAGTTCGCCGGCAGCTACGAGCGTCAGCTGGAAAGCGTCAAGACCGCACTCGCCCGTGGCGTGCAGCCGGGCAACATGCTGGCCTTCGGTTCGTCGGCCTCCACCAAGATGGCCGACCTGATCGAGGCCGCGTTCAAGGACGTGCAGCCGGATTCGATGAAGGGTGTGCGCGTGCTGTTCATCGGCGATGCCGCCGAGAATGCGCGCGTGCAGACCATCGTCCAGCCCAAGGGCGCGGAATACACCTTCGTTGAAGCCAAGTAATGCCGTACCAGGCCGGATGCGCGGGAGGGCGCAGCCGGCCGCCGTGTGCGGAGCCAGCAGTATGCTGACTCCGCACATCGCCGGAGCCGGCCGCGTCAGGCCGGTGTCCGACAGCGCCTACCGCGCTGTCCCCTGGTCGACCCGCGCCGAGTGCGCCTGCCTGCAGCAGTACGTTGCGTTCCAGCGCCTGCAGTTGAACCGCGCTGCCTCGCATCGCATGGTATTGCCGATATGTCGCTGAAAATCAACGAGCTCTGCGTCAACTGCGACGTCTGCGAGCCGGCCTGCCCGAATCAGGCGATCTCGATGGGCGAAACCATCTACGTGATCGACCCGGCGCGTTGCACCGAGTGCGTGGGCCATTTCGACGAGGCGCAGTGCGTGGTGGTGTGCCCGGTCGAGTGCATCGACCCGGATCCGGACATTCCGGAAACCCACGATCAGTTGCTGGCCAAGCTCATGCAACTGCAGCGCGATCACCCCGAACTGTACGAACAGGAGCCTCCCGCCCCGTGAGCACTTTCCTCCGACATTTTTCGACACGCGGCCTGCTGTTGCTGGCCCTCGTGCTGGCACCGCCCGCCTGGTCCGCCGACGGCGCCAGGCCTGCCGCCGGCGCGCCCGCAGCGGTCGCCACGCATCCGCCCGGCGCCGCCGTGGCCAGCGGCCATGCGCTGGCCACCGATGCCGGGCTGCAGATCCTGCGCGAGGGCGGCAACGCCTTCGATGCGGCGATTGCGGTGTCGTCCACCCTGGCGGTGGTCGAGCCGATCAGCTCCGGTCTGGGTGGCGGCGGTTTCTTCCTGCTGCACGACGCCAAGACCGGCAAGGACGTGATGCTGGACGCGCGCGAATATGCGCCCGAATCGGCCACGCCGGAAAAATTCCTCGACAAGCGGGGCGAGCTGGATCGCGACCGCTCGGTCAACGGCCCGTGGTCGGCCGGCATTCCCGGTCTGCCAGCTGCGCTGGTCGAGCTGGCCGCCAAGCATGGCCGGCTGCCGCTCAAGCAATCGCTGGCGCCGTCGATCCGCATCGCCACCGAGGGCTTTCCGGTCTATGCGCGCATGGCCAAGGGCTACGCTTCGCGGCGCGAGGTGATGGAGCGCTACCCCGGCACGCGCGAAGTGTACCTGCGCGGCGGAAAACCCATTGCCGAAGGCGACATCTTCAAGCAGCCCGAACTTGCGCATACCTTGACGCTGCTCGGCGACAAGGGCTTCGACGGCTTCTACAAGGGCGAGACCGCCAGGAAGCTGATCGCCGGCGTCAAGCAGGCCGGCGGTCACTGGACCGCGGCGGAACTGGCCGGCTATACGGTCAAGCAGCGCACGCCGATCCAGTTCGATTACCGTGGCTGGAAAATCACCACCGCGCCGCCGCCGTCCTCCGGCGGCATCGCACTGGCGGCGATGCTGCAGATCCTGGAAGGCTGGGATCTGAACAAGCTCGATGACGTGCATCGCACCCACCTGGTGGTGGAGGCGATGCGCCGCGCCTACCGCGACCGCACGTTCTTCCTGGGCGATCCGGATTTTGTCGACGTGCCGCAGCGTGTGCTGACCAGCAAGGACTATGCGCAAGGCCTGCGCGCCACGATCAACCCGGACAAGGCCACGCCCAGCGATCTGTTGTCGGGCAATCCCACCCCACTGGAAGACGACGAGACCACGCACTTTTCCATCATCGATGGCGAAGGCAACCGCGTCGGCGCCACCCAGACGGTGAACCTGCTGTACGGCTCGGGGCTGATTCCCAAGGGCACCGGCGTGCTGCTCAACGACGAGATGGACGACTTCGCGCTCAAGCCGGGCACGCCCAATGCCTTCGGCGTGATGGGCTACGACGCCAATGCACCCAAGCCGGGCAAGCGCATGCTCAGTTCGATGACGCCCACCTTCATGGAGTCGGCCGACAAGGCGATCGTGCTGGGCACGCCGGGCGGCAGCCGCATCATCACCATGGTGCTGCTCGGCATCCTGGGCTACGACGCCGGGCTGGATGCACAGGCGGTCAGCGCACTGCCGCGTTATCACCATCAATGGATGCCTGACGTCATCGATGCCGAGAGCAACGCCTTCTCGGCGCAGACCGCCAAGGGTCTGGAAGCGCTGGGGCATGCACTCAAGCGGCCTGGCGACACCGCCGAAGGCGGGCGCGGTTCCAGCCATGTGTGGGGCAACCTGCAGACGGTGGAATGGGACAAGCGCCGCAACGTGCTCAGCGGCGGCAGCGACCCGCGCAATCCGGTGGGCAAGGCGCAGGTGCAGCTGGATCCCGGTACTGGCGTCGACTCGAAGGCCGGCTCTCGATGATTCACAGACAGGCGGCAGGCCAGTGCCTGCCGTCTGTCTGCGTGGCTGTCTTTTCGCAGTTGATCCAGGATCAGTTCAATAGCCCGTAGAAGTGGCCATCCTTGGCCTCATAGACGGTATAGGTCTCGTAGTCGGGGTCGTCCTTCTTGCTGTTCACGGCGGCGTCGACCAAGCGAACGACGAGCTTGCCTTCCAGCACGTATACGTCCGGATTCGTATTGCCTCCGAGGAATGGCTTCCAGCGCAGCATTCCACGTTGTTTGGCTTGGTGCTGGTCAGGGTCCAGAGTTCCGGGCGGAATGGGTTTCTTGTTGCTGTCGATGAAGTTCATCGGATGTTCTCCTGGTGATGAAGTGGCGATGCGCCTGTCGTGAGAGCGGTGTACGCAGCGCGAGGACGCCAAGCCAAGTTAGCTGGCAGTCGAAGGTGAGGATTGGCGTAAACGACGTAAACCACGGGCGTTTCCACGGGAGTCGAATGTTTTTTTCGTGCAAGCGCAGCGTTGCCACAGCGAGGCAGTCCAATCAGGTCTAATCGCCTAAAGAATGCGACACGGCCATCATTTGACTGTCATTCTCGAACGATTCCAGTGGTCCCATCAGTGCGGCGGCAGCTGCGTCGCGAATGCCGGGCTTGTGGCGGCGCTGTGGTGCGGCCACCATTGGCACATGAAAAATCCTGCCCTCATGTCTACTGCCGTCGTTCTGCTGTTCTCCTTGGGTGTCCTCGCTGCTGAGCCCGACGCCCCTCGTTCCGGTGGCCTGATCCACGTCAACCAGCTCGGCTATCTGCCGGGCTCGGCCAAGCTGGCGGTGGTCGGGTTGCCGCAGGGCTCGGCGCCAGGGACGGACCGCTTCACCGTCGAAGATGCACATGGCCGCACGGTGCTGCAAGGCAGCTTGCAGCCGGCAGCGCTATGGACGGCGGCTGGCCAACAGGCGCAGGTGGCGGATTTCTCCAGCGTGCGTGCGCCGGGAAGCTACCGGTTGAAGATCGATGGGGTGCCGGCATCGGACACGTTCGCAATCAACGCGCATGCGTATCAGCCGCTGGTCGATGTAGCGTTGAAAGCCTTCTACTTCAATCGTGCCAGCACCGCGCTGCCGGCGCAGTATGCCGGGCGCTACGCGCGTGCGGCCGGGCACCCGGATACGCAGGTGCGCATCCATCCCTCCGCAGCGTCGGCCACGCGCCCGGCCGATAGCGTGATCAGCGCGCCCAAGGGCTGGTACGACGCCGGCGACTACAACAAGTACATCGTCAACTCCGGCATCAGCACCTACACCTTGCTGGCGGCCTACGAGCATTACCCGGCGCTGTTCAAGACCCAGGCGTTGACCATTCCCAACGACGCGCCCGGGGTGCCCGGCATCCTGCAGGAGACCTGGTGGAACCTGGAATGGATGCTGGCCATGCAGGACCCGGCCGATGGCGGCGTGTACCACAAGCTCACCGATAAGCAGTTCGATGGGCTGGTGATGCCGGAGCAGGCCAGGCAGCAACGCTACGTGGTGATGAAGGCCACTGCGGCCACGCTGGATTTCGCTGCGGTGATGGCGACCGCCAGCCGCGTGTATGCGCCGTTCGAAAAACAGTACCCCGGTGTGTCGGCGCGCATGTTGAAGGCATCGCGGGCGGCGTGGGCCTGGGCGCAGCAGCATCCGGACGTCATCTACCGCCAGCCCGACGACGTGCGCACCGGCGGTTACGACGATGCGCAGGTGGCCGACGAGTTCGCCTGGGCGGCGGCAGAGCTGTATGTCACCACCGGCGAAGACGGGTTCTACGACGCCATGCTGGCGCGCAATGTGCCGGCCAGCATGCCGGGCTGGAGCAATGTGGGCGGGCTGGCCTGGATGTCGCTGGCCGCGCATCGCGACACGCTCACGCCGCATGCGGACCGTGCACGCATCACCCGGGAGGTCACCGGTCTTGCGCAGCGCCTGGCGGATCAGTGGCAGGCATCGCCGTGGCGGTTGGCGATGACCGATACCGATTTCGTCTGGGGCAGCAATGCGGTGGTCCTCAATCAGGCGATGATGCTGTTGCAGGGCTACCGCGCGACGCAGCAGCGCCGTTACCTGGATGCCGCGCAGTCGCAACTGGACTACATCCTGGGGCGCAATCCGTTGGGGCTGTCGTTCGTCACCGGGGTGGGGCAGCGCACACCGATGCATATCCATCACCGCCCCTCGGAGGCCGATGGCATCGATGCGCCGGTGCCTGGCTGGTTGGCGGGCGGCCCGCAGCCGGGCCAGCAGGATGCCAAGGACTGCGAGGCGCGTTATCCCTCCAAACTGCCTGCGCTGTCGTACCTGGACGATACCTGCAGCTACGCCACCAACGAGGTGGCGATCAACTGGAACGCGCCGCTGGTATATGTGAGCGCGGCGATCCAGGATTTGACGCGCTGACGCGGGCGTCGGCGCGTTTTCCTTCTCCCGGCGGGAGAAGGTGGCGCGAAGCGCCGGATGAGGGTGCGGCGTCGGCAAGAATACTGGCACGCCTTACCCTCACCCCAACCCCTCTCCCGCAGGAGAGGGGCTAAGGCCGCCATCCCAACCCAGCTGCCCCCCGGCCCGCGCTTGCCGGGCGGGCGCGCCGAGGCGTGCACGCCAATGACTCGCAAGCGCTGCCTTTTCTCGCCCTGGAAGAGAAGGGCGAGAAGCCACCACAGCTCACTCCACCCGCGTGCCGAAGATGCGGTCGCCCGCATCGCCCAGGCCGGGCAGGATGTAGCCCTTTTCGTTGAGATGGTCGTCGATGGCGGCGGTGTAGACCTCCACGTCCGGGTGCACCGCTTCCAGCGCTTTCAGGCCTTCGGGGGCGGCGACCAGGAAGATGCCCTTGATGCGGCGCGCACCGGCGCGCTTGAGCATGTCGATGGTGGCGATCAGAGTGCCGCCGGTGGCCAGCATCGGGTCCAGCATCAGCGCGTCGCGTTCTTCCAGGCGGCCGGTGAGGCGTTCGAAGTAGGGCACCGGTTGCAGGGTTTCTTCATCGCGCTGCAGGCCGACCACGCTCACGCGCGCGGCCGGGATCAGGGCCAGCACGCCCGGCAGCATGCCAAGACCGGCGCGCAGGATCGGCACCAGGGTGATCTTGGCGCCGGCGATGCGCTGCACGTTCACCGGGCCGGCCCAGCCCTGTTGCACGTGCGTCTCGGTGTCCAGATTCGCGGTGGCCTCGTAGGCCAGCAAGGTGCCCAGTTCGGTGACCAGTTCGCGAAAGCCCTTGGTGCTCAGGGCGGCATCGCGCAACAAGCCGATCTTGTGCTGGACGAGGGGGTGGCGGACTTCAACGATTTTCATGGGCGACGAGGACACGGAAGAGACGCACAGTGTGCCGCAGCGACGCGTCGCGCTGCCACACATGGCGTGTGATCGCGCTTGCACATGTCATGTCGGTGAAACGTCGCAGACATAGTGTGCACACCCATTCTTAACCGATTGGGGACGCACTCGTGGTGAACAAGACTCCGCTCTGCCTGGCGATCACGCTGACGCTGGCAACCGCCGGCTGGAGTCAGCAGGCACGTGCGGCAGAGGTTGCTGCCCCCTCCGGCGCCGCCAGCAGCGCCGCCGCCATCGATCTGCAGCGCCTGGAAGTGCGCCCGCAGCTGGAAGCGCAGGAGCGCGCCGTGGATCTCAAGCGCGCCTCCGATGCCATCCAGGATGCGGTCGCCTCCGACGCGATGGGCCGCTACCCCGACAAGAATGTTGCAGAATCCTTGCAGCGCCTGCCGGGCGTGAGCGTCACCCGCGACCAGGGCGAAGGTCGCTTCGTGGTCATCCGCGGCCTGGACTCCTCGCTCAACAGCGTCACCATCGACGGCATGAACATGGGCACGCCCGAAGACGGCACGCGTTCCACCCCGCTGGACGTGATTCCTTCCGATTCGACCGAGCGGTTGAAGGTGGTGAAGTCGCCGACCCCGGACATGCCCGGCGATTCGATCGGCGGTGCGATCCAGGTGGAATCCACCTCCGCATTCGACCGCGACGGCCGCACGCTGCGCGGGTCGATCGAAGGCAGCCACCAGTCGCTGTCCGGCAAGACCAGCCCCAAGGGCGCGTTCAACTACAGCGACATCTATAACGGCACCTTCGGTGTGGCGGTGGGTGTGAACTACCAGGACCGCGAGTTCGAATCGGACAATACCGAAGTGGCCTACGACACGTTCGCCGGCGGCGCCGAAGACGATCTGTTTGCCGGCGAAGTGCAGCGCCGCAAATACTTCATCGAACGCACCCGCATGGGCGCCAACCTCAATCTGGACTGGCGCCCGGATGCGGACAACCGCTATTACCTGCGCTCGCTGTACAGCCGTTTCGACGATGCCGAAACGCGCCAGCGCGCCATCTTTGGCCTGAGCGACGGCGAGGTGAGCGCCAATGGCGATGGCACCTACGACGTGGCCGACCTGCCGGCCGACGCGATCTCCAAGCGCGTGCGCTACCGCACCAAGAAGGAGGACAACACCGCGATCAGCTTCGGCGGCGAGAACCGCCTGAGCAGCGCCACCATCGATTACAAGGTGGGCTATACCAAGACCACCGAGCGCGTGAACGACGAGAAGGAGGCCTACTTCGACTACGACGGCGATGACCTGGCAGCCACGGTGGACCAGCGCAGCGGCATTCCGCGCCTGGGGTTCTCCGACAACGGCTGGCAGAGCAACCAGGACTTCGTGTTCGACCGCTTCGTGGTGGCACCCAAGCAGGTGGACGACAGCGAGCGCAGCGCGCAGGTCGACGTGCGCTTCGATGGCGAGCATTCCAGCCTGAAGATGGGCGTGCTGGGCCGCTGGCGCGAGCGCGACGTCAACGTGGACGAAAACGAGCTGCGGCGTGGTCCGGCGATCAACCTGAGCAGCTGGACCACGGCGCCGCCGGAACACCGCGGCGGCACGCTGGGCCAGAGCATCGGCTCGGACGCCATGCGCCGTTACTGGAACACCTCCGGCAACCTGTACAGCGCACGCCCGCAGGATGTGGGCGGCAATCTGCAGGCCTCGCTGCAGGACGATTACACAGCCACTGAAGATGTCTTCGCCACCTATGCGATGGGCACCTGGGACATCGGCGCGCTGCGCATGATTGCCGGCGTGCGCGTGGAGAACACCCAGTTCAACGCCACCGGCAACCAGGTGGACGTGGCGCCGAATGGCCGCAGCGCCACGGTCACCCCGCGCGAGGCCTCCAGCAGCTACACCAATGTGCTGCCGGGCCTGCATCTGCGCTACGACAGCGGCAACGATTGGGTGCTGCGCTTTGCTGCCAATAAGACGCTGTCGCGTCCGTCGTTCGGCGATGTGTCGCCGCGCGTCAGCATCAACCGCGGCGATGAGGAGGTGAGCATCGGCAATCCGGAGCTCGATCCGTACCGCTCCACCAACCTGGACCTTTCGCTCGAGAAATACATCGGCAGTACCGGCCTGATCTCGCTGGGCGTGTTCCACAAGTCGATCGACGACTACATCGTGCAGACCATCAGCACCACCGATGCAGAGTTTCCGGGTCTGCAGGTCACCCGCTCGATCAACGGCGACACCGCCAAGGTGCGCGGTGCCGAATTCAACTGGCAGCAGACCCTGGATTTCCTGCCCGAAGGCTGGAACGGCCTGCTGGTCGGCGCCAGCGCCACCGCGCTGGACAGCGACTTCGATCCGGGCCTGGACAACCGGGCCGGCGACGACTTCATGCTGCCGCGTTCGTCCAAGCGCATCTACAGCGGCCACCTGGGCTATGAGAAGTACGGTTTCAGTGCGCGCGTGGCGGCGGTGTACCGCAGCGAGTACCTGGACACCATCGGCCAGAGCCGCGCTTACGATATCTATGTCGCCCCGCATACCCAGATGGACTTCAGCATGAGTTACCAGTTCAACCGCCACATCAGCCTGTACCTGGAAGTGCAGAACCTGCTGGACGAACCGCTGGAGCTGTATCAGGGCGTGCGCTCGCGCACGTTGCAGAACGAGGAATACGGCCGCACCTACGCGCTGGGCCTGAAGGTGGCGCTGTGATGCGCGCACCGCTGCTGCGCCACACCGCGCTGCTGGCCGGTGCGCTGGCGCTGGCCGGTTGCGCCAGCACCGGCGTCGATCGCGAGGCCGACGAAGCGCTGTTGAAGGACCCGCTGCTCAGCGAGGCGAAGGTGGCGCACCAGGTGGTGCCGGAAGCCTTCATCACCGCGCTGACGCCTTCGGACAACCTGGATTCGCCAGCCAGCCGGGCCGCGCCCGATGGCAGCCGCTGGGTGATCGCCACCGCCAAGGCCACGCACGCACTGGTGGTGTTCGATGGCGACAGCGGCAAGCGGCTGCGGGTGGTCGGCGGCAAGGGCAAAGCGCTGGGCAAGCTGGATCGCCCGAACGGGATTTCGGTGGTCGACGACCTGCTGTTCGTGGTGGAACGCGACAACCGCCGCGTGCAGGTGTTCTCGCTGCCGGAGTTCAAGCCACTGACCGCGTTCGGCCAGGACGAACTGCGCGAGCCGTATGGACTGTGGGTGCGCAAGCATGCCGGCGGCTACGAGGTGGTGGTCAGCGACAACTACATGTCGCCGGCCAACAAGGACCAGCCGCCGCCGCTGGCCGAGCTGGGCCAGCGCTTTCGCCGCTATCAGCTGAGTGCGGCGGGGCAGGGCTGGCAGGCGCAGCTCACGCAGAGCTTTGGCGACACCACCGAGGCCGGTGCCATCCGCATCGCCGAGTCGGTGTTCGGCGACGAGGCCAATGCGCGCCTGCTGATTGCCGAAGAAGACGTGGCGGTCGGCACGCAGTTGCGCGAGTACGGCATGGACGGGCGCTATCGCGGGCGCGATGTTGGTGCCGGGCTGTTCAAGGCGCAGGCCGAGGGCTTGACCCTGCTGCAGTGCGCCGACGGCAGCGGCTACTGGATCGCCACCGACCAGTTCAAGGACCGCAGCGTATTCCAGGTGTTCGATCGCCAGACCCTGGCGCATGTGGGCGCCTTCGCCGGCCGCGTCACCGCCAATACCGATGGCGTGTGGCTGGATCAGCGCAGCGATGCACGCTTCCCTGGTGGCGTGTTCTACGCGCTGCATGACGACCAGGCCGTGGCCGCATTCGACTGGCGCGATATCGTGCGCAGCCTGCGCCTGAAGGAGTGCGCGCGGTGATCGCAGTGCGCACCACGCTGTACGCTGCGCTCTGTGCATGTGCACTGGCCGCTGCCCCGGCACTGGCCGCCGAGCGCACCGCCGAACCCAATACCCAGGTGCCGGCCGGCTCCACCCACTATGTGGCCGATGGCTTCCCGGATCGCATCGTCGCCACGCCCGCGCAGGACGCGGCCACCGGTTTTGCAGTGGCCTGGCGTACCGATACCAGCGTCGATCGGCCGTGGCTGGAACTGGTGGTGGCCGGCGATTCGCCCGACGTGGGCACGCCGCGGCGCATCCGCGCCAGTACCGCCACGCTGAGCAGCGAGAACGGCAGCTCGCATCATCATCGTGCCGATATCGACGGCCTGAAGCCCGACACCTTGTACGCCTACCGCGTGCAGGGGCACGACACCTGGGGCGCGTGGAATCACTTTCGCACCGCTGCCACGCCGCAGACACCGCTGACGCTGCTGTATTTCGGCGACACCCAGAACAAGAACCTGAGCCTGGTGTCGCGGGTGATCCGCCAGGCCTGGCGCTCGGCGCCGGATGCGCGTCTTGCGCTGTTTGCGGGCGATCTGGTCAGCGGCAAGGATGGCCAGGACGACAACGAATGGGCGGAGTGGTTCGAGGCCGGGCGCTGGCTGCTGGAAGGCACCGCAGTGGCGCCGGCACCGGGCAATCACGAGTACCACGAAGACGGCGAAGACACCCCGCAGGCCACCCGCACGCTGGGCAGCCATTGGCCGGTGACGTTCGCACTACCGCGCAATGGGCCGTCGGCCACCGCGCGCACCAGTTATTGGTTCGACTACCAGGGCGTGCGCATCGCCGTGCCGGACGGCACCTCGGCGCTGGACCTGGGCACCGGCCCGGCCCAGGCGCGATGGCTGGACAAGGTGCTGGCCGACAATCCGCACCCGTGGTCGATCGTGCTGATCCACCAGCCGTTCTTCTCGCCGCGCGCCGACCGCGAGAACCAAAAACTGGTCGAGCAGGTGTTGCCGGTGATCCGCCGGCACAAGGTGGATCTGGTGCTACAGGGCCACGACCATACCTACGGCCGGCGCGGCGACGAGGCCGGGCAGGCGACGCCGGTATTCGTGGTCTCGGTGGCCGGGCCCAAGCAGTACCGGCTCTCGGACATGGCGCGCAAGACCATGCGCCCGGTGGGCGAAGACACCCAGCTGTACCAGGTGCTGCGCATCGACGACCAGCATCTGGTCTACGAATCGCGCACCGCCACCGGCCGCCTGTACGACGCCTTCGAACTCCAGCGCGACGCCAATGGGACCAAGCGACTGGTCGAACACGAACAGGGGCGCATCGCGCCACGCGATTGTCCGCGCAATGCCACGCTCAAGGGGCGTGCGGATCGCTGTTGGGAGTGATGCCTGATGTCACGGCGAAGGCACGGCGATGACAGGCGCCGTGCAATGTGTGGCATATATGCCAACTTCTGCCATGCATAGTTTTTGTTGATGGGGGAGTGGGTCACTCATTCAATACTGTGTGTTATGTCACATTGATAACGAGGCTACGGTGCGTCTAGCCAGAGCCTCCAGCGGGTTGCGTGTTCGATGCAGCTGCGGCGGCCGGGGTTCTGGTGCCCCCGGACCACTGAGCCGTATTGCCATGATCCCCCACGTGTTCCATCTGACCGCACCCACCAAACAGCTGTTGTGGGAAGAGCGCAGGGTGTGTGCCCGACTGCAACGTCTGCTGCCCGACTGGACCTGTTATGTCTGGGACGATGCCGATAATTCCGAATTGATGCGGCGTGCATTTCCGGCGCTTGCGCAGCGCTACGAACAGATCCGCTTCGGCGTCATGAAGGCCGATATCGCGCGGTGTGCCTACATGCACGCGCATGGCGGCTTTTACTTCGACACTGACTACAAACTGCTGCGCCCGCTGGGCAACGATCTGCTGATGCAGCACTGCGTCTTGCCGGTGGAAGAGGGCGCGCCGGGGACCGAGGATTTCAAGATCGGCAATGCCGTGTTCGGTTCCGAGGCCGGCCACCCGTTCTGGCGCGCCTTCATCGAGCATATCTTCGAGCTGCATGCCCCCGAGACGCTGGATGACCACCGGCAGATCCCGATGATCTCCGGCCCGCGTGGGCTGACGCGTTTCTACAACGCGCACCAGCAGCAGTTTGCCGGCATTGTCTTTCCGCCGCGCGATGCGTTCCATCCGGACCGCACCTGGTTTGGACTGGGCCATCGCGGCGGCGCACTCGCGGTGGGCTCGCACCTGTGCTGGGCATCCTGGCGCGGCAAGTCGCCGCGTCGCGCGATGACCAACTACCTGCGGCGCAAGTTGAGTGCGGTTCCGATCTGATCGGCGGGCAGGAGTGCGGATGCGGTTCGCCGATCGCCCAGCCGGCCGGCATGCAGCGCCGTGACTGGCCAGCCACGGCGCTGGCGGTAGCCGCGTTCCCGCGGCATCGAGGCGCACGGTGGCCTGCTCTCGCGTTAGGCCCGAGTGGGGAAGGTAAGCGGCAAAGAGATGCGCAGTGATGGCGCCGCGAGACATGCATACGAACAGGGCGCAGCAGCGAGCCCGGATCGACGCCGCTCGCCGGGCCGGGTGGCTGCCAAGCGCACCCGGCCAGCTGCGATTCATGCAAACCTGCGCGGTCGAGCCGTTTCAGCTTCGCATTGCTGCTTGACGTTGCAAGACCACGCCGTACTCGGTGACCTTGGTGTTGTGACCTTGGCGTTCTGCATGCATGCCACCGGCATGCAGAACGGGCGCTGCGCTCTGGCCGTATCGCTGCCGGCGGCGTTGCACTGACGCGCACACCTCGACTGCACTCGGGCAGTCGAGGTACCGGTAACGACTCAGGCCGCCTCGGCCTGTGCCTGGCGCGGGCCTTCCTTCAGGGCGCGTGCGATCAGACCGACCAGCAGGTCCAGTTCATCCTCGTCCATCGCAAAGTGGGGTGTGAAGCGCAGCGAGTTTTCGCCGCCGTGGATCACGTTGACGCCGCGCTTGCGCAGCCACTCTTCGGTGGAGCCGGCGCCGTAGCACTTGAATTGCGGGGCCAGCTCGCAGGAGAACAGCAAGCCGGTGCCCTGCACCTTGGTGATCAGCCCACCCAGTTCCGAGCGCAGCGCTTCCAGCTTGGCGATCGCCTGCGCGCCGCGCACGCGGATGTTGTTGCGCACCTCGGGCGTGAACAGCGCCAACGTGGCGCAGGCCACATCGAGCGCGCGCGGGTTGGTGGTCATGGTGTTGCCGTAGGTGCCCTTGCGATACACCTGCGCGGTGTGCTCGGTGACGGCCAGTACCGACAGCGGGTATTGCGCGGCATTGAGCGCCTTGGAATAGGTCTCCAGGTCCGGCGGATCGAGCTGTTCGAAGCCTGGGTAGTCCACAACCGACAGCACGCCGTGCGCGCGCAATCCGGCCTGGATGGAGTCCACCAGCAACAGGCTGCCGTGGGTGCGAGTGAGCGCACGCGCGGCGGCGTAGAACTCGGCCGGCAGCGCACGGCCCGGGTCGCCTTCGCCCATCACCGGCTCCAGGAACACCGCCTCGATGAACCAGTGATTGCGCGCGGCCTCGTCGAAGGCGCGCTGCAAGGCGGCCACATCGTACGGGGCGATGGCGATCACCGAATCTTCGTCGCGATAGCTGGCCAGGTACTTGGTATAGGTCTTGCGGCTGGAGTCGGAATACAGCCCGGGGCGATCGGTGCGGCCATGGAAGCTGCCCTTGACCACCAGGCGCTTGATGCTGGCGCCGGCATGGCGTGCGCCCGGGTCGGTATGCAGCTTGGCGTTGGTATCGACGATCCGCGCGGCCAGGCCCACCGCCTCGGACCCGGAGTTCAGGCACATGAAGCGCGCGAACGGGCAGCCGCCGCGGGTGTGGCCGATCTCGGCGCGCAGGGCGCGGTCGAGCCGGCGCTGCGACAGGCTGGGCGTCATCACATTGGCCATCACCTGCGGGCGCGCCATGGCCTCCAGGACTGCTGTAGGGGTGTGGCCGAAGCCCAGCATGCCGTAGCCGCCGGCGTCGTACAGCACTGCGCCCTTGAGCGTGACCACCCACGGCCCGCGCGCGGCCAGCGCCACGTAGGGCGTCACCGCATCGTCGGCGTAGAAGTTGATGAAACCCTCCTGCACGGCGGCGATCTGCGCCTCTTCGTCCAGCGCGAGCAGGTCGCCGGCCTCGTCACGCACCTGGGCGTATTCGGCAGCGGCGGCGGCGATCGCCTGTACCAGGTCCGGGTGGGAGCCGGCCAGGCGCGTGATGGCGGCATCGTCCAGGCCATCGGTCAGGCGGCGGCCGGCATGGGCACGCAGCGGGGCGAGCGGGGCAAGGATGGACATGGCGCATCTCCAGCAAGGTGGCGTTGTCTTTCTATTATCGGCAGAGGATCGGCATTTGGCAGCGTGAATTCTGACGAGATGTGCGGTATTTTCGTCGATTCGCCGAAACGTCTGGACAAAAGTGAAGATCACCCCCTCCGACGAGCGCCTGTTGTCGCTGCTGCGCGAGGATGCCCGCGCCTCCACCGCGCAGATCGCGCGCCGGCTCGGTCTCTCGCGCACCACCGTACAGAGCCGCATCGAAAAGCTCGAACGCGACGGGGTGATCAGCGGCTACACGGTGCGCACCCACGACGCCTACGACCAGGGTCGCATCCGCGCGCATATCCTCATCACCGTCCTGCCCAAGAAGATGCCGGCGGTGGTGAAGGCGCTGCGCGAGATTCCCGAGGTGCGCCTGCTGCATTCGGTCAGCGGCGCCTACGACCTGATCGCCCTGGGCGTGGTGGGCGGCGTCAACGAGATGGACGTGCTCACCGACGCCATCGGTGCCATCGACGGGGTGGAGCGCACCACCAGTTCGATCATTTTGTCGACCAAGTTCGAGCGGTGATAGGGGCGGGGAGTCGGCATTGGGGATTGGGTATTCGTCAAAGCGGGCTGGCCTGTGTCGTACACGTTCCGGCTAGCGGATCCTGCTTTTGCGAATCCCCAATCCCCAATTCCCAATTCCCAATCTCCAATCCCCGCCTCACTGCGAATCCCCAATCCCGAATCTCCAATCCCGCCGCAGTTACAATACCCGGCTCCTCAGCCAACCAATCCTGCGGCCTTGAAGAAGTCCGATTTCCATTACGACTTGCCCGACGAGCTGATCGCCCAGGCGCCGCTCGCCGAGCGCGCGGCCAGCCGTTTGCTGGTCGTTCCACCGTTGCCGCAAGCGCTGGCCGATCGCCAGGTGCGCGATCTGCCCGAGTTGCTGCAGCCCGGTGACCTGCTGATCTTCAACGACACCCGGGTCATCCCCGCGCGCCTGTTCGGGCAGAAGGCCAGCGGCGGGCGGGTGGAAATCCTGATCGAACGGCTGCTGGGCGAGCGCGAGGCGCGGGTGCAGATCGGCGCCAGCAAATCGCCCAAGGCCGGCAGCCTGATCGCGCTGGATGCCGGCGGCCAGGCCGGGGTGCTGGGCCGCGATGGCGAGTTCTATCTGCTGCGCTTCGATATCCCGCTGCCCTTGCAGCAGTGGTTGCCCGAGGCCGGCCGCCTGCCGTTGCCGCCGTACATCCGCCGCGAGCCGGGGGTGGAGGATCGCGAGCGCTACCAGACCGTGTTCGCGCGCGAGGTCGGCGCGGTGGCCGCGCCCACCGCCGGGCTGCATTTCGACGAGGCCCTGCTGGCGCGCCTGCGCGAGCGCGGGGTGGAGTTCGGACACGTCACCCTGCATGTGGGCGCCGGCACCTTCCAGCCGGTGCGCGTGGACAGGCTGGACCAGCACGTGATGCACACCGAATGGCTCAACGTGGGCGCGGCGCTGGTGGAGCAGGTGCGCCGCACCCGTGCGCGCGGCGGCCGCGTCATCGCCGTGGGCACCACGGTGGTACGTTCGCTGGAAAGCGCCTGGCGCATCACCGACGCCGCGCCCGAGGGCGAACTGCAGCCGTTCGCCGGCGAAACCCAGATCTTCATCCTGCCCGGCTACCGCATCCGCAGCGTCGACGCGATGGTCACCAACTTCCACCTGCCCGAAAGCACGCTGTTGATGATGGTCTCGGCCTTTGCCGGCCGCGAGCGCATCTTCGAGGCGTACCGGCACGCCATCGCGCAGCGCTATCGCTTCTTCTCCTACGGCGATGCGATGTTGTTGTGGGGCAGGGATTGGGGATTAGGGAGTGGGGATTCGTAACGGCCCGTCGCTCACCGCCTTCCCGCTCTTGCCAATCCCGAATCCCGAACCCCAAATCCCGGCCCCTCAATGTCCCGACTCCAGTTCCAGCTCCAGACCACCGATGGCCACGCGCGCCGTGGTCGCCTGACCTTTCCGCGCGGAACGGTGGAGACGCCGGCGTTCATGCCAGTGGGCACCTACGGGTCGGTCAAGGGCATCCTGCCCGAGCAGATCCGCGCGCTGGGCGCGGAGATCATCCTGGGCAACACCTTTCATCTGTATCTGCGTCCCGGTCTCGATGTGATTGGCGACCACGGCGGCCTGCATGGGTTTGCGCGCTGGGACGGGCCGATCCTCACCGATTCCGGCGGTTTCCAGGTGTTCTCGCTGGCGCACCGCCGCAAGATCACCGAGCAGGGAGTCACCTTCTCCTCGCCCACCGATGGCGCGCGCGTGTTCCTGGGGCCGGAAGAGAGCATGCAGATCCAGAAGGTGCTCGATTCGGACATCGTGATGATCTTCGACGAATGCACGCCATACCCGGCCACCGAAGAAGTGGCGCGGCGCTCGATGGAGCTGAGCCTGCGCTGGGCGCAGCGCTCGCGCGATGCGCACGATGGGCTGGGCAACGACGCGGCGCTGTTCGGCATCGTGCAGGGCGGGGTGCATCCGGACCTGCGCAGCCGCTCGCTGGAGGGCCTGCAAGGTATTGGCTTCGACGGCTACGCCATCGGCGGCTTGGCCGTGGGCGAGCCCGAGCACGAGCGCAACGCGATGCTGGAACACCTGCATCCGCGGCTGCCGGCCGAGCGCCCGCGTTACCTGATGGGCGTGGGCCGGCCGGAAGACCTGGTCGAAGGCGTGGCACGCGGGGTGGACATGTTCGACTGCGTGATGCCCACCCGCAATGCGCGCAACGGCCACTATTTCACCTCGTTCGGCACCGTGCGCATCCGCAACGCCAAATACGAACGCGACCTGGACACCATCGAGCCCGGCTGCGGCTGCCATGCCTGCAGCAGCGGCTATACGCGCTCGTATCTGCGCCACCTGGACCGCTGCAATGAGATGCTGGCGCCGATGCTGGGCACCCTGCACAACCTCTGGTACTACGAAAAACTGATGGCCGACATGCGCGCGGCGATCGCGGCGGGAACCTTTGTGCAGTTCCGGCGGTCCTTCTATGCGGCACGCGGCGCCACCACGCCGCCGTTGCCGGGGAAACCAGCTGAGCCCTGCCGTCCGTGCCCCCGGCGCGGACGGGGTGGAACCCGCATGGCATAATTCCCGGCTGTTCCGCCCTGGCGGTACCTGAATAGCGAGTGTGCCCGTGGGCGCGCTGGCACCAAACTAGGATGCACTGAATGAATTTGCTCGATTTCCTGATCCCCGCTGCCCAGGCACAGGCTGCCGGTGGCGGCGCGCCGGCAGGCGGCCCGATGGGCGGCCTGTCCACTTTCGCGTTGCCGATCATCCTGATCGCGGTCATGTACTTCCTGATGATCCGCCCGCAGATGAAGCGCCAGAAGGAGCACAAGGCGTTGCTGGACAAGCTGGCCCGTGGCGATGAGGTCATCACCTCCGGCGGCGTGGCGGGCGTGATCACCGATATCGGCGACAACTTCATCACCGTGGAAGTGGCCGACAACGTCCGCATCCGCGTGCAGCGCAGCGCCGTGGGTCATGTGCTGCCCAAGGGCACGCTGAAGTCGGCCAGCTGAGCATCGCGCCCGGCACTGCGCGCAGCGTCGGGCAGACGCGGTCGGCGCTCGAAAACGGCAGGAACCCCTCGTACACTCCGTGATCGCTGCGCAACCGACGCTTGACCGGCCGGTCGCCCGCGCCGTTGTCCGCTTTGCAAGATCCGCAACATCACTGCTGCGCGCACCGTCAGGCGGGCGCAGTCGGTGCAAGGAGCCGCATCGCACCCTGTGTGCTGCGGTTTCCGCGTACTGCTCGCATCCACCGGATGGCCGCTGGCGACCTCGTGTCGGTCGCCGGAAGTCGTTCTCACTGCTAGGCGCGGCGCCGGGATGGTGCCGCGCGGGACTGTCGCAATGCTCGAATTTCCTCGCTGGAAGTACTTCCTGATCCTGCTGGTACTGGCCGTCAGCGCGCTGTATGCGCTGCCCAACGTCTACCAGAAGGACCCGTCCGTGCAGATCACCGCCAGCCGCGGTGCGCAGCTCGACGACGCATTGCGCAGCCGGATCGACGGCGAGCTCAAGAGCGCCGGCATCACGCCCAAGGCGATCACCAAAGAGGGCGAGAGCCTGATGGTGCGCTTGCCCTCGCTGCAGGCGCAGACGCGCGCCAACGACGTGCTGCGTCAGCAGCTTGGCGAGAACTACACGGTGGCGCTGAACCTGGCCTCCACCGTGCCGGACTGGCTGGCCAAGCTGGGCGGCCGGCCGATGGTGCTGGGTCTGGACCTGGTCGGCGGCGTGCACTTCGCCATGCAGGTCGATCAGAAGGCCGCGCTGGAAAAGCGCCTGGACGGCTTTGCCGAAGACATCCGCACTACCTTGCGCGACGCCCGCATCGCCTATCGCTCGGTGGAGCGTCGCGGCGACAACAGCATTCAGGTCAGCCTGGGCGAGGGCGCCGATGCCGATGCCGCACGCTTGGCGCTGGCCAAGGCGCAGCCCACCCTGACCTACGACGTTAGCGGCCAGAACATCGCGGTCAAGGTGCCCGAGGCCGAGCTCAAGCAGATCGCCAGTGGCGCGATCGAGCAGAACCTTACCACCTTGCGCAATCGCGTCAACGCGCTGGGCGTGGCCGAGCCGACCATCCAGCGCCAGGGCGAGGACCGCATCGTGGTCGAACTGCCGGGCGTGCAGGACACCGCCGAAGCCAAGCGCCTGATCGGCGCCACCGCCTCGCTGGAATTCCGCGCCGTGGTCGAGGGCAACGCCGAAGATGCCGTGCGCAGCGGCACCATTCCGCCGGAGGCCAAGGTCTACCGCGTGCGCGATACCGGCGCGCCGGTGCTGCTCAACAAGCGCGCGCTGGTGACCGGCGACCAGATGGTCAGCGCCTCGGTCAGCACCGACCAGAACGGCATGCCCGCGGTTGCGGTGACGCTCAACAACGTCGCCGGCCAGCGCATGTTCGACTACACCAGCGCCAACGTCGGCAAGCTGATGTCGGTGGTCTATATCGAGCGCATTCCCACCGTGACCATGGTCGACGGCAAGGAAGTGCGCAGCGTGCGGGTCAAGGAAGAAGCGCTGGCGCCGACCCGGATCGCCGGCGTGTTCGGCAAGAACTTCCAGACCACCGGCCTGGAAAAGACCGAAGCCGAGAACCTGGCCAAGCTGCTGAAGTCCGGCTCGCTGGCCGCGCCGATGGATTTCGTCGAAGAATACGTGATCGGCCCGAGCCTGGGCGCGGAGAACGTGGAGCGCGGCGTCACTGCGGTGATCTACTCGTTCCTGTTCACGCTGGTGTTCTTCACCATCTACTACCGCGTGTTCGGCGCGATCACCTCGGTGGCGCTGCTGTTCAACCTGCTGATCGTGGTGGCGGTGATGTCGCTGTTCGGTGCCACCATGACGCTGCCGGGCTTTGCTGGCCTTGCCCTGTCGGTGGGTCTGTCGGTGGACGCCAACGTGCTGATCAACGAGCGTATTCGCGAAGAGTTGCGGCTGGGCGTGCCGGCCAAGTCGGCGATCGCGGCCGGTTACGAAAAGGCGGGCGGCACCATTCTCGACGCCAACCTCACCGGCCTGATCGTGGCAGTGGCCCTGTATGCCTTCGGCACCGGCCCGCTGCGCGGCTTTGCGCTGACCATGATGATCGGTATTTTCGCCTCGATGTTCACCGCGATCACCGTCTCGCGTGCGCTGGCGGTGCTGATCTACGGTAGCCGCAAGAAGCTGAAGACCGTCGCTATTTGATGCGAGTCCCTCGCAAGAGCCCGTCTGTAATGCGAGTCCCTCGCAAGAGCCCGCACATAGAAGTGCGAGTCCCTCGCAACAGCCCGCACATCCATGTGCGGGTAAATATGAAGAGCTGGATTCAATGAAAATTTTTCCGCTTCACCTGATTCCCAACGACACCAAGATCGACTTCATGCGCCTGCGCAAGCCGGTGCTGGTGTTGATGCTGCTGATCGCTGTCGCCTCAATCGGCGTGATCGTCGGCAAGGGCTTCAACTACGCGCTGGAATTCACCGGCGGCACGCTCGTGCAGACATCGTTCCAGAAGACCGTGGACGTGGACAGGGTGCGCGAGCAGCTGGCCAAGGCCGGGTTCGAGAACGCCCAGGTCCAGAACGCCCGTGGCGGCAATGAAGTCATGATCCGCCTGCAGCCGCATGGCCAGCACAACAACCGCGACGATGCCGCGCGTACCGTGGCCGAAGATGTGCGCAAGGCGGTGACCAGCGACGAGAACCCGGCCACGGTGCAGCCCGGTGAATTCGTCGGCCCGCAGGTCGGCAAGGACCTGGCCCTGAATGGCGTCTACGCCACCGTGTTCATGCTGGTGGGCTTTCTGATTTACATCGCCTTCCGCTTCGAATGGAAGTTCGCGGTGGTTGCCAGCCTGACGGCGCTGTTCGACCTGCTGGTGACAGTGGCCTACGTGTCGCTGACCGGCCGCGAGTTCGACCTGACCGTACTGGCGGGCCTGCTGTCGGTGATGGGCTTTGCGATCAACGACATCATCGTGGTGTTCGACCGTGTGCGCGAAAACTTCCGCGCCCTGCGCGTGGAGCCGCTGGAAGTGCTCAACCGCTCGATCAACCAGACGCTGTCGCGCACGGTGATCACCGCGGTGATGTTCTTCCTGTCGGCGATGGCGTTGTACATCTACGGCGGCGAGTCGATGGAAGGCCTGGCCGAAACCCACATGATCGGTGCGGTGATCGTGGTGATCTCCTCGGTGATCGTGGCCGTGCCGATGCTGAGCATCGGACCGTTTGCGGTGACCAAGCAGGATCTGCTGCCCAAGGCCAAGGACGTGGAGGCGCTGGCGCGCCGTCCTTGATCGGTTGGCAAAAAGTGTGACGAAAAAACCGCGCAGTGCGCGGTTATTTCGTTTGTGGCGATGGGCGTTGTGAGTGTACGGTTTTGCACTGTGACGCCACGACTCAAGATCGTGAAACGAGGGTTTTCGTCGGCACGTGATGTCGATCGATATGCAGTACTTCGCGGTAGAAAAACAGCAGCATAGCCAACGCCTGGTTCTGCGTGCCCGCAGACACCTGCGCATCGGTCGCCAAGCGGGTGAGAACGCCTCGACCTCCACTTGGCGCATCCGCGCCGGATAACGCTTGCCGCTAGCCAGGATAAAGCGCCGTATCCATCTCAGATAGGTCTACTCGATGTGCAGGCTATAGTGCCGTACCCGTAGGTGATCGCGCACCTGATCGTGTAGCCACGACGCTGCAGTTGCTGTTAAGCCGATGTTTTGGGGGTTTATCTGATACGCCTGCGTCCGTGATGAATAACACCGCAAGCATTTGCATGGTCGCGGTCGCTTTCCATCGGGCAATCCTGTGACCCCAGCTAGGCTTTCCCCCATTCACAAAGTCCCAATGATCGAAGATACTCCGTGCAACACCGCATTTCAGCGGTCCAATAGTAGTTAGGCGTCACAGGGAGACCGCCATGCTCAAGGCCCTCTACTACCCCCACACCGAGGTTGGCAATCCGACGATCTTGAAGAATGCGCTTCTGCTGTGGGATTCGCTTGAGACCATCGTTCCTCGCATGCCGCGAGCGTCTCCACACGGTCCGAAGAATAGAGAACTCCGAGAAGCAGCAAGCTTGGTTGTCAGGCCACGGCGCCCAAGCGACAAGGAGCAGCAAGAGGCTCACAAGACCCTCGAAACTCTTCTAATCACCGGCAAGCTCGCTGCAATCATGGCTAAGGCGCCATCCGATTGGCGGGGCGGCAGATACCTGATCTACCCGGACAAGTTCCTCCATATGACTTGGAACATGTTGGAACGAGAGGGATTGGCCCGATTTGAAGCCGGTGCGATGGACTATGACGTCCCGGCAGCTCTGGGCTTCCTGATGATGTCGTTCCTCGCGGACAGTTGTGCTGGGACGCTAATTCAGAAGATCACCGACCGGACCGACGCCTACTCTTGGCTAGCCGAAGCACATGCAAGCGTACTTGGAACGTCGTCGATTACTGGTCTCGATGTAAGCCAAGTTGCTCCAGCCTATGATCGACTGGTTTCGATATCTCTTGACGTTCTGGACGCGCGTGAAGTCCCACTCAAGAAGCTTATTGACTTCCGTAAGCGAGAGGCCAGCAGTAGCAGCACGGACTACGCTGCAATGCGTAGAAGATATCTGGCCACACTAGACGCCCACATCAAGCGGGTAACGAAGGAAGCAAAGAGCGCCACTGATCTCCGAGAGCTGGAACGTCAGTTCCGAATCGATCTAAAACATGACCTTGCAGACCTGAAATCCGAGTTAGGTGTTGCAAGCCTGAAGACGCTCTTTTCCAAGGAAGTGGTGATCTCGACGCTCATCGCGGCGGGTTCTTTGGTCTCTCCCGTTACGGGCCTAACGACCCTGTCAACACAGGTCGGCCTAATCGGGATCATTCCCTTGCTCAAGTCCGCGACGGATTTGCGGGGCGCGCGTAGAACTGCCTTACTCAAGCACACATCTTCGTGGCTTTATCTCGCCACAAAGCCACGACTTCAACTCCGCTGAGGGCGGCAGGCGAAGCCTAATCCCTCGCTCAAGCTGACCCGCTACGGCATGCGCTGTAAGCCCGGGCCGCGGCACATGGTGCATCATCGCAGCCCGGGCATACAGCGCACACCTCCGCGGGCAGCTTAGCTAGAACGTTAGGCGGTGGTGGAGCAAATCAGTCGATGGATTCTGCTTCGGTCGGTTTGCTCGCACGCAAGCGGTCGGCTCTGGGTAGTCGTAATCATCGCTGCTGGTTACGGTAAGTTCCGTGCTTCGCCTTGGCACGTTGTTCCCGCGCTGCGCTCATTGCATTTGGCTTCGGTGGCATCACGCGCCGGGGCATCGCTGGGCAAGCTCCATCCCGCTAGCTGTGGCACACTTGGTCCAGGCGGGAGTGCTGGGGAGCAGGGTTGCACCAACCAGCCTTTGCGGCCACTTACTGCCTAACAACTAATTCAAGCCAAAGTTGCTTCGCAACTCGGCTTAATTCAAGCGTTAGGCCGTGGTGGAGCAAATGCGTTGTTGGTTTCCGCTTCGGTGAGTTCGCAGGCGTGCATGCGGTTGGCTCCGGACAGCAGTCATCACCGTTGCTGGTTACGGTAAGTTCGGTGCTTCGCCCTTGTACGTTGTTGCCGCGCTGCGCTCGTTGCACTTGGCTTCGGTAGCATCACGCGCCGCGGCGTCGCTGGGCAAGCTCCATCCAGCAAGCTGTGGCACACTTGGTTCAGGCGGCAGTGCTGGGGAGCATGGTTGCACCATCCAACCTTTGCGGCCACTCACTGCCTAACAACTCATTCAAGCCGAAGTTGCTTCGCCACTCGGCTTAATTCAAGCGTTAGGCGCTAATAGTGAGTATTCATGGACGTTAGAGAAAATTTCCCGGAACGAAAACTGACTTTTGTTCTACGTCAAGATGATCCTATTATTTTGGATAAGCTTTCCTTTGTTCATTTGGTACAGATGAAGTTCTTCGGCGATGAACTGCTGTGTGTGTCTTACCGAAACGAAGGCAATGATCCTTACATAAAGATAGCCCTAGAGCGTGTTATGAACTTGAGGCTTTCGCGGCTATCGTAAGCGGATGAAGCCACCACGCCCTTATCCGACCGACGTCTCCGATGA
>NZ_MDEC01000044.1 GCF_002939785.1 Xanthomonas codiaei
CGAAATTCCGAAGTTCCAAAAGCCACTCTTCGGAACGACGCCACCTTCCGCCCTGTCAGGTCTCGTTGTTCAGACCTTCCCTAGCAATCTGAAGCAATTGCGACAATCACCGCTTATGAAAATCGATCACTTATGCGTTGATTTTAACCTTAGGCGTCGATCTGACCTGCCCCAGTTGAGCACCGCATCCAACGCAGGGCACAGCGCCTGTCCCCAGGCTGTCAGTCGGTAATCCACCTGCGGTGGTACCTGCGGGTAGACGGTGCGGAGTACCAGGCCGTCGCGTTCGAGCTGGCGGAGTTGCTGGGCCAGCATCTTTTGCGAGATGCCGGGGACCAGGCGTTCCAGGTCGGAATAGCGCTGTACCTGCCCGTCGAACAGATGAAACAGCAGTACCAGTTTCCAGCGGCCCTGGATGAGGTTGAGCAGGGCTTCGACATCGCAGGCGGCGGTGTCCGGGGTGTGCGGCTTTCCCATGGGTGCGTGACTTACCTTTGCGTGCGCTCTTGCGGGCGGTGATGACGCTCCCGATGATGGCATACACGTTTGCACTGGAGACCACGCCATGCCCCCTGCCCTGCCGGATGCGGTTGCCTGCTTCTTTACTGCCAGCAATCAGGGCGATGCGACAGTGCTGCTGCCGTACCTGGCCACTGATGCGGTGGTGCGCGATGACGGCCATCGGCATCAGGGTGCAGCCGCGATTGCGGCGTGGTTGGCGCGGGCGCAGGCCACCCCGCCGTACCCTGCGGTGCCGCGTGAGGCTCACACCCATGGCGATGCGCTGCATGTCACCGCAGACGTCTCTGGGGCTTTCTTGCAGAGCCCGCTACAGCTGGAACATGTGTTCCGCCTGATGGACGGCAAGAGTGCGGCGCTGGAGATCCACTGAGCGGTGGCGGCTGGTTCGCGTGGCACGCGCTGGATGCTGCGGCCGCAAGTGCGCAGCCAGCGTGGCCTCGACTCCGGGCAGTACCCAGCCGATAGGCGGCTGAAAAGCTGGCATGCCGTGCTAGCTTGCGATGTTGCCGCCGCGGCCCAACGGCAAGCGTGCGCGGCCGTTGGGCCGTCTATATACACATCGCGCTCAAAAAAAACCGCATCACGCCAATGCTGCGCCTTGGTGCAATGCCCTGACTCTTAGAGCGGCTAACAAACCGTAGCGAGCGGTCGTCAGGTGGGTGCGGGCGGCGCGGAGGAACCGCAGTGTACGCGTGGTACATGCCGATTCCGAGCACCGACCGCGCCCGCCTGGCGGCCGCGCAGTCGTTTTGCTAGCTGCTCTTATCCCCCTCGCCTTGGAGACACTGCCCCATGCATGCCTTACTTGTCGTTGCACACCCCGAGCCACGCTCGCACACGCACGCAGTGGCCGCGCAGGTACGCGATGCCATCGTGGCGTCCGATCCGTCGCATACGGTTGAGGTCGCCGACCTGGCGCAGGAAGGATTCGACCCGCGGTTCAACCAGGCCGATATCGCGCTGTTTCAGCAGCAGGCGGCACCGCCGCCGGATGTGGCGGCCGAACATGCGCGGCTGGAGCGTGCCGATGCGTTGGTGCTGGTGTTCCCGATCTATTGGTGGTCGTTTCCGGCGCTGCTGAAGGGCTGGATCGACCGGGTGTTTACGCTGGGCTGGGCATTCGACGAGGACGCGGACGGCGGGATCGTGAAGAAGCTGCAGCACCTGGACGTGCATCTGCTGGCGATCGGCGGCGCAGACGAGCGCACCTATGCGCGCCATGGCTATTTCGGTGCGATGAAGACGCAGATCACCCACGGGATCTTCGATTTCTGTGGGGCGCCGGTCCGCACCACCGAGCTGCTGACCGTGCCAGATGCAGGGTTTCCGCAGTCGCACCTGGAGACAGCGCGCGCAGTCGGTGAGCGGGTGTTCGCCGCGACAGCATTGGCTGGCGGCGCACGCGGCTGATGCAGAGGGCGTGGCGGACAGCCGGTACATGGTGATCCCGTTGGCAGACGCACACACCCGCCTGCAGGCGAGGCGTACAGGCGTGGGGGCCGCGTGTCTGCGACTCCTGACCAGGCGCGCTGCGGCTTCGCCACCTGCTGATCAAAAGACGACGCGGAGGCCAGCAACGATGCGGGGCGGCGACGTGCATGCCGGTGCACTGGTCCTGCCCGACAGCCCCATCGCCGAGTGTCGGACGTGGCGCACAGGTCCAACGCGATCAGCCACGCGCGCTGAAGTCGAACGTTACAGTGCCGGCACGCTCGCCGCCTGCGCGAGCAGAGCGCCCTGCCGTTGCAGATGCTGCTGGAAGCGGTGTGCGTAGTCCGGCCCCACCGCCGAGATCACGCTCTGCCGTGCGGCCAGGGCTGCGCGCCATGCGCGCACGCGCGGCAACCCGTCGAAGATCGGCGCGGAAACATCCGCCTGCAGCAGGTCGAAGTAGCGCAGCAGCGGCGCGAACACCACATCGACCATGCCGAAGGCAGCGCCTGCAAAGTATGGGCCCTCGCCCAGCACCGCTTCGATCTTCTGCAGCTTGCTGTGGAAGGCAGTGCGCGCGGCCTCCGCAGTGGCCTGGTCGGTGGCGTTGAGCAGCTGCCAGCCATCGGCGAATGTGGGCGTGGCGAACTCGATCCAGGCGCGCTGCTGCGCGCGTTTCAGGGGGTCGTGGGGATACAGGCTGGGCTTGCCGCTGGTGTCGTTGAGGTAGTCGCAGATCACCACGCTCTCGAAGACAGTGGCCACGCTACCGTCCGGCTGGCCGACGCGCAGCAGCGGCACCTTGCCGGTGGGCGACAGCGCCAAGAGCCAGTCCGGCTTGGCAGACAAGTCGACGTTGACGCGCTCGAACGGCGCCGCGTTTTCCAGCAGCACGATCGCCGCGCGTTGCACGAACGGACACAAGGGGTGGCTGATCAGGGTCAGGGAAGTAGACATGGGTTATCTAGGTCTCAATGAGAGGGGTGTTGCGGGGGCGGCCGTGCGCAGGGCGATGGATTGGCACCTCATCCATGGCAGCAGGACGCGCCGGGCCATGCAGCTGGCGCATGTTGCTGCGCATGCAGCGGGATGGAAGCCGGGCCTTGCGTGCATGCCGGCGCGCAGAGCGCCTAGCCCGGCCTGCGCCTGCGCACCGCTCGGTTGCGCAGGCAGGCGGTCAACGCTGGCATTGCCGGCAGTGACGGCGCTCCGCGCCCTCACTGCCGGTGCCGCAAGGACGGCTGCCATGCTCAGCCGTTGAGCAGGCGGCCGCCGTCGACCACGATTTCCGATCCCACCGTCCAGCGCGATTCGTCCGATGCCAGGTACAGCACGGCTTTGGCCACCTCTTCCGCGGTGCCGAAGCGGCCCATCGGAATGCCAGCGATGATCTGCTCGTTGACTTGCGCCCGATAGGCATCGGGAATGCCGGCTTTGTCGTAGAGCGGGGTTTCGACCGGGCCTGGGCTGACCGCATTGAGGCGGATACCGCGACCGAGCAGCTCGCTCGACAAGGTCTTGGTCATGTTCAACAACGCGGCCTTGGTCCCGCTGTAGACCGACGAACTGGCCGCACCAATGTGGGCGCTGATGGAGGTATTGAGCACCACCGATGCGGGGTTGGCAAAGACCGGCAGCAGCGACTGCAGCAGGAAGTACGGGCCTTTGACGTTGATGGCGAAGGAGGTGTCGAAGGCCTGCTCGGTCCAGTTCTCGATCGGAATCCAAACCGAGACGCCGGCATTGAGGAAGGCCACGTCGAGCTGGCCGTAGTGCGCGGCAACGGCCTGCGCCAGTTCGCGCTGCGCGGCCACGCTGGCCGAATCGGCGCGCAGCACCGGTACCTCCGAACCCAGGATGTCCTTGGCCTTGGCGATGGAGTCCGGGTTTACGCCGGTGACGATGACGCGGGCGCCTTCGGCGAGAAACTGCTTGGCGGTTTCCAGCCCGATGCCGCTGGTGCCGCCGGTGATGAGGGTGCGTTTGCCTGCCAAACGTGACATGAGATGCTCCTGTGTGAGTGAGGCCAACCACGTCGGCGGGCCTTCGGTGGACGCATCATCGCCTCGTGCTGGATTTGCAATAAGATCCTGCGAACGCATAACGTTCATGCGCATTGCGCATGAATCGAGAGCAGGTATGGACCGCTTTTTGCTGATGAACTGCTTTGCCCGCGCCGTGGAGACGGGCAGCTTCTCCGCCGCCGGCCGCGATCTGGGACTGGGGCAGCCCAACGTGAGCCGTCATGTGGCGACATTGGAAGAGCATCTGCAGACCAGGCTGCTCAACCGCTCCACCCGCAAGCTGGTGCTGACGCCGGAAGGCGAGCGTTATTACGCCGAAGTGCGCCGCATCCTGGATGCGGTGGACGAATCGGAGATGGCGTTACGTGAAGATGTGCAACCCACCGGGCTACTGCGGGTGGGGTGTCCCACGGCGTTGTCGCACACCTTTGTGATGCCGCTGGTACCGGAGTTCCTGCGGCAGTTTCCTGCGCTGGAGCTGGATCTGCAGATCAACGATCGCTACGTCAATCTGCTCGACGAGGGCGCGGAACTGGCCATTCGCATCGGCCATCTGGAAAGCAGCGCCCTGCGCGCGCGCCGGATCGGCGCCTTTCGGCGCGTCACCGTGGCCAGCCGTGCGTATCTGGAGCGCCGCGGCATTCCAGCCACGCCTGCAGACCTGGCGCATCACGATTGCGTGCTGTACACCTTGTTGGCAACCGGGGCGAGCTGGCGCTTCAAGGACACCGATGTGCCGGTATCCGGGCGGATCCGGGTCAACTCGCCCGAGGCCGCCCGCGAAGCAGTCAGCGCAGGGCTCGGCATCGGGCTGGGCCCGGCGTGGCTCTACGAACAGGGGCTGACCTCGGGCGAGCTGCAGACAGTGCTGGATGACTTCGCGCCGCCACCTGCCCCTGTGCAGATCGTCTATGCCGCCAATCGTCTGGTCCCCAAGCGTGCCATCGTGTTCATGGATTTCATTGCAGCGGCGTTTGCGAAGATTCCGCAGCTCAATACGGTTGGATGATGGTTGGAGTGCGCCCTGTTGCTGCATCGACAACGCGCACGTCGCGTATCGCCACCGGGGCGACGCACGGCCTGTCTTGCTGTCGATGCCACCCGCGCGGCCTCCTAGCCGTTCGCCGCCTCAGGATGCAGCAGTGCCGTTGATCGCCCACTGCGCCGCAAAGGCGCGTTGATAGGCCGGGCGGGCTTCGCCGCGTGCGACATAGGCCTGCAGTGATGGGAAGGCGTCCAGCAGGCCGCTGAGCCGGATGCGGATCAGCACGGAGATCATCAGCAGGTCGCCGGCGCTGAAGTCGCCTTCCAACCAGCGGTTGTCGGCCAGATGCGCGCTCAGGTGCTGCAGGCGGCGGTTGATGCGCTTGTGCAGCAGCGGCATGCGCTCTGCCGTCCAGGGTTGGTCGGCTTCCAGCAGGATAGCATTGGCCAGTTCCAGGCTGGGTGGCTCCACCGTGTTGAGCGCGGCGAACATCCAGGCGATGGCGCGGGCACGCGCAGTGGGATCGGCGGGCAACAGGCCGGCATGGTGCTGGGCGAGATGCAGCACGATGGCGCCGGTTTCGAACAGGACAAGCCCGCCCTGCTCGAAGGTCGGAATCTGGCCGAACGGATGCAGCGCCAGGTGCGCCGGTTCCCTGAGTGCGGCGAACGGCAGCAGGCGCACCGTGTAGGGCTGGCCCACTTCTTCCAGTGCCCAGCGCAGGCGGGTGTCGCGGGCCAGGCCCTTGCCGCCATCGGGCGAGCGCTCGAAGGCGGTGATGGTGATCGTCATGGTCGAAGCGTCTCTGTCGCCGGGGCTGGGCGTAGCGTACGCCGGCGATGTGCGCCGCCGCACGGGTGCGGCCTGCCGCCGCGTCAGGCCGGCGGCGGGCCCTCGGCCTGCGCGGCCAGGGTCGGCGCCCGAGCCTGGCTGCGGTGGCCGTCATATCCGCAACCGGCACGAACCGCGCATCAATGGGCCGGGAAATGGTTGCCCGGGTGCGCGTCGGCTCGCATTGGCTAAGCCAGCGGGCCGTCGAAGAGCGGCCAACAGCACGTAGCGCGCAGCGTCAGCTGGGTGCGGACGGCGCACTCACAACCGGAGTGTCGGCGTGGTGCACCCAACACCGACCGCGCCCGCCTGGCGGCCATGCCGTGGTTTTGCTGGCCGCTCCTAGCGTGAAAGACGGTTCTTGCGAAGCGCGCGCTCCGAGCGCATGACGTGCACCACCACGATGCGCTGCCCCATCCAGGCGGTAGAACACGCGGCAAGGTGGTTCGACAATCTGGCGATAGCGCGAGCGCTTGAGTTCCTGTGGCCGGCTTCCGCTGTCCGGGTGTTCGATCAATTGCTCAACGTGCGCGAACATCCGTTTCACCAGTGCCGCTGCAGCGGGCAAGTTGTCAATTGCGATGTAGTCGGCAATCGCGTCCAGATCAGCCAATGCCGGCACCGACCAGATTATTTCAGCCATCGCGCCATGCGTTGCTGTGCCTGTTCATGGCTCAGCGTACGGCCTTCCGCTACTGCCATTTCTCCACGGGCAATTCCTTCGAGGAGCGCCATGCGCTGCTGCATGCGCTCATAGCTGGCAACATCCACCAGATAGGCACTGGGTAAACCGTGCTGTGTGATCAGGATTGGCTCCTTGTCGCGCTCTGCAGCTGCAAGAAGTTCGGTAGCCTGACGTTTGAGCGTGGTGACAAGTTCGGTGCGCATGGAGTGACATTGAAGTATCACTTAGGGCGAGGCAAGCGGCCGGCCCGAGGACGCCAAACTGCGCCCTCACCCCTCGCTGAACGGCCGCAGGCACAGCCAGATCGCATACCAGTGCGACAGCGCGCCGCCCAGCACGTGGGCGTGCCAGATGGCGCGGTTGTAGACCATGGACTTGCGCACGTAGAAGCCCACGCCCACGGTGTAGAACGCGCCGCCAGCGACGATGAGCCACAGCACCGCGCTGTCCAGCCCGGCGATCATCTGGTTGACCACCACGATGCCCGCCCAGCCCAGCAGCAGGTAGATCGCCACCCAGAAGCCCTTGGCGATGCCGGGCAGGCACAGTTTGGCGTACACGCCGAACAGCGCCACGCTCCACACCGCCAGGATCATGGCCCAGCGCCAGGGGCCATCGAGCGCGACCAGGAAGAACGGGGTGTAGGAGCCGGCGATCATGACGAAGATGCCGGCGTGGTCGAACTTGCGCAGCATCGGCTGGCGCTGCGGCGGGGCGAAGTTGTAGGCGGCCGAGCAGGCGAACATCACCAGCAGGCCCAGCGCATAGACGCAGGTGGCAAACAGCATGGTCTGGTTGGCATGCGCGCGCCACACCATCCAGCCGCCACCGACGATGGCCAGGAACAGGCCGGCTGCATGCACGATCACATCGGCACGGCGGGCAGCGGGAGTCTTGTAATGCGGAGCGAGGGCGCTGGGGGGCACGGGCACGGCGGGTCTTCGAAAGGGGGAGCCCATAGCGCGCAGGTCGGGCATGACGCAGTGGGGGCCACAGCATACCCGCTTGCTGAATTCGCTCAGTGACACGGGCTCGCCCATTCGGGCCGTGTCTCATACCCTGAGACGCCTCCCCTGTCTCATGCCCCTCTTTGGGAGCTGCCGTATGCCTCCGTTTGCCCTCGCTCCCCGCACCGAAACCGCCGAACGCGCCCTGGCCACCACCGATGGGCGTCCCAGCCGCGACGGCGCACTGCTCACCCAGCGCCTGGAACGGCGCTACCAGGACCGCATCACCGGCAGCTTCACCCTGCCCGGGCGCGAAGGCCGCTATGCGCCGATCCCGGACGATGTGCCGGCCGCACTCGCCGACGCACTGCGCGCGCGCGGCATCGGCCAGCTCTACAGCCATCAGGCCGAGGCCTGGGCGGCGAGCCAGCGTGGCGAGCATGTGGCGATCGTGACGCCCACCGCCTCGGGCAAATCGCTGTGCTACACGCTGCCGGTTGTGAGCGCGGCGATGACCGCCGGGGCCAAGGCGCTGTACCTGTTCCCGACCAAGGCACTGGCGCAGGATCAGGTGGCCGAGCTGCTGGAACTCAATCGCGCCGGCGAGCTGGGGGTCAAGGCCTTCACCTTCGACGGCGATACCCCAGGCGATGCGCGCCAGGCGATCCGCCTGCATGGCGACATCGTGGTGAGCAACCCGGACATGCTGCACCAGGCGATCCTGCCGCATCACACCAAGTGGGCGCAGTTCTTCGAGAACCTGCGCTATGTGGTGATCGACGAGATCCACACCTACCGCGGCGTGTTCGGCAGCCATGTCACCAACGTGCTGCGCCGGCTCAAGCGTATCTGCGCGTTCTACGGCGCCAACCCGCAGTTCATCCTGTGCTCGGCCACCATCGGCAACCCGCATGCGCACGCGCAGGCCCTGATCGAAGAACAGGTGCATGCGATCACCGAGTCCGGCGCGCCCACCGGCGACAAGCATGTGCTGCTGTGGAATCCGCCGGTGGTCAATGCAGACCTGGGCCTGCGCGCCTCGGCACGTTCGCAGAGCAACCGCATTGCGCGCATCGCCATCAAGAGCGGGCTGAAGACGCTGGTGTTCGCGCAGACGCGGTTGATGGTGGAGGTGCTGACCAAGTACCTCAAAGACATCTTCGACCACGACCCGCGCAAGCCGGCGCGCATCCGCGCCTACCGCGGCGGTTACCTGCCCACCGAGCGGCGCGAAGTGGAGCGGGCGATGCGGGCCGGCAACATCGACGGCATCATCTCGACCTCTGCGCTGGAACTGGGCGTGGATATCGGCGCGCTGGACGTGGTGATCCTCAATGGCTACCCCGGCAGCGTGGCGGCCACCTGGCAGCGTTTCGGCCGTGCCGGGCGGCGCCAGCAACCGGCGCTGGGCGTGCTGGTGGCCAGCTCGCAACCGCTGGACCAGTATGTGGTGCGGCACCCGGATTTCTTTGCCGATGCCTCGCCCGAGCATGCGCGCATCGCGCCGGACCAACCGCTGATCCTGTTCGACCATATCCGCTGCGCGGCGTTCGAATTGCCGTTCATCGCCGACGAGCCGTTCGGCCCGATCGACCCGCTGGTGTTCCTGGAAGCCTTGGCCGAAAGCGAGGTGATCCACCAGGAAGGCGAGCGCTGGGAATGGATCGCCGACAGCTACCCGGCCAACGCGGTGAGCCTGCGTTCGGTGGCCGACGGCAATTTCGTGGTGGTGGACAAGAGCGACGGCAAGCAGCAGATCATCGCCGAGGTGGATTATTCGGCCGCCGCGCTCACCTTGTACGAAGGCGCCATCCACATGGTGCAGAGCACGCCGTATCAAGTGGAGCGGCTGGATTGGGAAGGCCGCAAGGCCTACGTGACGCGCACGCATGTGGACTACTACACCGACAGCATCGACTACACCAAGCTCAAGGTGCTGGACCGCTTCGACGGCAGCGTGGCCGGCCATGGCGATTCGCATCATGGCGAGGTGCATGTGGTGCGGCGCGTGTCCGGCTACAAGAAGATCCGCTATTACACGCACGAGAACATCGGCTACGGCCCGGTGAATCTGCCCGACCAGGAACTGCACACCACCGCGGTGTGGTGGCAGTTGCCGCAGGCCACGTTGGGCAAGGCGTTTGCGTCCAAGCAGGACGCGCTGGATGGCTTCCTGGGCGCTGCCTACGCGCTGCACGTGGTGGCCACGGTGGCGGTGATGGCCGATGCACGCGACCTGCAAAAGGCCGTGGGCAATGGCGACGGCGCGTGGTTTGCGGTGGCCGACCAGACCGGGCGCGGACAACTGCGCGGCGTGGACGAAGGCGAAAACGCCGCGGTGGAATTGCAGCAGGCCTTCGTGCCGACGGTGTATCTGTACGACAACTTCCCCGGCGGCGTGGGCCTGAGCGAGCCGCTATGGCTGCGCCAGGCCGAGCTGCTGCAGCGCGCCGATGAACTGGTGCGGCGTTGCGATTGCAGCGCCGGCTGCCCGGCCTGCGTGGGCCCGGTGCTGGCCGCGCACGAGCAAGGCAAGGGCGAATCGCCCAAGTCGCTGGCCTTGACGGTACTGGCATTGTTGTTCGATGCCGATGCGCCGCTACGCCATGCCACCCAGGTGGACGAGGATCTGGCGCTGGACGTGCTTGCATGAGCGTAAGTGCGGAGCGACTGCGGCTGCTGCGCCGGCAGGCGGGGCATGCGGACGCGCCTGCGCCGGCTGCGGCGCAGCGCAGTGAAGCGCTGCGCTGCGATACGCAGGCCACCGCGCAGAGCGGCACGACCGATGCGGCGCCGGCCTGGGACATCGCAGGCGCAGCGCAGTCCCCTGCTCCACCGATGCGTGCAGCCATGGCCAGGCGACCAGCCGCCGATGCAGCCGCCGTTGACGCTGTTGCAGGCAGCGCGCGCATGGGTGCCGGCAGCGCTGCGCCAGCGGGATCACCTTCGACGCAGAACGCGACACCGCCTGCGCCTGGCGCCGCCCCGGGCGTCAGCGCGGAGCGTCTGCGCCTGTTACGCCGTCAGGTGGGCGGGTTGACGCCTGCAGCGCGCAAGGACGATGCGGCGCTGCCGACGCGTGCGCAGCGGGCCGCGGCATCCAGCGCGGTGTCGCCTGCTGCACGCGCACCTGCGCGCGCTACAGCGCCTGCACACGAGGGTGCCGTGAGCGGCCGCTCGCACGACGTATGCGCACACACCGCCGCCCCCACGCTTGCGCGCCGCACCTTGGCGTCGCCTCCACCGCCTGCGCGCGAGGCATCGGTATTTGCGTGGGTGGAGCACGATGTGCGCCACACACCCGCGTCGGCACCCGCTGTCGATGGCGATGCCGTGGATGCGGGTATCGCAGGCCGCTCGCCGGTAGCGCGCAACAGCACGACACCATCGCTGGCACCGCCGCTGCAGCGGCGTACCGACATCGCCGGCCTGCGCAAGATGATCGGCCTGCGCGAACGGGCGATCTCACCGCACACGCCGCTGCGTGCGGCCTCCACCGATCGGCAGCTGCCAGGCAACGAGATCGCACCGGGCCTGCATCTGATCGAAGCCTTCCTGCCGCAGCCGATTCCGGGCCAAGCGCTCTCGCTGGCCTTCGCCAAACGCCAGGACACGGTCGACCCGCTGGACCTGCTCTTCTTCGACACCGAAACCACCGGCCTGGCCGGCGGTACCGGCACGCGCGCCTTCATGATCGGCGTGGCCGATTGGTACATGGATCAGGCGCAAGGCAGCGGGCTGCGCGTGCGCCAGTTGATGATGTCCACGATGGCAGCAGAAAGCGCGATGCTGGATCTGTTCCGCAGCTGGCTGTCGCCGCGCACGGTGTTGTCCAGCTACAACGGCCGCTGCTACGACGCGCCGTTGTTGAAGACGCGCTACCGGCTGGCGCGCCGCGGCGACCCGATCTCCGCGCTGGACCATGTGGACCTGCTGTTTCCCACGCGCCGGCGCTATCGCGGCACCTGGGAGAACTGCAAGCTGTCCACCATCGAGCGGCAACTGCTGCGCGTGGTACGCGAGGACGACCTGCCCGGCTCCGAAGCGCCGGCCGCCTGGTTGAGCTACCTGCGCGGCGGCAGCGCGCGCAACCTGCGCCGCGTGGCCGAGCACAACCACCAGGACGTGGTGACCTTGTCGCTGCTGCTGCAGCGCCTGGTGGCGGTGGATGCGCAGGACCGCGAGGTGATTCCGTTGCTGGAGACGCCGTAGCGCCGCAGCAGGCGCAGTGGTGGCGCAGTGCGCGCGTCCTGGGCGGGAGCGCCAGTGCAGTTTGCCGGCGAAGGCGATGTCCACCCGCAACACTGCAAGGCGCGCACCCATTGGCGACCACGCAAGCGGTCATGCCGCCGGGCCACGCGCGCCGGCGCAGGATCAGTGCGCCGTCATCACTCTTCTGGCTCGGTCTGTTTGGCTTGCTCGTTGAGGTAATGGGTCACCGGTGCACCACGGTACTGATCGGTCAGTCGCCCCAGGGATTGGGCGCGTGCATCCACCGCCTGCCTGGCTGCGCTGTCGTGCGCAGGTTCTGCAGAGCGATCCAGAAGGCGGCCTTCGCGCACTGCCGCCACATGGGCCGGGTCGGCGGGCCTGGAGGCGGCGCGGAATTCGCCGGTGCGCTGCGCCACGATCGCCGCATCGCGTGCGGTGTCGATGGGGGTGTCTGGCGGCAGGTCCAGCTCCATGCCGGTGTGACCACGTGCCAGCGTGCGGTTTTCCAGCAACGCGAGCAGTTCTTCCTCGGGCTGGTCGGTCAGCAGGCTTTCGCCGGCATCGCGAAAGGCACCGGCGGTGGTGCGCTGGATCCCGAAGGCTTCGCCGCTGAGCTTCTGCATCTCGCCGAAGTTGCGCCAGACGTAATAGTCCTTGTCGTGGTTGGCGCGCGGCAGGGAGAAATCCTCATACCGATAGCCGGACGAAAACGCCGCCTGCGCGTAGGACGAGTCCGGCTGGCGCAGGCGTGCGCGTGCGAGCTCCATGGCCTTGCCTGCAGCGCTTTGCTGATCGGTGGCCACCGCCTCCACGATGACCGGGCGCATCCGGTTCCAGCTTTCCAGCCACTGCACCGCAGTGTCGGCCAGTCCCTCCGGGCCCTCGTCCTTGCCCGGGAAGAACTGGCGCAGCTGCGCGTCGGCAAGCATGCCCTGGCTGAAGACCGGCACCACATTGATCTTGGCCAGCAGCCGATCAAGTGCGGCCCGGCGTGGCGCATCCTGGGAGTGCAGCGGATTGATCTGGTAGCGCTTGTACAGATTGGACAGAAATTGATCGAAGCCACCCGTGTAGTACTTGGCATACAGCTTGATCGCGGCCCCCTGGCGCAGGTCCGGCCGGCGCATCAGCAGCATCGCCACCGCCTCGGCGGTGTCTTCCTTGCAATCCAGCGCCACCGACATCGCCTCCGGCTTCTGCAGCGCGTGCTCCAGTGCCTGCTCCACCGCGGCAATGGTCTGATCGGTCTTGATGAAGTTGCCATCGACCGGGTTGCGGATCACCAGCGGCATCTCGCGCAACTGGGCGAACGGTACCTGCGAGACCAGCCTGTTCTGCGGATCGTCGGTCATGCGGCCAATGCTGAAGTCGTGCATCAAGACCGGCACGCCGTCGGCACTGACCTCGACATCCAGCTCCAGGTTGCGATACCCCTGTGCATAGGCGCGATCGATGGCGGCCAGCGAGTTTTCCGGAATGCCGGCGTGGTTGTCGAACAGGCCCCGGTGCACCATCACGTCCTTGCCCAGCGCACGCGTGCTGGGCGCCTGGAAGTACGCGTCGTGCACGAGCTCCTTGCGGTGCTTGCGCAACAGCGCTTCCTTTCCGGCCACCAGATGATGGTCGTTGGCCTTGAAGAAGGCTGCGCCGCCGTCGCGCGCCGGCACCTCGTGCCCGTGGTAGCACGCGGCCTGCTGCAACTTGCGGCGCGGCTGGGTGGGTGCGGTGGGCTTCAGCCAGCCCTGTGTTTTCAGCAGAGTGCCTGGCAGATCCAACGCCTTGCCCAATGCAGTGCGTGCTGCATCGCTGAAGGTGTCGTCATGCGCAAACGCGCGTTGCAGATCGAAGATGATGCGGCCTTGTTGCGCATCGACCAGCACCGGGCCGGCCGCTGCTCGGGAGCGATCCGGCAGACCGGCTGTCATCGCTTCGAACGCGGTGGTGTCCAGATACACCGGCTCCAGCGCTCCGGCGGCAAAGCGTGCCGCGATGCTGGCGGGTCCGGTCGCCTTGCCGGCCTTTGCAAGCTGCTTGGCCAGCGTGCTTTGCGCGGCCTGCACGGTGATCTGCCTTGCCTGCACTTCGGCCAGGCGTTGCTCCGAAAACTCGCTGTCCAGTGCCACCAATGCCTGCTTGCCGGTCATGGCGCTGTCGTCCAACGGCACCAGTGGCGGTTGCATCAGCACCTGGCGACGCGGGCGTGGACCCAGTGGCAGGTTGCCGCCGGGCAGGTGCGGCACCTCCATCGGGGTGGCCGGGCTGGTGTGCGTGGGTGTTGCCAGCGCGGTGGTGGGCGTGGCGGCTTGTTGCGAAGGGGCAATACGCATGACGACCTCAAGAGCACTGCGGGCGGCCAGTAAAGCGCCTGGCATATGACAATGCGCAACCGAGGCGAACTCTGCCGCCGCGATGCGAAACGATGCCCCGGCGCAATGCCGGCACGCGCATCGGCTGCTCCACCACCTGCGGCTAGAACAGCGTTTCCTTGAACGGCAGCATGGCCGCGCCCAGCACCGTGGCATGTGCCTGCACCTGCCCGACCAGCAACGCCGGATACGGCAGGGCGACGCCGCGCCGTGGTGCGGGCTCGAAGGCCACACGGGCGATCAGCCGCTGCGCAAGATCTGCCGGCAGACGCGCGCCGAAGACGATGACGCGCGGGTCGATCAACGCGATGATTGCCGCCACCGCCAGGGTCACGGTGGGTTGCACCGCATCCAGCCAGGCGTCGATCTGCGGCCACGCCGGATCGTAGTGCTGCAGCATGGTGTGCAGGTCCGCCAGCACATGGCCGTCGGCGACGAGCGCCTGGCGCAGGCTTTCCAGCGTTGGCCGCGCGCTGCCGGTGATGGCCGAGATACGCCCCAGTTCGCCCACATTGCCGTGCGCGCCGCGGCGCACCCGACCGGCGGCGATCACGCCCGCGGCAAACCCATCGGCGATCGTCAGGTAGACCAGATCCGGCGATTGCCGGCCGACTCCGTACAAGGCTTCGGCCAGGGCCGCGCAGTGGGCGTCGTTGTCCATCCACACCGGCAGCTGCAGGCGGTCGGCGATGAACCGGTCCAGCTCCACCTGCATCCAGTCGGCGGCCAACGTGAGCGGCGGGTTGACCCGCGTGCCGTCGCCGATGCGCGGGCCGGTCATGCTGACACCCACCCCGAACAACCGCTGCCGGTCCACGCTGGCGGCCTGCAGCAACTGCTCCACCAGGTCCGGCAGCCGCGCCGCGACCAGGTCCAGCGTCAGCGGGAACGCGGTGAGCTGGCGCATGCCGCGCACCTGGCCGGCGAAGTCGATCAGCACCACCGCGATGCCATCGACCATCAACGAGACCCCCACGCTGTACGCGTAGTCGGGCACCAGACTCAACTGGACGCTGGGTTGGCCGCGACCGCGCCGCAGCGACGGGCCGAGCTGGAGCAGCCCATGGGCAACCAGCGGGTCGATGATGCCCTTGGTGCCAGGAACGCTGAGCCCGCTGGCGCGCGGCAGGTCGGCGCGTGCCACCTGGCCGGCGCTGCGGATCAGATCCAGCAACGCGCGCTCGCTGGAACCGGCGGCCTGGCCGTCGCTGCGGCGGCGGTAATGCGAACGGATGGCCGCGTGGGCGAAAAAGGAAGACATGGGGCAGCAGAAGGACCGGTGGTGTCACACAAGTTTAAATTAAGCAGATTAATTTAATTCGCCTGCGGCCACCGTGTTGGGGCCGCCCGACAGTGCGGATAGTGCCATGCGTCTTTTTCATCCCTCCTTCCCTGGCCCGCTTGGGCCCGCTGCAGCCTGCGTCCCACAGCGTCGCATACTGTCCTACGCGCTGGGCATGGCCGTGGTGGGCTGGATGCAGATGCCGGCACAGGCCGTCGCCGCGCCCGCCGATGCCACGGCGCAGACCCTGGATGCGGTGCAGGTGCGGACCTCCTTCCAGTCGCAGAACACCCGGGCCATCGCCACCAAGCAGGCCGCGCCCACGATCGTGGATTCGGTTGCCGCCGACAGCATCGGGCAACTGGCGGATTTCAATGTCGGCGATGCGCTGCGCCGCGTCACCGGCGTGAGCACCGTGGAGTACCAGGGCGAGCCGCGCTACGTGACAGTGCGCGGCCTCAACGGCAACTACAACAGCATGCTGATCGACGGCTTTGCATTCGCAAGCAACGACATCGGCAGCCGCCAGGCAATGATGGATGTGCTACCGGCCAACTTTGTCGACCGCATCGACGTGGTGAAGTCGTTCCTGCCTGAAAACGACGGTGGCGCGATCGGCGGCGTCACCAACCTGGTCACCGCCACCGGCTTCGGCCGTCCGGACGGCCTGCTGACCGCCTCGGCCAAGGCCGGCGCCAACCTGATGGGAAGCCGCTATGGCGGCCGTACGCCAGTGGGCGAACGCGAGCTCAAATGGGGCAAGCGCTTCGGGCGTGACGGCGAGTTTGCATTCCTGGGCGCAGCCAGCTTCTGGCGCCGCGAGATCCCGGTGCCGCAGCAGGAAAACGGCGGCGCCCTGAACTGGTACAACGCCGACGGCACGCGCGCTCCGGTGCCCTATGGCGGCGTGGGCGACGCGGTGCCCAGCGAGCGGCGCTGGTACAACTACGACAACACCCGGCAACGGCGCGGCCTCACCGCACGCGTGGACTGGCAGCCGGACGGTCCGCTCAGCGGCCATGTGTCCGGTTACAGCTTCCGCCAGCGCGAGGCCTCGGACCGCTATACCCAGAACGCCCAAGTGCAGAACAGCGCGCGCCTGACCCGCACCGGCCCGCAGGGCGGTACGCTCGATAACCTGAATCAGTACGTCGAACTGGGGCAGTTGCGCTGGAAGCGCGCGCTGTCGGGCATCAACGGCGAACTCCTGGCCGAGCTGCCGGCGCAATGGCGCGCCGCGCTGCGCGCGAGCACCTCACGCGCCACGGTGGACAACCCGCAGACCTGGGACCGCTTCCAGCAAAACCGCCTGGCATACGGGTTCGACTGGAGCGGCACGCTGCCCGCCTTCACGCCGCTGGACCCGGCCCTGGCCGACGACCCGACGCGCTATCCCAACGCCTATCACCAACAGGAGCGCACCGACTACGCCGAACGGGTTGGAGACCTGCAGTTGGAGCTGCGTCGCAACATGGACGAGGACAACCGCGGGTTGGGGCTGGCCGTTGGCGCGCGGCAGGTGCGCACGCACATGCGCACCGCTGTGCAGCGCACCACTTGGAACGGCTTGCCTGGCACCCTGGCCGACGTGCTCGGCAGCCCGACCTGCGCCCTGGGCTGCAACGCGGAGATGATGACCATCGACCCGGCATTGGCCGACGCACGCTGGGATGCGCTGGCCGGCCAGGCGCGCGGGGTGGTGGACACCACCGCGCAGAACAGCGGCAGTTACGTCGTCGACGAACAGGTGCGCGCCGGCTTTGCCCAGGCGCAATGGCGCGGCGAGCGCTGGCTGCTGGCCGGCGGCATCCGCCTGGAACAGACGCGCTTTGCCAGCGCCGGCCAGCAGCTGAGCGGAACCACCTGGACGCCGGTCAGCGCGGTGCGCACCTACCGCAACTGGTTGCCATCGCTCAGCGGGCACCTGCAGACCAGCGCCAACGGCACGCTGCGCATCGGCGTCTCGCGCTCGATCGGGCGCCCGCGGCTGGACCAGATGGCCTTGAACGGTGGCGTGCTCACGCCAGGCAGCACGCCGCCGACGCTCAACCAGGGCAACCCGGACCTGCAGCCACGCCGCTCGCAGAACCTGGACCTTGGCCATGACTGGAGCTTCGACGACGGCGGCAGCCTGCTGTCGGTGGCGCTGTTCCACAAGACCATCACGGATGAAATCTTCCGCTACGGGCAGATGGACAGCATCGACGGCGAGCAGGTGCTGGTCACCCAGCCGCGCAATGTGGACCGGCCGGTGCGCCTGCGCGGCGCCGAGCTGGGGGCCATCAAGGAGCTGGGGTCATGGCTGCCTGCGCTGGACGGCCTGTCGGTGACCGCCAATGTGACGTTCCTGCACGTGGACTACCCGGTGGTGCTCGGCGATGGCAGCCGCACCACGCTGGACGTGCTGCCGCAGCAGCCCAAGCAGTTGTGGAACCTGACCCTGAATTACGCCCGCGGGCCGCTGCGCAGCACGCTGGCCTGGAGCCGCACCGGCGAGCTGTGGGACGACCGCTACCCCAACTACAGCAGCCAGCAGGAGTTCTATCGCAACCGCTACCAGCAACCACTGGACCGTCTGGATCTAAAACTGGCCTGGGATGTCTCGCCCACGCTGGCCGTGAGCCTGGACGTGCTCAATCTGGCCGGTCAGGGCTACCAGTACCGCATCGGTCGCAATCAGGAATACGTGCAATCGGCCTGGAAGATGGCCCCCACCGTGATGCTCGGCGTCAACGTCAAACTCTGAGGAGCTGTGCATGTCGTCATGTCTGGATACCCCCTTCAGCCGCCGCCGGCTGCTGGCCGCCGCTGCAGGCACCGCGGTGTTGGCCACCGCCCTGCCCACGCTGGCCGAGACACCGCCACCGCCGGATGTGGGCCGCAAGTTCCTGAACTCCAGGCGGCCGATGCCGTTTGCCGGCAATACCTTCGTTGGTCATCTCGAACAACAGGGCGATGGCTACGACAGCTTCGACCGCGTGCTGGACATCTACCGCGAACTGCCCGAGCACCACTTCGCGAACAAGTTCGCGCTGCTGCCGCCCAGCAGTTATCACGTGACCCTGCTGGGCGGGGTCAACGAGAGCGACCGCGCCAGCGGGCCATGGCCGGGCGATCTGACGCGCGATGTGGCATTGAGCGATATCCATGCCGATTTTCTTGCGCGGTTGAGGCAGCGCACTGCGGCGCCGCTGGGTGCATGCAGCTTTGTGGTCGATCCGGCTGCGGCACGGACCGGCAACAACGTCAACCTGCTCATCCCGCTGCGCCCTGCCGATACGCAGACCGCACAGCGCCTGGAAACCGCGCGCCAGGGGCTGATGACGCTGACCCGCCTGCAGCGCCCGGACTACGTCAATTTCCAGTTTCATATCTCGCTGGCCTACCTGTGTCAGACGCTCGATCGCGCAGAACAGGCCGCCTATCGCGCTGCAGTGGGCGACTGGCTCGAGCGACTGGCGGCAGCGGGTCCGATCACGATCCCGCGCTTTCACTTCTGCACGTTTGCGGATATGTACGCGTTTCGGACAGTGCGAGAGGTATGAGTTGGGGAGTCGGGAATCGATGTGCGGATCGCGCGTCGCAGCCGGTGCCTGATCGATGGCGGTTGCAATGGAATGGATGCATGAGGACGTGACGATGCGGTTGTCACCCTCCATCCGTTACGAGGGCAGCCATCTGGCTCACGTGGGTGTGGCGGCCCCTGCGATCTCGCGCCCATGCGTGGAGGACGACCAGCCCCCGGGCAATCGCTGCGTGCAGTGACGCGCTTGCCGACTGTGCCGCTCTCGCACGGCCGACAAGCCGCTTCACTGCACGCACAAGCCACCTCACCGCACGCGCTTGCGCATCGCCGCTTCGTCATCCAGCCAGTTGCTGCCCTTGTTGGTCAGGAAGAACATGTAGACCACCAGCGACACCGCGATCACCGCCGTGGCGTAGATCACGAACTCGCTGACATGCCCGGTCTTCAACGAGGCCTGATACAGCAGCGGCGCGGTACCGCCGAAGGCCGAGTTGGCCAGTGCGTAGCCCAGGCCCACGCCCAGCGCGCGCACATGGGTGGGGAACAGTTCGGCCTTCACCACGGCGTTGATCGAGGTGTAGCCGGTCAGGATCACAAAGCCCACGGTGAGGATGGCGAAGGCCATCAGCCAATCGGTCTGCTTGGGCAGTTCCATCACCAGGAACCAGGTGTACAGCACGCCGCCGATGCCGAAGAACACCAGCAGGGTCTTGCGGCCGACGATGTCCGACAACCAGCCGCCCACCGGCTGCATCAGCATCAACACCGTCAGCGCCACCAGGTTGATGATGGTGCCGGCCATCACGTCGCCGCCGGCGAACGCGCTCTGGATCATCTTCGGGCCGGTCACCGAGTAGGTGTAGAACGCGATGGTGCCGCCGGCGGTGATCAGGAAACACAGCAGCAACGGGCGCCACTGGTTGACGAACAGCTCGCGCATCGAGCCCGAGGCCCTGGCCTTGCCGGTACGCGAATCGGCGATGGATTCGGAGCTCAGCGACTCATCCATGGTCCGGCGCAACCAGAACACCACCAGCGCACCGACACCGCCCAGGCCGAACGCCACCCGCCAGCCCCAGGCCGATACCTGCGAGGCATCGAAGAAATGCAGCATCACCAGCAAGGTGGCCTGCGCCAGCACATGGCCGCCCACCAGGGTGACGTAGTGGAACGAGGACAGGAAACCGCGCCGGCCGGGAATCGCCGCTTCGGACATATAGGTCGCGCTGGTGCCGTACTCGCCACCGGTGGCAAAGCCCTGCAGCAGCCGCGCCAGCAACAGGATGATGGGCGCGGCGATACCGATGGTGGCCACGGTGGGTGTGATCGCGATGACGAACGAGCACAGCGCCATCATCGACACCGAGATGGTCAGCGCCAGGCGGCGGCCGTAGCGGTCGGCGAAGCGGCCGAAGTACCACGCACCGATCGGGCGCATCAGGAAGGTCATCGCAAAGATCGCCCACACGAACAGGGTGGCGTTCTTGTCTTCCTTGGAGAAGAACTGCGATTCGAAGTAGGTGGCGAACACCGAGTAGACGTAGACGTCGTACCACTCGACCAGATTGCCGGCCGACCCCTTGAGCGTATTGGACACCGAGCGGCGAAGGCTGCCGGGCGCTGCGCCGGAACCGGCGGCAATCGGAGACGATGGGGGTGCGCTCATGCGGTCGGAACCTCTTTGGTGGGGCAGCTCCGGAGTATAGGTGCGTGCTGGTGTGACGCATGTAAGCATTTCGGCGCATAGGCAGGTCTCGCGCAAGCGGCTAGTCCGTCTGCAGCGCGCGGGTGGAAAACGGCCGAGGTGCGGCCTGCACCGCCGTCGTTCCACTGCGACCTTCGGGCTCAGCGTGGCGCTTCAGCTCGCTTTTGGCGTCGGTGCGGTCAACGACTTGCTGTACATCCCGGAGCGGTCGAAGCAGCACGCACGGCGCTTGCCCGACGCCAGCATGTCGCAGGCGGTGGCGATGCGCTTGACCCGCGTGGTGGCCTTCTTGCCCGACACGATCCAGACGATCCAGTCGCGCCGCGCCAGCGCGGTGATGTCGTCCCAGGTCGCACGCGCGGCCGGCTGCGCGGCCAGTGCGGCATGCAGATCGTCCGGCACCACCGGCTCGGGTTCCACGTCCACCGGCGTCATCTCCACTGCGACCTCGTCACCGGCAGCCACGCCGGCTGCCTGCTGCAAGGCGTGGTCGACCTTGAGCCAATGCCCGCCCTGTCCATCCGGTTCAAGCGTGGCCTGCAACGGCTGCCCGGCGAATGTGCCGGTGACGGTCACCATGCTGCGCGTGGGCAGCGTGTTGCTTGCTGCGGCGGGCAGCTGCAGAAATAGCCAGGTGGCCGCCTTGGGCGCTGCAGGTTCCAGCAGCGTGGCCTTGCAGCGAACGGTGGCAGCGACCCTGGGCATCCGCGCACGATAGCACCGCGCAGTCACGCGATGGCATGCAGCGCGCGCATGCAGCGGACGCGTCCATTGCAGCACACGTGGATCTGGCGGCCCTGCGGTCACTGCAAGGCAACCCACGCCCAAGACCGCGTTCGCCACCCATTCCGGGGGCGACCCACCCGGCAAGCGTGTACGCTGGCCCGGCAAACGTGTGCCGCCCACCAGGCAGCCCAGGCACGCGGCAGCATTTCTCTGCAATGAAGCAAAGGCACACCATGTCTCAGCAGCTGACCGACACCAGCAAGTTCCTCAGCTATGTCCTGCGGCATGCGCCGGAGACGATCGGCTTGACGCTCGATCAGGACGGTTGGGTAGACATCCACGCCGTCATTGCCGGCGCCACAGCCTCAGGCCGCCAGCTCGATATGGCATTGCTGCAAGCAGTGGTTGCGCAAAGCGACAAGCAACGCTTCACGCTGTCCGACGATGGCCTGCGCATCCGTGCCGCACAAGGCCACTCCACGCCGACCGTCGCACTGCGGCACCAGGCGCTGTGTCCGCCTCGGATGCTGTATCACGGCACCGCCACGCGCTTTCTCGAAGCGATCCTGGCGCAAGGCTTGCAGCCGGGCCAGCGCCACCACGTCCATTTGTCCGCCGATCCGCAAACCGCTACGACCGTCGGGGCACGCCGGTCGTGCTCGGCGTGCACAGCCTGCAGATGCACGACGCCGGGTTCGGCTTTTTCCAGGCCGACAATGGCGTCTGGCTGACGCCGCATGTGCCGCCCAGCTATCTGCACGTGCCGGAGTAAGCTCGCCAGCCGCAGCGATTGCGCCTGGCATCGCGATGCCCGCCGGCAGATGACATGCAACTGCGCCTCTCCGGCCGTCGCCTTCCCTTCACGACCCCCATGCCGGCAGCCTTGCCAGAATGCCCGCCGTTTATGCCCGCACTGCGGGACATCGGAGTGGGATGCATGATCTGGATCATCGTGGCCGCCGTGGTCGTCACCTTGCTGGTGGGGCTGCTGCTGCTCAACTTCGCCACGCCGGAGAAGAAGCTACAGCACATCCCCAAGCACCTGTACGACGTGGCCGACCCGCAGTTCAAGCGCGAGATGTCGGTACTGCTGGGCCCGGCCATCCTGCCGGGCAACCGCATCGACGTACTCAACAATGGCCACGAAATCTTTCCGGCCATGCTGGCTGCCATCCGCAGCGCGCAGCACACCATCACCTTCGAAACCTACATCTACTGGTCGGGCGAGATCGGCCGCGAGTTCAGTGACGCGCTGTCCGAGCGCGCACGCGCCGGCGTGGCGGTGCGGGTCACCATCGACTGGGGCGGCAGCCTGAAGATGGACCATGCGCTGGTGGACACCATGACCGAGGCCGGCGTGGAAGTGCACCGCTACCGGCCGCTGGCCTGGTACAGCCTGCACCGCGTCAACAACCGCACCCACCGCAAGTTGCTGGTGATCGACGGCCGCATCGGCTTCACCGGCGGCGTGGGCGTGGCCGACCAGTGGATGGGCGATGCGCAGGACCCGGAGCATTGGCGCGACACCCATTACCGCATCGAAGGCCCGGTGGTGGCGCAGGTGCAGACCGCCTTCAACGACAACTGGATCAAGACCACCGGGCGCGTGGTCAACGGCGCGCACTACTACCCGGCGCTGGACGCGGCCGGCGACAGCGATGCGCAGTTGTTCGTGGCCTCGCCGGCCGGCGGCAGCGAGAGCATGCACCTCATGTATCTGGTCGCCATCGCCGCCGCGCGCAGCACCATCGACCTGGCCGCCGCGTACTTCGTGCCCGATGCATTGATCACCCGCTCGCTGCTGGAAGCGCGCGGCCGGGGCGTGGCGATCCGCGTACTGCTGCCGGGCAAGCATATCGATGCGGTGTCGGTGCGGCTGGCGTCCAAGGCCAGCTGGGAGCCGCTGCTGCAGGCCGGCATCGAGATCCACGAATACCAGCCCACCATGCTGCATACCAAGCTGCTGATCATCGACGGCCTGCTGGTGTCGGTGGGGTCGACCAACTTCGACATCCGCTCGTTCCGCCTCAACGACGAGGCCAGCCTGAACGTCTACGACCGCGCGCTGGCCGCACGCATGACCGAGGTGTTCGAACGCGATCTGCAGCGCGCCGAGCGCTACACGCTGCAACGCTGGCTCGCACGGCCGCTGCGGCAGAAGCTGGGCGAGAAACTGGTGTTCCCGTTCCGCTCGCAGGTGTAAACCACGCCCGCTCGGGAATGGCGGTCAGCGCACCGACTCCGCCGCGCCAGCCTGCAGGCGCAGCTGGCGCAGACGCCACCACAGCCCGGCGATGTGCACCAGCGCATACAGCACCAGCGCGGCCGCGATGCCCAGGGTCAGCGGGCTGGCCTGCGACCCGGCCACCGCCGCACCGGCGGCGAAGGCGCCGCTGGCCCAGCGCCACGCCAGCCGGCCCAGCAGCACCAGCATCAGCGCCGCGCCGATCCAGGGGTTGGGCGTGTACCAGCCGCGACCCTGCACCCATTCGGCAGGCGTGTAGCGCAGCGACAGCACGCCCAGCCCGATGCCGGCCAGCGCTCCCAGCGCGATCCCCGGCCGCACCTGCGGCAAGCCGTACAGCGCGAATCCCAACGCCGCCGCAAGGATGAGCAGGGCCATCGTGCGCACTCCGGTCGCCAACGGTTTCCACGGCTGCCGGCCGAAGCTGCGCCGGATGCGCCGGTAGCAGAGAAACCCGATGGCAGCCATCGACAGATACGGCGTGAACGGGGCGATGGCGTGGGCGGGCATGACGCGGTCCTGGTCGAGTGGCCGCTGCAGGATGAAACCCGGCCACGCCGCCGACAAGGTGCCAAGCGTCACTTCTGCTGTCGGCCGTGTGTCGACACGCAGCTTCGCTCCGGCGGCTGCGGCTGCGGCTGCGGCTGCGGCTGCGGCTGCGGCTGCGGCCAGCCTCGCCGGTGAATGCCACACCTGCGCGCCGGAGCCGTGCCACACGCCAGTCCGCGCTGCGGCGGTAGACTTGCCGGCAGTATTCCCCCACTGCAGTGCCATGTCCGCCATCAAGCATCACGCCCGTACGCTGATCGACACGCTGCCCGACACCGCAGGGTGGGAGGACGTGCTCCATGCGGTGAGCGAGGCCCGTTTCCAGGCGGCCGTGCTCGACGGCATCACCGCCGCCGACCAGGGCGACTTCATCGCACCGGCGCAGCTCACCGCACTGTTCGCCGGCTGGGGTGTCGATGTTGCGGCGTGAGTGGACCGTCCCGGCCGCCAAGCAGCTCGCCCACGCCCAGGATCATTATCACGCGCTCAACCCGGCCGCGGCCGCGGCGATGGCGCGACAGGTGCTGGAGGCCACCCGCACGCTGGCCGAACAGCCCGGCCGTGGCCGCGCCGGCCGGGTGCCCGGCACCCGTGAATGGGTGGTCACGCAGACCCCGTACGTGCTGGTCTACCGCGTGCGCGACGACACGCTGCAACTGCTGCATGTCCACTTGGACCCCAGCGACTGGCTGCCGCGCACCGAACCGCTGATCGAGCGCCTGGAACCATGGATCGCCGCGCTGATCAGCGCGCTGCTGCATGTGCTGATGCTGCTGATCCTGCTGTCGGCCTCCACGCCCACGGTGACCCCGCCGCAGGGCTCGGCCAGTGGTGGCCGCACCAAGGTGGACTTCGTCGGCGACACCGACCAGCCCCAGCAACCGACCCCGTCGCCAACGCCCACTCCGCCCTCGCCCTCGCCCACGCCTGCGCCGGTACAGCCGCCGCCGGCCGCCTCGCCCGTGCAATCCACCCTGGTGCAGAACGCCAGGAACCCGGTGCCGCCGCAAGGCAGCACGCGCAGCGGTGGCCTGACCGAACAGCGCCAGGCCCGCCCCGTACAGCGCCCCACCCCGCCGCAACCGCCGGCCGAACCGTCATCGCCGCCGCAGCGCCGCCCGGAAACCTGGACCGGCCGTCCACCGGGCATGCTCGACGAACCGGCCGACGCCGCCGAAGACGGCACCGCGTACACGCCCACCATCAGCCAGGGCCGCCGCAACGACCGCAACAACGCCCAGCCCAGCATGGATATCGGCGGCTACCAGGTCTATTACGACGTGCGCAGCGAAACCCAGCTGCGGGTGTGGAAGGAACAGGGCATGCAGGAAATCGCCATCATCCTGCCCGGTACCCAGCAACGCATGGTTTGTCCATTGGAGGTCGCGCTCAAACGCGGCTCCAGCAAATGCCGCCTGCTGCCGCCGGACTCGCCGGAACTGAAGAGCATCGGCGACGCCCGCGAGGTCATCAACATGATGGAGGTCTACCGCCAGGGCGAACCGGTCTGGCGCGGGCCGGGGCCGTATCGGTGAGTGCGTGGGGCTAGGTCTGGCCTGGGTTCCACTTACCTGCTAACGCGGGAATGACTGCATCGATACCGTGCGTGTTGAGGTTGCCGGAGTGCTTGCACTTCTCTAAAGTGCAATCAACCTGATGTCGCCGGGAGAGCTACATGCCTTCTTTCACCGTCCGCAATATCCCCGACGAGGTGCATCGCGCGATCCGCGCGCGTGCCGCACTCCACGGCCGCAGCACCGAGGCGGAGATCCGCGCAATACTTGAATCAGCCGCCAAACCCGCAGACCGGGTCAGACTCGGCTCCCTGCTGGTGGACATCGGCCGCGACGCCGGCCTGACAGCAAAAGAGGCCGACGCCTTCGACAAGCTGCGCGACAAGGCCGCGATCAAGCCGATCGGTCTGAAGTGATCCTGCTCGATACCAATGTCATCTCCGAGCTTTGGCGACCTCAGCCCAACCCGCAGGTCGTCGCCTGGATCGATGCGCAGGCCGTCGAGACACTGTTCTTGTCGGTCGTGACGGTGGCTGAGCTGCGTTTCGGTATTGCCGTGATGCCCAAGGGCCGCAAGCGCTCCACGTTGCATGCACGGTTGGAAGGCGAGGTATTGCCGCTGTTCGACGGGCGCCTGCTCTCATTCGACCTGGATGCATCACACACATTTGCGGCGCTTGCATCGAAAGCCAGAGCCGCAGGGCTCACACTCGGGCGTGCCGATGCCTATATCGCCGCAACGGCAGCCGCGCAAGGATTGGCTGTTGCCACTCGCGACACGATCCCCTTCGAGGCGATGGCGTTGGACATCATTAATCCGTGGAGTCAAGCGCCTTAATTTTTTTGACGCGAATTAATATTCTGCCTCCTGGATCAACGCATGCTTATTTTCGTTGATGAATCAGGCACCTTCACTCCGAGTGAATCGGAATCCTCATGTACCACTCGTACACTGCGGTTCCTCCGCGCTGTCCGCACCCACCGACGTCCCCCCGATTTTGAGTAGCACCGCAGTTTGGAGTCCAATTCCCTACCCGACGGAGATTGGACGTGAAGAAACGTTTTAC
>NZ_MDEC01000045.1 GCF_002939785.1 Xanthomonas codiaei
CTTGCATCTGCTCCGATGATCAGTCGGAAGACATAACGCTGTTAGGCGACCATGTCCAGATACAAGGAGCGCACCCGGGCGCGATGGGATGTTACCGGTAATGCTTCATCGCGCCTGGGGGCGCTCCTACGAGGAGCAGCGGTGCAGCGCCACCATGCTCACCCATGCAGGCGATTGAAGATTTGCACGCCGGCCAGCCACACGCCTGCCATGCTGCCGAAATTGGTCAGCAGGAAGGTCAGCACCACGCGCGAGACGCGATTGCGGTACCAGCCGCGCAGGGTCTGCGCGTCGTCGCGCAGCGACAGGAAATCGCCATAGGCCGGTTTGCGCATGTGCACTTCGACCAGCGCTGCAAAGGCCCCGGTCGGCACGCTCAGCCGGAACGGCTTGAACGGTGCCACCACCGCCGCGGTCAGGATGCTCAGCGGGTGGCTGCCGGCCAGCAGACAACCCAGTGCCGCCATGCCGCCGGTGTACATGGCCCATTGCAGCAGCAGGTCGGCGCCCATGCTCAGGCCGCCGCGCCAGAAGCCGATGCCGATCCCGGTAATGATCACCGCCAGGATGCCCAGGGTGATCCACGGGATGCGCTTGCGCTGCTGCACGTATTCCAGCGCTTCGCGCAGCGGCCCGGGCGCGTCGGTGTCCTGTTCCAGGTGTCGTGCAAGCCCAGCCAGATGGCCGGCGCCCACCACGGCCAATACCTCGCGCTGGCCGCCCTCGGCTTCCTCGCGCAGGCGCGTGGCCATGTAGCGATCGCGCTCGGCGATCACGGTCTCGTACAGCTCCGGGCTTTCGCTGGCGAAATCGCCGAAGCTCGCCTCCAGCATGTCGCCCTGCTTGAGCTTTTCGATTTCTTCCTCGCCTACCTCGTCGGCGGCGAACAGTCCGCCGAGCAGGCCGCCGGCCAGCTTCATCTTGCCGAAGAAGCCCAACCGCCCGGAGGCGCGCTTGAAGGTCAGCCCGACTTCGCGGTCGATCAGGTACACCGGCAACCCCTGCGCGCGTGCCAGGCTGACCGCTTCCTTCAATTCGGCACCCGGTTCGATGCCCAACTGCTTGGCCAGCCGGCGCTGATACGCCGCCAACGCAAGATTGGCCGCAAACAGCGCCACGCGCCCCTTGCGGATCACCTGCACCAGGTCCAGGCGGGCCAATGCGTCCGGATCGCTGAGCGCCTGTAGCCGCTGCGTATCCAGTTCCACCGCCACCGCGTCGTAACGGCCGCTGCCGATCGCCCGCTGCACCGCGGCCACGCTGGCCAACGACACGTGCGCGGTGCCCAGCAGGGTGTAGCGCACGCCATCGCGCTCGACGATGCGATGCGGCTGGCCGGACAGCGCATCGTCCAGAACGTGGGGGAGCTGCTCAGTCATGGGGGTATTCATCAGAAGGAGGAGTGGTGTCGCCGGAGCCGAGCGCGCGTTGCATCTGCACGCTGTCCAGCCAGCGACCATGCTTGCGGCCGATCCCGCTGAAGACTCCGACCGTGCGGAATCCAAAACGTTCATGCAGCCGACGCGAGGCCTGGTTCTCGGCATCGCCGATCACCGCGATCATCTGCCGGTAGCCGCGTTGCTCGCACACTGCGATCAGTTCGCCAAGCAGGGCGCTGCCGATGCCGTGGCCCTGCTGGCTTTGGGCCACGTAGATCGAGTTCTCCACCGTCCAGCGGTAGCCTGCACGCGCGCGGTAGCTGCCTGCATACGCGTAGCCGACCACCGCACCATCGCGTTCTGCGACCAGGTAGGGGTAGCCCGCATCCACCACGGCGTCCACGCGTGAGCGCATCTGCTCGCTGGATGGTGCGCTGTATTCGTAGGTAGTGCACCCGGCGATCTGCTCCGCGTAGATCGCAGTGATCGCCGGGATGTCCGCATCGCGGACTGCACGCAACTCGACGCGCATGCAGTCAGTCAATGTAGCGCTTGAGCAGGTCGCCATACGCATCGATACGGCGGTCGCGCAGGAACGGCCAGATGCGGCGCACGTGTTCGCTACGCTGCAGATCAACATCGCAGATCAGTACGGTCGGGTCCTGGCCGGCTTCGGCAATGAACTCGCCCTGCGGTCCCAGCACATGGCTGTTGCCCCAGAACTGGATGCCCGATGCGCCCAGCGGCGAGGGCTCGTGGCCGACGCGGTTGCACGACAGCACCGGCACCCCGTTGGCGACCGCATGGCCGCGATGGCTGAGTACCCAGGCATCGCGCTGGCGTTCCTGCTCGGGTTGCTGGTCGTCCGGATCCCAGCCGATCGCGGTGGGGTAGAGCAGCAGCTCCGCACCGGCCAACGCCATCAGGCGAGCCGCTTCCGGGTACCACTGGTCCCAGCACACCAGCACGCCAAGGCGGCCCACCGAGGTGTCGATCGGCGTAAAGCCCAGATCGCCCGGAGTGAAGTAGAACTTCTCGTAGAAGCCCGGGTCGTCGGGGATGTGCATCTTGCGGTACTTGCCGAGCAGGCGGCCGTCTTTTTCGAACACCACCGCCGTGTTGTGATACAGGCCGGCGGCGCGACGCTCGAACAGCGAGGCGACCAGCACCACGCCGTGTTGCCTGGCCAGCGCGCCCAGGCGCTCGGTGCTTGGGCCGGGAATCGGCTCGGCCAGATCGAATTCCTCCACCGACTCGTGCTGGCAGAAATACGCACCGTTGTGCAGTTCCTGCAACAGCACCAGCTTGGCGCCCTGCGCGGCCGCTTCGGCCACGCGCGATTCGATGACGGCCAGGTTGGCCTCGGCGTCGCCGTGGTTGCGCTCCTGGATCAGCGCGACGGAAAGGAGATGACGGGTCATGGCTACATCCAACTGGGTGACGCGCTAAGGTAGCGCGTCATGGCGGAACACCGGCCTGCCGGCCGGAACAGGAACGACGCGTCGCATGGATTGCCGCGACGGTCGCAACATCTAGGCAGCCAGCAAGCCGGCCGGCAACTGCATGGTCAGGCAGTGCAGGCTGCCGTTCTGCCAGATCAGCGCACGGCAGGGCACCGGCACGATCTCATGTTGCGGGAAGGCGTCGGCCAGCACCGCCTGCGCGGCGGCATCGGCCGGATCGCCGTAGGCCGGCATCAGCACCGCGCCATTGACGATCAGGAAGTTGGCATAGGACGCGGCCAGGCGGCGGCCCTGGTCGAGAATCGGCTGCGCCCACGGCAGCACGAACAGGCGGTACGGCTGGCCATCGGCGGTGCGCAGGGCGGCCAGTTCACTGCCCATCGCCTGCAATTCGGCGTAATGCGAATCGCCGGGGACATCGCAGCCCTGGTAGACGATCGCATCCGGGCCGGCGAAACGCGCCAGCGTGTCGATATGCGCATCGGTATCGTCGCCTTCCAGGTAGCCGTGATCCAGCCACAGCACGCGATCCTGGGCCAACCAGGTCGCCAGATCGCTGCTCAGCGATTCGCGGCTGCGCTGCGGGTGGCGCTCGTGCAGGCATTTCCAGGTGGTCAGCAAGGTGCCGGCGCCATCGGTCTCGATCGCACCGCCTTCCAGCGCGAAATCCACCGTCTGCACCGGCGCGGGCACGAACACCTGCGCTGCATCCAGCGCCCCCACCAGCTGATCGTCCAGGCTGGCTTCGAACTTGCCGCCCCAGCCTGTGAAGCGGAAATCCATCAGCCGGAAGCCGGCATCCTGGCGCAGCGTGATCGGGCCCGAATCGCGCAGCCAGGTGTCGTTATAGGCGGCCACCACGAAACGCACTCGCGTCATGTCCAGCCGCGCCGAGCGCAGCCGCGCTTCGGCATAGATCTGCAGATCGTCGTCGGCCACGCAGATGATCACCGGCTCGAAGCGGGCGATCGCCGTCACCAGCGCGATATAGGTCTCTTCCACCTCGGCCAGGCGCTCGGCCCAGTCGGTCCCGGCGTGCGGCCACGCGAGCAGCACGGCGGATTGGGGTTCCCATTCGGCGGGAAAACGAAGACGGTCGGTCATGCCTGGCAGTACTCATCTTGGTGTCCGGGCAGCGGCCCGGAGGTTCATCGATTCCCTGCACGCGTGTGCAGGCTCTTGCGATCCTGACGCACACGCATGCGTCAGGCTTTGGTGCAGCGTCGCAGCGACACATGTCCGGCTGCTGACGGATGCGGCAGGCCGACATCCGGAACGGTCGTGCCAGCGGTGCGGCGTGCAGAGGCCTGCACGCACTGGCGACCGAGCATGGCGGCGCTTACTTGATCGGCGGTTTCGGCCCGATCTCGTTGGCGTCGGCCTGGTTGGCCACCACATCGATCACCTTGCTCTTCTCGAAGTACACGGTGAACGCGGGGTAGACCCAGCGATGGATCGTCGGCCACTGGCGCTTCTGGCCACCACGCGGATCGAGCTTTTGCTGTGGCGCGCCGTAGCGGCTCTCCACCTGGCTCATGCTGTCGCCACGCAAGGGCAGGGCGGCGGCAGGTTTCTGCTGTGCACGATCGATCAGCAGCGTGTCGGCCGAAGCGACGGCACTGATCCCCATCAGCGCGATTGCCAGCATCACAAACAAACGGTTGCGCATGTCATCTACTCCCCAGTGGACAATGTTCAGATGATGATTACAGCAAAAAACCACGACAGGCGTTGCTGCCGGTCGCGCCGCACCTGCTGGTGCAGGCCGGCGCCAGGGCGGGCGACCATGGCTTCACGGTCCGGTCGGCTGCCTGGCCGGCAGTCGCGCGTCGACCAAGAAAAAACCGCCCGGAGGGCGGCTTTCTCGGGTCGTGCACGCGCCGCAACGGCTTAGCGCTGACGCGCCTTGAAACGCGGGTTCGACTTGCAGATCACGAAGACCTTGCCGCGGCGGCGGACCACCTTGCAGTCGCGGTGACGGGTCTTCGCAGACTTCAGGGAGGACAGGACTTTCATGGCACACCTCGGTGTAAACGGTTGGGTTCGATGGGAAGAGTGCCCACGGTTCGAGGGTGCACTCGCAATTAAGCCGGCGATTCTAACCGGCTTTTCGTCGTGCTTTCAAGTGGTTGCAGCGCAATGGCGGCGGGCGGCGTTACACTAGCGGCTGATGCCCTTCCGGAAACCTGAATGACCGATCTGTCGCCCGTCCTCACCATCGATGGTCCCTCCGGTGCCGGCAAGGGCACCGTCAGCCGGATCGTCGCCGCCCGCCTGGGCTGGCATTACCTGGACTCGGGGGCACTTTATCGTGCGGTGGGCGTGGCGGCGAGCTGGGCCGATCTGGACGTGTCCGACCCGGCGGCGCTGGTGCGTTGCACCTTCGATACGCGGGTCGAGTTCGATGATGCGGGCGAGGCGGGGTTGCGGGTGCTGGTCAACGGTGTCGATGCCACCAGCGAATTGCGCCTGGAAACCACCGGTGCATTGGCCTCGGCGATTGCCGCCATTCCCGAGGTGCGCAGTGCCCTGAAGGAGCGCCAGCGCGCATTCAGGCGCGCGCCTGGACTGGTTGCCGACGGTCGCGACATGGGCACGGTGATCTTCCCCGATGCCGCATTCAAGGTCTTCCTGACCGCCAGTGCCGAGGAACGTGCGGGCCGTCGCCATAAACAGTTGATGGAAAAGGGTGTTTCGGTTATCTTTGACGACCTGCTGCGCGAGATCATGGCCCGAGATGCCAGAGATGCCCAGCGGGTGGTGGCGCCATTGCGGCCGGCCGAAGACGCCGTGCTGATCGATACCAGCGGAATCGGGATCGAGGATGTCGTCCAGCGTGTGGTCGGGGTGTTGTCCTGCCGCACGCCGTCGTAAGCGTTCCGCAAGCGGGCTAGTCCCGCCGACCGTAAGGCGTTCCAAAGCTCCGTTGCGCATCCCGCGCGGCGGTTCTACTACTTCCAATCCGACCCGTTGTTGGGGTCGACCAACAGGCTGGGCGGTCCGTCTCTGTCGCAATCCGACGATCGGCGCCCGTGTGTTCAACTGAGTAAATCCAAATGACAGAATCTTTTGCTGAACTGTTCGAAGCCAGTCAAGCCAATCTGGCGAAGCTGAAGCCGGGCTCCATCGTCACCGGTACCGTCGTGGAAGTGCGCGGCGACGTGGTGGTGATCAATGCTGGCCTGAAGTCCGAAGGCATCGTGCCGATCGAGCAGTTCCGTAACGACGCTGGCGAGATCGATGTGGGCGTGGGCGACCAGGTCAAGGTTGCGCTGGACTCCATCGAAAACGGCTTCGGCGAGACCGTGTTGTCGCGCGAGAAGGCCAAGCGCGCGATGGTGTGGGACGAGCTGGAAGAAGCGTTGGAAAAGAACGAAACCATCACCGGCCGCATCAGCGGCAAGGTCAAGGGTGGTTTCACCGTGGACATCAAGGATGTCCGCGCGTTCCTGCCTGGTTCGCTGGTGGATGTGCGCCCGGTGCGCGACCCGGCTTACCTGGAAGGCAAGGAACTCGAGTTCAAGCTGATCAAGCTGGACCGCAAGCGCAACAACGTGGTCGTGTCGCGTCGTGCAGTGGTCGAGAGCGAGCACTCGGAAGAGCGCGAGCAGCTGATGGACAAGCTGCAGGAAGGCGCGATCCTGAAGGGTGTCGTCAAGAACCTGACCGACTACGGCGCATTCGTGGACCTGGGCGGTATCGACGGCCTGCTGCACATCACCGACATGGCCTGGAAGCGCGTGCGCCATCCGTCCGAAGTGGTCAACGTCGGCGACGAGCTGGACGTGCGCGTGCTGAAGTTCGATCGCGAGCGTAACCGCGTCAGCCTCGGCCTGAAGCAGCTGGGCGAGGATCCGTGGGACAACATCGCCCGTCGTTACCCGGCCAACAGCCGCGTGTTCGGCAAGGTCTCCAACGTCACCGATTACGGCGCATTCGTCGAGATCGAGCCGGGTGTCGAAGGTCTGGTGCACGTCTCCGAGATGGATTGGACCAACAAGAACGTCAACCCGTCCAAGGTCGTGCAGGTCGGTGACGAAGTCGAAGTGATGGTGCTGGACGTCGACGAAGAGCGTCGCCGCATCTCGCTGGGCATGAAGCAGGTTGCCGCCAATCCGTGGGAAACCTTCGCTGCGACCCACAAGAAGAACGACAAGGTGTCCGGTCAGATCAAGTCGATCACCGACTTCGGCATCTTCATCGGTCTGGACGGCGGCATCGACGGCCTGGTCCACCTGTCCGACATCAGCTGGAACACCACCGGCGAAGACGTCGTGCGCAACTACAAGAAGGGCGACACGCTGGAAGCCGTCGTTCTGGCCGTGGACCCGGAGCGCGAGCGCATCAGCCTGGGCGTCAAGCAGCTGGAGCAGGATCCGTTCGGTCAGTACATGGCGTCCAACCCGAAGGGTTCGAAGGTCGAAGGCACGGTGCGTGAAGTGGATGCCAAGGGCGCCACGATCGACCTGGCCGATGGCATCGAAGGCTACGTGGCTGCACGCGACATCGCCAACGAGCGCGTCGACGATGCGACCCAGCACCTGAAGGTCGGCGACAAGATCGAAGCCAAGTTCGTGGGCATGGACCGCAAGGGCCGCACCCTGCAGCTGTCGATCAAGGCCAAGGACGATGCCGAAATGCGCGAAACGCTGGAGGAATACCAGTCCTCCGCTGCGTCGGGCGGCATGACTCAGCTGGGTGCGCTGCTGCGCGCACAGTTGAACAACAACAAGTCCGAGTAAGCGCTAGCGCTCTTGCGAGCGTGATGGAACGGCCCGGGCTTGCCCGGGCCGCTTCCGATGTGTCAGTCGAAAAAAGCAAGTCTTCCCATGACCAAGTCCGAATTGATTGAAATCCTGGCGCGACGCCAAGCGCATCTGAAGTCGGACGATGTGGATCTGGCAGTCAAGTCGCTGCTGGAGATGATGGGGCAGGCGCTGTCCGATGGTGACCGGATCGAAATCCGCGGGTTCGGCAGCTTCTCGCTGCATTACCGCCCGCCACGTCTGGGGCGTAATCCCAAGACAGGCGAATCGGTCGCGTTGCCGGGCAAGCATGTTCCGCACTTCAAGCCGGGCAAGGAATTGCGCGAGCGGGTCAGCTCCGTGGTGCCGGTCGATCTGGCCGATGCGGCAGACTGACGGCAGTTCCACCGCTGCGTTTATGTCGGCTCGGTTAAGCTAGGCCCCTTCCCGACGGAGTCTCGCGATGAAGGTGTTTCGCTTGCTGGTGATGTTGGCATTCCTGTTGGTCGGCCTGATCATCGGTGCGGTCAATTCCCAGGACGTCACGCTCGATTTCCTGTTTTCCAGCGTGCATACGACCTCCGGGGTCGCGATCATCGTCGCGCTGCTGGTCGGTGTGTTGATCGGTGCCGGCATGGTGCTGGTCAGCGTGGTCATTCCCCTCTATTCCAAGCTGCGTCAGGCCAACAAGGCTGTCGCGGTCAGTCGTGCCGACGCCAGGCCTGTTGCGCCTGCTGCCGTCGAGCCGCGCCCTCTCGATGGACTCTAAGTACGTATGGACTTCCTGACCGAGTGGTTCTGGTTTTTCCTGTTCCTGCCGCTGGCGGCGCTGAGTGGCTGGATCGTCGGTCGACGCGGCGGGCAGCGTCATGGCGATACCCAGGTCAGCCGTCTGTCCAGCACGTATTTTCGCGGCTTGAACTATCTGCTCAACGAGCAGCCGGACAAGGCGATCGAGCTGTTCCTGCACATCGCCGAGCTGGACAAGGAAACCTTCGAGACGCAGGTTGCGCTGGGTCATCTGTTCCGCCGCCGCGGCGAGGTCGACCGCGCCATCCGCCTGCATCAGGGGCTGGTGCAGCGCGGCGACCTGACCGACCAACAGCGCGTCCAGGCTTTGCTTGCTTTGGGCGAGGACTACATGAAGTCCGGTCTGCTGGACCGCGCTGAAACGGTGTTCACCGAACTGGCGCAGCTCGATCAGCGTGCGCCGCAGGCGCTGCGCCATCTGATCGGTATCTACCAGGCCGAACGCGACTGGGAAAAGGCGATCGACAACGCCACCCGCTACGAAGAAGTCACTGGCGAGCCGATGGGCAAGCTGATTTCCCAGTTCGAATGCGAACTGGCAGACCGTTACCGCGGGCTGGGCAAGGCCGATGAGGCCCTGCAGGCGATCGCGCGCGCCTACCAGGCTGACGGCACTTGCGTGCGGGCCGGTATTCTGGAGGGGCGCATCGAGGCCGAGCGCGGCCACGACGAAGCGGCGGTACGGGCGTTCGAGCGCGCGGCGCGGCACGACCCGGAATATCTGCCGGAGATCATTCCGGCGTTGATGGCGGCGTATCGCCGGGTGGGCGACATCGCTGGCGCGCGCAACTTCCTGTCCGAGATGACCGAGCATTATCGCGGCATCGCGCCGGTGCTGGCGCTGACCCAGCTGATGGAAGCGCAGGACGGCGTGGCGCCTGCATTGGCCTACCTCGGTCGCCAGCTCAAGGATCGTCCATCGGTGCGTGGCGAATCCGCGCTGATCGACCTGACCCTGGCCGAAGGCAGCGATCCGGTCGGAACCCTGCAGGATCTCAAGCACATCACCGACCAGTTGCTGGTGCGCAACCCGAGCTATCGCTGCACGCGCTGCGGTTTCGGTGCCAAGACGCACCATTGGCAATGCCCGAGCTGCAAGGAATGGGGCACGGTCAAGCCTCTGTTGAACTACGCGGTGGTCTAGGACGTGTCGCAGCTTTCCGGACATTGCGCGTGGCATCTCGCCGACGTTGAGCCAAGCCGTTGCCGTCGTCGGCGATGGAGCCAGGCAACTGCTGCTCCAGCGGCCCGGTGGGTGGCACCGTTGCTGGACCCCGGCATTGGGCGGCACGGTCAAGGCAGTGCTGGCATCGCCGTGCACGCTGGCATGACGTCGTCTCCCGCGATTCTGCCCGCTGCGATTGCTTCTATGCATGGCGCCAGCGGCTTGGAGCGCAGGGCGCAGTGATGCCCTCTCTCTGGCTGTGGTGCGCATTGCACCTGACGATTGCGGCGCTTGGAACGTGGCTGCTGCGACGCTACGCACTGCATCGCCGTCTGCTCGACCAGCCGGGCGAGCGACGAAACCATTCGGTCGCCACTCCACGCGGCGGCGGCATGGCCATCGTTGCGGCGATCCTTTCGGGGTGCGTGGTCGCCGGCATGCTCTGGCCGGCGTCACGCCTGCCAGTGGGCTGGTTCGCCGCCGGGCTGATCCTGGTCGCCGGGGTCGGTTGGTGGGACGACCATCGGCCGTTGTCGGCCAGGCTGCGGTTTTCAATTCACCTGGTCGCATCGGCCTCGCTTGGATGGCTGGTCACGCATTACACCGGCAGTGTCGTGGACGGCATTCTCAGCGCGGCCGCCTGCGTGGTGCTGATCAATGTCTGGAACTTCATGGACGGCATCAACGGCTTGGCGGCAAGCCAGGCCGCCTTGGCCGCACTGGCATTCGCGGCGATGGTTCCCGCGGCCTGGTCCCTGGCTGGGGTGGCAGTGGCCGCGGCATGCATGGGATTTCTCCCGTTCAACTTCCCGCGCGCACGTATCTTCCTTGGCGACGGGGGCAGCGGCGCACTGGGCTATGTGCTGGCCGCCTTGCTTGCGCTGAGCGTGGCAGCAGGGCAAGTCGGCTGGTGGATCGGCTGGATCCCCCTGACGGCCTTTCTTGTAGACGCCGGCTTCACGCTATTGTCTCGCATGCTCACCGGGCAACGCTGGTGGGAGCCGCACTCCCAGCATGTCTATCAGCGTCTGGCGCGCCGGCTTGCGAATCACGTTCCGGTGACTGGCGTTTACTTCGCTTTCAGCGTCACTGCCATTTGCTTGTATGTGTTACTTCGTCATGATGGGGCTTGGTTGCAGGTCGCCGGGGCAGTTGTCTGGGGCCTGGGCGTTGCCGCCAGTTGGTATTTTCTGCGCGCCGGATTGCGCGATTACGAATAATGGATTTTTATGATTTCCTGGCGTGACCGTTTGACCAAGGCGCTGCCGCAGACGGCAGTGGTGGTACATGACCTGCTGATGGTCTGGGTGTGCTGGCAGCTGCTGCATGCCGGCCGCTACTCGATGTTGCGCGACGCGCCGGAGCTCCCACTGTGGGATTGGCGCACCGCTGTGGTCCTGGTGGCCCAGGGTCTGGTGTTCTGGAAGATGGGGCTGTACCGGGGGCTGTGGCGTTTCGCCTCCGTGCCCGATCTGTGGAATATCTTCAAGTCGAGCTTCCTTGGCCTGGTCGCGATCGTACTTGCACTGGCGTACGACCGCCTGGATGGCGTGCCGTTGTCGGTCCTGGTGGTCTATCCATTTGCCCTGTCGGCGCTGCTCGGCACCCCGCGCCTGTTGTACCGCGCCTGGAAGGACTATCAGATCGCGCACTCCGGCGATGCCGCCCAGCGCGTGCTGATTCTGGGTGCCGGCCGCGCTGCCGAGGGTCTGGTTCGTGACCTGCGCCGTACCGGCGCATTCGTGCCGGTGGGCTTCCTGGACGACGCGAACAACCTGCATGGCGCAAAGATCCAGGGCATCAATGTCCTGGGTAACCTGGACCAGGCCGCTTCGATCGCCAAGGAAACCGCCGCCAAGCTGCTGGTGATCGCCATTCCGTCCCTGGATGCATCCGGCATGCAGCGGGTGGTGGCGATCTGCGAAAGCACGGGCCTGCCGTTCCGGATGGTGCCCAAGCTGATCAACGTGCTGGAAGGTCGCTCGCTGCCCGGCGAATTGAAGGAGGTCGCCATCGAGGACCTGCTCAATCGCAAGCCGGTCACGCCGGACTGGCGCCTGATCCGCGACTGGCTGACCAACAAGACCGTCATGGTGACCGGTGCTGGCGGTTCGATCGGTTCGGAAGTCTGCCGTCAGTGTGCCCGACATGGCGCGCGCCGGATCGTGCTGCTGGAGATCGACGAACTGGCGCTGCTGACCATCGATTCGGATCTGCGCCGGTTGTTTCCCGATATCGAAGTGGTGCGTGTGCTCGGCGACTGTGGCGATCCGGCGGTGGTGGCGCATGCGCTCAACACCGCGACCCCGGACGCGGTCTTCCATGCCGCCGCCTACAAACAGGTGCCGCTACTGGAAGAGCAGTTGCGCGAGGCGGTACGCAATAACGTGCTGGCCACCGAGAACGTGGCGCGTGCCTGCCAGCGGGCGCGCATCGAAACCTTTGTCTTCATTTCCACCGACAAGGCGGTCGAGCCCGTCAACGTGCTGGGCGCCAGCAAGCGCTACGCGGAAATGATCTGCCAGAGCCTGGACGCACGCGATGCGCCGACGCGCTTCATCACGGTGCGCTTCGGCAACGTGCTGGATTCGGCCGGCAGCGTGGTGCCGCTGTTCCGCGAGCAGATCCGCCAGGGTGGTCCGGTCACGGTGACGCATCCGGACGTGACGCGCTACTTCATGACCATTCCCGAAGCCTGCCAGTTGGTGATCCAGGCAGCGGCGTCCGCCTCGCATGGCGCGATCTACACGCTGGACATGGGCGAGCCGGTGCCGATCCGGCTGCTGGCCGAGCAGATGATCCGCCTGGCCGGAAAGCAGCCAGGCAAAGACGTGGCCATCCTCTATACCGGTCTGCGACCGGGCGAAAAGCTGCATGAGACGCTGTTCTATTCCGACGAAGACTATCGGCCCACCGCGCATCCCAAGATCCTGGAAGCCGGTGTGCGCGAGTTCTCGCACGAGCAGGTCCTGCAGCTGGTGACGCGGCTGCGCGAAGCGGTTAACCGTTATGACATCAAGGCGATGGAGACTGTGCTGGGCAGCCTGATGCCGGATTTCGCGGCTGCTCGACGGAAAGTCGACGCGCGATCTGATACGGTCGTGCCATTCCCCGCACGTGAGGTCAGAAGACTGTAATGAGTCAGCGCATTCGCAAGGCCGTATTCCCCGTCGCAGGTCTTGGGACCCGCTTTCTTCCGGCCACCAAGACGGTGCCGAAGGAAATGCTGCCAATCATCGACAAACCATTGATCCAATACGCTGTCGACGAGGCCATCCAGGCCGGCTGCGATACGCTGATCTTCGTCACCAACCGCTACAAGCACTCCATTGCCGACTACTTCGACAAGGCTTACGAGCTGGAGCAGAAGCTCGAGCGGGCCGGCAAGCTGGAGCAGCTGGAACTGGTCCGTCATGCATTGCCAGACGGTGTGCGCGCCATTTTCGTGACGCAGGCGGAGGCGCTGGGCCTGGGTCACGCCGTGCTGTGTGCCAAGGCGGTGGTCGGTGACGAGCCGTTCGCCGTGCTGCTGCCCGACGATCTGATGTGGAACCGTGGCGACGCCGCGCTGACCCAGATGGCCGATGTGGCAGAAGCCTCCGGTGGCAGCGTGATTGCCGTGGAAGATGTGCCTCGCGACAAGACGGCCAGCTACGGCATCGTTTCCACCGACGCGTTCGATGGCCGCAAGGGGCGCATCAATGCCATCGTCGAAAAGCCCAAGCCGGAAGTGGCGCCGAGCAATCTCGCGGTGGTCGGCCGCTACGTGCTCAGCCCGAAGATCTTCGAGTTGCTGGAGTCCACCGGTGCCGGCGCGGGGGGCGAAATCCAGCTGACCGACGCGATTGCCGAGCTGCTGAAGCAGGAGCAGGTCGATGCCTTCCGTTTCGAAGGCCGGCGCTTCGACTGTGGCGCGCATATCGGCCTGATCGAGGCGACCGTGCACTTCGCGCTCGAGCACGAGAAGCATGGCGGCCCGGCCAAGGAAATCATTCGCGAAGCATTGGCCAAGGCCGACGCACGCGCTTGATCGCTCCATGATCGTGGTATCGCGAACGACGCCTTGTGGCGTCGTTCGTCGTTTTGGGGCCTGATCGGGCAGGGCGGCCCTCTGCGCAGAACCGCTGCAATCAAAGCAAGCAGATGCAGGGCGATGGCGCAGTGGTGTCGTTAGAATCCAGGCATGAGCCAGACCTCGCACTCCAGTGACCTGATCAACGTGGTGGCCTTGCTGGGCGCGGCGGTGGTTGCCATCCCATTGTTCCGACGGCTGGGCCTGGGTTCGGTGCTCGGTTACCTGGCAGCGGGCCTTGCGATCGGCCCCTTCGGACTGGGCCTGTTCGACGACCCGCAGGCGATCCTGCACGTGGCCGAGCTGGGTGTGGTGATGTTCCTGTTCGTGATCGGGCTGGAGATGCGGCCCTCGCATCTATGGAGCCTGCGCAAGGAAATCTTCGGGCTCGGCACCTTGCAGATCTGCGTCTGTGCGCTGGTACTGACCGGCATTGGCATCGTCGGGCTCGGGTTCGCGCCTGCAGTGGCCTTCGTGGCCGCGTCCGGGTTCGTGCTGACCTCCACCGCCGTGGTGATGCAGCTACTTGCCGAGCGCGGCGATGTCGCCTTGCCACCAGGGCAGAAGATCGTGGCGATCCTGCTGTTCGAGGATCTGTTGATCGTGCCGCTGCTGGCCATCGTGGCCTGGATGGGCACCAGCGGCGACCCGCAGGTGGCGTCGCAGCGCTGGCACGACATCGGCATCGGGTTGGCCTGCATCGTCGGCCTGCTGGTGGCCGGGCGCTGGCTGCTCAATCCGCTGTTCCGGATCCTGGCCGCGTCCAAGGCGCGCGAGGTGATGACCGCGGCCGCGTTGTTGGTGGTGCTGGGCGCGGCACTGCTGATGCAGGTGGGCGGGTTGTCGATGGCGATGGGCGCATTCCTGGCCGGCGTGCTGCTGTCCGAATCCACCTTCCGCCACCAGATCGAGGCGGATATCGAGCCGTTCCGCGGCATCCTGCTGGGGCTGTTCTTCCTGGGCGTGGGCATGAGCCTGGACCTGCGTGTGGTGGTTGCCGACTGGCGCCTGATCGTGGCCGGCGTGCTGGCGCTGATGCTCGGCAAGGCCGCGTGCATCTACGCGGTGGCGCGACTGATGCGCAGCGATCACCGCCAGGCGCTGGATCGCGGCGTGTTGATGGCGCAGGGCGGCGAATTCGCCTTCGTACTGTTCGCTGCGGCGGCCGCCTCCGGCGTGATCGATGCGCAGGTCAACGCCAGCCTGACCGCGATCGTGGTGCTGTCGATGGCGCTGACGCCGCTGTTCGTGCTGCTGCAACGACGCTTCACGCCGGCGTCCGAGATCTCGCTGGATGGGGTGGAGGCGGTCAATGGACAGACCGGCAGCGTGCTGATCATCGGCTTCGGCCGCTTTGGCCAGGTCGCCAGCCAGTCGCTGCTGGCCCGCGACGTGGATGTGACCATCATCGACAACGATATCGAGATGATCCGCAGCGCGGAAAGCTTCGGTTTCAAGATCTATTACGGCGATGGCACCCGGCTGGATGTGCTGCATGCCTCCGGCGCGCACAGCGCGCGGGCGATCGCGGTCTGTATCGACGACCGCGAGGCGGCCAATCGCATCGTCGAGCTGGCCACGCACGAATTTCCGCATGCGCGCCTGCTGGTGCGCTCATTCGACCGCGAGCATTCCCTGCAGCTGATCGCCGCCGGCGTGGATTACCAGATTCGCGAGACCTTCGAATCCGCGGTGCTGTTCGGCCAGGCCGCATTGGTGGAACTGGGCGTGGACGAGGACGAGGCCGGCATGATCGCGCGCGAGATCCGCCGCCGCGACGCCGAACGCCTGGACCTGGAGATCGCCGCTGGCAACGTGCGTGCCGGGGCGGGTCTGATGTACGGCAACCTCACGCCGACGGTGCCCAAGCCTACGCCGTTTACGCCGCCGCGCCGGGAGAGCCGCTCGCTCAACCGCGATGCGTTGCCGCAGGCCAGTGAAGAGACTGCGGCAGAGACCAGGAGCGACTGACAACACGTCGCAATCGTCAAGTGGGTGTGGTGGGGGCTGCGCAGGAACCGACATGCGTTGCTTGCAACCATGTACACCAACCATCTCGATTGGCTCTTGTCCGCCTACCGGCGCGGGACCTTATGCGGCATGGATGCCGCATAAGAGCCTCCATGGATGGATTCACTGCGTGTCCCGTGCCGGTAGGCGGGCAAGAGCCCTGCAGCCAGCCCGCAGACACGCCAGCCGCGCGTCCTGACCAACGATCAGCCGTGTTTTTGCTGGGCCGCAGCGAAGGCTTCGAGTTGTTCGGGAGTGGCGTTTTTCTGATGCTGCTGCTTCCATTGTGCGAATGGCATGCCATAGACCGCATCGCGCGCCTGTTCCTTGCTCATCGATTGCCCTTGCGCTTCGGCCGCTTCGCGGTACCAGTCGCCCAGGCAGTTGCGGCAGAAGCCGGCCAGGATCATCAGGTCGATGTTCTGTACATCGGTGCGGTCCCGATTGAGATGTTGCAGCAGCCGGCGGAAGGCGGCCGCTTCGATGGCGGTGGTGGTCGCATCGCTGTTGGAAGTCGTGATGGAAGTGGTGTCGGTCATGGCGGAATCGGGGACAATAGACGGCCTTCGACTCTACACCTGACGCCCCATGACCGCTTCCGCGCCAGCTGCCTCCGCTCCGGCCCGCCTTCTCGATGGGCGACGTATTGCCGAGGAGTTGCTGGACGGATTGAAGTTGCGGGTGGATGCGCGGGTGGCGGCAGGCAAGAGCCGGCCCGGGCTGGCGGTGGTGCTGGTGGGAGGCGACCCGGCCTCGTCGGTGTATGTGCGCAACAAGCGCCGCGCAGCCGAAAAGGTCGGCATCGAAGCCTTCGATTACGACCTGCCGCAGGGCACCAGCGAGGCGGAGCTGGCGGCGTTGATCGACGAGCTCAACGCCGATGCAAAGATCCACGGCATCCTGATCCAGCTGCCGCTGCCGGGCATTCCCGATGCCAACCGTCTGATCCAGCGCATCGACCCACGCAAGGATGTGGATGGCTTCCATCCGCAGAACGTGGGGCATCTGGCGCTGCGCGAGTTCGGCCTGCGCCCGTGTACGCCGCGCGGCATCGTGACCCTGTTGGGCCATACCGACCAGCCGGTGCGCGGGCGCAATGCCACCATCGTCGGCGTGAGCAACCACGTGGGTCGGCCGATGGGACTGGAGCTGCTGATCGCCGGTTGCACGGTCACCAGCTGCCACAAGTTCACTCCGGCCGAGGTGCTGGAGGCCAGCGTGCGCAATGCCGACATCCTGGTGGTGGCCGTCGGCCGGCCGGGCCTGATTCCGGGCGAATGGGTCAAGCCGGGCGCGGTGGTGATCGATGTCGGCATCAACCGGCTCGAAGACGGCCGCCTGGTAGGCGATGTCGGTTTCGACGCCGCCGTGCAGCGCGCCGCCTGGATCACGCCGGTGCCGGGCGGGGTGGGGCCGATGACCGTGGCCACGCTGATGCAGAACACCATCGAGGCCGCTGATGCGGCCGGGAGTGGGGATTCGGGTTTGGGGATTCGTTAAAGGCAAGCGCGAAGCGCATGCGTCGGCCGATCCGGATTGCGTCCGGGATCAGCCGGCCATCGGCAAACGGGTAGACGTGTGGATGTGCGAGACGCGCCGTTGCGAATCCCGACTCCCCAATCCCGGCCCCAATGCGTTAAAATGTCGCGCTTCCCCACACTCGGGTCCGCCGATGCTACGCATCCAGGCTGAAGCTCTTACCTACGACGACGTTTCGCTCGTCCCCGCCCATTCGATCGTCCTACCCAAGGACGTCAGCCTGGAAACCCGGCTGACCCGCGATCTGCGTCTGAAACTTCCGATTCTCTCGGCAGCGATGGACACGGTGACCGAGCACCGCCTGGCGGTGGCCATGGCCCAGCTGGGCGGCATTGGCATCATCCACAAGAACCTGACCCCGGCGCAGCAGGCGGCCGAAGTGGCCAAGGTCAAGAAGTTCGAATCCGGCGTGATCACCGAGCCGTTCACGGTCAGCCCGGACACGACCATCGGCGAAGTGATCGCACTGACGCGTGCACGCAACATCTCCGGCGTGCCGGTGGTGGATGGCAGCGAACTGGTCGGCATCGTGACCAGCCGCGACATGCGCTTCGAGAAGAAGCTCGACGATCCGGTCCGCCACATCATGACCAAAAAGGATCGCCTGATCACCGTGCGCGAAGGCGCCAGCGACGAGGAAGTGCTCGAGCTGCTGCACCGCAACCGCATCGAGAAGATCCTGGTGGTCAACGACAGCTTCGAGCTGCGCGGGCTGATCACGGTCAAGGACATCCAGAAGAAGACCGACAACCCCAACGCGGCAAAGGACAGCGCCACGCGGTTGCTGGTGGGTGCGGCCGTGGGCGTGGGCGGCGATACCGAGCAGCGCGTCGAACTGCTGGTCGCCGCCGGCGTGGACGTTGTCATCGTCGATACCGCGCACGGCCACTCGCAGGGCGTGATCGACCGTGTGGCCTGGGTCAAGAAGACCTATCCGCAGCTGCAGGTGATCGGTGGCAACATCGTGACCGGCGATGCGGCACTGGCACTCATGGATGCCGGGGCCGACGCGGTCAAGGTCGGCGTGGGTCCGGGCTCGATCTGCACCACGCGCGTGGTGGCAGGCGTCGGCGTGCCGCAGATCACCGCGGTGGACATGGTGGCCGAAGCGCTGCAGGACCGTATCCCGCTGATCGCCGACGGCGGCATCCGCTACTCGGGCGACATCGGCAAGGCCCTGGTGGCCGGCGCCTCGACGGTGATGGTCGGCGGCCTGCTGGCTGGTACCGAAGAAGCGCCCGGCGAAGTCGAATTGTTCCAGGGCCGCAGCTACAAGAGCTACCGCGGCATGGGCAGCCTGGGGGCAATGGAAAAGGGCTCCAAGGACCGCTATTTCCAGGATGCCTCCGATGCCGACAAGCTGGTGCCCGAAGGCATCGAAGGGCGCGTGCCGTATCGCGGCCCGGTTGGCGGCATCATCCATCAGCTCATCGGTGGCCTGCGCGCGACCATGGGCTATGTGGGCTGCGCCACCATCGAAGACATGCGCACCAAGCCGAAGTTCGTCAAGATCACCGGCGCCGGCCAGCGCGAAAGCCACGTCCACGACGTGCAGATCACCAAAGAGCCGCCGAACTATCGCGCTGGGTAAACCAGCGCGCGGGAGTGGGGATTCGGCATTCGGGATTCGCAAGAGCCTACCGCGTCCTCATCCGGCAACGGTTGTGGCGCGTGTTCTTGCGAATCTCCAATCCCAACTCCCCAATCCCGGCCCTCAATGACCAGCATCCACAACGACAAGATCCTCATCCTCGATTTCGGCGCGCAGTACACGCAGCTGATTGCGCGGCGCATTCGCGAGCTGGGCGTGTATTGCGAGATCTGGGCCTGGGACCATGATCCGTCCGAGATCGCCGGCTTCGGTGCCAAGGGCATCATCCTGTCCGGTGGACCGGAATCGACCACGTTGCCGGGCGCGCCTGTCGCACCGCAGGAAGTGTTCGATAGCGGCTTGCCGGTCTTCGGCATCTGCTACGGCATGCAGACCCTGGCTGCGCAGCTGGGCGGGGCGACCGAAGCGGCCGACCAGCGCGAGTTCGGTCATGCCGAAGTGGACGTGGTGGCCGCCGATGCGTTGTTCTCCGGCCTGACCGATCACGCCGGCGCATCGCGCCTGAACGTGTGGATGAGCCATGGCGACCACGTATCCAAGGTGCCGCCAGGCTTCACGATTACCGCCGTGACCGACCGCATTCCGGTGGCGGCGATGTCCAACGAGGACAAGCGCTGGTACGGCGTGCAGTTCCACCCGGAAGTGACGCATACGCTGCAGGGCCAGACCTTGCTGCGCCGCTTCGTGGTCGATGTCTGCGGCTGCCAGACGCTGTGGACGGCGGCCAACATCATCGACGACCAGATCGCGCGTGTGCGTGCGCAGGTGGGCGAGGACGAGGTGATCCTGGGGCTGTCCGGCGGCGTGGATTCGTCGGTGGTGGCGGCGTTGCTGCACAAGGCGATCGGCGACAAGCTGACCTGCGTGTTCGTCGACACCGGCCTGCTGCGCTGGCAGGAAGGCGACCAGGTGATGGCGATGTTTGCCGAGCACATGGGCGTCAAGGTGATCCGCGTCAATGCGGCCGACCGCTACTTCAAGGCGCTGGAAGGCGTCAGCGACCCGGAAGCCAAGCGCAAGATCATCGGCAACCTGTTCGTGGAGATCTTCGACGAAGAGTCCGGCAAGCTGGCCAACGCCAAATGGCTGGCGCAGGGCACCATCTACCCGGACGTGATCGAGTCGGCCGGCAGCAAGACCGGCAAGGCGCACGTGATCAAGAGCCACCACAACGTCGGTGGTTTGCCGGAGCACATGAAGCTGGGCCTGGTCGAGCCGCTGCGCGAACTGTTCAAGGACGAAGTGCGTCGCCTCGGTGTCGAACTCGGCCTGCCGCGCAGCATGGTCTACCGCCACCCGTTCCCCGGCCCGGGCCTGGGAGTGCGCATCCTGGGCGAGGTGAAGCGCGAGTATGCCGAGCTGCTGGCCAAGGCCGATGCGATCTTCATCGACGAACTGCGCAAGGCCGACCTGTACGACACCACCAGCCAGGCGTTTGCGGTGTTCCTGCCGGTGAAGTCGGTCGGTGTGGTCGGCGATGCGCGCGCCTACGAATGGGTGATCGCGCTGCGCGCGGTGGAGACCATCGACTTCATGACCGCGCACTGGGCGCACCTGCCGTACGACTTCCTCGGCACTGTGAGCAACCGCATCATCAACGAACTGCGCGGCGTCTCGCGCGTGGTCTACGACATCTCCGGCAAGCCGCCGGCGACGATCGAGTGGGAATGATTTTTTGCCCATCCGAGGGTATCCTGGAATACGCCAGAATACGCTATAACGCACTGAGAAATAAGAAAAACTTCGTCATCACCTATCGCGTACTATCGGTGCGCAGAGATGGGCCTTGACGGCCCGCGTGACGGGCCTTGCCCATATTGAACAGCTACGAAAACAGAAGTACCGTCAGGAGACAACAGGCTCTTGACGGTACTTTATTTGCGATAAGAAGCTGAAAAATCAGAAAATTTTCCGCCAAGGCTCACCCAAAACCGCATGACGGTACTTTTGGAGGTGGCGTGGAAATGCTGACGGATGCGGCGATCAAGGCTCTGAAGCCTCAGAGCAAAATGTACAAAGTTGCGGATAGGGACGGCATGTATGTGCGCGTCATGCCGTCCGGCGCGATATCGTTTCGTCTGGATTATCGGCTGAACGGACGTCGCGAGACCGTCTACTTGGGGAAGTATGGACGAGACGGCATCTCGCTGGCTCGCGCTCGTGAACTCTGTATCGATGCAAGAAGGGCCGTCAGTGAGGGCCGCTCACCCGCGATCGAGAAGCAGCGTGAGAAGCGGCGGCTGAAGGAAGCCGAGAGCTTCGGGGAATTCGGAGAGAAGTGGCTTATCAGCGCGCCGATGGCCGACAGCACCCGGGCTATGAGACGCTCGATCTTCGAAAGGGAGTTGCTTCCGGTCTGGCGCAATCGTCTCCTCACCGAGATCACCCCGGATGATTTGCGCGCGCATTGCGGCAAGATCGTCGATCGTGGCGCCCCGGCGACTGCGATCCATGTGCGCGATATCCTCAAGCAGATTTATGGCTTCGCCATCCTGCACGGCGAGAAGGTCGCAAACCCGGCCGACGACGTCGGACCGGCATCGATCGCGACCTTCGCGCCGAAGGATCGCTCCCTGTCTCCAAGCGAGATCCGGATCATGCTCAAGGAACTGGAGAAGGTCGCGACTCTGCCGACGATCCGGCTAGGGATGAAACTGTATCTGCTGACGATGGTGCGAAAGAGCGAACTGCAGGACGCGGTCTGGGATGAGGTGGATTTCGAGAACGCCGTCTGGACGATTCCAAAGGAGCGTATGAAACGATCGAAGGCGCACAACGTCTATCTCTCGCGCCAGACCCTCGACATCATGATTGCGCTTAAGACCTGTGCGGGCAATTCGCGATATCTGCTGCCGTCCAGGTACGACGCTGATGCTCCGATGTCGCGCGCCACGTTCAATCGTGTGACCTATGCGGTTGTTGAGCAAGCTCAGAAGGACGGGCTGCCGCTGGAGCCGTTTACCGTTCATGACCTGCGCCGCACGGGTTCGACGTTGCTCAACGAGCTGGGCTTCAACAGCGACTGGATCGAAAAGTGCTTAGCGCACGAGGATGGTCGGTCGTCGCGCGGCGTCTACAACAAGGCCGAGTACGAGGTCCAGCGCCGTCATATGATGTAGGAATGGTCGGATATTGTGGACGCTTGGGTGGAGGGGCGTAAGCACACGCCCGTACTTTTGCCGCCAGCTATGCCTCTGATGCAACTCGATCCGGCCCTTTGACGGGCCGCGTTTTCCGCTTAGTGACATCGGGATGCTGAGCCCGACGGATTGGCGCGGCTCGGCGAGCTAACAGCCACGCCTCGACTTCCGCCAGGTCCCACACGATACACCTGGGCGACAGAGCAAAGCGTCGAGGGAATTCGCCGCGCTGCTCCATTTCATAAATTGTGCTGTCGGCCAGCGGAACCATCTCGCGCAACTGTTGGCGTCGGATGGTGCGCCGTAGTGCGACGCTAGACGATACTACTGTCATGCTATGCCTCCTATTGCTTTTATGTTCCGTGATAGAAAGCGATAGGTTCGGAAAGATGGAAGGCCTCCGATGCCCGCGTGCGGGAATATCGCAGCGTAGCGTACGAATCGGAGGGTTAAGTTTCCGCGGGTAGGTGCTGGAATTCACCTGCCGACAGACAGAGCACTTTACTCAGCCAGCCAGGCATTCCTAGGGAAGGTCTGAACAACGATGCCTGACAGGGCGGAATGTGGCATCGCTCCGGAGAGTCGCGTTTGGAGCCTCGGGTTCTCGCCATTTATGGCGTTTTCCTTGGGAATCGCCCGGGTTACAGGCACGCGCTCCCCATCACAGGTAGTAACTGCTTGCGCGTCATCCACAGGTTTGACAGCGCAAACAAGGTCAGCACCTGTGCCGTGTTCTTGGCCAGACCGCGATAGCGGACCTTGGTGTAGCCAAACTGGCGCTTGATCACCCGGAATGGATGCTCCACCTTCGCGCGCACGCTGGCCTTGAAGTGTTCCCAACGCTGTTCCCGAGCACGCTCGCGTGTGTTGCCGATGCCTTGCATCGTCGAGGGCTTGGCGGCGATGAAGAATACTGCTTGGCAGTCCCGCAGTTCTTGGCGTTTGTCCGCCCCGGTATAGCCACTGTCGCCGAACACGCTG
>NZ_MDEC01000046.1 GCF_002939785.1 Xanthomonas codiaei
CATCTGGTCTATGGCGTCCTCAAATCGGGCACCGCATTTGACCCACAGAAAGCCCTTGCCAGGTGAGGGGCAAGACGGTATCTACGACAGCGTGCGCCACCAGGATTTGAGCATCTTAGCCCTCGAGCGGGCGCGACGCGCAGCCTGTGGGTCTTGTTGTCCACCAGACACAAAGCACCAGGCAACAGGCAAATCCCGGCGCGGGAGACACCATCCCACCAGACCCCCTCCCATCGTCACGGCACGCGGCCTACCCTGTGGCGCTCATCGTTGCCGTGCACAGCCCATGACGCCCATCGTGTCCATCCAGGGAGTGAGCAAGACCTACGCCGGAGGTTTCCAGGCGCTCAAGCAGGTGGATCTGCAGATCCAGCGCGGGGAGATCTTCGCGCTACTCGGCCCCAACGGTGCCGGCAAGACCACCTTGATCAGCATCGTCTGCGGGCTGATCAACCCCAGCACCGGTACCGTGCTGGCCGACGGCCACGACATCGTGCGCGACTACCGCGCCGCGCGTGCCAGCATCGGGCTGGTGCCGCAGGAGCTGGCCACCGATGCGTTCGAAACGGTGTGGGCCACGGTACGTTTCAGCCGCGGGCTGTTCGGCAAGCCGGCCAACCCGCAGTACCTGGAAACCATCCTGCGCGAGCTGTCGCTGTGGGAAAAACGCAACAGCAAGATCTCCACGCTCTCCGGCGGCATGAAGCGGCGCGTGCTGATCGCCAAGGCGCTGGCGCACGAGCCGCGCATCCTGTTCCTGGATGAGCCCACCGCCGGGGTGGACGTGGAACTGCGCCACGACATGTGGCAGATGGTGCGCCGCCTGCGCGAGCAGGGCACCACCATCATCCTGACCACCCATTACATCGAAGAGGCCGAAGACATGGCCGACCGCGTCGGGGTGATCAATCGCGGCGAGCTGGTGCTGGTGGAAGACAAGCACACCCTGATGCGCAAGCTCGGCAAGAAACAGCTGACCTTGAGCCTGCAATCGCCGCTGCAGGCAGTGCCCGCCACGCTGGCGGACCTGCCGCTGGAACTGGCGGCCGATGGCAACAGCCTGATCTACACCTTCGATACGCAGGCCGAGCAGACCGGCATCGGCGCGTTGCTGCGACGGCTCAACGAGCACGGAATCGATTTCAAGGACCTGCATTCCAGCGAGAGTTCGCTGGAAGAGATCTTCGTCAATCTCGTGCATGGCGCACGCAATGCGCAGGTGCGCGCATGAACCTGCATGCGATCGCCGCGATCTACCGTTTCGAAATGGCGCGCGCGTTCCGCACGCTCACCCAGTCGATCGCCTCGCCGGTGCTGTCGACCTCGTTGTACTTCGTGGTGTTCGGTGCGGCGATCGGCTCGCGCATGGGCGATATCGACGGCATCAGCTACGGTGCCTACATCATCCCCGGCCTGGTGATGCTGTCGCTGCTCAACGAAAGCATCTCCAACGCCTCGTTCGGCATCTACATGCCGCGCTGGGCCGGCACGATCTACGAGGTGCTGTCCGCGCCGGTGGCATGGTGGGAGATCGTGATCGGCTACGTGGGTGCGGCGGCGACCAAGTCGGTGATGCTGGGGTTGTTGATCCTGCTCACCGCGCGGCTGTTCGTGCCCTACGAGATCGCCCACCCGGTGTGGATGCTGGGCTTTCTGGTGCTCACCGCGCTGACCTTCAGCCTGTTCGGTTTCATCATCGGCATCTGGGCCGATGGCTTCGAGAAGCTGCAGGTGATTCCGCTGATGGTGGTGACGCCGCTGACCTTCCTGGGCGGCAGCTTCTATTCGATCAACATGCTGCCGCCGCTGTGGCAGAAGGTCACCCTGTTCAATCCGGTGGTGTACCTGATCAGCGGGTTCCGCTGGAGTTTCTACGGCAAGGCCGATGTGCATATCGCGGTGAGTACCGGCATGACGTTCCTGTTCCTGCTGGTGTGCCTGGGCGTGGTGGCGACGATCTTCCGCAGTGGCTATCGGCTCAAGGCTTGAGTGGTGAAGGCAGTGGTTTTTGTCGGCCGCAGTTTGGTGGATGCGGCCAGAGGTCCAGGTTGAACGTTGAGCGGGTCGAGAGCGCGGTGACCTCACCGCTCGCGGGACACGCCGCAAGTACGTCCCTGTAGGCTCGGTGGCGGCATCCATGCCGCCACACGGTCCCGCAAGCGGCGAGGGCACCGCGCTAGAAAAGTGGTCGGTTGCTTTGCTTAAGCCCTGCGGACCGACACTCTCGACAGGTGCTTGCCCGCCTACCGTCGCGGGACCTTACGCGGCATGGATGCCGCGTAAGAGCTTGCAAGGACGTGCTCGCAGCGTGTCCCGCGATGGTGGGCGGGCAAAGCACCCTGCAGCAAACTCGCCGCTCAGCAGCTCTGCAATGGGACAGCAGGAAGTCGTTGGGTCAGCCGCTCTTACTCGGCAGCAGGCTTAGCGTCGTGCTTGGTGTCCAGGAAGTAGGCCACCACCTCGCCCTTGACCTTCATCGTCATCGGGTTGCCGCGGCGGTCGCGGGCCTTGCCCACCTGCACCTTGATCCAGCCTTCGCTGACCGAGTACTCCTCCACGTTGTCGCGTTCGACACCGTTGAAGCGCACGCCGACGCCGCGGTTGAGGGCATCGGCATCGTGGAACGGGCTGCGGGCGTCGATGGCCAGGTGATCGGGAGGGGTATCGCTCATGGGGAAGGCATCATGACCGGCCGGGATGGCGGTCTTCGGCCGCACAGGATACGGGCCTGCGCCGGGAAGGCCAGCCCCGCCATCGCAGATGTACGCGGCGGCCGGTTTGCTTGCGGCCCGTCAGGCCTCACACTGCGCATCTGCAATTCCCGAGCGAGACAGTGATGCCCGACAACAGTGCCGATTACGAAGACGACGAAGGCCTGTCGCCCGAATCCGACCAGGACGATGTCGACGACCATCCGGCGCGGGTCTGGAACCTGCTGGTGCTGATCAACCCCGGCGACGAAGACACCGCCTTGGGTCAGTTCGATGCCTGGCGCGAAGCGCAGGCCGAGGCAGACGACGACGGCGACGACGCCTGGCTGTGGACGCTGAAGGACGTCATCGACTGGCGCTCGGGCTTCTATGTCGACTGGAAGGACACCGACTCGTTCATTGCCGCCATCGACGAGCTCAGCGCGCGCTGGAACCTGCGTATCGACTGGGGCGGCGACCTGGACGACGAAGACTTCGCCAGCAATCTCGACGTGCCCGACCTGATGGCGGTAGCCTTCGATCGCCTGCGCGAGCACGGCTATTCGCTGTGGAACTGGAACACCGGCGGCGATGCCTACGCTGGCTGGATCGCGCTCAGCCGCGACGACGACGCCATGCTGGCACTGACCTCGTTGCTCGGGGTCGAGGTGCGGCTGGGGAACGAGGCGTTCTGAGCGACGGGAGTGGGGAGTGGGGATTCGCAAGGGCGGATCCCGACGTTTGCTGCAGTCGGTATTGCGTGCGCCCCGCTCTGGTTGCAAGTAGATAGACGTAACTGCTCGACGGTGCCATTGCAGTAACACCCCAGCGCGTTGGTGGAATCTGCAGTGGTCACGATCATGGGGCGCACGTCATTGCTGTGCCGTAGCCTGCCATGGCAGTCGTGCCATGGCCAACGATCTACCAAAAGGTTTCCATCCGATCGCTTGCCAAAGATTGCGCCTGGACGCTACGCCCATCGCGCAGGCATGCCGCCAGCCGCGCGAACGCCGGCTTCAGCGAATCCCGAATCCCGATTTCCCAATCCCGGTAGTCAAGGCACCTCACCCCGCGCCTGCGCCCGCGCGTTGGCAATCAACGCCTTGAGCCGTGCGCGGTCGGTGTGGCGGGAAATGGCGATGGCGCCCAGGGCGATCGCCTTGGCGCGCAGCGGGGCGGGTACGTCGTAGTGCGCGCCGCTGAGCTTGTTCTGGAAGGCGCGGCGGGGGATGCCCAACCGCGCCGCCATGGCATGCAGCTCGTCCAGGGTGTCGCCGAGCAGGTGCGCCCAGCGCTGGTCGCGCCACAGGTGCACCGCATCGTCGACGTAGACGGCCATCGGCCGGGTCAGGCCTTCTTCTTGGAGGTCTTGGGCTTCTTGCCGGCGCTGTCGTCGCTGGCCTCGTCCGTGGCTTCCTCGGCGGCGTTGTCGCCGGCGTCTTCGGCGTCGCTGCCTGCGTCCTCGCCAGCGGTGGTGTCGGCCACGGCCTCGCTGCCGTCGTCGCCTGCCTCGCCTTCGGCGTCTTCGTCGCCGTCCTCATCGGCCTCGGCGTTCTGGAACTCGGACACCAGCTTGGTCAGGTATTCCTCGGCGGTCTGGCCTTCGTCGGCGGCCAGGTCGTCGATCATCTGCTGCAGCTGGGTCGAATAGTCCAGCGAGATGGTCTTGCCTTCGGCTTCCTGCAGGTTGGCCAGGTGCTTGAGCATGGCCAGCATCGGCACCGGGTTGTCGGCGCTGCCCATGGTCTGGCCGCCGATCGACAGCATCCACTCGCTGCCGCCCTGCAGGCCGATGGCGGCCACGACGCGCCCTTCGGCGTCCTGCAGCACGGCATGGTTGACGACCTGGGGCGCCTGGCCCAGACGGACGAAGGGGCGCTTGGGCTGCTGCTTCTTGCGCTTGTCGCGCTTGGCCTTGGAATTGCGGGACACGGTGTTCTCGACGCTGGGAATGGCCGGCCATTCTAGAGCGTGCGCCGCACGATGCGATGAGGGGGTGCGTGCGCGCGCAGCAGCGCCCGGATCGAGGCAGCACCGGCGCGGCCGATCATCGCGACCGCGGCACCGGTTCGGTCTGGATCCGATGTGGTCACCAACCGAGTACGCCCGGCTGGCATCTGCCGCCAGCCACGGCCGACGGGCAAGGCAGGCGCCTCAGTGGCTGCACCAGCCGCCGCGCCGAAGGCTTACTGTGCCGACGGTGAGCCTTCCACCGCCACCCGCGGCGCGGCCACGGCCGCTTCGGCGGCCCTGGCAAGCGCGGCGGCCGAGGCCACCTGGGCGCTGGTGGACACCCGCGGGGCGGCAGGACGCGGCGTGGCGGCGGCCGTCGCCGCCGGTGCCGGGGCGGTTGCGGTCGGCACGGCGTCGTCTGCGGGCTTGCCCACGGTTGCGGTGCCGGTGGCCGCCGCGCCGCTGAGGTCGGGCACATGGGTGTCCGCATCCGGAATCGGCTTGCCCAGCGCCACGCCCTGGCCGGCGCCGGCCAGCGCGGCCTGCTCGGCATCCTGGGTCATCACCACGATGCTGATGCGGCGGTTCACCGGATTCTGCGGGTTGCTCTTGTCGAACAGGACCGACGAGGACAGGCCCACCACGCGGGTGACCTTGGCATCGGACATGCCGCCGCCCACCAGCGCGCGCCGTGCGGAATTGGCGCGGTCGGCGCTGAGTTCCCAGTTGGTGTAGCCGGCATCGCTGCTGTAGGCGGTGGTATCGGTATGGCCGGTGATGCTGATGTGGTTGGGCACCTGGTTGATGAAGCTGGCCAGCTCGCGCAGGATGTCCACCGTGTACGGCTTGAGCTGATCGCGGCCGATATCGAACATCGGGCGGTTCTGCTTGTCCACGATCTGGATGCGCAGGCCATCGGGGGTGAGATCCAGCAGCAACTGGTCCTTGAACGGCTCCAGCGCCTGGCTCTTGTCGATGGCTTCCTTCAGGTCCTGCATCAGCGCTTCCAGGCGCTTTTTGTCCTTGGCGCGGCTGTCCACATCGGTGTCGGCCGCGTTGTCGCGCTTGCGGCCCATCTCGTCCTTCTGCCCCTTGACCATGTCGGCGGTGCCGCCGAGTTTGATCATCGAGGTGCTGGCGCCGCCGGGCCCGTTCATGCCGGGCGAGGGCGCCGGCGATTTCCCGGACAAGGGGCTGGGGTTGCGGAAGTATTCGGAGATCGCCGCACGCTGTTCCTTAGTGGTGGCCGCCATCAGCCACAGCACCAGGAAGAAGGCCATCATCGCGGTCACGAAGTCGGCAAAGGCCACCTTCCAGGCGCCGCCGTGATGGCCGCCGCCCTGCACCTTCTTGACCCGTCGGATGATGACGGTGGATTTGCCCTCGGCCATGACCGCGGTCCTACTTGATCGTCTTCAGGTGCGTTTCGAAATCGCCGAAGCTCGGACGCACATTGGAGGGCAGGGTCTTGCGGGCGAATTCCAGCGCGATCTTCGGGTTGTAGCCGCGCAGGCAGGCCAGCAGCGCGGTCTTGACCGCCTCGTAGATGCGCCCGTCCTGCTCGGCACGCGCTTCCATCGCCGCCGACAACGGCGACACGAAGCCATACGCCAGCAGGATGCCGAGGAAGGTGCCGACCAGCGCGGCGCCGACGTGGTGGCCGATCTCCTCGATCGGGCCGCCGATCGAGCCCATGGTGATCACGATGCCGAGCACCGCAGCCACGATGCCGAAGCCGGGCAGGCCGTCGGACACCTTGCTCAGCGCATGCGACGGCGCCAGGGCTTCGTGGTGGTGTTTTTCCAGTTCCAGTTCGAGCAGCGGTTCCAGCTCGTGCGGCTCGATGTTGCTGCCGATCATCAGGCGCAGGCAGTCGGTGATGAAGTCCAGCAGGTGATGGTCGGCCACGACCTTGGGATAGTTGCCGAAGATGGTGCTGTCCTGCGGCTTTTCGACATGGTCTTCCAGTGCCATGAAGCCGTCGCGGCGGGCCTTGTTCAACAGCTCGTAGATCAGGCTCAGGGTGTCCTTGTAGTCCTCGGACTTGTATTGCGGGCCCTTGAACACGCCCATGATGCCGCTGAGCGTTTCCTTGACGATCTTGCCCGGCGTGCTGACCAGGAACGCGCCCAGCGCCGCGCCACCAATGATCATCAGCTCGTAGGGCTGCCACAACGCGCCCAGCTTTCCATGCGACAGCACGTAGCCGCCGAGGACGCTGACGATGACGACAATGAAGCCAACGATGATGAGCATGGCGCAGCCGGGAGCAAACTTGGGTTGCTAGTGGTTTCGGCTTGCGCGGCCGATTCTTGAAGCGCACGGCGTGAAGATGTGCGCTGTAGCTGAACACTCAGCCGATTGTCGTGGCGGCCTCATGCACGCACTTGACCGCCTCGCCGCCGGCCAGCGACAGCGTCGCTTCGCCGGCATGTTCCCAGAACTGGTTGCCCTGGGCATCGGCAAACCGCGCGCCGGAGGCCGCCTGGGCACTGAGCAGTATCAGCGTGCGGTCTTCCAGGGTCAGCTGGATGGCATCGGTGGCCGGATCGAAACGGGTGGTGACCGTGCGCTGGTCGCAGCGCCAGGCCACCGCCTGGGCGGGAAGGGACGGGCCTGCGGACGCGGCCGGTGCCGGCGTCTGGCCGGAGCGCGGCAGCGGGCCGGTCACGCTGGCGTCGGTGCCGGCCGGAGGCAGGCGGGTGGAGCCGCTGTCGGAGGCGGCGGGCGGCGCGTCCGCGGGGCCGGGCGTCCGCGCCGCGGGCGGCGGGTCGCCTGCGCTGCAACCGGCGAGGGCAGCGGCCAGCAGGCCGGCGAGCATCAGGGGGGAGGACGTGTGCATCTGCATACTCCTGCCTGGATGTGACCGCCGCCGGGGTGGCGGCGATCAGAACGGAACATGGCATCCGACGGGCCGGCGTGCCGGCCTGATACTGCCTGCGCCAGCGACCATCCTGCCGGCGCTGCGCCACCCGGGCCAGCCCGCGCAACTGCGCCTGGACGCCTTCGCGCCCGGCTCCGCGCCGTCCCAGGCCGGGCAGCCGCGCCGATGTCAGGCCGGTTGCGCCTCGACACCGTCGCGCTGCAGCGGGTTGGGCAGCGGCTGGCCGTGTTCGGTGAAACCTAGCGACACCGAGTTGAGGCAATGGCGCTCGCCGGTCGGTGGCGGGCCATCCGGGAACACATGGCCCAGATGGCTGTCGCAGCGCGCGCAGACGATCTCGGTGCGGATCATGCCGTAGCTGGTATCGCGGATCTCGCGCACGTGCGCGGCAGCGTAGGGCGCGAAGAAGCTCGGCCAGCCGGTGCCGGAGTCGAACTTGGCGCTGGAGCGGAACAGCGGCAACCCGCACAGGCGGCAGGTGTAGACGCCCTCCAGCTTGTTGTCCAGGAACACCCCGCAGAACGGCGCCTCGGTGCCATGCTGCAGCAGCACGCGTCGTTCCTCGGCGCTGAGCCCGGCAATCAGGGCCTCGCGCTGGGCGGGGGAGGGCGGGGTGAGGTCGAACTGGCTCATAGGGCTCTCGCATACGCGCGCTGGCGGCGTGCCGGCGTCTTCCCCTGTGATGTGGGCGCGGGGTGGGTGGTTCAACCGCTTCGACGTGTTCAGGACCTCATGCCTGCGACCGGAGAGTCCGAGACTTCGCACGTACCCTCATCCGGCGCTGCGCGCCACCTTCTCCCCCATGAAGGGGGCAATATCCCAGGGGAAGAAGGAGGGACCGGTTCATTCGTGCAACGACGGCAACCGGACTGCAGCCACGTCCATCGCAGCACGCAACAGAGCCCCTTTCCTCGCGGGGCGAGAAGGCACAGCTTGCGCGCCACTGGCGCGCGTGCCTTGCAGCGCCCGCGCCGCAAGCGCGGGCCGGGCGCGGAGCGGGGTTGGGGTGAAGGCACGGGGCGAAACCACCATGCCTAACGAAAGCGTTCATCCTGCGGTGGGTCGCCTGCATTGCCGCCGCCTGGATGCGCCCCCATCCATCAACCACACACGATCACTCACGGTGCCTGTCATGGCGATCCATTCCTCGATACGCGGCGTGTTGCTGTGCGGCCTGCTCGGCTTGGCTGGCGCGGCGCCGGCGCAGTCGGCCACCAGCACGCGCTCGTCCAATACCTTGCAGCCCATCGCCACCCCGGCACCGTCGCAACCCAAGGTGGCGCCCCCCCGTGCGCTGCAGCCGTCCAATGCCTTGAGCCCGGTGCCTTCCCAGCTGAGCCAGCGCCCGGCCGCACCCAGCATTCCCGCACGTGGCCCGGCGGCAACGCCGCTTGCCCCGGCCGGCAGCCAGGTGCCCACGGCCACGCCGATGGTCTATGACCGCAATGGCCGGCTGCTGCAGGGCATGCAGCCAGCCGGTCCCAACCGGGTGCTGGATACCAAGACCGGGCGCTACTACGACGCAGTGCCGGCCGGCGATGGCATGCGCGTGGTGCGCTGAACCCGCGCTGCCAGCCACACGCAACCGTCCGCCACGCTGCGGCGCCTCGGTGCAGCGCCCAGTGGCATTCAATCGACGAACTTGCCCGCGCGGCGCAATGGTGGCCACCGGTCTCCCGACAACGATCAGGTGTCGCCAAACGCAGCCGGTTCCAGCCATCCCCTTGCCCCAGCCCCTGCCGGCAAGCATCGCAACCGCTGCGACCCGCAACGCACCATCCGCCAATCCCCAATCCCCAATCCCCAATCCCCAATCCCGAATCCCGAATCCCGAATCCCGAATCCCGAATCCCGAATCCCGAATCTCAGCCCTCGATCGGCAACGCCAACGTCTCCTTGACCTCTTCCATCACGATGTAACTCTTGGATTCGCGCACATGCGGCAAGGTCAGCAGGGTGCTGCCGAGCAGCTTGCGGTAGGAGGCCATCTCGCTGATGCGCGCCTTGAGCAGGTAGTCGAAATCGCCGGAAACCAGGTGGCACTCGAGCACGTTGGGCAGCTTCAGCGCGGCGCGGCGGAATTCCTCGAAGATGTCGCCGGACTTGTAGGCCAGGCTGATCTCCACGAACACCAGCAGGCTGGCCTTGAGATAGTGCGGGTCCAGTCGCGCGTAGTAGCCGGTGATGGCGCCATCGCGCTCCAGGCGGCGTACGCGCTCGGTGCACGGCGTGGTCGAAAGACCGACGCGTTCGCCGAGTTCGGTGAAGGAAATGCGCCCCTCCTGCTGCAGGATGCGCAGGATCTTGCGGTCGATCTTGTCCAGTTCGCGCGCGCGGGTGGTCATGGGCTTGGTCTCCACAAGGTTTGGCAGGAAGTTTCACTGCAACGGCGGCCCGATTCCAGAAATCGCACTGCCTGGATCGCAATATACTGCGGCTAACTGTCTCCCACTGCGTCTGGTTGTGGGGGAATACCCTTTCAGGAGAGCGACATGCGGGTGCTCATTCTCGGTAGTGGCGTCATCGGCACCACCAGCGCCTGGTATCTGGCCCAGGCCGGCTGCGAGGTCACCGTCATCGACCGCCAACCGGCAGCGGCGCTGGAGACCAGCTACGCCAACGCCGGCCAGCTGTCGTTTGGCTACACCTCGCCGTGGGCCGCGCCCGGCGTGCCCGGCAAGGCGGTGAAGTGGCTGTTCGAACAGCACGCGCCGCTGTCGATCCGCCCCACCCGCGACCTGCGCCAGCTGGCGTGGCTGAGCCAGATGCTGCGCAACTGCACCGCCGAACGGTATGCGGTGAACAAGGCGCGCATGGTGCGCATGTCCGACTACAGCCGCGACTGCCTCAATGCATTGCGTGCCGAAACCGGCATCGAATTCGAAGGCCGCCAGCTTGGCACCACCCAGCTGTTCCGCACCCAGCAGCAGCTGGACGCCGCTGCGCAGGACATCGAGGTGCTGGCGCAATACGGGGTGCCGTACGAGCTGCTGAGCCCGGCGCAGATCGCCCAGTACGAACCCGGCCTGGCCGGTGGCGGTGCGCAGATGGCCGGCGCGCTGCGCCTGCCCGAGGACCAGACCGGCGACTGCCGGCTGTTCACCCAGCGCCTGGCGGGGCTGGCCGCGCAGGCCGGGGTGCAGTTCCGCTATGGACAGCAGATCGAGCGGCTGCAGCATGCTGGGGGTGAGATCACCGGCGTGCAGATCGATGGCCGCATCGAGACCGCCGACCGCTACGTGCTGGCGCTGGGCAGCTATTCGGCCGACATGCTGCTCTCGCTCGGCCTGCACCTGCCGGTCTACCCGCTGAAGGGCTATTCGCTGACGATTCCGATCCGCGATGCGCAGCGCGCACCGACCTCCACGGTGCTGGACGAGAGCTACAAGATCGCGCTGACCCGCTTCGACGACCGCATCCGCGTGGGCGGCATGGCCGAGGTGGCCGGGTTCGACCTGTCGCTGAATCCGCGCCGGCGCGCCACCCTGGAAATGGTGGTCAACGACCTGTATCCCGGCGGCGGCGACCTGGCCAATGCCGAATTCTGGACCGGTCTGCGCCCGGCCACGCCGGACGGCACCCCGGTGGTGGGGGCCACCCCGTTCGCCAACCTGTTCCTCAATACCGGCCACGGCACGCTGGGCTGGACCATGGCCTGCGGCTCCGGACGTTACCTGGCCGACCTGATGCAGGGCCGCACGCCGGAGATCGATACCGAGGGGCTGGACGTGTTCCGCTACCTGTCCCCGCGCAGCGCGCGCCCGCAGCGGGAGGCCGCGTAGTGCGTCCTGCGCAAGCGTTGATCGACCTGGACGCGTTGCGTCACAACTATCGACTGGCCAAACGGCTGGGTGGCAGCAAGGCGCTGGCGGTGGTCAAGGCCGATGCCTATGGCCACGGTGCGGTGCGCTGCGCGCAGGCGCTGGAGCCGGAAGCCGACGGCTTTGCGGTGGCCTGCATCGAAGAAGCACTGGAACTGCGCCAGGCCGGCATCGCTGCGCCGATCCTGCTGCTGGAAGGTTTCTTCGAGCAGGACGAGCTGGCCCTGATCGCCGAGCACGATCTTTGGACGGTGGTGTCCACCCCGCAGCAGGTGCGCGCGCTGGCCGACTTCCAGAGCCCGCGGCCGCTGCGCATCTGGCTGAAGCTGGACAGCGGCATGCACCGGCTCGGCCTGTCGCCGGAGGATTTCCGCGCCGCCTGGCTGCGCCTGCACGGACTGCCGCAGATCGCCTCGGTGGTGTTGATGACCCACCTGGCGCGCGCCGACGAACTGGAGTGCAGCCGCACCGACGAACAGGCGGTGGCCTTCGCACTCACCGCCGGCGGCATGCGCGCGGAAACCAGCATCCGCAATTCGCCCGGCCTGCTCGGCTGGCCGGCACTGCGCAACGACTGGTCGCGCCCGGGACTGATGCTGTACGGCGCCAACCCGTTCCCGCACGACACCGAGCTGACGGCGCAGCTGCGCCCGGTGATGACGCTGCGCTCGCGGATCATCTCGGTGCGCGACCTGCCGGCCGGCGAACCGGTGGGCTACGGGGCCCGCTTCGTGGCGCAGCGGCCAACCCGCGTGGGCGTGGTGGCGATGGGCTACGCCGACGGCTATCCGCAGTTCGCGCCCAATGGCACGCCGGTGCTGGTGGACGGCCAGGTCTGCCCGCTGATCGGGCGGGTTTCCATGGACATGCTCACGGTGGATCTGACCGATCATCCGCAAGCGGATATCGGCACGCCGGTGCAACTGTGGGGCGACGCCCCACGGCCTGGCACCCTGGCCGCGCACTGCAACGTCAGCGCGTATCAGCTGCTGTGTGGCCTGAAGCGGGTGCCGCGCGTCTATGTGGACGGAGCGGCGCCGGATGAGGGTGCGTGCGCAGCGTCATCCGGTTGAACGTTGCGAGGGCTTCGCCTCGTACCCTCACCCCAACCCCTCTCCCGCAGGAGAGGGGCGTTGTCCTTCTCCCAGCGGGACAGTGTCCTCCTTACATGGGGGAGAAGGTGGCGCGCAGCGCCGGATGAGGGTGCGTGCGTAGCGTCATCCGGTTAAACGTAGCGATGGCTTCGCCCCGTACCCTCACCCCAACTCCTCTCCCGCAGGAGAGGGGCGTTGTCCTTCTCCCAGCGGGACATTGTCCTCCTTCATGGGGGAGAAGGTGGCGCGCAGCGCCGGATGAGGGTGCGTGCGTAGCGTCATCCGGTTGAACGTTGCGAGGGCTTCGCCCCGTACCCTCACCCCAACCCCTCTCCCGCAGGAGAGGGGCGTTGTCCTTCTTCCAGCGGGACATTGTCCTCCTTCGTGGGGGAGAAGGTGGCGCGCAGCGCCGGATGAGGGTGCGTGCGTGGCCTCATGCGGTTGGACGTAGCGAGGGCTTCGCCCCGTACCTTCACCCCAACCCCCGCTCTGCGCCCCCGGCCCGCGCTTGCGGCGCGGGCGCTCAAAGGCACGCACGCCAGTGGCGCGCAAGCTGTGCCTTCTCGCCCCGCTGGGAGAGGGGCTTAGCGCCGCCTACAACCCCGCGGTACTGCGGTCGCCACGGAACTGCTTGCGCACCCAGTCGTCGATCATCGCCTTTTCATAGCGCAACGGGTCGGTATCGGTCAGGCGTGGGCCGTTCATCAGGAACGCCGCGTCCACCAGCCTGCGTTCGCCCTGGTCGATCACCCGGCCATCGGCCGCGGTGAGCGTATAGGTGAAACTCAGGCGCGGTGGGTAGATGTCCTTGACCACGCGCACGTCCTGCAGGCGCGGGCCATGCCAGGGCTCGTACTGGCCGGCGCGGCGGATATCGGTGATGGTCACGCTCAGATGCTGGCCTTCGGGCAGCTGGCGCGCGGCGCTTTGCTGGAAGTGGGTGGCCAACTGGGTGACCCAATCGCCACGCTGTGCTTCCCATCGATTGCCGCTGAAGCGCAGATCGGAAAACGCGGCCGGGTCGGTCCAGCGCACATCCACCTTGCCATCGCTGGACAGCGCGCGCGGCGCCTGCGGGTCGGTGACGTTGCGTACGCGGGCCTGGACGCCGGTGGCGACAAGCAACCCTGCCAGCAACAGGCCGGCGCCGGAAACACTGGAACGTTTCATGGAAAGCCTCCAGGCGTGAGGTACGTCGCGTACCGTGTGTCACTGCAGTGTGGGGGCGCGTCGGCATGCCCGCAACGCGTGTGGCGACCGGGCCGGCACAGCGTTGCCGCCCGGTTAATTCGCGCCGGTGGACGCCGTGACGGCGGGTTCACTGCGCCTGCGCCTGCGCTTCACGGGATAGCCCGGAAGATCAACGACATGGACACCCACTCTTACCGCACAAAGTCAGCTTCTTCGGCGCCGGCGCACATGCCGGCGGACGTGCGCCTGCAGTTCATCGACTGGGCAAAGCAGCATGGCCACAATCCCGTGACCGGAGCCGCCGCCTTTGTCGCCCTGCAGAGCGAGGTGGACCTGGATCTGGCCACGCGCACGCTGCGGCTGGACCCAGGCAGCGACCCGCGGGACGCCTTGCGCGACCATCTGGCGGCACTGGCACGCCAGGTCGATGTGGCAGTGCAGTTTCCGCCAGTTTATGCCTACACCGCCGCCACCGGCCTGGACTATCGCTATTCGCTGATGTTGGTCATCGCCGAGGACTGCGTCGAATGGACCGGGCGGGTCTGGCAGGACCTGGACTACCAGGGGATGCTCACCGGCCGCGGGCAGGGACCGCGTGCCAATTACACCCAACTGGCGCGCATGGCGCTGGAACACGAGCTTGATCAGGAGCGCCCCCGTTATGTCCAGGCATGAGCTCGAGCTGGAGTTGCCCCTCGCTGCCCAGGTCGCCACCACCGCGGATGGCTTCAGCCAGCGGTGCCGTAGCGAATGCGCCGAACTGGGCTTGTCGCGGGTTCGCCTGCTGTTGCTGGATGCCGACTACGCGCGTTCCACCGCCTGGCGCGAGGAGGCCCAGCGCTGGATGGACGAGCAGCTGCGCCGCGAAGGGGAGTGGGTGTTTCGCGGGGTGGTCGCCGGCATCGTGGTGCTGGGGAGCTGCATCGCCCTGGCCGCCGCGACCTTGTGGTGATGCTTCGGACACAGCGCGGTTCCTGGCCGCAGGTGACCGATCCGTGATCGCTGTCGTCTGCCTGTGCACCCGCTGACGACATCGGGCATGGTTTCATCTGCCCGTCATCCGCTCCGGCAGTATCCGTGGTAACCGATTTGAGCACTCCCAGCCCCAGTCCCGATCTGGCTGCCGCATCGCCGGCCGCCATCGCCGAGCCCTTCCTCGACTCGGGGATGTACCACGAGATCTTTCACAATATCGATGCCGGTTTCTGCGTCATCGATCTGGTGTTCGACGGCGACCAGGCGGTCGACTACATCATCCGTACGACCAACGGCGCCTTCGAGCGCTACACCGGGTTGTCTAACGCACTGAATGTGTCCATCCGCGACATGCTGCCTGAGCATGAGCAGGAATGGTTCGACCGCTACGGGCAGGTGGCCCGCACCGGCAACCGCATCCATTTCGAAATGCAGGCCAAGGCGCTGCGCCGCTGGTATTCGGTGGATGCGTTTCGGGTCGGGCAGCCGGAACAGGCGCGGGTAGCGGTGCTGTTCATGGACATCACCGAGCGCAAGCGGGTGGAGCGCGAGCTGGCCGAAAGCGAGGCGCGTTTCAGCGCGCTGGCCGACGGCCTGCCGATGCCGGTGTGGGTGCTCGATGCGCAGGGCGTGGTGCGCTTCGTCAACAGCGCCTACGGCGAATTCTTCGGCCTGGATATCTCCAGCGGCACGGTGTCGGCGTGGAGCGATTTGCTGCATCCGGACGACCTGCCGATCTTCCAGTTCGAGCTGTCTGCCGCGCTGGAAGAGCAGCGCGGGCTGCGTGCGCTGGTGCGGGCGCGTCGCCACGATGGCCAGTGGCGCTGGATCGAGATGACCGCCACGCCGCGCTATTCGGCCGACGGGCGCTTCATCGGCCTGGCCGGCAGCAGCCCGGACGTGACCGAGCAGCGCGAGATCGAACTGGCGCGCGAGCAGCTGCTCGAATCCGAGCGCAGCGCGCGCAACGAAGCCGAGAGCATGGCGCGGCTGAAGGACGAGTTCCTGGCCACCTTGTCGCACGAGTTGCGCACCCCGCTGACCACGATCCTGGGCTGGAGCGAGTTGTTGCTGCAGCGGGTCGAGGAAGGGCATGCCAACTACAAGGGCCTGTCGGTGATCGCCAGCAGCGCACGCGCGCAGAAGCGGCTGATCTCGGACATGCTCGATCTGAGCAGCATGTTGCTGGGCAAGGTGCAGCTGGAAGTCGAATCGCTGGATCTGGTCGAGCAGGTGCGCGAAGCGCTCAATACCCAGGAACTGGCCGCCGAAGGCAAGGACCAGATCCTGCAGCTGCATGCGCCGTCCACGCCGTGCCTGGTGCTGGGCGATGCCACGCGCCTGCAGCAGGTGCTGTGGAACCTGCTCTCCAACGCGATCAAGTTCACCCCGGCGCACGGCCGCATCGACGTCAGCATCGAGCGCGACGACGGCCATCTGCTGGTGGCCGTGCGCGATTCCGGCGATGGCATCGCTGCCGAATTCCTGCCGCACCTGTTCGGTCGCTTCCGCCAGGCCGACGGCACCACCACGCGCCAGCATGGCGGGCTGGGCCTGGGCCTGGCGATCGTGCAGCAGCTGGTGGAGATGCATGGCGGCCAGGTCGGCGCCACCAGCGGCGGCCGCGGCAAGGGCGCCACCTTCACCGTGCGCCTGCCCGAGCACATGCCCGACCAGGGCAAGCGTCCGCGGCGCGAGCTGCGCCGCCGCCTGATGTCCGAGCAGATCGTCGAAGCGCGTGCACTCATGGGCCTGCGCCTGCTGGCGGTGGAAGATCAGCCGGACATGCTCGATTACCTGCGCCGTCTGCTCGAAGAACAAGGCGCCGAGGTGGTGACTGCCGGCAGTGCAACCGATGCGCTGGCCTTGATCGATCATCGTGGTCATGCACGTTTCGACGTGATGCTGACCGATATCGGCATGCCCGGCATGGATGGCTACGGTTTGATCCGCACCGTGCGCGACAACCTGGGCCTGGATGCGCGTGTACTACCGGCCGTGGCAGTCACCGCCCTGGCGCGCGATGACGACCGCAAGCGCGCGCTGGATTCCGGTTTCCAGGAACATCTGGCCAAGCCGTACAGCGTGGCGCAGCTGGTCACCGCCGTGCGCGCGGCACGCGAAGCCGCCGAGTAAGCAAGCTCATGGCAGGGCATGAGGTGGGCGCGATAGCGCTGCCGTCACGCGTTGGCCCTGTGGCGGTGGCAATGCATGGCCTCAGGGTGGCCGGGCGCGTGCGGCATGACGCCTTGCGCTGAGGCGGTGGCAGGTGGTTCCGGTATCGGCCAGGTTTGCTGTGTCGTTCACGCTCGCTGGCCTAGCGTGAGGCACCGCGCCAATGGAGTCCTCCGATGCCCAAGTATGCCCCCCACGTGTATACCGAACAGGTGCAGATCGCCACCCTGGAGCATTGGGTGTCCCTGCTCGGCGGTCAGGAGCGGGTGCGGGTGGAGCTCGACGACGGCAGCCTGCTGAGCGGCACCGTCGCGGTGCGCCCCAGCATCCAGACCTATCTCGACGACAGCGACAATGAAGGCCTCAATGGCCAGCTGCGTCTGGATCAACTGGATGCTTCGCAAGAGCCGCATTGGATCTGGATGGACCGCATCGTGGCCATGCATCCGCTGCCACCGGGCGCAGATCCGCACCCGGTTGCCTGACACACGCGTCTTGACGACACGTTTACTTCTCCCCAATCCGTTCTCGGCATGATGACCGGCTGTCGAAACGGTTCAGGAACTTTCCGCAATGAATGCACCCGTGTCCACGTTCGCTCGCTGGCCGTTGTCGCTGATGGTCATCGCTTTGCTGGGCGGTTGCGGCGATACCGCCACCTTGGCCATCGAACAGGGAACCGGACCGAACCCGCAGCTGCCCGAGCCAGTGAAGCGCTTGATCCCCACAGTCAAGATCGCGCCGGTCAAGCGCTGGGCGGACAACGCAAAGCCGATGGCCGCCGACGATCTGCAGGTCGGCGCATTCGCGCGCGACCTGGACCACCCACGCTGGCTGTACGTGCTGCCCAATGGCGATGTGCTGGTGGCCGAAACCGCCGAGCCGCCCAAGCCTGAAAATGCCGACAGCGGCGGCGGTTTGCGCAAGAAAGTACAGGGCGCGGTGATGAAGAAGGCCGGCGCGGTGGTGCCCAGCGCCAATCGCATCACCTTGTTGCGCGATGCCGATGGCGACGGCGTGGCCGAAGTGCGCACGCAATTCGTCACTGGGCTGTATTCGCCGTTCGGCATGGCCTTGGTGGGCGACCGGTTCTACGTGGCCAATGCCGATGCGCTGGTGAGCTTCCCGTACACGCCTGGCGATACCCACATCACCGCCAAGCCCACCTTCGTGGCCAATCTGCCCGGCGGCTTGAACCATCACTGGACCAAGTCGCTGCTGGCCAGCGCCGATGGCAGCAAGCTGTATGTCGGCGTGGGGTCCAACAGCAACGTGGCCGAAAACGGCATGGAAGCCGAGCTCAATCGCGCCGCCATCCTGGAGATCGACCCGGCCACCGGCAGCAGCCGCGTCTTCGCCAGCGGCCTGCGCAACCCGGTGGGCACCGCATGGGAGCCGCAGAGCAAGTCGTTGTGGGTGGTGGTCAACGAACGCGACGAGATCGGCAGCGATCTGGTGCCGGACTACCTGACCTCGGTACGCGATGGCGGCTTCTATGGCTGGCCCTACAGCTATTACGGGCAACATGTGGACGAGCGGGTCCAGCCGCAGAATGCCGAGCTGGTGGCCAAGGCCATCAAGCCGGACTATGCGCTGGGCCCGCATACCGCCTCGCTGGGGCTGAGCTTTGCCAGCAGTACGCTGCTGCCGGAGCGCTTCCGCCAGGGCGCCTTCATCGGCCAGCACGGCTCGTGGAATCGCGACCCGCCCAGCGGCTACAAGGTGCTGTTCGTGCCGTTTGCCGGCGGCAAGCCCAACGGAACGCCGATCACCGTGCTGGATGGGTTTCTGGATGCCGAAGGCAATGCGCAGGGGCGTCCGGTGGGCGTGACCTTCGACAACAGCGGCGCCTTGCTGGTGGCCGACGATGTGGGAAATGTGATCTGGCGGGTGACGCCGAAGACGCGCTGAACCTGTGGACAGTTGGCCGCGCAGGCAGGCAGTTGCAAGTCTCCATAGAGCGAATCCTTCTCCCACCAGGACACTGTCCTCCTTCATGGGGAGACGGTGCGCTGCAGGGGCGGGGCGGATGAGGGGCGCGCGCAGGCTGGAAGCCTTCAGCAGGATGAGCCTTGCTGGACCTGACCCCTTACGCAGCATGCGCGATCTCCAACAACACAGGCGTGCATTGGGCGTATCCGCCCATCGTCCTGATGGTGCATCTGACGGAATCGTCCGTGCCAACAGAGCCTGCGTGACGCCCACGAAAAACCGGGCCTATGCCCGGTCTTCGTTGACGTCGGCATGCCGGCGATCGCTCAGACACACGCTGGCGAGTTTCTAGGCTGCCGTTACATCGACACCCTTGATGTCAGACGCTTCAAGGCTTGCGTCCAACAGCGCATCTGCTCAGCGCGGTGCCTCCGGTGACGCGCTGAACCGGCGCGCATAGCCACGTTCTTCGGTGATGCGGCTGATGTCGTCGTCGGCCATCTCCGGCGCACCGTAGACCGCATAGGCCACGCTGCCATCTTCGCGTTCGCCAACCTGGTGCAGGCGATAGCGAGGTCGACCGGCGCCGGTGTTTTCGGGGTAATGCAGCGGGGGCGGGGTGTCGTCCAGATCCATCTCGCTGTTGTCGACGACTCCACCTACGAACAGGGCTCGCATCGCGTATCTCCGGTGTGGGCGTGATTCCAGCCTAGGCGGGCGGATGTTGCGTGGGCATCAATAGTCCGTATACGCCTTGGAAGGGCTGCCGCGGGCGGCCGGCAGCGGTCCCTTACAATGGCGGCCCGTTCCCGACCCGACGATCCGATGGCTGGCCCGCACGATGCCCCGCTTCAAGCCCTGTTCCTGCCGTTCGCCCAAGGCGCGCTGCCATGGCCGCAAGGTCCGGTGCTGTTCCTGCGTGCCCGCGACGGTGTTGCGCTGCGCGAACATGCCGCCGCCGACACGCTGATCTGCGAACAGAGCTTTCGCCCGTTCGCGCAGGCGCTGGAGCACAGCGGCTGGCAGGTGCGCGAAGAGCGCGAGATCGAGGCCGATAGCACCCGCTACGCGCTGGTACTGGTATTGCCGCCGCGGCAGCGCGACGAGGCGCGCGCGCTGTTTGCGCGCGCAGTGGCATTGACCGCGCCGGGCGGACGCGTGGTGGCCTGCCAGTCCAACAACGAGGGCGCGCGCTCCGGCGAGGCCGATCTGCGCCAGCTCAGCGGTCTGGGCGGCAGCCTGACCAAGTACCACTGCCGCACCTACTGGACCGCACCGCTGCCGGCCGCTACCGATGCCGCGCTGCAGGCGCGCTGGGCGGCGCTGGATGCGCCGCGCAAGATCCTCGATGGCCGCTTCCTGAGCCGCCCCGGTGTGTTCGCCTGGGATCGCATCGATCCGGCATCGGCACTGCTGGTCGAGCACCTGCCGCCCACGCTGGCAGGGCATGGCGCCGACCTGGGGGCGGGCTTCGGTTACCTGTCGGCCGAAGTGCTGGCGCGTTGCCCCAAGGTCACTGCGTTAGATCTGTACGAAGCGGAGGCGCGCGCGCTGGAGTTGGCGCGGCGCAACCTGCAGAACACCCCGCATTCGGCGCAGCTGCACTACCACTGGCGCGACGTCACCGCCGGGCTGGCGGCGCAGTACGACTTCATCGTCAGCAACCCGCCCTTCCACACGCCGTCGCGCGCCGATCGCCCCGACATCGGGCAGCGCTTCATCGCCGTGGCCGCGCAGGCGCTGCGTGCGGGTGGGCAGCTGTTGCTGGTGGCCAACCGGCATCTGCCCTACGAACAGATCCTCAACGAGAGTTTCGGCCAGGTGCGCGTGGCCGCCGAGCGCGACGGCTTCAAGCTGATCGCCGCCACCCGTGGCCGTGGAGCGCGCGCATGAAGCTGGTCAAGCACATCGCCAACCTGGGCTACGGCAGCCGCAAGCAGGTGACCCAGCTGTTCCGCCAGGGCGCCATCACCGACGCGCAGGGCGAGGTGCTGTATGCCGACGATCAGGTGGAGCACGACGCCATCCGCATCGATGGCGAACCGCTCGATCCGCCGCCGGGCTTCAGCCTGTTGCTGCATAAACCCGGCGGCTACACCTGTTCGACCAAGGACACCGGCCGGCTGATCTACGAGCTGCTGCCGCCGCGCTTCCGCCTGCGCGCACCGGTGCTGGCGCCGGTGGGCCGGCTGGACCGCGACACCAGCGGCATGCTGCTGATGACCGACGATGGCGCGCTGCTGCACCGGATCATTTCGCCCAAGTCCGCGCTGGACAAGGTCTACGAGGTCACGCTGGCCGAGGACCTGCGCGGCAACGAGGCGGCGCTGTTTTCCAGTGGCACGCTGTTGCTGGAAGGCGAGACCAAGCCGCTGTTGCCTGCCGAACTGGAGGTGGCCGGTCCACGCCAGGCGCGGCTGACCCTGCACGAAGGCCGCTACCATCAGGTGCGTCGCATGTTCGCTGCCGCCGGCAATCACGTGGTCGCCCTGCATCGCAGCCGCGTCGGCGGGTTGGCGCTGGACGCGCTGCCGTGCGGGCACTGGCGCGCGCTGGAGGCGGCCGATCTGGAGGCGCTGTTCGGCCGCGGAACTGCCGCATGACGCAGATCCCGCCGTTGCCGTTCCGCCCGCAGGCGGTGATCTTCGACATGGATGGCCTGATGCTCGACAGCGAGCGCGCCATCACCGCCTGCCTGGCGCAGGCCGCCGACGACCAGGGCCTGCAGATCGAGCCGGCGTTCTGGCTACGCATGGTCGGTACCGGCGATGCGGCCTGCCGCCGGTTGCTGGGCGAGCGGGTCGGCGACACGGCTGCCGACAGCATGCTGGCGCACGCGCAAGCGCTTTACGCCGCTGTGGTCGAACGCGGTATCCCGCACCGGCCCGGCATCATCGCGTTGCTGGACTACCTGGCCGCGCAGGGCATGCCACGTGCGGTGGCCACCTCCACCCAGCGCCCGTTGGCATTGCGCAAGCTGGAGGCGGCCGATCTGCTGTGGCGCTTCGCGGCAGTGTGCACGGCCAGCGACGTGCAGCATCCCAAGCCCGCACCGGACATCTACCTGCTGGCTGCGCGCACGCTGGCGGTGGACCCTGCGCACTGCCTGGTGCTGGAAGACTCGCCCACCGGCGTGCGCGCCGCACTGGCGGCCGGCATGACGCCGATCCAGATCCCGGACCTGCTCGAACCCGATGCCATGGTGCGCGCGCTCGGCCATCGCATCCTGCCCTCGCTGGGCGATGCGCAGCGCCTGCTGGAGGCGCAACTGGCTGGCTGATGTGGAAGCGTGAGTCCGCGTAGCGCAATCGTGAAAAGCAACGCTCGGACCAATCCACGCGACCTGCCAAGCGCAGCAATCCGCACTGGCAACCGGAGCACGAGCAAAAAGCCCCTTATCTCTTGGCGATCTGCCAGATTAGGCGTCGAGAGCCGGCGTGGTCGACCGATAGCCCACAGGTCTGAGTGACCGCG
>NZ_MDEC01000047.1 GCF_002939785.1 Xanthomonas codiaei
TTGCCGTTGTCCGTGCGGATCACCTGCGGCAAGCCGCGGCGGATGGCGAGCCGATCCAGCACACGCGTCACGCCATGGCCCGCTATGAGGGTCGGCAGGGAATCGTTACGTACAGGGCCAAAAGCCACCTAAGCGATTGAAACGCAATGATAATCACCTTGTCCCGGTAGCGGATCTCCCCATCTATGGGGCGTGCTCAAGGACTTTGGCGGTATAGCTCAGCGGCGCTACTTCCCTTTCAAGATCCAAGTGGTAATCGCCGAAGCGATTGATGTGGCTGGTCCGATAAGGCGACAGGCCGGCCAGGATCTCGGGCGTCAGTTCAATCCCCTCCTTCCGCATCTCAGCCAAGGTCCGGCTCATGCCTTCTACGTTGTGGAGGATGATCATGTTGGCGACCAGCTGGCTGTACTTGATGATCTTGCGCTGCTCGTGTTGGACGTTCTCAGCAATGATCCCCTGGCTGCCAAAGAACACCCATTTTACGAAGCCGTTGTACTCCTCGCTCTTGTTGGTCGCAGCATGGATCGTTTTCCGAATCTCGTTGTCATCGATGTAGCGCAGCAAGAACAGCGTTCGGACGGCCTTGCCAAGTTCCCGGAAGGCGAAGTACAGCTTGTTCTTCCGGCTGTAGGTGCCCAGCCGGCGCAGGATCGAGGACGCGGTGATCTTCCCCAAACGGATTGAGATCACGACCCGCAGCATGTCGTGGAGATGGGTCGCGATCAGTTGCCAGTCGATGCTGTCTCCGAACAATGCCTGGATGTTCTTATAGGTTCTGCCAGGTTCGGGCCGGAAGAATGTCAGATCCTTGATGTTTCGTATCCTGGGCATCAGCTGGATGCCCAGCATGTGGGCCAAACCGAAGACCGGGTAGCTTTGGGCCTGCGTGTCGCCATGGACGATCTCAGGCTGGATGTCGGAAGTGTTGGCCAGCAGGCCGTCGAGGATGTAGATGCCCTCGTGCACGCCACAGGGAATGAAGTGGCTGAACAGTGCCACGTATTTGTCGGACACGTGGTAGTAGCCAATGCCGCCGTAGCCGCCGTAGCGGATGTGGTACTCCGACAACAGGTTGTCCTCGTAGACGCTCCATTTGGTGCCATCTGCGGAGGCGCTCTTCCCGCTGCCCCAATAGCCCGGCAGGTCGAATTTGTTGTAGGTATTGATGACCTCCACGATGGCCTTCTCAAGCACATCCTCGGTCACGTATTTCAGGTTCAGCCAAGCAACCTGGCGCCGGCTGAAGCCCTTGATCGACCGCGCCGTCTGCGTCGGCCCCAGGTTGCAGCCATAGCAAAACAGCGTGGTGATCACCCGTCGAGGGAGATCTTCAACCTGGCTCTCGGTGCCGGCGATCGGACGGAAGAATCGGTGCAGATCCAGCCATCGGCTGGCGTCGATCAGGACATCGACGATGCTGGATTCCGGGAGCCGTTCGGCGATGAGGCGATCCACGGTGGTAATCGCGCTGGAGACTTCGGCGCGTTGCCCCTTCCGCAGCACCAGGCGCCCCTCCAGGATGTCCGCATGCACGTTCTCCGGGAAACGCGCGTCGACCTCGTCGGCCAGGGAGGTCAATTGTGCGCGTAACCCTGCCACGAACGACTCGGCGTCGGTGGGCAGGCCTGACACCTGACCATAGGCTTCCAGCTCCTGGGCCAAGGTGGCTTCATCGACCAGCTGCTCGCGGTAGTCATCAAACCGTTCGCTGCTGGGAATGAAGAGATCTCCGGACTTCAGCTCGTCTTTGACCTGCACCAGCACGGCCAGCTCGAAGTACTTACGGTGCATCCAGCCGGCGCCTGCCGCGCTGGCCCGCTTGCCAAACACGTGCTGACGCCAGAGCTTGGACATCCAGTCAAAATCCTTCTCCGGGTCCAGGCCGAGGGAAGCAACCTCGATCAACTCACGCCGTTGGTTGCGCAGTGACAGCACGGCCGCGATCAACGGCTCCATGCCGGCGTCGTGGCTGGTTGCCCGTAGATTCATCAGCTCCAGCCCATTGAACAGCAGCGGCCTGACCGCGCCGTAGGGCTGCAGCATGAAAGGCAGGTAGTTTTTCCCTGCATAGGCCATATGTTCTTCGCATTCGGCCAGCAAGGTCGATACTTCCGCTTCCAGGCTGTTGTCGATGGCATCCACGCGCTGACTATCGCTGCCGTCGAGCTGATAGGCCTGCAGGATTTCCTTGAGCTGGCCGATGAGGAAGTCGGCCCGCTTGGCATGTTCGAGCTGGTAGGCCAGCAGCTTCTGCTGGGCCGTGTTCTCCAGCCCGCGCACCTGCTTGATGAACAACTCGGCTGCATCATCCAGCGTCTTGGCATGCTGGGCGCGAATGAAGATGGTGGCCAGCGCATAGCGCTTGTCCGGAGCCAATTCGGCCAGCTCGCTGGCGTCATAGGCCCGAGCCATTGCACGGAATTGCTTGAGCTTGGGCACCGGCACATCGATGGGAGGCAGCTGGTCGGCCAGCTGCTGCAGCATGCGGATGTGCTGCAGATAAAAACGAACTTCCTTGTTGGTCGGCCGGCCAGGCTCGCGCTTGAGTGAGTGCCAGCCAGTAAATCTGGAGCCTTCCGGTGCGCGCAGCAATTCGTCAATGAGCGTGCGCGTTGCGGGCGTCAGCGCGTGACTGATGCTGCGGTAGTACCCCAGATTGACCCTCTCACGCGCGCCAATGGCGGCCAGCTCCAGGGTGCGGAAGCCTGGCAGTTCGTAGCGGTGGTGCACCAGCTCTTCGAGCAGGACGTTCACGATGTCCGGGATGGTGTGCTTGGTCTGGGCTGCTCCGGTGGCCACCGTGTCCAGCCAGGCCAAGCCTGATTTGTCCAAGGGACGTACCCCAATGAACTTCCGAAGCTGCGGCATATGCCGGCGCTGGCTGCCGGAGGCGTCGTAGCGTTCGAGCTGGTCGGTGTCCAATACGCGCCCGAGTCGGGCGGCCTTGGCGATGTGCTTCCGGATCCGCTCGGGCACTTCGGCCAACACCGTGAAGTAACCCAGGCGCTGGAAGAGCTTGAGATGAATCAGTACCGCCAGCTGCGGTCCCGGCTGGGTGGTCAGCTGCTTGGCGAATGCAATCTCAGCGGCGGTCGGAGTGTAGATCTCCTCCAGTTCCTTGGCGGTGGGATCAGGCTTCAGTCGCGGGTAGGCGGTCTCGTGAAGGGTAGCCATTGGATCCGAAGGTTATGAGGGGATCAATCCCAGTGCCGGCCATCGTCTGTATTGAGAGACGCTTCCAGGAAACACTGGTGCGTATCGGCCATGCGGTGCATGTCATCGAGCAACGTGGCCAGGATTTCATCCAGATCCCGGTCGGGATCGGTGGGAGCTGTCAACCGGTACTCGCTGCTGGCGGTGTTCAGCCGCACAGCCTGGAACGGGGCCAAGCAGATCTCTTCGATTCGCCCCCGGGCCTTGGCCGCGCCGCGGCCGGCGCGGGCAAACGGGGTCAGCACCATGCGCAGGCGCAGCTGCAGGGCAGATTTTCCCTCGGGCGCCGGCAGCGCCATCGTCGGAGCTGGCGAGGTTGGGCTGGGCAGGCTCGCTTCAATGCGATCCCGGGCGAACGGGTCACGCCCGTCCAGATAACGCATGGCCGACTGCACATCGCGCCAGCCCACGTACTCCATCAGCGCCTTCATGTCCCAGCCTTGGTCGTTGGCCCAGCTGGCAAAGCCGCGGCGCAGCGAATGGCTGCTGTGGAGCCCAGCATCGGCAAAACCAGCACTGGCCAGCAACTCACGCAGCAGGCGCACCAAGCTGTTGGGATGCAGGCCTTCGGCGCTCACCTGGCCCCATTGGCTGACCGCCCGAAATACCGGCCCTTCTTGCAGGCCGGCCGCCTGCAGCCACACCTGGGTCGCCTCCACCGGACACAATCGCGACAACGCCGGCACCTTGTAGGTGACGCCGGCCGCCTGCCGATCGCCCTTGCTGCGCGGAAGGAAGCAGGTCATCCCCTGTCCCGGCACCAGCGTGAGATGGGCCACGTCCAGACGCAGCAGTTCATCGCCGCGGAAGCCACGCCAGAATCCGAGCAGCACCAACGCTCGGTCCCGTTGGTGGCGCAGCGCCGCCGCTCCGTCGCCCCGCGCCTGTGCCGCAGCGATCGCTGCAGCCAACCAGTCATCGAGTTCGACCAGCCGCCGAATCTGGAGCGGCGCGGCTTGCTTGACCTGGCCCGGGTGCAGGGTTTTGATGCCTTTGAGCACCTTGCGCACCAGCGGCGACCGGGTCGGGTCGACAAAGCCGTGGTCGCGGTGCCAGGAGGCAATGGCGGCCAGCCGGTGGCGAAGGGTGCTGGTGGCCAAGGTCTGCGCATAGGCGGCCAGGTACCGCGCCACGCTGTCAGGTGTGGCTGGGAGGTGGCCTTGCCACTCAACCTCAAAGTGCCGCAGCGCCGACGCATAGCTGCGCACCGTGTTCTGGCGCGTGGCCGCATCGAGGTAGCGGTCCAGTTCGGTCACTGGCGCGTGGCCTCCACCGAGGCCGGCTGTCGCAGCGTTGACAGGATGGTGCATTCTGCCCGCTGACCGCCGTGGCAACTGGCAATCACCCGTTCCAGCTCGCTGGCCATGCGCTGAAGGTCAGCCATGCGCGCCCGCACGTCGGTCAGATGGCTGCGGGCCAGCCGATCCACGTCCCCGCACGAAAGCTCCTCATCGCCGGCCAGCTGCAGCAGGCTGCGGACCTCTTCCAGACTGAAACCCAGATCCCGGCCACGCGCAATGAAGCGCAGCCGCTCGATGTCGGCCGGGCCATAGACCCGGTACCCATTGCCTGAGCGCCCAGGGCGCGGCAATAGGCCGATCCGCTCGTAATAGCGGATGGTCTCCAGATGGCACCCGCTGGCGTCGGCAGCCTCACTGATTTTCATTCGTAGTACGCTTGACTCCGTAGTAGCTACGGACTTTACCCTCACCGGCTGTGTCATGCCAGCGGCCCGCCCGGGCCCGGCTTCCCTGCGAATGGAGATGTTCCGATGAGTGATTGCGGCTGCCACCACGAGGCTAAGAACGCGCAGGAGCGGCGCGTCCTCTGGATCGCCCTGGCGTTGAACGCGGCGATGGCCGTGATCGGCGGCATCGCCGGCTGGGTTGCTCATTCCACTGGCCTACTGGCCGACGCTCTGGACATGCTGTCCGATGCCACCGCCTATGCCATTGGCTTGGTCGCTATCGGGCGCACGGCGCGCTTCAAGGCCAATGCCGCGTGGGTCAGCGGCAGCGTGCTGCTTGTGCTGGGTGTGGGCGTGTTGGTCGAGGTCGGCCGCCGCGTAATGTTCGGTGCCGAGCCGGTCAGCGGCTGGATGATTGGCACCGCCCTGCTGTCGCTGGTGGTAAACGTGACGGTACTGCGCATGCTGGCGCCGCTGAAGTCCGGCGAGGTGCATCTGCGGGCGACCTGGCTGTTCACCCGGGCTGATGTGGTCGCCAATGTTGGCGTAATCCTGGCGGGCCTCCTGGTGTGGTGGCTGGCCAGCCCGTACCCAGATTTCGTGATCGGCGCCCTGATCGGCCTGTATGTGATCAAGGAAGCCTTCGAGATCTTGGGTGATGCCCGCCGGGCACGTGCCGACGCGCGCAAGACGGCTGCATGACCAGGCTTGGCCGGCTGGGTTCTGGCCTGCGCTGGCTCCTGCTGGCGCACTTGGCCGTGGGCCTGGTGGCGCAGCCGGTGCTGGCACTGGTCGGCGAGCTGCATGCCCAGACCCATCTGGCCGCTGCCGACCGTGGCCCGGCAGTGGCGCCACCAGCTGCCGAGCGTGGCGTAGACGTCGCCCTGCATCGGCTTCAGCAGCTGGTGCTGTGTTGCAGCCAAGCCGCGCCGGCCCCTGAGATCCTGCTGGCCGTGGCGGACATCGGCCGGTATTTGCACGCGCTGGACGCCGATACGCCCCGGTATCCGCCCGCGCACCTGATCGCGCCGTTCCGACCGCCGATCGCAGGGTGAGGTCGGCTGGCATGCGCCGGCGCCCTGTCGATATCGAGAACCTTCGGAGTACTTCCATGCATGTGCGATTGGCGGCTATAGCCGCATGGCTGCTGTTGGGCGGCGCGGTGACGACGCCGGCGGCGGCGGCCGAATTGATGACTTTGGACGACGCGTTCGCGCGTGTGGCCCAAACCCACCCCGAGCTGCGCCTGGTCGATGCGCGGGCCACCGTGCTCGCTGCCGAGCGCGATCAGGCCATGCAGCGCCCACCGTGGACGGTCGGTGCCGAGGTCGAAAATGCATTGGGCACGGGCGTGGCCCGTGGTCTGGACAGCGCCGAGCTGACCTTGAGCCTGAGCTCGGTCCTGGAGCGCGGCGGCAAGCTCGATGCGCGCCGAACCCTGGCCCAAAGCCGGATTGATGCGCTGGCCGTGCACCGGGAGACCGGCCGGCTGGACCTGCTCGCCGAGACGGCGCAGCGCTATCTGGCCGTCGTTGGCGCCGACCGTCAACGCCGGCTGGCGGACGTGGATGTCGGCCAGCGCCAGCGGACCGTGGCGGCCGCCCGGCAGCGCCTGCAGGCCGGTGCTTCGCCCGAATCGGTGGTACTCACCGCGCAGGCAGCGCTGGCGCGGGCCGAGCTGACCCGTGATCGGGCCGATCAGCAGCGAATCGCCGCTCGTCAGCATCTGGCCGCACTGTGGGGCGAACGTGCTCCCAGCTTCGAGGTGGCCGCGGCCGATCCCAGGGTCTTGCCGGCGATCGCGTCCATGCAGACGTTGGCCGAGGAGCTGGAGCGGACTCCGGAACTGGCGCAGTTTGCCGACGCCCGTCGGATCGCGCAGGCACGACTGCAGCTGGCGCGTTCGGCGGCCTCGTCGGACCTGTCCTGGCAGCTCGGTGTGCGCCGCCTGCAGGAGTCCGACGACACCGCGCTGGTGGCCAGCCTGTCCATGCCGCTGGGCAGCCGCAGCCGCGCACAGCCGGAGATTCGCGCCGGCGAAGCCGAGCTGGAGGTCCTGACGATCGAGCGCGAGGCCAAGGGCCTGTCGCTGTACTCCACGCTGGTCGAGGCCCATGGCCGTTACACCGTGGCGCAGGCCGAAGTGGCGCGGCTGCAAGGAGACGTACTGCCGAAGCTGGCCCGGGCCGAGCAGGCTGCCGAGCGCGCCTATCGCGCCGGCGCGATCAGCTATCTGGAATGGGCACAGCTGCAGTCCGAACGCACGGCCATGGCCCAGCAGCAGCTGGACGTGGCGCTCGATGCGCAGCGCGCCCTGATCGAAATTCAACGACTGACCGGCCAGGCGCTTGTCACGCCGCCGGCGGCCGCTTCCACCGGAGAGACCCCATGAATCGCTTTTCCTGGACCGCACTGGGCATGGCCCTGATGCTGGCCGCCTGCAACGCGTCGACCCCCAACGAAGCCTCCGAGGGCGGCGCCGCCGCTGAGGGCGAAGAGCACGGCGAGCACGAGGAAGCGCCGCTGGAAACCAAGATTGCCGCCAAAGCTGCGCAGGCGGCGGGTATCCAGGTCGCGCCGGCGGGTCCAGGTGAGATTGCTGACGAGCATGAGGTGCAAGGGCTGCTGACCCCGATCGATGGGCGCATCGCGCAGGTCACTGCACGCTTCCCCGGACCGGTCCGTTCTGTGCGAGCGGGCGTGGGTGATCAGGTGCGTGCCGGCCAGGCACTGGCCACCGTGGAGAGCAACCTGAGCCTGACTACCTACACCGTCACCGCGCCGATCAGTGGCGTGGTCATGGCGCGTACGGCCGCTGTGGGCATGGCAGCCGCTGAGGGCGCGCCGCTGTTCGAGGTCGCCGACCTGTCCTCGCTGTGGGTGGACCTGCACATCTTCGGCGCCGACGCCCAGCACATCGGTGCCGGCGTACCGGTGACGGTCACCCGCTTGAGCGATGACGTCACGGCGCAAACCACGCTGGAGCGCGTCCTGCCCGGCACCGCCACCGCCAGCCAAAGCACCATTGCGCGCGCCACCGTGGCCAACACCGATGGCCTGTGGCGGCCGGGTTCGGCGGTCAAGGCGCGGGTCACGGTGGATCGCCAATCGGCGGCGCTGGTGGTGCCGATCACTGCGCTGCAGACCGCAGAGGACCAGGACGTGGTCTACGTGCAGCAGGGCGAGACCTACCACACCCGGCCGGTGAAGCTGGGGCGCCGCGACGCCGAACGCGCCGAAGTGCTGGAAGGGCTCAAGGCCGGTGAACAGGTGGTGGTGGCTCAGAGCTTCCTGATCAAGGCCGACATCGAAAAGTCCACCGTGGAAGAGGAATGAGGCCCGCCATGCTCGAACGCCTCATTGGGCTGTCCATCCGCCACCGCTGGTTGACGCTGGTGCTCACCGCTGCGCTGGTTGCGCTGGGCGTGTGGAGCTACCGTCACCTCTCCATCGACGCCACGCCGGACATCACCAATGTCCAGGTCCAGATCAACACCCAGGCCCCTGGCTACTCGCCGCTGGAGGCCGAGCAACGGGTGACCTTCGCCATCGAAACGGCCATGGCCGGCCTGCCCAAGCTGGACTACAGCCGCTCGCTGTCACGCTACGGGCTTTCGCAGGTCACCGTCGTCTTCAAGGACGGCACCGACCTGTACTTTGCCCGCCAGCAGGTCGCCGAGCGCCTGCAGCAGATCGCCTCCCAGCTTCCCGAAGGGTTGGACCCGGAAATGGGGCCCATCTCCACCGGCCTGGGCGAGATCTTCATGTATACCGTGGAGGCCGAGCCCAACGCTCGCAAGCCCGACGGCACGCCGTACACGGCCACGGACCTGCGCACCCTGCAGGACTGGGTGATCCGGCCGCAGCTGCGCACTACCGCTGGCGTCACCGAGGTCAACACCATCGGCGGCTTTGAGCGGCAGATCCACATCACCCCCGACCCGGCCCAGCTGGTGGCGCTGGGATTCACGTTGAACGACGTGGTCGCCGCGGTCATGCGCAATAACCAGAACATCGGCGCCGGCTACATCGAACGCAACGGCCAGCAGTTCCTGGTGCGCGTGCCCGGCCAGCTGGCCAATCTGGAGGCGATCGGCAACATCGTGCTGGACCGGCGCGATGGCGTGCCGATTCGGGTGCGCGACGTCGCTAGCGTGGGCGAAGGCAAGGAGCTGCGCACGGGCGCGGCCACCCAGAATGGCCACGAGGTCGTGGTCGGTACCGCCTTCATGTTGTTCGGCGCCAACAGCCGGGAAGTCTCCCAGGCGGCCGCGGCCAAGCTGGACGCCGCCAACGCCAGCTTGCCCCCGGGCGTGCATGCCAAGGCCGTCTATGACCGCACCGCGCTGGTGGACCGCACCATCGGCACGGTATCCAAGAACCTGATCGAGGGCGCGCTGCTGGTGGTGGTGGTGCTGTTCCTGCTGTTGGGCAATGTGCGCGCCTCGTTGATCACCGCGGCGGTGATCCCGTTGGCGATGCTGTTCACCATCATCGGTATGGTGCGTGGCGGCGTATCGGGCAACCTGATGAGTCTGGGTGCGCTGGACTTCGGCCTGATCGTGGACGGGGCGGTGATCATCATCGAGAACTGTCTGCGCCGGTTCGGGGAGGCGCAGCACGCGCTGGGCCGCCAGCTCAACGATGAAGAGCGCTATGACCTGACCGCCTCGGCCACCGCCGAGGTGATCCGTCCCAGCCTGTTTGGCCTGGGCATCATCGCGGCGGTCTACCTGCCGATTTTCGCGCTGTCCGGGGTGGAAGGAAAAATGTTCCACCCGATGGCGATCACGGTGGTGCTGGCCCTGACCGGTGCCATGGTGTTGTCGCTGACCTTCGTGCCGGCAGCGATCGCCACCTTCCTGCGCGGCCGCGTGGCTGAGCACGACAACCGCCTGATGCGCTGGTCGCGCGCCCGCTACACCCCGCTGTTGGATTGGGCGCTGCGGCGCCGTGTCGTGGTGCTGGCAGGCGCGGCCGTGCTGGTGGTGGGCTGTGGCGTGCTGGCCACCCGCTTGGGCTCGGAGTTCGTGCCGAGCCTGGATGAGGGCGACATCACCTTGCAGCCCATGCGTATTCCCGGCACCAGCTTGGAGCAGTCGGTGGCCATGCAGGAAACGCTGGAGAAGCGCTTGGCCCAGTTCCCGGAAGTGGCCAACATCTTCTCCAAAATCGGCACCGCCGAGGTGGCCACCGACCCGATGCCGCCGTCGATGGCCGACACCTTCCTGATGCTCAAGCCCCGCGACCAGTGGCCCGACCCGCGCAAGCCCAAGGCCGAGTTGGTGGAAGAGCTGGAGGCGGCTGCCAAGGAAATTCCGGGCAGCAATTACGAGTTCACCCAGCCCATCCAGATGCGCACCAACGAGCTAATCTCCGGCGTCCGCTCGGACGTGGCGGTCAAGGTTTACGGTGACAACCTCGACCAGCTGACCCGTCTGGCCAGCCGGGTCGAGCGGGTCATGCGCAGCGTCCCCGGCGCCGAGGACGTCAAGGCCGAGCAGGTCTCCGGCCTGCCATTGCTCACCATCACGCCAGATCCGGCGGCATTGGCACGGTATGGCCTGAATCCGGGCGACGTGCAGGAAACGGTGGCCACCGCCATTGGGGGCAGTGTCGCCGGCCAGCTGATCGAGGGCGACCGCCGCTTCGACTTGGTCGTGCGCCTGCCCGAATCGCAGCGCCAAGACCCGGCTGTACTGGCAGATCTGCCCATTCCACTGCCGGAAAGCGCCAGCGTGGACGAGTCCAGCCGCCTGGCCACCGGCGCCAATGGTGGCCCTCGTACGGTGCCGCTGCGGGAAGTGGCGAAGATCCAGGTGGAACGCGGGCCCAATCAGATCAATCGCGAAAACGGTAAGCGGCGCGTGGTGATCACCGCCAACGTACGCGAGCGCGATCTGGGTGGGTTCGTCGGCGAGCTGCGCACGCGCATCGGCCAGGATGTCACGCTTCCTGAGGGCTACTGGATCGACTACGGCGGCACATTCGAGCAGCTGATCTCGGCCACCCAACGCCTGGGGGTGGTCGTTCCGGTGACACTGGCGTTGATCTTCGCCCTGCTGTTCATGGCCTTTGGTTCGGCCAAGGATGCGACCATCGTGTTCAGTGGTGTGCCACTGGCGCTGACCGGCGGTGTGCTGGCACTGGCTCTGCGCGGGATTCCCCTGTCGATCTCGGCCGGCGTGGGCTTCATCGCACTGTCGGGCGTGGCCGTACTCAACGGCCTGGTCATGATCGCCTTCATCCGCCGTCTGCGCGAACAGGGCGATCTTCTGGACGACGCTGTCCGGGACGGCGCCCTTGGACGCCTGCGGCCGGTGCTGATGACCGCCCTGGTGGCCTCGCTCGGGTTCCTGCCCATGGCCTTGAATGTCGGCGCCGGCTCGGAGGTGCAGCGCCCGCTGGCCACTGTCGTCATCGGGGGGATTGTGTCATCCACCGCATTGACCTTGTTGGTGCTGCCGGTGCTCTATCGTTGGCTGCATCGCGACCGAGCTCCCCGCGGCGATCGCACTGCCTTGGAGTCCTCGAAATCATGAACGAGATCAACCTGGAACAGGTCCGCGCGGCGATGTTTACCGACCCGGGTGTGAAGGCGGTAGACGACCTACGCCTGGTCCCCGGCAAAGAAGATGGCCGTGCGATCGCGGCCACCATCACCGTCGCTGCCCCCTCAGTTGACTTGGACTTGGTGCACGCGGTGACCGCCCGCGTGCTGGCCGACCAATTCGGCATCGATCAGGTCATGCTGTGCTTCAACGATCCGGGTCCGGTGCCGCCGCCCCCCACCGCGGCACCCTTGAAGAAGATGTGATGGCCTGCGGCCCTGTGCGCCGACAGGGTCATTGAGCGAGCGGCAGCCAAATCCAGAGAGCGACGAGCGTGGCCAACAGGACCGGGGGCGTGAGGATTAGCCCTACCTTCATGTACTGTCCCCACGTGATCCGTTGGCCCTTGCCGGCGAGGACGTGCAGCCACAGCAGGGTCGCGAGCGACCCAATCGGAGTGAGCTTGGGGCCAAGGTCGTTGCCCACGACGTTGGCATAGATCATCAATTCGCGGGTGGCGGCCGGAAGATAGGCCCCATCGATGGCGAGCGCGCCCACCAGCGTCGCCGGCATGTTGTTCATGATCGAAGCGAGGCCCGCCACTGCGAAGCCGGTACCGATCGTGGCCACAAAGGTTCCCTGCGCCGCCAGCCACTCAAGCACCGCACTTGCCGCCTTTGTCAGCCAGGCGTTGCCAAGCCCATAAACCACCAGATACATGCCAACCGAGAACAGCACGATCTGCCAGGGCGCACCGCGCAGAATCTTGGTCAGGGCCATGGTTGCGCCTCGGCCGCCTGTCGCCCAGCGACCTGCAATTGCCATCAGCACCAGCGCAGCCACACCCGTCACCAAGGCGATCGGGACGCCTAGCGGCCCGGTTACGAAGTAGGCAACGAGCAGCAATGCGAGCAGGGGCAAACCGGCGCGGAAGACAGCCTTGTCGCGGATCGCTTGATGCGGCGCTTCAAGATCGTGGACCGGGTAGGTGCGAGGAATGTCGCGGCGGAACCAGAGCCACAGAACGATCAGCGTGGCGCCGACCGACACCAAATTCACCGGCACCATGACCGCTGCGTAGCGCCCGAACGAGACGTCAAAGAAGTTCGCGGTGACGATGTTGACCAAGTTCGAGACAACGAGCGGCAGGCTGGCCGTATCAGCGATGAAACCGCATGCCACAGTGAACGCCAGCGCACTCGCAGGCGGGAAGTTCAAGCGCAACAGAATGGCAAGGACAATCGGCGTCAGCAGGAGAGCCGCGCCATCGTTGGCGAACACTGCCGCGATCGCAGCGCCCAGCAAGACAATCAGCGGAAAGAGTTTCCGACCACTGCCGCCGCCCCAGCGGGCCACGTGCAACGCCGCCCATGCGAAGAAGCCGGCCGCGTCGAGGATGAGCGAGATGATGATGAGTGCGACGAAGGTGAACGTCGCATCCCAGACAATCCCCCACACCGTGGCGACGTCACCCCACCCGACGACGCCGGTGGCCAATGCTACAGCGGCGCCGGCCAGTGCCGACCAACCGATACCGAACCCGCGCGGCTGCCAGATGACGAATATAAGAGTGACGATGAAAATCGCGAGGGCAAGCATGCAGCGCTCCGACAGGGGTTAGATGGAGCGCTGATTCACGCGCTTGGACAGTTCTTCGGCGCTCTCAACACGTTCGGAATAGCGATCGGTCAGGTACGCTGAGCGACCACGCACCAGCCAGGTGAACTTCACCAACTCCTCGCATACGTCAGCAACGCGCTGATAGTACGCAGACGGCTTCATGCGCCCGGCCTCATCAAATTCCTGGAATGCCTTGGCCACCGAGGACTGGTTCGGGATGGTGACCATGCGCATCCAACGGCCGAGTACGCGCAGCTGGTTTACTGCGTTGAAGCTCTGCGAGCCACCAGACACCTGCATCACCGCCAAGGTTTTGCCTTGTGTCGGGCGCTTGGCCCCGTCGGCCAGAGGAATCCAGTCGATCTGCGCCTTCATGATCCCGGTCATGGCACCGTGGCGTTCGGGGCTGACCCAGACCATGCCTTCGGACCAGTACGCAAGTTCGCGAAGCTCACTCACCTTCGGATGATCCGGGGTGGCTCCGTCAGGCAGTGGCAAATCATGCGGATCGAAGATTCGCACGTCACAGCCGTACCAGCGCAAGAGTCGGCCGGCTTCCTCTGCCAGCAGCCGGGAATAAGAGCGTTCCCGCAGCGAGCCATAGAGGATGAGGATCCGCGGTGGGTGCCTTGGGTCGCCGGGCCCAGCTAGTGCGTCAACGTCGATCGGTGCAAGTTGTGCTGCGTCGATGCTCGGCAGATCTACGGCAATGCGATCAATCACGTCGACGCCCCGGCTGCGGTCACGATTTCGCCGTCTTCCTTGGTGAAGGAGGACACCGGGTTGTCCAGCAGCGCGAGCACCTTTTCGGACGGTCGGCACAGCGCCACGCCCCGGTCGGAAACAACGATGGGACGGTTGATCAGGATCGGGTGCGCCATCATCGCGTCCACCAGTTGTTCGTTGGTGAGCGCGAGATTATCCAAGCCCAGCTCCGCGTACGGTGTTCCCTTCTGGCGCAGGAGCTCACGAGGGGACATGCCCATCGCGGCGAGCAGCTCGACCAGCTTCTCGCGCGTGGGCGGCGCCTGCAGGTACTCGATGACCACCGGGTCTTCACCTGACTGGCGCATCATTTCCAGGGTATTCCGAGACGTGCCGCAGGCCGGGTTGTGGTAGATCGTCAGCGTCATGATGATCCCTCAAGCCACGTCGGGTCGGGGCGACGTGGCGCCCTCGAACTGCCCGATGTCGCCTACCTGCGCCGTCAAGGTCGCCCGCGACAGCGTGTGGATCGGTAGCGCGACGAACGCCTTGATGCGGTTCTCCATGTACGCCAGCGCCTGCCGGAAGGCAGCGCGCTGCCACATGTCCCCGCGCGTTTCGTGGCTAGGGTCCTCGATGCCCCAGTGCCCGGTAACCGGCTGTCCTGGCCAGAACGGGCAGGCCTCGCCGGCGGCTTGGTCGCAGACGGTGAACACGAAATCCATGCGCGGGGCATCCGGCACTCCGAACTCGTCCCATGCCTTGGAGCGCAGGCCCTCGACTGGGTAGTCGGCCTGACGCAGCGTCTCGATTGCCAGAGGGTGGACCTCCCCCTTGGGGTGGCTGCCCGCGGAGAACGCATTGAAACGGCCATCGCCGATCTTGCGAAGGACGCTCTCGGCCAGGATCGAGCGGGCTGAATTACCGGTGCATAGGAACAGGACGTTAAAGGGCTGAGGAAAGCTCATGCGCAGGTCTCCACGGTACAAGGAATGACGAGGTTATTGAGGGGGCCGCAGATGTCCGGATTTCCGGAACAGCAGTCCTCGGTGAGAAATTCAAGAAGCTGACGCATGTCCTCGTAGCTGGCGGCGTACAGGACACGCCGCCCGTCGCGCCAAGAGCGCAGAAGGCTCGCCCGCTCCAGGGTCGCAAGGTGAAAGCTCATACGCGGTGGCGGAATCGCGAGCGCTTCGGCAATTTCACCCGAGGGCATTCCGTTGGGACCAGCGTGCACCAGCATCCTGAATGCGGCCAGACGGTCGGAGTGAGCAAGAGCAGACAGCGCTGAGACGGCAGAGGCATCGTTCATTCGCCGATTCTACAACGATCCTTGTAGGATGCAATCATGTGGGTGTTGCCGCCTATCAAGCCAATTATTTCTGGGCCCGGGAACCGCCAATGCCAAGAATTCCAACGCTTCTCTATGTGCTTGCGCTGGCAGGGACATAGAGCTGATGCCCCGGCAGCGTACACACGCCGGCGTACACAAATGCCACGCTTTGCCGTGCCCGGGTAAAGGCCACGTAGTATTTCGGTGGCGCAGTGATACGCGCCGCATCTGCGGTGCGCAGGTACTGCGTCAACGGCCCGTTGGGGAAGATTAGGACCCGGGGATAGGTGCGGCCCTTGCACTGCCCGAAGTTCACCGCAGGAAGTCCGTCGCAGGCTTGCCGCCGGTCATGCCGAAGCACGGTGGGGGCAAACTCCTGCATGTACGCAGCAACGTCCCCGGGAGCGACGAGGTAGATGCCGTCGTGCCCCGTGACCTCGCCATTGCCTGATTCGGTGCGGGGCATCTGCGGATAGAGCGTGTCGGCCATATCGCACAGGGCTTGGACGCAGCGCAGACTGATGAGACGGTGGTCGAGCTGGCATAAGCCGTCCGACTCCCAGATCTGGAACAACGCCGCCAGGTTCGGCCCGCGATATTGACTGTGCCTTTGCGCATAGTTCGTGGCATACGTAGCTTGGCGCGTATCACCTACCAACGTAATGGCGATAGCGCTCTTCAGCAGCAGCTCGACCAGATCCAGATCGTAGCCGGCGAGGTCCTGGACCTCGTCGATGTAAAGCTCGTCGTACATGGCCGCCAAGCGCGCCATCACTTGACCTTGGGTCAGCTCATCGCAGCGCACAGCAAAGTCGGCCGCCCGGTCGGAGTACATCCGGTTACCGGCCAAATAGTGTCGCGCGACCTGGGTGCGCGGGGCCCGGTTGTTGGTGAGACCTTCCACGAACAGGATGGTCTCGACCCGAGGCTCGGCGCAAAGTGCCGCCTGGTACGGACGGATGCACTCTCGGAGCAGGAAGCCATACCAGCTATGCAACGTGACATGCGCGGGGACCGCGCCGGCGTGGACCTCAAACGAGCGCCGGATCTCTTCTAGATTTTCCAACGTGTAGGTGACAATCGCGATGCGGCGCCCAGGTCGCTCCAAGGCCTGCCGGACCAGTAGCGTGGTTTTGCCCGAGCCTGCCGCTGAGAGCAGTACCCGGTTAGGCGATGGCACGCTGGACATAGTCCGGGAACCTGATCGAGTGAGGGCTGTTGAAGATCGCCAGGGCCGTATCGGTCTTATGGCCTTTCATGTACTTGAGCAGCGCCACCTCATCGGCGAAGGTCTTTCCCAGCACGGTGTTGAGCTCAGCCAGCGAATTGGCTTTGATCAGTTGCTCTTCCAGCGATGGGGCACTTTCGTCGGAGTCGTAGTAGATCGCGGTGAGGTGCTCTGCATAGCGTTCCTGCACAACGGCGATGTCGCCATCGTTGTCGGTGATCACCTTGGCCTGAATCTTCAGCCGATCCGCGATCTGCAAGAAGCGTTTGAATGCCAGCGATTTGACCGAGATGATGTCCACGCCATGGGCCATCGGCGCCACGCCGTGGTGGTCGCTGTAAGCACGCTGCACGATCAGCTCATCGGACGGTCCTTCCACAAGGATCGCCTGTTTGGCCAGGATCAGCCGCAGCGTGTCGTGACCAGGCAGCTTCATGAAATAGTCGTGGGTGTCGCTCGGCAGCTGGTCCAGCTTCATCTGGCCCTGCGCACTGAACAGGATCACGTTGTCCACGCCCAGCTTGTTCAACACGAAGCTACTGTGGGTGGCGATGATCACCTGTTGGGCGGTGGAGAGGGCTGCAATCTTGTCGATCAGCTGGGTCATGCTGGAGAAGGACAGATGATTCTCCGGCTCCTCGATCAGCAGCACGTGGGCCGCGCCCGCCGCGTGCATCGCCAGCTTCATCTTCACGGCGCTCTGTTCACCCTTGCCGGCCTGGGTGAAAGGTAGCTCATCCAAGTACGGTGACAAGCTGGTTTCCCACGTCGAACGCGGCGATGTGTCCACACCCACCGTCAGTGCTCGGTGGCTGATGTCCCCGGTGTGCTCGGTCAGGTAGGCATTGATGGCCGCAACATCCGCTTCTTCGGAAAAACTCTGCCGCATGCGGCGGAAGCTCAGCGACAGCGAGACGCGTTGGGCAGGCGTCAATGCCTGCTCGATGATGCCGGCGATATAGCGATCGGCACCGGACAAGGTCTTGATGCCGTGCGTGTCGATGATGGTCGAGTCGAACGGAATACTGCGGGCGGTGACGCCATTGTTGGCGAAGGAGTACCAGCGCACCGTGTAGTACTCCACCGGCAGGCTGACCGCGCCCTGGTGCTGCTGCAGGTAGGCGCTGAACTCATCGCGGTAGTCGTCGTTGAGCTCAACCAGCAACCGGATGCCGGCGGTGTCTTGGCGCAGCGAGTTGTTGGTGCCGCGCAACGAGGCCAGCGCGGCGTCGCCGCCCATATAGGCTTCGATGGAGATCCGCGGCGGCGATGCCGGCGTCCCTGCAGCAAGCGTCGCCAAGTACTCTCGCACCGTGGGCTGGTGAAACAGGTGAGGCGTTAGCTCGTAGGCAAGGTTGCGCCCATGCAACTGCCCGGTGACCACCGCGTGGATGGCCTCCAGCAGGGTGGACTTGCCCACCTCGTTGTCGCCCACCACCAAGTTCATGTGGGCGTTGAGCGGCAGGTCCAGATGCCGAAACGACTTGAAGTTGTCGATGACGATACGTTCGATCGGCATGCACAGTCCTTTGATGACCAACGGGCTCGGTGGCGGAGCCTGGCCGCACCCTGGCTGGCCTCCTTTCCGCTCTGGGCCATACTACCCAGCGATCGCCGGCCTTGGGCGGTTTCGTACTATTTGGGGCGCTAGGAAGGGCAAGAATCGGCCTTACGCGGGATAATTCAATATTATCCCGCTTGATGTTTGGGTCGCTGGCTCGGCCTTCTTTGGCGTTGAGTAGTACGTAATTACATGGTATGTAATACATTACGAAATAACCGGAGAGGACGCATGGCTCGGTCTGGCTTGTACAAAAGCGATGTGCAACGTGCCCGGGACAGCCTCCGGGCCGAAGGCAAGAACCCCTCGGTAGACGCCGTCCGCGTGGCGCTGGGCAACACGGGGTCCAAAACCACCATCCACCGCTACCTGAAGGAGCTGGAAGAGGAGGACGGGCAAGGCGTAGGCGCCAAGATTGCCGTCAGCGACGCCCTGCAGGACCTGGTGGCTCGTCTGGCCGAGCGGCTGCACGCCGAGGCCGAAACCGTGGTCGCTCAAGCGCAAGAGCGGTTCCAGGCCGAGCTGCACGAGCGCACCCAAGCCTTGGAGCAGGCCCGGCAGGACACCGGCAATCTCAGCGCGCAGCTTCAGCGCACCGAGACGCTGCTACAGACAGAACGCCAGGCGAGTGAAGTGGCCAGGGGCGAAGTGGCCAGCCGCACCACCGAACTGGCCCAGCTGGAGGAGCGCATTGCCGGCCTCACGGCGCGGCTGGCAGAGCACGAAAGCCACGCGCGCTCCCTGGAGCAGAAGCATGAGCATGCCAGGGAAGCCCTTGAGCACTACCGCACATCGGTCAAAGACCAGCGCGAGCAGGAGCAACGCCGGCACGAGCACCAAGTGCAGGAACTACAGGTCGGCCTGCGCCAGGCCAACGAGGCATTGACCGCCAAGAACCATGATCTTGTGCAGCTCAACCGGGAAAACGGCCAGTGGCTGGAGCGTCATACTCGACTGGAAAAGGAGGTGGCGCAGCTGCGTCAGACCATCCAGACGCAACAGGGCGAGCTCGATACGCTGCGCCTGACGGCGGCCGAACACCAGGCGGTGCAGGTGCGCTGGGGCCAAGACGCTCAGAGTTTGGACACCGCTCGGCAAGACCTCGCACAAGCCAGAACCGAGCTGGCCCAGGAGCGCGAACGACGCGAGCAGGCCGAGGCGGAAACGCTGCGCGCAACCGTGCGCCTGAGCACCTTGGAGCCGCTGTTGGCCCAGCTACAGCCGGCCAGTGCCGGCGGCAAAGGCGCCAAGCGGATCTCATCGGAAGAGACGCCGGCGCCATAGCCTGCGAAGAGAACACCCGGCGCAACGATCACAAGGAGCTTTGGCATGAGCGGAATAACCACCACACCCCCGGAAATCACCCGTGCCGTGCGGCGCCTGACCGAATCCGTCGTGCGCGGCGCAGAGCCGGTCTATCTTGATGTACAGCCGGAAGCCGACGCGATCGTGCACGAGTGCTTTCCCAACGTGCAGGCCAAGGTCGCGCGCGACGGTGGTCAGATGCTGTGCGGGTGGCAGCTGTGGGAATGGCCGCACGTGCTGGTTGAGGCAGAATTCCATGCCGTGTGGGTCAGTCCCGCAGGGGAAATGGTCGACATCACGCCAAAGCCTGAAGGTGAGACACGCATTCTCTTTGTGCCGGATCCGCGAAGACGCTACGAGGGCCTGGCCATCGACAACGTCCGCATGCCATTACGCGATGACCTGCTGATCAAGCACTTCATCCAGATGTCCGAAGCGATTGTCCAGGTGATGAACCGCGGCGAGCGATCATCCCAGTATGGCGAGGTCAGCGTGCCCGCCAATGAAATCCAGCCTCTTCTGCAGGCCAGAGACTTTCTGGGCCAGTCACTCGGTGCGGGATTGCGCGAGCATGCACCGTGCCTGTGCGGCAGCGGCAGCAAGTACAAGCGCTGTCATGGCGCGCAAGTAGAAGCATTCTTCCGTCGTTGACGGTGGTGCCCCTGGTCGGAATCGAACCGACGTGTACGCGCTTATCTGGCGCGTGCTCTCACCGGGGTATAAGGCCGGCGCTCTGACCAACATGAGCAACAGGGGCGTGATCGATCGATGCGATCACGCCGGTATTCGAGGGTCGAGCTGGCACAGGCGGTTCATGGGGCAAGCATACCGGGGATGGACGCCATGCCGCTATCCCCGGGCGCGGCGATAGGAGTGGGCCCACGCCGGAGCAGGGATGCGGTCGGTGGCCACCAGCCAAGCCATCCGCAAGGCCTGCGCGTCCACCAAGGCATGGTGGCGCCTGGCCCTATGTTCCGGATGGGCCGCGAACCAATCTTCCACCAGCAATCCCGGAAGGCCTTCCTTGGACATGCGCGTCATGACCGGGGCCGGCCGGGGGCCGCACGCAGCAACCTGGGCATCAGGGAGCTCAAACCCATCCAAGGCATACCGCAGCAGCTGAAGGTCGTTCGGGAAATCCGCCATCACCGCCGGCGCGTCGGCCTCGCTGAGGAAGGCGCGCAGCTCGGTCGTCAGGGCGGCATCCGGCAGGGCTGCGTCGCCGCGGTCTAGCAGCGGGTAGACGCTTTGACGAACGAAGTCGGTGGGAGCCTCGGGCAGGCTGGCTCGCTCAGCGTAGAAAAGGCGGTCTCCACCTTCGTTCACCAGCGCCAGACTCACCAGCTCGCTGCCCGTTACATCGGCCCACTCGGTGTCCAAGAAGTAGTACGTGGTGGCCATGATTGAATGGTGCCACAGCTTCCCGGGGAGGGCCGAGCCTGGACGTGCGGCCGAGGGTAGAATTCAGCGATCCATCAATCGGTTAGCGAAGATCTGGCCGTGTTCGTAACGATTCCCTGCCAACCCTCGCTATCGCGCGCTCCACCTCGATGGCGACCGCTTCGTGGGTTGCATCATCCACGATCACCAGACACTTGATCACCCGACCGTCGG
>NZ_MDEC01000048.1 GCF_002939785.1 Xanthomonas codiaei
CACCGAACGTCAGCTGCATGGATGAATCCTCTACATGAGGCGGTAGTGTCGCGCATCTGTGGTGAGTTGATCAGACCTTTCCTAGATGACGTACAACGGGGAGAGAAAAGGGGTACTGGCCAAGGGGCGGATGTTTCTTCTTCAGACTGACTTCCAACAAATAATGATCAGCATCGAGTGCGCGCATCGTAGGCTCAGCCCCTGTGATGCGTACGGGGACGCGGGACCACTGAATAAGAGCAGCTAGCAAAACTACTGCGCGGCCGCCAGGCGGGCGCGGTCGGTGCTCGGAATCCTCATGTACCACGCGTACACTGCGGTTCCTCCGCGCCGTCCGCACCCACCTGACAACCGCTCGCTACGTTTTGTTAGCCGCTCTAAATCCGCCAAGCGGATGCCGGCATGCAACAGTTGGCGTTCAACACGATGCAGCCCCCGTGCTGGTTATTCATACGACGCGCCCTGACCAAGGATTGAGGCCAGTATGTAATGCATCAGGTGCTGCTGCCTACCTGTTCGTAGTCGGACGGCAGAAGGGTTCATCCTGTCTAGCAGCTCTTACGCCGACGCCAACACCCAACACCCAAATGCCGGCCCGGCCGAATAACCGGTCTCCGGTTCGATGCGGATCTGCAGGGTGGCGCGACCTGTGACGGTGGCCGGTAGTGGGTAATCGACATCGATGAAATACAGGCCGCGGTTGCCGTCGAGGCGCTCGTTGGCGATGAGCTCGCCATCGGCGAGGAGGCGGAAGCGACGCCGGGTTTCGTCGCCCCAATAGCGTAGGCGCAGGATGCGGGCGTGCGTGGTATTGCGCACGGTGAAGGCGATGAAGCCGCCGGTGCGGGCGTCGCGGCCGGCGCGGCGACGGTAGCTGAGGGTGTAGGAGCTGGCGCTGGTCAGGGCATGGGCTTTCTCGGAGGCTTCGTCGCCCAGCGCCACATAGTCGAGTGCTCTGGCGTCCAGTGTCTTTTGTCGTTGCGCACCGACAGCCTGTTCGGCCTGGCGTTGCTGCCAGGCGGCAGCATCGCGATGTTCCAGATAGACGGCGCTGCGGCGGTCGAACTGGGCGTAGAACGGCGACAGGCGCCATTGCTGCGCGCCTTCGGTGTAGCGGTAATGGCCGTGTGCCGGTAGCGGCTGCAGGCGTTGCAGCAACTCGTCGCCGCCAATCAGCGCGGGGGTTTTGTTGTTCCAGGGTCTTGCGGCGTCGCCAAGATCGGCCGCCAATACCAACGGGCCGTGCATGACCGCCACCCAGGCAGGATCGTCGGGGGTGGGCTCCAGACGTAGTGGCATCTCCAGTTGCAGCGACACGGTGTCGCCAGCGGCCCACAGCTGTTCCATGCGCAGATAGCCATCCACCGGCTGCAAGTCCTGCCGCTGGCCATTGACCTGCAAGGTGAATGCTCCGGCCCAGCCAGGCACGCGCAGCGCCAACGTGCGTGCTGCGGCAGGCGCGGCATCGACCTGCAACGAGACCTGGCCCTGCTCGGGCAGCGTGCTGCGCAGGCTGAGCGCGAACCCAGCCGCATCGCGCACCGTGGAGGGCACATACAGATTGATGTAAACGCCCTGCCCGTCTTCCCAATAGATCGAGTCGCCGAACTGGGCGTGCGCCTCCATGCCGCTGCCGACACAACACCAGAAGTCGTCGAATGGCGAGGACCAGCCGCGCGCCTCGCCGGCCAGCAGGGGTGTCATGTAGGTGAACATGCCGGTGCGTGGGTGCTGCTGCGCCATCACGTGGTTGAGCAAGGTGCGCTCGTAGTAGTCGAAGAACGCCGCCTGTGGCCCCCACTGATACAGATGGCGGGTGAGCTTGAGCATGTTGTAGCTGGCGCAATGCTCGCAGGTCTGCTCGGTGAGGAACTTGGAGATGCTGTCCGGTTGCTGGAAATATTCGCGGTCGCCGTTACCACCGATCACATAGGTGTGATGATCGGTGACGGTGTGCCAGAAGAAACGCGCCGCCGCGCCCGATGCGGCATCGGCGGTGACTTCGTACTCGCGCGCAAGGCCGATCAGCTTGGGGATGTTGGTATTGGAATGCTGGTGGACCAGCTCATCGCGCTGGGCAATCAGAGGATCGAGCACGGCACGATGGTGCAGGCGCTGCGCCAGCACCAGCCACTGCGCATCACCGGTGCGTACATGCAGTTCGACGAACGATTCGTTGAGGCCACCGAACTCGCAGGACAGCACCCGTTGCAATTGCGCTTCGTCCAGCGCGGCAAACACGCCCTGCAGATAGCCGGCCAGGCCCAGTGCCACCTGCAGCGCCTGCGCATTCTCGCAGTGCGTATGCACATCGAGCAGGCCGGCGAACAGTTTGTGCCAGGTGTATAGCGGCGCCCAACTGCCGTTGAGATAGAACGGCGCAGGATCAATCTTGCCCCGCTTGAGTTCGTCGAACACGGCACGACCGCTTTCGATCTGCCCTGCAGCGTTCTTGCGGGTGAAGCCAGCCACATAGCCATCGCCGGCATGCGCCTGGCAACGCGCCAGCTCGCTGACCAGATACGCGGCACGCGTGGCGCATTGCGCATCGCCGGTTTGCGCATGCATCAGCGCCAACGCACTGAGATAGTGGCCCAGCGTGTGGCCGGCGATGGTGTCCGCCTCCCAACCGCCGTAAGCCGGCGCCTTCGGGTCCAGACCCGCATACAACACGAAGTTGTGCAGCAACCGGTCGGGCGCCAGCCGCATCAGGTAACGGCGGTTGACCTGCACTGCGTCCAGGAACAGCGAGGGTGTCAACCGCACCTGATTCAGCGGCACCGCGCGCATGCGGCCAGGTTGGGCGGCGGCGGCATCGGCGGGAAAGCGCAAAAAACCGGCGGCAACCGCCAGGCTGCTCCAGGCAAGAAAGCGCCGCCGCGACAGGCTGGCGGCTGTCAGGCGGGGATCGTCGAAATCGCGTGCGTCGGTCATTGGCTGGGCTCGCAGTGGCTGATGGAACGGAGCACGCCCGCATCATGCGGGCAGGAATGGCGGAAGCAGAACGTCGTGCATCGCACTTCAGTGCGGCCGGCATCCGCCCCACCCTGGCCGCCACGGCAGCGTGCCCGACGCGCGGACGTCGGAATGGGCGGTGCACACCGTTCCATCCTTCCAGCGACTGCAAAGGCTGCTGCGCGTTGGCCAGGCGTACGCGCGGGTATCGGGAATCGGTGTGGACCACTGCTGCACTGCACAGGCCCTGCCCTTCACTTGTACGCTGCGCATGACGGGTTGTGGGCCGCACCTTGCAGCAGCATGCCGGGGCGCAGCAGGTGCGCGTACCAATCAGGCGAACCTGGGTACGCGTACGCGTGCCCGCAGCTCAGAACTTCACCGTGGCGCGTGCCCAATAGAACCGTCCCAGCAAATCGTAGGTGGCGACGTCGGTATTGGCGTTGCCGACATTATTGGAGTAATACAGCGGCGGCTGCTTGTCGGCAACATTGTCCACGCCTATCTCGAAGCGCGTATGCCAGGGCTGTACTTCGTAGCCCAGCTGCAGATTGTTGTAGACATACGCGCCGATCCTGCGCACCACGCCGGGAATGCCTGCGTCGGCGGACAGACTCTGGTCCAGATCGGCATTGCCGATGTCGGTCTTGCCGACGTAGCGAATACGCCAGGTGGCGCTCCAGTCGCCCAATGCCCAGTTCACCGTGCCCAGGCCGCGCCAGCGCGGGAAATTGCCATAGGCCTGGGTGTAGCGTCCCACGTTGTGGATGGTGACCGAGCTGGGGTCGGTGGTGTCGGGCAGCACATCGTAGCGCGTGAGGTAGGTGCCGTTGAGGCTGGCATTGACCCTGCCCCAGGCGGTCTCCGGCAAGCGGTAGGTCAGGTTGAAGTCGATGCCCTTGGCCCAGAGCTTGCCCAGGTTGACGGTGGGCTCGGCAATGTAGTTGATGGTGCCGTTGCCGTTGCGATGGATCAGCGCGCAAAACGCGCTGGCCGAGTTGGCGTAGCACTGGTTGAGCACCGTTTGCGCGGAGACCGTGGTGATGGTGTCTTCCAGATCGATGCGCCACCAGTCTGCGCTCAGCGACAGGCCGTCGATCCACTGTGGGTCGTACACCAGCCCCACGTCGTAGGACTTGCCGGTTTCCGGCTTGAGCTGGTACCCGGCCACCGCTGCGCCGGACACCTTGCCCGACACCTGACCATCGGATTGCTGGTAGCTGCCATCGGTGGGCACATTGGCGCAGGCCGCGGTATTGCCACCGGTGTAGCCATTGCACGGGTCGTTGACGGTGGCGGCGTCGCCGGCTACGCCGGCGTACAACTCGTTGATATTGGGTGCGCGGAACACCTCCGAGACCGTGCCGCGGATCAGCAGGTTCTCGACCGGGCGATATTCCAGCGAGATCTTGCTGTTGGTCTTGCTGCCGACCGAGCTGAAATCGGAAAAACGCGTGCCCAACGTGATGTTCAAGGCATTGATGCCGGGCAAGTCCTTCAGCAGCGGGAACAGCGCTTCGGCATAGGCCTCCTTGACGTCGAAACTGCCGGCCAAGGTGGACGAGCAGAACTCGACCACCCCGCACAGCCCGTCCTCATCGCCAGTCCATAGCGGGTCGGAGGCGGTGGTCGAGCGCTCCTTGCGATAGGAGACGCCGGTTGCCAGGCTGACGGTGCCGGCCGGCAGTTCAAACAGCGAGCCATTGGCATTGGCCTCGAACTGCTTGACGGTATAGACGCTGGTCACGATCGGGTTGACCACCATGCCCTGCAGCGTATCCAGATTGGCGCTGTCGTTGAGGTTGAAGAAGTTCAACGGCGTGCAGCCGGCGATCGCCGCGCCCGCGCTGCCGCATTTCACCACACCATCGCTGTCCAGGAACGAGGGGCCGATCGCCTGATTGAACGTTGCGTAGTCGAGAAACCCGTTGTTGATCGTCTTCTGCTTGACCTTGCCGTAATTGAAGGTGGCGTCCCACTGCCAGGAACTTTCGCCGAAACGGCCACGCAACCCGGGGCTGATCTGGAAGTTGTAGGTGTTGTACTGGTAACTGCGATTGCCCAGCACGGTGGCACGAGTGTTGAGATCGTTGTAGGACGTGCCGGTGGTGCGATCGGTGCCGAAGTTGAGCCCGAACGGGTTGTAGTAGCTCTGCGACGACACCAGGATGTTGTCGCCGTTGGAGAAGATCGGGATTGGCGCGATGATCGATGCCGACTCTGTCTTACTGAACCAGCTGTTGAGGTACCCCTCCACGCTGTCGCTGATGCGAAACGTCCCCAGCAGGAAGGCATTGGTGCGTCTTTGCGGGGTCTGCAGCAGATTGAAGGGCTGATAGTTGTACGAATCTGCGCTGGCGTTGTAACAGTGGAAATCGTCCGGGCTGGCGCGCCCGCTGACGCCACTGTTGAGCGTGACGCGGCTGCAGCCATTGGCCTGGGCGAGTTGCGCCGACTGCGCGGAGCCGTCGTTGAAATTGACCGTACCGGTAGGCGTGGCGGAAGAGCCCTGCTTGACCGGCTGGCCATCGATCAAGGCCAGCGCGTCCCTGGAATACGCACGGGCACCGGCCGATACCGGGTCGATGCTGTGATACGACAGCCCACCGATCAGACTGCCACGCTCCCAGGTCTTGCCGGTGGTGAGCGCGAAGTTGCGACGGTTGCCATCGCGCTCGCTGCTGGTGCCGAAGTCGCTGCTGAACTGCACGCCGTCCAAGCGCGTGCGCAGGATGAAGTTGACCACGCCGCCGATGGCATCGGAGCCGTACACCGCAGATGCGCCATCGCTGAGCACTTCGATCCGCTCGATCATGCTGGACGGAATCGCGTTGACGTCGTTGTAGGCCAGGCGGATGCCGTTGACCAGCACCAGCGTGCGCTTGTCGCCCAGGCCGCGCAGCGAGACCGTCGATGCGCCGGTACCGCCACCGTTATTGGTGTACGGGTTGGTGGCATTGCCGGCGATCGATGGCAATTCCTGCAAGAGATCGCCCACCGTGGCCTTGCCGGTGGCGGCGATCTGTTCCTGGCTCACCGTGACCACCGGGTTGGCGGTTTCGGTATCCACACGACGCAACCGCGAGCCGGTGACGACCACGCTGTCCAGCGTTTGGGTTGCATCGCCTGCTGCCTGTTGTGCCTGCGCAGACGCCGCCGCACCTGCAAACAGCACCACCGACAAAGCGCTGCTGAGCACATGCTGGATCGGGCGGGTGGCGGCAGCGCGGGCTGGAGAATAAGGCAACAGCGACATCGGCATGCGGAGCTCCTGGGAGAACGTGGGCAAACGATCGGCAACACAAGTCCGTGCCGGCATGCGCCAGCGCGGTCGGAACCAAAGAGTGGTCATGCCGCGGCACGGCGTCTGCGACGCACGCACTGCGGATGTGTTCGGCACCTTGCAGGTGCACGCCGCTACGGGCCGTGTCGCACTGCCCGGAGTCGGATGGATGTTCTTGCGTAGCGGTGTCGCCCTATGCGATCCGCTTTCATCGGTTGGTCACAATGTGCCTTTGCGCACGCGCGGCGTCTTGTCGCATTTGGCGACAGCGCATGCGGAAAACAGCATGGTTGGCCCGCGCATGCGGGTGCACTGCAGCGCTAGTGCAGTTGGGTCTGGTCCATCCACCGTCATCCGCGCAGCCACGCCCCCGTGGCCATCGGCATGCGCTGTGATTGCTGCTGCATGCCCGGCCTAACGTGTTTGCGCGATGGTGGCAGCCAGCCCGGCCCGATCACGCCAACCGCGGCGCCGCGCCGTGCATCATGGTGCGGCGGGCACCGCTGCCTGCGGTGCAGTGCTTGCCGGGCTGCGGTTCCAGTCCGGCGTTGGGGCGCGCTGCATCCAGCGTATGAAAAAATCCAGCAGGCGCCGCCTGCCGTGATCGCCGCCCGGCACCACCAGCAGGTCGAAATCCTTGTTGGCCTTGATCAAGCGATCTGCCACCTGGAACGTGCTGGCCGGATCGACGTTCATATCCATGTCGCCGGTGATCAACAACAGATGGCCTTGCAGGCGTGCGGCGTTTTCCACGTTGGAGGATTCGGCGTACCACGGCCCCACCGGCCAGCCCATCCATTGCTCGTTCCACTAGATCTTGTCCATGCGGTTGTCGTGGCAACCGGAATTGGCCACGCCGGCCACATAGAACTCCGGGTGGAACAGCAACGCACCCAACGCGTTCTGTCCACCGGCGGACGTGCCGAACACGCCGATGCCGCCGACGATGTCGTACCACGGGTACTGTTCGGCAGCGGCCTTATGCCAGGCGATGCGGTCGGGCAAACCGGCATCCTTGAGGTTGCGCCAAGCCACATCGTGGAAAGCGCGCGAGCGGTTGTTGGTACCCATGCCATCGATCTGCGCCACCGTGAATCCCATCCCCGTGAGGGTAAACACGTGGGCACTGAACGTCTTGGGCACGAACGATCCCTGCGGGCCGGCATAGATGTACTCGACCGTGCGATACCGCTGCTGCGGGTCGAAGTGTTGCGGGCGATGGATCACCCCCCAGATCTCGGTCTTGCCATCGCGCCCGACGCTGTGGAACGGCAACGGCGGTTGCCAGCCGCTGGCGAGCAGCCGGCTCAGATCGGTGCGCTCCACGGTCTGCGCCAATCCGCCATCGGCACTGCGCCGCAGCTCCAGTACCGGGCCAAGGTCCACGCGCGAGTAAAGATCCACGAACCACTTGCCGTCCGGCGAGTAGCTCACCTGGTGATCGGCGGCCTGCGGCGTCAGCGCCGTCAGGCCCGTGCCATCCAGGCCAATACGGTAAGCGTGCCGGTAATACGGGTCTTGCCCGGGTTGCATGCCCGAGGCGGTGAAGTACAGCTGGCCCGCCGCCTCATCGATGTAGTCGAGCTTGCGCACCACCCAGTCGCCACGTGTCACCTGGCGTATCACCTCGCCGCGATGGCCATCGTACAGATACACATGCTCCCAGCCATTGCGCTCGGACGCCCACAGGATCTGCGCACCGTCGGCCAGATCCTTGCGCGCGTGCTTGCCGCCGTCTTCGTGGCTGCCGCTGAGTTCGGAGTATTCGATGAAGGTGGGCGAGGTTTCTTCGATCAGCGTGCGCGCGGCCGCCGTGCGCGCATCCACCTCGATCACGCGATAGAGCTGATGACCGCGCGCGTTGTACTCGAAGGTGAAGCCGCGGCTGTCCTTCCACCACTGCAGACTGGTCAGCGTGAAGGCATTGGGCAGCAACGTCATTGCGACCGGATGAGCCGCACCGGTGGCGATATCGAACAGCACCGGCTGCATCACCGGCAACGCATCGCCCGGCTTTGGATAGATCTGCTGATGCAGCTTGGGCTGTACGCGATCGGCCGGCGCCGATTCGATGTAATACACCATGTGCGGCGGCGGCGCCTTGACCCGGTAGGCGGCCAGATGCTGCGAGTCCGGCGACCATTCCACGCTGTCGATGGCGTAATAGTCGCCGCTGCTGCCGTCGCGGCTGAGAACCCTGCGTTCGCCACCGTCCTTCGGCGCAATCACCAGGTTGCCCTGCTCCACCCACGCGCGCCAGCGCCCGTCCGGCGATGGCTTGGCAGTGCGCTCGCCTTGCTTGAGTGGTAGCGCCATGTCCATCGATTCGGCTGGCACGTCGCGGTCAGGCTGACGCGCACAGCGATACCGCGCCAGATCGCATTGCCACCCCAGCCGCGCCAATTGAAAGCCCAGGCGCTGCTGCACAAGCGTTGGCTGTTTCAGCGCCAGTGCGGCCGCGTCGACATCTTGCGCGCCGGCTTGGCTCAAGGCTGCTGCCAGCCGTGCATGATCGAAGGCCAGCGCATTGCGGCCGGTGGCGGCATCCACCAGGCGGTATTCGATGGCCGGCGCCCGATTGGCACGCGCAACACCGCGCCGGTGCAGGAACTGCCCCGCATCGACCCACACCGGCTCGGCAGGTTCATGATCGACCAGCGACAGGTAACGATCGGACAGTTCCATCGCCTGGGTGTACTGCGCGGCGGTGGGTGCCGCGTTCTGCGCCAACGCGGCGTTCGTCAGCATCGACAACAGCACAACGCAGACGCGCCAGCCCACAGGGTGACGACGGCGGGGCATCAGCGTACAAGCAGATAAGGACTTCATAGCGGTTCCGTCGATCCAGCGCAGTGATGGCCCGGTCTATCCAGCGCCGGCTTGTGAGGTAGAGGGCACGGCCAGCATCGCAGCAAATGCCTGCGCGACTGCGCACCGTTACGAGGCCGATGTATTCAACGACGTAGCGTGTTGCCGCCGCGACGAGCGCGCGTCATGCAAACCACGCCCGCACCCTGACCAGCGCCGCCGCTCCCGGCAACGCCACCCGGTCGGCATGCGGGCCCTGCGGACGCACCGGCTTGCCGTCGACCAGAACGCGCTGCAACCGCGTGCCCGCCGGAACGCGCAGGCTCAGCCAGGTGCGCTCGGGCCTGCGCTCGGGCAGTTCCACCTCGCACTCGATGCAACGCTGTTGAAGATCGGTGCGCATGCGCAGCGTGAGCGTGCCCCAGCGCGTGGGGGCAGCGCTGATACCGATCGGTGCACCGCTGCCCAGCCATGCACGCGGCAGCGCGCGCGCCAGGAACAGGTGCTCGCCCGCACTGTCCTCGCTGACCAGCATCCAGCGCAGCAGCAAGGGGATGGTCATCTGTGCGGGCATGCAGAACAGCGGCATGCCGCCGGTGATGCCGCTGACCTCGCCGGCCGTCCAGCTACCGCGCGTATGCACCTGGTAGCGGTGCGCATAGACGAACAGCAGATATTCTTCGATGCGGTCCAGCCGCAGCAGTTGCTGCGCATACCCGTAGGAAATGAAGCCGAGCAGATCGCGGCTGCCCGGCTCCGGCGGCGCGATATTGGCCACCACGCCGATGCTGGTACCGCCATGGCCGCGCAGGCAGTCGATGACCAGATGGGCCAGATCGTCGGACAGCACATCGGCCTGCAGCAGTTCGGCGTAGGCGCGATGCGGCCATTGCTGTTCGCTGGGCTTTTCCTGCAGCAACGATTGGCGAAAGGTCAGAGTGGTGCCCGGCAGCGGGCCCACGTAGGGCGGCGACAGGTCGCGGCGCACGTTCGCGCGCAGGCTGGCCTGGAGCCGCGCACGCAGCTGCCGTGCGCGGCGCCGCCACTGCGCCGCCGTTGCGGTATCGCCACCCAGCGTGCTCCATACCTGGGCGATGTCTTCCCAGCCGCGGATCGTCAGCGCGCTGTTGGCGTAGTACGGCTTCCACCACAGCGAGGGATCGGGGAACAAACAGGCATCGGATTCGTTCCAGCCATGCAGCAGGCCATGACCATGCACTGTGCGCGGCAGCGCCAGCGCCTGGTCGTGCAGATCGCACAACACCTGGGCAGTGGCGGCGATCTTGGGCAACAGCCGGCGCAGGCGCGCGGCGTCGCCGGTGTAGCGCAGATAGCGCGCCAGCAGCGACAGGCTCAGCCCGAACTGCCCCACCTCCGGCCCGCGCATGTTCGGCAGGCCATCGTCCTGCACGAACGCATCGAAATAATTGTCGAGTACCGCCGCGGCCTGCTCAAAGCGGCCCCATTCCAGATTGGCGTACAGCGCGCTGGTGAAGGTGTCCTGGAAGCCGTCGTACTCGTTGCCGTAATAGTCGCGCTCCACCGCGCCGTATTTGGGGTAGTCGCCGCCGGGCCGCACCACCAGCTCGCGCGCGAAGGCGAACTGCGCCATGTCGTTCCAGCTGGGGTCCGGCAGCTGCGCCTGCACGGTGCCGGCCAGCGCGTGCTGCCAGTACGCGGCGAAATCGATCAGCGCCGCGTAGAACTGCTCTGCGGTGGCCGCCGTGCGCGCGGTGCCGAACGCGGGATAGCTGTGCGTGTAGTGCACCGCCACGATCTGCCCGCCGCGCACCTGCATGGTGCGGTGCCAGGTCTGCACCACGAAGCGGTCGGTGGCGCGCACATCGGCAAGCACCAGCACGTCGTACCAGGCCTCGCTCTCATTTTCGCGGCGCATCACCTTGCGGACCGCCGGCATCCAGCCGCCCAGCATGCCTTCTTCGCGGCGCTTGATCAGCGCCTCTTCGCCAAGCTCGGCAAAGGCGTGTTCCGGGCGCGCGGTACGGCTGCGGCCATTCGGCAGGATCGGCATGGTGTCCAACGCTTGGCGGGTACCCACGAAGGTGGTCCATGGCCAGCGCCCTCCGTTGTCCTTGGGATCGAGCAAGGAGGCCGGCGGCGGCGCGACATCGCGTACCTGCGCCTCGTCCGGGTCGCCGTCGCGCAGCAGCCGGTCGGCCAGCAGGTCCGCATCGGCCATGGCCACCTGCGCCAGCGGCAGGCCGAAGTACGGCGCACCTGCTGCCGGATAGGTGGCTTCGAGGCGCTTGTCCAGGCGCAGCACACCGGCATCGGTCTGCAGGGTCAGCGCAGCTTGCGGATCATCCAGACGCTCGTAGACGGTCCAGTCCTGCTGCAGATGCCGGAAGCTGCAGAGCTTGCTGCCTGCAGGCGCAGTGGCGGGCAAGGCCTCCAGCTTCGGTTGCGCCAGCGCGGCGGGCACGGCGGTGGCGTTCGCGCCGCCCTGCGCCGCAAGCACTGCGCCGGTGCCGACTGCCGCGGTAGCGGCCATGCCCTGCCGCAGGAAGGTTCTCCGGTCCATCGTTGCGCTCTTGAGTGATCCCGCCCTGCATGCTGCGCGCTGGCACCGGCTCCGTCTTGTGAGGCCTGTCTGGCGCGCGTGCGGAAATGGGCATATAGCAACGCCGGCACCACTCGATCGATGGCCAACCGGCGGTGATGGGTGGCACCACTGCCGCCGCGCCGCGTGAGCCATCTTGCCGGCACGCCTCCCGGCTGCGTGCAGCCGCGCCTGGCGCTACCGCAGCGGTGGAAGAGCGGCCGCGTCACGCGCCATCGTGACCGCGACAACGATGGCTGTCGCGCCGCCAGCGGGCGGGACGCCAACACCGGCCTGGGCGTGCCCAACGGCGCAACGCGCACCGCCGCGCTACGGCAAGACCGAGCGCACCGCAGCGTCGCCCCTGCCGATTGACCGCATGACTTCTCGCCCAGGCTCACCACGCGGTGCGGCAGCCACACTCGCCGCACCTTTCCTGCCGCAGGGGTGCACGTGCGGCGGTGCGAACGCAACCACTCCACAAGGAAGCTCATGCAGATCCCACCACCGTCGCCATCGGGCGCGTCTGTCGCCACGCCAGCGCGCCCGATGGCCTTGCCAGTCCTGAACGCGCTGTTGCGGCCTCGCATGCTGTGCGCGGCGCTGCTGGCGCTGCTCGCCCCCTGCCTCGCGCAGGCGCAAGTGGATCTGTCGCAGCTGGATGCGGAGATGGCCGCGCCGCGCACCCAGGTATTGGTGCTTGGCAGCGTGCACCTGTCGCAGCTGCCTGCGGGCAGCGACATCGGTGCAGCACGCCTGCAGCCCTTGCTGGAGCGGTTGGCGGCCTACGCGCCGACCATCATCACCGTCGAGAACCTGTCCGGCGAGACCTGCGACCTGATGCGGCGGCATCCGGCGGTGTATCTCCCCGAAGACAGCGCGAGCTATTGCCCGGACACCGCCGACGCCCTGCGTGCCACCGGGCTGGATGTGCCGGCAGCCATCGCGCGGGTGCGGGACACGCTGCGTCGCTGGCCGGCCACGCCCACACCTGCGCAACGCCGCCAGCTGGCCGCGTGGTGTCTTGCGGCGGGCGATCCGTCGTCGGCGCTGGTGCAGTGGCTGCAACTGGCGCCTGGCGAGCAACGGACGGGCGATGGCCTGGATGCCGCGCTGGTGGGCCGGCTGCGCAACGCCGAGCAGCGGCCCAACGAGAGCTACCAGATAGCCGCCCGCCTGGCGGCCCGGCTTGGCCTGCAGCGCGTGTATCCGGTCGACGACCACACCGGCGACAACGTGGACCTGGGCGACCCGTCGGCCTATGGCAAGGCGATCCAGGCCGCCTGGGACAAGGCCGCGCCGCGTGCAGCCGCAATGCGCGCGCACGAAGACGCGCTGGCAGCTGCGGGCAGGTTGCTGGCGCTGTATCGCGCAATCAACCTGCCGGCCAGCCAGCAACTGGCCATTGCGGTGGATTTTCGCGCGGCACTGGGCGAAGCCTCAGCGCCGCGCTACGGGTATCGCTACGTGTCCGGCTGGGAGATCCGTAACCTGCGCATGGTGTCCAACGTGCGTGCCAGCTTCGCCGAGCAACCGGGCGCCCGCGTGCTGGCGGTGGTCGGCGCCAGCCACAAGCCGTGGTTCGACAACTGGCTGGGCCAACTGCAAGGCGTGGATATCGTCGATGCGCAGCAGGTACTGGGGGCCGACCCGGAGTAAGCGCGGCCGAAGAAGCGGCGACGGGCCGGTCAGGCCAGTACATCGAGCAGGCTGCCCAGCGCCTGCTCGGAGCGGCGCAGCACCGTGGCGTTGGCCTGGAAATCGGTGCGCGCCGACAGCCCCTCGACCAGATCGGCGACGGGTGCGGCCGGATCGGCTGGCGCCTCCACCACGCTGGCGGTCACGCCGCCATTGACCTGCGTGCTGGCGGCCACCGCCTGACGCGGGCTGCCCTCCACCGGGTGGCGGGCCACGTTGCTGGCGGCCACCTGCTGGCGCAGCGCGGCGGCCTGCATGCCGGAACTGGCGATGGTGCTGATGCTCATGCTGGCTCCGTTACGCAAGTGAGTGAGGAAATGCGGGATTCGATGGAGTGAGGCACTACGGACGGCAAGGGAGTGCTGGCAACCCTAGGCACGCAGTCACCGCAGCGCCTGTGTCCGTCAATAGGTTCCGACCCCCACCCGCAGCAGCACCGGTTCGGGACTGGTGGGGCCGCCGCGGCCGAAGTTGAGCCCGTAGTCGGTCTGGTCGCCGTTGAGTTGCTTGTCCACCTGCCAGCGTCCGTCGACATACCGCCCCTGCTCCACCCGCAACAGTTGCCCACGACGGGTATCGGCCGCCTCGCGGAAAAATTCAATGCGCGCGGCCATGCCGGTGACCAGGAACTCCTCCGGGCCCAGCTGCGCCACCAGCAGCCGGCCGGCGTGGTCCGCATTGCCGGGCAGAATCGCCGGCGCATCGCCCCACAGCGGCGCCCCGAACGATACCCTGGCCTGCCAATCGCCGAAGCGCAGCGTGCGTTGCGGCATGCCGGGCTGCTCGGCGATGCCTTGCAAGCGGCCGTCGAAGGCGGCCTGCGCCAGTACGCGTTGCAGTGGTGCCAGCAGCTGGAAGTTGGCCGCATGCGCGGCAGTGGCGGCGCGATTGGCCTCGCTGTCCGGATTGCCATCCATGCCGAAGATCGAGAAGCCCACCCCGCCCTGCCCCAGCACATGGAACAGGTAAGGCGCGGTGGCCGCTTCGAACCCGGTTTCCGACACCCAGGCCGGGTTGTCCGGCCGCGCGTACTGGCCGATGACCTTGGTGTATTCGTTGTAATCGTTGGTGTAGATGTCGGTGCCGACGAAGTCGATCGACGGCGTGGCCGCGCGCCACAGCGCGAACACGTTCACCGTGGCGCCGCCGGACGGATAGTCCAGACCCGGATAGCGCTTGCCCTTGTAGCGCAGCCAGGTGTTGACGTAGAGCGGCAGCGGATACGCGCGCTTGCCGGCGGCGGCCACCTGCTCGATGTATGCCGCGGTGGCATGCGCGTTGAAGGCCTCGGCCGCCTCCGCACCGAACAGCTGTTGCCAGCTGCCCTGCGGCTTGCCCAGCGCCTGCGCGATCGCTGCGGGCACCGGCTGCGCGAATGCCGCCTCGCCGGCCGCGCCATGGTCGCGCACCGTCCCGATCGCGCCGGGCTCGTTTTCCACCTGCACCAGGATCACCGTGTGGCGCTCGCCATCGACCTTGCGCAGGTGCTGCATCAACGCGGTGAACGCACGCGCATCGGCCTGCACATTGCCGGCCGCATGCGGCGACAGCACGTCCACCGGCTCGCCATTGGCATCGCGCATGCGCGGGTACGTGGTGTCGTCGCGCTTGATCCACTCCGGCACGTAATGCATCTGGCCGTTCTTCCAGCTGCCGAACCACAGCAATGCCACGCGCAGCCCGCGCTTGCGTGCGCCGGCGATCAACGCATCCACGTTGGTGGTGTCGAAGCGGCCCTGCACCGGTTCGAACTGCTCCCAGTACACCGGCGCTTCCACGGTATTGGCATGCAGCGCGACCACCTCGTCCAGCGCCTTTGGCAACACCGCCGGCCAGGCGCTGGAGTTGTGCAGCTGGGCGGCCAGAATGGTGTACGGCGCTCCGTCGACGAAGACCGCGTGGCGGCCGTTCTGGCTGGCGAAGCGCGGCATCTCTTCGGCGTACGCTGCCGGTGCCATCGCGATGGCCAGCAGCGACACCACACACAGGCAGACGACCGCGCGGCCACGCTGGCGCAGCGCGGATAAACGGGCAAGCAGCATCAGCGAGCCTCCGGGGCGGATGAATTCCAGTGCGGCGTGGGCTGCCCGAGCAGATGGCGCACGAAGAAGTCGTACTGGCGGCGCTGCACGTAGTCGATCGGGCCGCTGGAGCGGCCCACCGAATGTTCGCCGCCCGGCACGTTGAGCAGGTCGAAGTCCTTGCCGACCTTGATCAAGGCGTCCACTACCTGCGCGGTGGACGCCGGGTCCACATTGCTGTCCTGCTTGCCGACGATCAGCAGCAGGTCGCCCTGCAATTTGCTCGCATTGACCACGCCGGAGGCATCGGCATAGCTGGCATCCACCGGCCAGCCCATCCACTGCTCGTTCCAGCTGATCTTGTCCATGCGGTTGTCGTAGCAGCCGGCGAACGCCACGCCCACCGTGTAGAACTCCCGGTGGCGTTCCAGCGCACCCAGCGTGCTCTGCCCGCCAGCCGAGGCGCCATAGATGCCGACCCGGCTGATGTCGTACGAAGGGTCTTTCGCGGCCAGCGCGCGGTGCCAGGCGATGCGGTCGGCAAAGCCGGAATCGCCCAGGTTCTTCCACGCCACATCGTGGAATGCCTTGGAGCGATTGGCGGTGCCCATGCCATCGATCATCACCACGATGAAACCCAGATCGGCCTGCGCCTGCATGCCGATCTGCTTGTCGCCGCCGGAGTGATAGCCGAACGGCCAGAACGTCTTGGGAACGAAGGAATCGTGCGGGCCGGCGTAGATGTTCTCGATCACCGGATACCGCTTGCGCGGGTCGTAATCGCGCGGCCGCACCACCATGCCCCAGATATCGGTCTTGCCATCGCGGCCCTTGGCGACGAAGGTCTGCGGCGCGCGCCATCCCGCCGCCAGCAGCCGGTCGATGTTGCCTTGCTCCACCTGCTGCAGCAGGCGGCCATCGACGGCATGCAGCTCCATCACCGGCGGCAGGTCCGGGCGCGAATAGACATCGACGTAATGCCGGCCATCGTCTGCAATCGCCACATCGTGATCGGCATCGGCATGGGTCAGCCGGGTGAGCTGGCGGCCGTCGAAATCCACGCTGTAGAGCTGCCGGTAATACGGGTCCTTGCCCGCGTCCATGCCGCTGGCGGTGAACCAGATACGGCGCTGCGCATCGTCCACCTTCACTACATCGCGCACCACCCATGGCCCGCGCGTGAGTTGGCGTTTGGGCTTGCCGCTGCGGCCGTCGAACAGGTACAGATGCCGCCAGCCGTCGCGCTCGGAAATCCACAGAATCTCATCGCCATGCGCGTCCACGTCATGGCGAAAGCTGCGGTCGGCATAGACGAAGGTGGGTGCATCTTCACCAACGGCGACGTGCGCACGCCCGCTGCGGGCGTCCACCGCGATCACGCGCATCTGCTGAAAACCGCGCTGCACATAGTCGAAGCTCACACTGCGCCCATCCGCCCGCCATTGCAGCGGCGACAAGGAATACGGCGTAGCGAACAAGGCGTTGTCCACCACGCGTCGTGTGCCGTCCACTGCCAGCAGCACCGGCCGCTCCACATCCACCGCATCGCCCGGTTTGGGATACAGCTGGGTATGCACCACCGGCTGCAGGCGGCCGGGCGGCGCGGCCTCCACACGGGTCACCCGGCGTGCGGTGCCCGGGCGCACCCGGTACACCGCCAACTGCTGCGAATCGGGCGACCAGGCAATGCTCTCCGGGTCGAAATAGTCTTCCGCGCGGCCATCGTCGGTGCGCTGGACAAGCCGGCCATCGGCCACCCGGCGCACGACCAGGTTCCAGCCATCGGCCAGCGCCTCCCACTGGCCATCCGGCGAGCGGCGCGGGGTGGTGTCGGCCGCCACGTCGGGGTCGCGCACCACGCCGAAGCCGCGCGGCCGCTGGCGCATCTGCGATTGCCGGCCAGGCTCGTCGGGCGCGCAGCGGTAGGTGGTCAACGTACAGCACCACGCAACCTCCTCGAGGGCGAAGACGATCGCCCCGTCCTCGCGTCCGCCTTCCTGCGAATACGCAAACTGCTCGAATGGCAACGTCAACGCCGTATAGCGCGTCCCGGTGGCAGCCTGCAGCGCCTGCGCCACGCGCGCCTGGTCGAAAGCCGGTTGCTTGTGCAGCGTGGCCACGTCCGCGCGAATGAAGGCGAACCCGCCAGCCACGGTCTTGCGATAGTAGAACGTCCCGTCGTCCTGCCATTGCGCCGGCCAGGCGACGTTTTCGGTCAACGTGCTCCAGTGCGCGCGCAGGCCGAGCGAGCGCTGGTAATCGGCCACCGTGGGCGCCGCTTGCGTATTGGCCGTGAGCCATAGCATGCCTGCAGCCACGACACGCGCCGCCCGCATGATCCGTGCAGCACGCCGCGCCTCATTGGCCATCGTCTTCCTCCAACGCCAGTTCGTCGCTACGCAGGCCACTGCGTGCGCCCCAGTGATAGATGAACAACGCGATCACCGCCACGCTCAGCGTATCGAACGGATGCGCGATCCAGCCGTGCCCGCCGAAGGTGCCGGCCCACGACACCACCATCACCAGCACGAAGAACACGATCCACCACAGCGATGCGCGCACCTGCCGCAACAGCCGCGCGCGCCCGTCGCGCGAGGGCAGCCGATACAGCACATACAGCACGAACGCGAGCACCTGCAACCCGAGCAGCCACGACAGCGTCGGCCAGGTGGACCAGTACACGATCAACGCCGCCACCATGAACGACAGCGGCCCCAGTACGCCCAGCCCGCGCACGAAGAACGGCCGCGGCAAGTCCGGCGCACTGCGACGCAATGCGGCCACCGTCACCGGCGCCACCGCATAGCTCAGCACCAGCGCCGCCGATACCACGCCGATCAGCGTCTCCCACGACGGAAACGGCAGCGTCCAGAAGATCGACAGCCCCAGGCTCAACCACAACGCCGGACGCGGAATGCCCGATGCCGGGTCCACCCGCGTCAGCACCGGCAGGAATCCTCCGCTACGCGCCCAGCCATACACCACGCGCGGCGTGGCATTCATGTAGATATTGCCGGTGCCGCTGGGCGAGACCATCGCGTCGCAGATCACCAGCGCTGCCAGCCACGCCATGCCAAGGGCAAGAGCGATGTCGTGGTATGGCAACGAAAATGCCTTGTCGATACCGTTCCACCCCTGCGCCAGTTGCGCGGCCGGAATGCTGCCCAGGAACGCCAGCTGCAGCAGCACATAGATCACCGTGGACAGCGCCACCGACAGGATCAGCGCGATGGGAATATTGCGCTGCGGGTCGCGTACCTCGCTGGCCACCGACACGATCGGTGTCAGCCCCAGATACGCGAAGATGATGCCGCCGGCGGAGATCGCCGCTTCAACCCCCGCCATACCCGACGGCGCAAACCCGTGCACGCTCAGGTTGCCTGCATCGAAGTGCTGCATCAGCAACACGATCACCAGGATCGGCACCAGGAACTTGAAGATGCTGATCAGGTTGTTGGCCAACGCGAAGGTCTTGACGCTGAAGTAGTTGAGCAGGAAGAACAGCACCAGCAAGGCCAGCTGCACCAGCCAGCCCCAGAGGCTGGGATGGGTGCTGCCCGGTTGGCTCAACCACGGAAACCACGCCGCTGCATATTGCCGTGCGGCTTCCACCTCGATCGCAATCAGGCTGGAAAACGCGATCAGGGTGATGAAGCCGGTCAACGATCCCAGCAGCGCGCCATGCGAATACTCCGGGTAGCGCACCACTCCACCAGCGCGCGGCAAGGCCGCGCCCAGTTCGCAGTACACCAACCCCAGCAGCAACACCGCAACACCGCCGACGATCCAGGACACGATACCGGCCGGCCCGGCAATCGAGGACACGTGGCTGGCCGAGAACAACCACCCCGAGCCGAAGATGGAACCCAACCCGATGAAGGTCAGGTCGGTCAGGCTCAGCCGCTTGTGGAACTTGCCTTGTGTGGCCATGGTGCCTCTCATTGGAAAGGTTGTAGCCGATTCCTAACTACTGCAGCTGTTTCCTTCTCCTTGCGACTGCAGCTGTTTCCTTCTCCCTGCGGGAGAAGGTGCCCCGAAGGGGCGGATGAGGGTACGCGCGCAGCCTCGTGTCCTTTCGACCCTGCACAGCTTCGCGCCGTACCCTCACCCCAACCCCCTCCCAAAGGGAGAGCAACTGTCTTGATCAACCGGCGGCGTCAGCCGCCAGTTGATCTCGCATCTTGGCGTTGAGGATGACCAGCAGCTTGCGC
>NZ_MDEC01000049.1 GCF_002939785.1 Xanthomonas codiaei
AGCGTCACCGAACGTCAGCTGCATGGATGAATCCTCTACATAAGGCGATAGTGTCGCGCATCTGTGGTGAGTTGATCAGACCTTTCTTAGCACCTGCAATGGAGATTTGGGGACAGCGCGCAACGGCGGAGCGGCGATTAGCAGGCTGGCTCGACGCATTCCCAGCCATTGGCTGAGCGACGCATCGGCACGGACAAAGCATGCCTTGTCGCTCAGCGCAGAGCGGATATCCTGCGCACTTGAGAGAAAAGAGGGCACATAACTCCCCGAGCATTCCCGAGCGCGACGTATCAACCTTGACTGATATTCGGATTCCAGCGCCGCAACATCAGCCGCAAATATCTTCGCCGTCGCATCCAGGCCCTCTTTGCCGGCGAGAACCTCACTCCCTGGCGGCATCGCATCGGTAATGCGTTCTTCCACCGTTTTGCCGAGATTGCCGCAGCCACCCAGGCACGCAGCCATGGCGAGCAACTCAACATTCCGTGTCAGAAATTTCATACCCATCCCCAAGTGGTCTTCGTTCCGAGCGCGTGGCTCGAAAGGCCGGCAGATCATAGCCGAGGTGATCGTCGCCTGCCTATTGCGGCGCTAACGGGGTCCACTAACGGGGTCAGGTTCGCTTCCTACCCAAATTTCAGGCTACGGCCTCAGCTTTCGGGAGGGCTTCCTCGCTATCAGCACCAATGCCTTTCTGCGAGTCTTGCCAGGTGGCCAGACTTCCGCGTATCGACCTTCCGGGCATCCCGCAGCACATCGTGCAGCGCGGGAACAACCGCATGCCGTGATTTCTGGATGATGGCGACCGATTACGCTACCTGCACCTGCTGCATGAGGCCCTACAGGCCACGGGCTGCAAGCTGCATGCCTATGTATTGATGGACAACCATGTGCACTTGCTAATCACGCCACCTGCAGCGGGACGGATCGGGCAACTGATGCAACGGCTTGGGCGCAACTACGTCGCGCTGTTCAATGGCCGCCACGGGCGCACCGGTACGCTATGGGAGGGACGCTAGAAAGCCTGCCTCGTGGACAGTGCTGACTACGTGCTTCGCTGCTACCGCTACATTGAGCTCAACCCAGTGCGCGCTCGCCTGACCGACGATCCGGCGTCGTATCGTTGGTCCAGCTGTCCGGCCAATCTAGGCCAGCTCGGGCACTCCGCGCTGACGCCACATCCCTGCTGGCTTGCGCTTGGCAACGACCCGACTGAGCGATCCAACGCTTACCGCGCTCTGCTCGATGAAACTCTGTCCGACGATCTACTCGCCAGCATCCGCCTTCATCTGCAGCAGCAGCGCGCCTTGGGCCACGACGCCCTCCGCACGATGGTCGAAGCCAAGACCCGCCGCTTTGCGGGCGTCAGGCCTGCGCATCGGCCACGCAAGCAGAGCGCCGTTTATTAAGTGAACCTGATCAAACCTGATCCCGTTATTGCCACCACGTTATTGGCGGCCACCAGGCTCCCGCGGGCCGGCTAACGTGCAGGTGCAGGTGCAGGTGCAGGTGCAGGTGCAGGTGCAGGTGCAGGTGCCTGTGGTGTAACTTGCGACTGCGCTTGGTCATAGGCGTGGACAGCATTCTGCTGGTCAGCTACGTAGAGGCTTTGGCTCATATCGGGTGCCGGGGCTGTTGCGTCCACCTGCGCCCGAAATCCCGGCGTCTTTCCAGCCACGAAGATGTGATCGTCACGTAGTACGGCGCCGGCGAGTTGGTCGACCCGTTCCACGCCTGCCTGCTTTGCAGCAATCATCACCTCGGCAACCTTGGCATCGGACACGGATGCCGGCAGCTGCCCACGCAACGCTGTGAAATACGCACGATCCGGATGCGTGTCTGGGAACCTGTCATGCGCCTGGTCCTGCAAGCGCGACACATCCTTGTTGATCCGATCAACATCGCTCCTGGTCACAAGGTCCCGTTCTGGATCTCCCTGGGGGCGCGCCAGTCGTGGATCGTCAGGAAACAACTGCCTGAGGCGTGGATCGTTCAAACCGGTCGCCAGATCACCATGACGCAGCGCTTCGTACGCCTGACGCGCAAGCGCATCCTGCCCGGACGTCTGATCGCCGAGGCGACGGCCGGCTTCGTTGTTCCACAGATCCATCCGGTGTTCGTAAGGATCATTTGGATGCGCCGGCCCAATCTCGGCATCATCACCGAACTTGCGTGCGATCCACTGCTGACCTAACGCAAGCTGGGTGACACGGCCGCTGGTATACGCATGCCGGAAGGCGTCGAGCTGATCATTGTGCCCCTGCGACTGGAACGTGCCATCGGGACGCTTTGCCAAGGTGATGCCGCTCAGCTGTTCGTAGTGCCGATAGGCTTCCTGCTCAATCTCGCGCTTGGCACCCTTTGGATCGGTGATATCAACCATGGCCTAGCCTCCCTGCGCCGCCTTTTGAAACTCGATTGGCCCTTGATAGCCCGGATACTTCTTCTTTATCAGGATGTGGTCGGATGGCCAGACGCAGCTGTCCTCCAGTGAATTGGCAACATGTGCCTCATCTACGAAGAACTCTTCATAAGGCAACGGCAGCACAGATGTTTCTCCGTCGCGGTCGAACTTCAGCAACAGACTTTCATCGCGCTCAAAGCACAGCCGCTTCCAAGCAAAAGCTGTCAGCTTGCCGGCCTCGACTACAGCCGAATCCTTGCCGGCCAGCAGCGCCGCAACATGCTCGGAAAACTGTTCCTTTGAAATCGTTGGCTCATTCATGGCGCATCCTGCAAAGGTGGCAACAACCACTGCGGCCGATGCCGAAAAGTAATGAGGGAAGATAGCGAATGGCATATGGCGCGGCTCCTTCCAGCGTTAAAGCGATGTTTTACCAGATGCACAAAGTGTTTGCATCCTTGCAGGCGTAGCGACGCCCCTTTCTAGCGAATTCCGGCCCAGGCCTGCCGGGGGGTGTCCTTGAGATTTCGATCGGGCAACTACATTGGATCTGAGTAGTCGCCCCTCTGATTATAGCTCTGCGAAAGTGGATCATCCATCTTGGCGATTCTTCGCAATCTTTTGTCAGGCCCGCCTTGGGGCACAACGACACAGTAGACAAGTTGGTCGCACGCAGTGACAGCAATACCGACGACATGGAATATTTGAGCGCGCTATTGATGGCCCCGCCTGAGTAACGGCTTGCTGCGGCTGCTCCAGTGCCTGTGTTGCTCGCGCGCCTGAGCCTAAGCCGAGCGCCGCCGATTGATAAGTTAACCTGACACCGCTATTGACACCCAGCGCAAAGCAATTGGTCAACCTGTACGCACGACGGATGCAGATCGAGCTGGCATTTCGTGATCTGAAGTCGCATCGCTACGGCCAAGCGATGGAAGACAGCCTGACCCGTCGCGGTGAGCGGCTACAGATCCTGTTGTTGCTCAACACGCTGGTCACCTTCGCCAGTTGGCTGGCAGGACTGGTGCGAAGCCACCGGTATCGCCCAGTGGCTATCGCCACGCAACAGCACACGCAAGCTCTATTCGACGCTACACGTCGGTCGCGAGGCGCTGATCAGACGTTGGCCGATGGAACCGGTCTCACACTGGCTAGAACGCTTGCGCACACTGCCCGACACAGTGCGTGAACAGATGACGCTAGTGCTGTAAAAACGTGGGATACCTAAGAACCTGACCCCGTTATTCCCCCACAAGAACAAGACCTCAGCCTGACGGGAGCGATGCGGGCCGCTATCAGACATCGCCGCGCGGGCCTGTACGACTGATTAGCTCAACTACGCTCGGCTCCCTTTGCCCGCTTAATTACCCTTTTTTCTCACTCTTTATTCTCGAGCTCTTATGCTAATCAATGGCAGCCCGCCATCGAAACGAAATATATTATTTCTCGCGTGATTAACCTCCACGCTACTCACATCAAGATCTAAGCCAAGCATAGGAGAAATAATCTCTATAAATGAAGCCGGCATGGGGAAACAATCAGCAGCCAATCGCAGGTCTTGCAACGCGCCATATTGAATATGAGAAGGAGCATGAGACGTAACGCCCCTGTCAAAATCGAACCGCAAATGAGATGTATTAAGTGGAAGGTCACGATTTTCTTCTATAGCTTCATACCAATTAAATAAGTGATCTCCGATTTTTTCTCCATCCTGAGTTTCGTAGAATGACTCGGCTGCACTTAGAAAATCTACGGCGCGTGCGTTAACTCGTAGCGGAGGCGGATAATAAGCAAGCCTTGCTTTAAGCAAACCTAGCGCAGAAAATTCGTAGTACATTTGGACAAAAGATCCATCCTGCAGTAAAAACGAATATTGAGCATTATCTATCAAGTACTGATATTCAAGAGCATAATAGATGTCTCTGTCGATTCCACGCTGGCGGTTTGCCCAGGTGATAACGCCAGAACTACCGACTATGGCACGATCAACCTGGAGAATCGGCCGGAGAACTGATCTTACGTGCTGCATGCCTTGCTGGACCGCTGCAATGCTTGTCATCACGCGTCCCCATTGCTCTCATCAAAAAAGTCTTCCTTGAAAACGTTTGCAAGCTCAGGATTCTTGCGGAGCATATCTGCAATCTTTTGATAGTCCGCAGCCTGTTGATCAGAAAGGGAAAGCAGGCTCTTCTTTTTCCGGACAGCGGTCTTTGAAGGACATATAAAACGGAATTTTGGTAAATCTGCCTTGATGCGCTCAATTTCATCACTTAACAATGAGACGCCGGCACCCACACCTGAGATATAGCACCAACCACGTGAACGCGTGAGCGCCACGAAGAATGCATTGCGCGTCCGCAAAGTTCGATCGAGCGAAACATTCTCAGCATTTATCACAAAAATAATGTTTGCCTCGTTACCCTTCGCTCTAAAAGGGGTCGTTATAGTTACCGAACCCTTCGGCTTAAATATATCAGCACTCTCTACATAACCAGGTATAACAGAAGGAACCGCATGCCGCGTCAAATATTTTTGCATCTCAAGCATACTTTCCTTGTTGTTACCTTGCTTGAGATTCACAATGACGATCTCTTCGGCCGGGACTTCGTGATAGTCCAACAGCCTTCGCACTTGCGACGCAACATACTCTAGTTGCTCAGCATCGCTCTCAAGCTGACGGATCTTTATCAGCTTAAGTGGATCGGCACCTTCTGCGCGCAGCAAACCTTCTAAAATGTTCTTGCTATTTTCGTCTCCACGCTCGAGCTCTACTTGCTCACCCTCTTCGATGAAGAGACTATTAGGGGAAATTACACTATAGCCAAGCGCCTCCCAGTCACCCCTTGTATAGAACATTTCATTGGGATTTGAAGTATATAACCCCATGGCCACACCATGTGCGGCCATAAGTACTGGACGTGGAGTGCGGTAGCAATTTGGAAGTACAAAGTCTTTCTGAATTTCGCCCGGATAGTAACCTTTGAGGGCAGTGTTCGGAATATTAGGCTGTCCATTTTCGTCTACACCAAACATTTCCGCTGGCTCACGCATCTGTGCGTCACGTAGCGACTGAAACTCGTCATAAGCCCATATAATTCTCTTATCTTGACCGACACCCTTGGTTAATTTATAGACAACCTGAAATACCTCATCGGGAAAATCTTGTGCCTCATCGATAAGCACCAAATCGTATATTGGCTCAAGCGCATGGCCAGCACGCTTCAGAAGGTCATTGTAAATAAAGGCTAACGAGTCTTGTGTATGACGCACTTCAGCCCACGTAAGTGGGCGCATGCCAATCCGATCGCAAATTGTAGAATACAGCCCTGGACGCTGCCGCCCGCCCCATGCGTGTAGTACGTGCATTTGATCGCTAAAGTCAGGCGCTTTCTTCGCCTGCATGGTGTAATGCTGAGCAATTAGCGATTGCACCTGTTGGTACATGCTTTGTGTATTGAAGAGATAAAGTATCTTGAAATCTTCAAACTTTGCGTGAGTAATCGCGGCCTTGAGGGATAGCACAATGGTTTTACCAGTCCCGGCCAACCCCCTGATACGCTGCGGCCCTGGCGGTAGCTGCATTGAGGCAACTCGCTGAGCCTCATCTTGCTTGAAAATAACGCGTAAAGAGCGCTGGATAAAATCATTCCTTGTCCGCAATGGGCGCTCATCAATTCCCTCTGAACGTCGCTGATACACGAAAGTCCCCTCTAAAAGGGAACAAATACTCGCGTATTCATTCTCACTCAGCGCCGCGTCACAGGGCAGCTCGTTTAACCAGCTCCTCAGATTCTCGACCGTGACATAGCCTGCTTCGTAGTTGGCAAATTTCTCGTACCAACCATCAACCTCATCCTCGGAGTTCCGACAAAATACAACTTTGGACTCGACGGGCACTCGAAGCCTACGGGTCTTTCGATCGTAAAGCCGCAGATCATTTTTTAGACGGCTAATTATTTCATCTGAATACAGCTCCATCACAAGATTCTTGGCGATAAAAGTGCCACCTGAATCCGCCCTCCAGTAATCAACGCCTTCTCGCTCATGCGCCGCGATAATCCGCTCCTCCACAACGTCAAGCAGAAGTATTCCGCGCTCTTTAGTGACAACTAAAAATGAAGGTACATCATCATCACTGACTCTCCCGAGCCGGGTCAGCTTATAGGCAACATAGCCATGTAGGTTCGCATGCTCTCTTTTGATATCCGAGAGAATTTGCATGTGAAAAGGCTTATTTTCCAAGGCCAATGAGCCCGCAAGCACGCCAAAATTTTCGACCATTTACAAATCCTCACCGTTGTGCTCGGACTTTACTCAAAAAGAAAAGCGACCACTAGGGTCGCTTTTCTTTTTTTGTTGTCAGTATTTCAATCAAACCCCAACAGGATTCGCCTTCTCAGGATCAATCTTGTACTGCTTGATCGCCCGAGCCACATCCTTGCCCGTCATCTTGCCATCCTTCGCCAGCGCGGCAATCGCCGCATGCGCGATGTAGTAGCGGTCGACCTCGAAGAAGCGGCGAAGGTTGGCACGCGTATCCGAGCGACCGAACCCATCCGTGCCGAGCACGGTGTAGGTCATCGGGACGAACGAGCGGATCTGATCGGCGAACAGGCGCACGTAGTCGGTGGCGGCGATCGCCGGGCCCTGGCGGCCTTCCAGCAGCTGGGTGACGTAGGGCTTGCGCTGTTCGGCTTCGGGGTGCAGGCGGTTCCAGCGTTCGGCGTCGAAGCCGTCGCGGCGGACTTCGTTGAAGCTGGGGCAGGACCAGATGTCGGCGGTGACGCCGAAGTCCTTGTCCAGCAGCTCGGCCGCGGCAATGGCCTCGCGCAGGATGGTACCGCTGCCCAGCAGCTGCACGCGCAGTTCGCCCTTCTTGGGCTTGCCGGCGTCCTTGAGCAGGTACATTCCCTTGATGATGCCCTCGGCTGCGCCGTCCGGCATGCCGGGGTGGGCGTAGTTCTCGTTCATCAGGGTGATGTAGTAGTACTCGTCCACCTGGTCTTCCATCATCGCCTTCATGCCGTGCTGCATGATGACGGTGACTTCATAGCCGAAGGTGGGGTCGTAGCTGCGCACGTTGGGGATGGAGCCGGCGATGACCTGGCTGAAGCCGTCTTCGTGCTGCAGGCCTTCGCCGTTGAGCGTGGTGCGGCCGGCGGTGCCGCCGAGCAGGAAGCCACGCGTGCGCATGTCCGCTGCCTGCCAGGCAATGTCGCCCACGCGCTGGAAGCCGAACATGGAGTAGTAGATGTAGAACGGCAGCATCGGCACGTCCGACACCGAGTAGCTGGTGCCGGCGGCCATCCAGGACGCAATCGCGCCTGGCTCGCTGATGCCCTGCTGCAGCACCTGGCCGGTCTGGTCTTCGCGGTAGTACATCAGCTGGTCGGCGTCGACCGGCTTGTACTTCTGACCGAACGGGGCATAGATGCCGATCTGGCGGAACATGCCTTCCATACCGAAGGTGCGCGCTTCATCGGCCACGATCGGCACGATGCGCGGGCCCAGTTCCTTGTCGCGCAGGGCGATGTTGAGGCTCTGCACGAAGGACATGGTGGTGGAATAGCTGCGCTCGCCACTGTCCTTGAGCAGACGCTCGAACTTGTCGAGCGTGGGCGCGACGAAGGACTTGCTGGCCTTGGGACGGCGCTGCGGCAGGTAGCCGCCCAGGGCGCCGCGGCGCTCCTTGAGGTACTGCACTTCCGGGGAATCGTCGCCGGGGTGGTAGAACGGCACCTGGCCGTCTTCCAGCTGGGCGTCGGTCACCGGGATGTTGAAGCGGTCGCGGAAGTGCTTGACCGCCGCGTCGTCCAGCTTCTTGGTCTGGTGGGTAGGGTTGAGCGCCTCGCCGGCCGAACCCATGCCGTAGCCCTTGACCGTCTTGGCCAGGATCACGGTGGGCATGCCCTTGGTGTTCACGGCCTGGTGGTAGGCGGCGTACACCTTGTGCGGGTCGTGGCCGCCACGGTTCAGGCGCCAGATGTCGTCGTCGGACAGGCCGGCGACCATGGCCGCGGTCTCCGGGTACTTGCCGAAGAAATTCTCGCGGGTGTAGGCGCCGCCGAAGGCCTTGCAGTTCTGGTATTCGCCGTCGACGGTTTCCATCATCAGCTTGGCCAGCACACCGTTGGTGTCCTTGGCCAGCAGGGCGTCCCAGTAACCGCCCCAGAGCAGCTTGATGACGTTCCAGCCGCCGCCACGGAACACGCCTTCCAGTTCCTGGATGATCTTGCCGTTGCCGCGCACCGGGCCGTCCAGGCGCTGCAGGTTGCAGTTGACCACGAAGATCAGGTTGTCTAGGCCTTCGCGGCCGGCCAGCGCGATGGCGCCGAGGGTTTCCGGCTCGTCGCTCTCGCCGTCGCCGATGAAGCACCACACCTTGCGGTCGGACTTCTCGATCAGGCCGCGGTTCTCCAGGTACCGCATGAACTGCGCCTGGTAGATCGCGCCCAGCGGGCCCAGGCCCATCGACACGGTGGGGGTCTGCCAGAACTCGGGCATCAGCCAGGGGTGCGGGTAGGAGGAGATGCCCTGCCCGTCCACTTCCATGCGGAAGTTGTCCAGCTGCGATTCGCTGATGCGGCCTTCGAGGAAGGCGCGGGCGTAGATGCCCGGGGCGCTATGGCCCTGGATGTACAGCAGGTCGCCCGGGTGCTGGTCGCTGGGGGCGCGCCAGAAGTGGTTGAAGCCCACGTCGTACAAGGTGGCGCTGGAGGCGAACGAGGCGATGTGGCCGCCCAGGTCGCCCGGCTTGCGGTTGGCCCGCACGACGGTGGCCATGGCGTTCCAGCGGATGATGGAGCGGATCTTCCACTCCAGCGCGGCATCGCCGGGGCTCTTGGCCTCGTTGGCCGGGGAAATGGTGTTGACGTACTCGGTGGTGGGCGAGAACGGCAGGTAAGCGCCCGCCCGGCGGGTCTGCTCGACCATGCCTTCCAGCAGCTGATGGGCGCGCTCAGGGCCTTCGACATCGATGACGGCCTTGATCGATTCGAGCCACTCCTGCGTCTCGAGCGGGTTCGGATCGTTGTGCAGCACTTCGTTCAACCAGTTCATTAGCGCTCCCGGGGGGGACACACCCCGCGGGTGTGTCGACATCGTGAATTCGTGAATACCCAAGTGTACCGCACGCACCTCTTGCCAATCCTCGCTACGGTGGCGTATGGAACGGGACGGTGTCGTGCGTAGGTGGGGTGTCGATGCGGGCTGAGGCGAGGACCAGGCGCAGCGGGCGCGGCCGGCGTACGACCAAAGGATGAGGGCCACCACACGGCGGCGGCGCCGCATGCGCCTTTCTCCGATCGAGGCATTTTCCTCCTTCATGGGGGAGACGGTGCGTCGCAGGGGCGGATGAGGGTGCGGGCGAAGCCTCGCGCAGTTGAGACGTCGTGAGTGGCTTCGCCCCGTACCCTCACCCCAACCCCCGCTCCGCGCCCCGGCCCGCGCTTGCGGCGCGGGCGGTCCAAGGCACGCGCGCCGGTGGCGCACAAGCCGCGCCTTCTCGCCCCGCAGGAGAGGGGCTTTGAAGCACCCCGATCAGAAGGCTTGCAGCGCTTCGGTGAGCTGGCCGTTGGTATTGACTGCGCCCTTGGTGTAGTGCTCCCAGCCGGGGTAGGCGTTGGGTTCCCAATAGAACACGCCGAGCACGCGCGAGCCGATATTCGTGCTGCGGTTGAGCAGGTTGGTCAGCATGGCGCGGGTGGTGGCGGCCTGCTGCCAGTCCATGCCGACCTCGGCCACGATCACGTCACTGTTGTAGCGGGCGATCATGTCGCGCATGTTGGTTTCCAGCTGTGCGTTGGTCTGCTGCCAGCTGCCCGGTTCCGGGTAGTGCGACATGCCGATGACATCCCACTTGCCGCCGGCCGAGCGCAGGTTGTCGAAGAACCAGCGGAAGTTGCCGTTGTCGTAGCCATTGGCCAGATGCACGATGACCTTGGCGCTGGGGTACACCGCCTTGGCGGCGTCGTAGCCACTGTTGATCACCTGCGCCATGGTGGCGAAGTTCACCGGCGGTGGGCAACTGCCGCAGAACATGCCTGCATTGATCTCGTTGCCTACCTGCACCCAGGTGACGGTAATGCCGTTGTCCTTGAGGTACTTGAGGATGCCCTGGGTATGGCTGTAGACGTCGGTGTTGAGCTGGGCCTGCGAGTGGTTTGCCCAGGCCGCAGGCCGGAACTGCTTACCCGGGTCGGCCCAGCTATCGCTGTAGTGGAAATCGATCATGATGCGCATGCCTTGCGCGGCGGCGAGCTTGGCCTTGTACAGGGTGTCGCGTCCGTCGTTCCAGCCACCGGACGGATTCACCCACACCCGCAGACGGATCGCGTTGCCGCCGACATCCTTGAACAGTTTGAAGAAGCTGGTGTCGTGCCCTGCCGCATCGCGGAATGTCTGGGGTGGGTTATGCGCGGCCTGCTGGGTGATCCAGCTGACATCGGCGCCCTTGGCAATACCCTGCGCGTAGGCGCCGGCACTGAAGACAGACAACAGCAACACCAACAGCACGCGGCCGCAGCCGGATTGAAAAACGCTCATGAAGTGCTCCCTTGATCGATGGATGTCGCGCCATGCGGCGCCCTGTCGGGTCCCCCAGATCCCGTGACGCGTTTGCGGCAACGCAGGCGTTGGATCGCGTCTGCCCTGCCTCACCGCAAACCGGCGGCGATTCAAACATGACGCTGCAACACGCTTGAGGTCGCTATAGGTGAGCCGCCATTGCGGCATATATCAGTGCAGGAAAATGCTGAGCGGGCGGTGGCTACGTTACCCCGACGTTGTGCGGGTGCAGCAGGAAACCCGTGCACGACTGCGCGAGCGAATGAAAAAACGCCGGGCTGGCCGGCGTTGTTCTTGCAGGTCTGAGTGGCGCAACGGCATGGCCAGCACATCGCCAGGACGACGCGAAGGAGGACTGGCGAAGGCCTGCGCCTCCATCGCAGCGGCTACCTCAGCCCATTGCACGTGCGCCCTGCTGCTGTTGCTGGGTCTGCTGTTGCTCCAGGGCCACCGACTGACGCGCGGCTTTTTCGGCCACGCGCTGGCTGCTCTGCTCGAGCGGAGTGTTGATGGCGGTCATGGTGTCCACGCTGACGCGCAGCTGCCCGGGATCGTCCACCCGCCCCTGCACGGCAAATGTGCGCGCAGCGTCCGGGCTCATCATTACCGCATCGATGCGCTGGCCACCGGCGGCATGCATTTCCGAGGCCAGTACGCCGGCCAGCTGGGTGCTGTGCTGATCGGGACTGCGGCCGGTACGCGCATCCTGCGCATGGACGCCGCGCTGCGCGTCCTGGAACAGCGCATTGCCTGGGTGCCCCGGCTGGTCGATGCGCAATGATGTGTGGTCGTTGCCATGCTCGCGCGCATCGCGCCTGGCCGGCTCGCCAGGAGCGAGCGGGCCGCGGATGGCATCGATGGCGTCCTGGCCCAGGCCTTTCGGCCCGCGGCTCAACAAGGTGATCCCGGTACGGATCTCGTCCAGGTCGGATCGGTACTCGTTGATCATTCTCTTGTTCTGATCCGCGAGCTGACGCGCTTGCGGATCATTAAGCGGAGATCGCTCATCCAAGAAGTTCTTGATGGTATGCGAACCCAACGAACTCACAGCAGAAGCCACAGGTGAATCGGGAATCAGAAAATTCACTCTGCTGTTGCTGTAGCCCAGGGCGCTGAGCGTTGCGATCTCATTGGGCCTGGCATACACGCGTACTTCTCCGTAATGCGGGGATGCTGCGCTCACAGGATCGGCGGCCATGACATGGTTGACGACGCTAGTACCGCCTTCGGGAATGCGATACGCCAAGCTGGCTGCGCCGTAGGCGTTGAAGGTTTCCCCTTTTAGATCGAAGTGGTGCGCGCTTACCTGCGCAAGCGCTCCGCCCAGGGAGTGGCCGGTCACGGTGACCTCGGGAGCGTGCCCGGTACGCTGTTCCTGCTTGGCAGCATAGCCAAGTGCACTTTTTGTCAGGGCTATCGCATCTTCCGCTTGTGGGTTGATGCGCTGAAGCACCATGGAGCCATCTGCCTGCACCGCGTCACGAAGGATTTCCTCAGTGCCCCGGTGCGCGACGACGATATCTCCACCGCCAACGCGCTGATAGATCGTTCCCTGATAGCCCGTCTTTCGATTATTGACGTGTTCCAGAATTTCGTAACTCTCGCCACCAACATCCACTCGCTCACGGTCAGCAGGGCCACGCTTACCGACCTTGTGATCAACGTAACCTTCGTTTGAAAGAATGGCGTATTGCTGCGAGGTAGGCTTCACGGCAAAACCTCTTTGGCGACAAGCGTTAGCGAGAACAATTCATCACGCAGTTCCGGCTTGAAATCCGACGCCGATGGCAAGCCGTTGTCGGCGTAGTCTTCGATCTCTTCCTTGGGATAACCGCCCTTCCAGAAGTACAGAGTGACCGGTTTTCCAGCAATGACATCCTTGGTCTCAATGAATGGCAGAAATGCGGTTTCCTCTTTTTTTCCACTGGCCTTCAGCGCAACCCGTGCGCCGGTCATTCTCCAGTGGCATACCCCGCGCCCGTAATAATCTTCATCCAGCATGAGATCGAGGTGGATGACTCCTTGATACTCCTGCTCAGAGACTTTTTTCAGCACAACCGGCTCGCTGCTCGTGATGCGCTGCCCAACGCCTGTTTGCGGATGAATCTGGCCGCATTCGCTGTCGTTGCTGACGTCGTACTGTGCATACCCATTCACTGCCGCAAACGGACCTGGCGCCTTGTCCAAGGTAAGCGTCAGTGCGTAAGCCTTGCGCGGGTTCGGATTCACCTTGGCAAGGCCGCGGCCACCCGCTTCGACGTCGGCTTCTGCGGCGGCTTCGGTGGCGGGGGATAGGGTCTGGGTCATGCTGGTCTCCGGGGCGTTACAGGCCGTGAGCAATAGGGCCAGCAGGCTGGGGGTCAGAATCTGGCGCAAGGCCGGCCTCCGTGGCAGTTGGGCCGCCAATCTAGTTCGGCTGCGTCCGCAGGGTCAATGAAGAGCAGGTGAGGACGAGGCCGCTTGGAGACCTTGTCGCGCCGGGCAAAAGTGCCATGATCGGCGGCATCAACCGACAGGGAGCGCGTGTCATCGTCACCTCCGTCCCCCGCCCCGAGGCCAGCACCCAGCCACCCCCGGTGACCCCGCGCGTGCACTGGCGCAACAGCCTGCGCGTGCGGGTGCTGCTAGCCGCCACCGCGCTGCTGGTGGTGTTGCTGGCGGTGCTGGGCACGGTGTTCTACCTGGGCGCGCGTGCGGAGCTGGTGGAGGCGGCGCGTACCGAGGTGGACGGGCTGACCGAGCAGACCGCACGCAGCCTGGCGGCAATGCTGGATTCGGTGCAGGTCAGCGGCCGTACGCTGGCAGCCAGCAGCAGCGCGGTCGGGCTGCAGCCGTTCAACCTGCGCGCACTGCTGATGGCCACGCTCAGCGGCGATCTGGATATCGGTGCGGCGCGCCTGATCATCGAGCCACGCACGCAGAAGGCCGACGACACCGGCTTTGTCTGGAACGTGCACCGCGATGGCACGCGCATCGTGGAGCGCTCTGCGCTGGAGGTAGGCTACGACTACCGCGCGATGCCGTGGTACCAGCGCACCCAACGCGATGGCCGGGCGTGGTGGTCCGAGCCGTATCTCAACAGCAATGGCGGCAATGCGCTGTACACCAGCTACAACCTGCCACTGCGGCGGCCCGGCGATGCGCCGGACGCAGCGCCGGTGGGCATGGTGAGCGTGGACCTGCCGCTGCAGCATCTGCGCGAGATCATCGACCAGCTACCGCGCGATATTGGCATCCAGCCGATGCTGCTGTCGCCGGAAGGCAGGCTGGTCTTCAGCCCGGACCCGGCGCTCAACCTGCATTACACGCTGGACAGCTATGTCGCGCGCTCGCGGCCGGATCTGCGGCCGTTGCAACGCGCGGTGGCGGCCGGCCAGCCGATTTCGTTTTCGCACACCGCGCCCGATGGCGAACGCTTCCTCACCCATAGCGCAGCGGTGGGGCGCAGCGGCTGGACCTTCGTGCTCTCTGCCTCCGAAGCCTATGTGCTGTCGGGCCTGAACTGGCTGGCGGCGTGGGTGGCGGTGGCGGCCTTGCTGGGGGCGGTGGTGTGGTGGTGGCTGATGCGGCGAATCACCCGCTCGCTGACGCGGCCGATCGAAGAATTGACCGACACCGCCGAGCACTTCCGGCGCGGCGAATTCGAGTACCCGCTGCGGCATATCGAACGCGAGGACGAAGTGGGCGTGATGGCGCGCGCCTTTGACAGCGCACGCGATGCGATCCGCCAGCATATCGGGCAGATCGGCGAGATGACCGCCGCGCGCGAGCGCATGCACAGCGAGCTGCAGATCGCGCGCGAGATCCAGCAGGCGATGCTGCCTTCCGGGCGCACCTTCGACCGTGCCAGCTCGCACCTGGAAACCTGCGCGTGGCTGGAGCCGGCCAAGGCGGTGGGCGGCGATTTCTACCATTTCTTCGAGACCGAGCCGGGCCTGCTGTGGTTCGTGGTGGGCGATGTCTCCGACAAGGGCGTGCCGGCGGCGCTGTTCATGGCGCGCGCGGTGAGCGTGCTGGAAATTGCCGCACGCCGGCACACGCGCCCGGACGGCATCCTGATCGCCGCTTCCACCCGCCTGGCCGAGAACAACGACACCTGTATGTTCGCCACCGTGCTGTGCGGGCTGATCAATGTGGTGAGCGGCGACTACTGGCTGGCCAGTGCCGGGCACGAGCCGCCGCTATTGATCGATATCGATGGCAAGGCCTACCCGTTGCCGCTGGAAACCGGCGCCCCTCTGGGCATCGAGCCACAGGTGGCCTACCCGGTGCTGCAGGGGCGCATGACCGCCGGGCAGACCCTGCTGGGCTATACCGACGGGGTGACCGAGGCGATGGACGAGCAGGGCGCCAGCTATGGACTGGAGCGCCTGCTCGGTGCATTGCGGCCACGCCGCAGCGCGGCGGCGCAATGCAAGGCGGTGATCGCCAATATCGCCCACTTCACCGGCAAGGCCGACCCCTACGACGACATCACGCTGCTGGCGATCCGGCTACGGCAGGAGCATGCTGGGCGGGTGGCAGAGGCTGGCCGGGAACATCCCGGAAAGGCAACGACCCCATGAAGCTCGATCTGGCCATCGCCCCGTCGCTGGCCCAACTGGCCGGCGCCAACGACGCGCTGGAAGATTCGCTGACGCGCGAAGGCCTGCATGCCGAGCGGATCGGCCAGGTGCGGCTGATCGTGGAAGAGCTCGGCTGCAATGCACTCACCCACGGCCAATGCACTGAGCAACCGCTGCGCCTGCAGCTGCAGCTCGACCCGCAGGCGCTGGTGCTGGAGATGCACGACCCCGGCACCGCCTTCGACCCATGCGGCGCCGCCATGCCCAATGTGACCGGCGAGCTCGACGATCGGCAGATCGGCGGCTTGGGGCTGTTTCTGGTGCATCAGTTCGCCGATCACATCGACTACCGCCGCGATGGTGCATACAACATCGTGCGCATCACCCTGCTGCACCCGTACGCCCCTGTCCCCGAGGCTTTGTCATGACCACGCTCGCCATTCAGATCGACCCGCCGCAAGACACCCGTCAACGCGTCATCCTGACCGGGCGGCTGGACACCCACACCTACCAGGACCTGGATGCGGCGCTGTCGCCGCTGCTGGGCACCCGCATCACCACCCTGGTGCTGGACCTGGCCGCACTGGAATACATCTCCAGCGCCGGCATCCGCAGCATCTTCAAGGCGCGCAAGGCGCTGGCCACGCGCCACGGCAAGGTGCTGGTCTCGCACCCGCAACCGCAGATCCGCAAGGTGTTCGACATGGTCAAGGCCGTGCCGCTGAGCGATGTGTTCGCCTCCACCGAAGAGCTGGACGCCTACCTGGCGGCAATGCAGCGCAAGGTGATCGAACAGAGCGCGCAGAGCGACGCGCCGATCGTGCCGCATTTCGCCGAGGCCTAGGCTTGCATCGCCTGCGCATACACGTGGGGACGTGTGCGCGCAGGAGTTGCAGCGCGGGTTGGTTAGGCTATGGCGCCCCGCCCTGCGCGTTGCCATGCCTGCACTGATCATCTTCGATTTCGACGGCACCCTGGCCGATTCGTTCGGTTTCTTCCTAAACGCGCAACGCGAGCTGGCCGCGCGGCATGGGTTCCGCGCGGCCGAACTGGACGAAGTGGATGCTGCGCGCCGGCTGAGTACGCGTGCGCTGATCAAGCAGTCCGGATTGCCCGCCTGGAAGGTTCCGCTGGTGGCGGCCGACTTCATCCGGCTGATGCGCGCCGCGCCACCGTCGGCGTTGTTTCCCGGCATTGCGCAGGCAGTGAACGCGCTGCATGCCGGCGGAACGCGGCTGGCGGTGGTGTCGTCCAACTCGGTGGAGAACGTGCAGCGCGTGCTGGGAGAGGAGCTGAGTACGAGATTCGCCCTCATCGAAGGCGGCGCGCATCTGCTGGGCAAACAGCGCGCCCTGCGCCGTGTGCTGCGCGCCACCTCGCACACTCCGGCACAGGCGATCTACGTGGGCGATCAGGTTGCCGATTGGGAAGCGGCCCAGGTGCTGGGCCTGCCGTTCGCTGCGGTGGCCTGGGGCTATGCGCATCCGGAGGTGTTTGCCGGCTTGGCCGGAACGCAGCTGATCGAGCGGGTAGAGGAGCTGCTTGCGCTGGGCGTGCGCTAGCACCAGGCGTAGCCCTCATCCGCCCTTCGGGCACCTTCTCCCACAAGTGGGAGAAGGAATCTGCGACAGCTGGTAGCCAACCGCTGAGGTGGGGGTTCCTCGATGCGCTGTTGCCGCATCGACGTCGACGCGTCTTTGCCGGGAAGGCCGCGCTTTGCCGCGTGTTGCGTACCACCTCATGTAGTACGGCACAGGCAATCTCTGTGGGCGATCGAGCTGCCGTGGAAAGCGAGCCAGGTCCTGGAGTCGCCGTTCGTTCCCTGTGTTGCTGTTGCTATTGCTGATTTGCTTTCTTGCAGTTGTTGCTTTTGCTGTTGTTGCTGCTGCTCTTTTTGCTTCTGCTTTTGTTGGTGTTGTTACTTTTTTTAGTGTTGGTGTTGATGGTGCTGTTGATGCTTTTGCCGTTGTTGTTGGTGTTTCTATTGCTATTGCTATTGCTATTGCTATTGATGTTGCTGTCGCTGTTGCCTGAGCATTTAGCCTCATCCAAGTCGCCTTAGAGCGTGTTATGAACTTGAGGCTTTCGCGGCTATCGTAAGCGGATGAAGCCACCACACCCTTATCCGACCGACGTCTCCGATGAAGAATGGGCCTTCGCTGCCCCCTACTTGACGCTGATGGATCCACAGGCACCGCAGCGCA
>NZ_MDEC01000050.1 GCF_002939785.1 Xanthomonas codiaei
GCGTCGATCGCGTCGTACGCCTTGAACTCGCCACCGAAACGCTCTGCACCGATCTTGGTCAGCGCGGCGGTCAACGTGGTCTTGCCGTGGTCGACGTGACCGATGGTGCCGACGTTCACGTGCGGCTTGTTGCGCTCGAATTTAGCTTTTGCCATGACTTGCTACCTCTAATTGGAAAATTTTTGAAGCGGCTGAGCGAACTCAGCCCTTCTTGGTGACGGCGTCGGCGATGTTGGCCGGTGCCTCTTCGTAATGGTCGAATTCCATCGAGAACGTGGCGCGCCCCTGGCTCATCGAACGCAGCGAGGTCGCATAGCCGAACATCTCGCCCAGCGGAATCATCGCGTTGATGATCTTGCCCGACGGGCTGTCGTCCTGACCCTGCAACACGCCACGACGACGGCTCACGTCGCCCATCACGTCGCCCAGGTAATCCTCCGGGCTGACGATTTCGACCTTCATGATCGGCTCCAGCAACACCGGGCTGGCTTTCGCAAAACCCTGCTTGAACGCCATCGACGCGGCCAGCTTGAACGCCATTTCCGAGGAGTCGACGTCGTGGTACGAGCCGAACACCAGCTTGACCTTCACGCCCACCACCGGGAAGCCGGCGATCGGACCACTGGTGATCGTTTCGCGCAGGCCCTTCTCGACCGACGGAATGAATTCCTTCGGGATGATGCCGCCGGTGATGTCGTTGATGAAGAGGAAATCGTCCTTGACGTTGTCGCTCTTGCGATCTTCCTCGGTCATCGGCGACAGCTCGATCACCACGTGACCGTACTGACCCTTACCACCGGACTGCTTGGCGTGCTTGTAGTCGGACTTGACGTCGGACTTGCGGATCGTTTCGCGGTAGGCCACCTGCGGCTTGCCGACGTTGGCCTCGACGTTGAACTCGCGACGCATGCGGTCGACGATGATGTCCAGGTGCAACTCGCCCATGCCGGAGATGATGGTCTGGCCGGATTCTTCGTCGGTCTTGACGCGGAACGACGGGTCTTCCTGCGCCAGACGGCCCAGGGCCATACCCATCTTTTCCTGGTCCGACTTGGTCTTCGGCTCCACCGCCATCGAGATCACCGGCTCCGGGAACACCATGCGCTCCAGGGTGATGATCTTGTCCTGCGCGCACAGCGTGTCGCCGGTGGTGACGTCCTTCAGACCCACCGCCGCGGCGATATCGCCCGCGCGCACTTCCTTGATCTCTTCGCGGTTGTTGGAGTGCATCTGCAGGATGCGACCCACGCGCTCCTTCTTCGACTTGACCGGGTTGTAGACCTGGTCGCCAGAATTCAGGGTGCCCGAGTAGACGCGGAAGAAGGTCAGCGAACCCACGAACGGGTCGGTCATGATCTTGAACGCCAGCGCCGAGAACGGGGCGGTGTCGGTCGCAGGACGCGAATCGTCCTTCTCGTCTTCATCGATACCCTGGACCGGCGGACGGTCGGCCGGCGACGGCAGCAGATGCACGACACCGTCGAGCATGGCCTGCACGCCCTTGTTCTTGAACGCCGAACCACAGAACACCGGAACGATCTCGACCTTCAGGGTGCGCTCGCGCAGACCCGCCAGGACTTCTTCCTCGGTGAGGTCGCCCTCGTTGAGGTACTTGTCCATCAGGTCTTCGCTGGCTTCGGCAGCCGCTTCCACCATGAACGAACGCGCTTCGGTCGCGATATCGACCAGATCGGCCGGAATGTCGCGGTATTCGAAGGTGGTGCCCTGCGAGGCGGTATCCCAATGGATCGCCTTCATCTTCAACAGGTCGACCACGCCTTCGAAGCCGTCCTCGGCGCCGATCGGCACCTGCATCGGCACGGCATAGGCGCCCAGACGGGCCTTCAGCTGCTCAACGACCTTGTCGAAGTTGGCACCGGTACGGTCCATCTTGTTGACGAAGGCCATGCGCGGCACGGAATACTTGTTGGCCTGGCGCCACACGGTCTCGGACTGCGGCTGCACGCCACCGACGGCGCACAGCACGAACACCGCACCGTCGAGCACGCGCAAGGAGCGCTCCACTTCGATGGTGAAGTCGACGTGCCCGGGGGTGTCGATGATGTTGAAGCGGTGCTGCGGCATGGACTTGTCCATGCCCGACCAGAATGCGGTGGTCGCAGCGGATGTGATGGTGATACCACGCTCCTGCTCCTGCTCCATCCAGTCCATCACTGCAGCGCCGTCATGGACTTCGCCGATCTTGTGACTCACACCGGTGTAGAACAGGATGCGCTCGGAGGTGGTGGTCTTGCCGGCATCGATGTGGGCCATGATGCCGAAGTTGCGGTAACGCTCGATAGGGGTGGTGCGGGCCACGGGGAGCCTCTCAATTTCTTGGATTTCGGATGGCCGAACGCCGCCTTTCGGCGGCCTTCGGATTGGATGCGACGCCAAAGGCGTCGCAAACAGCACTCAGATGGTGCTGAAGGGCCCCGTTACCAAGGCCCCCGAGGTCACCAGCGGTAGTGTGCGAACGCCTTGTTCGCTTCCGCCATACGGTGAGTCTCTTCGCGCTTCTTGATCGCGCCGCCACGGCTTTCCGAGGCGTCCAGCAGTTCTGCAGCCAGCTTACGCGGCATGGTGTTCTCGCCACGCTTGCGCGCGGAATCGATCAACCAGCGCATTGCCAGCGCCATGCGACGGGAGGAGCGCACTTCGACGGGCACCTGATAGGTAGCACCACCGACGCGACGCGATTTAACTTCGACAGCCGGGGCCACGTTGTCCAGTGCTTTCTGCACCAGCTCGACGGCATTCGGATTCTTTTCGCCAATGACGTCCATCGCGCCATAGACAATTTTCTCAGCAACCGACTTCTTGCCACTTTGCATCACCATATTGATGAAGCGGGCAATGGTTTCGCTGCCATGCTTTGGATCAGGCAGGACGGTGCGCTGCGGAGTAGAACCTTTACGGGACATTTGAGTGTTTCCTTAGCTCTTCGGGCGCTTGGCGCCGTACTTGGAACGACCTTGACGGCGCTTTGCGACGCCGGCGGCGTCCAGCGAACCACGGACGGTGTGGTAACGCACACCGGGGAGATCCTTGACGCGACCACCACGAATCAGGACCACGGAGTGCTCCTGCAGGTTGTGGCCTTCACCACCGATGTAGCTGATGACCTCTTCCTGGTTCGTCAGGCGCACCTTGGCGACCTTACGCAGGGCCGAGTTCGGCTTCTTCGGGGTAGTGGTATAGACGCGTGTGCAGACGCCACGGCGCTGCGGACACTTGTCCAGTGCCGGGGAGGCACTCTTGTAGGTGGTCGCTTGCCGGGGCTTGCGGACCAGCTGATTGATCGTTGCCATCAGTCGATTCTTCTGATTGGAGGCCGAAACGGCCTTGCATGAACACGAAGGCAGGCCGCGAAACGGCCCACCGAGACAGAGAAGTATAGCTGGCAGGGCAAAACTCCGTCAACTTCACGGAAATCTAACTCTGCTGGCCCATCCAAAGGCCGGAAAACGGAGGGCGTCCTGCCCTCCTTTTCGCCTGGCTTACGACGGCCTTTCGACCGCCGTCGGAGCGCTTACTCCTCGTCCGCGCCAGCGTCGGCCACAGTTGCGACCGGTTCGGCTGCCGCCGGCTTGCCCGACAGCGTTTCCATTTCCGAGTCGGTCAGACCGGAGGCCTTGCGACGGCTGGCGTGGTACGCCAGGCCGGTACCGGCGGGGATCAGGCGACCCACGATCACGTTTTCCTTCAGGCCACGCAGGTTGTCACGGGTGCCGCGCACGGCAGCCTCGGTCAACACGCGGGTGGTCTCCTGGAACGAGGCCGCCGAGATGAACGACTCGGTGGCCAGCGAGGCCTTGGTGATGCCCAGCAGCACCGGGTCGTACTTGGCCGGCAGCTCGTTGCGCGTGGTCAGGCGGGCATTTTCCTCGATGACGCGCTGGCGCTCGACCTGCTCGCCGTTGAGGAACTTGCTGTTGCCCTGGTCGACGATCTCGACCTTGCGCAGCATCTGGCGCGTGATCACCTCGATGTGCTTGTCGTTGATCTTCACGCCCTGCAAGCGGTACACGTCCTGGATTTCCTTGACCAGATACGCCGCCAGCGGCTCGACGCCCAGCAGGCGCAGGATGTCCTGCGGGCTCGGCTCGCCGTCCACCACGGTCTCGCCCTTGGTCACGTGCTCGCCTTCGAACACGATGATCTGGCGGTACTTCGGGATCAGCTCTTCGTGTTCCGAACCATCGGTGTCCTTGATGATCAGGCGCTGCTTGCCCTTGGTGTCCTTGCCGAAGCTGATGATGCCCGAGCGTTCGGCCAGGATCGCCGGATCCTTCGGCTTGCGCGCTTCGAACAAGTCGGCAACGCGCGGCAGACCACCGGTGATGTCGCGGGTCTTGGACGCTTCCTGCGGAATCTTCGCCACCACGTCGCCCACGCCGACGGCTGCGCCGTCCTGCAGGTTGACGATGGAGCGCGGCGGCAGCAGGTACTGCGCCGGCAGATCGGTACCCGGGATGGTCAGGTCGTTGCCCTTGCCATCGACGATGCGCACGATCGGCCGCAGTTCCTTGGCCTGTGCACCGCGACGCTTCGGATCGGTGATCTCACGCGACGCCAGGCCGGTCAGTTCGTCGGTCTTCTCGATGACGGTGACGCCGTCGACGAAGTCGATGAAGCGGATGAAACCGGCCACTTCCGACACGATCGGGTGGTTATGCGGATCCCAGTTGGCCACGCCCTGCCCGGCCTTGACCGCATCACCGTCCTTGGCGGTGATGGTGGCGCCGTACGGCAGCTTGTAACGCTCGCGCTCGCGACCATGGCCGTCGAGCACCGACAACTCGCCCGAACGCGATACCGCGACCAGCGAACCGTTGGCGTGCTCGACCGACTTCAGGTTATTGAACTTGATCGAGCCGGTGGTCTTGACCGTGATGTTGTCCACTGCCGCCGCACGCGATGCCGCACCACCGATGTGGAACGTACGCATGGTCAGCTGGGTACCCGGCTCACCGATGGACTGCGCGGCGATAACGCCGACCGCTTCGCCGATGTTGACCTGGTGACCGCGTGCAAGATCGCGACCGTAGCAACGTGCGCACACGCCGAACGAGGATTCGCAGCTGATGGTCGAACGCACCTTCACCGACTGAACGCTGGCATCTTCGAGCTTGGCGACCCAGGCTTCGTCGAGCAGCGTGTTGCGGGTGACGATGGGCTCTTCGTCGTTGCCGGGCAGGTAGACGTCCTCGGCCACGACACGGCCCAGCACGCGCTCCTTCAACGGCTCCACCACGTCGCCGCCTTCCACGATCGGGGTCATGATCAACCCTTCGGTGGTACCGCAATCGACTTCGGTGATCACCACGTCCTGCGCCACGTCGACCAGACGACGGGTCAGGTAACCCGAGTTCGCGGTCTTGAGCGCGGTATCGGCCAGACCCTTACGCGCGCCGTGGGTGGAGTTGAAGTACTCCTGCACGTTCAGGCCTTCGCGGAAGTTCGCCTTGATGGGCGTCTCGATGATCGAGCCGTCCGGACGCGCCATCAGGCCGCGCATACCGGCCAGCTGACGGATCTGCGCCTGGCTACCACGCGCACCGGAGTCGGCCATGATGTACAGCGAGTTCATCGACTTCTGGTCGATGGTTTCGCCCTTGGCGTTTTCGACCTTTTCGGTACCGATGGTGTCCATCATCGCCTTGGCGATGCGCTCGTTGGTACGCGACCAGATGTCCACGACCTTGTTGTAGCGCTCGCCGGCGGTGACCAGACCGGACTGGTACTGCTCCTGGATTTCCAGCACTTCGGCTTCGGCCTCGGTGAGGATGCCCTTCTTCTCGTCCGGGATCAGCATGTCGTCGATGCCGATCGACACGCCGGCGCGGGTCGCGTAGGCGTAGCCGGTGTACATCAGCTTGTCGGCGAACACGACGGTGTCCTTCAAGCCCAGCAGGCGGTAGCTGGAGTTGATCAGACGCGAGATGTTCTTCTTGGTCATCTCGGTGTTGGCCAGCTGGAACGGCAGGCCTTCGGGCAGGATCTCGCTCAGCAACGCACGACCGACCGTGGTGTCCACGATCGAGGTGCCGCTGGTGCGCTTGCCGTCGGCTTCCACGTCCACCTGGGTGATGCGGACCTTGACCTTGGCGTGCAGTTCCACCACGCGGTTGTCGTAGGCGCGCTTCACTTCACTGGTGTTGGCGAACACCATGCCCTCGCCCTTCTTGTTCTCCAGGGCGCGGCTCATGTAGTACAGGCCCAACACCACGTCCTGCGACGGCACGATGATCGGCTCGCCGTTGGCCGGCGACAGGATGTTGTTGGTGGACATCATCAGCGCACGCGCTTCCAGCTGGGCTTCCAGCGAGAGCGGCACGTGGACGGCCATCTGGTCGCCGTCGAAGTCGGCGTTGAACGCGGTGCAGACCAGCGGATGCAGCTGGATGGCCTTACCTTCGATCAACACCGGCTCGAACGCCTGGATACCCAGGCGGTGCAGGGTCGGTGCGCGGTTCAGCAGCACCGGATGCTCGCGGATCACTTCTTCGAGGATGTCCCACACCTCGGCCTCTTCGCGCTCGACGAGCTTCTTGGCGGCCTTGATGGTGGTGGCCAGGCCACGACGCTGCAGCTTGGCGAACACGAACGGCTTGAACAGCTCCAGCGCCATCTTCTTCGGCAGGCCGCACTGGTGCAGCTTGAGGTACGGACCGACGGTGATGACCGAACGACCGGAGTAGTCCACGCGCTTGCCAAGCAGGTTCTGACGGAACCGGCCCTGCTTGCCCTTGATCATGTCGGCCAGCGACTTCAGCGGACGCTTGTTGGTGCCGGTGATGGCACGGCCGCGACGGCCGTTGTCCAGCAGCGCATCGACCGATTCCTGCAGCATGCGCTTTTCGTTGCGCACGATGATGTCCGGCGCATTGAGCTCCAGCAGGCGACGCAGGCGGTTGTTGCGGTTGATCACGCGGCGATACAGATCGTTCAGATCCGAGGTCGCGAAGCGACCGCCATCCAGCGGCACCAGCGGACGCAGGTCCGGCGGCAACACGGGAAGCACGGTCATGACCATCCACTCCGGACGGTTGCCCGATTCCAGGAAGGCTTCGATCAGCTTGATGCGCTTGGTGAGGCGCTTGAGCTTGGTTTCCGAACCGGTGCTGGCGATTTCCTCGCGCAGGCGGGTCATTTCCGACTGCAGGTCGATCGTGCGCAGCAGCTCGTACACGGCCTCGGCGCCCATGGCGGCGTCAAAGTCGTCGTTGTACTCCTGGCGGGCGGTCAGGTACTGCTCTTCGGTCAGCAGCTGGCGGCGCTCGAGCGGGGTCAGGCCCGGCTCGGTGACGACATAGGCTTCGAAGTACAGCACGCGCTCGATATCGCGCAGGGTCATGTCCAGCATCAGGCCGATGCGCGAGGGCAGCGACTTGAGGAACCAGATGTGCGCGACCGGCGAGGCCAGGTCGATGTGGCCCATGCGCTCGCGGCGCACCTTGGCCAGGGTCACTTCGGTGCCGCACTTCTCGCAGACCACGCCACGGTGCTTCATGCGCTTGTACTTGCCGCACAGGCACTCGTAATCCTTGATCGGTCCGAAGATGGCGGCGCAGAACAAGCCGTCACGCTCGGGCTTGAAGGTCCGGTAGTTGATGGTTTCGGGCTTCTTCACTTCGCCGTAGGACCACGAACGGATCAGGTCCGGCGACGCCAGCGCGATCTTGATCGCATCGAAATCCAGCGTCTGGCGCTGCTGATTGAAGAGGTTGAGCAGGTCTTTCATTTGATATCTCCGGGTCGGAGGAATTCGTATCTGAGATGGAACGCGCAGAGATCTGTTCGGGACCGGGGACCCGGGGCCGGGGACCCGGAAAAGCGAGGAGCACAACGCCCTTGCTCTTCCGGGTCCCCGGTCCCGGGACCCGAGTCCCGGCTCTTACTCTTCCAGTTCCATGTTGATCGCCAGCGAGCGGATTTCCTTCACCAACACGTTGAAGGATTCCGGCATGCCCGCGACCATCTCGTGCTCACCATCGACGATGTTCTTGTACATCTGGTTGCGGCCCTGCACGTCGTCGGACTTCACCGTCAGCATTTCCTGCAGGGTGTAGGCCGCGCCGTAGGCTTCCAGCGCCCAGACTTCCATCTCGCCGAAGCGCTGGCCACCGAACTGCGCCTTGCCGCCCAGCGGCTGCTGGGTGACGAGCGAGTACGGGCCAGTCGAACGGGCATGCATCTTGTCGTCGACCAGGTGGTTCAACTTCAGGTAATGCATGTAGCCGACCGTGGTCTTGCGATCGAATGCTTCGCCGGTGCGACCATCGAACAACTGGGTCTGACCGCTCTGCGGCAAATCGGCCAGTTCCAGCATGCGCTTGATCTCCGCTTCGCTGGCACCGTCGAACACCGGGGTGGCCATCGGCACGCCGTCGACCAGGTTCTTGCCCAGGTTGAGCAGTTCCTCATCGCTGAACTGCGACAGGTCCACACGCTCGGCATTGATCGCGCCATCGTGGTTGTAGATGTCGTTGAGGAACTTGCGCAGCTCGCTCACGGCAGCCTGGGCTTCCAGCATGCGCTGGATCTTGCGACCCAGGCCCTTGGCGGCCCAACCCAGATGCACTTCCAGAATCTGGCCGATGTTCATACGCGACGGCACGCCCAGCGGGTTCAACACGATGTCCACCGGCTCGCCGGTGGCCATGTACGGCATGTCCTCGACCGGCACGACGTTGGAGACCACACCCTTGTTACCGTGGCGACCTGCCATCTTGTCGCCCGGCTGGATGCGGCGCTTCACGGCCAGAAACACCTTGACCATCTTCAGCACGCCCGGTGCGAGGTCGTCGCCCTGGGTGATCTTGCCGCGCTTGTCGGCGAAGCGTGCCTCGAATTCCTTCTCGTGCGCCTGAATCTGCTTCTGCGCGCGCTCGATGGCGTCGGCGGCGTCTTCGTCCTTCATGCGCAGCTGGAACCAGTCGGACTTCTTCAGCCCGTCCAGGTACGCGTCGGTGACGTTGTCGCCCTTCTTCAGGTTCGGACCGCCGTTGGCGACCTTGCCCACGATCTGCGAGCGCAGACGTGCGTAGATGGCCGCTTCCAGGATCCGGAACTGGTCGTCGAAGTCCTTCTTGACGCGCTTGATCTCGGACTCTTCGATCTGACGCGCACGCTTGTCCTTCTCGATGCCGTCGCGGGTGAAGACCTGCACGTCGATGACGGTGCCGTCCATGCCCGGGGGCACGCGCAGCGAGCTGTCCTTCACATCGGACGCCTTCTCACCGAAGATCGCGCGCAGCAGCTTTTCTTCCGGAGTCAGCTGGCTCTCGCCCTTCGGCGTGACCTTGCCGACCATGATGTCGCCGGCGCGCACTTCCGCACCGATGTACACCACGCCGGACTCGTCCAGACGGTTCAGGGCCTGCTCGGACACGTTCGGGATGTCGGCGGAAATTTCCTCCGGCCCCAGCTTGGTGTCGCGCGCCACGCAGGTCAGTTCTTCGATGTGGATCGTGGTGTAGCGATCCTCTTCCACCACGCGCTCGGAGAGCAGGATGGAGTCTTCGAAGTTGTAGCCGTTCCACGGCATGAAGGCGATCAGCATGTTCTGACCCAGCGCCAGCTCACCGATGTCGGTGGACGGGCCGTCGGCCAGCACGTCGCCGCGCGCGATCACGTCGCCCACGTTCACCAGCGGACGCTGGTTGATGCAGGTGTTCTGGTTGGAGCGGGTGTACTTGATCAGGTTGTAGATATCCACGCCGGCATCGGTGCCGCCGCCGATTTCTGCTTCGTTGACCTTGACCACGATACGCGCCGCATCGATCTGCTCGATCACGCCGCCACGCAGCGCGTTGACGGTCACGCCGGAGTCGCGCGCCACAGCACGTTCGATACCGGTACCCACCAGCGGCTTCTGCGAACGCAGCGTCGGCACGGCCTGGCGCTGCATGTTGGCGCCCATCAGTGCGCGGTTGGCGTCGTCGTGCTCCAGGAACGGCACCAGCGCCGCAGCGACCGACACGGTCTGCATCGGCGAGACGTCCATGAAGTGCACTTCGGCCGGCGGCTTCAGCAGCGACTCGCCCTGGAACCGGCACGGCACGAACTGCTCGGTGAGCATGTTCTTGGCGTCGGTCAGCGCGTTCGCCTGGGCGATCACGTACTCGTTTTCCTCGATCGCCGACAGGTACTCGACATCGTCGGAGACCTTGCCGTCCAGCACCTTACGGTACGGCGTCTCGAGGAAGCCGTACTGGTTGGTGCGGGCGAACACGGCCAGCGAGTTGATCAGGCCGATGTTCGGGCCTTCCGGCGTTTCGATGGTGCAGACGCGGCCGTAATGGGTCGGGTGCACGTCGCGCACTTCGAAGCCGGCGCGCTCGCGGGTCAGACCGCCCGGGCCCAGCGCGGAGACGCGACGCTTGTGCGTCACTTCCGACAGCGGGTTGTTCTGGTCCATGAACTGCGACAGCTGCGAGGAGCCGAAGAACTCCTTGATCGCCGCGGCCACCGGCTTGGCGTTGATCAGTTCCTGCGGAGTCAGGCCTTCGGACTCGGCCATCGACAGGCGCTCCTTGACCGCGCGCTCGACGCGGACCAGGCCTACGCGGAACACGTTCTCGGCCATTTCGCCGACCGAACGCACACGACGGTTACCCAGGTGATCGATGTCATCGACCACGCCGCGGCCGTTGCGGATCTCGGTCAGCACCTTGATCACTTCCAGGATGTCGGAGGTGTCGGCGTGCTCGGCGACCAGACGCTTGGATTCTTCGTCGTTACGCTCGGCGAAGTACTTCTTGTCGTACAGCACCGACTCGCCCAGCACGTCCTTGCGACCGACGCGACGGTTGAACTTCATGCGGCCGACCGTGGACAGGTCGTAGCGCTCGAAGGTGAAGAACAGGTTGTGGAACAGGTTCTGCGCCGCTTCCTTGGTCGGCGGCTCGCCCGGACGCATCATGCGGTAGATTTCCACCAGCGCTTCCAGCTGCGTCTTGGTCGGATCGATGCGCAAGGTGTTGGACAGGTACGGACCACGGTCCAGGTCGTTCACCCACAGGGTGCCGACCGCGTCGACGCCGGCCTTGCGGAAGGCAGCCAACTGGTCTTCGTTGATTTCGTCGTTGGCATTGGCCAGCAGCTCGCCGGTCGAGCCATCGACCACGTCATGCGACAGGATGCGGCCGACCAGGTAGTCGTCCGGCACGGCCAGCGCGGCAACGCCGGCGGCTTCCAGCTGCTTGACGTGGCGGGCGGTGATGCGCTTGCCCGCTTCCACGATGACCTTGTCGCCATCGGCCAGGTCGAAGTTCAGCGTTTCGCCACGCAGACGCTCCGGCACCAGCTCCAGCTGCACGCCTTCGTCCGGGTTGATGTGGAAGGTGTTGATCTCGAAGAACTCGGCCAGCATCTCTTCGTTGCTGTAGCCGAGCGCGCGCAGCAGGATCGACACCGGCAGCTTGCGGCGGCGGTCGATACGGGTGAACAGCGCGTCCTTCGGGTCGAACTCGAAGTCCAGCCAGGAACCGCGGTAGGGAATGATGCGGGCGCTGTACAGCAGCTTGCCCGAGCTGTGGGTCTTGCCACGGTCGTGGTCGAAGAACACGCCCGGCGAGCGGTGCAGCTGCGACACGATCACGCGCTCGGTGCCGTTGACGATGAAGGTACCGTTGCCGGTCATCAACGGAATTTCGCCGAGATAGACCTCCTGCTCCTTCACGTACTTGATGGCCTTGGTCGACGACTCGCGGTCGTAGATCACCAGGCGCACGGTCACGCGCAGCGGCGCGCCATAGCTCATGCCGCGCTGACGGCATTCACGCTCGTCAAACACCGGCTGACCCAACTTGTAGCCCACGTACTCGAGCGCAGCGTTGCCGCTATAGCTGGAGATCGGGAACACCGACTTCAGAGCGGCATGCAGACCGAGGTCCTTGCGCTTGGTCGGTTCCACGTCTTCCTGCAGGAATTCGCGATAGGAATCCACCTGGATGGCAAGCAGGAACGGCACTTCGAGGATCGAGCGCTGCTTGCCGAAGTCCTTGCGGATACGCTTCTTTTCGGTGAACGAATAAGACGTCATGAGGTCTTCCACCCTGGGTTGTACGGGCCGCGCGCATCCGCGGCCGTGGATAACAAAATTGAACCCGCGCACATGGATGTGCGCTGCTCGTGTCGGACTCACATTCAAGTTGTCAGTTGGAAGTCGCTGGTATTGCCGGCACCAGCACGCCTTCTCCCGCTACTTCCAACTACCCACTCGGTGAGGCGAGGATTGGGATGACGGGATTGGGGATTGGCGAAGGTTTCCTTCAAATCCCGAATGCCGACTCTCAAATCCCGGCTTTCCATCAACGGCCAAAGGCCGGGGGCTTTACGCCCCCAGCCTTCAGTGCATCACCATGAAACACCGGCGATGCAAGGTGCTGCTTACTTGATTTCGACCGTCGCGCCAGCTTCGGTCAGTTCCTTCTTGATCTTCTCGGCTTCTTCCTTGGTGGCGCCTTCCTTCAGCATGCCACCGGCTTCGGTCAGGTCCTTGGCTTCCTTCAGACCCAGACCGGTCACGCCGCGCACGGCCTTGATGACGCCGACCTTGTTGGCGCCGCAGTTGACCAGCACCACGTTGAACTCGGTCTGCTCTTCGACCACGGCAGCCGGGCCGGCAGCAGCGGCTGCGACCGGGGCGGCGGCGGAGACGCCGAACTTTTCTTCGATGGCCTTGACCAGCTCCATCACTTCCATCAGGGACTTCTCGGCGATGGCGTCGACGATCTGTTCGTTGGTAAGGGACATTGTGATTACCTTTAGATGATTTTCTGGATTGGGGTTCTAGCGAACGCTAGGACATCAAGCTTCGACAGTCTCGGCAGCCGGCGCGGCGGCTTCGTCGCCACCACCCTGCTTCTCGCCAACGGCCTTGACGGCACGGGCGAACATGGCAGCCGGTTCGGACAGCACGCGAGCCAACATGGCCAGGGCCTGGTCGCGGGTCGGCAGCGAGGCCAACACGTCGACGTGGCTGGCCGGGAACAGTTCCCCGCCGATTGCCACGACCTTGGCTTGCAGCTTCTCGTTGCTCTTGGCGAATTCCTTGATCAGGCGACCGGCAGCGCCGGGTTCCTCCATCGAAAACGCATACACCAAAGGACCAACCAGCTTGTCGGACGCGACAGCGAATTCGGTACCTTCGACGGCACGCACGGCCAGGGTGTTCTTGACGACTTTCAAGAACACACCGGTTTCGCGGGCCTGCTTACGCATCGCGGTCATCTGGGAGACCGTGGTGCCAGCGTATTCGGCGGCGATCAGGGAGTGGGCCTTGGCGGCGATGTCTGCCAGCTCGGCGACTACGTCTTGCTTCTGGGACAGATTGAGAGCCATTGCACTCCTCCGTTAAAGCCAGGATTAGGGATTGGTGATTCGGGATTCGCCAGAGCCGTGAAGCAGCCTGCAAATCCCCAATGCCGAATCTCGAATCCCCGCTTCAAACTACTCCGCTCGCGGCTCCTGCCGGTTGCGGTCCAGGGCAGCCTCCTTCCTGGAAGCCGGGAACATCGACCGATGTTCCATTGGTGGCCGTTCTAGACCTGGAGTGGACTCGATCCGGGATGTCCCAGACGCGCGTAAACCAGAAAGCTCCAGAAGGGCGACACCATCTACGCCGGCCAGTTCGAAAACGAACCGATTAAGCGATCCCGCTGCATCGACGGCGACTCCTTGCCAGTGCGAGCATCCCTGCCCGTCGTCGACCTGCGCTGACCGCGCCTGCGGTCTTTGACGGCTACCGCCGGACGTGCCGGCGATCGCCTTCAAAATGTCCGTTACCCCAAAGGAGGGAACGGACTCCCAGCACACGGTTGCCCGGGCCGGAAAAACGATGCAGTACTACACGAATACGTCAGGCGCATGACGCCCGACGCCTTCGATCACTTCAGCGACAGGCTCGACTGATCGACCGTCACGCCCGGACCCATGGTCGAGCTGACAGACACCTTCTGCAGGTAGGTACCCTTGGAAGTGGCCGGCTTGGCCTTCAGCAGATCGCCCAGCAGCGCCTGCAGGTTCGACTTCAGCGCTTCGTCGTCGAAGCTGGCCTTGCCGATGGTGCAGTGGATGATGCCGGCCTTGTCGGTGCGGTAGCGCACCTGGCCCGACTTGGCGTTCTTGACCGCTTCGCCCGGATTGGCCGACACGGTGCCGACCTTCGGGTTCGGCATCAGGCCGCGCGGACCCAGCAGGGTGCCGAGCTTACCGACGACGCGCATGGCATCGGGGGTGGCGATGACCACGTCGTAGTTCAGGTCGCCGGCCTGCATCTTCTCGGCCAGGTCGTCCATGCCCACGGCTTCGGCGCCGGCGGCCAGGGCTTCGTCAGCCTTGGCGCCTGCCGGTGCGAACACCGCAACGCGCACGCTCTTGCCGGTGCCGGCCGGCAGCACGGTCGAACCGCGCACCTGCTGATCGGACTTCTTGGCGTCCACGCCCAGGCGCACGGCAACGTCGATGGACTCGACGAACTTGGCCTTGGTGGCCGTCTTCAGGATCTTGATTGCGTCTTCGAAGGCATAGGTCTTGCCCGGAACGACAGCGGCCGTAATGGCCTTAACGCGCTTGCTCTGTGCCATGTCTTAGCCCTCCACCGTCAAACCCATGCTGCGGGCGGTACCCGCAATCGTGCGAACCGCCGCTTCGAGCTCGGCCGCCGTCAGATCGGCTTCCTTGGTCTTGGCGATCTCTTCCAGCTGCTTGCGCGTCACCTTGCCCACCTTGTCGGTGTTGGGGCGCTTGGAACCGGAGGCCACACCTGCAGCCTTCTTGAGCAGCACGCTGGCCGGGGTGCTCTTGGTGATGAAGGTGAAGCTGCGGTCCGAGTACGCGGTGATGATCACCGGCGTCGGCAGACCCGGCTCCAGCTTGGAGGTCGCCGCGTTGAACGCCTTGCAGAACTCCATGATGTTCAGGCCACGCTGACCCAATGCAGGACCGACCGGCGGCGCAGGATTGGCCTGCCCGGCCTTGACCTGCAGCCTGATGTAACCCATTACTTTCTTAGCCATTTCGATACTCTCCGGGTGCTAGCGCCTGCATTGCAGGCTCCCCATCGGACCGGGAGAATCACGCGTCCCGGCTTCGCGTTTTGACCACACGCAGATGGCCGCCATGCGGCAGCCATTGTTCCCCGGCGGTCGCCAGGTCAGCGAGCCGCGCACTATAGCAGGATTTGACACTGGCGCCTAGCAGGCGCCAGTCACGGTCAGCCCTTCTCGACCTGGCCGAACTCGAGCTCGACCGGCGTGGAGCGACCGAAGATGAGAACGGCCACACGCAGCCGGCTCTTCTCGTAATTGACCTCTTCGACCACGCCGTTGAAGTCGTTGAACGGACCATCGGTGACGCGCACCATCTGGCCCGGCTCGAACAGCACTTTCGGGCGCGGCTTCTCGACCCCATCCTGCACGCGCTGCAGGATGGCATCGGCCTCCTCGTCGCGAATCGGCAACGGACGATCGGCGGTACCACCGATGAAGCCCATGACCTTGGAAGTTTCCTTCACCAGGTGCCAGCTTTCGTTGTCGATGCGCGGAATGCCAGCCTCTTCGTGGGTTTCGATCTGCACCAGCACGTAGCCGGGGAAGAACTTGCGCTCGGACCGGCGCTTCTGGCCGGCGCGCATCTCGATGACCTCTTCGGTCGGCACCAGCACTTCGCCGAAACGATCTTCCATCCCGGTGCGCACGATGCGGTCGCGCAATGCCTGCGCAACGGATTTTTCGAAGCCTGAATAGGCGTGAACGACATACCAACGCTTCACTGCTTGATTCTCCTCAACGAGCCAGGAACCACTGCGTGAGCTTCTGGATGACGAAGTCGAAGCCGCCCAACAGCAAACTCAGAATGATCACAACAACAATGACGACCCAGGTGGTGCGGATGGCTTCCTGACGCGTCGGCCAGACCACCTTACGCAGCTCGAACCTGGATTCGGACAGGAATTCACGGGTGTCACGACCTTTGCCGGTACCCAGAAACACGAATGCACCCGCCACCAACCCCACAATGACTGCCAGCGCGCGCAATTGCGGCGTCCAGGCACCCAGCTGGGTGGCGCGCTCGGGCGCAGAAAACCAGAACCACACAAACAGCCCTGCAATCACCAGGATTGCAGAGATCACGTATTTCACGATATCAGCGCTGGCAGCAGACGCGCTTTTGGAGGGCTCGATTTTGCTATTCATCCGGCTCTAGTTACCGATCTGACCCGAATCGCTGGGCCGGAAAGAGGAGTGGCACGCCAGGAGGGACTCGAACCCCCAACCTGCGGTTTTGGAGACCGCTGCTCTGCCAATTGAGCTACTGGCGTATGTACTCGTTTACCGCACACCCTAAGACAACGAAGGCGGACCGCGGTTCAGCCGGCCCGCCTTTGCGCGAATCCGGTGGCCGAGGCCACCGGATCACAGGTTGTTACTTGACGATCTTGGCAACCACGCCGGCGCCGACGGTGCGGCCGCCTTCGCGGATGGCGAAACGCAGACCTTCGTCCATCGCGACCGGATTGATCAGGGTCACGACCATCTTCACGTTGTCGCCCGGCATCACCATTTCCACGCCTTCCGGCAGCTGGCAGGCGCCAGTGATGTCGGTGGTACGGAAGTAGAACTGCGGACGGTAGCCCTTGAAGAACGGGGTATGACGGCCACCCTCATCCTTGGACAGCACGTAGACTTCGGCTTCGAACTCGGTGTGCGGCTTGATCGAACCCGGCTTGCACAGCACCTGGCCGCGCTCGACGTCGTCACGCTTGGTGCCGCGCAGCAGCAGACCGGCGTTGTCGCCTGCCTGACCCTGATCCAGCAGCTTGCGGAACATTTCCACGCCGGTGACGGTGGTCTTCTGCGTATCGCGGATACCGACGATTTCGATTTCGTCGCCCACCTTGATGATGCCGCGCTCGATACGACCGGTCACCACGGTGCCGCGGCCGGAGATCGAGAACACGTCTTCGACCGGCATCAGGAACGGACGATCCACGTCGCGGGTCGGCTCCGGAATGAAGCTATCCAGGGCATCGACCAGCTTCAGGATGGCCGGCACGCCGATCTCGCTCTGATCGCCGTCCAGCGCCAGACGGGCCGAACCGTGGATGATCGGGGTATCGTCGCCCGGGAAGTCGTACTTGCTCAGCAGCTCGCGCACTTCCATTTCGACCAGCTCGAGCAGCTCGGCGTCGTCAACCATGTCGGCCTTGTTCAGGAACACCACGATGTGCGGCACGCCAACCTGACGCGAGAGCAGGATGTGCTCGCGGGTCTGCGGCATCGGGCCGTCAGCGGCTGAGCACACCAGGATCGCGCCGTCCATCTGCGCCGCACCGGTGATCATGTTCTTGACGTAGTCGGCGTGGCCGGGGCAGTCGACGTGCGCGTAATGACGGGTCGGGGACTCGTATTCCACGTGCGCGGTCGAAATCGTGATGCCGCGCGCCTTCTCTTCCGGCGCTGCGTCGATCGCGTCGTACGCCTTGAACTCGCCACCGAAACGCTCTGCACCGATCTTGGTCAGCGCGGCGGTCAACGTGGTCTTGCC
>NZ_MDEC01000051.1 GCF_002939785.1 Xanthomonas codiaei
TGCATCTGCTCCGATGATCAGTCGGAAGACATAACGCTGTTAGGCGACCATGTCCAGATACAAGGAGCGCACCCGGGCGCGACGGGAGCGTTACCGATAAAGCCCCGTCGCGCCCGGGTGCGCTCCTACAGGCGGGGGGCAGCGCCCGGGTGGACAACCCAGCCATGACGCTTAGCAGCACCTCCATTACGTAGCCGGAGCGCCCCTGAGCGCGGCTGCCTTGCCGGCGCTGGCCCATCACGCATTCTTCCTGCGGACTCCTTGCGAGGCAGGGAATGCTGGAGCTTCAGCCGTCGGTCGCGGCGCTGGCGCGTCGGTGTCACGAACTCCACCCGCGCGCTGTCGGCAGCCGGAAGCACCCCGCCGAAGGGGCAGGCCCACCGCCCATCACGCCGTGGAAAGAACTGCCAACCGTGATCCACGTTGTGCTTCGTCTGTGGACACATGGGTGCTTATTTGTTGCGACGCAGCACGTTACTTCACGCATTCATCACTTGCAGATGCTTGATCTGTAATCGTTTCCACAGACGTGAAGACGGGGGTTTACGTCTGCTTATGAAAACGCTTACAGTCCGCGCCAGTTTTTGGGATGTCGGTCGCGGAGGGTGACACGAATGGCCAAGGGTGCGGTCACCATCAAAGATGTCGCCCGCGAAGCGCAGGTCTCCGTGGCGACCGTGTCGCGGGCGCTCAACGGGCATGACAACGTCGCCGGGCCGGTGCGTCAGCAGGTCGTGGCGGTCGCCGAACGCCTGCGCTACAGCCCGCACGCCGCTGCCCGCAGCCTGAGCAGCCGGCGCTCGCAGACGCTGGGCGTGGTGCTGCCGGACCTGTATGGCGAATTCTTTTCCGAGCTGATCCGCGGCATCGATGGCGCGGCACGCGCCGCCGGCCAGCACTTGCTGGTATCCAGCTATCACGGCGATCCGGAAGCCCAGGGCAGGGCGCTGCGCTCGATGCGCGGGCGCGTGGATGGCCTGCTGGTGTTGTCGCCGTACGCCGAGCAGCCGGGCTTCCTGACCGACAACCTGCCGCAGGCGCTGCCGACGGTGCTGATCAATGCGCACCTGCCCGGCGCCGGCTATCCGGTGCTGAGCATCGACGACCATGCCGGCGCCATGGCCATGACCGAGCATCTGCTGCGCGCAGGCCACCGGCGCATCGCCTTCATCGGCGGGCCGGCGCTCAATTTCGATGCGCGCGAGCGCCTGCGCGGCTTCCGCGATGCGATTGCCGGATTCGGCGAGCAGGCGCAGGCAATCGAGTATGCGGGCGACTTCGACGAAGCGTCCGGCCACCGCGCCGGGCTGGCGATGCTGGCTGCGGGCGGATTGCCCGACGCGGTCTTCGCCGCCAACGACATGACCGCGCTCGGCTGCCTGTACGCGTTCGCCCAGGCCGGCGTCGCGGTGCCCGGCGATGTCGCCCTGGCCGGTTTCGACGACATCCCGCTGGCCCGTTTCGTCCATCCGCCGCTGACCACCATGCGGGTCAGCATCGCGCGCCTCGGCGAGCGGGCGATGAGCCGGCTGATGCGGCTGGTGGAAGCGCCGGGCAGCGACGACGGCATGCGCCAGCTGCTCACGCCCGAGCTGGTGATCCGCACGTCCTGCGGTGCCGGCGCGCCGGGCACCTGACCTTTTCGCGGACGTTCTGTCCGCTCCCCGCTGCTCCCCCGCAGCGGTCGTTCCTGCAACACCGCAACGCCACAACAACAATCTGTACCGATCCCTGGAGGGACCATGCACCACCACCACCCCCATTCCGCGCGTCCGGCGCGCAAGCTGCTCAGCTGTGCCCTGGCCAGCTGCCTGTTGCTGGGCGCTGCGCCTGCGTTCGCGCAAGGCACCGGTGCCACCATCCGCGGCCAGGTTACGGTCGACGCGGCACCGGCCGCACAGGCGCAGGTCACCGCGACCAATCTGGCCACTGGCCTGACCCGCACCGTGCAGGTGAGCAACGGCGGCTATTCGCTGGGCGGCCTGCCACCGGGTTCGTACCGGATCGATGTCACCGCCAACGGCCAGACCAGCACGCAGAACGTCACCGTGCAGGTGGGCCAGACGGCAACCCTGAACCTGGGCGTCGGCGGCGAGCCGGCCACGGCCGATGGTGGTAACGCCACCACGCTGGATGCGGTGCAGGTCAAGGCGCCGCCGGTGCTGGTGGAAACCCGTACCTCCGAAAACGCCACGTATATCTCCAACGTACAGATCCAGAACCTGCCGCGGGCCACGCGCAACTTCCTGGAGCTGGCCGACACCGTGCCGAACGTGCAGTTCACCCGCGACGCCAACGGCACCACCAAGGTGCGCTCGGGAGCCACCTCGGCCGAAGGCACCAACGTCTACATCGACGGCGTCAGCCAGAAGAACTATGTGCTGACCGGCGGCGTCAGCGGCCAGGATTCCAGCCGCGGCAACCCGTTCCCGCAGTCGGCGATCGGCGAATACAAGGTCATCACCTCCAACTACAAGGCCGAGTTCGACCAGGTCAGCGGCGCGGCCATCGTGGCCTCGTCCAAGTCCGGCACCAACGATTTCCACGGCAGCTTCTTCTGGGACACCAGCAACGACGGCTGGCGCGAAGAGAGCCCGCTGGAAAAGCGCGCCGGCGTGCGTGACGACTTCGAGGAAACCCAGTACGGCGCCACGTTCAGCGGCCCCATCCTCAAGGACAAGGCGCACTTCTTCATCGCCTACGAGGCCAAGGAATACACCACGCCGAACGTGGTGATCCCCGGTTCGATTTATTCCGACCGCGTCGACCAGCTGCCGGCGCAGCTGCAGCCGCTGGTGGTGACCTCCAGCACGCCGTTCAAGGAAGACCTGTACTTCGGCAAGATCGACTGGACCATCGGCGACAACCACCTGTTCGAGCTGACCGGCAAGTACCGCAAGGAAGACGAGCTCAACGATGTCGGCCGGACCTCGACCTACGAACATGGCAGCATCAACGGGCAGGAAGAAAAGCGCGCCAACCTGCGCTGGCAGTACAGCGGCGCCAACTTCCTCAACGAGGCCAACCTCAGCTACGAGAGCGCGTTCTGGAACCAGGCGCCGATCAACAACGGCAACGGCTACATCCTCAGCTACACCCCGGTGCGCGGCAACGAGACCGACATCCTGGCCGCCGGTGCCGGCAGTAGTTTCCAGCGCAAGGGCCAGAAGGGCTGGACCTTCCAGGACGACCTGACCTTGAACAGCCTGGAATGGCATGGCGCGCACACCGTCAAGATGGGCGTGAAGTTCAAGAGCATCGATCTGGATTCGACCCAGTTCAATCCGGCCAACCCGCAGTACTACTACAACATCCTCACCGACGTGCAGACGCCGTACCGCGTGCGCTTCGGCGCGCCGCTGGTGGACGGTGGCGGTTCGGTGGTGTCCAAGAACAAGCAGTACGGCATCTACCTGCAGGACGACTGGGAGGTCAACGAGCACTGGACCCTGAACCTGGGCGTACGCTACGACTACGAACAAACCCCGGCGTTCCTGGATTTCGTCACCCCGACGGATGTGGCCGGCGCGCTGCAGAACTGGCCGAACCTGCGCAACGCCAACTACGACATCAACAACTTCATCAGCACGGGCAACAACCGCAAGGCGTTCAACAATGCCTGGCAGCCGCGCCTGGGTGCGTCCTACGATCTGTTCGGCGACCAGGCCCACGTGATCTACGGCGGCGCCGGCCGGGCGTACGACCGCAACATCTTCGACTACCTGGCCCTGGAGCAGCTCAACAACTCCTTTAAGTCGTACAGCTACTACTTCACCAGCGCCAACAACCCCGCCTGCCTGGGCGACCCGTGCACGGCATGGAATCCGGCCTATAACAGCCAGCAAGGGCTGGACACGCTGACCGCCAGCAGCACCGGCGGTGGTGGGCGCGAGGTCTACCTGATCGACAACAACCTCAAGACCCCGTACTCGGACCAATTCAGCATCGGCATGCGCAACATGGTGCCGCTGTGGGGCCAGGACTGGTTCACCGACGTGACCCTGAGCCGGATCGAAAGCCACGACGGTTTTGCCTTCGTGCGCGGCAACCGCCTGCCGGATGGTTCGTTCTTCCAGCCCGGGACCACCTCGGGCGTGCCGACCGACGGGCCCGATGGCTACAGCGCCATCGTGCTGGGCACCAATGGCGTAGAAACCCGCAACAACCAGCTCGCGCTGCAGATCGAAAAGCCCTTCGACGAGGAGTCGGGCTGGGGCCTGACCGTGGCCTATACCTATTCCGATGCCAAGGAGAACCGCCAGTTCGGCGAGCATTACGCGCTGGACCGCGAACGCATCCAGGACTACGGCTGGCGCGAGGCCGGCGGCATCCCGAAGAATCGCCTGGTGGTCACCGGCATCTACGAGCTGCCGTACGAGGTCAAGCTGTCCGGCAAGCTGTCGCTGGCCAGCCAGACCGCGCGCTACGGCCAGAATTGCCTTGCCGGCAACGATCAGTGCGACATCATCCAGTTCAAGCCGGATGGCACGCTGGGCTACAAGGAATTCAGCATTGCCGCCAATAAGGAATGGGATACCGGCGCAGGTGTCACATTCAATGTGCGTGCGGATATCCTCAACGTGTTCAACTGGGTCAATTACGCCGCCTTCAACGGCGATACCGGAACATTGCAGGACTTGAATACGGCTTACGGCACGCCGACCGGCGTGCTGGCATCGCCGATGCGTACCTTCCGGCTGGCCTTCGGCCTGAACTGGTGAGGTACTCGACCGCCCTGGCCACAAGGCCGGGGCGGTCGAACTCGGCGCCCGGATAGGGTAGGTTTGCGTGCGAGATGTAATCGATTACACAGGTGGGGGACGGATGGACAGGGGCAACACGTCGCGTTGGTTGACGATTCCACTCTTGCTGGGCGCGCTGGTACTGGCGTCCTGCAAACAGGCCGAGGAACCCAAGGTGGCCGAACGCAAGGCGCCGGTGAAAGTGATCCTGATCGAGGCGCAGTTGCCGCCCAAGCCAGTCAAGCCGCCGCTGCCGCCGTTGTTCTCGGACATCGAACGCCGCACCTTCCAGTTCTTCTGGGACACCACCAACGAGGTCAACGGGCTGTCGCCGGACCGCTTTCCGTCGCGCCCGTTCGCCAGCATCGCCTCGGTGGGCTTTGCGCTGACCGCCTATCCGATCGGCATCGAGAATGGCTGGATCAGCCGTAATCAGGCGATCGACCGCACCCTGACGACCCTGAAGTTCTTCCGCGATGCGCCGATGGGGCCGCAGCGCACCGGCCGCGCCGGCTACAAGGGCTTCTACTACCACTTTCTGGACATGCAGCAGGGCAACCGCTACGACAGCTGGGTCGAGCTGTCGAGCGTGGACACCGCGTTGCTGATGATGGGCGTGTTGTTCACCCAGTCGTACTACGACGGCGAGGACCCGCGCGAAAAGGAGATCCGCCAGATCGCCGACACGCTCTACAAGCGTGTGGACTGGCGTTGGCTGCAGCAACGTGCGCCGCTGATCTCGATGGGCTGGTTCCCGGAGAGCGGCTTCATCGATCACGACTGGATGGGCTACAACGAGGCGATGATGCTGTACATCCTCGCGCTGGGCTCGCCCACCCATGGCGTGGACCCGGAAGCGTGGACCAGCTGGACCCGCACCTACAACAACGACTGGGGCGTGTACCAGGGCCAGGAATACCTGTCGTTCGGCCCGCTGTTCGGCCACCAATACAGCCATGTCTGGATCGACTTCCGCGATATCCAGGACCAGTACATGCGCGAGCGCGGCATCGACTACTTCCTCAACAGCCGCCGCGCCACCCTGGCGCAGCGCGACTACGCCATCGACAACCCGATGAAGTGGAAGGATTACGGCGAGAACGTCTGGGGCCTGACCGCCGGCGACGGCCCGCAGAACACCAGCCAGGAATACCGCGGCGAGCAGCGCCAGTTCCGGCACTATTCCTCGCGCGGCGCCGGCCTGCGCGAAAACTTCGACGACGGCACCATCGCGCCGACCGCGGCCATCTCCTCGATCGTGTTCGCCCCGGAAGTGGTGATCCCGGCCACCGAGGAAATGCACAAGCGCTACGGCGACTATCTGTATTCCAGCTATGGTTTCCTGGATTCGTTCAACCCCAGCTTCAACTACGACATCCCGCTCAAGACCGGGCGCATGGTGCCCAACCGCGGCTGGGTGGCGGGCGACTACATCGGCATCGACCAGGGCCCGATCCTGACCATGATCGCCAACTACCAGAACGAATTCGTCTGGAACGTCATGAAGAAGAATCCCTACATCCGTAGCGGTCTCGAACGCGCCGGCTTCACCGGCGGCTGGCTCACCCCCGAAGGCGAGCCGCAGCCGCTGCCGCAGAAGGACGAGCAAAAAGCCGCCGCGCGGTCGCTGGGCATGGCCGAATCGCGTGCCGCCGCCGCCCAGGCGCAGCAAGACCCCTCGCAACGCCAAAACTCCACGCAACGCCCCAAACCCGAGTAATCCGTGCGCCTTCTGAAACTGTTGATACTGGCCGCCGCCCTGTGTGCAGGTGCGGCCGGATGTAGCCGTGCCGACCAGGCCCAGACCACCGTGCGCTTCTGGGCGATGGGCAAGGAGGCCGAAGTGGTGGCCGAGCTGGTGGCCGATTTCGAAAAGCAGCACCCGGACATCCACGTGGATGTGCAGAACATCCCGATGACCGCGGCGCACGAAAAACTGCTCACCGCCTTCGCCGCCGATGGCTTGCCGGACGTGTGCCAGCTGGGCAATACCTGGCTGCCGGAATTCGCCTTGCTGGACACACTCGAGCCGATGCAGCCCTACGTGGCGCGCTCGAAGATCGTCGACCCGGCCGATTATTTCCCCGGCGTGTGGGACACCAACGTGGTCGACGGCACCTTGTATGGGGTGCCGTGGTATGTGGACACGCGGCTGCTGTTCTACCGCAAGGACCTGTTGCGCGAGGGAGGCTACAGCGAAATGCCCAAGACCTGGGCCGAGATGGAGCAGGTGATGGCGGCGATCAAGCGCCACGTCGGGCCCGACCGCTACGCCATCCTGATGCCGCTCAACGAGTTCGAACAGCAGCTGTCCTTCGCGCTGCAGCAGGACGACCGCCTGCTGCGCGATCACGACAACTACGGCAATTTCCGCAGCGCCGGCTTCCGCAAGGCATTGGCGTTCTACGACGGCATGTATCAGAAGGGCTGGGCGCCGAAGGTATCGGAGACCCAGGTCTCCAATGTCTGGTACGAATTCTTCAACGGCTACTACGCGTTCTATCTCTCTGGTCCCTGGAACGTGCGCGAGTTCAAGCTGCGGCAGCCGCCGGGCATGGAAGGCAAGTGGGGGACTGCGCCGTTACCTGGCCCCAATGGCCTGGGTGCGGGCATTGCCGGCGGTTCCAGCCTGGTCATCTTCAAGTCCTCCCAGCACAAGGAGGCCAGCTGGAAGCTGATCGAATACCTGTCCCAGCCGGCCGTGCAGGCGCGCTTCCACGCCATCATCGGCGACCTGCCACCGCGGCGCAGCACCTGGAAACTTCCGTCGCTGGCCAACGACGAACTGGCCCGCGCCTTCGGCGACCAGCTGGAGCGGGTCAAGGCCACGCCAAAGGTGCTGGAATGGGAGCGCATCGTGCAGGAGATGCGCCTGGTGACCGAGCGCGTGGTGCGCGGCGGGCAATCGCACGAGGCCGCCGTGCAGGAACTGGACAAACGCGTGGACGAGATACTGGCCAAGCGCCGCTGGATCTTCGAGCAGGAAGGCGGGCATGTCGGGCCGGTTGGTGAATCTGCCGCGTCCCCCGCAGCCCAGGCCGCGCCGGCGCAGGGAGGTGTTCGATGATGCGCCGCAACTCCGTCGCCGGCTGGGTCTTCGCCGCGCCCTCGATCCTGGTGCTGGGCATGTTCTTCGGCGTGCCGGTGCTGGCCGCGCTGGTGCTCAGCGTCACCGACTTCGATCTGTACGCGCTGGCCGACAGCAGTCATCTGCGCTTCGTGGGGCTGGGCAACTACATCGAGCTGCTGCAGACGCCGCTGTTCTGGAAGTCGTTGTGGAACACGACGTACTTCGTGCTGCTGGGCGTGCCGATGTCCATCGCGGTGTCGCTGGGTGCGGCGCTGCTGCTCAACGCCAAGGCCTCGCGCTTCAAGGCCCTGTTCCGCACCGCGCTGTTCGCACCGGTGGTCACCACGCTGGTGGCGGTGGCGGTGATCTGGCGTTATCTGTTCCACATCAAGTACGGCCTGGTGAACTTCGGACTGAGCCATCTGGGCATCGCCCCGATCGACTGGCTGGGCGATCCGCGCTGGGCCATGCCCACCATCATGCTGTTCGCGGTGTGGAAGAACTTCGGCTACAACATGGTGATCTTCCTGGCCGGCCTGCAGGCCATCCCGCAGGACCTGTACGAAGCCGCGCGCATCGACGGCGCCTCGCGCTGGAAGCAGTTCCTGCACATCACCTTGCCGATGCTCGGGCCGGTGCTGATGGTGGTCGGGGTGATCACCATCTCCGGCTACTTCCAGCTGTTCGCCGAACCCTACGTGATGACCCGCGGCGACCCGCTGCAGAGCACCGTCAGCGTGCTGTATTTCATGTTCGAGGAAGGCTTCAAGTGGTGGAACCTCGGCCGCGCGTCGGCGGTGGCCTTCCTGCTGTTCCTGATCATTTTGGCGGTGACCACGGTGATGCTGCGCTTTGGCCGCAAGAAGGACCTGATATGAGTCGTGATGTCGGCCAATCGCGCTGGAATGCCGTGCTGATCAATGGCGGCCTGCTGGTGCTGGCCCTGGTCAGCCTGGCGCCGCTATTGTGGATGCTGTCGGTGTCGTTCATGCCCACCGGCGAGGCCAGCCGGTTCCCGCCGCCGATGCTGCCGTCGGCATTCACCACCGCCAACTACCACGAGCTGTTCGCACGCACCGGCATGGCGCGCAACTTCGCCAACAGCCTGCTGGTGTCCGCCTTGATCACGCTGGGCTCGTTGCTGATCAACACCATGGCCGGCTATGCCTTCGCCAAGCTGCAGTTCGTCGGGCGCGAGCGCATCTTCAAGATCCTGATGGCCGCATTGGTGATTCCGGCGCAGGTGGCGATGCTGCCGCTGTTCCTGCTGATGAAGCAGCTGCATCTGGTCAACACCATCGGCGGGGTGGTGGTGCCGGCGCTGGCGACCGTGTTCGGCATCTTCCTGGTGCGCCAGTATGCGCGCAGCATTCCCGACGAACTGATCGAAGCCGCGCGCATCGACGGCGCCAGCGAGATGCGGATCTTCTTCCAGATCGTGTTGCCGATGCTCAAGCCGGTGCTGGTCACCCTGACCATCTTCACCTTCATGGGCTCGTGGAACGACTTCATGTGGCCGCTGATCGTGCTGACCGACCAGGAGCAGTACACCTTGCCGGTGGCGCTGGCGGCGCTGTCGCGCGAGCACATCATGGACGTGGAGCTGATGATGGCCGGCGCGGTGGTGACGGTGATTCCGGTGCTGCTATTGTTCCTGGCGCTGCAGCGTTACTACATTCAAGGTCTTCTGCTGGGGAGTGTGAAGGGGTGAAGCCAGTGTTCCTGCGACTGCTTGCCATGACCGCCATTGCCGCCGCGGGCGCGGCACCGGCGCAGGAGCGCGTGCTCGACGGCTTCAACGACATCGGCGCCTGGCGCCTGGTGGTGTCCAACCAGGTCAGCGGTTCGCTGCGGCCGGTGGCCACGGCCTCGGGCGGACATGCGCTGTGCCTGGACTACAACTTCAACGGCGTGTCCGGCTATGTGGGCATCCGTCGCAGCTTGCCGATCACCTATCCGGACAACTACCGGATCGGGTTCGCGGTGCGCGGCGAGTCGCCCTCCAACGACCTGCAGTTCAAGATGATCGACGCCAGCGGCGACAACGTGTGGTGGGTCAACCGGCCGGGCTTCAACTTCCCGAAGAACTGGACCACATTCACCTATCGCAAGCGCAACATCGAGAAGGCCTGGGGCCCGGGTGCGGACAAGCAGTTGCGCACCAGTGCGGACGTGGAGTTCACCATCTACAACAAGGTCGGCGGCCAGGGCACGGTGTGCTTCGACCGCCTGACGCTGACGCCGCTGCCACCTGAAGACACCTCGCCGCTGAAGGCCGAGGCCATCACCGACACCGCACCGGCGCTGGAACAGCGCCTGGCCGACGGCAAGCCGGAGACCTTCTGGCTCAGCGGCGCGGTCAAGCAGCAGACCGTCACCCTGGACCTGGGCAAGGTGCGCGAATTCGGTGGCGCCGTGGTGCAATGGGTGCCCGGCCTGCAGGCCTCGCAGTACGAGGTGCGTTCCTCCAGCGACGGACGGAGCTGGCGCGATCTGCGTACCGTCACCGCCGGTGCCGGCGGCACCGACTGGCTGGCCTTGCCCGATACCGAAGCCCGCTACCTGCGCTTCGATCTCAAGGACGGCCCGAACTGGCGCTACGGCATCAAGGAAGTACAGCTGCAACCGCTGGCGTTCGCGGCCACGCCCAACGAGTTCATCAAATCGCTGGCGGCGCAATTGCCACGCGGCAGTTACCCGCGCGGCTTCTCCGGCGAGCAGCCGTACTGGACCATCCTCGGCCTGGACGGCGGCACCGAACAGGGTCTGATCGGCGAAGACGGTGCGGTGGAAGTGGGCAAGGGCGGTTTCAGCATCGAACCGTTCGTGGTCACCGGCGGCAAGCTGCTGCACTGGTCCGACGTCAGCAGCGAGCAAAGCCTGCAGGACGACTACCTGCCGATTCCCAGCGTCGACTGGCATCACGACCTGATGAACCTGCGCGTCACCGCCTTCGTGCAGGGCACCCCGGAGCAGGCGCAACTGGTCGCGCGCTACCAGTTGCACAACACCGGCAAGGACGCGCGCGAGTTCACCCTGGCCCTGGCGGTGCGTCCGTTCCAGGTCAATCCGCCATCGCAGTTCCTCAACACCCTGGGCGGCGTCAGCCGGATCGAACAGCTCGCCGTGGATGGCGCCCAGGTCAGCGTCAACGGCAAGCCGCGCGTGTTCGCGGCGCAGCGCCCCGATGCCGGGTTCGCCACTGCTTTCGACAGCGGCATGGATGTCAGCCATCTCACCGCTGCCACGCCGCCCACCACCACCCAGGTCAAGGACGAAACCGGCCTGGCCTCGGGTGTGCTGCTGTATCGCTGGAAGCTGGAACCGGGCCAACGGCGCGAGGTGGCGCTGGTGATCCCGCAGACCGGCGCCGCGCAGTTGCCTGCCGGTTTCGATGCGGAGGCCGCGCAACAACAGGTGGCCCAGCAGTGGCGCGGCAAGCTCGATCGCGTGCGCATCAGCGTGCCGGCCGAAGGCAAGCCGGTGGTCGATACCTTGCGCACGGCGCTGGCGCACATGCTGATCTCGCGCATCGGCCCGCGCCTGCAGCCGGGCACGCGCTCGTACTCGCGTAGCTGGATCCGCGACGGCGCAATGATCTCCGAGGGGCTGCTGCGGCTCGGCCGCGAAGACGTGGTACGCGACTACGTCGACTGGTTCGCGCCGTATCAATTCGCCGACGGCATGGTGCCGTGCTGCGTGGACGACCGCGGCAGCGACCCGGTGCCGGAAAACGACAGCCATGGCGAGCTGATCTACAACATCGCCGAGTACTACCGCTACACCGGCGACAGGGCGTTCCTGGAGAAGATGTGGCCGCACGTCACCGGCGCGGTCGACTACATGGAAAAGCTGCGCGCCAGCGAGCGCACCGAAGAGAACTTCATGCGCAACCCGGCCTTCTACGGAATGATGCCGGTGTCGATCAGCCACGAAGGCTATTCGGCCAAGCCGGTGCATTCGTACTGGGACAACTTCTGGGCGCTGCGCGGCTACAAGGACGCCACGATGCTGGCCAGCGCGCTCGACAAGCCGGATGAGGTGGCCCGCTTCGGCGCGGCGCGCGATGAGTTCAGCGGCGACCTGATCGCTTCGCTGGGCGCGGCAGTACGCCAGCACAGCCTGGATTTCCTGCCCGGCTCGGCCGAACTTGGCGATTTCGATGCCACCTCCACCACCATCGCGCTCACCCCCGGCGGCGAACAGCAGCGGCTGCCGCCGGACCTGCTGAGCAACACCTTCGAGCGCTACTGGAAGGAATTTTCCGACCGTCGCGACAGCAAGCGCGAATGGAAGGACTACACCCCGTACGAGTGGCGCAACGTCGCCGCATTCGTGCGCCTGGGCTGGCGCGAGCGTGCTTGGGACGCCACTGCGTTCTTCTTCAAGGATCGCGCACCGCAGCCGTGGAATCAGTGGGCCGAAGTGGTGTCGCGCACACCGCGTACGCCATTCTTTGTCGGCGACCTGCCGCATGCCTGGGTGGCATCGGATTTCGTGCGCTCGGTGCTGGACATGTTCGCCTACACCCGCGAATCGGACCAGAGCGTGGTGATTGCCGCCGGCACCCCGACGCGCTGGTTCGAAGGCAAGGGCATCGGCATCGCCGAATTGCGCACGCCATACGGGCGCCTCAACTACACCTTGCAGCGCAGCGAAAAACAGCTGGTGCTGCAGCTGCAGCCCGGCCTGCTGATGCCGCCTGGTGGGGTGGTGTTCGCCTGGCCTTACCAGGGCGAACCCGGCAAGGCCAGCGTCAACGGCGAAACCGTGGACTGGCTCAACGGCGAGCTGCGCATCCAGCAACTGCCGGCCACGGTACAGATCGATGTGCCCAGCGCGGTACGGCGGGCCGAAAAGGCCACGCAATGATGCGCCTGCCTTGTCCGGGACGGGCAGGGCAGTGGCGCCACCGTGGCGTGATGCTGGCCGCGGCGGCTGTGTTGGTGGCGTGCGCTGCGGCTGCGCAGGCAGGGCCGGCAGAATCGCAGCTCAAGGCTGACCAAGCGAAGCAACCCGGCGCGCCCCCCGTGGCTGGACGATCAGTGCAGGCGACTGCCTCCACCGCGCCGGCGCGCGAGATGACCCTGGTCACGCTCAACCTGCATCACGACCGCGAGGATTGGCCGGGCCGTCGCGCGCATATCGCCAAGGAACTCAAGCGCCTTGCACCGGACGTGATCGCGCTGCAGGAGGTGATCGAGCGGCGCGGCAGCGTGGAAAACCAGGCGGCCTGGCTGGCGCGCAAGCTGGGCTACGACCTGATCTTCGCCTCGGCCGATCCCATCGCTGCACCCAAGCGTTACGGCAATGCGCTGCTGAGCCGACGCAAGGTGCTGACCGGCCAGCAGCGCCTGCTGCAGCCGCTGGACGACTACCGCGTCGCCGCGCACCTGCAGGTGGACCTCGATGGTCAATCGGTCAACGTCTATGTCACCCATCTCAACGAACGCGCCGATGCGCGCGGCACCGCCACGCGAACGCGCCAGGTGGCCGATCTGCTGGAGTTCATCGGCTCCACCAGCGCACAGGCCCCGGTAGTGATCGCAGGCGATTTCAACACCGCCGCCGATGCGCTGGATCTGGAGGCGCTGCGCAAGGGCTATGGCGACAGCTACGGCAGCGTGCATCGCAACAGTACGGCCGATGTCAGCACCTTGAACCTGCATGTCTTCGACACGCCGGCACGCATCGATCATGTGTTCTTCCAGCAGAACCGCCTGCTCGCACGCGAAGCGCGCATCCTGTTCGACACCCCATATGCCGAAGGTCGCTGGGCATCGGATCACTATGGCGTGTGGGTACGCCTGCAGTTGGCACCACCGGCGCAGTCCGCGCCGTAGCAGCGCGCAAGCGACAGAGTCCGTAGATACCGTCTTGCCCCTCACCTGGCAAGGGCTTTCTGTGGGTCAAATGCGGTGCCCGATTTGAGGACGCCATAGACCAGAT
>NZ_MDEC01000052.1 GCF_002939785.1 Xanthomonas codiaei
CGCAAGGTCGGAATCTCGTGCAGCGCTTCTTCCATCGCCGGATCGCTCAACGCATACCACTGCTGCAGCAGATGAATCCGCAACATTGTCGCCAATGCGTACGGCTGTCGACCGGGCCGCCCCGACACCGGGTAGTGCGACACGATCAGTCCGAGCAGTTGCTGCCACGGAACAACCTGCTCCATCTCGGCCAGGAAGATCTCGCGCCGGGTCTGCTTGCGCTTGCCCAGGCCCTCAGCGTCACCGAACGTCAGCTGCATGGATGAATCCTCTACATGAGGCGGTAGTGTCGCGCATCTGTGGTGAGTTGATCAGACCTTTCCTAGTTCGCCTGCGAATCCGCCGTCGTGAACGTGCCTAGGAACGCGATCAGTTGCTGTTGCTCTGTGACAGTCAAATTGATGGCCATTCCGCGACTCAGGCTCCGGTAGTAGATTTCACGCTCAACTGCTTCCCGTAGCGTGGCAATACTCCCGTCGTGCATATAGGGAGCTGTCAGGGCGACATTGCGAAGCGTCGGTGTTCGAAAGGCTCCCAGGTCCAAGGGGCGTCGCGTCACCGCAAATCGTCCAAGCTCGGCAACATCGGCGTCTGAGAGCACTACATCGCCGATCGGCTGACCTTGCCTTTTCGCATCGTCTAGGCGCCTCAGCATTCCTGCAACATCGCCGGCGACCTGTTCAAAACCAACACCAGTGTGATGGTAGAGCTGGTCTGTCAAAGCTGCAGGCGTACCGGCAAGTGTATGGCAGCCAGCACATGCAGCCTTGCCACGGAACAAGGCAAGGCCAGCGGCTTCTTCCTCACTGAGAAGCGAAGGTGTAGTGACGCTGAGATCGTATCGCGTGGCAGGCATTGGGAGTGAGCGCAGGTATGCTTCTATAGCAATACCAAGACGCTCTTCGTTAAGTGATGCGACCCCGAAGCTTTCCTGCGCAAGTGACTTGTAGCGATCCTGTGTATTGATCTGGTCTAAGAGAGAATAAAGACCTGAATTTCCCATCTCTTTGGGATTCGTCAAGGGTTGCAAAACCGCAGCATCGAGCTTCCTTTCGCGCCCGTCCCAAAATAACTCCGAGTAGAGTCGTACCTCGGGTAATCCTGGAGCATTCCGGGTGCCGCTTCTACCGTGAACACCAACAGAGACTGGGCGTCCATCGGTGAAAGATTTTGCAGCGACGTGACAGGTCGCGCAGCTTACCTGCCGATCTAGGCTCAGCGAGCTATCAAAAAAGAGAACTTTCCCAAGCTCCGCCTGCTTCGACGCTCGCATGTTCGGAGTGGCATCAGGAGTGCATCCGAACAAAAGCAATGTCGTCGCTAGGATCCCCCATAGCATAAGGCGTCGGTGCTGGCGGCGCATGATCCACACGACGAGTCCTCCTTGACTTTAGGCCCCCATCTTACCTGAGCAGTTTGGTGCCGCGTCCAGCCCTTTGGCACCCCCTTGTATCGCTGGGTGCGCGACAAATGCCGCCGCTTGACACAAATCTCCCCATCTGTCTTTACTATGTGCGTTGAAGATTTGCCAAGGGAAGGCATGGTGGCGCGCTCAATGTTCGCGCCCGAGTGCTGTTGGACGCATCAGCACATCAACTGAGTAGAACGGGCATGGAAGTTCCGCAACGTGGGGTTCGACTGCACCTTGGACGGTATCTCGGTTTCCTGAGTCAACCGCTGTCCTCATGTTTTCAGAAGGTCGAGAGGGTATTGCCCTTGAGCCTTCGAGCCATCATTTTCTTCGCGCTGCTGTTCTGTACCTGCGCGGCATTAGCGACTTCCTTTGTCTATGATAGCAATGGCCGCCTGGTTGCCGTAACCAATGACGCGGGCGCGGCCGCACGCTACCAGTACGACAAACTTGGCAATATCACCAAGATCGAGCGTTTTCAGGCAGGTGACCTTGCCATCTTCGATTTCTCGCCGCGTCATGGTGGCCCAGGTGACTTGGTCCGCATCAGCGGTCAAGGATTCAGTGCGACTGCTAGCCAGAATGCGGTCACTTTCAATGGCGTCGCCAGCAGTGTCTCAGCTGCATCAACTTCTTCTCTCACCGTGGCTGTGCCGAACGGAGCAACAACTGGGCCGCTCTCAGTCACCGTAGGGACCAAGAGCGCACGCACTACCGATAATTTTACGGTCGATGCGCAAGGCCGTTTGCCGCAGATCAGCTCAATCACGCCGCGGATTGCATCGGCCGGTACTGCCATTACTGTCGTTGGCAAATCCCTGCAGCCCATTGTTGGACAGACAAGCACAAGGCTAGGGTTGCGCCCGGTTGTATTGAGTCAAGTAAGCAACACTCAGCTTGTCTTCCCTGTGCCAGCCTCGGCCGGAAGCGGAAAGGTCTATGTCACGACTCCTTATGGAACGGCAACCAGTGCGGATGACCTTGTCGTTGTCCCAGCGGATATCGATGCTGCCGAGGTAAAAGGGGCGATTCGTCTGGCCGTCGATGGCGGTGCTCAAAACATCTCCACCACCACGACTGGGCAGCGAACCGCCGTCTTGTTCGATTCCCGTGGTGACGATTACCTGAGCGCACAGTTCTCTGCAATTGGCGCTGGCACTGTTGACTATGCCTTGTACGGTATGGACAACAAACGTCTCGCGTGGGGTACTGCCTCGGCCGGCACCCCTAGCTTTCATATGCCCAAGCTCAAGGGTGCGGGAACGCATCTACTAGTGCTGACTGCCAAGTCGGCACCGCTTAGTTTGAATTTGCAGATCGAGCGCGCTGCAACACTGGCGCTTGATGGCGCGTTGCAGAGCGTCGTGACTACAATAGCCGGGCAGAGCAAGCGGCTGTTGCTGGATGCCCAGTCTAACGTGCCGCTTGGGCTGGGGCTCGCTGAGACCGCAAATCCTGTGGCGTGGGATACGGCGACCGTCAATGTCTATGGACCAGACGGTGGCCAGGTTGCTTTCCAGCAATGCGCTCAGAAGAACAACGGCTGCAGCTTGAATGTGTCTGGGCTGCAAACGGGTCGGCACACCGTCCTAGTCACACCCGCCGCTGCAGGTACCCGCCTACTCGGATTCCAGACTGCGTTATCGACAGACAAGCAGGCGACTCTGACACGTGACACCGCATATGCCTTGGCGCTAGGTAGGCCGGGTCAAAACGGGCGGCTGCTCTTTTCGGGCGCTGCGGGTGAAACCTTAGGCTTGCTTGTATCCGGACAGGCCACAACTCCTGTCGGAAGAACGGCCTACTACCGTATCTACAGCCCAGACGGTGCGCTATGGAAGTCGGTGGCTGCTATCACGGGCGTGGCCATGAACTTGTCCTTGCCTGCCGCTGGCCAGTATCAGATCTTTGTTGATGCTGAGTTTGGTGAAACGCTACAGGCGCAAGTGAAGCTCTCCACGGGCACTACGGGCATTGTGCTGGATGGCGCGAGCCAAAATTTCCTTACGACTTCGCCTGGGGAAGGGGTCTATTTCACCATCACTGCTAGCGCCGGTAAGAGTCTCGGCCTAGGCATCAGCGGGCTGGCGATCACGAACGGCACCACCGCTGCAATCAATGTCTACAAGCCTGATGGCAACCTACTTGCCAACACCGTTTGCTACGCGGCTAATGATGGTTGTGATGTGAACCTCCCCAACCTCGGGTCGGGTGTGCATGGTGTTGAAATCCTGCCGATGGCGGGCGAGCAGACAATGCGCTTCAACGCTACGGTCTCATCGGATCTTTCGATCGCAATGGGGCGCAATGTCGCAACTCCGCTTGCGATTACGAAGCGGGGCCAGAATGCGCGGCTGGCGTTCACTGCGACTGCCGGAGAAGTAATCGCGCTGAAGATCATGGGTCAAACAGCGACGCCGGCGGGCAGGGGTGTCTACTACCGAGCGTATCAACCCAACGGCGCTGGTATTGCATCGGGATATGCCTCCAACGAAAAGACGCTGCTGATTGACGCGCCGGTGGCGGGTAACTACCAGGTGCTCGTTGATCCAGAATACGGTGCCACTGCTTCTGCTTCACTGATGTTGCAAGCAGGTGTCCTCGGAGAGATGGAGCCAGATGGCAGCATTGGCCAGTATCAGACAGTGGCTGGTGCAAGCGTCTCATTCACTATTCCTGCCTCCGCAGGTAAGCACCTGGGCTTTGGCCTGAGTCACTTGGAGGTCAACGCAGGAACGCATGTCCGTATCAATGCATATGCTCCTAACGGTTCGAGTCTTAGCAGTGAAACATACTGCTACGTTGCCAATGGCGGTTGCGACATTGATTTTTACAACCCTGTTGCTGGTAGCTACAGCATAGTCGTAAGGCCTGCAACCACATCGCAAACGATGAAATTTAGAGCGACGCAGTCCTCTATATTAACTACTGGTCTATCACATAATAATCCGCTCACTATGAGCCTTGATCGTCGCGGTCAGGATGCGCTGATGACGTTCAACGGTACAAAGGGCGAAACAGTCGCATTGCAGATTGCGGGCCAATCCACTGTGCCCGCGGGGAAATCTGTCCGATACGAGGTTTACAAGCCGAGTGAACGCAGACGGGGTTATTACATCGATCTGATCACGCCTGAGACGGGCGGAGCAATGAATCTTTCGCTTCCGGAGACGGGTACCTATTGGGTATTGGCGGATCCAGACTACGGTGCTGCCACCACTGCACAGGTGACCTTATCCACGGGCAACACCAGTGGAATGGTGAACGATGGTGCAGCAGCAGAGTTCGCCGGGAGCCAGCCGGGACAGACGGCCCATTACAGGATCGAAGCAACGGCGGGTCAGCACTCAGGGTTCGCGGTGAGCGACCTAATGCTGAGTAGCGGAACATACGTCAGGGTTTATGCTTATGCGCCAAATGGGGCCAGCCTTGGAAACGATACCTACTGCTACGTCGTGAATGGCGGCTGTGATATCGATATTTACAATCCTGTAGCAGGAGCCTATAGCGTGCTGGTTGTGCCTAGCAGTACAGAGCAGAAAATGAAGTTTAAGGCGACATTATCGTCAAGTGCCCAATCTGTCTTGTCGCCTGACGTGCCGTCTATGCTCAGTCTTAATCGACGCGGTCAGGATGCGTTGATGACGTTCAACGGTACAAAGGGCGAAACAGTTGCATTGCAGGTTGCGGGTCAATCTACCGTGCCGGCAGGTAAATCTGTCCGATACGAGGTTTATAAGCCGAGTGAGCGCAGACGGGGTTATTACATCGATCTGACCACGCCTGAGACGGGTGGAGCAATGAATCTTTCGCTTCCGGAGACGGGTACTTATTGGGTGGTCGCAGATCCCGATTACGGCGCTGCTACAACTGCGCAGGTGACTCTATCGACAGGAACGAGTGCTGGTCTGCGGCAGGACGGAACTCCTACTTCGGTGGAGACGGCACTTCCTGGTCAAACAGCTTTCTTCCGCATTAATGCTACTGCTGGTCAGCATCTTGGATTCGGGTTGAGTGACCTAGTCCTGAGTAGCGGGGATTATGTGAGGATTTACTCATATGCTCCTGACGGGTCCGGGCTTAGCAACGAGACGTACTGTTATGTCGAAAATGGTGGATGCGATATAGATATTTATAATCCTATCGCAGGGACGTATAGCGTGCTTGTTGTTCCAGCTGGCCTGGAGCAAGCGATGCAATTTAATGCAACATTGTCGTCAAGCGCCACGGCCCAGTTAGTGCGCGATACGCCGATAGCACTTGAATTGAATCGTCGTGGTCAAGATGCGCTAATGACCTTCTCTGGAGTCAAGGGGGAGAGCCTAGCACTGCAGGTGGCTAGCCAATCTACCTACCCTTCAAGTGGATCTGTCAGGTATAGAGTCTATAAGCCAAGTGATCGTCGAGTTGGTTACTACATCGATAGTTTGACGGTAATGACAGGCGGCGCTTTAAATCTGGTACTTCCCGAGACGGGAATCTACTGGGTGTCGGCAAATCCGGCGTTTGGCGCAACGGCTACTGCACAGGTAACCCTGTCAACTGGTACGACAAGTGGAATGGTGCAGGATGGTGCCGTAGCTCAGTTCACGGCTGCACTGCCTGCACAGTCCGCTCACTTTCGATTTGAAGCGAATACCGGTCAACATCTTGGTTTTTCTGTGAGTGATCTTGCGGTAAGTAATGGTACCTACGTACGGATCTACGCTTACTCGCCGAGCGGGGCAGCTATGGGTGATGAGACTTACTGCTACGTTTCAAACGGCGGCTGCGATATTGATGTTTATAATCCTGTTGCAGGAACTTACAGTGTGCTGGTGGTGCCTAGCGTTGAAGGGCAGATGATGCAGTTCAAAGCGACGCTGTCGTCCAGCGTGTCTGCTGTTCTAGCTCGCGGCATCCCGCTGGGGCTAAATCTATCTCGTCGTGGTCAAGATGGTTTGCTTACCTTCTCTGGAACGCAAGGAGAGAAGCTGGTGTTGCAGATCGCAGGGCAGACCACGATGCCAGCCGGAAGGTCAGTAAGCTATCGCATTTACAAGCCAAGTGACCGTAGGAGTGGTTACCAAATAGCTTCGGTCGTTCCAGTAACCAGCGGAAGCGTGACTCTTACACTTCCGGAATCTGGCACCTACTGGATTTATGCGAACCCAGGCCTGGGCAGTACGGCAACTGCCAGTGTCACGCTCAATAGCGCCCCGTAGGACCGGATAGAAAAAAAGGCGAAGGACAATGCGGAAAGGAATATCCATGATCACGTCCTGGTTTGGCGGTAGCGGCAAGTCCTTTGTATTTGGGCTACTTATTGGGTTGGTGTCCGTCGGAAGTTCGGTCGGGCACCTGGAGGCAGCATCTATCCCGACTGCTCAGCCTAGCGTTGCCCGTGCCGGCAGCAGCGAGCCCGTGCTGGCAGGACGAGAACAGCGCTTGTCGTTGGCCACTGGCCAGCAGCTAAAGCTCGCTTCAGACGGATCGTCCCTTTCCGTTGGTGCTTTGAACGGGTCAGGCATGACACGTACTCACCGCTTACCGGAGCATCGCCTCAATCCGAGTGTTGTTCTGCTTCCAAGCGGGCGGGTATTGATCTGGGGAGGCACGGACCTCCAAGGGCACCTTTTGCGCGATGGCTTATGGTTCAACCCTGGCATCCAGACGCTTGAGCCGGCGCATGACTTGACGCTTTCGCCACGTGCGGGTCATAGCGCCACGGTTCTCAGCGACGGACGAGTGCTCTTCGCCGGAGGCAAGACGAACGATAGCAAGCTGGGTGCCGAGCTATGGGACGAGGTCAGCAACCGTGCTCTCTCCTTGAGTGAAGAGACGTTCATCGACAGGATGCAGCACTCGGCCTCGTTGCAGGCAGATGGGCGTGTACGTCTCTTAGGCGGTCGTGACAGCGATGGCCGTGTTGTAGCTCGCGAGTTGGTGTTTGGCGCTACCGAAGGGCGCTTCACGCAGGAGGTCCGCGCAGGTGTAGACCGACAGCCTGCCGGTCTGGCTGGCTCTATGCCAGCACAAGGTGACCAGGAGGTTTCGCCAGAGCAACGCCTGTCGGTGCGGTTCACGCAGCCTGTCCGGATGGCAGATCTGACAACGGAAAAGGTCACCCTGGTTGGTCCAGGTGGCGCAGTATCGGTTGCGGTCTCGCCGGTCGAAAACGGGCGCTTGGTCTTCATTGACCCAGAGCGTTCGCTATTCCCGGGCTCGCACTACACCTTGATGATCGATGGTGTTCGTACCGCGTCGGGCCAACTGCAGCCGCTGGTCGCGATTGACTTCGGCACAGCGACACTGGATGCATCAGGCCAGAAGACTCCAGTCCTGCCTGCGGAGGCAGATCAAGATGATGCAACCCATGCAGTGACGGGTGTTAGTGGTGGCAAGGATGGTTGCAAGCAAGACCAGTCCGGCTATCAACCATGCAGGGCCCACGGTCTCGTTGAAGACGGAGTCTGGTACCCAGGGCGGGACAATACCGACAGCCGCTGGCGTATCTACGGTGAGAGCCTGGCAGTTGAAAAGAGTGAGTACGCCTCGCGCAGTGCGGCCCGGCATAAGCTCACCGCCATCCGTGGGCGCGTGGTGCGTGTCGACCAAATGCCTGTTGCAAATGTCGAAGTAAGCATTGGTAGCACAACAGCGCGCACCAACGCGCACGGCTGGTTTGCATTATTCGACGTACCATCTGGCCACCAGGAGCTCTACGTCGACGGCAGTACCGCTAATCACTCGGGTGAAGAGTACGGCCAGTTCGTGGTCGGTGTGGAAGTCAAGCAGGGTCAGTTGAACGAGCTGCCCTACCTGATGCATCTGCCAAAGATTAGTGTCCGGGACAAGATCCGGATTCCCTCACCACTCCAACAGGACATGGTAGTTGGTCATCCGGACATCCCGGGGCTTGAGCTGCATATTCCCAAAGGCACGGTGATTCACGACCGCAAGGGGCGTTTGGTCAACGAGCTGGCGATCGTCCCGACGCCGGTCAATCGCGCGCCATTCCCGGTGATGGAAAACCACCCGATGGCGTTCACCGTGGAGCCCGGGGCTGCGCAGGTGCGGGGATTGGTGCCTGGCGCCAATAACGGCATCCGGGTGTACTACCCGAACTACGATGGCTACAAGGCAGGCACCGAAGCCAACTTCTGGATCTATGACCCGACCGAAGGTTGGCGCGTCTACGGCCGGGGCAATGTGTCCGAAGATGGCCGGCATTTCGTGCCCGAACGTGGTGTGGCGCTGCACCAGACCATGGGCGGGATGTTCAGTGTTCCTGGGAACGATCCACCCAGCGAATGGGGTCTTGCGGCAGATAACTCAGGTGAATGCGGCTGCAGTGGCGATGCTGCCATCGCAGGCGACCCGATCGATCTCAAGACGGGCGAGTTCACCCACGCCGAAACCGACGTCGTCATCAGCGATATCGTTCCGATCACGATCTCGCGCAACTACCGGCCGCATGACCTCAAGCGTCGCGAGTTCGGCATCGGCATGTCGTGGAATTGGGGCTACACGCTCAATCGCCCCGATACCACTAACTACGACGTCATGGACCTCGTCCTCCCGAACGGGTCGTCTGTTCGCTTTGACCGAATCTCGGGAAGTGGCAACCAGGGAGAATGGCGACAAGCTGGATCCAATACCCGTTTTGCGGGCGCCTTGCTCAAGACTGTCTTCGATTCCGATCCGACCCAACCCTGGGGACGCGCATTCTTGCTCACCTTGCGCGACGGTTCGCGCATGCAGTTCTCCAGCTGGAACGATATTCGCGTCCGCTGGATCGAGGATCGCTATGGCAATCGGACAACGTTGGCGTACACCGCAGGGCTGGTATCCAACATCATCTCGCCGACTGGGCGCTCTGTGGCGATCGAGTACGACGCGAGCAACCGGATCAAGACCTTACGCGACCATACCGGTAGGCAGTGGTCATACGCCTATGACGCCAACGGCCTGCTCTCCAAAGCGACGTACCCGGACGCGACATTCAAACAATACAACTTCCAGGTTCGTCTGCAGGGCAGCACACTTGCTCAGCACCGGATTGAGTCGATCGTCAACCAGCGTGGCCATCGCCTGCTGTTGAACGAATTTGAAGTCGTCAACGGTGTTTCCACTGGTCGGGTGATCAGGCAGACGCAGGCGGACGGCGGCAAGATCAGTATCGACTACGCCCACGTGGTCGATGGCGTCAGCGGCACGCTGGTCACCGAACCGGATGGAAGCAAGCGGCGCATCGTCTTCGATGCCGCCACTCCTTACCCAGCGTCAGAAACGTCTGCCTATGGCACTGCCAGGGCGCAAACCGTCACCTACCAACGTAATAGCTATGGTCAGTTAACGGCTAGCGTCGATCCGTTGGGGCGTCGGATCGAATATGTCTACAACGCCGACGGTCAGACGACGCAGGTCACATCGCTACCCGGCACTCCGAAAGCACGCGTGGTTCGCATGACCTACAACGCCGACGGTGATCTCGCCACGATCACCGATCCGTTGAATCGGGTGACCCGCCTGACCTACGCCAATCGTTGTGTGGCGTCGGTAACCGATCCGCTGAATCGCGTCGCGACCTTCCAGTGCAACGCGGCTGGACAGCTTGTCAAATCGACCGATCCGCNACCCGCTTGGACGGACGATCCGCTTCCGCCATGACTCGCTTGGCCGTCTGATCGCAACTGAAGATCCCAGTGGCAATGTCACTCGTCGCGAGTACGACGCGATGGGCCGGGTGAAAAGGGTCATTGATGCCCAGGGCGGTGCGATTGATTATGGCTTCGACGCTAACGGCAATGTCGATGCTGTATTGCTTCCGAATGGCAACGGAATCACCTACACCTACGACCAACGCGACAGGCTACTGACCCGTACCGATGCGAAAGGTGTGGTCGAGTCATGGACCTACGATCTCGCCGATCGGGTCAAGACCCACACCGATCGCATGAAGAGGGTGGTCAGCTTCCTTTATGACGAGTTGGGGCGTGCAACGACAACGACCTATCAAGACGGCAACACCATCACAGCAACCTACGACGCAGGAAATCGCCTGCGCACGTTGGTCGATACTGCAGCGGCAGGTGCATTGAGTTGGGACTACGACGATTATGACGCAGTCGTTGCTGCGTCCACCCCTCAAGGCAATGTCACTTACGCGTACGACCTTGTAGGGCGTCGCAAGGAAATGTTGGCGGCGGCCCAGCCGAAGGTTGAATACACCTACGACAACGCTGATCTCCTGCGACGGATCACCCAAGGCACGGAAACCGTGCTGTTTGACTATGACGATGTCGATCGTCTGAGTTTGGCAACGCTACCCAACGGGGTCGCGGTTGCTCACACCTATGACAATGCCGACCAGCTGACCGGACTGGCCTGGCAAAAGGCAGGCCAAGCTTCTATTGGCAGTATCGGCTATGGCTACAACCCGCTTGGCCAGATCGTCGCCCAGACCGGCGGTTTCGGTAGTCAGGCGCTACCGGCTGCTAGCACAGGTACAAACGGCTTCGATGATGCCAACCGGCAGTTGAGCTACAACAGCCAAGCCCTGACCTACGATGACAACGGCAACCTGCTTTCGGATGGCACGCGCACGTATGTCTGGAACGTCCGTGATCAGCTTGTCCAGATTAAGCAGGGCACGACCTCGATTGCCAGCTTTGGTTACGACGCGTTGGGCCGCCGCTTCAGCAAGACAGAGAGCGGAGCGACCACTAGTTACCTGTACGACGGCCAGAACGCCGTGCAAGAGAAGGTCGGGACCACGGTCAATCCGATCCTGACAGGTTTGGGCGTTGATCAGCGTTTCGCGCGCAACGATGCCAATGGGCGGACGTACTACCTGACCGACAACTTGGGTAGCACGCGTGCGCTGACCAACGCCACAGGTGCTGTCGTCCGCCGCTACGACTACACACCGTATGGCCAGGCCCAGGCCACTGGCGGTAGCTCAGACAATCCCTACCAGTACACCGGCCGCGAGCTCGACAAGAGCGGATTGCAGTACTACCGAGCGCGCTACTACAGCCCAGAAATGGGCCGCTTCATCAGCGAGGACTCCTACGGATTCGCGGGCGGCGATGCAAACTTCTACGCATACGCGCTGGGCAACCCAGTCAGCTTCAATGACCCCTCCGGACACTTTGCGTGGTTTGCCATCCCAGTCATCTGGGCTGTCATCGAGGCTGGCTTGTCAGTCTATGATGCGTACGACACTGGCAAGACGTTGATGGACCCATGTGCTAGCACAAACGAGAAAGCTTTAACTGCTGGAATGTTTGTTGGTGGAATGTTTTTGCCTGGCGGGGGCTATGGAAGTGCAACGAAAGGGGCGTTGAAGAGAACTGGCCCAGTAGGAGTCGTCCCAAACCGCCACAACGCAAATGTGATGGTCAGGGGGCCTGGTGGAGAGGTTCTGAGCCATGACAGACTTGTGAGTGGGAACATGACACCTGCAGAGCAAGCCCTTGGATTTCCAAGAAACACTCTGGCTTCACATACAGAGGCTCGTGCTGTACAAAGCATTCCGCTCAAGCAAGGGGACACAATGACAATCACTGGTCAGAGGCCACCCTGCCCATCCTGCAAAGGTTATATGAATAGAGCAGCAGCAGAAACGGGCGCAACAATCGAATACCAGTGGCGTGCGGGAGGATCAACGCAGCGCTGGACGGCAACTGGAAACTGAGGTGGATAAAATGTATTCTTTTAATGCTAAAGATATTTCTGTGGAAGATGATGGGTATGCAGTGGTTGTTGGGCTAGTTGACGATCCAAGTAATCCATCTAAATTTTTAATCCTGCAAAGGACCAAGTTCCCTGACGCTCAAGACAAAGCATTGGGCCTGGATAAAATGCATATAGAAATAGCTGGTGAAAAATCAAGATATGGAGGGGTTGAGTGTATAGAAATTAAAGGAATTAAACTGAAGTTAAATATTTCAAGCGCAGCAAGAAGTGAACTTGAATTAGAGGGCGATATTGAGGTGAATTTGCCTGAAGAGGCGGAAATGGAGAAGCTAAAGAAGTCGCTTGCAGAAATGTGTCAAGCTGATGGAGTAAAGTTTATTAAGTAGTTTTTTGGATGCTGTTATTTTGTCGAACCCTATAATTCAACTCCAGTTAAAATTAGAAGTCTGTGGTCAATATTGAGTGCCGAACTCGGCGGGCGTTAGTCCGCCCGAACCCTCTTGGGGTATCTGTTGGTTGTTGTCGGCCAGCCACTGCTTGGTCTGCTCGCAAACTTTGCTCAGCGTGCGGAAGAGTTGCATGTCCATCACGCCACACCGATAGCTCCTATTGAAGCGTTCAACCGGTTAGGCGGCGTAGGTGGAGTTTGAAGTCGTCAATGGCATTTCCACTGGTCGGGTGATCAGGCAGACGCAAGCGGACGGCGGCAAGATCAGTATCGACTACGCCCACGTGGTCGATGGCGTAAGCGGCACGCTGGTCACCGAACCGGATGGAAGCAAGCGGCGCATCGTCTTCGATGCCGCCACTCCTTACCCTGCGTCAGAGACATCTGCCTATGGCACTGCCAGGGCGCAGACCGTCACCTACCAACGCAATAGCTATGGTCAGTTAACGGCCAGCGTCGATCCGTTGGGGCGTCGGATCGAATATGTCTACAACGCCGACGGTCAGACGACGCAGGTCACATCGCTACCCGGCACTCCGAAAGCACGCGTAGTTCGCATGACCTACACCGCCGACGGTGATCTCGCCACGATCACCGATCCGTTGAATCGGGTGACCCGCCTGACCTACGCCAATCGTTGTGTGGCGTCGGTAACCGATCCGCTGAATCGCGTCGCGACCTTCCAGTGCAACGCGGCTGGACAGCTTGTCAAATCGACCGATCCGCTGCAGCGCAGCCAGCAATTGCACTACGAGGGCTACGACCTGGTCGGCGTGACCGACCCGCTCAGACGGACGATCCGCTTCCGCCATGACTCGTTTGGCCGTCTGATCGCAACTGAAGATTCTAGTGGCAATGTCACTCGTCGCGAATATGACGCGATGGGCCGGGCGACGTCCCCCCGATTTTGAGTAGCACCGCAGTTTGGAGTCCAATTCCCTACCCGACGGAGATTGGACGTGAAGAAACGTTTT
>NZ_MDEC01000053.1 GCF_002939785.1 Xanthomonas codiaei
CTTGCATCTGCTCCGATGATCAGTCGGAAGACATAACGCTGTTAGGCGACCATGTCCAGATACAAGGAGCGCACCCGGGCGCGATGACGCCTTGCCGATCAACGCCACGTCGCGCCCAGGCGCGCTTCTGCGATGCCCAGGCATCATTCCGGTTGACGCCATCCAGGTAGCGCGGCCTCCGGCGCGGCCAGTGCGCGCAGGCGTTTGAATAGCACGGTGGTTTCGGCCACGTTCCACACCCGCAGCGCCACCTCGAAGGTGTCCAGCGGTTTGGTCAGGAAATCCTTGGCACCCAGGCCCAGGGCGCGATGACGTGCGCTACGGCTGGGGTCGGCGGTGAGCACGATCACCGGCAGGAAGCGGCCGGGGTCGGACAGCCGCGCCAGCTGTTCCAGCAGTGCATAGCCGTCCAGCTCCGGCATCTTCAGGTCCAGCAGGATCAGATCCGGCGCGAACGCCGACACCAGCCCCATCACGCGCAGCGGGTCGGTGGTGGCGATGACCTGCTGGAAGCCTTCGCGCTGCAGCAGGTCCTCCAGCAGCCGCACATTGGCCGGCTCGTCGTCGACGATGAGGATGCGGGAGCCGAGGATATCGTCGCGTGTCATGCCAGCAACCTGTCGAGTACGGTGAAGAATTCCGCCACGTCCAGCGGTTTGGTCAGGTAGGCGCGTACGCCCTGGTCGCCCACCCGCGCCAGCGTGGCGCGCGTGGCATCGGCGCTGATCACCACTACCGGCAGCTGCGCGGTAGCCGGTTGCGCCTGCAGCTCGCGCAACAATTCCTCGCCGTTGCCGTCGCTCAGGTGCAGGTCCAGCAAAATCAGGTCCGGCAGGCCGTGCTGCAGCAGCTCGCGCGCCTGCGCCAGGCTGGCCGCCTCCAGCAGCTGCCATTGCGGGCGGCGCTCGGTCAGCGTGCGGATCAGGGCCTGGTTGGACGGGTTGTCTTCGATGCTCAGCAAGCGACACACGCCGCTGCCGCTGCTACTGGGCGGCAACAGTGTGCGCGCCGGTTCGCTGCGCTGCGGCTCGCCCTGCGGCAGCGAGATCCAGAAGCGCGCGCCATCGCGGCTGCTGTCCACACCGATCTGCCCACCCATCGCCTCGATCAGCTTCTTGCTCAGCGCCAGCCCCAGGCCGGTACCTTCCACCGCCGAACGCTCGGCGCCCAGCCGCTCGAACGGGGTGAACAGGCGCTCGATCTGCGGTGGTGTCAGCCCCTGGCCCTGATCGGCCACGGTGATGCGCACCTGCCCGCCATCGGCCTGCGCGCTCACCTGCACATGGCCGCCGGGGCGATTGAACTTGACGGCATTGGACAGCAGGTTGAGCAAGACCTGACGCAGCCGCTGGGCATCGGCGCGTACCGTCCACGCGCCCTCGATGGCCGGCGGCTGCAGGTGGATGCCATGCTTTTCGGCATCCGGTGCGATCAGGCCCAGCGCTTCGTGCACCGCCGCGTCCACTGCAACCGGCTCCGGGCTCAGATCCAGCTGATCGGCCTCGATACGCGCAATGTCCAGCAGTTCGGTGATCAACCCGAGCAGATGGCGGCCGGCGCCGAGAATGTGCTGCAGATGGCGACGGTGCCCGGGTTCGGGCAGGTCCATGTCCAGCACCTGCGCGTAGCCCAGGATCGCATTGAGCGGCGTGCGTAGTTCGTGGCTGCTGCGCGAGAGGAATTCGGTCTTGGCGCGGTTGGCCGTTTCCGCCTCGCTTCGCGCGAGCTGGGCTTCGGCTGCGCGGGCGGCGAGCAGTTCGCTGGCCTGTGCCAGGCGCTGCCCGACCTGGCCCAGTTCATCGCCGGCACGGGGCTGCGGGTCCAGCGGCAGGCCTTCGCCCAGCCGGTCGGCATTGGCGGCCAGCGTGCGCAGGCGCCCGGACAGCGCCGAGGCGAACCAGGCCACTGCAAAGACCGCACCCAGGCCACCGAGCATGGCCGCGCTCAGGGTGATGATCAGATTGCGCTGCCGCAAGCCCTGCGCCTTGGCGGTGCGTACTTGCAACTGCGCCGTCTCGTAATCGCGCAGCTCGCGCAGTTCCGCGCGCAGAATGTCGAGCTTGTACTTGCCGTCCCACAGCTGGCGAATCTCCTCTTCGCGGCTCAGGTCCGGTGCCAGCAGGCGACGCCAGCCCTGCATCTTCTCGGCGAACAACGGTTTGATGCGCGCAAAACGCTGGGCCTGCACTGGGTCGGTGATGCGCTTGGAAAGCCGGTCGGCCACCGGCTGCAGGCGCGGCTCTGCATAGCGGTACGGAGCGAGGAATTCGTCGCGGCGCACCAGCCGGTAACCGCGCACGCCGGCCGCGGTTTCGGCCAGAAGCGCATGCGCCTCGTACAGGTCGCTCAGCACTTCCAGCGTGCGGCGCACATCGTTTTCGGCGGCGATGTTCTGCCGCTCCACGCTGTAGATCGCCATCAGTGCCACGGCCAGCAACAGCAACGGCAGGGTGACCACCGCCAGGCTCTTGCGGGTGATCGGCCAATCGTTCCAACGCACCGCCATTGCAGTCATAGCGCGAGTCCGGCTTGAACCGCGTACACCGCGGCCTGGGTGCGATCTTTTACCTCAAGTTTCTGCAGGATGCGCTCCACATGCACTTTCACCGTGCCGGGAGAAATCCCCAGTTCAGCTGCGAGGCCGGCATTGGTAAGCCCGCGCGGAAGCAACGAAAGCACCTGCTTTTCGCGTTTGCTCAGCGCATTGAGGCGGTCGTCCTGCGGTGATTTGCGCCGGCGCGTGGCGATCGGCCTGGCGGGTTCGGCCACCATCGCCGGCAACAATAACGCGAAGGCCTGCAGTGCCTGCACGTCGTCGTTGCCGGGGGCGGGGCGATGGTCGTGCCACGCCACGCACAGCATGCCGTGGGTGGTGCCCAGCGCATGGACAGGCACCCTGGCCTCGCGCAGATCGGCCGGCCGCGGGGGCATCAGCCAGCTCGCCTCGTGGCTGTCCCCTGCAGCGCTGGCGCCGGGGGGCAGGGCCAGGCCGCGGCTGGCCAGCAGCTGCACGCGCGGGCCGCGTTGCGCCAGCACCGCGCCGTGCTCCAGCCCCAGCAGCGCCAGTACACGTCCCAGCACCGCATCGCAGGCCTGTTCGCAGGTCTGGGTATAGCGCAATGCCACGGCCGCCTCCCAGAGCGCCTGCCAACGCGCGCCGTCGGAGGCCTCGCGCCGCAGGGCCTGCCGCCAATCGCCTGCACTGATAGGGGTATCCATTGGGTTCCTCTAGGCCGATCAGCATATTTGAGTATATGCCAGTCGGCGGAATTGTTGGGGCTGCTTGATGTCGATACTGGGCTCGCCCTCCGAGGCACCCCCCAACAATCCACAAGGAGATTCCATATGCGTCGCACACTGTCTTCCTTGGTTCTGGCTCTGGCTGCCACCCCGGCCCTGGCTGGCGGCGTGATGCACTACACCGACAAGGCCAAGTTGCCAGCCGGCGGCGAAGAGCGCGAAGTCGCCGCGCTGTTCGATACATGGAACGCCGCCCTGGCGTCGGGTGACCCGGAAAAGGTGGCCGACCTGTACGCGTCCGATGGCGTGCTGCTGCCGACGGTGTCCAACGAGGTGCGCGCCTCGCGCGAGCAGATCGAAAAGTATTTCGAGATGTTCCTGACCAAGAAGCCCAAGGGTGTGGTCAACTACCGCACCGTGCGCGTGCTCGATGACGACAGCGCCGTGGATGCCGGCGTGTACACCTTCACGCTGACCGACAAGAACGGCAAGCAGAGCGATGTGCAGGCGCGCTATACCTTCGTGTACGAAAAGCGCGACGGCAAGTGGCTGATCATCAACCACCACAGCTCGGCGATGCCGGAAGTGGATACGCGCGCGGCCGTCGCCAAGACCAAGTAAGTGCCGTGCAAGGCGGCGTGCGCCGGCCGGGAAGGCTTGAAAGCCGCTCCGGCCGGCGCCATCCAGCAGGCAATCCTCACGATTGCGGAGTTGCACCATGCTGGGAATCGGCGCCTTCAAACAACGCATGCCACGTCCGGGCGAAGCACTGCCCGGGCGCGAGCAAGCGCTACCGCTGCACAACACGCACCTGATCCATGGGCATCCGTTGCGTGGCGACTTCACTGGCCTGGCCCAGGTGCAGTTCGGTCTGGGTTGCTTCTGGGGCGCAGAACGCAAGTTCTGGAGCGTGCCAGGGGTGTACACCACGGCAGTGGGTTATGCCGGTGGCCAGACGCCCAATGCCACCTATGGCGAAGTGTGTTCCGGGCAGACCGGGCATACCGAAGCGGTGCTGGTGGTGTACGACGAAGCGTCGGTGCCGTTTGCGCAGTTGCTGCGCACGTTCTGGGAAAGCCACGACCCGACCCAGGGCATGCAGCAGGGTAACGACGTCGGCACGCAATACCGCTCGGCCATCTACTGCACGACGCAGGAGCAGTACGACGCGGCACTTGCCAGCCGCGATGCCTACCAGCAGCAGCTGACTGCGGCGGGGTATGGCGCCATCACAACGGAGATCCGTTTCCCGGCACCGACGTTCTACTACGCCGAAGACGATCACCAGCAATACCTCGCCAAGCATCCCAATGGGTATTGCGGGCTTGGCGGAACGGGAGTGAGCTGCCCGATCGGGCTGGATGCCTGACGGAAAGGCGAGGCCGGATTGAGCGCTGTCGTCCACGTGAGCGTGGTCGCGTGCCGATGGCCATCAGCGACCGGCAGCGTTATCACGACAGGCAGCGCATGGGAGTGCATGCCAGGCAACTTGAATGGCTACGTCGGAGACGACGTGGCCATCTTTTTTTCCAGTCAACGGGCGTTGCAGTCCAGACAGCGGCAGCGTGGCCTGGCCGTTTCGCTGCAGCGCCGGGGTGCCGACTGCATGGGCTGCGTCAGACGAATTCGCCGGCAAACATGCCGCGCAGCTGCGCGAGCGTATCGGTGCGTTCCGGATGCAGCAGACGCATGCAGGCCAGCGCGAATCCCACCGGGCTGGTGCCGGGTGCGGTGATCACGCTGTCGGCGGTCACGACTTTTTCGTGCCGGAACTGCTGGGCACCCGCGTACGGCACCACGTTTTCCTGCAGGAAGGCCAGCGAGTTGCTGGTGTGGGCGCGTTCGTCGAGCAGGCCGGCGTAGGCCAGTGCGAGGGTAGCACCGCAGATTGCCGCGACCGGGCGCTGCTGTTGGACGCGTTCGACCAGCAAGCCGCTCAGGCCTGGGATCTCGCCGGCCTGCCAACGCTCGCTGCCGGGCAGGATCCACAGATCCGCCTCCAGCGGCGCAAGATCCGAGAGGGCGAAGTCCGGCGTGATCCGCAGCCCGCCGATGGACTGTACCGGCTGGCCATCGATGCTGGCGATGGCCACCTGGTCGCCGAACCATTCGCGCGCCGCTGGCAGCACCACGCCGATCTCCCAGTCGGCCACGCCGTCGACCATCACCACTGCAATGTTTGCCATCGTCCGCTACGCCAGTTGAGGTATCCGGATTCTAGGCACTGCGCGCGTGGCGATTGTAAGCAGGGTGTGGAGACCGCCAGGTGGAGCGGCGGGCATCGCGGCCTGGTCCCTCGGCTGCTCGAACGCGGGGCCTGTGAGATACGCGGGGTCGTGGCGGATGGCAACCAGGCGCGAGGCGCAGTGTCGATCCAGCTCCGTCGCGTTAGCTGCTTTCCCTCGAGCCACAGCACGGGTCAGCGCTGGACACGGGCGTGAAGCAACGGCAGCGACGTGCGGGCGCTGCATCGGATGCGCGGGCTGCCGGGTCCGATCAGGCGTGAACACCGCAGTGCGATCTCCGCGGCATCTCCGAAAACGACAACGCCCGCAGCATCGGCTGCGGGCGTGGATGGTCGCATCTGTTCGCTGAGGCGATCAGCCGGCCAGCTTGTCGGCGATGGTCTTGCGCAGGGCCTGCAGGTCCTTGGCGAAGGTCTCGATGCCGCCGGCCAGCTTTTCGGTGGCCATCGCATCGGCGGCCAGGTCGGCGGCGAAGCTGTCGGCGTTGATCGGGGTGATCTGCGCGTTGTCGGCCTGCGCAGGGGAGAGCTTGCGCGGCAGCTCGCCGTGTTCGGCGTCGAGCTTTTCCAGCAGGTTCGGCGAGATGGTCAGGCGGTCGCAGCCGGCCAGCGCTTCGATCTGCGCGGTGGAGCGGAACGAGGCCCCCATCACCACGGTGGACGACCCGCGGCGCTTGAACGCGTCGTACACGGTGCGCACGAACACCACGCCCGGGTCTTCATCGATGCTGGACGGGGTCTGGCCGTGGGCGACGTAGTAATCCAGGATGCGGCCCACGAACGGGGAGATCAGAAACACGCCGGCCTCGGCGCAGGCCAGTGCCTGCGAGTGGTTGAAGATCAGCGTCAGGTTGCAGTCGATGCCCTCACGCTGCAGCTGGCGCGCGGCTTCGATCCCTTCCCAGGTGGCGGCGATCTTGATCAGGATCTTGTCCTTGGGCACGCCGCGCTCGGCGTACATCGCGATGAACTTGCGCGCCTTGGCGATGGTGGCCTGGGTGTCGTGGGCCAGATCGGCGTCGACTTCGGTGGATACGCGCCCGGGGACCAGTTCGGCCAGTTTGACGCCTACGCCGATGGTCAGGCGGTCGGCCACCTCGTGGACGGTGGCGGTGCGGTCGTCGCCGCCATGCTCGCGGCCCCAGGCCAGCTCGCGCTCGATCAGGTCGGCATAGACCGGCAGGTCCAGCGCCTTTTTGACCAGGGTGGGATTGGTGGTGCAGTCGACCGGCTTCAGGCGCTTGATGGCGTCGTAATCGCCGGTGTCGGCGACCACCACGGACAGCTCGCGCAGTTGGGCCAGCTTGGAGGGGGATGCAGTCATGCGGGTTCTCTCGAATCGTGGAACGGGTCGGGGATGGCGCAGCGCGCTACGTTAGCGCGCCGCGCGCTGGAAGTCGCCCGCGGCGGCGGACTGAGCGTGCACGGCCTGCACGCGCAGGCGCAGATTGCGCCCGTCCGGCGTGCGCCAGTCGATGCTCTGGCCGACCGACAGGCCCAATAGTGCGCTGCCGACCGGTGCCAGCACCGAGATGCGGCCCTGCTGGATATCGGCCTCCTGCGGGTACACGAGGGTGAGCGTATGCCGTTCGCCGTGCAACTGGTCTTCGCATTCGATGCGCGAGTGCATGGTGACGACATCGCCGGGAAGTTGGTCGGGCGGCAGCACGCGTGCGCGGCCCAGTTCGTCGCTCAGCGCAGTGGCGGCGGGATGCTTGTTGAACGCGGGGGAATCGAGCAAGGCCTCCAGCCGGGCGAGGTCGTGGCTGGAGACAAGGATGGATGGCGGCAAGCCGCTGTGGTGTTGCGAGGTCATGGCACTCTCCTGACGAGTACGGCCCGCCCGAATGGCAGGCAGCATGGTCAAGATGAGGGCGCCCTGGATCGATCGCAATGCAGCGCCTGAAGACTGCAGGCCTTCAATGCTGCAAGCAGGGCGGCGATCGCTGATGAGTCCGCTGTCTGCTCGGTGCCGCACGCAATCAGGCAATCAGAGCCGGCTGGCAGCTCAGAAGGGTTGCTCGACCGACAGGATGCAACCGCAACGCAACGCGCCGAGCCACCGACACACGATCGCGACGCATCGCATCCCGACACGCGATCTGCCTGCAGCAAACAAAACAAGCGACGCCCCGCGCCGCTTATTCAACCTCGACAACCCCGCGCAAACCAAACGCAGCCGTGTTGCGCTTTTTCGAATCCCAAATCCCAAATCCCAAATCCCAAATCCCAAATCCCAAATCCCTAAGCCGCCACCGCCTTCGGTCCGGTCGCAGGCTGTTCCAACGCAAACAGGTCCGACGGCAGTTCCTTGAACAACTGCGCCAGCTGCTCCAGGAACGCGGTCATGGCCGAGCTGCGACGCCAGGCCATCGCAATGCGGCGGCTGGGCTGCTTGTCTTCGCGGAAGCGGATCAGGCGGATGTTTTCCGACCGCGCAACCGGCGGCTTGACAGCCAGCAAGGGCAGCAGGGTCACGCCTACATTGGCCGCCACCATCTGGCGCAGGGTTTCCAGGCTGGTGGCCTGGAACTCCGACTTCTCCAGCGCGCCGGACAGGTGGCAGACATCCAGCGCCTGTTCGCGCAGGCAGTGACCATCTTCCAGCAACAACAGACGCTGCTCGGACAGATCGTCCAGCGTCATGCTGTCGTGGCGCGCCAGCGGATGGCCGTCCGGTACCGCCAGCACGAAGGGTTCTTCGAACAGGAACTCGGCATGCAGCTGATCGTCCTGCAATGGCAGCGCCAGCAGCGCGGCGTCCAGGCGACCTTCGCGCAATTGGTGCATCAACTGATCACTTTTTTCTTCGATCAACAGCAGTTCCAGGCGCGGAAACCGCTCGCGGATGCGCGGTACCACATGCGGCAACAGATAGGGCGCCAGGGTGGGGAAGATGCCCAGCCGCACGGTGCCCGCTTCCGGGTCCTGGCTGCGGCGTGCGGCTTCCTTCATTTGCTCCACTTCGGCAACGATGCCGCGCGCGCGCATGGCGGCCTCGCGGCCGGCCGGCGTCAGCATCACCTTGCGCGGTGCGCGCTCCACCAGCGGCACGCCCAGCTCGTCTTCGAGTTTCTTGATCTGGGTGGACAGCGTGGGCTGACTGACAAAGCACGCGGTGGCGGCGCGGCCGAAATGCTTGTGGTCGGCCAGGGCGACCAGATACTTCAGGTCACGCAGATTCATGTGCAGCAGCCCTCGTTGCGGTGACGGTTGAGACCGGCGTGGTGACAGCTTACGCCGCCCGGTGTCGGGCGGCGGTTCGTCGCCGCGCTTACGCGGCTTCGGCAACAGCCTGCGTGCTGACCGGGGCGCTGGAGCGGATCAGGTAGTCGAAGGCGCTCAGGGCAGCCTTGGAACCTTCGCCCATCGCGATCACGATCTGCTTGTACGGCACCGTGGTGGCATCGCCGGCGGCGAACACGCCCGGCACATTGGTCTGGCCGCGGTCGTCGACGATGATCTCGCCACGCGGCGACAACTCCACCGTGCCGCGCAGGAACTCGGTGTTGGGCAGCAGGCCGATCTGCACGAACACGCCTTCCAGCTCGATGTGCTGGGTGTCGCCGCCGGTGCGGTCGGTATAGACCAGGCCGGTGACCTTCTGCCCGTCGCCCAGCACTTCGGTGGTCTGCGCGCTGGTGATGATGCGCACGTTGTGCAGGCTGCGCAGCTTGCGCTGCAGCACTTCGTCGGCGCGCAGCTTGTCGTCGAATTCCACCAGCGTGACATGCGCCACGATGCCGGCCAGATCGATCGCCGCTTCCACGCCCGAGTTGCCGCCACCGATCACCGCCACGCGCTTGCCCTTGAACAGCGGGCCGTCGCAGTGCGGGCAATAGGCCACGCCCTTGTTCTTGTACTGGTCTTCGCCGGGCACGTTCATCTGCCTCCAGCGTGCGCCGGTGGACAGGATCACCGTCTTGCTCTTGAGCGAGGCGCCGTTGGCCAGCTTGATCTCGATCAGGCCATCGGTACCGGCCGGGATCAGCTGTTCGGCGCGCTGCAGGTTCATGATGTCCACCTCGTACTGGCGCACGTGCTGTTCCAGCGCAGCCGCCATCTTCGGGCCTTCGGTTTCCGGCACCGAGATGAAGTTCTCGATCGACATGGTGTCCAGCACCTGGCCACCGAAACGCTCGGCGGCCACGCCGGTGCGGATGCCCTTGCGTGCGGCGTACACGGCCGCCGCCGAGCCGGCCGGGCCACCGCCGACCACCAGCACGTCGAAGGCCTCCTTGGCGGCGATCCTGGCGGCATCGCGCTTGGCGGCATTGGTGTCCAGCTTGGCGACGATCTGCTCCAGCGTCATGCGGCCCTGGTCGAACAGTTCGCCATTCAAGTACACGGTGGGCACCGACATGATCTGGCGGGCCTCGACCTCGTCCTGGAACCACGCGCCATCGATGGCAACGTGCTTGATGCGCGGGTTGAGCACGGCGGCCAGGTTCAGCGCCTGGACCACATCCGGGCAGTTCTGGCAGGACAGCGAGAAATAGGTTTCGAACTGGTAGTCGCCATCCAGATGCTGCACCTGCTCGATCAACTCGGCGGTGGCCTTGGACGGGTGGCCGCCCACCTGCAGCAACGCCAGCACCAGCGAGGTGAACTCGTGGCCCATCGGCAGGCCGGCGAAGCGCAGCGAGATGTCCTGGCCCGGGGTGGTCAGCGCGAACGACGGCTTGCGCTGGTCGTCGTCGCGATGCGCCTCCAGGCTGATCTTGTCCGACAGCAGCACCAGGTCTTCCAGCAGGTCGAGCATTTCGCGCGAGCCGGGGCTGTCGTCGATCGAGGCGTGGATCTGGATCGGGCGCGTCACCCGTTCCAGGTAGGCGGTCAGCTGGGTCTTGAGATTGGCATCCAACATGGAAAACTCCTGGGAATGGGCAAGGGGAGGGCGTGACGCCGCTGCGCATGCGCAGCTCGCCTGGGGAGGAAGGGATGAACCGCAGCCGGCGCGGGGTCGGGATGCGTGCTGGCGATGGCGGGCGGGCAGCCCGGCACCGGCTCCGGTTCACCCCCGGCCCGGAATATCGGGCCAGGGATGCGCGGCGGCTTAGATCTTGCCGACCAGGTCCAGCGACGGAGCCAGGGTCTTGGCGCCTTCCTTCCACTTGGCCGGGCAGACCTGGCCAGGATTGTTGGCCACGAACTGCGCTGCGGTCAGCTTGCGCAGCGTCTCGGTGACATCGCGGGCGATGGAGTTGTCGTGGATTTCCAGGGTCTTGATCACGCCTTCCGGGTTGATGATGAAGGTGCCGCGCAGGGCCAGGCCTTCTTCTTCGATGTGCACGCCGAAAGCGCGGGTCAGCTTGTGGGTCGGGTCGCCGATCAGCGGGAACTGCGCCTTGCCCACGGCGGGCGAGGTTTCGTGCCACACCTTGTGCGAGAAATGCGTGTCGGTGGTGACGATGTAGACCTCGGCGCCTGCCTTCTGGAACGCGGCATAGTTATCGGCGGCGTCTTCCACTTCGGTCGGGCAGTTGAAGGTGAATGCGGCCGGCATGAAGATCAGCACCGACCACTTGCCCTTCAGGCTGGCCTCGGTGACTTCGATGAAGTTGCCATTGTGGAACGCATTCGCCTTGAACGGCTGGACCTGGGTGTTGATGAGAGACATTGAGTTTCCTCGTGCGATGAAAGGGGGGCGGGGGATGGAACAGGCGCCATGGTAGGCAGGATCGATAGGTTTCTCAAATCGATTATTGGAATTGCATAGATAGCCTTGGACTATCGATTCCGCAGATGGCATCTGCCGATGCGGCGCGCGGTTCCAGCCCCGATAATGGCCGGCCGACGTTGCGCGCGAGTGAATGATCCGTATGAGCGATGAGTCCGCCGCCTCCGCCGAGCACCTGTTGCGGCAGGCATGCCAGCGGATCAATCGTGGCGATGCCGAGCCCCTGTTGCTGCATGCGCTGGGCCGCGATCGCGCCTGGTTGTTCGCGCACGGCCGCGACCCGGTGACGGCGACAGTGGCTGCGGCGTTCCAGGCCCTGGTGCAGCGGCGTGTGGACGGCGAGCCGGTGGCCTACCTGACCGGTTCGCGCGGCTTCTGGACGCTGGATCTGGAGGTCTCGACGGCCACGCTGATCCCGCGCGCGGACACTGAAGCACTGGTCGAGTTGGCCCTGGAGCGGCTGGACCACGCCCCTGGCCGGCGGGTGGCCGATCTGGGAACCGGCAGTGGCGCGATCGCCCTGGCCATCGCCAGCGAGCGCCCGCAGGCGCAGCTGATCGCCACCGATGCCAGTGCGGCCGCGCTCGCCATCGCGCGGCGCAACGCCGATCGTCATCGCCTATTGAACGTGCAGTTCCGCCACGGCAGCTGGTTCGTGCCACTGGCAGGCGAGCGCTTCGACCTGATCGCCAGCAACCCGCCGTATATCGCCGCCGGCGACCCGCATCTGGCACAGGGCGATCTGCGCCACGAGCCGGCCAGCGCGCTGGCTTCCGGTAGCGACGGGCTGGCCGACATCCGCCGGATCGTGGCCGATGCGCCGGCGCATCTGCGCAGCGGCGGGTGGCTGCTGCTCGAGCACGGTTGGGATCAGGGCAAGGCGGTGGCCGAACTGCTGCGCGCACGTGGGTTTGTGCAGGTCGCCACGCAACAGGACCTGGAGCAGCGCGACCGGGTGAGCCTGGGCTGCTGGCAGGACGACGGCGCGGCCTGAGGCCGATGGCGACCGCAAGGCGGCCCATGCCGCCTATGGTGTTCCTGCGCCATGCGGCAGAAGCAGACGATGCATCACCGCCGGCCGATACACTACGGGTTTTCGCCCAGGACCGACGCATGCGCACGCTCTATCCCGAGATCGCCCCCTACGAGCAGGGCAGCCTCAAGGTCGACGACCGCCACACGCTGTACTTCGAACAGTGCGGCAACCCGCAGGGCAAGCCGGTGGTGCTGCTGCACGGCGGCCCGGGCGGCGGTTGCAACGCCAAGATGCGGCGCTTCCACGACCCGGCCAAGTACCGCATCGTGCTGTTCGATCAGCGCGGCTCGGGCCGTTCCACCCCGCATGCCGATCTCACCGACAACACCACCTGGGATCTGGTGGCCGACATCGAACGCCTGCGCACGCACCTGGGCATCGAACGCTGGCAGGTGTTCGGGGGCAGCTGGGGGTCGACGCTGGCGCTGGCCTATGCGCAGACCCACCCGCAGCGGGTGACCGAGCTGGTGCTGCGCGGGATCTTCCTGCTGCGCCGGTTCGAGCTGGAATGGTTCTACCAGGAAGGCGCCAGCCGGCTGTTCCCGGATGCCTGGGAGCACTACATCAATGCGATCCCGGCCGAAGAGCGCGGCGACCTGATCGCCGCCTTCCATCGCCGCCTGACCAGCGACGACGAGGCCACGCAACTGGTCGCCGCCAAGGCCTGGAGCGTGTGGGAAGGCGCTACCAGCTTCCTGCATGTGGACCAGGACTTCGTCACCGGGCATGAGGACGCACACTTTGCGTTGGCGTTCGCCCGCATCGAGAACCACTACTTCGTCAACCAGGGCTTTTTCGAGGTGGAAGGCCAGTTGCTGCGCGACGCGCACCGCATCGCCGACATCCCCGGCGTGATCGTGCACGGCCGATACGACGTGGTCTGCCCGCTGCAGAGCGCCTGGGATCTGCACAAGGTCTGGCCCAAGGCGCAGCTGCAGATCAGCCCGGCCTCGGGGCACTCGGCGTTCGAGCCGGAAAATGTGGATGCACTGGTGCGCGCCACAGATCGGTTCGCCTGATTGCAGCGGCGCGCGTTGCGATGCGCAGGATCGTTCATTGCCTGAGCGGTCCGCGCGTCACCCGATTTGTAGGATGGGTCGCTCGCGAAGAACGCGTTTTTCGTAAGAGCGCATCCGGGGGCGACGGGCCTTACCGATAAGGCCTGTCGCCCCCGGGTGCGCTCCTTGTATCTGGACATGGTCGCCTAACAGCGTTATGTCTTCCGACTGATCATCGGAGCAGATGCAAGAAGCCCA
>NZ_MDEC01000054.1 GCF_002939785.1 Xanthomonas codiaei
GTAAAACGTTTCTTCACGTCCAATCTCCGTCGGGTAGGGAATTGGACTCCAAACTGCGGTGCTACTCAAAATCGGGGGGACGTCGATTAACGCTTAGCTCATCTTCCGACAGTGCATAGTCAGCGATCCATTCCATTAGGTGATTGGCAAGAGCTGTACATCGCCATTTCTCTAACTCAAAGCCTGCGCAGTAGCTGATTGATCGATCTTGATTAAAGGTCTGGTCATTAATTACCGCCAACATACGGTTTGGCTTTTCGTTATAGTTTTTCAAGAGGCGATCTCGTTTAGTACTTCACTAAAGTAAGCAGAAACATTCCGATCAATGGTCGGATTCTCCTATTCGCCGTTCATCAATCGGCTTGCCTTCGGCGAAGCGCTCTGCATGTTTCCTGTAGCTACCGATGCAGGCGATCTTCACCGCGTGGGCCTGGTAATGGGCGAGCAGGCCGTACATTTCGCGCACGACGCTGACGCCGACCTGCTGACGTTTCCATTGTTTGCATTGCACCAGCGTGCGGCGGCCGTCTTTGCGCAAGATCAGGTCAATGCCGCCGTCCGGGCCGCCTAGGCCGGTTTCCTCCACGCTGTAGCCCTGGCGGCGAAATGCTTCGCCCACCAGTTGTTCGAACTGGCGCCAGCCACCGGCTGCCAGGCTCTCGAGCGTTGTGCGGGTTTCCAGGAAGCGGCGGCGTTGGCGCGTGCCCAGATAGGAGAACAGCGCGGCCATCCAGCACAGGCCGAGCAGCATCCACGCCACTGGCGCGAACATGCCATCCGCTTGTTGTGCAATGCCTTGCGCGAGTGTTCCGCCTTGGTGCGATAGCCACCAGCCGATGCCGTGGCGTACACCGAGATACGCCACGATTCCCGCAACCAGGCCAACCGGCCACGGCAATGCGGCCAATGCCTCGAACCCGCTCTGCTTCTTTCTGCGTCCCATGCAAGAACCCCCGTTCCAGCATTGACCATAGCCGCTGCAACCGGTTTTGTCAGCAGTGCATCAGCGCAGTTGCGAGCAACGTCTCGCCAGGCATCGGCGCGGCTCGCTCGGACGCAAGAAAGCTCATCTCTTGCGATGGCTGAGTCCGCTTGTGCGTACGTCAGCGGACCTGCGTAGCTTCAGCAATGCCATCTGAAAAGCTCAGGGCCAAAAGCATGTGTGCCCTCTCATACCACCCAAGGTGGCGGAGTGGTCGATTGATCGCGCTGCCTGCTCATCGATCACTTTCCGTGTCTGCGCAGGGTTCGGATGGAATCTGCTTGCCGGTGACATCCGGGTGCAAGACGACATCTCGCTTATACGCATCGCCGAACTTCCGGTAGCGAACCAAGGTTCCCTGATCGAGAACGAAGTAATCTTGCTAACCGGAGAAGTTGGGGCATGCTGCATAGCCCGCCTCGCCATCGTCGCTGCAGTAGCGAACGTAGAGCTGTCCGCTACGCACATCCCCTTGCAGTTTTCCGCCACCGCCACGCGCGTTGGTTCCCTCGCTCCACGCTCCGGTGACATGGGCGTTTTGCTGCTCGAGTTCCATGCTCAAGAAGTGGCCAGAACCGCAGGCAGTGGCAGATGCCCACTTGTTTGCGAAGTTGTCGACCCTTGCACCAGCCAATGGCGACGCGTCGGCGCATGCTGCACTCAGCGCGATTGCGGTGACTGCCATGCAACGCACGATCTCCTTCTTCGTGAATCTTCTTTGCGCTGTCATCGGACGCCTCCTTGGTCTGCGCCATCGGCGAGTCGGGCGTGGGGCACGGCGACGTTACTGCAAACGGCAGTTTCAATCCGCTTACCGTTCAATGAAAGCTCGCAGCTAGGCCGTTGGCACACTCCACTCTCGGGACACCGATGATTTCCCCGTTCGCCGACGACCGTGTTTCGAAGAGGTGTGCAGCGTCATTTCTGCACCCCATCCCCCGTCATTCTGCCGCTGGCTCGATACAGCGCGCATCGGCCGTCTGATGTGCCGCAAACGCAGCAACTGCACCCGCAAAGCACTGTGGCGCCGCAAACGCCAGCCAATGCGCGCCACGCTCGACGGTGCTGAAGCTCACCGGGCCTGCCGCTTGCAGCGATGCGGCATGCGCCTGCGCGCCGGCATACGGGGTGTTGGGGTCCAGGGTGCCGTGGATGACCAGGGTGCGCGGCAGGGTGGTCGGGCTGCGGCCGAACCAGGCGTCGCGCGGGTAGGTGGGCAGGCCGGCGTCTACCAGCAGGCCGGGGATGGGGCTGACGAACAAGGCGTCCCTGGCTTCGGCTGCGACCATGTCGCGGGTGAGGGCGGGTCGTGCATTGTTCTCGGACGCGGCGATCAGCATTACCAGCGGCAGTGCCGGCCGGTTGTCGCCGCTCTGGCCCAGTGCGGCCACCGCGGTCTGCAGGTCGGCGACGGATGCAGTGAGCAGGGTGGCATCGTCGCGGGCAAGGCCGTCGATGATGGCGGGAATCCTGTCGCGCAACGCAGGGAAGTTGAGCAGCGTGCCGAGAAAGCGCCTGAGGTCCTTGCCCGGAACCTGATTGCGCCATGCGGCGGTGTCGATGCGGGCGAGCACGCTGCGATAGGCGCCCAGGTGTGGCTCGTCCAGCAGCGCGCGTCCGACGGCATCGACCACGGTGGTGCGGTGGCTCAGGTCCCACTGCGCGGCGGCTTCCGGCGGCACCAGTCCATCCAGCACCAGCCCATCCAGCGACATGGGTGCCACCTGCAGGGCGCGCAGCGCCAGCTGCGTGCCATAGGACACGCCGTACAGCAGTACTTCGCCCTGGCGCCGTTGCTGGCGGATCAGCAAGGCCAGATCCTGCGCCGCTTCGGTGATGGAAAAAGCCTGGGTGCGCTTCACGTTTGCGTACAACCCGCCAATGCACGGGCCCCATTCGGTGCCGGCCAGCCCAACGCCGTCTGCGCTTTGCGGCGCTTCCTGCTCCGGGCACAAACGGGTAGAACGCCCGGTGCCGCGGTGGTCGGGAATGACCAGGTCGTAGCCGGGAAAGGCGCGCTGGTAGGTGCTGATCAGCGGAGACAGCGAGGCACCGGCTTCACCCGGCCCGCCGGCAATCAGCCAGACCTCTCCGCGTCGTTTGGTGTGATCGGCCGCCGGCACACGGCGCACGAACAGCTCGATGGTGCCCGCATCGGCGGCTGCATGGCGCAGCGGCACCTGGGCGAGCAGGCATTCGCTGCCGGCCAGGGGTGTTTGCGGCGCGGCGTCCGCGCACGCGGTAAATGACGGTGAGGGGGTTTGGGCAGCGGCGCCCAGCGGCGCAAGCAAGGCAGCAAGGCAGGCAGCGGCTGCGCGGAGCGTAGAGCGACGCATCGAGTTCCATCTCTCGGTAGGGAACCCCAGCATCGCCTAATGCAGCGCGGCACGTATCGCCCGAAAGTCACTCACCGCAGCTCAGAAATACTTCAACCACGCGATATCGCGCCGTGCGGCCTTGAGCCGGGAGAACCATGCGGTGGGAAGGTAGAGCGGAACGATCAGCGCCACGTACCACGCCAGCACCCAGCCGTAATGGTCCACGCCGAACACCGTGCCCTGCGTGGGCCCCCAGATCGCTTCGGCGGCGTGATACAGCAGCCGCAGCACGGTCAGGTGGAACAGATAGAAGAACATCGGTGCGCCCCCGAACACCGCCAGCGCGGTGGTGATGCGTCCCTGGCCCAGGCGTTCGAAGCCGGCCAGCAGCAAGGCGCCCACGCCCAGGGTGAGCAGCAGGAACAGCAGCGACGGCGGATATTTGGTCAGGGCCAGGAAGCTCATCAGCGTGCGCGCCGGGTCGTTGTCGACCACGAACCACGGGGCATCGCCGTAGCCATTCCACAGCCGCAGCGCGATAAAGCCCAACAGCATGGCAGTGCCCAGGCCGATCAGCCGGCGCCTGCGCGTGCTGGCGTCCACGCGCGGCCCGAACCACGGGCCGATGGCATAGCCCAGCACGATCACGCCGATCCACGGCAGTACCGGGTAGGTGGTCTTGGCGACGAAGCCGAAGGGCAGGGCGATCACATCGCGCTGGTGCAGCATCGCCCACGGCGCGAACAGCGGATGGCCCGGTTGCAGGTCGATGCCATCGAGCAGGTTGTGCCCGCACACGATGACCAGGCCACCGGCCAGCAGCAGCTTGCGCGGCAGGCCGATCAACAGGGCCAGCACGATCATGCACACGCCGATGCACCAGATCACCTGCAGCCAGAAGGTCGGGCTGGCCACGCCCCAGTACAGCTCGGACAGGAACAGCACTTCCAGCGCCATCAGCACCAGGCCGCGCTTGATCAGGAACAGGCGGGTTTCCGCCAGGGTGTGCCTGGTACCGAACAGATAGGCGGAAATGCCGGTGAGCGCGACGAACACCGGCGCGCACAGGCTGGCGGCCAGGCGGGCGTAATACAGCCCCGGCAGCGCGGTCGTCGCATCGATCCGGTCGGCCACCGGCACATGCAGAAACCAGGTTTCGCGCAGGTGGTCCAGCAACATCAGCACCATCACGAAGCCGCGTAGCGCGTCGATGCTCTGCAGGCGGCCGGCGCCTGGCCTGACCGCAGCCGAAGGCAGCGCAACCGCGGCCGGCGTAAGCGTGGGTGCAGCCCTCATTCGTACTCCTTCCAATCGCGTCATCGCCTCAGCCAGCAGCGCGACGCAAAGCGTCAGCGTACTGGGCTGTCGGTCACGAATGTTATAATATTCCATCGACCTCCACAAACTGCAGCTGCCTGTGACCCGTTCGTCTTTGTCCCTGACCCAAGTATTGGCCGCCTCGTTCGTCACCATGCTGTTTCCACCGGAGCTGCGCGCCCAGTCGTCCGATTCGGCGCTGACGCTAGGCAAGGTGGATGTGCACCATCATGCCGATGGCCAGCTGGCATCCCACCAGGTGCTCACCTCGGTGGACGTGCTGGGTGCTGACGAGATCGAAGACAAGAACGTGTCGCAGAGCTGGGAGCTGCTGGGCCAGATGCCCGGTATCCAGCTCACCGAGACGCGGCAAGGCAACGAGTCGGGCAAGGTCAGCTTCCGCGCCTTCAACGGCGAGGGCTACATCAACGCCATCAAGACCCTGATCGACGGCATCCCCAGCAACGTCAACAGCGGCAACCAGCGCTTCATCGACATGCTGTTCCCGCTGGACATCAGCTATATCGAAGTGGTCCGCGGCACCAACGACCCGCGCTACGGGCTGCACAACATCGGCGGCAACGTCAATTTTGGCACGCGGCAGGGCGGCAACTACACCGACGCGCGCCTGTCCTATGGCAGCTTCGATACCCGCGACGCGCAGCTGGCGGTGGGGCGCGAGCGCGACGGCTTTGCGCAGAACTATTTCGTGGGGTGGCAGGCATCGGACGGCTACCGCCAGCACGACACATCCAGCAAATATTCGCTGGGTGGCAAGTGGTACGCCGGCAGCCTGGAAGAAGGCGTGCGCATCGGCCTGACCGCGCGCGCGTATCACAACGAAGCCGACGAGCCTGGCTTCCTGACCGCCGAGCAGTTGCGCACCGCCTGCCGCGCCACGCAGCGGCACAGCTTGAACGACGGCGGCGACCGCGACATGCGCCAGGTGGGTCTGCACCTGGATCTGACGCTCAGCGATGCGGTGTTCTTCGGCACCAAGCTGTACTACAACAGCTACGAGGACGATCGCCGGGTGAGCTTCAGCGACCTGCCGGTGGGCAATGCGCCACGCCAGCGCCGCATCTGGGACGAATCGCAGATCGGCATGCTCAACACGCTGACCTGGCGTGCCGACAACCAGCTGACCCTGGAGGCGGGCCTGAACTACGAGCACCAGGACAACCGCTACCAGCGCCTGCGTTTCAGCTACAGCGAGCCCACCGATTTCAACGCGCGCCCGGCGCGCATCCAGAACGACGACCGGCATACGTTCGACAACTGGGGCGCGTATGTGCAGGCCATCTACCAGCCGATCGAGGCGTTGAAGATCGTGCCGGCCTACCGCGTGGACCGCTTCGACGGCGACACGACGCTGCCGGGCGGTGTGCGTGCCCCGCTGCAGCGCTACGGCACCATCGAGCAACCCAAGCTCAGCGTGGTGTACGCGTTCACCGAGCGCACCAACGTCTACGCCAACTGGGGCCGTACTTTCCAGGTGCTCACCGGCTCCACCCCGCCGGCCTACCTGACTCCGGGCCAGGCCGCCATTGCGCCGTCCACCAATACCGGCATGGAATTGGGCATGAAGTTCAGCCCGTTGCCGCGCAGCCAGGCGCGCCTGGCGGTCTGGCAGCAGGACGCGGCCAACGAGATCTCCAACATGCCCGCCACCGGCACCAACGTGGTGCTGGGAAAGACCCGGCGCCGCGGCGTGGATGCGCAGATCAACGCCCAGCTGGGCGAGGCATGGACGGTGTGGGCATCGCATGCCTACCAGGAGGCCAAGATCGCGCGCGATGCACGCGATGCCAGCGTCTCGATCCAGGGCAACGAAGTGATCGCAACGCCGCGCCGTATCAGCAACATCGGCGTGGACTACCAGGCCACCGATGCGCTCAAGCTCGGGCTGCAGGGCCGTGCGCAGGGCGACTACTACCTGGAAGAGCGCAATATCGCCGGCAAGTTCGGCAGCATGGCCACGCTCGATCTCACCGCGCGCTATCAGATCAACCCGGCGTGGAGCGTGGACCTGCAGCTGCGCAACGTCACCGGGCGCCTGTACGACTACGTCTGGTACGACAGCTTCTTCCAGGCACAGGCGCAACCCATGTTTTCGCCATCGGCCGGCCGGCAGGTATTTATTGGCGTGAACATGAAGCTGTGAGGCTGGCGTGCTGCGGCCGATGCCGTGGCAGGCGGGAGCGGCCCGCGACGCGCTGACCGCCGCACTGGCGCAGCGCAAGACCACCCTGGAAACCGCAGCATTAGCACCCGCTAGTGCACGCTGCACAGCGCTCGGTGGCATCCTCTTTCCCCGGCGGTGCTGGTGCACCCGGGCGGGGAGCATCGGCACGGCGCGGTACGATGGCCGCTTCCGAGCCTGAGTGCGGCTGCGTCGTTGCCATGTCCACTGCCCGCCCCATCCGCGATGGCGTTCCTGCCAGCCGCTTCCAGCTTCCGGCCGGTCCCTGGGGCAACGTGCTGGAAGCGCTGTGTGCGAGCTTTCCGGGCGTGGACGTTGCCATCTGGCGCGCCCGTTTTGCGCGTGGTCGTGTGCTGGATGCGCAGCAGCAGGTCATGGATGTCGATGCGCCCTACCGATTGGGCGCAGAGCTGTATTACTTCCGCGAAGTGGTCGATGAGCCGATCATTGCGGCAACAGAATCGGTGGTGCATGCCGATGCGCAGCTGATCGTGGCCTGCAAGCCGCATTTCCTTCCGGTGGTTCCCGCAGGCGCCTACGTGCGCCAGACGCTGCTCACCCGGCTGGCACAGCGCCTGGACAACCCGTCGCTGGTGCCGCTGCACCGCATCGACCGCGACACCGCCGGGCTGGTGCTGTTCTCAGCCAACCCGGCCACGCGCGGGGTCTACCAGGCGTTGTTTCGCGAGCGGCGTATCCGCAAGCACTATCTGGCGGTGGCAGCGCCGCTGCCACGGCTGACGTTTCCCTATGTGCATCGCAGCCGGCTGCAGCCGGGCGAGCCGTTCTTCCGCATGCGCGAGTGCATGGGCGAGCCGAACAGCGATACGGTGATCGATGTGGTGGCGCGCGGTACGGACACATGGACGTATCGGCTGGAGCCGGTCACCGGCCGCAAGCATCAGTTGCGCGTGCACATGGCCGCGTTGGGCGCCCCGATCCTGCACGACCGCTTCTACCCGGATCTGCAGGAGCAGCAGCCGGATGATCTTGAGCACCCGTTGCAGCTGTTTGCGCACACGCTGGCGTTCGATGATCCGATTACCGGCGAGCCGAGAGACTTCACTGCAAGCGTTGGACCGTTGCAGTCAGTTTGAAACGATGGCAGTAAGAGGACGCACGCCCTAAAACCTTCTGCATTATCTGATTTTCAGATATTCGAGATAATGCGCTAGCGTGAGCTCACGGACGAGCCGTCCGCACACGTCGAGCGCCAGTGCCATGACGACAACGAAAAACCGCAAGACAGGCAGTCCGCCAAATGTCGTGCTGACGAACAACAGGCTGACGCAGCAAGAACACTTCACCTTCGGCGTCACCACCGACCAGATCGATAGGTTCCACACCTTGTTGCGCACGATCACCGCGCAGGCCGACATGGTGGCGGTGTGCGGCGGCGCGGCCTTGGACAGTCACAGCGTGCCCGCGTTGGGCGAGGGCATCTTCACCGCTGCGCGTGCGTTGCGCCGCCTGGTCGATGAGATCTACGCGCAAGCACTGTGGGTCGAAGGCCAGCCCACGCAGGCACGCAGATGACGAGTTGACCGACCCGGTACGTCATGCGGGTGTGCCGGCGCGCAGCTGCTACGCCGGAGCCGATGCATGCAGCAGTTGCTGGTCTCACGCCAGCACTGGGGAGACCTCTCATCGCAAGACCGCTCCAGCAATGCGGGCATCCATGCATCCAGCAACCAACGAAGCCGGATCGCACGTCGACTCCAGCCTCGCACCCAAGCATTGACATCAGAGAATGATCGTTCTACAGTTTTGAGAACGATCATTCTCTAACCGCCCATGTCCTCGCTCCCCGACGCCCAGCCCAATGCCGCACTGCTCGACGCTACCGAGCGCCTGATCTATGCCGGCGGTATCCATGCCACCGGCATGGAGGCGATCGTCAAGGCCTCCGGGGTGGCGCGCAAGACGCTCTATCGCCTGTATCCGACCAAGGACGCCCTGGTGGAAGCGGCCTTGCTGCGCCGCGACGCGCGCTGGATGGCCTGGTTCGAGGCGGCCACCTCGCAGAGCGAGGACCCGGTGGCGCGCCTGCTGTCGTGCTTCGATGCGCTGAAGGGCTGGTTTGCCGACAGCCGCTTCCATGGCTGCGCGTTTCTCAATGCGGCTGGCGAGACCGGCGATCCGAACCACGTGATCCGCATGGCGGCACGCGCGCACAAGCAGCGCCTGTACGCGTATCTGCACGGCCTGGTAGTGGCCACCGGCCGGCCAGACCCGGATGCGCTGGCACAGCAGTTACTGGTGTTGATCGACGGCGCCATCGCCGTGGCCCTGGTCTTTGGCGGCACGGACTCCGCAACCACTGCCCAACATGCTGCCCGTCGGTTGCTCGGGTAGCGTCCTTCCGCGTTCCGTGTTTCTCAGAGGAGTTCTGCCATGTCATCGTCCGCATCGTCCCGCCCGCCGTTGCCGCCATTCACCCACGACACCGCCCTGCTGAAAGTGCGGTTGGCCGAAGACGGCTGGAACAGCCGCGATGCGGCCAAGGTGGCGCAGGCCTATAGCGTGGACACACGCTGGCGCAACCGCGCCGAGTTCGTCACCGGCCGCGACCAGGCGCAGGCGTTTCTCGAACGCAAGTGGGCCAGGGAACTGGAATACCGGCTCATCAAGGAGCTGTGGGCCTTCACCGAAAACCGCATCGCGGTGCGCTATGCCTACGAATGGCGCGACGATTCCGGCAACTGGTTCCGCTCCTACGGCAACGAGAACTGGGAATACGATGCCGATGGCTTGATGCGCGCGCGCTTTTCGTCGATCAACGACCTGCCCATCCGGGAGTCCGAGCGCAAGTTCCATTGGCCGCTTGGGCGCAGGCCCGATGCCCACCCAAGCCTGTCCGACCTGGGGCTTTGACGGCCGCACTGGACGCATCGCTGATTGCGCCGTCTGCGCGGCGGCAATCGCCGCTGCGTAGCGCGCGCCGAGATGTCATGGCGTTGCCTTGGCGATGAGCGGCCAAGCGATGGGGCGAGCCCGGGAATGCCGCACCGCGCTCGCCCATGGCCTCAACGCACTTTGTACAACACCGCCGCGCCGGGTCGCGGTTCGAACATCGGCACCGTCTGCTGCTTGAGCGCCGTGCCCTTGGCATCCCACACCAGGGTTTCGGTGGGGTAGTCGTCCTTGCGCGTCATGCTGTCGATCTGCTTGACGATCACCGTCTTGGCGGCGGGCACTTCCGGATTCCAGGCGAACACGCCCAGGCGGCCATAGAACACCGCCGGGGCGGCAGCATCCAGGCGGCGGTCCGGGCACATCACCAGGCCGCGGTCGAGCATTACCCGCAATGCGCCGACCGGCACCGCCTTGACGGTGGGCGAGGTGCGGTCGGTGCTGTGGCCAGGGCAGACATTGGCCGCGCGGGTGATCATGTCCTCGGCCACCTGGCGGTCGGACTGGGCCAGCGCCGGCAGTGCGGCGGTGGACAGGGCAAGCAAGGCAAGAGCGGATTTCCAGGGCATCTGACAACTCCTCATGAGATGGCACTCCAATGACGACAGCCTGGCCGGGCAGGGCGGCTGCCGATCACGCGCCCGGATGCTAGCAAGCCCGGTGTTAAGTGCTGCCGACGACGGGGCCGGCCGGGCGGCGGCTGTCGGGAGACTCCCGATTGAGCGCCGGCAGCGCCACCGCTAGCGTGCGCGCAAGACACCGCCGGATCACCCCATGGAACGCGCCGACCTCATCGCTTCACTGCTCACCGGCATGCGCCGGGCCGAAGCCTTGCGTGCGCAGCCGTCCAGCTACAGCACCGCGCACAGCGAGCAGATGAGCGTGGAACACGGCAACGCGGACGATGCGGAACTGGTGCTGTCGATGTTCAAGTTCACCCCGGAGCATCTCAAGCTGCTGGGCAGCGCGGGGATCGAGGCGCTGGGCGAAATCGTCTGCCATGCCTGGGCGCTGCATGGCGGCAACAACGAGAGCCTGATCCGCTGGTTCCGCGAACCGATGAACGCGCTGGATGGCCAGACGCCGGCCGCCATGGTGCGCGCCGGCCGCCTGAAGGTGCTGCTGCTGGTGTTGCGTCAGCAGATGGAGTGGGACTTGCCCAAGCGCTCGGCCTGAGCAGGCGGCCTGGCTGGATCATCGCCCTTCCTGCTGGCGCGATGCTCCCGGGCCTCTGCAGCGACGCTCAACCTGTAACGAGCCGGCCACAGGTCAGCATCGGCCCCGATTCCACGCACCACCGCGGTCGGAGCGGATCGACAGAGCCCAAGACCGGCGCAAGCCGGATCACGCACGTGATGACCATCAGACCGGCGGATGCATTGGCGCGATCGGTCGTTCGCGACGACCGGTACGCAGCGGCGCCCTCATTGCTTCGGGCGTGCCACTGCGTACATCTCCCAGGCGATCTTCTTCATCAGCGCGGTGTTGTCGTCGCCTTCGGCGTACAGGTCGAAATGGGTGCGGCCTTCCAGGTAGCGGAAGTCGCTCCTGGCGCCCAGGCCGTCCAGCACCGCCTGGAATTTGCGCGCCGCGCCATCCAGGTAGAACGTGTCGGCGGTGCCGACGATCAGGTGGATCTTGCCGTCCAGGTCGGGCTTGAGCCTTGGCCACTGCGCCGCTACGCGGGCAGAAATGTCGTAGTGCGTGCGCCAGTAGGCCACCACGGCCGGGTCCACCTTGCCGCTGTCGCGGTCGAACATCGGCAACGGGCGGCCGTCGGGCCCGCGCGGGGAGAACACCCAGTCGAACGAGGTGAACTGGCCGCCGTACGGGCCCAGCACGCGTTCGAGCTTGGCGAAGGTTTCCAGATCGGCCACCACCTTGTCGTGGTCGCGGATCAACGGCACCTGGCTGCCGTCGGCGCGCCGGTACATGTTGGCGTTGGGCGCGTACAGATCCGGGCCGGTGAAGTCATGGAAGTTGCTGGAATCGGGCGAAGTGGACCAGGTGCCGCCGAACAGCTTGGGGTAGCGCGTCTGCAGCCACAGCGTGGCCCAGCCGCCGGAGGAATGCCCATTGAGGAAGCGGCCGCTGGCCTTGGCGTCCATCCTGTACTGTTTTTCCAGCGCGGGGATCAGTTCCTCGGTGAGGGCCGTGCCCCACGGGCCGTTGTTGACCGAGTCGGCGAACTCGTGCGTGCCGGTGGGGGTGGACTGGTCCAGGAACACCCAGATCATCGGCGGCATCTGCTTGGCCGCCATGGCGCTCCAGGTGCTGGCGATGCTGCCGGCAAAGCGGTTGTAGTTGCCGCCGAAGCCGTGGGTGACGTAGACGGTGGGATAGCGCGTGGCGGCCTTGGCGTCGTAGCCGGGCGGCGTCAGCACGCGGGCGCGCAGCGACACCGGCCGGCCCCAGAACGCGCTCAGTGACGGGCTCAGCATCGAGGCATCGGCACTGTGCAGCCTGGCCTCGGGCACGGCGTCGCGCACGGCCTGCGGCGCGCGCGGCGAGACCTGCCATGGGTCGTCCGAGGCAGGCAGCCGGGTGCTGAGGGTGAGCGCAGGTAGCGACGTGCTCTTGCCCAAGGTGACCGGCGTGACCGCGCTCAGCAGGTCGCCGCCATCGCGGCCCATGTAGCCGTAACTGTGGTTGGGATCCAGCACGGCCTGGAACAGGTAGTCGCCGGCCGGCAGTGCGGAGAACCCGCTGGGGAAGGCCATGTTGTCCAGGTCGATCTGCACGCTGCCGCCCGGTACCAGCCCGGTCACCTCCTGCGCCGCCACCGCGGTGGCGCTGGGGCGGAACGGGTTGGTGTCCACCGCATCCACCTTGCCGTCCTTGGCCTGCGCCTGCGCTTCCTTGGCCAGGGTGGCGAACACCAGCAGCCGGCCGGAGGTGGGCTGGTCGGTCGCTCCGCCCAGCGTCACACGCAGCAGGCGATGGGCAGCCACCGGCTCGGCAGCGTGCGCAGCGCAGGCGCACAGCAGGCCAACGGCCAGACTCAGGCGAGGCGCGAGAGGGTGCAGGGACATGCGGATCCTTTGGAAAGCAGGTGGATGAGGCGGGCGCACACGGCCCTGCGCAGACTGTAGCCAGTTCCCGGCCGACCGTGCGCCGCCATCGCGAGGCGTGGTCACCATATCCGATCTGCACGTCCAGGAATCACCTCCTCAACCGGACCCGACCCCGACTCCAGCCAGCATCGCGAGCAGCGCAAGCGACAGCGCGAAGCCGGGCCAGCTCCAAGTGGATAAAAAAGCCATCGTTGCTTTCAAACTGCCTGACAGGCAGCCGATCTGATGTCGGCGCTAGATTCCGCTTGTTCCCGGTGGCGCGCTTGCTATCGCAGAGTGTGTTTGGTCCTGATTATGAGTCAAAAAAGTAGACGCTTTGTCGTAGGGCGAGATTCCTTTGTTTTTTCTGTCTATGCGCCAAGCGAAACGCGATAGCGTATCTGGGCTCTTTTGCACGTCGAAGCTTTAATTCCTCCTTGACGCTAATACCACAGACTTCCTTCAAATTTAGAGCGGCTAACAAAACGTAGCGAGCGGTCGTCAGGTGGCGACGCCCCCCCGTCCTGAGTAGCGGCCGGGTTTAGAATCCAGGGTTGATGATAGCGGCGTTTGCCAGTTGTTGGGCATACGCAGA
>NZ_MDEC01000055.1 GCF_002939785.1 Xanthomonas codiaei
GGGGCTCCTGGGGGCTGGGTTGGTGTGGTAACCCCCATCTTCCAGATCGGCCCCGGATGAACAACCTACTGAGAGATCACAGCTAGACCTGCTCAGCGCGCCACCCCGATAAACCGCAGGCCCACGCCCGGTTCGGTCACGATGTAGTGCGGGTCGGCCGCATCGTCATGCAGTTTCTGGCGCAGCTTGCCGACCAGGATGCGCAGGTAGTGGGTGTCTTCTTCGTGGGTGGGGCCCCACACCTCGCGCAGCAACTGCGGTTGCGTCACCACCCGGCCGGCGTGCTTGAGCAGCAGCGCCAGCAACGCGTATTCCTTGCGACTCAGCGGCACCGCTTCGCCATCGAGGGTGACCTCGCGAAGGCCCAGGTGGATATGCAGGCGGCCGTCGTCGAACACGCTTTCTTCCAGCATGCTGCCGGCGCCGGACTGGCGCAGCAGCGCGCGGATGCGCGCCATCAGTTCCTGCACGCCGAACGGCTTGGTGACGTAGTCGTTGGCACCGGCATCGAGCGCGGCGACCTTCTCGGTTTCGCCTGCGCGCACGGTGAGCATGATCACCGGCACGCTGGACCACTGGCGGATCTCGCGCAGCACCTCGTGGCCATCGCGATCGGGCAAGCCGATATCCAGCACCACCAGTTCGGCGCCCTGCCCGGCCAGCGTGGCCAGGCCCTCCTCGGCGGTGCCGGCCTGCAGCACGCGGTAGCCCTGCGCGCGCAGGCTGATGTCGAGAAAACGGCGGATTTGCGGCTCGTCGTCGACGATCAGCACACGGGCGGGCGGGATGGCAGCGGGGTCAGTCGGCATCGGTGCGGGGTGGCGCGGCAGGGAAGAGCAGCGGCAGCGTAATGCGAATCGTGGTGCCCTGACCATGCGCCCCGGCCAAGGCCTCCACGCTGCCGCCATGCGCGCCGATCATGCCCTGGCAGATGGTCAAGCCCAGACCGGTGCCGTGGCGGCCGCGGTCGCCGCGCTCCACGCTATAGAACATGTCGAAGATCCGCGCGCGCTCGTCTTCGGGAATGCCCGGGCCCTGGTCGCCGATATCGATCTGCAGCGCGCCACTGCGCAGTTGCGCCTGCACCGTGACCGCCGTGCCGGGTGGCGAAAATTTCGCCGCATTCTCCAGCACGTTGAAGATGGCCTGTTCCACCAGCGCCGGATGCACCCAGATCGCCGGCAGGTCGGGGGCCAGGTCCAGTTGCAGACGCACCTGCGGCTGGTAGCGCTGCAGGCGGCGGGTGGCCGAGCCGATCAACTCGTCCACGCCGATCCAGTCGCGATTCAAGGTCAGCCCGGTGTGACCGAGCCGGGTCATGTCGAGCAGGTTCTGGATGTAGCGGTCCAGCCGCTCGCCTTCGAGCTGGATGGTGTCGAGCAGGCTGTGGCGGTCATGCGCGTCCATCGCATCGCCGTAGCTGGCCAGGCTGCTGGCCGAGCCGATCATCGAGGCCAGCGGCGAGCGCAGGTCGTGCGAGACCGAGGACAGCAGCGCCGAGCGCAGCCGCTCGGTTTCGCCGCTCACCCGCGCGCCCTCCAGGTCGGCGACCAGCCGCGTGCGCAGCGCGGCCTGGCCGATGTCGTCCACCATCGCTTCGGCCAGGCGGCGCTGCTCCAGGCCGGGCCGCTGCACGCCTTGCCGGAAGCGCAAGGCCGCCACGCCCAGGGTGCCGCGCTCGTGCCGCACCGGCAGGCACCACCACTGCGCGCCGGCCAGGGTATCGGTGAAGCGTCCGGCCGGCTGCCCGTGGCGCTGGGTCCACTCCGCCGCGCTGCGGTCGAGCGCGCCGAAGCCGGGCGGCGCCTCGCTCTCGCGCTGTTCCAGGCGCAGCCAGACCTCGGCATCCAGCGCGGTGGTCAGCGCGCGCCGGCCGGCTTCCAGTACCTGCCCCAGATCGGCGGCGGTACTGAGCTGGCGGCCCAGCGCCTGCAGTGCATTGGCATGCGCATTGGCCGCACGCAGCGCCAGCACCTGGCTGCGCAGGCGCGAGGCCAGCCGCCCGGCGACCAGTGCGGCAATCAGGAACAGGCACACCGTCACCACGCCCTGGCGGGCACTGATGTGCAGGGTGAAACGCGGTTCGATGAAGAAGAAGTTGTAGGCGACAAAGCTCAACAGCGCCGCGATCACCGCCGCGGCCATGCGCGTGCGCGAGGCCACCAGCACCACCGCGACGATGAACACCATCGACAGGTCGTCGATCTCGGTCCAGCGCTGCAGCAGCCACGCCACGCCGACTGCGGCAGCCGCTGCGATCGCCGCAAAGGCCAGGTCGTAGCGCTGCAGCCACTGGCGCGGATTGCGCCAGCGCTGACGCGCGCGCGCGCGCGCATCGGCAGAGCTGACGATGACCAGTTCGTAATGCGCGCCACGCTGCAGCAGTTGCTGGGTCAGGGTGCGGTTGAACATGCGCGCCAGCGGGCGTTCGCGCGTGCGCCCCAGCACCAGCGTGGAAACGCCGTTTTGCGAGGCGAAATCCAGCAGGGCCTCGGCGACATTGGCCCCATGCAGCAGCGCGGTGTCGCCCCCGAGCCGGCGCGCGAGCGCGAAGGCGCGGTCGATCTCCAGCTGCCAGTCCGCGTCGGCGACGGTACGCGTCTGCACCGTCGCCACTGTCCACGGCGCATCGCGGCGCTCGGACAGGCGCCGCGCCACCCGCACCAGATACTCCGAACTGCCGCGGCCGTCGATGGCCACCACCACGCGGCGGCGCAACGCAGCCGTGCCGGGCAGCCCGCGTGCGGCCTGGGTGTCGCGCAGATCGCTGTCGACACGGTCGGCGGCGGTCTGCATCGCCAGTTCGCGCAGGGCGGTGAGGTTGGAGGGCGAAAAGAACGCCTGCAAGGCCTGGGAGGCCTGTTCGGGCAGATACACCTTGCCCTGCTGCAGCCGCTCGATCAGTTCGCGCGGCGGCAGGTCCACCAGCACGATGTCGCGCAGGCGGTCGAACACCGCATCGGGCACGGTTTCGGACACGCGCACGCCGGTGATGCGCAGCACGATGTCGTTGAGGCTTTCCAGGTGCTGGATGTTGACCGTGGTGTAGACATCGATGCCGGCATCGAGCAATTCCACGATGTCCTGCCAGCGCCGCTCATGCCGGCTGCCGGGCACGTTGCGGTGCGCCAGTTCGTCGATCAGCGCAAGCCGCGGCTTGCGTGCCAGCAATGCATCCAGATCGAGCTCTTCCAGTACCCGTCCCTGGTAGTTCACGCGCATGCGCGGCAGCAGCGGCACGCCGTCCAGCAGCGCCGCGGTTTCGCTGCGCCCGTGGGTTTCCACCACGCCGGCCACCACGTCCATGCCCTGCCGCAGACGCTCGCGCGCCCGCGACAGCATGGCGTAGGTCTTGCCCACGCCGGGCGCCGCGCCCAGGAAGACCGTGAGCCGCCCGCCGTGTTCGCGTTGCAGTTCGCCGATCAGCGCGTCGGCGTGTTGGGTGCGGGCATCGGACATGGAGGCCGGGATTGGGGATTGGGGATTGGGGATCCGGGTCCCGGGTCCGGGCCCCGCGAAAGCGTACCGCGCAGTGAGTGCGCATGACGTCCATGCGCTTGAGAGCCATCGCAGTGCTCTACTGCGTTGGCTGCTGTCTTCAACGGGTCCCCGGTCCCGGGTCCCGGGTCCCGGCTTCATCCAGCGCCATATTCAGCGCCAGCACATTCACCCGCGGCTGCCCGAGCAGGCCGAACTGAGGTTGTTCGGTGGCGGCCTGCAGCAGTGCGGCGACGCGTTGTTCCGGCCAGCCGCGGGCGGCGGCGACGCGGCGCACCTGTACCTGCGCGCCGGCTGGGCTCAGGTGCGGGTCCAGGCCGCTGCCGGACTGGGTCAGCAACTCGCCGGGCACCGCATCCGGGGCGATGCCATCGCGCGCGGCGACCTCGGCACGGGTAGTAGCGATGCGCGCCTGCAGGTCCGGATTGGAGCGCGCCTGGTTGCTGCCGGCGGCGGCGGTGAGGTCGTACTTGGCCGCGGATGGGCGCGGCTGGAAGTAACGCGCATCCGTGAAGGGCTGGGCCACCAGTGCCGAACCGACCACCTTGGCCTCCGCGCGCAGCAACGAGCCCTGCGCCTGCGCCGGAAACAGCGCGCCGGTGATGCCGGTGGCGACCAGCGAATAGGCCAGGCCCAGGCCGAGCAACGTGAACGCGGCAAAGGCAAGGGAGGCGCGCAACACGCCATCGTCGCGCAATGGCAGGGAGGTGGACATGGCAATGCTCCTGGAAGAAGTGGTCATGACTCAGGCCCCCAGGGTGGCGGCCAGCGCCAGGTCGATCAGCTTGATGGCCGCGAACGGCAGCAGCACGCCGCCCAGGCCGTAGATCAGCATGTTCCGGCGCAGCAGCGCGGTGGCGCTGGAAGGACGGAAGCGCACGCCGCGCAGCGCCAGCGGGATCAGGGCCGGAATGATCAAGGCGTTGAAGATCAGTGCCGCCAGCACCGCATGCCGCGGGCTGGAGAGCTGCATCACGTTGAGCGCGGTCATCGACGGAATTGCCGCAGCAAATAGCGCCGGCAGGATCGCGAAATACTTCGACACATCGTTGGCCAGCGAGAACGTGGTCAACGCACCGCGCGTGATCAGCTGCTGCTTGCCCACTTCCACCACTGCCAGCAGCTTGGCCGGATCCGAATCCAGGTCGACCATGTTGCCGGCCTCCTTGGCCGCCTGCGTGCCGGAGTTCATCGCCAAGCCGACGTCGGCCTGCGCAAGCGCCGGTGCGTCGTTGGTGCCGTCGCCGACCATCGCCACCAGCCGCCCGCCGGCCTGTTCGGCACGGATGCGGGCCAGCTTGTCTTCCGGACGTGCCTGCGCGATGTAGTCGTCCACGCCGGCTTCTGCGGCAATTGCGGCAGCGGTGAGCGGGTTGTCGCCGGTGATCATCACCGTCTTGATGCCCATCGCCCGCAATTGCGCGAACTTTTCCTTGATGCCCTGCTTGACCACGTCGCTCAACTCGACCACGCCCAGCACATGCCGGCCTTCGGCCACCACCAGCGGCGTGGCACCGCCGCGCGCAACTTCCTCGATGCGGCCCTGCAGTTCCGGCGACACCGTGGCGCCCTGCGCCTGCACATACGCCACGATCGCATCGCCGGCGCCCTTGCGGATGCTGCGGCCGGCCAGATCCACGCCAGACATGCGCGTCTGCGCGGTGAAGGCGATGAAATGCGCGCCCTCCGGCTCGACAGCAACCGCACCCTGCTGGCGCGCCAGCTTGACGATGGACTTGCCTTCCGGCGTCGGGTCCGCCAGCGAGGCCAGCATGGCCGCGTCACGCAGTTGGGCGCGGTCGATGCCGGCCAGCGGATGGAACACGGTGGCCTGGCGGTCGCCGTAGGTGATGGTGCCGGTCTTGTCGAGCAACAGCACGTCCACGTCGCCGGCCACTTCCACGGCCTTGCCGGACTTGGCCAGCACATTGGCCGACAGCGCACGGTTCATACCGGCAATACCGATCGCCGGCAACAGGCCGCCGATGGTGGTGGGGATCAGGCATACCAGCAGCGCGATCAGCAGCAGCGGATCGAGCGTGACGCCGACGAAGCCCGCAATCGCCGGCAGCGAGGCCACCACGATCAGGAAGGTCAGCGTCATCGCTGCGAGCAGCAGGGTCAGCGCGATCTCGTTCGGCGTCTTCTGCCGGTTGGCGCCTTCCACCAGCGCGATCATGCGGTCCAGGAAGCTGTGGCCGGGCTCGGCGGTGACCTTGAACACGATCTCGTCGGACAGCACCCGCGTGCCGCCGATCACGCCACTGCGATCGGTGCCGGCCTCGCGCAGCACCGGTGCCGATTCGCCGGTGACCGCCGCTTCGTTGATGGTGGCAAGACCGCGCACGATTTCGCCATCGGCCGGGACGAATTCGCCCTCGGACACGATGACGTAGTCGCCCGGGCGAAGCTCGGCTGCCGGCAGCCGCGTTTCGCGGCCACCCAGCGCGGTTTCCACCCGCCGCGCCACCAGGTCCTTGCGTGCGCGGCGCAGCGAGGCGGCCTGGCCGCGGCCGCGCGCTTCGGCGATGGCTTCGGCGAAATTGCCGAACAGCACCGTCACGAACAGGATCGCGGTCACCGCCCAGCCGAAGCCGGCATGGTCCTGCCCGCTGGCGGTGATCACCGCCGCCAGCACGGTGCCGCCCATCACCACCGCCATCACCGGGCTGCGCAGCAGATGCCGTGGCGACAACTTGACGAAGGCCGCACGCATCGCCGCGACCAGCACACCAGCGTCGAACAAGGCTGCATCGCCGCGTTCGCGCTTCTCATTCAATTGGATCGTAGACATTGTTCGGTCTCAGGACGCCGCCAGGGCGAGGTGTTCGGCGATGGGGCCCAGCACCAGTGCCGGCATGAACTGCAGCACGGTCAGCACGAGCACGATCGCCATCAGGGTCAGCGCAAAGGTGGGCGTTTCAACTTGCAGGCTGCCGGCCGACTCGGGCGCGCGCCGCTTCACCGCCATGCGCGCAGCCACCATCAACGGCAGGATCAATGCCGGGTAACGGCCCAGGGCCAGCACCACCGCGCAACTCAGGTTCCACCAGTACGTGGCATCGCCCAGCCCCTCGAAACCCGAGCCGTTGTTGGCGAACGCCGAGGTGTACTCGTAGAACACCTGGCTGATGCCATGGAAGCCGGGATTGGAATTGGCAGTGAACGAAGGCACCGCCAGCGCCACTGCGGTAAAGCCCAGCACCACCAGCGGCTGCAGCAGGATCAGCACCGCCAGCAGCTGCACCTCGCGCGCTTCGATCTTGCGGCCGAACAGTTCCGGCGTGCGCCCGGTCATCAGCCCGGCCAGGAACACGCTCAGCAGCAGATACACCACGAACTGCTGCAGACCGCAGCCGATGCCGCCCCAGATCGCGTTGATCAGCATGTCCACCAGCGTGACCAGGCCGCTCAGCGGTGCCAGCGAATCGTGCATCGCATTGACCGAGCCGTTGGAGGTCTGCGTGGTCAAGGCCGCCCACAACGCGGAGGCGTCGGCGCCGATGCGCACTTCCTTGCCTTCCATCAACGCCGGCGAGGTCGCACTGCCCGAATGCGCTTCGGACCACAGCAACAGCGCGGTACTTGCCGCCGACAGCGTCAACATGGTGCCGAACACCAGCGCCGTGAGCCGTTTGCGTCCGGTCAGGTAGCCGACCATGAACACCACGCTCATCGGCAGCAGCACCAGTGCCAGGGTTTCCAGCAAGTTGCTCAGCGGCGTGGGATTTTCCAGCGCCACCGTGCTATTGGGGCCATACCAGCCGCCACCGTTGGTGCCGAGCTGTTTGGCCGCCACCATGGCCGCCACCGGGCCTACCGGAATGGTCTGCCTGGCCATGCCGGCGCCGCTGTCCAGCGGCACGGCAGTGGCCGCGCCCTGCAATGTGGACGGCACGCCCTGCCAGCCCAGCAGCACCGTCCACAGCAGGCACAGCGGCAGCAACACGCGCACGCTGGCGCGGATGACGTCGGCCCAGTAGTTGCCGACATCCGCGTCGGCAAGTGCCTCCGCGCCGGAGCTTTGCGGTTGCCCGCCGTGGCGCGCCAGCGCCGTCTCCGCATCGTCCTGCCGCGCACTCGCCGTTGCTTCCGCTGTCGGCAAGGCATCGGGCACACCTGCGATGGCGCGCCCACCGAACAACGCACGCAGCGTTGCCACCGCCAGCGCCAGGCCCATCATCGGCGTCGCCACCTGCAGGCCGACGATGCCGGTCATCTGCGACAGGTAGGACAGCTGCGACTGGCCGGAGTAATGCTGCTGATTGGTGTTTGTAAGGAACGACACCATGGTGTGCAGCGCGGTATCCCAGCGCATGTTGGGAATGGCATCGGGGTTGAGCGGCAACCAGGCCTGGGTCATGAACACCGCCCAGGTCAGCAGGCCGACCACCAGGTTGCTGACCAGGAACGCCATGGCGTAACCGCGCCAGGACATGCCCTGCTGCGGGCGCGTGCCGAGCAGCGCGTACAGGGGCCGTTCGATCAGCCCGAACACGCCATCGCCCCGCATCGGGGCGCCGCGCATCACCGCCGCCAGGTACCGGCCCGCGGGCCACGCCAGCACGATGGCCAGCGCGTAGACAAGAAAGGTTTCAGTCATTGCAGCGCACTCGCATCAGAAGTCTTCGGGCCGCAACACCACGTACAGCAGGTACGCGGCGGCAACGAGTACGGCCACGCCGCACAACAGGGACAACCAGGCAGGCATGTCGCTCACTCCCCGAAACGTGCGCAGGCACGCGACAAAGTGAGGCTGCCTGCATCTTCAGGCAGCCGGGACACGACAACAGGGCAAGGCGCCGCCGCACCGCGCGCGCAGCGCCGGTGGAGCAGACAGGTCAAGGGATGCATCGGAATCGTCCACGGCGGAACCGCTCCGCCAACCCGCGCAGTGTCTTCCTGCGCTGCGTAAAGTCGCTATGGACCTGCCGCAGCCGGGGCGTAAATTCCGCATAAAGCCGCTCGATGGCTGTCAGCGGGAAAGCCGGATAAACGCTCAGCCGATTGCGCTTGCGGCAGATTGCTCCGCGATGGCGGATGCCCGGGGTCTGGATCGATCCTGTGGTTGACGGCACCCGGAGCGTGCCGCGTGATGCCTCTTCGCATGCCGGCGACGTACGGAATCCAGGGCTGCTTCGAGATGGCAGGCTCCCTTACGGGGTTCAAGCCCCCGGAGTCTTGCGGAAAGGCGAGGACATCCAGCGACTGCGTGGCAGGGGCGGCTACGTTCGCGCTTGATGGCCATGCGGCCGGAGCACGCCTCCCGGCACACGGCGCCGCGGCTGCCTGTCAGTGACATCGAGCGACAGCCATGTCGAGCTGCGTCCTCCGATTGCAACAACAGCACCTGGTCGGTGGCGGGATGCCCTCCCCCGCTTCCGGGACACGCCGTACATCCGTCCATGACGGCTTCCTGGCGGCATCCATGCGGCCAAGGGCCCCGCCACCGGCGAGGGCATTCCGCCTGTGGCGTTGGCCGCGTGCAGTGGAACGGAGATGGATGGAACAGCGATGGTCGGTGATGGACTGCACGCAGCGCGGCCCGGCTGACTGTCGGTGGATCGGTGGTTGAGGGGCTGGATTAGCCGTCAACGCTGTTCACCGCAGTCGCTGCAATCATCGGTGCCGAATGACTGCGATCGAGCTGGAATGCACGATCAGGGCATCACCCGTCCTGGATGCGAACCGCCACCTGATCGGCGCAATCACCGGCTGATTGCGCCATCAGAATGCGCTGCCTCATCGGCCGGGCGTATCACCGCAGCGGCACGTTCAACACCGATGGGGTGGCGACCGGCGAGGTGAACGTCACCGTGCCGCCGCCATCGCTGGCATCGGTGTAGCGCGCATCGCGGGTATCGACGACCAGCACCAGCCGCTGTCCGGCCGGGATCTCGGTCGCCGCTGCCTGCAACGGCCAGTCCAGCGTCACCGCACGGCCGGCGGTAACACCACGCAGCGAGTACGGTGCATGCGTGATCAACTGCGCCACCCCCAACGCGTCCATGCGGTACAGATACGCAAACAGGCTCACGTTCGACTGGCTGGGTACCACGGTCACGCGCAGCGACGGGCTGCCCGCCAGCCGGCGCACGCCATTCGACGGCGAGCCTACCCAGACCGCGGCAGCGGCGCGACTCACCAGCGGGATCGAGGTGGTCACCGGCAGCCCGATGCCCTGCAGCAGGCCGCTGACCAGCACCACCCCGGAGTCGGCCACGGTGGGCACATCGGTGGCGATGCGCGATTGCCAACCGCTGGCGCTGCCGCCAACCAGGCCACCGGTGGGGATGAGCGAGCCCGTCGGCGCGGACAGACCCAGCCGCGTGCTGCCCTGCTGTACTGCCGCCCAGTCCGGATACTCCAGCCATTGCCCGGCGCGCGGCGACAACCGCACCGGCGCTTCGGCATCCACCCCATTGTTGCGTTGCTTGAGATGGCGGTCGAACCAGCGCGTGGTCGCGGTGTAGATCTCATTGGGCAACCCCAGGGCGCCCGGCAATTCGGTCGTCGCGTGGTCGCCCTGGCTCAGCAGCAATTGCTTGGGCCCGCGCAATCGATCGAAGAACGCGATGGTCTGGTTGGGCGGGAACAGCCCGTCGTTGAAGGCATTGCCCAGCAATACGGCGGTGCGGTTGCGGTTGAGCGCGTCCACCCCGCTCGCCGGGCTGCGCGAGGCGGCCTGCGGCAGGAAGCCCTGCACTGCGCCGTCGTAATCGCCAACGGCGACCTGCCGCCCGATCTGCGCCAGGTCAGGACCGGGCCGGCCGGTCAAGGCCCCCGCGCCCACCAGCAATCCGACGCCCTGCTGGCTGACCGTGCGATTGGAATACAGCGCCGCTTCCAGATCGGCCCAGCCACTCAGGGCGGCCACTGCCTTGATGCGCGGATCGCGCTCTGCCGCGAGCAGGCTGATACCGGCTCCGTACGAGATTCCCGACGCGCCGATCGCATTCGGGTTGGCCGGCGTATGCGCCAGCGCCCAGTCGATCACCGCGCTGACGTCTTCCACCGTGTCCGGCCCGGCGATATCGATCTGCCCAGCCGAATCCCAGAACCCGCGCGAGGTGTAGCTGACCACCACGTAGCCGTCGCTGGCCAGTTGGGTGGCGCGGCCCAGATATTCCAGGTTGGGCAACGACCAGCTGGCCGGCATCACGATCAACGGAAACGGCCCGGCGCCCTGCCCCTGCGGCACCAGCACCAGGGCCCCCATCTGCGCGCCATCCCAGCCGGGGATGCGTTCATAGGTCTTGCTGAAGGCACCCGCCACGGCCGACGCCGAGGCCATCAACAACGCCAGTGCGGCGATGCCACGAATCCAACGCTTGCTCATGCTGCTTCTTCCATGCAAGGCCGGGCCGGGATGGCCCAGCGGCAGTTGCCATGCATCTGTGGTTCGGGGGGAGAACGCCAAGCGAACGTACCAGACGGTACGGTATGGCTCAAGGGCCGGGATTCGGGATTCGGGATTCGGGATTCGGGATTCGGGATTCGGGATTCGGGATTCGGGATTCGGGATTCGGGATTCGGGATTCG
>NZ_MDEC01000056.1 GCF_002939785.1 Xanthomonas codiaei
TCATCGGAGACGTCGGTCGGATAAGGGCGTGGTGGCTTCATCCGCATACGATAGCCGCGAAAGCCTCAAGTTCATAACACGCTCTAATGTCCCGATGGGAAAAAGGACCTTCAACGTCGACACCGGTGAAGTTTCAGACCTCCGTCGCTTGCGGGACAAGCACCCATCGCAGCGGTGCGTAGCGTCCTTCCTAACCGCGAGCCAAACAGCGCCCGATCCCGCTAACACCGTCTATACGCACAAGCCCACAGACTGCGTCCCACGTACTCAGAAAGGAAACGCCCCCAATGAGCAAGCTGACTGTCATCACCGAACGCGCCCTGGAGCGTGCCCTGGAACTGGCAGGCAATGCCGGCGACCATCTGCGTCATGCCGCCTCCAATGCTGGCGACCAGGCCCGCCATGCGGGCAGCAGCCTGCGCAGCTTCGGCCCCGGTGCCAGCGAGTGGCTGAAGACCGGCGCCGCCCTGGGCGCAGTGCGCACCGGCGGCAAGGTCGCCAGCAAGCTGGTCAAGCGCAACCCGGCCGTCACGGTGGCTGCCGCCGTCGCAGGCCTGGGCCTGATCGGCTATGCCGTCTACCGCAAGCGTCAGCGCGATCAGCAGACCCTCGGTGGCAACGTGCACCGCCTGGATCGCGAACACGCCAGCAATGCCAGCGCGCGTCGTGCGGCCTACCAGCGCCGCGCTGCAGTGACCCCGAGCGACGGCATCGAGTAACACGCCAGCTTCGCGCGTTCCCCCGACGCCACGGCGCCCTGCCGTGGCGTTTGTGTGTGTAACGCCTGTGTGTAACGCCCGCTTCGCCGCGCAGGATGGCTGTCTTGCCGTCCCGGTCAGTGGCGGCGGCAGGAGGCAGTGCAACACGGCGCCGCCGACGGAGTGGCCGACCACATGCACCTTCGGCGCACCGATGCCACGGATATAGGCGGCCACATGATGGGCTTGATCGAGCAGCGTCAGGCCGTCGAGATCGCGGTCGCGCTGTTGCCATAGCCGATGAGATCCGGCGCATGGACCTCCACACCCGCGAACCGGGCGAGGATCATCGGATCGCGGAGGTGGCCGAACAGCCCGTGTACGAGAACGATCGGCTGTGAGATGGGGAGCGTCATACAGCCGACTCCATGCGCGCGATGGCGTGGGCGCAACGCGTGCACCGATGCTCGTGCTTGAATCGGGCAACAGTCGCGCGACATCGGCAAATTACGCGGCCGTCTGCCGGGCACGCGCAGCGGCCGGAACACGCCGCCGGCGCGTGGCGGGCGCGCGCGGCGCGGCACCGGCGATTGCCAGCGCCCGACAGCACGGGCGGCAGGGAGCGCTAACGGCCCGCCGATTCCAGCTGGCGCCATTGTCCCGGTGCCAGGTCGTCCAGCCGATAGCCGCCGATCGCCACACGCACCAGCCGCAAGGTCGGCAATCCCACCGACGCGGTCATGCGCCGCACCTGGCGGTTGCGTCCTTCGGTGATGCGCAGCTCCAGCCATGCATCGGGCACGGTCTTGCGCACGCGCACCGGCGGATCGCGCGGCCATAGCTGCGGTGCCGGCTCCAGCCTGCGCACCTGCGCCGGCCGGGTGGGTCCGTCGTTGAGCAGCACGCCGTCGCGCAAGGCCTGCAGCTGCGCCGCATCGGGATCGCCTTCCACCTGCACCCAGTAGGTCTTGGGCTGCTTATGGCGCGGGTCGGTCAGCCGATGCGCGAGCGCGCCATCGTCGGTCAGCAGCAACAGGCCTTCGCTGTCGTGGTCCAGGCGGCCCGCCGCATACACATCGGCAGGCAGGCCGAATTCGGCCAGGGTGCGCTTGGGCGGTTGCGAGCGGTCGCTGAATTGCGACAGCACGCCGTGGGGTTTGTTCAACAGCACCAGCATGGACAGTCCGTTACGAAAGCGCCGCAAAGGCGGCTGCGCCACCATCGCAGCACCGCGCCGCAGCCTGCATGCCGTTCGCAGGTTGCGAACGGCATGCGGGCCCAGCGATCACTGCTTGACGAACTTCAGCGTCATGCGGTCGCTTTCGCCGATCGCCTTGTACTTGGCATCGTCGGCGGCATCGTGGTTGTTGCTCGGCGGCAGTGTCCACACGCCACCGGGATAGTCCTTGGTGTCGCGCGGGTTGGCGTTGAGCTCGCTCTTGCCGGCCAGTTTGAAGCCGGCCGCTTCGGCCATCGCAATCACCTGCGCCTGGCCCACGTACCCGCTCTTATCGTCGGCCGGCACATCGGCCTTGGCACGATGCTCGACCACACCGAGCACGCCGCCGGGCTTGAGCACCTTGTAGAAGCCGGCGAACATCGCCTCGGCAGTGCCGGCCATGCGCCAGTTGTGCACGTTGCGGAAGGTCAGCACTAGGTCGGCCGAGTTGTCCACGCCGAACGACGGCGACTTGGGCACATACGACACGAACGACGGCTTGCCGTAGATGTCCGGCTTGGCCTTGAACTTCTTTTCCAGCTCGTCGCGGGCGCGCTGGGCATAGTCGCGCGCGCCCCCCTCGGCAGCGGACGCCGGATCGACCACGGCCGCCACGTACTTGCCCTTCTGCCGCAGGTAAGGCGCCAGGATTTCCGAATACCAGCCGCCGCCCGGGGTGATCTCGATGACGGTCTGGGTGGGCTTGATGCCGAAGAACGCCAGCGTCTGGCCGGGATGGCGATACTGGTCGCGCTGCACGTACACGCGGTCGCGCCAGTTGCCGTCGATGGCAGCCTGCAGCGCGGCATCCGGCGCAGGCAGGCTGGCGCTGTCGGCCGGCTTCATCGCCATCGCCAGCGGCGCACTCATCGCCACCATGACACCCATCACACACGCACAGGCCAGCTTGTTGCCGATCATCGCAGCGCCCTCTTCCAGGTAAAAAGTAGCGCGAGCCTAGCATGCGGCCCACGGCCTGCCATGTGCCCGAATCGCAGCGCTCCACACCGACGCCTGCGACCGCGATCGCCGAGTTGTTCAAATCCTGTGAGCCGACCGCTGCGATCGGCGGAACGCTGAATCCACATCGGTGTCACACGCATCATCGGCACGCATGACTATCCTGTCGGCAGTTCGAATCAGGAGCATCCGTGATGACTCACCCCCGCGCACTTGGCCGCTCCGGCCTGCAGGTTCAACCCATCGTCTTTGGCGGCAATGTGTTCGGCTGGAGCGCCGATGAGGCGACCTCGTTCGCGTTGCTGGACGCCTTCGTCGATGCCGGCTTCAATCTGATCGACACCGCCGATGCCTACTCCGGCTGGGTGCCCGGCAACCGCGGTGGCGAATCGGAAACCATCATCGGGCGCTGGCTGGCACGCAGCGGCAAACGCGACAAAGTGCTGATCGCCACCAAGGTCGCCAAATGGAGCGAACACCCCGGGCTGTCGCCGGACAATATCGCCGCTGCCGTGGAGGATTCGCTCACGCGCCTGCAGACCGATGTGATCGATCTGTACCAGGCGCACGAGGACGACGAATCGATTCCGCTGGAAGCCACGCTGGCTGCGTTCGGGCGGCTGATCGAACAAGGCAAGGTGCGCGCGATCGGCGCGTCCAATTACAGTGCCGCACGCCTGCGCGATGCACTGGACGTCTCCGAACAGTACGCCCTGCCGCGCTACGAGAGCCTGCAGCCGGAATACAACCTCTACGACCGCGCCGGCTACGAAGCGGAACTGGAACCGCTGGTACGCGAGCGCGAACTGGGCGTGATCAGCTATTACTCGCTGGCCAGCGGCTTTCTCACCGGCAAGTACCGCAGCGCCGACGACGCCGGCAAGAGCAGCGCGCGCGGCGCCTCGGTGGTCAAGCAGTACGTCAATCCGCGTGGGCTGCGCATCCTGCAGGCGCTGGACGACCTGGCCGCCACCCATCGCGCAACCCCGGCGCAGATTGCGCTGGCCTGGCTGATCGCACGCCCGGGGCTGACCGCACCCATCGTCAGCGCAACCAGCGTGGACCAGTTGCACGACGTGCTGGCGGCTGCGCAGCTGTCGCTCAGCGCCGAGCAGATCGCACAGCTGGACAGCGCCAGCGCGCCGGAACCGGAACCGGCGGCGGCATAACGCACCGCCTCATCACGCACTCCCGCGCGCAGCCGCCCCGCGGCTGTGCGCCCATTGCCGCGCTCGCGCGGCACCGTTGCGAGGAACTCCCATGTCATCGATCACCAATCGCCGCATCGTGCTGGCCTCGCGCCCGCAGGGCGAACCCAGCGCAGACAACTTCCGCATCGAAGAGCTCAGCCTGCCGCCGACCGGGCACGACCAGATCCTGGTACGCAACCGCTTCCTGTCGCTGGATCCGTACATGCGCGGGCGCATGGACGACGGCCCCTCCTACGCCGCACCGGTGGCCATCGATGCAGTGATGGAAGGCGGCACCATTGGCGAAGTCATTCAATCGCATCATGCCGATTATCAGCCCGGCGATCTGCTCGTCCTGCCCGGCGGCTGGCAGACCCACACGCTGCTGACACCCGCCACACCGCTGCGCAAGCTGCCCAAGGACGACAGCCTTCCGCTGAGCACCGCGCTCGGCGTCTACGGCATGCCCGGCTTCACCGCGTATGCCGGCCTGCACGAAATCGGCAAGCCACAGGCCGGCGAAACGCTGGTGGTGGCCGCAGCCAGCGGGCCGGTCGGCGCCACGGTGGCGCAGCTGGCACGGCTGCAGGGCCTGCGCGTGGTGGCCATCGCCGGTGGCGAAGAAAAAGTGCGGTATCTGCGCGAATCGCTGAAGGTGGACGTGGCGCTGGATCACCGCGCCGACGACTTCGCCGAACAGCTGCGCGCGGCCACGCCCGACGGCATCGACATCTACTTCGAGAATGTCGGCGGCAAGGTGTTCGATGCGGTGCTGCCGCAACTCAACGATTTCGCACGCCTGCCGATCTGTGGCGTGATCGCCACCTACAACAGCCGCGGCCAGGCGCTGCCGGGCCCGGATCGCCTGCCCGAGTTCATGGGCCTGATCCTGCGCAAGCGCCTGACCGTGCGCGGCTTCATCCAGCACGATTTCATCCGTCTGATGCCGGCCTTCCTGCGCGAGATGGGTCAATGGCTGCGCGAGGGCAAGATCCAGTACCGCGAACACGTGCTGCACGGCCTGGACAGCGCCCCGCAAGGCCTGATCGACGTATTGCGCGGCAAGAACTTCGGCAAGGCCGTCGTCGCACTCGACTGACATCGCCTCGGCCACGCCGGGCGCGCGCGTCCACCAATCCCCAATCCCGTTACCCAAGGAACACAATGACTGTCCCCGCATTCGGCCTCGGCACTTTCCGTCTCAAGGACCAGGTCGTCATCGACTCGGTGCGCAATGCACTGGAACTGGGTTACCGCGCCATCGATACCGCACAGATCTACGACAACGAGGCGCAGGTGGGCCAGGCCATCACCGCATCCGGCGTGCCGCGCGATCAGCTGTACCTGACCACCAAGATCTGGGTCGATAAATTCGCGCGCGACGCGCTGATTCCCAGCCTGCAGGAAAGCCTGCGCAAGCTGGGCACCGACCATGTCGACCTCACCCTGATCCATTGGCCTTCGCCAAAGGACCAGGTGCCAATGCGCGAGTACCTGGAAGCCCTGGCCGATGCGAAGGCACAAGGGCTCACGCGCGCCATCGGCGTGTCTAATTTCACCATTGCGTTGATCAGGCAGGCCATCGACATCCTGGGCGCCGAGGCGATCGCCACCAACCAGATCGAGGTGCATCCGTATCTGCAGAACCGCACCCTGATCGCGTTCCTGCGTGAGCAGGGAATCCACGTCACCTCCTACATGACGCTGGCCGTGGGTGAGGTGTTGAAGGATCCGGTGATCCTGGCCATTGCCGCGCGCCACGCGGCCACGCCGGCGCAAGTCACGTTGGCCTGGGCCCTGCAGCAGGGCTATTCGGTGATCCCGTCTTCGACCAAGCGGGCAAACCTGGAGAGCAATCTCAAGGCGCAGGCGCTGCAGTTGAGCGAGCAGGACATGGCCGAGATCGCCGCACTCGATCGCGGGCAGCGCCTGGCCAATCCCAAGGCCATTGCACCCGATTGGGACTGACAACGCGCAACACCGCGCCACCACTGCGTGGCGTGAGTCGTCCGGCAGTGCACAGCGCAAGGAACGCCCGATTGGCCATGTACGCGCGTCGGGGGCGTCTGCCGAGCCCGTCTGATGGCAAGGCGATGGGACTACGGCGGTGCTGCTGCCGGCCCCATCCATGGCCCGACAGGCGCCAGCGTGCGATGACCGCTCGTCGTCGCACGCTGGTGAGCGAGGACAGGCGCTGCTACGGTGCCGGCACAGGGGTCGTCTGGCTCACGGAGTCCTGCCCATGCATCGCGCATCCGTTCTGACCCGCCGCGACATCGACGTCGACGCAGAGATCGCCTACTGGCGCGACGTGCACGCCGAAGGCCATCTGGGCGGCTACGATTTCGCCGATTACGCCCGCGTGCTGACCCTGGGCTACGACATCTACCTGGCCTACCCGCGCGCCACCGAGGCGCAGCTGTATCGCGTGCTGCAAGACGGGTATTACCACTACCAACCGGTGCTGTCGGTGCCGTGGGATCAGGCGCGCTGGATCGTGCGACATGCCTGGCGGCATATCGAAGAGGCCAGCGCGGTGCATTGAGCGTTGATCGAAGCCGCTGTCATTGGCGGCGGTGCAGTGGTACTGCGCAAGGCCCCCGGCTGCGCAGGGAGGCAACGGAGGCCGTGGGACGTCGTGGAACAGGCTGCCCGATGCCGCCTGCGCGTCGCCGGGGCGTCCGCACAGCCGTTGGTCGGCGTGCCTAGTTCAACTGCACCGGCGCCACTGCCTGCCGATCGATGCGGTGCTTTTCCGCCAGGGCCTGCATGCCCTGCAGCGTGGAGGCGATCAGGCTCGCGTAGCGCAACCGCCACAGCGTGGCGCGGTCGTTGTCGTCGTGGGTGCTGCCCAGTCCGTCCAGGACCTGCGGCAGGCGGCGGTCCGCCAGCGCCGAGGCGGCCAGATAGGGCTTGTCGGGCGCAATCACATCCACCGGCGCGCGCCAGTCGTTGGCGACCTGGCGGGCGATGCCGGCCAGGTGGGACAGCTGGTGCATGCCGATCAGCGTCTCGTGCAGCATCTCGCGGCACGCCCATTGCCACAGCGCCACCTTTTCCGACGGGTCCTGGGCAATTTCAGTCAGCGCCAGGTCCACCTTTTCGATACGTGAGTCGAGCATTGCTGAGCTCCGATGCTGCTGTGCAACATAATTCACACCATCGGCCGTGAGAATCAAGTGAGCCGGCCGTTCGAAAGATGTCAGCGTGCGGATGCTCGACCCGGTTCACGCTTCGGATGGACCGTGATCGGCTGGCACCGCCGGCCCCCTGACTTCCTGCCCATGCACTCTGCCTGGCCGTGCGTGATGCTGCAGTCCCCGTCCAGCGGCCACCCGCATGCGCCTTGTTCTCGTGCCGCTTGTGCTGCTGGTCACCTGCGCGGCGCATGCCGAGCCGGCCGCGCCGACACTGTCCTCCCGGCAATGCGCGGTGAGCACCTCCTACGACGTCCTGGCCGATGGCGGCGGAATCTGGCTGCGTCGCAAGCAGGGCGCGCCGCGCGAGATCTTCTTCCATGACGGCGAACTCAACGTGGACCGCCAGCCGCAGCCGGTCAGCGCCGCCGACGCGCAGCGCTTGCGCGAGCTCGAACAACGCACCCGCGCTTTGATGCCTGCGGTGACCTCCATTGCGCATTCGGTGGTGGACATCACCTTCGATGCACTGGGCGGGGTGGTGCACGTGCTGTCCGGCAGCGCGCGCCAGCAGCGCAAGGTTGAGCGGCTGCGGACCGGCGCGCTGGCGCAGGTCGATGCCAGCCTGGGACGCGGGCGCTGGGAGCAGGAGCTGTTCGATGCGCGTTTCGAAGCCAGCGTCGAGCGCGCTGCCGAGGGCCTGGCCGGCAGCCTGAGCCGCAGCGTGATGTGGACGGTGATGACCGGCCGTGCCGCGCAGCTGGAGCAACGGGGCGCCCAACTCGACACGCGGCTGGAACAGCAGATGCAGCAGCGCAGCCAGGCGCTGGAGGCACAGGCGCAGGCGGTGTGCGTGCAGGCGCAGGCGTTGTACGCCATCCAGCAGTCGCTGGACTATCGCTTTGGCGGCGAACCGCTGCAGATGCTGGAACTCACCCCGCCTGCGCACGGCGACGACGCGCCAGCAGCGGGCACCATCGTGGCCGCAACCGCGCAATAGGCGCAACGCAGGTGGGTGGGTTGCCGTGTGCAGTGGCGCCACGCGCAGGACTGCGTTGCAGATCCATGCGGGCACGCTTCACTGATGGCCTCACCAGATCGAACCCGGCCCCGTGCGCCGCCGCCTAGCGCAGCAGCCACTCCCGCAACGCCTGCGACACCGCCTGCGGTTGCTCCAGCGGCGACAGGTGTCCGCACATGGGCAGCTGCACCAGCTGTGCCTGTGGCGACAGTGCCGCCATTTCTTCATGCAGGGCCGGTGGAGTGATCGCATCGTCCGCACCGCACAGGACCAGCATCGGCCCGGCATAGGCGCGCAGCACCGCGCGGCCATCGGCGCGCTGCAGGCGGTTCTGGCGCAGGAAGACCTCAACGCCCAGCCGCTGGGTCATGCCGCGCACGCGCTCCAGCAGGGCCTCGTCCTGCCAGCGCGAGGGATGCACGTAGCGGCGCATCAGCCGTTCGCCGAATCCATGGAACGCGCTGCCGGCACGGACGCTGGCTTCCTGGCCACGCCGCTGCGCGATGCGCTCGGGCGTATCGGCACGCGCCGATGTATCCAGCAAGGCCAATCGCTCGATCCGCTCGGGCGCGATGCGCAGCAGTTCCTGGGCGACATAGCCGCCCAGCGAAAAACCGGCCAGCGCAAACCGTGCAGGTACCTGGTCGAGCAACTGCAAGGCCAGCGTACGCATGTCGTCGGCGCCGGTCAGGTCGCCGACCACGCACTCGGCAAGATCGGCCAGCGCGACGCGCTGCGCCTGCCACAGGTCGGCGTCGTTGAGCAGCCCGGGCAGCAACACGAGGGTGGGACGTGCTGCGCTCATGCGACGGCAGGTCCGGACGATGGCGGGACTGGTGACGGTGTCATCGCTGCAGTGTGCCGCGCCTGCACGGCCGACGAAATGGCCAAGGCCTCAATGCCAACGGCCCGACGCATGCGCCGGGCCGTTGGCTGACATCGCCGTGCGCATGGCGCATGGCGTACGGCACAGGCCCGCATCAGGCCAGGGTCAGGGTGACGTCGATGTTGCCGCGGGTGGCGTTGGAGTACGGGCAGACCTGGTGCGCCTTGTCGACCAGCGCCTGCAGTTCGGCCTTGTCCATGCCCGGCACGGCGATACGCAGTTCGACCGCGATACCGAACCCGCCCGGGATCTGGCCGATGCCGACGCTGCTGTCGATGCTCACTTCGCCCGGCAGCTTGAGCTTGTCCTGCGCCGAGACGGCCTTCATCGCACCGATGAAGCAGGCCGCGTAGCCGGCCGCGAACAGCTGCTCGGGATTGGTGCCATCGCCGCCGGCGCCGCCGAGTTCGCGCGGAGTGGACAGCTTGGCATCCAGCGCCTTGTCCGAGGACACGGCACGGCCTTCGCGGCCGCCGGTGGCAGTGGCGTGGGCGGTGTAGAGGATCTTTTCGGGTGAGGCCATGGTGGTTCTCCAGGGTTGAGCGCAGCGCGCGTTGAAGACAGTGAAGGGGGATGACTGCAGGTACGTGAGCGTCTGCGGTCCAGGGTGGATGTGCGGTGCCGCCGATGAACGGCTAGGTGTGATCTCTCAGTAGGTTGTTCATCCGGGGCCGATCTGGAAGATGGGGGTTACCACACCAACCCAGCCCCCAGGAGCCCCGGATG
>NZ_MDEC01000057.1 GCF_002939785.1 Xanthomonas codiaei
TGGCCGGACTCCACTTCGTCGTCTTCTCCATCCTCATGCTTGGAAATGCCGCGTCTCTATTTCAAAGTTCATAACACGCTCTAGCGCCGGCCCCGCACTGACCAGGTAACGCAAGCGCTTCTTAAGTTCTTCAAAGATCGCCTCGCGGATCAGGGCCGGGTCTTGCGCATACTTTTGCTGAGCCACCGACGCACCTTGGCGCACCGCTGCCCAGCAGCAGTAGCGCCATTGCGCAATCGGCAAGCCAGGTGCGCTGGCAAAAACAAAACCGATATCGCGCGCCCAACGCGCATCGAAGCGATGCTTGAGCAATTGCTGTTCCATGAAGTGTTCGGTTTCCCACCGGGCCAGTTCATCCCACAGCACCCTTCGGTGCGCCGCAAGCTCCGCATCGCTGGCTCAGTCCTGCAGCTGTTCTTCGACGGCCGGCAGCAAGTGGGTTGGATCGTGCGTTGTCCACGTAAAGATCCACTGTAGGCCTTCAATGGGCGTGTCCTGTGCATCGGGACGAATCGTCCACCGATCCGCCGGCCAAGGGACTTGGATCAGCTTCAGGACTTGCAGAGCATCCATGACCTGGAGTGCCGCCGCGTGGGTGGGGGCCACGGGGATGCGCTGTTGCTGGGCATGCAGCAGCGCGGCTAGGAATAGCCCCTCGCGCAGCTCCAGTGCCTCAATGCTGGCAGGTGGGGACTGGGGAATTGTCTGGATATCCGGCATGCTCTTCCTACCAGCGCCAGCCCATGCATTACCAGGCAGGCCGGCAAAAGCGCGGGCGGGCAGGTTGCCCAAAAACTAAGAATACCTTAGTATGCAACGGTAGGCACATACGCCATCCTTATGGGGTTCCCATGGGGTGTGTGCGTGTCTGTATCCGTCGACTCAAACCCGACCTTTGCCCGACGCCTGAAGCAGGCCCGCTTGTACGCGGGCCTGTCACAGAAGGAGCTAGGCATCCGGGCCGGACTGGATCCTAACGTGGCCAGCCCCCGCATCAACCAATACGAACGTGGCAAACACGAGCCCAAGCTGGAGACAGCCGAGCGCTTGGCTGATGCGCTCGGCGTACCGGCTGCGTTCCTGTATACCAGCGACGAGTTGTTAGCCAAGTTGCTGCTTCGCTGGGGCTCATTGACTAAGCAGCAAAAGCGCGAATTGATCAAGCAGATTGAATCCGTTTCCGATAAGTAATTTTCGAAATGGGAAGGCGATTCCTGCGCAGGCTTGCGCTTTGGATTCTCGCGTTCTATGGCTCAGCGGTGGTGTCTCTGGGCCGCATCTTCAATAAACGAGCGATGAAAAATCTCTCATAAGCACCGTTTCGGCTGGCGATGACGGCCGCGTGGCTATCCCCGCTCACCAGTGAGGCGATATCTGCATTGCGCCGAGCCAATGTCACGGAGCGCTTGGAGGGGCGCATGCCTCTTGGCGAAGAAACCTTAGCCTGTCGGTATTTCTCAAAACCGATCTTCGAGAGAGCAGCTGTTGAGATCTACTTAGATCAGCGTGCTGCAGGACTCGGTCAAAGTCTGAAGGCCATAGCTGGTAGGCGAGGGGAAGCGCGGATGGTGGCTGCGAGCATTGTCCGCGGCGGACGTTGTGATTCCATCACAATGACCGGTGCGGCTATGACTGCTTTCACGCACCTTGCCGCGTGGTGATGTCAAGTAGTTGCACGCCGCAGGAGTGATGACAGTCCAGCAATGCACGGCGACGCCATGCGTGCGTAACTCAGGTCGCAGTGCTTGTTTGTGGTCAACAGTGGTTTTAATCCGCCAACTCTCGCCGCACCGGATAGCGCCAGCCGGTGATCGCTGCGAACGGGGAGCGCGCGTACATCCACTGCAGGCGCGCATCGCCATCGGCGCGGAAGGCGGCATCGCTGGCAAGCTTGTGTTCGAACGCGGTGCGTAACGCGGGATCGCGTTGCAGCAGTTGTTCGGTGTAGGTAACCAGCTCGGTGCCGTACAGGCCGCTATCGGGGTTGCCGGCAGTGCGGAAGCGCCCGCTCGCCAGCAGCGAGTCGTTGCTCTGCGGTTCGAGCAGGGCGGCGGCCAGCATGCGCATGGGCTGATCCGCCGGCACGCGGATGCTGCCGGCCGGGAAGGTTTCCTTCACGTGGCTGGTGTGCGTGCGCGGCGTGCCGTCCTCGCCGACGATGCGGATCTGCTGCACCGCGCTTTGCCGAGGCTGGGTCAGACGCTCGTAGCCGATGCCGTGGGACTGCAGCAGCGCCACCACGTCGTCGTTGCCCGGCGGGATCCACCAGGCGCGTGGATACTGCACCGCCTGCGTCTGGCGGTGACCGATCACCGGCATCGTCCAGGTTTCATCGCGGCCTTCCGAGCGCAATTCCTGGCGGCCGGAGACCGGCGACAGGGCCCGGGTATAGCTCACGCCGTTGAACGGCACCTGCGCGATCGGCTGCGGCAACCGCTCCCACGCCACCATCAGTTCCGCCGGCCGCGCGGCGCGATCCTTGCGCTTGGCCGTATCGATCGCCTGCGCCTGGCGGCCGACGAGCTGCAGCGCTTCTTCCAGCAGCACGTAATCGCCGAGCACGCGTTGTCGGTACGCCTTGAGCCGATGGTTTTCCACCAGGACCGTGGGAATGCCGGCGAAGTCGCCGTAGCCGGTGGAATAGCGCGGGCCCTCCGGGGCATGGCGCAGGCCCGAGCGCGGGTTGTCCTCGTCGATCAGGCTCGGGTAGATCGCTGGCGCGTGGCCCTGGCGCTGCAGTGCCTGGCTCACTGCGGGGGTGAAGTGCTGCTGCAGCCAGTCGGCGGTGGCGCGTGAGCGCGCGTAGGTGCCCCAGCCGGCGTAGGTAAAGGTGATGTCGTACTGATGATCCAGCCCGTCGCTGACATGCAGGTCGATGTACAGCGCCGGATCCAGTGCATGCAGCAGCGTCACCACCGCCCGCGTTTCGGGCGATTCCAGGGCCAGATAATCGCGATTGAGGTTGATGCCGCGCGGTGTGGTGTTCCAGCCCATCTGTTGCGGGCCACGCAATGCGGCACCGACCAGCGGGCCGCGTTGTTCGTGGCCGTCGCTGTTGAGGATGGGCACGAACACGAAGTCCACCGCATCCAGTAGATCGTCCTTGCCGCGTTGGGCGATGTCGCGCAGCAGCATCAGCCCGGCGTCTTTGCCATCGATCTCGCCGCCATGGATGCCGGCCTGCGCCAGCACCACCGGTTTGCCCGGCGTGCCTTTGCGCGCGCGGACCAGCAGCAGGTCGCGCCCTTCGGCGGTCTTGCCGAACACTTCCAGCGACAACAACGGCGAGGCCGCGACCAAGCGCTGCAACCACGCACGCGTTTCTTCGTAGCTGGGCGTGCTGACGAAATCGCTGCGCTCGGCCGGCGTGATCCACGGATCGGCTGGACCGGCGATCAACGCCTCGCTCGCGCCATGCCAGGTGCGCACCGGCGGCAACAGGGCAGTGGTTTCCAGTGGCTGTGCGCCAAGCGGCGCGGCAGAAAGACATGCGGCCGCGAGCAGGCAGGCAGAGGCGGTACGTGTCGCGCGGTGAAAGCCGGGGCGCGGGGAGCAGGGCGAGGCGAGGCGGTGACCGGCGTGCGTGGAGTCGGGGCAGGTGCGTGGATCGGAACTCATGTGGCGTGTGCAATCTCGTGTGGAGGTGGTGGCAGTGATGGGCCTGATGAAGGCAGTGGCCGTGCGCTCTGCCGCAAGTGTCTGGGTGACGGGTACGGCACTGGCCGCAACGGTCGGCTGCAGCCTGCGCAAGGCCATGCGGGCGTCGCGTGCGGTCGGGCACCTCAGGCCTGAGTCGGCAATGTGATAACGTATCATTTTACCCATGATCGGCACGATGTCCCCATCTCCACAGCCAGCGCCGGCGATCTCGATCGACAACCTGCACGTCGCCTACCGCGGACGTGCCGTGCTGCAAGGCCTCACGCTTCAGGTCGCCGCCGGCAGCGTCTACGCCTTGCCCGGTGGCAACGGTGCGGGCAAGTCCTCGACCTTGTCTGCCTTGCTGGGCTTTGTGAAACCCGCATCGGGAACGCTGCTGGTGGATGGTGTCGACCCGGTGTCCGCGCCCGGCAAGGCACGTGCGCGGCTGGCCTATCTGCCGGAAAACGTGGCGCTCTATGAGCATCTCAGTGCCATGGAAAACGCCGACTACCTGCTCGCGCTGGCCGGGCAGCGCTGCGCCCATGCCGCGATCGGCCAGGCATTTGCCGCCGCTGGTCTGCAGCGCGAGGCCTGGACGCAACGCCTGGCCGGGTTCTCCAAGGGCATGCGCCAGAAGGTGGCCATCGCCGTCGCCAGCCTGCGCCAGGTGCCGGTGCTGCTGCTGGATGAGCCCACCTCCGGGCTGGATCCGCGCGCCATTGCCGACTTCAACCGCCTGGTCGGCGGCGTGCGCGAACGTGGCGGTGCGGTGTTGATGGTCACGCACGATCTGCTCGGCGCGGTCGACGTTGCAGACCGCATCGGTTTTCTCGAAGACGGTTGCATTGCCGAACACATCGGCGCCGGCGACAGCGGGTTCGATGTGCGCTCCCTGCATGCGCGCTTTGCGCGTCCGCAGGATCACGCTGCATGAGCCGCCGCGCATGAGGGCTGTGTGGTTGGTCGCCCGCGAAGAGCTGCGCTTCATGGCACGCAATCGCTCCGCCGCCATCGGCGTGGTGTTGCTGATGCTACTGACGCTGGCGGCCACGCTGACTGCCGCGCATCACCAGCGCCAGGTCACCGAGTTCCGCGCGCGTCAGCAACAGGCCGCGCAGCAGGCCTTCGAGGCCCAGCCGGACCGGCATCCGCATCGCGTGGTGCATTACGGCCACTTCATCTATCGCCCGTTGCCGGCGCTGGCCGCCTTCGATGCGGGCGTGGATGCGTTCACCGGCAACAGCATGTTCCTGGAAGGCCATCGCCAGAACACCGCCAACTTCGGCGACGTGCGTCAGAGCTCGTTGCTGGTGCGGTTCGGCCAACTGACCCCGGCGTTCGTGTTGCAGGTACTGGCGCCGTTGCTGCTGGTGTTCCTGGGCTATGGCGCGGTCGCGCGCGAACAGGACGCCGGAACGCTGCGCGTGTTGCTGTTGCAGGGCGCCACGCGCCGGCAACTGCTTGGCGGCAAATATCTGGCATTGGCTGCGGTGGCCGGGGCATGCCTGCTGCCGGCGCTGGTCGGCCTGATACCGATTGCCCTGGTGCCCGGCCAGGCCGGGCCGGTGGCGCTGCTGGTGCTGGCGTATGCGGCGTATCTGCTGGTGTGGTGCGCGTTGGTGCTGGCGGTCTCGATGCTGTGCCGGCGCGGGCGCGATGCGCTGCTGGTGGCGCTGGCGCTGTGGGTGTGGCTGGCCGTGCTGGTGCCGCGGGTGGCACCGGATGTGGCCAGCGCGGCGTACCGGCTGCCCACGCGGCTGGAAACCGATGTGGCCATCCAGCGCGATCTGCGCACGCTCGGCGACAGCCATAACCCGGATGACCCGCACTTTGCGCAGTTCAAGCAGCAGGTACTGCGCCGCTACGGTGTCCAGCGCGTGGAAGATCTGCCGGTCAATTACAAGGGCCTGCTCGCACTGGAAGGTGAGCGGCTCAGCGCCAGCCTGTTCGAACGCTACGCCGCGCGCGATGCCCGCATCCAGCAGGACCAGAACCTGCTGGTGCGCAGCTTCGCGGTGCTGAGCCCGACGGTGGCGCTGCGCGAGGTGTCGATGGCTTTGGCACGCACCGATCTGCGCGCGCACGAGCACTTTCTGGCGCAGGCCGAGCGCTATCGCTACACGCTGGTGCAACAGCTCAACCAGTTGCAGGCCGATGCGGTGCGCATGGCCGACGACACCGCGCAGGATGCCGGTGCCGACCGGCGCAAGCGCATTTCCGCAGCGCACTGGCATGCGATTCCGGTATTCGCGTTCGTGCCGGCGTCCACTGATGAGGTGATCGGCGCGGCGCGCATCCCGCTGGGACTGATCGGGGCCTGGTTGCTGGCGGGGCTGTGCATGCTGGTCGTCGCCGGCCGACGTGTGGGAGTGACGCGCTGATGCTGCTGTGGAAATACGAACTGCTGTTGCTGCTGCGCGCGCGCGCAGCAGCGGCCGGCCTGGTGCTGCTTGCGCTGCTGACCGTGTGCAGCCTGCTGTCCGGGCAGCACGTCATCGCTGCGCAGCGCGCCAATATCGCACGCATTGCAGCGCTGCAGCAGGAAGACACTGCGGCGGTGGCCGCCTATGTCGCGCGCAGCAACGATGCCGGCAGCGCGGCCTACTACAGTTTTCACCCGACCTGGGATGCGCCCGCGCCGCTGGCATTTGCTGCGGTGGGCATGCGCGATGTGGCGCCGTACATCCTGCGCGTGCGCGCGCTGGGGCTGGAGGCGCAGATCTACGATGGCGACAGTTACAACCCGGAGCTGGCGCTGGCCGGCCGCTTCGACTACGCGTTCGTGCTGGTGTTCCTGCTGCCGCTGTTCGTGATTGCGCTGCTGTTCGACCTGCGCTCCGGAGAGCGCGAAGCCGGGCGCGCGCGCATGCTGGCGGCCCTGCCGGGTGCCGGCGCCAGGGTGTGGATGCGACGGGTGACGGTGCGTGCATTGGCGGTACTGCTGTGCCTGGCCGTGCCGTTCGTCATTGCCGCCAGCGTCAACGGCGTACCGCTGCTGCAGCAACTGGCCGTGCTGGCGCTGACCTGCGCGTACCTGCTGTTCTGGGTACTGCTGGCGGTGGTGGTGGGCCGCCTGCGCTGGCGGCCTGCCGCGCATGCCACGGCACTGGCCACCTGCTGGGTGCTGCTGGCCCTAGTGGCACCGGCCCTGGCGCATGTGGCGATCAACGAGGCCGTGCAGGTCACCCAGGGCACCGAGATTGCACGATTGCAGCGCGAGGCGGTCAACCATGCCTGGGATATTCCGCGCCAGGCCACCATGCAGCGCTTCTACGCGCGCAATCCGCAGTGGGCCGATTCAGCGCCGTTGACCGACGCCTTCCACTACAAGTGGTATCTCGCCTTCCATGAAAACGGCGACCAGCAGGTGGCCACGCAGGTGGCCGCGTACCGGCAGGGGCTGGTGCGTCGCGAAGCGCTCGCGCAGCGTGCCGCCATGGTGTTGCCGCCGGTGGCGCTGCAGGCCGCGTTGACGCGGCTGGCGCAGACCGACCTGCGTGCACAACTGGCCTATCAGGACCGCATCCGCGCCTACCATCAGCAGTTGCGCACGTTCTACTACGGTTACCTGTTCCGCGACCGCCCGTTTACGCGCGCGGATTTCGAGCGCGCACCGCGCTTTCATGCACCTGTCGAGCCGGCGTCGTAGGCGATTCGCCCGGCGCGCCTGCCCTGAGATCCGAGCCAATTTGAATGACGCAATATCCGACAAGTCGAACGCCACTTTTCACTGCAAAGCGCGTGGCGCTTTCTTGGGTGCCATTGACTGGACCATCCTTACCGCCCCCGACTTATAAGTGCTTGTGCGGGGCAAGATCCCGGAGCAGGGGGGGGGGCAATCGTTCGTCGAATAAAACGTCTCAGCGATGTGCAGAGCGAAACTCCGCCGGCCCTTGTTCAGCGTAATGTCTGAAGAACTTGGCAAAATTTGTGGACTCCTCGAAGCCTAGTCTATCGGCAACACGATAGATGGGCCAATCGGTATGCGCGAGGAGCCGCTTGGCCTCAAGGATGAGACGTTGCACGATGACTTCCTTGGCACTCAAGCCGACCGCGTCCTTCGTTGCACGATTCAGGCTTTTCTCTGAGCACCCAAGCGCGTTAGCGTAAAGGCTCACTGCGTGCCAACTTGCAACCCTCGTCTGAAGCAACTCATTGAATTTGGCGAAACGCCTCAAGGTGGGGCTGCGGAAGGATACCTGGACACTCTGCTGCGAATCCACAATGTACAGACGTAAAATGAGCATGCAGAGCTGAAACCTTAAAAGTGTATGCACTAACTCGGTTGAGGCATCGCATTTTGAATCGTTGCTCATCACGATGATTGCATCTTTCATTAGGGCAAAGTCTTCGGCGCCGACGACACGATGGGCCGGCATGCGCTCAAGCATTCGCGATGGTATGAGATTGCTCGGCACATCAGAGATAGCCGGCAAGAACTCCGAGCGAAAGAACACCAGCCAACCGTTCCACTCAGTGTGGTCTCCGAAGCTGTGCACCTGGCCCGGCCTCACGACAAGGATAGATCCCGAAGCACAGGGAACGGGTTCGAAGTCGATCAGCTGCAGACACGTCCCGTCGGTCACAAGAACAAGCATGTGGAAGTCGTAGCGATGAGTCGCTCTAACTTTCTCAATGGGTGAACGCCCAACAATATCGGCGAAGGCCACAACCTCTACATCTAGCTCGCGACCAGACGGGGCGTAGCCAAGCGGGGTGATATCCAACCCTTTGTGTGTCATCGGATGCCTGCGTGTCAAAGTGTCCGTTTTTTATCACAAAAACGCACTAATTCATCGGGATATGGGTGGATTGCACCCCTAAATTATCACTTACCAGCAGATCGGGACATCCCGACGACCCATCCAAAGACCAACTCACAAGGACTCACACATGCAAAACCTCGCCACTGCCAAGGCCTATATCCAGGCCATCCAGACCGGTGATCAAGCTGCGTTCGGCAGCCTCGTCCATCCTGCTGTTGTCTGGCACCAGCCAGGCAACCATCAATTTTCCGGCACAAAAAACGGGATTGCCGAAGTTGGCGCAATGATCGGCGGCATGATGGAGGCATCAATGGGCACCTTCGCCATTACCAAGGTACACAACTATCTCGCTAATAGCGATCTCGTCGCAGTTGAAATTGATTTTTCCGGCCAGCGCGAAGACTTCAAGCTGGCGCAACGAGGTATCGACCTACTGCGCATCGTTGAGGGGAAAATCGTTGAGGTTTGGCTATTTTCTGGAGATCCCGAGCAAGAGGATGCGTTTTGGGGCAGATAGGAATTCCGCCCACACGCATCTGTTTGTGATCCAAATTCAGCCATAAAGCTAGTCTAGATAGAGGCTTCTGCCATGAGCGAGAAGAATAAGCTGATCGCAACACGCGCTTATCAACGTATTTTCGGAGACCTGGACGATTCGGCAATGGATGACTGCATGACGCCAGACTTTATTCAGCACAATCCGACAATTGCAGATGGTCCTGACGGTGTTAAAGCATTGGTAAGGTCACTAATTTCAAAGGGCGTCCAGAAGCAGAAAATTCAGTTCAAGCATGTTCTGTCCGAAGATGATGTCGTGATCCTCCATTCACGATACGAAATGGAAGGGAAGGAGTGGCGCTTCATCGACATCTATCGTCTTGAGGGCGACAGGCTTGCTGAACACTGGGACGGTATGATGCAGATGCCTGATATGCCAGCCAACAGCAATGGGTTGTTCTAGCTAGATATTGTTAGGCCTTGCGCACGCTCTGGTCAGGAGCTCAAACAGAAAAGCTATTCGAGCCTGACGGGTTGGACGATGATGGGCCATAACGTTGCACGGGTGCGAGATTGGCTTGCGCACAGTCGCCGTCTGCCGTGGGTTTCCCGCGCAGACGACGGCAATGAACTATGCGGCAAAGCGGGTGGTCGCTTGAGCGCCTGCTCGTAGTATGCAATAGCGGCTGATCCAGCCAGAAAGTGAAACCAAAACGCCTATCTATCTTGAGTCGTTTGCATACTGATGCGTGATGAATGCCCACAAATCAACACCAGTGGGCCTTGAACCTGTCCGCTACCTGGGGCGGGTGCCTCGCGTCTGATCTCTGGGCGGTGCCGACGTCCCCCCGTCCTGAGTAGCGGCCGGGTTTAGAATCCAGGGTTGATGATAGCGGCGTTTGCCAGTTGTTGGGCATACGC
>NZ_MDEC01000058.1 GCF_002939785.1 Xanthomonas codiaei
TCATCGGAGACGTCGGTCGGATAAGGGCGTGGTGGCTTCATCCGCTTACGATAGCCGCGAAAGCCTCAAGTTCATAACACGCTCTAAGGATTGGAGTTATGGATTTGGAGTCGATGAAACCAAGCTCGATGGACGCTGGTTCGAACTTCGTTTTGATCGCAATGTGGCTGGCGCATCGCCCCCGATGACCGAGATCTGCGGCCTGGACTTCGACCGCTTTACCCAGCAGCTGGAACAAATGGGATTCACGCGCGAGCGCAACATCGTCGAGGACGGCCGCTGGAAATAACGGTTCCAGGTTCATTTCCATTGCAGCCCAGCCGTCGCCAAACAATCGCACCCGTACCGCCACGCGGCCTGCCGTAAAAGAAGTGGACCTGGAACCGTTAGTTCCGTTTCGTCGGCGATCCGGGTGATTCATCGGCAGCTTCTGTGGCTTGGTCACAAACAGGTAGCCACGCCTCCGCGCGGATGGCAACTTGCAGCGGCGATCACGTCGACCTGGAGCCCCGCATGACCCCCGTTGCCCTGTATTCGCCCGATCCGGCCCGCGGCTGGCTGCCCTGGGCCTGGCTGACGCCGATCCTGATGATCCTGTTCAACGCGGTACCGGTGATCGCGCTGGATGGGTGGATGCAGTCGCAGCATTGGTCGACGCCGCGCGGCGATCCGATCGGCCTCGCTGGCTTGTATGCGCTGCTTTGGATCGGCTTCGCGCCGACGCTGGCGGCCGTGCTCGCCTGGGTACGCTTCGTCGAAGGGCGCTCGCTGGGGAGTATCGGGCTGACCGGTCCGGCGCCGCTGAAAACCTTCCTGCGCGGACTGGCCGTTGGATTCGGCACGATCGCGCTGGTCGTAGTCGCGATCTGGATGGCTGGCGGCATGCAGGCGGCGGGCCTGGGGCAGGCCTGGCGGTCGCCCGTCAGTCTGCTGCACATCGGTCTGCTGCTATTGAGTTTCATGTTCCAGGCGAGCGTGGAGGAAGTCATCTTCCGCGGCTGGATGCTGTCGGTGGTGGCGCGCAAGACCAATGTCGCGGTGGCAGTGCTGCTGGTGTCGCTCGTTTTCTGCGTCCTGCATTTCAGTCCGCACCAGCCGCCCCGGGTCATGCTCGGCATGTTCCTGTTCTCGCTGTTCGCCTGCGCCTGGGCGCTGCGGACCGGCAATATCTGGGGCGTGATGGGCTGGCACGCGGGGTGGAACTGGTTGCTCGCGACCGGCTTCGAACTGCCCGTCACCGGCATGGATGCGCACTTGCCGGCGCTGCTGGTGGCGCTGCGCCCGCAAGGCCTCGACGCTCTGACCGGTGGCGCGGAAGGGCCGGAAGGCAGTTACCTGTGCAGCGTCTTCTTCGTCGCCGCGATCGCGTGGATCCAGTGGCGAAAGACGCGCGGAGCTCAGAATTTCTCGCCGACCAGCAGGTAACGCCACTGCCCGGGCGGCATCGCCCGGTCCGGGCCCTTGCCGATCGGATGCTGGCTCTCGCCGTACCGGCGACGACCACGCAATGGAGCGTCTGCTAGCGCTCGGTGGGCCGATCGACGCTCCGCTACGGGGCTTCTCGGTAGGTAGGGGAACTGCTATCCAACATTAGAATTAGAGATGTTTATCGGGGCTAGGGCAGCTCCCGACCCTAAGCGGTCACTCAAAAGAACGGGCTCAGATTCACTTAAGGAAGTCGACCTGACCCTGAGGTTTCAGAGCTACAGCACCCAGGCCGGCGGCCAGGACGCAGTTTCGCAAAGCGTGGAGCTCTACGCGCAGCACACGCTGCCATTCGGTCTTGGTATGCAGTTCAACTACACCTACAACGATGCCAGCAAGGCCGCGGTGCGGTTGGAAGACGGGACCGAGGCCGGCAAGACCTCCATGCCGGGCAGCGCCAGGAACCAGACCAACCTCACCGTGTTCTACGAGACCGACAGCCTGCTGCTGCGCGCCTCGTACAACCGTCGCGGTGAGCTGGTGCAAGGCCTGGTCAACGGGTTGAACGTCTTCGAGGAGCCGTACTACCAGATCGATGTCAACGCGGCCTACAACATCACCCCGGCGCTCAGCCTCACTGCCTCGGTGCTGAACCTGACCAAGCAGGAGTCCCGCTCGCACCTGGGCGAGGACACCCGTGCGCGCTTCTATACCGGCGGCTACGCAGGCCGGCTGGCGTATCTGGGGCTGACCTACAAGTTCTAGGTCCAGCATGTGGCGCCCATGCCTGCCGCGTGGCGGTATGGGCGCGATGGTTTGGCGACGGCTTGGCTGTGGTGGAAGTAAACCTGGAACTATTATTTCGAAGCGGGGAGCCCTTGAGATATCCTTTCGGCTTACTACGGAAGGCGAAGCACATGAAGGGATTTGCAGGGGTTCTCTTGCTCCTGGCTGCATTTTCAGTACACGGCCAAGGCAAGATCGACTACGATGGTGTAGCCAAAAATATGGACGCCTACAAGCAGGCCGCTGAGCAGGCATCAGGCGCGCTCCAGAAGCGCATTGCAGGACTTGTTGTTGCGCCCGGTGCATGGGAAAAGAAGAGCACAAAGATTTGCTCTGAGCTGGGCCTTGCTTTGAGGCACGCAGTGGAGATGCGGATAAGTGACGGCGTACTAGTCATGGTCGCAATTTCGATGGATGGCGATAAGCCGGCTGATCAGACACGGCACTATCGCTATGCTGCGGCCCAGATTTTTCATGGTGCCATTCGTGACGCAAAGGACGCCACTGAGGCACTAGATAAATGCCTGGCCGATTATAATTAAGGGTCTTTCCGGGGTATGCGTCTGTGGAAGAAGTGCAACTGGACCGTTCTTTTGTGGCTGAAGCGCAGAGAGTTAATGCCTGCTGCGGGGTAGGAGCGCCCGTAATCGGAGCGATACGCCGAAAATAGCCAAAAACCGAAGATCTAAGCGCGGCCAGCGCAATCTATGTGTCTTACTTCATTCTCCGGTCGCGTTGATCAGGCCATTCTCAAAGGATTTTTCATGGCATCTGTAAGCAACTCTGTAGTTCATTTAACGATGCGATATCAGAAAATTGATTTATCTATTGGTACTGGTGTTATTTATAAAAACGGCTCAGATTTTTATATTGTTACAGCTTGGCACAACCTTGCTGGTCGGCATTCGGAAACACTAAAGCCTCTTTCAAATAATTTGGCGATCCCTGATAACGTGGTTGTGAATTTGGTCGTTAGTATTCCAGGTATTGGTATAGCAACACGTCACTCTATAACGATCCCATTAGTCGATGAAGAAAAATCTCTGTTCTACATACACCCAGAAAACTGGCCTCGCGTAGACGTGGCTGTGATTCCTTTTGACCCAAGATCTACTTTCCTATCTGAATTACATCTGTCAACTGGAGAGAAAAGAGAGGTTGGTTTTTCTCCTATTATGGAGGTGTCGGGAGCGGGGGCGACTGAAATATGCCCTATACAAAAGTACCTTGTTCCAAACTCTGAAGTTATTACCAAGTGGCTTAATGCCGTTGAAGTCACAGAGGAGCTATTTATATCAGGGTATCCTCATAATATTCAGGATTATTACGCGCAGCCAGTGTGGAAGCGTGCAACGATTGCTTCATCGGTGCGAGATGGCTGGAATAGAGAGCCAAAATTTTTAGTTGATAGCGCGTCTAAAAGTGGCATGTCAGGATCGCCCGTTTTGTACTACAGCCCTAATGGCCGAGTTGAAATTCTTGGCTCAACTTATCAATTCCGCCAAGATGTAGCGATTCTTGCAGGAATTTATGTAGGCCGAGTGGCCGTAAATGGTGAGCAGGACCCTCAAGTTGGCACTGTGTGGAAAAGTACCGTGATTGAAGAGATTATCGAAGCTAAAGAATTTGAAAGGCTCCCATCTGATCTTGAGTTGTCGCACGCTGAAATGGTTGATAACATGCAATCCATCTTAGCAACGTGTTCTGCTGACGGTTTGAAAAATATCAAAAATGAAGATTTACCATCTAGACACTATGTGTGCCGGGAGTTAATGAAAAAAATACATGGAAGGGCTAATCCAGCTAACGCTCTTACGGCAGTACTGGATGCAGCGGAAAAATATAGTGGTAAATTGGTAGCTGATGAGGCTTGACAAGTCAGTTAACTGCGCGCCTTCGGTGCCGGGCGCGGGTCTGTCAAACCAACATCGTAACCGGAATTTTCATAGCGCGTTCAATGGGACGCGGTCTTCGCCGAACATCACCGGGGGAGAAACGGGGTCAGTTTAACTTATCAGTCGATGAGGCTCGGCTTGCGTGGCCGATGGACGGCCTGACGCCCGCAAAGCGGAGGGTCTTGGCTTCGACCATCACGCGGAATGTGTCGTGGCCCAGGGCGCGTTGCTGCTGTAGATGAAGGCGGATGCTGGCTAGCAGTTGGTGTAGATACCTGAGGGTTAGGTGCACTTATCAGGCGACGGCGCTCGGCTTGCGTGGCCCGTATGGAGCTGCGCCAGCGGCGCACACAGCCGCGCGAGACCCGCCAGCGTGTCTTGACACGCCAGACCGTGTACTTGCAATCTAGGCCCAAGGAGCGTCGAAACTCCTCACGTAGCGGTACCCACCTCCGTCAAACCGGTGGGTTTTTTGTGCCTGCATCCTGCAGGTACAAGCCGACGCAATGCCTGCGTCGGGAGGGCGGCTAATACAATACCCGCAAGGGGAATATGCCCGCCGGCTACGTGCGGTTTCGAACCTCCCGACATCCCGTCGCCGTTGGCGGCGGTTCTTGGGTTGTTCCAGGAGGGCGTTGCCATGTCTACCNTGTTGCCAGCTTCCGCCCATAGCTTGCTGAGCGAGGTAGGCGAAGCGCCGTGCCGGCTGGCCGTACGCGCGGCCGTTGAGCAGGCCAGCGACGATCTTGCGCAGCAGTTGCTCAACCAGCCCGGCGTGTTGTCGCAGGCCTTGCATCGCCTTTCTGCACGCATCGACGTGGCGTTGCAGCAGTGCGTCGCTGCACCCAGCACTACCCGCCACCAGCCGGAGGCGCCATGACCCGCCGCCGCCCACCCACGGCATTTGCCAGCGCACGGCCCACGCGTACGCGCCCCACGCCGCCCAAGCGGGTGCAGTGGGTGGTTGTGGAACCCGACCGCACCAAGCTGCCACCGATGCTGCCGCCCGACCCGGACGCCTCCCCGCAAGGCCCCGGCACGCTACGCGCACCCCGCCGCGCCCGCCGCCCCCGCCAATGCACCGTCAGCTACACCCATTACCCCGGCGCCCACGACCATGGTGGCGACCAGCACGTGCCACACGTCCGCCTCAGCGGCCTATGGCTGGAACAACTGGGCTTTGCCATCGGCACCAAGCTGCGCATCACCGCCAGCGAAGGGCAACTGCTGATGGAGGTGTTGCCGGTAGTGGAGGTCCCTGCAAGGCAACTTAGGGCGCGTCGCTGAGCGCCATCCGCCGCATTCAGGTGAAGCCTGTACGCCGCTTGCCGATCTTGCAAACGCAGAACCGCGTGAGGTAAGCGCTGCCGCCGCCCGATGCGAGGTTACTGACGTGTTAGATTCAGCGACACTCTTAGCGCAGGATCTAGAGATATGCCCTTTCATCTTGGGAAATCCCATGGCCGGCAAGTTAACCAAGGACGTAATATCCTTCCTCGGGCAACGTTGCTACCGAGTGCGTTGCTGGCACTATGCACCTTTCATGCGGGATGTGCCCCGAGTACTCCACGCGATCAGTTAGCCATAGCGGCCGCAAAGCCCTCCACTGAAACCAGGAGCAAAGACGTGACGGAACGCCTCAAGCAAGATGTGGATCGTTTGATCGCAACAGACTTCCAGGATGTCGCCGCCGTTAGTACTCAGCTCCAAGCTCAATTTGGACCACGGCACCTAGACGGAGAAAGGGAGCTTCGGGTAAGCGAGCAGGGCATGCTGGCAGGTGAAAAGGTGCAGCGTGTTGAGTTCATTAATGCGACAGATGATCCATCGCGCGGGAAGTTGGTTATCGATTTCTCGCCACCTGGCCCGATTTTTGTGGAAGCTCCCTGGGCCGATGCTGTTCCTTATCCGCCTCGACCAGATGCGCGAGATTCCAGAGCCTATTGGGAGATGGCAGTTAAAGGAACCAAGGTCATCTTTGGTTTGACGGAAGACCAGTCACACCTGAGCTATATTTCGATCAGCAAACTTTGAGATAAGTTTGATGAGTCAAGCAAGGGAAATGCATGATGGAAATTAATGAAGAACAAAAACTCCCGCAGCAAAAACAGATGGGTTCACCAACCAATGGTGCGCTACCCGCTTCTCCGCTGAAGGATCCAGCATTAGCGCCTTTAATTAACTCTTCGCCCACACTTCAAGCAGGCCTTTCTCAGTTCAAGCAAGATGGCATAGGCGTTGATTGGGGTAGCGCGGGTGGAGGTACTTACCTGGAACCAGGTAAGAAAGTCGTGATTGACCAGAACGCAACTGGCAAAGGCGAACGGATCGCAAGATCACTATCGCATGAGATTGGACACCATGGGTTCGCCGAACCTAAAGATTATTCTTCCAAGCAAGCTTACGTGAACAATATGTTGCGAGGCGAGGCCGCTGCAACGCTCAGCAACGCACTCGTTCGACGTGAGATTCTGAATCACCAGGGGCCAGATATCGGTATCTCTGGAAGTGGCACGAGACCGCAGCAGTACGAGGCAATTGCAGATCAGCAAATGGCAGGCCGCATCACACGCGATGCTGCATTGAACCAGATTGCCCAGGTCTTCAAGACGGAACAACCTTCGGTTGCTCCAAGTAAGACGTACGAGCAATATTATGGTGATTATTACGACAAACACATCGTTCCCTGGAAGCTTAAACAGGGGCGGCCAGAGCCCGGGGCCATTGGCGACATCACTACTTCTGATGTGACGCAGGGTGGACTTGCCCCTGAATCACATCCGGCCTCACCGAGGACCGCGTTGTTGCCCTCACAGCCAGGCCATGCAGACCACGCGCTGTACCAGCAGATCAAAGATGGTGTGATGCAGCTCGACGCCCAGCACGGCAAAGAGTGGGATGGGGCAAGCCAGCGCATGACAGCCAGCCTGCTGGCACTGGCAAAAGAGGAAGGACTGTCGCGGGTGGATCATGTGGTGCTCAACAACCCAACGGCTCAGCTGGCGGGCGGCGAGAAGGTCTTCGTCGTGCAGGGCGCCCTCAACGACCCGGCTCACCAGCGTGCCCATATGCCAACCGTTGACGCCGTGCAGACACCAGAGACCCAGTCGTTCGATCGCCTGCAGGCAATCAACCAGACTCAGGCCCAGGCGCGCGAACAGCAGCAGGCGCTGGAGCAGTCGCAGCAAGCCGTCAGCCAGGTTGGTTCGTCGATGACGCGCTGAGGTTCAACAAAGCAGGGTGAAGCCCACACGCCAAGCGCGCCAATCCGCCGTCAGCTACCTCATTGCCGCGGGCGCCGGCAACCAGCACGTACCCCACGTCCGTCTCAGCGGCCTATGGCTGGAGCAACTGGGCTTTGCCATTGGCACCAAGCTGCGCATCACCGCCAGCGCGGGGCAGTTGTTGATGGAGGTGTTGCCGCCGGTGGAGATGCCGGCCAAGGCGCGTAGCGTGCGGCGATGAGGCTGCGGCTGCCAGAGACCTTGCGATTGACCTCCCTACCGGATGCCACTAGCGTCGCAGCCACACCAGCGCACAACGGACGCTTCATGATCGCGCGCCCTCTCTACGCTTTGCTTGCCACCTTCGCCCTGGGCGCATGCGCCCCCCCAGTCCCGGCGACGTTCACGGAGACATCTGCTATGAGTTCGCCTCCCAATTCTGCTGCTGCCTCTCAAGATAGCCAACCCGGCGCGCCGATAGGCACGGCGAAAGATGCACTCACTCGCGTGCTTGCGCTGATCGAAGGAATCCAGAAGCTTGACGACCTCACTCCGGACTACCTGCGGTCCAAAATGGGTGTCCCGGTCACGCACGCGGAAAAAGACCACAGGCGTTACGGCGCCAGTGCTCCGCTTACCACTGAATGGGGTTACAGCTTCGGTATGGACCAGACGCCGACTGCGGGGCGCTGGTTCGAGTTCACCTTCAATCCAGCACAAGCGGGCGCCTCTCCTTCCATGACGGAGATCTGCGAGTTGGATTTCGATACATTCACTAAGAGGCTGGAAGCCATTGGCTTTACGCGCCAGCGAAACGTGGTGGAAGACGGGCGATGGATGAGTGACTTCTTCAATCGCCCGGGCATGCGCATTGAGGTATTTCCTCGAGGTGAGGCCGACGCGCCCCAAGAGCGCGTGGAGCACCACTGCGTGGAATGGATCTACATTCGTTAAGCCGAGGAACGGTCATGCCCTTGAGTCCACAGGCGCAAGCCATGATTGATGAGTTCGGACGCCATCCAGGCGTGACCTCGGATCACATCGCCAATTTGCAGGGTCTGCTTAGTGCCTCGCCTGTACTGCTTGATCAATTCAATGACGCAGTTGCAAAGCAGCGCGTTCTCAGTCTGAAGCCACTCACCGACCCGAATGCTGGCGGAACCTTCACGCCCGGTGACCATTCCATACGGCTACCTCTAGCCAAGCTATCGACTGGGCCTGGCGGAAGGTCGCTCGACTCTGGTGACATGACGTTTGTGTTAGGTCACGAACTGCAACATGGTATGTACAGTCCGGCCGCGGCTGCTTCACGTGAGGAATTTAAAACCGCAGCGAAGCAGGTAGCCCAAACGACGCACGATTATTCCGACGCCGCGGAAAAGGTGTTATCAAGCAATCGAGCAGATGAAGCTAGCGCGGAAATCGCAGGCTGGAATGCAGTCGTTAGCAGAGTGCGGAAATCAAATCCGCATGCCTCTCTGGAGGATATCTATCGGGAGGCACCAGGCCGTGTACATGACTTCATCGATCGCACCGGCGGTATGCCGCAATTCAATTACGCGCTTAAGCCCAACCTCACTTTGAACGCAGACATGACAATGCCCGCAACTACGGCTAACGTCGAAGCGATGGGTGCTAACTTCTTCGACAAGCCTGCCGCGAACACGCGTATCGGACATGCAGGCCAGTCCGACTACACCAACCACTACGGGCCATGGGTGGTGGCCACGGCCGCCATCTATGAGCGGCAATACAACAAGCCAAAGCCCGGCGAGCCAGAACAGCCGATGATTCTGAATATACGACGTCTGGGATTGAAAGAAGAAATACTCGAGCGCAACGGCATTGATCTAGAGCGTGTTATGAACTTGAGGCTTTCGCGGCTATCGTATGCGGATGAAGCCACCACGCCCTTATCCGACCGACGTCTCCGATG
>NZ_MDEC01000059.1 GCF_002939785.1 Xanthomonas codiaei
AACTGGCTTAACGGAAGCTCCGGGGCCTGCTCCAGGGCCTCCACCAGGTGCGCCAGCGCGCTCTGCATGTAAGTGCACAGGCGCTGGGCGGCGCCCGCAGCTGCGACCTGCGCGGTGAGATGAAACGCCTTGCCAAGATCGTCCACGCTCAGCACGGTCGGATAATTGCTGCGCTCCTCACTTTTGAGGAGAGTGATCCCATCCCATGCCTGGACTTCGGCATGTGTCTGATCGCTCGCTGTCGTATGCCGATAATTGAGCAAGGCACTGAACAGCGGCGTTGGTGCTTCAATGCGACTGCAACGCTGTGCAAGTGCCAAGGACGCGTGCTCATGCGCCAGCAGCGCGCTCAGGCTTGCGTGTATCTGGACCAGTGCCGACTGCACGCCGATGTCGGCCAGCTTCGCTCGCAGAGGCAGGGTATTGATGAACATGCCCAGCACCCGGTCGGCCCCCATGCCAGCGCGCATGCGTCCAAGCAACACCGTACCGAACACGACATCATCACGCCCGGACAGCGCACCCAACACACATGCGTAGGCAAGATGATGCAAGCTCGCAACGCTGACCCCGGCTTTCCTGGCCTGTACGCGCAAGCCCGCACTCAGCGCTGGAGTCAAGCTCAACTCGGCCTGCTCGATCGTCGATCCATCCCCCTGCACATCCGGCAATGCAAATGGCAACGTTGGCTCTTCGACATCACCGAGCATCTGGGTAAAAAACGCCGCATGTGCCTTCTGACCCGCGCCCAGACGTACCTGCGCCACATAGTTGCGGTACGGGAGTGCGGCAGGTAGCACATGTCCTGCTCCGGACAAGAGTGCCTGCATCTCTTCGCGTACGACATCCAGTGCCAGATGATCCAGTGCGATGTGATGAAACAGCAGCGTTCCCACCATTTGCTGCTGAGCGGCATCTTCGGCAACGACAAGGCGCAGCAAAGGCGCACGACTCAACGCCAGGCGGTAATCGCGCGCCTCAAAACGGGCGAGTAACTGGTCTATGATGTCACCTTGCTCCGAATCGAGTGCGATCTCCTCCACCACCAGCCCTGCCTCGCGCAGGACAACCTGCACCGGCTGATCGAGACCCTCCCAAAACACCGCAGTCCGCAGGATGTCGTGACGATCGATCACCTTTTGTAACGCGTGGACAAAGGCATCTAATCGATCCCGATTGGCAAACCTGAACTGTGATTGCAGTAGATACGGGTCGCCTACCTCGGCAGCGAGGTGATGATAGAGAATGCCCTCCTGCAGCGGCGCCAGCGGATAGATGTCCTGCACATTGCGTGCTCCACCGGGAACCGCTGCCACGATCTGATCGATCGCCGCTTGCGACAACTGCACCAATGGCAACAGCGCTGGGGTAATGCGGTCGCAGGGCAGATGAATGAGGTTCTGCGGCACCGTAACTTCATCGCTATCGCCCACTACCGCCGCAATGGCCGCAATGGTGGGCTGCCCAAATAGCACGCGAACATCGGTACCAAGACCATGCCGTCGCATGCGCTCGATCAGCGTCACCGCAAGCAAGGAGTGACCACCCAACGCGAAGAAGTTGTCGTGCCGGCCAACCTTCTCTACCTGCAATACATCCGCCCACAACTCCGCCAGCAACTGCTCCACAGATCCTAGAGGCGCTTCATAGTCCTGGCGCGCGCGCGCGTGCGCCCCCGGTGCAGGCAGTGCCTGACGATCGAGCTTGCCATTGAGGGTCAGCGGCCAGCTCTCCAGCATGACGAAGGCACTTGGCACCATGTAGTCCGCCAGCACGCTGAGCAGATACTGGCGCAACGTCGCTGCCGTTGGCACAGCTAGCGGATCGGTGGCGATCGCGTAAGCGACCAGGTACTTGTCGCCCCGATCATCTGTCAGTGCCACGACAATGGCATCACGGATCGCGGGATGTTCGGCAAGTCGGACCTGGATTTCTCCCAGCTCGATCCGAAACCCGCGAATCTTGACCTGTTCGTCGTTACGCCCCAGGTACTCAAGATTGCCATCGGGCAACCAACGGGCAAGATCGCCGCTTTTATAGAGCCTGCCGCCTGGATGAAACGGATCGTCGATGAACCGCTCGGCGGTCAGCGCCGGTCGATTCAAGTACCCACGCGCAACGCCCGCCCCGCCGACATAAAGTTCGCCCATCACGCCGATCGCTACCGGTTGCCGCTGCGCATCCAGCACGTAGAGCCGCAGGTCTGGAATGCGTCGCCCGATCGGGCTTCCCTCTTTCTGGTGCGCATCTGCCGGTGACAACGGGCAATAGGTGACATGCACGGTCGTCTCGGTGATTCCGTACATGTTAACCAGCTGGGTCGCAGTGTTATGCGGCCTGTCATACCAGGGTTTGAGCATGCCCGGGTCCAGCGCTTCGCCACCGAAGATCACTACACGCAGGCAGTGCGCCTGCATGTGTCCGGCCTGTGCCGCGATCAGCTGGCGAAATGCACTGGGGGTCTGGTTGAGTACCGTGACCCCGGAATGACAAAGCAAGGCGAAGCACTCATGTGGCGAACGCGTAATGTATTGCGGCACCACCAGCAAGCGTCCGCCATGCAACAAGGCGCCCCAGATTTCCCAGACGGAGAAATCGAATGCAAAGGAATGGAATAGCGCCCAGGTATCGTGCGCATTGAAATCGAACCAGGCATGCGTCGCGGTGAACAGGCGTGTCACCTGACGATGCTCCACCAGCACGCCCTTTGGCCTGCCACTGGAGCCCGAGGTATAGATGACATAGGCCAAGTGCTCCGGCCTGAGCCCGGCGATCGTTGGGTTGTGGACGGGCTGGGCTGCCAGCGGATTCGACTTGGGTGCGTCGATACACAGCACCGGGCAATCGACCTGCCGAATCACCCCGTTGGACTGCACATCAGTCACCAGTGCCACCGGTGTGCTATCGGACAAGGTGAAGGCCAAGCGGTCTGGCGGCGACACAGGATCCAGTGGCACATAGGCTGCGCCAGACTTGAGGATGCCGAGTATGCCGACCAGCAGGTCGCATCCGCGCGCCATGCACAACGCCACCCGATCGTCCGGACGAACGCCCAATTGCAGCAAGGCGTGTGCAAGCTGGTTGGCACGCTGATTCAACTCGGCGTAGCTGAGCCGCGTCTGCGCGTACTCTACCGCGACTGCCTCCGGCCTTGCGGTCGCTTGCGCCTCGAAGATCTGGTGCAGAAGAAGTGTCGCCGCCGGCTCCAGACATGGCGTATTGCAATCGACCACACGCTGCTCGAATTCGGCATCTGACAGGATTGGAAGCCTGTACAGGATACGATCAGGCGCCTGCTCGAGTGCATCGACCACGCTTTCCAACGCCTTATGCATATAGCCACACACGCGCTTGGCACCGACTCGCGGAGCCACCTGCGCCGTGAGGCGGAACTCGTCGCCCAGATCGTCGACGTTCAAGGTCAGCGGATAATTGGTGCGTTCTTCCGCAGACAAGACTTCGATGCCTTCCCAGCCGGCATCCTTACCGGCCGTATCGCCATGCGCGGTGTGCCGATAGTTCAGCAACGCGCTGAATAGTGGATCGGGAGGCGCGACACCACTGCAACGCTGCGCGAGGCCCAGGGACGCATGCTCGTGTGCCAGCAGCGCACTCAGCTCCTCATGCATCCTGCGTGCTGCTGCAAGCACGGGGCGGTCCAGCTGAACCCGCAACGGCAACGTATTGATGAACATTCCCAGTGCCAGCGCGGTACCGGTCCCTCCGTGCGTTCGCCCCAGCAGGACCGTGCCAAAGACGACATCGTCGCGTGGACAGGTCCGACCAAGCACCAGTGCCCAGGCAAGATGGTGCAGGCTCGCCGCAGCGATTCCCAGCAAGCGTGCCTGCCGTCGCAGACGTCTGCTCAGATCGTAGGCCACTGACAGGCTCGCTTCTTCGATCACGCTTCCATCGGTCTGCTGATCGCGCAGACCAAACGGAAGGCTCGGCTCATCAACGTCACCCAGACGATGTTCAAAGAAATCGCGATGCTTCTGGTCCCTGGAACCGAGGCGCGCCTGCATCACATATGCGCGATACGGTATTTGCGCAGGCAATGTTTCCGCCTTACCAAGAAGGCACGCCTGCAGCTCGTTTGTGAGTGTCTGCAACGCGAGATGGTCAAGTACCAGGTGATGAAAAAGAAGCATGCCAACCCAACGCTGGTTGACACTATCGTTGGCGCACACCAATTTCAGCAACGGCGCACGCTGCAGATTCAGTGCGTGCGTACGAGCACTGAACCGCTGCTGCAGCTGCTCGGTCACCGCACCGTGCTCCGGATCGCATTCAACCTCCTCCAGTGGTAGTGCGGCCGTCCGCCACACCACCTGCACCGGCGTATCCAGCTCTTCCCAGGCGATGCTGGATCGCAGGATGTCGTGCCGTTCGATGATCATCTGCAACGCGGAGATAAATGCTTCCAGCCGCTGCCGGTCCGCAAACCCGAACTGCGCTTGCAACAGGTACGGGTCTCCCTGCGTCGCAGACAAATGCTGGTACAGCACGCCCTCCTGCAGTGGCGCAAGCGGGTAGATATCCTGCACATTGGCGACACCACCAGGCACGCTGGCTACGATGAGGTCGATCTGTTGCTGATTCAGGTCAACCAGCGGCAGCATGGAAGGAGTGATGCACACTGTTTCGCGCGGAAGGCCGGCGTGATCCGGCTCTGCGGCTGCGGCCGGCGTATGTTGCAGCAGCTCGATCAGTAGCGCCTTGTGCTCGCGCAAGGCGGCAAGCATCGAAGGCTCGCCAAGTGAAGTCTTGTTGCCACGTACGATCAATCGCCCCTGCTCAAGCGATAGTTCGACACCTTTTTGCTTCAGCGACTGAATGAACTCATGGGTGATCACAGGACAATCTCCAGCCGCTCAATCGCAGCCGCGTAAGCAGAAACCGTGGGTTGATCGAATAAAGTACGCACATCGGCTTCGAGTCCTTCCTGCCTGATCCGCTCCACCAGCGTCACCGCCAACAACGAATGCCCGCCCAGCTGGAAGAAGTTGTCGTGCCGCCCCACCCGTTCCACCCCTAGCACCGCCTGCCAGATCTCGGCCAGGGTCTGCTCCACCGCATCGGCCGGCGGCTCGTAGCCCTGCAGACGATGCGCCGCATCCGGCGCCGGCAGCGCGCTGCGATCCAGCTTGCCATTGGCCGTCAACGGCCAGGCCTCCAGCGCCACGAACGCCTCCGGCACCATGGCCTCGGGCAGCAGCTGGCGCAGGTGCGCGCGCAGGACCTCGTCCAGCGACGCCGGTGCAGCAACATCGGCAATGACATAGGCCACCAGGCGCCGGTCGCCCGGCACATCCTCGCGTGCCAGTACCACCGCCTCGCGCACCTGCGCATGTGCCAGCAACTGCACCTCGATCTCGCCCAGCTCGATGCGCCGGCCGCGGATCTTGACCTGGTCATCGTTGCGTCCCACATACGCCAGGCGGCCGTCGTCCGACCAGCGACACAGATCGCCGGTGCGGTACATGCGTTCGCCCGGATGCAATGGGTCCTCGACAAAGCGCTCGGCGGTCAAGCGCTCCCGCCCGAGATACCCCCGCGCCACCCCGGCGCCGGCGAGATACAGCTCGCCCACCACGCCCAGCGGCACCAACTGGCGGTGCGCATCCAGCACGTAGGCACGCAGATGCGGCAGCGGTGCACCGATCGAGGGATGCAGCACCTGCGGCATCACCTCACCGCTGGTCGCCACCACCGTCGTTTCGGTTGGCCCGTAGTTGTTGTGGACGGTAAACGGCAGCCCGACCGGAACCTGGCGCAGACGATCGCCGCCCACCAGCAGGTGCGTCAGGCGCTGCGGCAGGCTGCCCGCAACGAAGGCGTGCTCGGCAAGCGGCGTGGGCAGGAAACTCACATCCAGCTCCTGGGCACGCCACCACGCCAGCACGTCGTCTACCTCGCACTCGCCCGCCGGCATCAGCACGCACCCTCCGGCGCACAGCGTCGGCCACAGTTCCCAGGCGGCGGCATCGAAGCTCAGTCCCGCCACGCTGGAGGTCCGCGAACCTGGCTGCAGACCAAAGCGGGTGCAATGCCAGTGGATCAGGTGCGCCAGCTGTCGGTGCTCCACCATCACCCCCTTGGGCTGGCCGGTAGAGCCGGAGGTGTAGATCACATAGGCCAGATGCGCCGGCGTCAGCCCTGCGACCACCGGATTGCCCGCTGCAGGCGTCGACGTCTGACGCTGTTCGAGATCGAGATCGAGATCGATGACTGGCAAGCTCAGCGCACGCAGCGTCTCGCCAAGCATCGCGCGCGTGGCCGCATGTACCAGCACCGCACGCGGGGCGCTGTCGTCGAGCAGACACCGGATGCGCTCGGCCGGGTAACGTGGCTCCAACGGCACATAGGCGGCGCCGGCCTTGAGGATCGCCAGCAAGCCCACCAGCAAGGCCGGGCTGCGCTGCACGCAGATCGCCACCCGGTCGTCGGGCTGCACGCCCAGCGCAAGCAGGCGATGGGCAAGCGCATTGGCACGCGCATTGAGCTCGGCATAGCGCAGTTGCTCGCCCGCACACTCCAGCGCGATGGCATCGGGGGTACGGGCGGCCTGCTGCTCGACCATCGTCGCAATGGTGTGCTGCGGCTCGGATGGCGCGCGCGCACGATTGAAGCCCAGCAACTGCCGACGCTCGGCCTCGGGCATGACCCGCAACTGGCTTAACGGAAGCTCCGGGGCCTGCTCCAGGGCCT
>NZ_MDEC01000060.1:2500-5901 GCF_002939785.1 Xanthomonas codiaei
GGCTTTGTACCCCACACAACACGGCATGTGACCCCGAGGCAACTTGGGGTTATATGGTCAAGCGAATAAGCGCACACGGTGGATGCCTAGGCGGTCAGAGGCGATGAAGGACGTGGTAGCCTGCGAAAAGTGTCGGGGAGCTGGCAACAAGCTTTGATCCGGCAATGTCCGAATGGGGAAACCCACTGCTTCGGCAGTATCCTGCAGTGAATTCATAGCTGCTGGAAGCGAACCCGGTGAACTGAAATATCTAAGTAACCGGAGGAAAAGAAATCAACCGAGATTCCCTAAGTAGTGACGAGCGAACGGGGAGCAGCCCTTAAGCTGGAATGGCTTTAGAAAAACAATCTGGAAAGATTGGCCATAGAAGGTGATAGCCCTGTATTTAAAAGGGCCACTCCAGTGAAGACGAGTAGGGCGGGGCACGTGAAACCCTGTCTGAATATGGGGGGACCATCCTCCAAGGCTAAATACTCCTGACCGACCGATAGTGAACCAGTACCGTGAGGGAAAGGCGAAAAGAACCCCGGAGAGGGGAGTGAAATAGATCCTGAAACCGTGTGCGTACAAGCAGTAGGAGCTCGCAAGAGTGACTGCGTACCTTTTGTATAATGGGTCAGCGACTTACTGTTCGTGGCAAGCTTAACCGTATAGGGGAGGCGAAGGGAAACCGAGTCTGATAAGGGCGCATAGTCGCGGGCAGTAGACCCGAAACCGGGTGATCTAGTCATGGCCAGGGTGAAGGTGCCGTAACAGGTACTGGAGGCCCGAACCCACGTCTGTTGCAAAAGACGGGGATGAGCTGTGATTAGGAGTGAAAAGCTAATCGAACCCGGAGATAGCTGGTTCTCCTCGAAAGCTATTTAGGTAGCGCCTCATATGTATCCTCTCGGGGGTAGAGCACTGTTATGGCTAGGGGGTCATCGCGACTTACCAAACCATTGCAAACTCCGAATACCGAGACGGACTGTATGGGAGACACACGGCGGGTGCTAACGTCCGTCGTGAAAAGGGAAACAACCCAGACCCACAGCTAAGGTCCCAAATTCACTGCTAAGTGGAAAACGATGTGGAAAGGCATAGACAGCCAGGAGGTTGGCTTAGAAGCAGCCACCCTTTAAAGAAAGCGTAATAGCTCACTGGTCGAGTCGGTCTGCGCGGAAGATTTAACGGGGCTAAGCAGTGAACCGAAGCTTGGGGTGCATAAAACTTGTTTTATGCGCGGTAGAGGAGCGTTCCGTAAGCCTGCGAAGGTGGATTGAGAAGTCTGCTGGAGGTATCGGAAGTGCGAATGCTGACATGAGTAACGATAATGCGGGTGAAAAGCCCGCACGCCGAAAGCCCAAGGTTTCCTTGCGCAACGTTAATCGACGCAGGGTTAGTCGGTCCCTAAGGCGAGGGCGAAAGCCGTAGTCGATGGGAAGCAGGTTAATATTCCTGCACCTCGCGTGAGTGCGATGGAGGGACGGAGAAGGTTAGGTGTACCGGGCGTTGGTTGTCCCGGGGAAAGGCGGTAGGTTTGGATCTTTGGCAAATCCGGGATCCTTTAAGACCGAGCACCGAGACGAGCCTTTATGGCAAAGTCACTGATACCACGCTTCCAGGAAAAGCTCCTAAGCTTCAGCTCACGAAGACCGTACCGTAAACCGACACAGGTGGGTAGGATGAGAATTCTCAGGCGCTTGAGAGAACTCGGGTGAAGGAACTAGGCAACATGGCACCGTAACTTCGGGAGAAGGTGCACCCTTTTTGGTGGCTCGTGCGAGCTATAGCTGAAGAGGGTCGCAGAAACCAGGCCGCTGCGACTGTTTATCAAAAACACAGCACTCTGCAAACACGAAAGTGGACGTATAGGGTGTGACGCCTGCCCGGTGCTGGAAGGTTAATTGATGGGGTCAGCCGCAAGGCGAAGCTCTTGATCGAAGCCCCAGTAAACGGCGGCCGTAACTATAACGGTCCTAAGGTAGCGAAATTCCTTGTCGGGTAAGTTCCGACCTGCACGAATGGCGTAACGACAGCGGCGCTGTCTCCACCCGAGACTCAGTGAAATTGAAATCGCTGTGAAGATGCAGCGTTCCCGTGGCAAGACGGAAAGACCCCGTGAACCTTTACTATAGCTTTACACTGAACGTTGAGTTCGTCTGTGTAGGATAGGTGGGAGGCTATGAAACTGTGGCGCTAGCTGCAGTGGAGCCATCCTTGAAATACCACCCTGTCGTGCTTGACGTTCTAACCTAGATCCGTTATCCGGATCGGGGACCGTGTATGGTGGGTAGTTTGACTGGGGCGGTCTCCTCCTAAAGAGTAACGGAGGAGCACGAAGGTACGCTCAGCGCGGTCGGACATCGCGCACTGTGTGCAAAGGCATAAGCGTGCTTGACTGCAAGATCGACGGATCAAGCAGGTACGAAAGTAGGTCTTAGTGATCCGGTGGTTCTGTATGGAAGGGCCATCGCTCAACGGATAAAAGGTACTCCGGGGATAACAGGCTGATACCGCCCAAGAGTTCATATCGACGGCGGTGTTTGGCACCTCGATGTCGGCTCATCACATCCTGGGGCTGTAGTCGGTCCCAAGGGTATGGCTGTTCGCCATTTAAAGTGGTACGCGAGCTGGGTTCAGAACGTCGTGAGACAGTTCGGTCCCTATCTGCCATGGGCGTTGGAAGTTTGAGAGGGGCTGCTCCTAGTACGAGAGGACCGGAGTGGACGAACCTCTGGTGTTCCGGTTGTCACGCCAGTGGCATTGCCGGGTAGCTATGTTCGGAAGCGATAACCGCTGAAAGCATCTAAGCGGGAAGCGCGCCTCAAGATGAGACTTCCCGGGGCACAAGCCCCCTAAAGGAACCATGTAGACTACGTGGTTGATAGGTCAGGTGTGTAAGTACAGCAATGTATTGAGCTAACTGATACTAATGATCCGTGTGGCTTGACCATATAACCTCAAGTTGCCTTGGTCCCAACGAACGTTGGTAGATCATCAAATGCAAGCTACGTCATAAGTTACCTATGCGAGACTGGCGCTGTGAAGCGCTGCTCCAACCGTCTCCCTGGTGAAATTAGCGCTGTGGAACCACCCGATCCCATCCCGAACTCGGAAGTGAAACGCAGCTGCGCCGATGGTAGTGTGGCTCAAGCCATGCGAGAGTAGGTCATCGCCAGGGGCTTTACCCCAAACCCTCAGTCCCACTGGACTGGGGGTTTGTTTTTGCACGCGATTTGAGGGCCTCGACACGTCCAACCATCCTCGCCAAGGTGCTCTGCCCCTCGATCCTGCGGCAGCCCGGCCAGGCGGCCGGCTCATCGCCCCACCACCTCCGCCAATGCGGCAGCGCGCAGGTTGCTTTTGCTACGCATACCTCCATGTTCTGCTTTGCCGGGGACGACCGGCGGTACTGGATG
>NZ_MDEC01000061.1 GCF_002939785.1 Xanthomonas codiaei
GGCTTGGTGTGCAGCATGAGTCGGCGTGGCAACTGCCACGACAACGCACCCGTGGAGAGCTTCTTCGGCCTGCTCAAACGCGAGCGTCCCACCAAGGACGCCGCACGCGCCGAGGTATTCGACTACATCGAGATGTTCTACAACCCCAACCGCCGCCACGGTTCAACTGGTGACCTGTCCCCTGTAGAGTTTGAACGGCGCTACGCGCAACGAGGGTCTTGAGTGTCTACGGAACTCTGGGCGTATCAGGCAAACAGGCAGGATGGTACTCTTACCAAATAATCGCCTGGCGAGCGTAGATATCCATTTGTGCTGTAATCGCGAACCTGCAACGCCTGCACCGCGCTCCTGCACAACTAGACAACCATTGTCATTACCAAGCCAACCTAGATTGATAAAAAAGGAATTGAGATGTCAGAGACCTTTGAGTGGATGAGCTTCCCAGAAGGCCGGGCACGGTTTTCTGGAGGCATCCGTGGATTCGACGAAATGGGCCACGACACCTTCGCGGTCGAAGTTGATCAAACTGAGATCTTTGGTGAGATAGAGCCAAAATGGCTGGACGACAAGGTCCACTTCAATGTCCATATCACCCACTTCGGATATCTAGATCAATTGCAGGTTGGAATGCCACTGCCGTCTTTTTCAACAAGGACATTCACTCTTGAAGAGCTAGAGAGAGTCAAGCTCATAATTAATAGGTTGGTTGCGGCAGGCTTGCAATTGGAAGACAGGCCATCTGTGCTAATGGAGTCGAAAAAATCGCTTTTCACCGGCCAAGTGGTCTTTGAGCAGGACTGGGCGCTAGCCACATCGGCTCATTCGTAGGGGATGCGCAGATGAATGACTACAACAGCGATATCACACTTATCAGGCAATCCAATAACCTGGAAGAAATAGCAAGCATTGCACGGCGACATGCTGCTACAGCCGAAAAAGAAGGCGGAATTCTATACAGCAGGCCCATCGGAAATGTCTCTTCGGAGAGGATATCGATCAACCTGTCGCAGGAAACCGGGCTCCCGATCATCAATGACACTCCCCGAGCAAACTTTCTTTCTGATGAACAAGTTCGTAGTTCAATTGAAAAGAAAGCTAGAGAAATCTTTGAAGATCTGGGTCAAGACGCGGCCACAGCAAGAAATTCTGCAACCTCGTTCTTATACGGAGATCCGAACGTCCCATCCCAGAATCCGACGTCTCTGTCGAGGTGCCTTTGGGGCGAGGCCTCCCACGAGTTCGCAAGTTCTCTGCGCGGTGACATCAAAGTTGTTGCTTCCGCTGCCAACCTAGAGCGTGTCTTCGGCCAGGTAGAAGTGCCCGCCGTCCTGAACAACCCGAATGTCACCTCGTTAGGCGGGCAACCTATCCCGAAGCTGCAGGCGCTGTATACCCAGGGTGGTGCAGGTGCCGTGCTGCCGGAAGTGCAAACACAGTTTATTCAAGCAGCACCCAAAGGAATCTTTACAACGCCAGAGAGCATTGGAAAAGAGGTCAAGAACGTCACGTTCTCACGGGAGTTTGCTGGAAGCTTTGAGCTGCAACAAACGCACTTCAAGCCATCCGCAGAACTCACTGCATCGGGCATGGTCCGCGCACCGACCGGGCTCGATGCGCCAGCCGCAAGCTTGGCGGAGACAACGCTTACCGCAGAAGCAGCCGCATCTCGCAGGCTCTCTCCCGGCACCGTACGCGGGCTGGGCGTTGTGGGCGCAGCGGCGGCGGTGTACGACCTGGGCGCTACGGCAAGAAACACCGAGCGGCTGGACGCGCAGGGCAACATCACCGCAGCAGATGCAGAGGTCACTCGCTACGCCACGCGCAATGTGGGTGCCGTCGGCGGGGCTGTGCTTGGCAGTAGCGTAGGCGCAGCGTTAGGCGTGGAGTCCGGCCCGGGTTTGCTGGTCACGGGGGCGATCGGCGGCGTTGTTGGTGCAGTGGGCGGCGACAGGCTCGCCGATGCCATAAACGACCACCGGATTTCCCACCAACAAGACGCGCAAGGCAATACGTGGCGCCTCGAGAATCATCAAACCGGAGCGAGGTGGACGCGGGACATCAGCACTGGCGAAGTCGATCCAGCCGCTGTCGCCTTTGGCGAGGCCGGCGTGCCACTCTTCAAGACCCGGGCAGAAGTTGCCACACCGGAGGTGGCGGACTTGCTGACGTTCAAAGCATCCAATACGTCCATCGAGCTAGCCCTGGGTTCGCCGCCGCAGAATAGAGATCCTTATAGCCTGCCCGCCAATGCACATGATACGCGCAGCTTGCGCGAGTCACCGTGGGTGCACAACCCAGATACACAGCAGTGGACGCGCCAAGTAGCTGATGGCTTGATCGATCGCACGATGAGCACGCACACCGAAACGGCCAGCCCTCAGCGTGCATCGCAGCTTGATGAAGCTTCGCAGCAAATCATCAAGCAGAACGCGATGCAGACGCCAGCAGCAATGGCGGCGCACTACAAGGAGACCTACGAGCAAAATGGCTGGGAACGTCACGCCTACATGCCTGCCGCAGTCCATGACGCACTAAAGCATACCGGCCGGATCGTTGGCTCAGATGGCTACCTCTACGAACGTGGCAAAGATGGTCAATGGACCCATGACGGTATGCTCTGGGACAGCCAGGCCAAGGGGAATTTGAAGCAAGAGCTTGATGAAACCTACGCAGCCCAGACCATGGGCACACAGCGTACGGCTGCTCAGGTGGTGGCACAGCCTGCTGCCGAACCGATCAAAACGCTAGAGACGGTCCATGTCACTGCGCCGCGGACGCCAAGTCACGACAACGCAGACACCTCTTCGAAGAAAACTCAGGAAGACACAGATGTACGCGGCCATAGCGCGCCCGCACGGCCGCAAGCGTCAGGCCCGCAAGATCCGGATCATCCCGATCACGCCATGTTGAAGCAGATCCGCGAAGGCGTGGCTAAGATCGATGAGGGCGTTGGCAAGCCGTATGACGAAATGAGCGAGCGCGTCAGCCGCTGTCTACTGGCGGCATGCAAGGACAATCGCGAGCGTTATCCAGAAGCAGGCAACACCTCGCTCGCTGCCAATGCGCTGCAGCGCGTGGACCATGTACTGATGGGTAAGAACGGCAACCTCGTCGCAATCGAAGGACGCATCGACGACCCAACACACAAGCGCGCAGCCGTTCCCATCGACCAAGCTATCAACATGCCTTTGGAGCAGTCGGACGCAAAGCTACAAGCGGCCAACCAAGCCATCGCCCAGGAACAGACACAAACACGACAGCAGGAATTGGCACGAAGCCAGCAACAAGATGCGCAGCAGGCCCCGCGTATGAGTGTTTAATCCTGCCATATCTCTACAACATAGGCCCTGACCCATCCTCCTTCGCGAGCATGTCGAGATAGCAGACGCCACTTTGCTGGGCAAACCTCATCATAAGGCATGAACATCAATCTAAAATTTAGGCTCATTTTTGGGACGGGATTGCTTGTACTGTCAACCTCGACTGCTTGTGCAGAGGGAAGCATGCGCTCTGATTACAAGGAGAATGATGTGCAGCCGGTCAAAGTTGAAAAAGTGGGATCCAATTCGCTCCAAATCACCTACCACATGCCGGCAGAGAGCCTCTTTTATTCTCCGGGTGTTGATTTTGTAACGGACCACGGCGTCTTGCGCATTGCCATCCGCAGATGTGGCATCAGTGATAAATGCGATGCTATGGCGAAGGCTGTCATGCCAACAGCCGAGCCATGGACGCCGAAAGTCACGGTACCCTATGCGGGCGAAAGAGTTTTAATGGTCTACGCGGACACCGAAGAAACGTTTACGCATTAGTTTCAAAGTCGGTGCACACGGGGTCGCAAACGGGGTCAGGTTAACTCCCTACGCAAATTTTTCAGGCTACGGCTTCAGCGTTCGGGAGGTTTCGTCGATATCGATGGATAGGCGCTTACGTATCACTTTCCGCCACATGACATTGTGACTGCAGTGGCAGACCTAGCGGTATGCATCGATATGCCGGGAACCAAACGCTTAGTCGATCCCTACACCGCCAGCACTCCTCGTTTCTCGCCAAGCCAAGCCGTGAGTCCAACAAGTTACGCGTGTGGCAACTTGGCATTGCCTTGCTCTCAGGTACTGGACTGATTACATACCGATCATGAACATTTCACCGGTATAGCGGCCCTGGAATCTCTCAATCGATTTTCCGGTCATCGCAACGACTTCCGCATCGAGCGCTGTGTACCCATCGCCGCCTCGCTGGTAGGAATAGGCGTTTCCCACCTGATGGATGCGCGCCGCGCCAGCTCCATACACTTGCGATTGCGAGTAGCCACTAGTCAGCACTGCTGCCAGCTTGGCGCCCGGCTCAAGCGTCACTATCCAGCGGACAGACTCATACGAACTCAGCACCAGGATGATCGGCTTGTTCGAACGTCGTACCCGCACCTGCACGGTCCCGATGCGGGCGCCGGCCCCTGACGTACTGGTTTCTCTACGCCCCTCGTAAACGCCGACCGCTTCAATATGCGAGGTTCGCCCAAGCTCAGCGATTTCTCCATGCGGCAAACGTGGTGCCGTCGCCCGTGCGCTGTTAGTTGCAGTAGATCGCAATAGCGCTGCGCGCAGTAGGCGCAATTGCTCGGTGGTCATCGGAATCCCGCCTGCCGCATGCCGCTCTACTTCAGCAGCCCGGAGCAATGACTGGTTGAGTTGTGCATTACGTGCAGCCACCAACTGGGCAATCGCCTGTGTCCGCACCTCAAGATAGGTATTCACGTCTACGGGCGGCTGCGACTGGAACTTCTCCACCAACCTGATCTGCGCGTTGTCGACCACGGCATTGCGGCGTAACGAGGGTACGTAGAGCACGCGACTACCCACTCCTGGAACATCGTCCAGTTCAGCCAGCGTGCGTTTGCTGATCGAGTAAATGTATGTCCGACTACCCTCCGGGTCGTTGGTGAAATAACCGGTGATTACAAGAGCATCGGGATCCGGCGTAGTCGTTGCAGACGTCGCCATAAGCGGCGATAGCGTAATACTTGACGCCTGCAGTGATGGCAGCGCAAGCCGCTTGATCCCCCCGGCCACAGAAAAAACAAATGTCTCATCGGACGAAAGGCTGGAACGCCCCCATCCAGAGATCGGCATCTCGCGTTGGGAAAGGATTCGCGTAGTCCATCCCTCAGCATCACGGTGGAGCTCGATTTCTGCAATGGTTTTCCACGCCATCAGTAGAAAATGTAGTGGCTTGCCCGGCACTGGATGTACCATCTGCAGGCCCGGCGATGACAGAAGGAGCGACTGCATATTTCCACTGGCCAAATCCAGAAACACAGGCCCCGCGTTACCCATTTTTTGGTCGGAGTTGTTTCGTGGCGTGTAGATCACACCTACATCCCCAACAAGGTGGATTCCCGAGGGCGTCATCGAAAAGGTCGCGAGCGCGTCACCGGACTCGGTGTCACTGAGTTGCACGCGCCCCTCGCTATTGCTGGAAATCACCACCCGCCCGTTTGGTGATAAGGTCGCCGAGGTGAAGAGACCATTCCTCTCTGCCAGGACCTGACCGCTACCGATATCCACCACCAGGTACTTGTCGGCAAGTTGCAGCAAGGCGACCCCAGCCCGTGTTGCGAATGCCGCATCTGCAATGTAACTAGGCGCCGTTAGGGAAGGTCTGAACAACGAGACCTGACAGGGCGGAAGGTGGCGTCGTTCCGAAGAGTGGCTTTTGGAACTTCGGAATTTCGC
>NZ_MDEC01000062.1 GCF_002939785.1 Xanthomonas codiaei
CCCTGGCCGGACTCCACTTCGTCGTCTTCTCCATCCTCATGCTTGGAAATGCCGCGTCTCTATTTCAAAGTTCATAACACGCTCTACAGAACATCCACTCGCCGTGGCTCACGGCGATGGCAATCCCCCACCCAGAACGGTGATGGCTGCTGCCTGGAGCCGACCGCATGCACGCCAGCGAACTTACGGAGGCAGCAACCACCAACGCATTTACTCCACAATCCCCCAACACCTTGGGCAACGCGTTTACTCCACCATCTCCTAACACCTTGGGCTAAGCGGCGCCGCGAGACGGCGTCGGCTTGCATGAATTGTTAGATGCGCGACTGGGTGCTACCGGCAATCCGTTGGATCTCTGGCCTAAGAGTGCCATAACGGAATTCAACGCCAAGCACCACAAAAATCTCCTCGTTAGGGTCGACGAGTTTGAAAATATGCCCGTATTGAACTTTTGCCGTTTGGTACGGACCGATCATGGGATCAGGAAAGATCATTCCAGAATCCAGCCCGAGGAAGTAGCAATCTAAACGTTCGTCAAAGTGCTCAAGTGAGTCTCTCAATGCTCTGTCTTTGAGCGGCGAGTCATCAGGCACACCAAATGACTCGCGCAATTTGGCGCCTCGCGCTTCCGCCAAGGCCACAAATGGCGAGTTCCTTTTGCTGTTTTGCCTCGATGGCCAGAAGTATCGCGAGAGATTACCGCAGTGCCCAAGAGCTTCATGGACAGAACTCACAGCCTCAGAGTCATCCTTTGCTTCGAGCGCGGCATCGAACCGATCAAAGGCATGCAAAGCCCGGCTAGCGCTGTGGTAAAGGGCGCGTCTATATATTTCCCGAAAATAGGGAACAACTCCGCCCCATTCGGTTGCAACCAAAGTGGCGCGACGCTCAAGTTCTTGATTGTCTAGATCATCAGATCGCAACGTACTGTCTCCGCGCATCTAACGCTTGAATTAAACCACGCCGCGAAGCGGCGTCGGCTTGGACGATGTTAGGCCGCACCGCTATTTCCGGTTCCATGCCGGTTTGTACAGCCAAATTAGAAGCCTCTCTAGGGCAGCGACATGGTCTGGATCAAAGACTTCCAACCACCGAGCATATACATTTGCTTTGATGTGCTCGCGACGCAAGCCCCGATCCAGGAATTGCTCTTTGAATTCTCGCTGACAAGCATGATTGTCATCCCCGGATACATGCTTACGGAGAAGGCGGTCCCTTAGGCCTTGAGACCCCTTGGCCTCGCCGATGTACACGATTTCTCCGCCAACAAGAAACATGTAAACCCCTGCGCCGTTCGGAGGGTCCGCGACGCCGAGTGGTACCGCTTCGGTACGCAAGAGCGCTTCCGCGTCTTCCTGCAGCCGCGACAGAGCTTCCTTGAGTGATATTGGCGACAATTGGTGGCTCCCGTGCGGCCTAACGCTTGAATTAAGCCGAGCCGCGCAGCGGCTTCGGCTTGAATGATCTGCTAGCGCAACTAGTTATGCGGAAGCCCGAGTTTACTGAAGAAAGCGCGATTGCGTTCCTCAGCGCCCCTCAGCAGCCGATCATACGACATGACCTCGATGTAGCTCTTGTAGTTGTCGTTATAGCCAAAGAACCCCATGCGATCGGCTGTAACGGTTAGATTTGCGAGCCGGCAGCGCGCCTCGACGCTCGACGTAATGTCACAAACGATGTAACAAAATCCAGGAATTTCCTCAGAGCGCGGAATGGGTCTTCCACGAGCCGTCGTTACTTGGCCTTTACGAATTCTGTCGAGGTAACCGAGTGCCTGTGTAATCGGGTCCTTATCTTCACCCTCCCTCGCATCATTGCGCATCGGGCGTTTTAGCTCGATTACCACTATCGATCCGAGAGGAAGAGCTCCTTTGTCTGAAACCAGAATGGGTTCATCAAAAACGTTGAGTGCAACAATATCCGGCTCTTTTCCCTCTTTGCTCCCTGTGATCGGAAGGCTGGACAGAGGTTTGTCGGAAGCCAAGTAGTCGTGGAATGCTAACCTTTCGTCTAATAGCCAGAGATTACTTTGATCCAAGTGAATGCTATCCGAGTCCTTTTGCATTGGAAAAATGAACTCGTGAATCAAGTCTTCTCGGGCGTAACGATCGTCAGACTGCTTCTCTATTGCGCGTCGCAGGACGTCCAACACGATCTTTCTATGAAACACGTAATCGGCCAAGTCCGACTTCTTCACATCATCAACTTTTGACAAGTACTCGGAAAGACGCTCCTTATACCGAACTATGCTTTCACCCTCACGAATTGCAAGGACCTCGTGACCTTCAGATATAAGGCTAATCTCCAACTCTGCGAGCTGCTTATGAAGAATGAGATCAAGATCCTTGTCCGAAATTCCTGGATCAACTGCCAGCTTCTCGTCCGCAATGTGTTTCAGCACGGTGCGATATCTGGGTGCTCTTTCTCTAACGAAAGAATCAATCCGCTGTTGGCTTGCTTCGACGCTCGCGAACAAAGCCTCGCGCAAGAAGTCTTGCGAGCACTTGAGTGCTTCAGACCTGATCCTCGACAGATCGGGAAGCCCGAGCGAACCTCCGTTTTCCGGAATGGCGAACTCGGTTCGCTCGGGCCGAACTCGATCGTCCAGGTATGGAGAGGTCAAGTATCCGACATATAGGAAGTCGCCATCAGAATCAGTAAGCTTGCCAAAAAGTCCGGGGACTTTCCCGGTTATGGACTCCTCCCTAACGACTCGTCCCGCTGCACACCACGCGAGTGCTGGGCTTTGCCTGGAATTTGCCTTCAGCTTGAGATGCGTAATTTCGAAGACATTGTCAGAAAGAGTGAAATTTTCAGCTTTCGAGGACGTATGCATGTAGTTCTCGTACATCTCAGTGAGGCTGAACCGCTCACCGGAATCGATGACTTTAATCTCCGGCGCGCCGCCGTTTCTGACGAAGTACCACAGACAATGCTCCATCAGGGCAGTGGCGATAGTCTGCCCGCTTTTTGGCGACCTCTCTCTATAAGCTTTCCTAAATCCATTGAGCGTTATTGTTGTTTTGTTGTGGTTTGCCTCAACCACCTCAATGCAAGAATTCTCAACCCCGTTCAATCCAAATTTGAAAATTCGGTTCTTGTAGACGTCGTCAAGAGGGTCTTTGAACGTGCTGTCGATCGCAGCAGAGTCGAATGCCTTCAGCCATAGAAGTCTGCCTACGCCACGACAACCAAGCCTGGCCTTGTGTTCGCTGTCTAGTGTCTGAAACGACGTATAGTTTTCGTCATTAAATCCTTCTCCATTGTCGGATACGACGAAGGAGCTGATGGGTTCAAGTGGCGGTGCCCCTCTTCTTGACTCGTCCTGGAAAGCAAGTACCGTCTGCGGCTCGCGGCACACAAGGACCGAGACGTGACCCATCCCCGTCGCGTCGCGGCGACCGTCGATGGCATGAATGGAGTTAACTACCGCCTCGAAAAGAGGAGCGAGCCCATGAGCGAACGGCAGGTCTGTGTTCCGGAGGCGTCCTCTTAGGGATGTCCTCATTTGCGTTGCGTCTTGCATTCCTGGGCCCGTGCGTAGTGATGGGGTTGGCGCCAACGCCGCGCTTTAGCCGCGGCTCTGCCGTAGCGGCAGAGCGCGGAGGCAGAGACGTCGGCTGGAAGCGATGGTTGAGCCTGAACGCTCATGTGTACTGGGCAATGCGGGCGCATTGAACGCAGAACTCCTTAACCGGAAACTCGACTATGGAATCCGGTTGATGATTGGGCTTGTCGACTGCCACGACAAAAATGTGTTGGCCAGATTGGTCCACGCGAAAATTTGAGTCGTTGGGCCGGCGATGCTTAATTTTATTGAGCAACCTTTCCAGGGTAAGAGCAGCGCCAGTACCAGGAACGACTCCGTTGCCGGGGCCTGCTGCCGGAAGTGCTTGCTGCTGTGCCCTAGTAACAGATACAACTGACAACCCACATTGGCCGTTCAAACCTGCCTCAAGTTGAGATCCGGCGTATGTGTTTGCTGCCTTTGAATCGTCTCTGGCCCTAAGAACTACGTTCACAATATGGTCCAGATGAGCCATCGCTTCTGAACTTACGCGTGCGGCTCGCACAAGATCAGGGCAGACTTTCTGCCACGCAGCCAGAAACAACACCGAGCAGTTCTCCAGCTGGTATATGGACTCCCCAATAGATGAAGGGGAGTTTGACGAAGCCCCGGTCAAGAACGAGATGTTTCCCACTGATCGAATCTCCCTTTAGGCCCAACGCTTGAATTAGGCCGAGTTGCGAAGCAACTTCGGCTTGAATGAGTTGTTATGCAGTGAGTGGCCGCAAAGGTTGGATGCATGCAACCATGCTACCCAGCACTGCCGCCTGGACAAAGTGTGCCACAGCTTGAAGGATGAAGCTTGCCCAGCGGAGCAACGGCGCGTGATGCCACCGAAGCCAAGCGCAACGAGCGCAGCGCGGGAACGAGGCGACAAGGCGAAGCACCCAACTAACCCCAACCCATAACGGTGGTGACTACCGCCCAGAGCCGACCGTATGCGTGTCAGCCAACTCACCGAAGCCGCACCCGCCAACGCGTTTGCTCCCCATCGCCTAACGCTTGAGTTAAGCCGAGTTGCGAAGCAACTTCGGCTTGAATGAGTTGTTAGGCCCCGGCAGCTGCCACCGGGGGCTCAATAGCCAAGCATAGAGCAAGCACCGGTGCTTGAGCCAAGCTACAACTCGTCAAGTGCGCGAATGTTGTGCCGGCGGACAATCTGGCCAGACGAGCGATCTACGACCAGGTAGAAGGGCAAGAAATCTTGCGCGTGGTTGGAGTAGACAATCCTACCGGCCGCGTTCTCTGAGTCCTTAAAGAAGCCGAAACCCATGATCTGTTCTGCCTGAGCTACAGTCATGCCCGGTAGCACCTGATCCCAGAGATGCTTGAGTTCGCGATGACGGAAGTAGTGACAAAGGTTGAACACAGGTCCTAACGCTTGAATTAAGCAGAGACGCGAAGCGGCTTCAAATTGAATGAATTGTTAGACCGTGTCACCGAACTCCCGGACATGCGGCACATACGCTGAAATAACCGAAACGCAGAGGCACTCTGAGACCCAGCCCCCAGAGGCGACCTTGTAAAGAACATGGCCCGTAGTGAGAGGATTCTGCCAATACTCAAGCATGTCTCCCTCATCCATGACTTGGAATGCCCGGACGAAGAGGAAGTGGATCTCATGATAGCGGTCAATACTTTTCTGTGCGGCTAGAACAATGCGCAGACCGGAACTGGTGTTGCTGATCTCGGTAACGTCCGGACCCACTTGCCATTCGATCTCGGAGCCGACAGGTTTTAGAAGTGTCTGCATACGGCCTAACACCTGAGTTAAGCCGCCCTGTGGCGTGGCGGCGGACATGTGCGAGCGTAGCGTAAAGCATATGGCCAATGCCACGATACGGGGTCGGCTTGAACGAATTGTTAGGCGCTAACCGTCGCGCTGATTGGCTAGCGCCCGCTTCAGAAAGTCCTTAGCCATCCGTCCTCCGCCATCCACGTGCCGAAGCGCGCCCCTATAACTAACGTTAACCGCTCCTGCATCGTCGAGATGTTGGTCGCAATGCGCTTTCGCGTTAGTAGCCGCTAGCCAGTCATTGAACTCTAGAGCGTGTTATGAACTTTGAAATAGAGACGCGGCATTTCCAAGCATGAGGATGGAGAAGACGACGAAGTGGAGTCCGGCCAGG
>NZ_MDEC01000063.1 GCF_002939785.1 Xanthomonas codiaei
AAGACCGAAACCGCACTCGCCCTGGCCGAAACGCTGTACGGCGGCGAACAGAACCTGATCACCATCAACATGAGCGAGTACCAGGAGGCCCACACCGTCTCTTCGCTCAAGGGCGCACCGCCGGGCTATGTCGGTTACGGCGAAGGCGGCGTGCTCACCGAAGCGGTGCGACGCAAGCCGTACTCGGTGGTGCTGCTGGACGAAGTGGAGAAGGCCCACCCCGCCGTGCACGAACTGTTCTTCCAGGTCTTCGACAAGGGCTGGATGGAAGACGGCGAAGGCCGCCGCATCGACTTCCGCAACACCTTGATCATCCTCACCAGCAACGCCGGCACCGAGCTGATCGCCAGCCTGTGCAAGGACCCGGAACTGATGCCGGACCCCGAGGGCATGGCCAAGGCCTTGCGCGAGCCGTTGTTGAAGGTGTTTCCGCCGGCATTGCTCGGGCGCCTGGTGGCGATTCCGTATTACCCGCTGAGCAACGCCATGCTCGGGCAGATCGTGCGGCTGCAGTTGAACCGCATCAAGAAGCGGATCGAGGAGCGCTACAGGATCCCGTTCGAGTATGACGACTCGGTTGTTGAGCTGGTGGTGAGCCGGTGTACCGAGAGTGAGTCGGGGGGCGGATGATTGATGCGATCCTGACCAATTCCATGTTGGCGGAAGTCTCGCGCGAGATGCTGGGGCGCACGCTGCACGGTGATCGCCTCGCGGGCGTATGCGTGAATGCAGACGGCGGCGACTTGGCTTATCGCTTTGCGCCTACGGTGCCATGAGGCGCCGACATACCGCTATGCAAGCGGGAATCAACAAGCAGGAAGACCAGTGATGGCGATGACCAAAAGTCAGATCAACAGCGGCTTGATCGGGTTCAAGGGAGCCCTGTACGACACATGGAATTCGGCCGTGTTCGTCAACCAGAGTCGGGACGACGAGGAATGGAGCGGCCTGTATGTCGGCGCGACTGTCGAGGTGGCTAACGACAACGTCGAGCCACCCGAATCCGGAACGGGGACCAGCTACATCCTGGAGGTCAGCCTGACACGGGCACTGCCGGTGTATGCCTTCGACGACCGGTACCTGGCTCAGGGAAACGTGGGTCAGGAACTGAAGGCCGCCTATGTCAAGCAACAGCTGGGCCTCCCGGCCGACAAGCGCCTGATGCCCGAACTCGGACGGCTGGGATGCTGCTACCGCGGACCTCTCAACGAGGAAGGTGACGTCGAGATCGTGATCCCCACCGTGCTGGCTCCGCATGTGCGGATGCGCAAAGTGCAGGAGGTGACCTTCAGGAGATGGATGCGATCGTGAAAACGAACCGACGCGATGGGCGTAGCGGAATCGATAGGGAACGACAGAACGGTAGGACGCAGGGTGAAGGCAGGCAAGATTGAGGAACTGCTGCCCGGCAACCTCCCAGGGGGGGAGTGCGGAGAGTGATCCGGAGAACCCTCGCCGGGCGGGTCGAAAGGTCGCTGGCGCCTCGATACCGGCCCCAGCTAAGAACAACGTCATTTCACGGTCGGTGAGCGTACTCGCGGGCAGCTTGAGTGCGAGATCTGCCGCTACTTTTGCGACCGCGGGCCGAATCCGAGCAGGGACGGTAAGGAAACCAGGGCGGTCCTGCCGCAAAGTGTTGAGCTGTCTAAGAGCTTCCTGATTACAGCGGGGACTATGCATGGTGGTTCGCCAAGAACGCTTGTGAAGAGCGACCTGAGGCTTGCCACACCTCCATTCCAAAGCCTTCGGCAACTGAACAAGGCTTGCCAGTGCTGTCGCCGCGTCGGCCGGCAGTTCCGGCATGACAAGAATGGTGCGTCTTCTCTCGGTGGTGGCCCAGTCCAAATAGATAGCGATGAAGTCGGCGGCCCCTGAGGGCGGACCGGCCGATTGCCTGAGAGCCGCCTCGGTAGACAGCAATGGGTGTCCACATTCACACGCTAGATTCTGGTCGAAGCACCAATCGGCGAGTGTGGGCGGCTTCCTGCGACAGCGCCTACACCTGTTTTGTAGTGCAACGCCGTGCCAAGGACAACGCTGGATCCAGGGTAATTGATGTAGTAGCGTGTGGTAGCTCGAATGCATGCACTGCGGGCAATAGCGGAGCGCCCAACCAGTTTTAAGAATGTTCGAGGGCCCCTGAAAGGGGAACCATGCCGTCAGATTCCATGTCGGCGGCACTGTGAATAGGTGCAAGGCGCGAGCGAAAGCCGCTTGGCGAACCTCAGAGAAGGTCATCAGCTCCGATAGGTCATCCGCCCGCCGGCTGCGGATTCCAAAAAGCCGAAAGAGGTCGATCGGGTTAAGGGCATTGAGCCGCACGAGCCGCGTAAGTAACCCGAAGGCAGATGTTGCCGGTAGGACTTTAAGGTCCATACCCACAAACGGAGTCGTCAACGAAGAAGCAAACGGCGTCAAGGACTCGCGCGACACTGTCCCTCGTAGCGTGATAGGGCGGCTCGGCTGAGCAGCAGGAATGATCATGCGGGCATGCCCCGATAGCCCGGCTCGATTTCCAGGTAGCCCGCGCGTAGCAGTCCTTCACGAATACTTGTTTCCGTGAGTTCACTGAACTCCGGATTATCGTAGGCTACTCGGACCAGGATAAAGTACACGAATCGTTCGAATGACTGCATCGGCCATTCCACGACGTCAGGTAGGCCGTGTTCGGCACGCAGGGAATTGATTACCGAGCGGATGAGATCGACCTGGGTGCCCAACCGCCAGCCCAGTGCGTATGCCTTGGGGGCAAGATAGTGCGTATATGAGATGCCAGATCCTTCGGGCCAAACTAACTCCTCGTCATACTCGCGAAAGGCAAGGGCCACGTCCGAGGCAAGCTGATGGTCTCGATCAACCTTGGGGATCTCCCACAGCAGACCCGTGTAGTGGTGGGAGGTGGTGAAGAAACGTCCATAAATGTGTCGGGGCGGACGCCTGTCAATCGCCGAACGATCAAAGCGTCCTGAGTCGGTTTGATTGATAAAGAAAAAGAAGATTCGTCCGGTCTTCTCACACTCATTCACGATCGACATGACGTGCTCGTACTCGTCGGCAGTGGAGCGGTTTGCCTCGTTGAAAGCCACGCCGATCACCTGCGCGCTCTGGCGGTGGCCTTCCTCCTGGAACATGCGAACTGCGCGCATGAGTGTGCCGTTACTTGTCGCGCTTGCCGCGACCGTCTGTCCTTGCTGCAGCAGTAGGGAACTGGCGAAGTAGCCTTCGCCCGGCTTGGCCGGCTTTGTATAGGTGAATTCGATCATATACATTGGGAACGGCCGCCAAGCATCGGTCTGGATAAGTTGGCGAACACCATAGGTCTTGCCGATGCGACCGAAGCCATCGATCCAGATCGCATCAGAGCCAATCTCGATACTGTTTCTGGCATCACCGGCCAATCGTTCGCCAGGGCGCGTGATAATAAGTGGGCGCTTGAAGCGGAGCATGGGATGGCGAGCATCAGTCGTCATGGCTTCCACCCCTGGATGCAGTTGAGCGAGTAGTCGTGATTTCGTCGGACTTGCGCGGGTCTTGATGGACAGGATCGCTAGGCAGCTGAATTGCTCCTGTTTTGCTAACACGAGCAAAGCCTTGAATCTGATAGGGCGTCGTGCCTTCTAAGCAATGTGATCTGTTGGTTTCCATGATTGAACTCAGAGGCGGCGATCCGCCGCCATCAATGAAGAAGCAACGGTTCAGCGCCGGCGCAGGTTCACCGGCCCACCACGTGGCGGAAGGCCCGCCAGCGTTTGCGCCGCGCCGCCGGAGGTGCAGAGCGGCCGGTCAACCGGAGCACGGGGCAAAGCGCCATTGGCAACTTCGTCCGCCGCCCACTTGATATGTCGTGCACATTCGCGGACGTCGGCGTGATAAGCCTCGATTAAGTCATCGATTCCTTCCCAGCGCGCAGAACGAGACCGTTTTAGCTTTTCGGCACGCTTGCGTTCGGCGAGCGTATGGGGCGTGCGTGCATAAGGAGGTAGCGTCTGCAGTGTGATGTAAGGCAGGCCACGCTCATCAAGCAACGTCAGGAATCGGGCGTCATCGTCTTCGATGTAGCCGTGGAACTTTTCGCCGATCAAGTCCGTACGGGGATTGAGCGTGTCACTACGGTAGGTGCCATATCCGTAATTGACGTGGGGTAGAACATCGCCGTTCCTACTCCCACGAATGGTCACTTGGACCCGGATTCGGCGCATATCGCGCGCGTCGTCGGCCGTGCGCGAGGAGCGCAGCGGCATACCACCAAGCTCAATGTAGCGTTCCGCCACCTCGCGCGGACTGCGATTATGCAGTTCCGGATGTGCGGATACGTTATAGGTACTGATGGCAACGTCGAGAAAGTCCTCCAACAAGTCGACGAATATCGGATAGTTCGAGGCCTTGCGTGTGGAAATCTTCTGCTCAACCCGATTTTTCGTCTCTGGCTCGAATCCTCCTGCAAGGAACCGGAGCACTTTCTGTTCAATAAGCTTAAAGAACGCCTCAATCTCGGCGCGAGTTTGCGGAATTCCAGCTACGCCGAATCTATAGATGCCGAGTTGGTGGTGTAGCATCGTGCGTCGGGCATGCTTGGCCAGATGACCAGAGAAGTTGTCAAGCGACAGCTTGAGCGCACGAGGCAACAGGGACGGCATCGCCGCAGGCATCCATGCATTAGGCAGATAGCGCATACGACGATCACTAAGATCACGCGGATGCCACGTCTTGAGTCCAGCGGACAATGTTCGCAGTAGGTCAAACTGATCGTAGGAAGCGTCAATGACCACCTGCCAAGAAACGCAGGCGCGCGACCCCACATCGAACTCAACCAGCAGCAGGATCCCAGAGATCTTTGTAAGCACCGAAGTGCCATCGGGCAGTGGTATTGCGACACACTGGTCCTTTAGGAAAGGTCTGATCAACTCACCACAGATGCGCGACACTACCGCCTCATGTAGAGGATTCATCCATGCAGCTGACGTTCGGTGAC
>NZ_MDEC01000064.1 GCF_002939785.1 Xanthomonas codiaei
CATCCGGGGCTCCTGGGGGCTGGGTTGGTGTGGTAACCCCCATCTTCCAGATCGGCCCCGGATGAACAACCTACTGAGAGATCACATCTAGCTCGGGGCCAGCTTATGTTGCTGTCATGAGGAATACCGCGTCTGACTGCGACAGCGGCTTGATCGAATCAGTTGCAGGTGTAGTTCAAGCATCCCGCGTCACCATCTGTTTTTCAGTCTGCCGGCGTCGCCTTGTCACGGTGAGCAGTTTATTTTGGCGATCGGCAAACCCGCAGATGTAACGAAAGCGGCGGCGAAGAGCGACGGTCCCAAGTATTTCCAGCGTGACATGGTTCTTTGGAACCCGTGGGCGCATGTCTTGCTTGAGGATCGGCACGACGCTGACGTCAGTGTGGGGGGAGATCCACGTCCGGCAAGCTCACGCCCAATCGTTCCCGTACCTTTGCCGACGCAGCCGCATCGGCTTTGGCGACAATATCCATCCCTCGCAAGAACACCGCCGTACTGGGACTGGCTTGGTAGAGCCCCCTGAAGCCTAGCCTGCTTATGCGGCAGGCGCATCCAGTCGCTGCCTCGCCCCTCATGATTAATGTGATGCGGGGCGCGTCGGGCCCCTGCGCTCCATTCTTCCACTTGAATGCGAGGAGGATTTCCCAATAGCCGACTGGGTGCCATTCCATGCGGCAGGTGGTTAGACGGAATCCCGACCGTTCATAAGATTCGACGTAGAGACGTTCCAGCGCCTGCGTGTCAAGGCCGATTAAATCTGACCCACTTTCCGTCGGATCGCCGAAGTAAACCTGACCCACCCGGGGTCGTTTTCACCGCCCTGTTCGGCTGCTACGGGCTGGACCCTACGCAGCCGAGCAGCGCGGCGCCGGTCATGCCATCGCCGTCCCCCGGCTAACCGTCTGTCCGGCTTTGCGCTTGTCCTTCAACCGGTAGCTCTCGCCGCTGATCTGCACGATGTGGGCGTGGTGCAGCAGCCGGTCGAGCATGGCCGCCGTCAGCGTCTGGTCGTCAGCGAAGGCGCTATGCCATTGCGTGAACGGCAGGTTGCTGGTGAGCACCATCGAGCCGCGCTCGTAGCGCTTGGCCACGACGTTGAAGAACAGATTGGCCTCATCGCGCCCGAAGGGCAGATAGCCGATCTCGTCGACCACCAGCAGCTTCGGCCCGAGCACCGCCCGATTGAAGTACGCCTTGAGCCGATTCTGGGCCTTGGCCGCAGCCAGTTGCATCATCAGATCGGCCGCAGTGATGAACCGCGCTTTGTGCCCCGCCATGACCGCACGCTGGCACAGCGCCAGGGCAATATGGGTCTTGCCCACGCCGCTGGGCCCGAGCATCACCACGTTCTCGGTGCGCTCGACAAAGGCCAGGTGGCCGAGCTCGACGATCTGCGCCTTCGGGGCGCCACCGGCCTGGGCCCAGTCGTACTGCTCAAGTGTCTTGATGGCCTGCATCGTCGCAAGGCGCATCAGCACCGTGCGCTTGCGCTCCTCGCGGGCCACGTACTCGCTCACGAGCACGCGCTCCAGGAAGTCAGCCAAGCTGGCGTCGTCGCGCGCCGCCTCCTGCGCCAGGGCCGGCCAATCACTGCCTACCCGGGCGAGCTTCAACTGTTCGCACAGCTCGGTGATGCGCTCGTGCTGCAGGCCCATCACACCCCCTCCAGCAACGCGTCATAGACCGAGAGCGGATGCTGCAGGCTCTGCAACGGCAGCACCACGCGCTGGCGGATCGGTGGCGGCGCCTTCAGCGCCGGTGCTGCCAACATGACCGCACGCTCCTCTGCCAGGCGCACTGCCGGCACCGCCTTGGTGGTGGCATGCACGCGGACGTTGGCGACCTCGTCGAGCCAGCGCCGGACGTGGACGTTGGCCAGCTCGGCATCGAGCCGCAGTCCGCTGGTTTCCAGCGTTGCCACCAGCGGGACCACGAAGCTGCCCTTGAGGTAGGCGTTGAAGCGTTCGACCTTGCCCTTGGTCTTGGCGCGGTAGGGCCGGCACAGCCGGGGCGTGAAGCCGCAGGTGTCGGCGAGCTCGCGCAGTGCGTTGTTCCAGCGGTACTGACCTTCGCCGTAGGCATCGCGCTCGATGACGACGGCCTTGGTGTTGTCGAACAACACGTGCTCGGGCACGCCGCCGAAGTAGTCGAATGCCTCGCGCAGTCCAGTGCGCAGGGTCGTGACGTCCTCGCCCGCACAGGCCACGAACTTCACGTAGCTCGCCCGGCTATAGCCCAACGTGGCCACTATCGCCAGCAGCGGATCACGGCCACGACGCACGTAGGTAAAGTCCGCCTGCATCTGCTGGCCCGGCGGCGTCTCGAAGCGCACCAGCGGCTCGGGCTCGAACTGCTTGAGTGGCGCAAGGAACGACTTGAGCTGGCTGATGCCGCCCGTATAGCCCCGTGCCTGGATCTCGCGCAGCAGCACGGTCGCCGGGATCCAGCGCGGATGCGCCTGCGCGACACGCTCGCGCAGATAAGACCGCCAGGTGTCGAGCTTGCACGCCCTCGGCGCGCGCGGGCCGTATCGCTGCGCATCCTGGCCGCGCAGGTACCTGCGCACCGTGTTGCGCGAGCACTCCAACTGCTTCGCAATCGCTCTGACACTCTCACCCCTACGGGCCATGACACGTATTTCCACTGCCTGCTCCTGAGTCAACATCAGCAGCCTTCAAAAGGCCGCTATCGTGGCCCAGGTGGGTCATTTCTACTTCGGCGATAGGGGTCAGTTTTACATCGGCGATGACACCTGCGGCGTAATGCCGGTATGAGGTACCTCAGGGACAGAGCTGCCGTCGGACTACAGCCCAACAGAGCTGGAACCGCATGCCAGAAAGGGGAACTAGAATGCTCCAGGCGGCCAGACTCTCCTAAGCCTTTGTCACTGGCAGCCTATGCATCCCCATTGCTGCCGGGAGATAACGCGTATTCATGAACCCGTATCGTCAGGGTGTGGGAATACCCATTTCGGGCAAGCTCACCCCCAACCGTTCCTTAACCTTTCTCAATGCAGCTGTTTCGGCTTTGATGACAACACCAAAGCCCCGGAGGCGTGCTTTCGGGTCAGGATTATCAGCATCGAGCCCCCTGACAGTTTCCCTGCTCACCTCGCATGGACACCCAGGTTCATAGCCCGAGATGACCAGCGTAGAGCCGGGAGCACTCGGCCCCTTCGGTACACTGCTCAATTGAAATTCAAGTACGGTGCTCCAAAAGCCGGACCTATTCGAATACTCCTTGCGGCTGGCAAGCCGAAATCCAGATTGTTCGTAAGCCTCAATGTAAGCGCGTTCCAGAGCATTACGCGACATGCCGACGTGTGATGTTCCTCTATAGGCGGGACTAGTCGCGGCGGATGGCTGGTTCATCAGTAACCCCAGGGTCAAGGTGGCAATAACGAGCAATCGACGGGCTTGCATGTGGCGGTCTCCGGTTCTTGGGGCATCTTGCCCCCTATAACGATTTCAATGGCCACCGCCCGTCGGGGGCGGCGGCCATCGCTCAGTCGCGCCGTACCACCAGACCTGTCTGCGCAACCAGCAGATCGATCCCCGACACCGCGCCGCCCAGCAGTGCGGCCCATCCAGTGTTCCCCAATCCCGTCGGGTATGTTCCGGCCGTGGCCATCCAGTCGATCACGGGCTGGCTGGACGCACCCAGGTTGACGACGATGTAGCCACCGCCCTGAACGCTTCCGGCAGCGGCGGACGCACCGACAACAATGCTCATCGCATTGTCGCGGGGCGGGTTCTTCGACACCACCAGGGTGATGCTCGCACTGGCGGGCAGCTTGCCGTCGCTGACCGAGTAGGTGAACGCGTCGGTACCGACGAAGCCGCTTTTCGGGCGATACGTGTAGCTGCCATCGCTGTTGCGCGTCAGCGACCCCTTCGCCGGCTTGGTGAGGCTCAGCGTCAGCGCATCGCCGTCCGGGTCGTTGACCAGGCAGTCGAAGTCGATCCGCACGCTGCCGTCCTTCTGTACCTGGTACGAGGCACTTTGGGCGGTGGGTGCGCGGTTCACCTTCTGCACCGTGATGTTCACCATGGCTACGCCCGACTGCGCATCGCCATCGGTCGCCCGGTAGCTGAAGCTGTCGGTGCCGTACCAGCCCTTGTCGGGCGTGTAGGTGTAGCTGCCATCGGCGTTGAGCGACAGCTTGCCGTGAGACGGCGCGCAGACCAGCAAGGAGGCGAGCCGGTCGCCGTCGGCATCGGTGTCGTTGCCGAGCACATCGATGCGCACGGCGGCACCGGCCATGGTGGTGGCCTTGTCGTCCTTGGCCACTGGTGTGCGGTTCGGCGCCAATACCGTGATGCTGACGGTGACCGGCCTGGAGTCGAGTGCGCCATCGGTTGCCACGTACTTGAACGTGTCGGTCCCGACAAAGCCGGACTTCGCCGTATAGCTGAAGCTGCCGTCGCGGTTGCGGGTAAGCGTGCCGTTCTTGGGCGAGGTGGCGAGCTTGGCGATCAGGCCGTCGCCGTCGATATCGCTGTCGTTGGCGAGCACGTCCATGCGCGTTGCCACGCCGGCACGTACGGTGAAGGCATCCGCGGCTGCGACTGGCGCCTGGTTCACAGGCGCCACGCGAATCCAGACCATTGCCGGGTTGGAGCGGTACTGACCATCGAACGCCTGGTAGCTGAAGCCGTCAAGGCCGTACCAATTCGCGTCCGGCGTGTACGTATAGGTACCGTCCGGATTGAGCGACAGGCTACCGTGGCTTGGGCCGCAGACCAGCACGGCCTGCAGGTCGTCACCGTCGGAAACACGAGCTTGATCGCCCAGGAGCCAGAGGACTGCAACTCCTTGTGGCGGCCTGGCCAATCGGAATCTGGACTGCTCACACGATTTGACCTAGGGAAGGTCTGAACAACGAGACCTGACAGGGCGGAAGGTGGCGTCGTTCCGAAGAGTGGCTTTTGGAACTTCGGAATTTCGCC
>NZ_MDEC01000065.1 GCF_002939785.1 Xanthomonas codiaei
GTATACCGCTTGCTGCTCATAGACACCTCCGAATCGACCATTTTCCATGGCCATGAGATGTCTAGGAAACCCTGGGCGTATCACCCAACTGTCGGACCATAGTTCTTATACCGCCATTCCGTCCACATGCCAAACAGGGCTGCCTATCTACATACATGGTTAGACTCCTGCCGCTCAAATTCCCACCCTTATTTTTTAGTTGATTAAGCACATCTATCTCTGCATGCGTCCTGGATATGTTATTGACGCCCGCGACGGGTTGACCATGAGCATTTATACCATACACATCTTCGCCGTCTACGGTCATTTTTGCAATTGTGGACTTATCCTTCGATGTACCGGCTTCTGCCAACCCCAATTCAGACCTAAAATTTTTCAGATCTGAAAAGGCATTTCCAATCTCGTCAATTACGTCATCAGACGATATCACAATCCCATTTGGAGATTGAATAACAACTTCACCATCAGAATTAAGTAAGCGTCGATATCCTGTTGGCAGCCCACCTATCTCGTTTGCCATAGCGCCGGCTGACTTCAGTCGGCTATATCCTTCAGGAATTTCTAAAGGAACAGATATCTCGATTCCCCGTACTGCATCGGATATAAATTCCTGCGATTTTGTACCAACCTGCGTTGTGGCGTCGACGGCTTCAACAAAATCAGCCGTCCTTTCAACTTCTGACGCGATCTCAGCCGCGGCTTTTCCAGCGCGAGTCGTCATCTTTGCGACATTTACTGCACTGATAGCTCCTGCCGTTGCAATCTCAGCCAATGCTTCAAATGCAAGCGCTCCAGTCGCGTACGCCTTTGCGTCTCGAAATGCCTGCAGATCCTTCTGCGTATAGTCGACCAAGACATTGGCAATCAGCTTTCCGCCTTCGCCAGCGAGTCCATTGGCGATCTTCTTGCTGGTCCCCTCTGGATCATGAAGCATCGACCACTGCAGCGTCTGCATGGACAACCATGTCTTGGGGTTCACTAGGTCGACCAAGCCGCCGGCTCCGTCCTTGAACCCTAGCAAAGCCTGCCTGGCTTCTTCAGTTGGGTTTTGCGTGTAAGCCCGCATCAACTCACTGAAGCTTGCGTCTTCTACGAGGCGGACATTAGCGGCATTGAAGTACAGATTCCTGCCGGTGCTGTCGGCGAACGCTTGAACTGCATACAGCTCTTGATTCTTGAAATCCTCGGTGGTGCTCTTGAATGCATTCATGGTGACGCCACGCTCGTCCACGTACGTTAGGTGGGCGCCATTAGCATTTGCTTCTGTCAACAGCCAGCTTTGTGCAACCTTGTAGCTTTGCACCTGCTCGGGTGTGTAAAGCGTCAGCAGACTCTGCCAATCCTGATCGTTTGCGTACAGCGCACCACGCATCAGCAGACGCTCTGCCTCCTGCTTACTACAGCCACATATGCTGGTGTACTCATCAGACTTGCTGCGAACGAAAGACAATTCGACAGGATGCAATTGGCGATTGAACTGCTCGCCTGCCAGCGCCGTAGCCGCGCCACTTCCACCGCCACTAATGGCTCCTACAACGGCACTAATGAATTGCTGCGCACCAGGTCCCAGGCCTGCGGTGGCTGGCCGTACCGCCTCAGCAGCACCCGCGCCCAAGGCACCTCCAAGAACGTCACCATTACCCAGCGCAGCAGACAGCGCGCCCACCAAGGTATGCAGCGTTACCTTCGCCGCACCGCCATCCAGCCATTGGCCAAGACTGCTTCTGGCAGCATCGGCCCGCTGAGTTGCCTCACTGATTGCCGTCTGGTCACCACTCTTTTCTGCTTGCGCTAGCGCGTCTTCTGCTTCCTGCCACTCTTTTCCCTTCGCGTTCGCAATCGCGTCGGCAATCGAGCCAGCGGTACGAAAGCCCACTTCGCTTGCGATCTGGCCCGCGATCAAATCCTTCTGCACTTCCTCGACGTCGAACCTGTTTTTAAGCCCTTCCAGTTGGATACTTGTTGCGGTGCGATCCAAGCCAGCTAACGCAGAGGCATCACCATTGCGCACGATGACAGAGCCCGCAGCAATATCGCTGCGCGTTGTGCTACTGGTTGACTCAGATTGCGGAATGCCTAGACCAGGACGTCCGGTGCCCCCTCCCCACGTGGTCTCACTTGCTCCAGTACTACCTGGCTGCCCCCCGCTTTGATCGCCTATCGAGCCACCTGCGCTCGCTGAATAGTTAAAAGTATTGGCACTATAGCCCGCTCGATTTTTTAGCTCCGTAACACCAAGACTCTCTGTCGAGAGCAGATTCTTTTCAGGGATTGCCGTACTTGCAAGAACAGCACCATCAAGTTGCGTGTGGTTACCCACATTGATGGAGTAGCCGCCGTTGCCGGCAGCAAGACCGGTTTGACCATTGACTGCGTTGTAATTGCTATCGATCTTGGTCTGACCGACGCTGGCGCTGCCATAGCTTGATCCATAGCAAATTGGGGGGATACAAAGGCTAAGGTTTAAGCCGCCGCTACGGTCATTCTGATCATAATTTTGCTGATCTTGTGTGCTGGTGAGCGAGAGGTTGCGGCCGACATCTGCAACCACGGTGTTACCGATTGCCTGAGCGCCTTTTAATGTCGCGTCGCGCCCACTATTGATCAGGAGTACGTTGCCTGCTTGAACCTCTGTCAATTGATTGGTTGCCGACAGGCCCTGACTCTCGCCAAGTGCACGCGAGGCCGCTAGTTCAATGGTAAATCCGTTCTGCGACCCACCTAGACCAAAGCCGACCCCGATACTGGCATTGTGAGCGTCGTATTTGCTGGATTGGTCGCTGCTACTAATAGCCGAAAGGAGATTGATATCACGGACAGCGTCTAGCGCCACCGCATTTCCCGCTCTGATTTGGGTGCCCTTCGAAGTGATATCGCCGTTGGCAGCGTAGCCGTCGGCGTCTTTCGTACCGTCACCGTTCGCAAGTATCGTGACATTACGGCCAGCATTGACCGTACTGCCCTGCGCCTTAGTATCGAGGTAGCTGGACTCGCTCTCCTGAACGCCTCCGCCAACGCTGACGGTCACCTTTGCTGCGGCGCCGCTCTGTACAGCATCGTTTGCAGCATAGCCCGCCTGCGCCGCGTACAGCGCCGCCATCCGCTCATCGCCTTCATCCTGCGCCTTGCCTGCAGCCTCCGCCGCACGCGCAGCTTCGACGGCATATCCCGATAGTGCAGCGGTCACACCGTACTGGGTCACACGATGTGATTCAACCTGTTTTGCGGTATTCGTTGCAGCATCCAGAAGGACATTTCGACCGGAAAGCGTCACATCGTTGCCGGCGAAGATGTCGGCGCCCTTGGCCACTAGATCTTGCTTGGCAAGAACATTCACATCTCCCTTTAAGCTGCTCAATTGAGTGCGTAGACTGTTCTGATCGGTGCTACTTCCATCAACAACGTGGAGCTCCTTGCGAATACCAACGGTGCCGGAGTAGCCATCGCCACCCAGGTCACCGAACTGCATCTGCCGCTGCGTCTCTTGCCAGTTTTGAGTCGCCATGCCTGGCAGCAGCTCGATCCCGCCCTTCTGGGCGATCAAATTGACTGCAGCTTCTGCGGCAATATTTGCGCCCTGTAGCGCAATATCGCCTTGCCTACTGATTAGCGTGATTTGTTGCCCACTGATGCTGCTACCAGTCTGGCCAACAACCTGCCTATCTGCATCATTGGTTCCACGCCCCTCGCTGTAGGGCATTGTGGTAATGCCGCCACTGTTTGGGCCACCGTTGACTTGACGGCTCGCCGCACCGATGTCCTGAATGGCGAAAACTGTGCTACTGCTCTTGGTCCTGCTTTCACTCGTTTGCGTTTGTGTGTCCGCGCTTGTCAGCAGCATTAGGGAAGGTCTGAACAACGATGCCTGACAGGGCGGAATGTGGCATCGCTCCGGAGAGTCGCGTTTGGAGCCTCGGGTTCTCGC
>NZ_MDEC01000066.1 GCF_002939785.1 Xanthomonas codiaei
GGTTTGGGGGGGGGGGGGAGCTAACAACCCTGCTGCAACACACATTCGCCTGAGCCGGCTACGTCGGCAGCGAGCGCTGGGCCGACGTGTTGATGGCAAGCGTGCTGGGCTGGTGACAACGCGGTCGGAGTCGCGCGGGAAGTCGGCAGATGACCGCTTCATCGAAACGAGCGCCCAGACATGACGCCGGCCGTTGCAGGGGCGACGGTGGTGGTTGTGGTTGTGGTTGAAGTTCAACCAACCAACATAGGGCCTGAGCCCGATCCAGCAATGCAAAGGCCCCGTCCCGTGGCCGTATGCATCCGGTACTGGCAGCCAACCGGGTGCAGGTCACCAAAAAGCCTGTCTGCAAACGTGTCCGCAGCTCCGAGGGCGCGCATGGCAGTCGATGCACGGACGCGATCGCGGCGGGATCTGCGGCATGCCCGACACGCTTGGGCTTTTGCCGGACAGGGAATCCGCGCAAGGTGCGCTCGTGCTTTAGGGGTTGGGGTTGAAGAACTCATCCAAGATGCCTTCGAGGCCGCCAAGAGCCCGGAATATAGAGATGTGGCGCAGCATCTCGACAGCATCTTCGTCAGAAGTGTTGAGATTACCAAGGAAAATATCGTCGATCAGATCCTGCCGCTGTTGACAAATTTCACTTATAGTCTCGATCCAAGCCTGATCCGCGTCGCCTTCAGAAAGACGTTCGAGGATCTGGTTGCGAAGCACTTGATAGTCTTCCTGGAAATCATCGAAAAATCGCTGCATTTCGCCGTCCCTCAGCACAATGGGCGATGCGTAAGAAGCCTCGCATCTTTGCAGCATGTGGTGCGAGGTATAGATCGGCACAGCATGCAGCTCGGCGTGGCGCCGATCCCGCCGCGTTCTGAAGCCCAGCAACTCAGGTGAAACCGGACCACTGGGCCGACGCAGCAGACGAACTTCAATCAACGTCGCCAGCGCCTGGCCAACCAGGTGATGCGCATCCCACCGGGTCAGGATGCGGCGAACTGACCAGCGAAGCGCGTCTAGGTAGACGTCAGCCTCTTTGAGCGATAAGGCGTCCAACGCAAGCCGGAAGGAACATGCCAGCAGGGCAATGGCATCCACTGAAGCAAACTCGCCAATGTTGTAAGCGTTTTCCGCGATGGTGCGTAGGTCTCGATTGTCACTTGCTACATTGTTAAAACCGCTGTCTATGGCCACCACCCGCTGTGTAGGGGTCAGTCGAACCAATCCCAGCCTTCGCAATAGGTCAGCGTGGATCGCCCTAACCTGGTTCCCTGGTAGAACTTCGGGCCCTGTGAGTTGCCAGAACGGGGAGGTGTAAAGCGCCGCCGCTGCACTTTGGTGGGGGGGCAGCGTGTACGGCCTTCACGAGCTTTACGCCATTAATGCCCCGCAACTTTCCCGGGTCGTTCCCAATGTGGAAGTAACGCTGAAACACTTTCCGGAGCGGACGTTGGGTAGACGTTCCACCATCAATCTTCTCCAGCCAGTGCTCATCAAGAGCATGCCAGGAGTCAGCCTCCGGCGTGCACATCAGGACGATCCAGGCCCACAGGCGATGTCGCGTCAGCAGCGCGATGTCCATCGGGGCCGGACCAGGTCGCTTCGGGTAGTTCTTTGGAGTGTCAGTTCCCACGGGAAATGGCATGCCACAGGCACTCCGTAAACTGTGCAACAGTCCGGGGAAATACGCCACTCTTCGCCAAATCCAGCCATGACGGTCTCTCTATCGCACCCAGGTTCCAAGGACATACCCAGTCAACCCCTCTCGGATCTACTCGCAGAGCACGGTGAATTGGTGAGTGGCGGTGACCTCCAACGCTGCTTGGGTTTCAAGAGCGCCCGATCGTTTCAGCGTGCTCAAAAGGAGGGGCGACTGCCCGTCACCACCTTCCCGCTGCCCGGTCGACGAGGCGTGTTCGCGCGTACGCGCGACATCGCGGCTTGGCTTGGCTCCTTGGGATCCACCGGCTAGCGCTCATGGAGGGCGCGCCTTGCATCAGGGCCACTACAGAGTGGCCATCCACAAGAAGAGAGGTGCTAATCGCCTGGATTTGACGACCACAATGCAAAAAGCCCCTGCGAACAGGAGCTCGGGATGCAAACTTAGTTAGCGGCTAAGTGCCTCCAGGGAACCACGGTTCGCAGGCCCTGTCAATGCTTTCGCCCTCTTGGACGTAAAGGCACGGGCGGCATTTGCCTGGAGAACCTCATGCACACCTAAAGTCTAAGCCCGCACCTAGCAACGTGCCGGTCGACCCCATCGCCTTTCCTGTCGCCTGCCACTAAGCGCAGCGGCGGCTCCATTTCTGTGGAACTAGCGGCGGACTCTGGATCGACGGCCGTTGACGCACGCCATCGATTGCGGTGCACACGCCCTACCCCCAACCGCGGTGAATCGCGCTGCGGCAGGCACGGCTGCGCGCCTACCCATCAACCGAGGACGCGACGTACCACTTCCCTGGAGCACCCATGTCATTCATCTCACAAATGTCCCCGGGCAGCCCGGCTGCCTTGCCCCGAGCGATTGACTCGTCCGGATCGCTACACCAACCCGGCCCCCGCCCTTTCGAACCGCGAATCTACGGCAGACGCGAATTCGAAAAGCGTGACGTCTACGGTTTCCTCTCCATCAAGGAGGCGCGACCGGTGGAGGTCGACGGACTTCCGGCGATCGCGGTGGCCCTGGCGCTCGAGTGCGATCCGCATATCGCGTGCTACACGGAGCGTCCCCGCACCCTACCCCTAGGCGACAAGAACACCGAGCTGCACTTTTGGGTGCGGCATGCCTCGGGTTTCGAGCAATTCCTGCTGCTTGTGCCTGATGCCGACTGCGTGCAAACCGTAGGTGGGATTCCCCGGCCCCGTGAAACTGAGCGTTTGCAGGCCATGGCACGTGATGCAGGCCTGCAGCTCCGCTTTGTGACGGAGCATGACGTACGCGTTGCCGGCGCGACGATTGCACAGCACAACCGTCTGCTGGCCTTTGCTCAGGTAGCGCAGTCACTGGGTAATCGCCTGGCATTGCGCGCCCGAATCCTAGCCAACGTTGAGCAGCATTCGCGTGTGCGGATCGACCAGCTTGAGGCAGCGCTCGCACCGTTCGATTCGGCAGATGTCGAAGCGGTGATTTGCGAGTTGATCTGCCTAGGAGCCCTTGACTTTGATCGGGAGCAGGAACTCACCCGGCGTTCGGTTGTTGCGCGAAGGAGTCGCACATGAAGCCGCGCTTCACCATCACCGAGGCCGATGCGCTTCTAGCCTTGCCCCGGCCGGACACAAAAGCGATGACGGACCGGACTGAGGAGGAAAGGCAAGCAATCGATAATCGCGTCGGCGCATTGGTGGCTCTGTTGGAGGGAGCGCCGATCTTGCAAGTCGCTACGACGTATTCCATATACCCCAAAACACTGCGTCGAATGCTGGACCTTTGTGCCAAGCCCGCCTTCAACGGCGGGATCCATGGCTTCGCTGTATGCATTCCAGGGGCGCGACTTGTAGATCCACAGCCCCGCCACACCGGCCTCCCGCCACGGGGCCGGGCACATGCGATGACGCAGCTGATCCTGGCAATTCCAGAGCTCGGCGCTTTAGTCACCAAGTTCAAGGGAGAAGTGCCCACACGAACACGAACCAGCCCTGCATTCGAGCGACTCTACGCACACATCAAGCGAATGCTGAAGGGAATGGGGTTAGGTGATTGCTACCCCCTCGACGTCCCCCCGTCCTGAGTAGCGGCCGGGTTTAGAATCCAGGGTTGATGATAGCGGCGTTTGCCAGTTGTTGGGCATACGCAGA
>NZ_MDEC01000067.1 GCF_002939785.1 Xanthomonas codiaei
CCGTGACCGCGCGCTCGGACGAAGCCGCCGAACCGGCCGCGCAGCAAGCCGGTTTCGACAGTTTCCTGCGCAAGCCGCTGACCGGGAACATGCTCGCCGACACCATTGCCGAGGCATTGCGCAAGGCAGGGCCGCGCGATGGCATGTAGCTGAAAGCGTAGCGACCGGCGTTGGTTGTGCCCGTGATGGCGCCGCCCCCCTGCCTTGGGCAACCGTCGGCTGTAGGGCGCTGCAGTGTGCGGCGGCCAGCGCCCGGCGCCGCGCGGTGTTCGGCCGGATGCAGCGCAGTGCATGACGGGCGGGTGTGGCGGGCTGGTGGCGCCTGGCCGTCCGGCAGCGTCACATCCGAGGCGAGCGGTCGGATCGTGCAGACACGCCGGATCGGCGGTGGCACGCCCGGGCTTGCCCGCACCGCGCGTGGCCCGCACTATGCGCCCACTTGTCGTGAAACTGATCCGGTGCGCCTCCTGACCCGCCTTGCCCATTGGCCGCTTGCTGCGCTCTGGTTGTGCCTGTGTCTGGCCGTGCTTCCGCTGCAGGCGCGTACCCCGGCCACGCCGGTGCCCACCCAGTTGACGATTGCCGACGGACTTCCCTCCGACACGGTCAATGATTTCGCCGAGGACAAGCAGGGCTACCTGTGGATCGCCAGCGATGACGGGCTGGCCCGGTTCGATGGCCGCAACTACCGCATCTGGCGGATGGAGGATGGCCTGACCAGCAACGTGATCTGGGGCATCTGCGTGGATGCCGAAGATCGCGTATGGCTGGGCTTCGAGGACGGAGGCGTCGGCTTCCTGGATGCAAGGACGCGCAACTTCCAGCGGCTGGAAGATCCGCAGTTTCCGGAACTGCGCGATGCCATGGTGTGGACATTGGCAACGGCCTCGGATGGCGCTCTGTGGATCGGCACCGCCAAGCAGGGCGTGTACCGCTATCGGCCAGGCGGGCGCATGCAGCACTTTTCCACAGCCGCCCGTGAGCCGCACCGACTGCCATCCGACAGCGTTGTGGGTTTCGAAGCCGCCGCTGACGGCTCGATGTGGATCGGCACCTGGGGTGGACTCGTGCACTGGGACGGTCAACGCATGCAGCGCGTGCCGCTTCCGGTTGCAGAGCAGGCCGTCAACAGGCTCTACATGGAACCGGGCGGCAAGGTGCTATGGGTTGGCGACCTGGCCGGTCATGCATTCCGGCTCGATACCGCAGGGCGATCCATCACGCGCCCATGGCAGAGCGCTGCGACCGAGCCGCAGGTCAGGAGCGTGCTGCTGCGTGATCGACGCGGGCGCTACTGGCTGGACATCGACGCTGGCCTGGGCATCAGCCCCGACGGGTCGTCCGTCGGCAAGGTGCCGACCTACAGTGCGTCGGCGCACGGCCTGGTCAACCGGAACTGGATCACCTCCTATCAGGATCGCGAGGGCGGGCTGTGGTTCGCCAGCCTTGAGGGCGGTCTGTGGCATCTGCCGCCGCGGTGGGACACCTTTGCGGTGTTCTCGCATCACAAGGATGACGCGCAGTCGCTGACCAACGCGTCGATTACCGCCACAGCGCCATCGGCCGCAGGTGGTGTCTGGGTGGCAGGCTCGCATAGCGCGCTGGAATACTTCGATCCGGCGACCGGGCGGGTCAAGCTGCATCTGCCCAATATCGATCCGGTGCGCGTCCCCGACACCGTGTTCGAAAGCAGCCAGGGTGTGGTCTGGATCGGCGTCCAGGGAACGCTGGTGCGGTACGACCCGCACACACGCCAGCTCGAGCGCTGGCCGCTGTTGCAGAGTGTCGATCCGGCGGCCGATCCCGACAATGCGGGCAGGCCGGGCCGGATGGCCGAAGATGCGCAAGGGCGCATCTGGGTCGCGCTGATGACCCAGGGCATCCAGCTGCGGAGCGGCCAGGGGCAACTGCTCAGGACCATCGACTATGCAAGCCACGGCCTGAAGGCGCTGAGCGTGCTGGACATGCGGATGGGACCGGATGGGCAGATCTGGCTGAGCAACAACGCCGGACTGTGGCGCTGGGACCCGCAGGCCGACCGGTTCGTCGCGGTTCCCGGCGCCGCTGATCTGCCGACGTATGTGTTCCGCCTGGGAGATGGCGGCATCGTCTGGGTAGGGCTGGCGGGCGAGTTGCGGCGGTATCTGTGGGATGGCGCGCAGCTCAAGCATCTGGATACGGTGGGCAAGGAGCAGGAGTTTCCCAAGGTGGCGCCGACCGGTATGGTGGTCGACGCCGGTGGCGTGGCCTGGGTCTCCAGTCATCGTGGACTGATCCGTGTCGATCCCGGCAGCAAGCTGGTGCGCGTGTACAACGTGCACGATGGGCTGCCCAGCTCGCCCATGCAGGTGGCCTCGCTGGTGCAGGCAAGCGGCGGGCAGATACTGGGTGGCACGTCCGATGGCGTGGTGGTGTTCGATCCGTCCACGATGCGCCCCAATCTGCGCCGGCCGCAGTTGCTGATCGAACGGGTAGGGCTGCGGCGTGGCGAGCGTGGCCTGGATGTCACCGGCGTCGCGCCGCTGCAGATGCAGGACGGCGACCGCGACCTGCACATCGTGGCGCGCATGCCGACCTTCACCAATCCCGAATCCACCAGCTACCGCTTCCGCCTCAGCGGCTACGACCCGGACTGGATCGATGTCGGCCCCAGCGGCGAGCGGCTGTTCTCGCGCCTGCCAGCCGGGCATTACGTGCTCGAGGTGCAGGGCCGCACGGCCGACGGTATCTGGTCGGCCAGCCAGAGCCTGCGGTTCCAGGTCCTGCCGCCGTGGTGGCTATCGCCATGGGGCCTGGCGGCCTTGGGCTTGCTGGTGCTGTGCATCGTCACCGGCGCGGTGTTGCTGTACCGCCGTCGCCTGCGCCGCTTGAGCGCCTGGCAGCTGGCAGTGCACAAGCAGGAGCTGGCCGAGCAGGCCTCGCTGGCCAAGACGCGCTTCCTGGCCACGCTCGGCCATGAAGTGCGCACGCCGATGACCGGCGTGCTGGGCATGAGCGAGTTGTTGCTCAAGACCGCGCTGGACACCAGGCAGCGCAGCTACACCGAATCGATCCGCCGTGCCGGCGCGCACCTGCTGCGGCTGGTCAACGACGCGCTGGACCTGGCGCGAATCGAATCCGGACGCCTGGAGCTGGATTTGCAGCCGTTCTCGGTACGCCAGCTGGTGGCCGAAGTGGAAAGCCTGATGGCGCCGCTGGCACAGGAACGCGGCCTGCGTTTCAGCCTGGAAGTGGGCCTGTT
>NZ_MDEC01000068.1 GCF_002939785.1 Xanthomonas codiaei
GCTTACGCTTGCCCAAGCCCTCAGCGTCACCGAACGTCAGCTGCATGGATGAATCCTCTACATGAGGCGGTAGTGTCGCGCATCTGCGGTGAGTTGATCAGACCTTCCTTAGAGCTTTTCAAGGATTGGCTCTGAGCATTCGAAATAGAAAACTTCACATTGAATTTTGAGATGTCTCCCTGAGCTTGAGGTACCGAAGCCGGCCATCAACATGGCGCGACCTTTTTCTCCGGCATTTCAACACTACGCCAAAGCCCGGCGCCTATTGCTGACATTGTCGTTGTCGATCAGCCACGCCACCGTCCTACATCACGCGCGTCGGTGTTGGTGCGGTCATCTCGGGCTGCACCCGTTGCGCATCCAGTGCGCGCAACTGTTGCTGGCTCTCTTGCAACGGCGGTGCCTCCGCCGCCAGATCCACTTTGGTGCGGAAGCCCGGCGTGTTGCCGACGATCCAGGCATTGCCGTCTTGCACGGTCACGCTGCGCAGCTGGTCAACGTTGACGATGCCAGCGCGTTTGGCCTCGACGGTGGCATGCATGGCCATGGCATCGGACGTGCCCTGCGGCAACTTGCTGTGGATGGAGCGGTACAACGGATCATTGGACATGGCCGGCGCGCCCGGATCTACGCAGCGCTCTGGGATATTGCCCAGCGGCAGCTTCCAGCCAGGGGCTACATAGGCCGGCTTGTCTTCGCGCTCCATACGCTGCTGCGTTTCCTTCCAGCGCTCGGCCGCCATCTCCGCTGCGCCGGCACCAGGAGCCAGCGTGCCGCGCAGGTGGTTGATGGCATCGGGCAAGTTCATCGACTGGGCGCTGCGCGATGCCAGGGTCAGGCCGCCGCGCAAGAGCGCCACGTCGTCGCGGTACTTATCGATCATCGGTGCGTACTGTTGCGCCAGCTGTTGCGACCTTGGATCTTCCAGCACCGAACGATCTGGTTTGCCATTGCCGTCAACAGGCAGAAAGTTATGCATGCGATGCGAATCACCTAACTCGACGGCGACAAGCGGGTTGCGGTCATCCAGCACACTGCGGTCGTTGGCATAACCTGCCTTCTGCAATGTGGCGATTTCTTGTGGCGTGGCGTAGGTCTTGACCTGGCCATAATGCTTGCTGGCAGCACTGACCGCATCGCCAGCCATCACGTGATTGATGACATCGGTGCCGCCTTCGGGAACGCGTCGGTCCAGGCTGATCGCACCGTAGGCGTTGAAGGTCTCGCCTTTGAGGCCGAAGTGGTGTGCGGTCACCTGGGCCAAGTCGCCGCCAAGCGAGTGGCCGGTGACGGTGACTTCGGGTACTTTTCCGCCCCTGCCTAATTCGTGCGCATAATTCAAGGCATATTTGGTCAACTCGACCGCCTCGGCGGCCTGATTGTTGTGACGGGATGTTACCATGCCGCCGTCCGTGTAGAGGCCATCTTCCTTTAGCTGTCGTTCGGTCTCTGTGCCACGATGAGCGATGACTATTTCGTTTGTGTCTACGCGCTGATACACGATGCCTTGGTAACCCGATGGACTGTCAACGTACTTAAGACGTTTGTAAACAATGCCACCGATCTCTTCAGGTCTACTATTTGGACCTGTTTCTTTAGGTGCCTTGTAGACATCGTCTGAGAGTGCTGCATATTGTTGGCCCGTGATTCTCATGGATTCACCTTTTCCACGGCCAACGTCACCTTAAATAGGTTGTTCTTTGCGATGTCATTAAATTGATCCATGCGCGTTTCGCCACCGTCAGGGAAGTTCTCCATGTCTGCTTTTGGATAACGGCCCTTCCAAAAGTAAGTAACCTTGGGCGTTGAGCGATAGATTTCATCTTTGAACAGTGCCGGCTGAAATCGAGTTTCATTTTTGTCGCCGGTCGCTTTCAGGGAGATTCCAACCCCGTCTAACTCAAAAGAACACGTCCCCTTGCCATAATAATCTGCATCAACCATGCCATCAGCATAGATCGTCGCAACGTAGGTGGACGCATCGCGCTTCTCAAAGCGGATGGGAATCCCATCTTCGTCAGACTTGTTCCATACACCGGCAATGGGCTCGATCGGCGTGCATTGCTTGTGGTTGATCATCTGGTAGAACGCCGTACCCGAGATCCACTCGAACGGCCCCGGCGCATCCTCGATTGTCATCGTGAGCCGGTACGCCTGCGTTGGATGCGGGTTCTTCCGGTAAGTGGGGTCGCTGGTCGTCGCTTCGGCTTCTGAGGACGGGGTAGTCATGGGTTGGCATCCTGCAAGGAGAAAGGGCACGAGGAAGAAAGCGAAGTGGCCGATAATCTTGGGGTGCATTGGAAGTGCTTTCGCTGCATGGGCGCATTGCGCAATAGAGGGTACGCTATTTTGGCTGGATATGCTCGATCAGGCCATTAGTTGCGCGCTTGATTGCTATATCTTCCGGGTTCTGGATGCCTGATACGCCCAGTGTTTCTGATACGCCAAGGGTTTCCTAGAGCGTGTTATGAACTTGAGGCTTTCGCGGCTATCGTATGCGGATGAAGCCACCACGCCCTTATCCGACCGACGTCTCCGATGAAGAATGGGCCTTCGCTGCACCCTACTTGACGCTGATGGATCCACAGGCACCGCAGCGCAAGTATGACCTGCGCTTGATGTTCAACGCGTTGCGCTGGATGGCGCGTGCTGGAGCGCCCTGGCGCTTGATTCCCCACGAGTTTCCGCCGTGGGAGGCGGTCTACCAGCAAACCCAACGGTGGTTGCAGGCCGGCTGCTTTGAGGCCATGGTCAACGACTTGCGTTCGATCTTGCGAGTGGCGCAAGGCAAGCAGGGGCAGCCCAGTGCTGTGATCCTGGATGGCCGAACGCTGCAGTCCACATGCGAAAGCGGACTACGTGCCGGCTACGACGGCTACAAGCGCAAGAAGGGCAGCAAGGTGCACATGGCGGTGGACACGCTCGGCCACCTGCTGGCAGTGCAGGTCACCCCAGCAGACGAGCAGGAACGCGCCCAAGTGCGATCGCTGGCGCAGGAAGTTCAGTATGTCACCGGCGAGACGGTGAAACTGGCGTTCGTCGA
>NZ_MDEC01000069.1 GCF_002939785.1 Xanthomonas codiaei
TCACCGAACGTCAGCTGCATGGATGAATCCTCTACATGAGGCGGTAGTGTCGCGCATCTGTGGTGAGTTGATCAGACCTTTCTTAGATCCCGCTGTGAATCAAGCATCACTTCGCCGCCAGCCAGAAGTTTGCTACCCGCCAGGACGATGTCGCCTTCTGTCGAGCGCACGCTGATGCCACCTGCTGCCGTGACCGAAGCTCCGCGCTGGGTGGCACGTTCAATGTCTACATTTGCGGATGCGCTTTTGCTACCAAAGCCCATCGCGATCTGCGGCATGCTTCCTGCGGAAGCAGCCACTTCATTGAGATAACTCTTGGTTTTTTCCCTTCCATTGGCATCGCTATCGTCAATCTGCTGCATATTGCGAACAGTGTCGATCGGAATGCCAACCAACGCCATCGATAGGCCGCTACTGCTAGCCTTAGCTTGCGACTGAATTCGCTCGGTTTGCTCGACCGGCGTGATTTCCACGCTACGGCCCTGGATCGCAATATTGCCGCCGATTCCTTCGACATCATCGGTGGAGCGACCGGCAAACAGATCGCTACCACGGATCGCAACATCGCCTCCTGCCACTACACTCACATTCCCTTCGACGCTACCAATCAAACTTCCTGTCGTGGCGGTTTTGCTGGACTGGCTTGCATTCGACGCTTTCTGGCTACCGGCCGTGAAGCCAATGCCCCCCAAGCCGCTCGCACCACCTCCGCCAAAGAGACCGGACTTCTTGGTCTTGGATTCATGAGACTCGGCGTAGCTGTTCTCCGCAACATCGATGGCAATATTGTTACCAGCAGCAAGTGTCACATCGCCAGTGCCAGCAATCTGCGCACCTTGCGACAGCAAGTCGTTACCCGCTGCGATCTGCACCGTATCGCCACTAAGTGATGTCCCGACGGCCAGCGTGTCCTGCCACTCGTCATGCGTCGTCGTGGTCTTGCTGCTGAACGTTCCCTTTTTCTTCTTGGTCATGTCCTGCACGGCATCGTACTGCTCGCTGGCGGCGAGCAGGTTGACGTCGTTGCCGGCGGCCAGGGTGATGCCGCCGTCCTTGGTGGCGGCCGATGCGGCGGTCAGGGTGATGTCGCTGCCCGCCTGCATGGCGAGGTTGCCGCCAGCGGTGAACTCGGTGCCGTAGACGGTTTCGTCGCGGGTGCTGGTGGTCTGCTTGAAGCGCTTGCGCGTTTCCAGCGTGTCGCTGGTGTCCACCGTGGTCAGCGTGCTGGCGTTGATGTCGTTGCCGGCGCTGACCCCCAGCCCCTTGCCTGCATCGAGCTTGGCAGCGACCAGATTGACGTCGTTGCCGGCGCTGAGGATCAGGTTGCCGCCGGCCGTCAGTGCTTGCTGATCGATGGTTTGGGTGGTGGTTGTCGTGCTGACGCGGGTCTTGCCGTTGCGGGTCTTGTAGCTGTCGGTCTCGGTCTCGTTGAGGACGGACTCGACATTGAGGTTGTTGCCTGCTGCGGCGATCAGATCACCACCGGCCTTGACCTCGGCCTGGCGGATGGTCAGGTCGTTGCCGGCGGTGAGTTGCAGGCTGTCGCCGGTGCTGATGTTGGTGCGGGTGGCAACCTTGCCGTCCAGACCGGTGGTCGGGGTCAGCGAGAGGTTGTTGCCTGCCTGCAAGGCGGCGCTGCCGCCGGCGTTGATGGTCACGCCATGCAGTTGCAGGTCGTTGCCGGCGGAGACGATCAAGTCCTTGCCGGTGACGACAGACACCGCATCGCCGCCACGCAGCAGGCCATTGTCGTCGCGCAATGCGCTGGGCGTGAGGCTGAGATTGTTGCCCGCGATCAGCGCCGCGCTGCCGCCCGCTTGCACGCGGGTGCCGGTCAGGGTCATATCGTTGCCGGCAAACAGTTGCAACGTAGTGCTGGCACTGATGCCTGACAGGATGCCGACGCCATTGATGGCCTTGGCCGCTTCGCTAACCAGAGTGTTGCCGGCCGCAAGCCCCACATCGCGGCCCTGGATCTGGCCCTGGTTAAGCAGGTCGTTGCGCGCTTCCAATGCCACGGTACCGGTGCCGCTGATACGGCCCTGGTTGAGCAGGTTGCCGGCGGTGACGCTGACATCGGCACCGGCGATCACGCCCTGGTTGCTCATGGTGTTGGTGGCGTTGAGCTCGACGTTGCCGCCGGCGATCAAGGCGCCATTGCCGCGCAACTGCAGCGAGTTGGAGGCCAGATAGACCACCGGCACCAGTACCTTCTGACCCTGGTAGTCCTGCTCCACCATCCACACGATGTCTTGCGTGAGCGCAGCCGCCTGCGCGGCGGTGAGGCCGACGCCCATACTCAATTGCAGCTGGCTGCCGACGTCCCCCCGTCCTGAGTAGCGGCCGGGTTTAGAATCCAGGGTTGATGATAGCGGCGTTTGCCAGTTGTTGGGCATACGC
>NZ_MDEC01000070.1 GCF_002939785.1 Xanthomonas codiaei
ATCAAGCGCAGGTCATACTTGCGCTGCGGTGCCTGTGGATCCATCAGCGTCAAGTAGGGGGCAGCGAAGGCCCATTCTTCATCGGAAACGTCGGTCGGATAAGGGCGTGGCGGCTTCATCCGCTTACGATAGCCGCGAAAGCCTCAAGTTCATAACACGCTCTAGGTTCAATGCCTCGATTCCGCCTGTCTGCATCGATCGATAGGCGGCCGCTGACTAAATCACCGACATAGTTCTCGTAGTGCTGGTAGTAGCGACTGTCCACTTCCATATGGACGTGAATTGCTTCTGTGGCCTGCTTGCCCTGTACGCCCAATGCCTGACCGTATTCCACCTGATCGCCAGCTTTTACATGGATTGGCGACATATGTCGGACGCGGAGGATGACATCACCGCCTTCCCGATCCAGTACATCAACCAGCCCCCTCGACGTGTTGACCGTACCAACAACGCCAGCAACTGGCGAAGGGACATCGAGCGATCTTGAAGACGGCCCCGAGGGTAAGCCGGAGTCCTCAAGCATGAAATCCTTCTTCAGCAAGACCTGATCAGGACGAAGACCATAGTCCTTACCTGCCTTGGCGACCTCAATCTCCTGGATTTCACCGCCAATCATACCGAGTGTACGACCCGCTTGACCGCCAACGACTTTGCCGTTGACCAAATGAGCATCACTGTTGCTTTTGGGGTGGTGCGTAACAAGCTCATCGAAACTCCCGACAGCCTCGTTGTGCGAGCCTTTGTCCACATCCCACTCAAGTTGAATGACGCGATAGGGGACCTGCTGTTTAACATCCTGCGTTGCCATATCCGAACTCCTTGTTAGTCCCTAAGGTTAACCGCACGCGTCAGGTACCAACAGCCCTGACGCCTCTCGAATATGTAAGTATCTACTTCATACTCCATACCGAAACTTACCCTACGGCCTTCACCCGCCGTCAGCTCTATGGAGACTGGAGAGCCGACCTTGCTCTTTGGCTCAGGCTTGCTTCGTCCTGCAGCCATTTGATCGAATACTTCTGCATCCTTGAAGTATCTGTAAGAGAACAATTCAAGGCGGGAGGGACCGGTTTGCTTTGAGATATGCGTAATCGGTGATGACTCAGTTTCTTCCTCAACCGTATGGGTCGGGACCTCGTACTCCAACGGGTCGTCAGTGAAACGGCGACGTACGTCGTCATTGGCAACATCGGCGTATCGCTGAAGAAACGTGCTGAAATCCGTAGAGGGACAAGCGACCGAAGCCCGCTCACTTCGCTGATCCCGATATTCGTGCTGTGACGCAACTGGCTGTGCGGGCGATGTGCACCCTGTAATAGAAACGCAAAGCAGTCCGGCAAAGACGACGCACGGATTGAGGCGATAGGTGCCTATGCTCATCACTTTTCCTTGGCCTCTGGCTGTTGGCGGCGCATGCCGCCCATATGGTCCGCCATATGTCCCTCCGAAATGTTTGCTAGAGATTTCCGAGGGTATCTGACTCCGAAACGTCGCGCGATTCCCCCCTCCTGGGGGCCTCTCGACCACTACAACACACAATCGGCATCCTTCGCAGCTTCGCACGTCACCTAGTGCGGCACAGACTGCGCTATGTAACTGATTCCGCTGCCAACTACCTAGATTCCCTATCCACCCGCCAGCCCCACGCGCACGGATTGTGGACCTATGGCACACACCCGGTGCTCTCAAGCGCTCCGCATGTGTTCGCGTCTCTCTTTCCCAAACCTCAGGGTAAGGTTCACTTCTGGAAGCTGCTCTTCCTCAAGCGTGCACAACATCCGTCATGGATGCACGTGGCCCACCATGACTCATATTCATGGCACATCCGCTTGTATTTAAAAGTTTTTTTTCTATGCCCCGCAAGATATTACTCACAATCTTACTCACTTCTCTTGTGGTGCTGGCCGATTTGATGTGGGTGCAGAGGACGATAAGCTAGATACACACACAGCAGCTACGAATTTTTTCCATGTCGACAGTTTCCCAGTTCAGTCAAGCATGCGCCTTGGTTGCTATAGGGCTTTCCGGTTCATTAGAGACCAGCCAGGACGATCAATTTTCAGAACTTCGAGATGCTGTAGCTGCTCGAGTGGCACACGGACAAAGTTACTTGAAAGACGCCGAGCGAGCCTTTGATGCAGGTGACATTGACTCCGGCTGGCTGTCCCTTGTCCGAGCGGGCATTGAGGCGGGCGCTGTCGACGCCCTCTTACAAGCCACATACATCACTCCCAAGGCGCTCGCTGCCAAGAAGGGACGTGAGAAGGCCACTCAGGCTTTTAAGGAGCGCAGAGTGTGATACGCCCAGGGTTTCCTAGACATCTCATGGCCATGGAAAATGGTCGATTCGGAGGTGTCTATGAGCAGCAAGCGGTATACGG
>NZ_MDEC01000071.1 GCF_002939785.1 Xanthomonas codiaei
TGCGTATGCCCAACAACTGGCAAACGCCGCTATCATCAACCCTGGATTCTAAACCCGGCCGCTACTCAGGACGGGGGGACGTCGTCGGCAAGCCTCCGGGTTCCTATCTGATCAATGTCTATCGCTGGCGGAAGGGTGTGATGCAGAAGATTGATCAGCATGAAGCGCCTATCGAGCGCATGGGCATCAATTTGTCGGGAACGGGGAATTGGGGCTTTCGTCATGCTAACAAACCTGTGACCTATCTGTCTTGGGATGATATTGCTTATGTGACAAGGCAGCCCAGTTCCGGCCCTCCAAAACTGATTTCCGACTTTTACAAGAAGCGCGATTACGCGGTTTGTAAATAACCACCTAAACATTAAAAGGATGATATGCCATGGATTTTAGCAAGGCACAGTTTGATTATGCATTGTTGGCGGCGAATGTGTATGGAGCTAAATCAAGTGTCAGAACCGAGATGAATACGATTCAGCTTCTAGATGAGCGGCCGCAGCTTGCCGAAGTCGTGTCTATGGCGGAATAAACGGTGGAAGTTATTGCAATGAATAAAGTGCTTTCACGTAATATAGGCGGTATTGCGTGAAAGCATTCCGATTGAGCCGGGTGCGAGGTGTGAGTGGTTCCACGAAAGCAATTTCAAAAGGGGACGAGGCGATGAGGATGCTTAGATGGGCAATGATTTTAGGGCTGGCGGGAGCCGCTTTGATCAGTGGTTGTAGCAACAAGGACACCATGCGCTGGAAGGAGCAGGTATGGCTTAGCGATGGGCAGCGTATTGATGTGGATCGTTATTCTGTGGCGTTAAAAAGTGGTTTCCCCAATACGAACGATGGTCCTCCTATCTATCAGGAAATCACTTATTCGCCGTTGGGGGTGCACTGGTCTGCTAAGACTGCGGACGTGGTCCCGGAAATGCTTTCTTTTGATGTAGTTAACAATGACGCCTATCTAGTGGTCGCTATCACTGATAAGAAAGAAAAGTTCTGCGTGGGCAAGCCTTCGGGAACCTATTTAATTGAGGTCTATCGATGGCGCAAAGGCGTGATGCAGAGGGTCGATCAGCAGCAGGCGCCTATCGCGCAGATGGGAGTTAATTTGTCTGGAACCGGGAATTGGGGGGTTCGCCATGCGGATAGGCCCGTGACCTACCTGTCTTGGGACGATATTGCTTATGTAACGAGGCAGCCAACTTCTGGCCCTCCAAAATTAATCTCTGAGTTCTATAAGAAACGCGACTACGCGATTTGTGACTAATATTTAATTGTATAAGAAGGATGGATTGCCATGGATTTCAATAAAGTGCAGTTTGATTATGCTTTACTGGCGGCTAATGTATATGGAGCGAAATCTGGTGTTAGAACGGAGTTGAATACGCTCGGGCCCCCAAATGGATGGATCCAGATAGCCGAATCCGTATCGGTGACAGGGTTCATGGCTAGAGCCTACCAAAACGCTGCTACAGGCGAGGTGGTCGTTTCGTATGCTGGGACGACAAATGAAGAAGGCGCCACGTTGAACGACTGGCTGTCGGGCAATCTTCCGGCAGGCTTGGGGGCAATCTCTCAGTCATTGGAGGCGGTCGTTTTCTATCTGGATGTCCTTAAGCTGCAAGACGTGGACCCGGGCAAGACCAGTTTTACCGGGCATTCCCTCGGTGGTGGCCTTGCGTCATTGATGGCAGTCTATTTCGATAAGAAGGCAATTGTCTTCGACCAAGCGCCGTTCGAGTTGTCGGCGGCCTCATTTACTTACGATGCATACGAAGCGATATTGGAGCTTGCTGGCTATACAATTCCACAGGCGTTCAAAGATTACGATCAACTTGAATACAAGGCGCGGAAAGCCAATGTGCAGCAGATCGTAGTAGCTGGGGAGGTGCTTAGCTATGCGACAGACAATGCGTTCAAGATAAATGACGGCAGTCCGCTCGTGCTAGGGAAGGTCTGAACAACGAGACCTGACAGGGCGGAAGGTGGCGTCGTTCCGAAGAGTGGCTTTTGGAACTTCGGAATTTCG
>NZ_MDEC01000072.1 GCF_002939785.1 Xanthomonas codiaei
AGCGCCACCGTGTTCTGCAAGCTGCGCGGCAACCCGTACGTGGAGCTGGTGCACTGGCTGCATCAGTTGCTGCAGCTGCAGGACTCGGACCTGCACCGCATCATCAAGCACTTCCAGCTCAATCCGTCCACGCTGGCGCGCGATGTCACCGCCGCCCTGGATGGCCTGCCGCGCGGCTCTACCGCGGTCACCGACCTGTCGGCCAATGTCGAAGAAGCGGTGGAGCGCGGCTGGGTGTATGCCTCGCTCAGCTTTGGGCAGGCGCAGGTGCGCACCGGCTATCTGATGGTCGGCATCCTGAGCGTGCGTGGGCTGCGTCATGCGCTGCTGGCGATTTCAAAGGAGTTCGACAAGCTCAAGCCCGAGGTACTCAACGAGCACTTTGCGCAGATCGTGGCCGGCTCGCCGGAAGAGGGTTTGCTGCCCAGCGATGGTTTCTCACTGGGCCAGACCGCCGCACCGGGCGAGGCCAGCGGCGCCATCGCGCCTGCCGCAATGGGCAAGCAGGAAGCGCTGAAGAAATTCACTACCGACCTCACCGCACAAGCGCGCGAGGGCAAACTCGACCCGATCATCGGCCGTGACGACGAGATCCGCCAGGTGGTGGACATCCTGATGCGGCGCCGCCAGAACAACCCGATCCTGGTCGGCGAAGCCGGCGTGGGAAAGACCGCGGTGGTGGAAGGCTTCGCACAGCGCATCGCCCGCGGTGATGTGCCGCCCGCATTGAAGGACGTGCAACTGCGCACGCTGGATGTGGGCCTGCTGCAGGCCGGCGCCAGCATGAAGGGCGAGTTCGAACAGCGCCTGCGCGCGGTCATCGAAGAAGTACAGGCCAGCCCCAAGCCGATCATCCTGTTCGTGGATGAAACCCACACCCTGGTCGGCGCCGGTGGCGCGGCCGGCACCGGCGATGCCGCCAACCTGCTCAAGCCGGCGCTTGCGCGCGGCACGCTGCGCACGGTGGGCGCCACCACGTTTGCAGAGTACAAGAAGTACATCGAGAAAGATCCCGCGCTGACCCGCCGCTTCCAGGCCGTGCAGGTGGACGAGCCGGACGAGGCCAAGGCGGTGCGCATGATGCGCGGCGTGGCCTCGATGATGGAGCAACACCACGGTGTGCAGATCCTCGACGAAGCGCTGGAAGCGGCGGTCAAGCTCAGTCACCGCTATATCCCCGCCCGCCAGCTGCCGGACAAATCGGTGAGCCTGCTCGATACCGCCTGCGCGCGCGTGGCGGTCAGCCTGCACGCTACGCCTGCGGAAGTGGACGACAGCCGCCGCCGCATCGAAGCGCTGGACACCGAACACGCCATCATCGAGCGCGAGCGTGCGATTGGCATCGTGGTGGAGGAGCGCGCTGCCGCGTGTGCCGGCCTGCTGGAAAGCGAGCACGGCCGACTGCGTGATCTGGAGCAGCGTTGGGTTGGCGAGAAGGCATTGGTGGACGAGCTGCTGTCGCTGCGTGCACAGCTGCGTAGTGGTAACGCTCCGGTGGAAGGCACTGGTAGCGCATTGGAAGCAGAGGCTGAAGCTGATGTCGACGCCGCACAGGCGGCGTCTGGTGACACCGCAGTGCTCGACGCACCGGTGCGGGTGGATCGCGACACGCTGCTGGCGCGCCTGCAGCTGGTACAGGCGGAACTAGGTGCGCTGCAAGGCGAATCGCCGCTGATCCTGCCCACGGTCGACTACCAGGCGGTGGCCGCCGTGGTCGCCGACTGGACCGGCATCCCGGTCGGACGCATGGCGCGCAACGAGATCGACACCGTACTGCGCCTGCCCGAACTACTGGCCAAGCGCGTGATCGGCCAGGACCACGCCATGGAGATGATCGCCAAGCGCATCCAGACCAGCCGCGCCGGCCTGGACAACCCGGACAAACCGATCGGCGTGTTCCTCCTGGCCGGCACCTCCGGCGTCGGCAAGACCGAAACCGCACTCGCCCTGGCCGAAACGCTGTACGGCGGCGAACAGAACCTGATCACCATCAACATGAGCGAGTACCAGGA
>NZ_MDEC01000073.1 GCF_002939785.1 Xanthomonas codiaei
GGCGAGAACCCGAGGCTCCAAACGCGACTCTCCGGAGCGATGCCACATTCCGCCCTGTCAGGCATCGTTGTTCAGACCTTCCCTAGGCGTAGCGGATGGTGCGGTTGTAGCGTTCGACGTAGGCGTTCTGCTGCGGCTTGCCCGGCTTGATGTGCTCGACCCGGATGCCATGCCGCCGCGCGCAGGACAGCAACGCGCCACTGATGTACTCAGGGCCGTTGTCGCAGCGGATCACGGCGGGCTTGCCGCGCCACTCAGTGATCTGCTCCAGCGATCGGATCACCAGGGCTAGCGTAATGGCGTAATGGGGTCAGGTGCACTTATCAGACGACGGCGCTCGGCTTGCGTGGCCCGTATAGAACTGCGCAAGCGGCGCACACAGCCGCGCGAGACGCGCCAGCGTGTATTGACACGCCAGACCGCGTACTTGCAATCTAGGCCCAAGGAGCGTCGAAACTCCTCACGTAGCGGTACCCACCTCCGTCAAACCGGTGGGTTTTTTGTGCCTGCATCCTGCAGGGACAAGCCGACGCAATGCCTGCGTCGGGAGGGCGGCTAATACAACACCCGCAAGGGGAATATGCCCGCCGGCTACGTGCGGTTTCGAACCTCCCGACATCCCGTCGCCGTTGGCGGCGGTTCTTGGGTTGTTCCAGGAGGGCGTTGCCATGTCTACCGCACCATCCATGCCGGCATCTGTNGCGTTGGGATGTGGGCGAGGTACTGCGCCGGCTTGTCGCACGCGCGGCTGTTGAGCAGGCGAGAGACCATACCGCGCATCCGCTGAGTCGCCAGCTCGGTGTATTGCCACACACCTCGCGCCGCCTGTCGGCACGCAGGGCTTTGCCATTGCAGCAGTACGTCGCTGCAACCATCACCCGCCATCACCGGGAGGCGCCATGACACGCCGCCGCCCACCCACAGCATCTGCCAGCACACGGCCCACCCGCACGCGTACGCCCCCCGCGCCGCCCAAGCGGGTGCAGTGGGTTGTTGTGGAGCCCGACCGCACCAAGCTGCCACCGATGCTGCCGCCCGACCCGGACGCCTCCCCACAAGGCCCCGGCACGCTACGTGCACCCCGCCGCGCGCGCCGGCCGCGCCAATGTACCGTCAGCTACACGCATTACCCCGGCGCCCACGACCATGGTGGCGACCAGCACGTGCCACACGTCCGCCTCAGCGGCCTATGGCTGGAACAACTGGGCTTTGCCATCGGCACCAAGCTGCGCATCACCGCCAGCGAAGGGCAGCTGCTGATGGAGGTGTTGCCGCCGGTGGAGGTGCCGGCCAAGGCGCGCAGCGTGCGGCGATGATGCGGCGGCGGCCAGAAGCCTTGCGATTGACCTCGGTGCCGGATGCCACTAGCGTCGCAGCCACACCAGCGCACAACGGACGCTTCATGATCGCGCGCCCCCTCTACGCCTTGCTCGCCACCCTCGCTCTGGGCGCATGCGCCCACACGGTGGCCACCCCAGCCCCGGCAACCGTCACGGAGACATCTGCCACGCGTTCATCCAACCCTTCCACTGTGCCGCCTGGTAAGCCCACTGCGGAGAATTTGCTTGGACAGCTGCTTGCCTTGATCGAGGGCAGCCAGAACATCTCCGACTTCACTCCCGAGCGTCTGAATTCCACGATGAGGCAGGCGGTTCAGTTCGTGAAAGACGATGAACGCCGATACCGCGCTTTTGGCCCGCTCACTAGAGCGTGTTATGAACTTTGAAGTAGAGACGCGGCATTTCCAAGCATGAGGATGGAGAAGACGACGAAGTGGAGTCCGGCCAGGGTTTCCGGTAGGCGTTCGTAATCAC
>NZ_MDEC01000074.1 GCF_002939785.1 Xanthomonas codiaei
CGCGATATTGAAGCCCAGCAACTGCCGACGCTCGGCCTCGGGCATGACCCGCAACTGGCTTAACGGAAGCTCCGGGGCCTGCTCCAAGGCTTCGACCAGGTGCGCCAGCGCGCTCTGCATGTAAGTACACATGCGTTGAGCGCCGTGGCCGGCCGGCATATGCATAGTCAGCCTTACGCTATCTTCCAGTTCCTCCACATCAAGTGCCACCGGGTAATGGCTTCCGCGCTGGCTCTGCAGGATGTCGATACCCTGCCATGGAGTAGATCGCTCCGATGACAGCGGTGCCCTTTGATACGAGCGGTAGTTGAGCAAGGCACTGAACAAGGGCAACGGCGGCGCCACACCACTGCAACGCTGGACTTCACTCAATGCAGCATGCTCATGCAACAAGAGCGCACTCAGTTGGGCGTGGACCGCATGGATCGCTTCGCGTGCGGATTGCTTGGTCAGGCGCACGCGCAACGGTAATGTATTGATGAACATCCCCATCGCGCGATCCGCTCCTGTGCCTGCCTGCATTCGTCCCAGCAGCACGGTTCCGAACACGACGTCATCGCTTGCGGCGACCTGCCCCACCACGTGCGCCCAGGCCAGGTGATACACGCTGGATGGCGTTACTCCCAGGCGTGCTGCCCAGGCGCATATCCGTCCATGCAGCCCCGCCTCCAGCAGGTCTGCCGAGTGTTCGGCAGCGTAGCCATTGCCGCGGATGTCGTGCAGACCATATGGCAGCGTGGGCGATTCGAAGTCGGCAAACTCGCTCCGGAAGAACGCCTCCCGCTCTGCTTGGCGCCCGTCCCGTCGTGCCTGTGCCACGTAGTTGCGATAGGGAGTCGATGCACCGAGCTGGGCGCTATCACCTGACATATACGCATGTAGCTCTGCTTGCAGCACATGCATCGTTGCCGCGTCATCCACCAGATGATGGATCAACAACATGGCAACCCAGCGGGCATTTGCCAGGTCGTAGGCATAGTGGAATTGGAGCAATGGTGCGGTCGAAAGATCCAGGCGATACCTGGCCGGATTGAAGGTTGCGTGCAACCGCTCCAGGGCGTCGCCATGGACGGGCTCCGGAACGAGTTGCGAAAGCACCAGCGTCGCCTTGCGCCAGACCACCTGCACGGGTGTCTCCAGTCCTTCCCAGATCACGCTGGTGCGAAACACGTCGTGATGGTCGATAACCTGCTGCAAGGCATGCACAAAGCGATCCATGCGATCGCGACTATCGAATGACAACTGGACAGACTGCAGATACGGATCCCCCTGTCGTGCCGCCAGATGGTGGTACAGCACGCCCTCTTGCAGCGGTGCGAGCGGATAGATGTCCTGCACGTTCGCCGCACCGCCGGGCACCGTGGCCACGATGCGGTCGATCGCCTCCTGCGACACATCCACCAGCGTCAGCAACTCGGGGGTGATGCGCCGGCAGTCGGGCGGGATCAGGTTGGGCGGCACCTCCACATCGCCGGCGGTACCGATGGCTGCCGCAAGCGCGGCCAGCGTCGGTTGCCCGAACAGCACCCGCACGTCTGCGCTCAGGCCGTGTTGACGCATCCGCTCCACCAGCGTCACCGCCAACAACGAATGCCCGCCCAGCTGGAAGAAGTTGTCGTGCCGCCCCACCCGTTCCACCCCTAGCACCGCCTGCCAGATCTCGGCCAGGGTCTGCTCCACCGCATCGGCCGGCGGCTCGTAGCCCTGCAGACGATGCGCCGCATCCGGCGCCGGCA
>NZ_MDEC01000075.1 GCF_002939785.1 Xanthomonas codiaei
TGGAGCAGGCCCCGGAGCTTCCGTTAAGCCAGTTGCGGGTCATGCCCGAGGCCGAGCGTCGGCAGTTGCTGGGCTTCAATATCGCGCGCGCGCCATCCGAGCCGCAGCACACCATTGCGGCGATGGTCGAGCAGCAGGTCGCCCGTACCCCCGATGCCATCGCGCTGGAGTGCGCGGGCGAGCAACTGCGCTATGCCGAGCTCAATGCGCGTGCCAATGCGCTTGCCCATCGCCTGCTTGCGCTGGGCGTGCAGCCCGACGACCGGGTGGCGATCTGCGTGCAGCGCAGCCCGGCCTTGCTGGTGGGCTTGCTGGCGATCCTCAAGGCCGGCGCCGCCTATGTGCCGTTGGAGCCACGTTACCCGGCCGAGCGCATCCGGTGTCTGCTCGACGACAGCGCCCCGCGTGCGGTGCTGGTACATGCGGCCACGCGCGCGATGCTTGGCGAGACGCTGCGTGCGCTGAGCTTGCCAGTCATCGATCTCGATCTCGATCTCGAACAGCGTCAGACGTCGACGCCTGCAGCGGGCAATCCGGTGGTCGCAGGGCTGACGCCGGCGCATCTGGCCTATGTGATCTACACCTCCGGCTCTACCGGCCAGCCCAAGGGGGTGATGGTGGAGCACCGACAGCTGGCGCACCTGATCCACTGGCATTGCACCCGCTTTGGTCTGCAGCCAGGTTCGCGGACCTCCAGCGTGGCGGGACTGAGCTTCGATGCCGCCGCCTGGGAACTGTGGCCGACGCTGTGCGCCGGAGGGTGCGTGCTGATGCCGGCGGGCGAGTGCGAGGTAGACGACGTGCTGGCGTGGTGGCGTGCCCAGGAGCTGGATGTGAGTTTCCTGCCCACGCCGCTTGCCGAGCACGCCTTCGTTGCGGGCAGCCTGCCGCAGCGCCTGACGCACCTGCTGGTGGGCGGCGATCGTCTGCGCCAGGTTCCGGTCGGGCTGCCGTTTACCGTCCACAACAACTACGGGCCAACCGAAACGACGGTGGTGGCGACCAGCGGTGAGGTGATGCCGCAGGTGCTGCATCCCTCGATCGGTGCACCGCTGCCGCATCTGCGTGCCTACGTGCTGGATGCGCACCGCCAGTTGGTGCCGCTGGGCGTGGTGGGCGAGCTGTATCTCGCCGGCGCCGGGGTGGCGCGGGGGTATCTCGGGCGGGAGCGCTTGACCGCCGAGCGCTTTGTCGAGGACCCATTGCATCCGGGCGAACGCATGTACCGCACCGGCGATCTGTGTCGCTGGTCGGACGACGGCCGCCTGGCGTATGTGGGACGCAACGATGACCAGGTCAAGATCCGCGGCCGGCGCATCGAGCTGGGCGAGATCGAGGTGCAGTTGCTGGCACATGCGCAGGTGCGCGAGGCGGTGGTACTGGCACGCGAGGATGTGCCGGGCGACCGGCGCCTGGTGGCCTATGTCATTGCCGATGTTGCTGCACCGGCGTCGCTGGACGAGGTCCTGCGCGCGCACCTGCGCCAGCTGCTGCCCGAGGCCATGGTGCCGGAGGCGTTCGTGGCGCTGGAGGCCTGGCCGTTGACGGCCAATGGCAAGCTGGATCGCAGCGCGCTGCCGGCGCCGGATGCGGCGCATCGTCTGCAGGGCTACGAGCCGCCGGCCGATGCGGTGGAGCAGACCCTGGCCGAGATCTGGCAG
>NZ_MDEC01000076.1 GCF_002939785.1 Xanthomonas codiaei
AGATACCGTCTTGCCCCTCACCTGGCAAGGGCTTTCTGTGGGTCAAATGCGGTGCCCGATTTGAGGACGCCATAGACCAGATGCAGCAGCTTGCGCATGGCGGCGCAGACGATCTGCTTGCCGTGTTTGCCGCGTGCATGCAGACGCTGTTTGAGCGCGGTGATCACCGGGTTATGACGTATGGCGACCAGGGCTGGCATGTACAGTCCGGCGCGCAGCCGCGCCGAGCCGGTGCGGGAGATGCAAACCTTGCCCTGATACCTGCCTGATTCGTGCAGGCGCGGGTTCAGGCCGGCGAAGGCCGTCACCGCGCCCGCGTCGGCGAAGCGGCTTACCGGGCCCAGCTCGGCCAACAGCAGCGCAGCGCTGATGTCGCCGATCCCGTTGATACTGGTCAGCAGATGACGCTGCTGACGCAGGTCCGGGTCTTGGTCGATGTGATCGTCGATGGCCTGCTGGATCTCGTTGATCCGGGCTTGTAGATGCGCGATCAGCCCCTGGATCGAGGGTTGCACGTCTGCGGGGGCAACCTCCAGCCGGTTGCGTTCCATCAGCAGCATCTCCAGCAGGTCATCGCGGCGACGCACCAGCGCCTTGAGCGTCTTCAGGGCCGGTGGATCGGGCTGCCAGGCGCGCAGCTGGTCGCGATGGCGCAGCCCGTAACTGGCGATCAGCTTCGCATCGCTGCGGTCGGTCTTGACCCGCCGCAACTGGCTGCGCGCATACAGCGCCACCTGCGCCGGATTAAGCACGCACACCCGATAGCCGCACTCGTGCAGGAACTCGGCAAGCGCTTCGTGATAGCTGCCGGTGGCCTCCATCACCACCCAGCTATCCGGCTGCGCGTGGGTGCGCAGCCACGCGTGCAGGGCAGCAAATCCCTTGGGATCGTTGGCAAGCTTGGCCTTGGTGCGGTGCTTGCCATTGGCCAGCTCGATGGCCAGATCCACGCTGTGTTTGGCGACGTCGATGCCCACGATGGGGGACATGGAAACCTCCTGAAATCAGATGGACGACGATCAGCGCTGGTCCAGGTCCTGCCTTGTGATGCGAGTTCACGCCTGTGGCGGACTCTTGATACCGTCCGGACACCGAGGGCCAGCAGTTGCAGATGCAGAGCCGATCTACGATACAAGCTCGAGGCTTAAGGAGCGCATGGGCTTCTTGCATCTGCTCCGATGATCAGTCGGAAGACATAACGCTGTTAGGCGACCATGTCCAGATACAAGGAGCG
>NZ_MDEC01000077.1 GCF_002939785.1 Xanthomonas codiaei
TGTAATGACCCACTGATTTCCTGCTCAGGTGTTACTTTCCCCGAAGGAGACACCGATGAGCGAAGTGATGGAAGAAGAGATCAAGCGCTGGACCGCCCGGCGCAAGTCAGCGCTGGTGCTTGAGATCATCCAGAGCAAGACGACGGTAGCAGCGGCCAGCCGGCAGTTCGACCTGACCCCGGCTGAGATCGAGAACTGGGTTGAGGAGGGCAAGCGAGGCATGGAGAACGCCCTACGGGCGAAGCCCGAGGACGTGCGCGAGCAGTACGAGCGGCAGCTGAAGGACTTGCAGGAGGCCTACGGCGAGGCGATGTTGGAGATCCGCGCCCGAAAAAAGCTGGCCTCCCTGCTGGGAAAGGACGAGAGCTGATGCTCTCGGTCCAGCAGGGCCTGAAGGACGAAGGTGTTTCGGTTCCGATGACCAAGTTGTGCCAATGGTTCGGTGTGGCACGTCGTACGACGTACTACAAGCCGACCAGATCGCCAGCCAAAGTGAAGCCGGAGCTGGCCGAACCGATCAAGAAGATGATCGAGACGGAGCCGAGTTTCGGCTATCGCACGGTCGCTGCGCTGCTTGGTATGAACAAAAACACGGTGCAGCGGATCTTCCAGCTGAAGGGCTGGCAGGTGCGCAAGCGCGCCCTTGGCCAGCGTCCGCGCATCGAAGCCAAGGTCTCCCGCGCTGAGAAGCCGGATCAACGCTGGGCCACTGATCTCTGTCGCGTTTGGGGCGGCAAGGACGGCTGGCTGAGTCTGGCGCTGGTGATCGACTGCAGCACGCGGCAACTGCTCGGCTGGCACCTGTCACGGACCGGTAAAGCCAGCACGGCATCTGCCGCACTGGAGCAGGCGCTCATCACACGCTACGGCACGCTGGGCCGAGTGCAGGCGCCATTTCTGCTTCGCTCGGACAATGGTCTGGTGTTCACCAGCCGCGACTACACCCGACTGGTTCGCAGCTATGGGCTGATGCAGGAGTTCATCACCCCGCATTGCCCACAGCAGAACGGGATGGTGGAGCGTGTGATCCGGACCTTGAAGGAACAGTGCGTGCACCGACATCGCTTTGAGAGCCACACCCACGCGCTGCGAGTGATTGCTGACTGGATCGCCTTCTACAACCAACAGCGCCCTCACCAGGCGCTGAAGATGATGACCCCGGACGCGGCCTATGCCGCTACATTAACCGTATGACCTGAGCAGAAACCGGTGGGTCATTACA
>NZ_MDEC01000078.1 GCF_002939785.1 Xanthomonas codiaei
GCGAGAACCCGAGGCTCCAAACGCGACTCTCCGGAGCGATGCCACATTCCGCCCTGTCAGGCATCGTTGTTCAGACCTTCCCTAGAGACTTCCACTGCTTACATCGAAGCGCCAAATACATCGATGTCTCTCGAAGCAGAAAGCTTTCCATCAATTCTGACTTCAATCAGGTAGCGTCCAGGGGGCCACTGATTGGCGCTCTTTAGCTCCACTACAGCACTCCCTCCCTTAGCTAAAATTTCGCTGGTCGCCGTTCCCGCGACCAAGCCAGTCTTAAGTTCTATTAGCTTTACATCGACCTTTGCCACCTTCGGAGAACTTGAAGGGACTGATCTGATTTCCACCTTGATTGGCTTATTTTGCGTGAGCGCCTGTTTCAGTTCAGCGCTTCCGGCATCTGCGGCTCCGACCTTCACCTCCTGAATCACTGCTCCAGCATCTAAAGTCTGAGCTGGCTTAGGCTCTTCTTTGCCACAAGCTACAACCAGGGCAGCTAGTGAGATCAGCAGCAGAAGATTGATCGCTTTCATAGGTCTTGCCTGCAACATTCGTCCTTGGGCTTCCAGTATGCCATCTCGATGCAGGGATCGGTCATGTTGGCGATGTGGCCGGGCATAGGCAAACCGGGTCCGATATGCGCTCTGCCAGAAGCGATAGACGCCAGCAATTTTCAATTCGCATGCTGCGGTATCTGCAGACAGTCAAGATAATCAGCCCAAGCCTGCATCATCTTTCGGCGCTCGGCGATATGAGCCGTGCAGCTATATGCCTGGCCGTTTGGATCACGCACGGCATGCGCTAGCTGGTGTTCGATGCAGTCAGGGCGGAAGCCGAGCACCTAATCGAGGATCGTACGAGCCATTGCGCGAAATCCATGTCCAGTCATGGTCTTGGAGTCAAACCCCATCCTCCTCAAAGCGGCATTGATGGTGCTATCACTCATCGGCCTCCCCTTCCCATGCAGGCCAGGAAAGACAAACTCACTGCTCCTGGTAATGGGTTCAATCTCGCGAAGAACTTCAACTGCCTGTGAAGCAAGCGGGACTATGTGTGGGGTCCCCGACGTCCCCCCGATTTTGAGTAGCACCGCAGTTTGGAGTCCAATTCCCTACCCGACGGAGATTGGACGTGAAGAAACGTTTTAC
>NZ_MDEC01000079.1 GCF_002939785.1 Xanthomonas codiaei
CACCGAACGTCAGCTGCATGGATGAATCCTCTACATGAGGCGGTAGTGTCGCGCATCTGTGGTGAGTTGATCAGACCTTTCCTAGCTCGCCCGAACCCTGTTCGAAACCATCGACCAGGTGCAGGACAAAGCCACCCGCTGGCTATGGACGTACAACCACGAGCGTCCGAATATGGCGCTCGGCGGCATCACGCCTGCCATGAAGTTGGCGATGGCCGCTTAGCTCCACTTCTGGCGATCGCTAAAAGCGGGGCGATTACCGTTAGAGCACAGCCCGCCTGCACGGGTCCGTAGCAATTGGTCCTGTAGATGGCCCTTCCGCTGCCCAAGAACTGAGTGAGGAGAGCGTACGTCGTGAGATCCGTGAGGTTTTCGAAGCAGTTTTCGCTACTTCTTCAAGAGGCCCATCTTGCAAAGAATTCGATCCTGTCCGGATTTGATCTGCTCTTGAAAGCCGAGTTCGGTGCGGATAAGGACGGGTACTTCTATTCCGCCTTTTTCCACCTCTCCATCGGAATTGAGAGAATTCTGAAGCTGGCGGTAGTTGTGGACTACATGATCAAGAACGATCTGAAGGCCCCCACAAAGAGCCAGCTAAGGTCCTACGGCCATGACATTGCCGGCCTGTTCGCCACCTGCAATGGGTTGCTTAAGGTCTATCGACCTTCGGACGCACAGAAGGACGCGGTAGGTGTTGATGATCAAATTGTAGAGTTCCTTTCTCGTTTTGCCGTGTCAACCAGGTACTTCAATCTGGACGAAATCTCCTCATCTGACGCAAGCAGTGCGTCGAAGTCGCCGTTGTACGAGTGGTGGAACATTTGCGCTGCCCTCTACGATGAGTTCACTCCTTGGAGCGTGCGAGAAAAGCAGTCCTTGCAGCTTATGTACTCTATGGATCGGCAGAGGATTCCCAATGGCTTCACATGGGAGCTAGATGCGACCGGCCACCCGATGACCGTGTTTGATCAGCTCAATCGTAGGCGTATTGGCGACGTCCCCCCGATTTTGAGTAGCACCGCAGTTTGGAGTCCAATTCCCTACCCGACGGAGATTGGACGTGAAGAAACGTTTTA
>NZ_MDEC01000080.1 GCF_002939785.1 Xanthomonas codiaei
CACCGAACGTCAGCTGCATGGATGAATCCTCTACATGAGGCGGTAGTGTCGCGCATCTGTGGTGAGTTGATCAGACCTTTCCTAGCACTGTGAGGTGTTGCACTTAAAGGTTGAGTCTGCCGCGCCAATACTTGCCACGGCAGACCGATCTCAGCACTATCACCGATGCGTACCTGAGCTGCATCGAGCAGCGGCTCTACAATCATCCGCGCAAGATACTCGGATTCAAAACCCCTTCGAAGTCTTCTCCGAGGAGGTTCTCAACAACACTGCGAATCGGAGTTGAATTCGCCAGGTCAATTTATCTCATGCCAGTTAGCTTCACTGAAACGACAGAATCCGCAAAAATCAAAAAGCGCCAGCCTTGCTAGCTCACGCCGCACCACAGAGGAAGGATCGTAATCACCATATTGCCCTCCAACGCATAAATCCACACAATCCCCAGAAAAATCCGATTTTATTTCATAGTTAATACCATCGGGGGAAGTTTTGTTAACCACATATAACTCAGCACCACCCCCAACAAAAAAAATCCACCCATCATCCCTTTCTACACAAAGCAGAGTATGACGCTCACCATCCAATTTATCAAGCAGCCCTAATACCTCACCCTGTTTCAAATGAAAAAACTCTTCATCCCGGTTATGAACGCCAAGTCTTTCATCAATAATAAACTTCATATTAAGGCCTTATTGTAATCGGACCATCAGGACCGACAACTATGAGCTCTTTTAACCCCTGATACGCCCAGAGTTCCGTAGACACTCAAGACCCTCGTTGCGCGTAGCGCCGTTCAAACTCTACAGGGGACAGGTCACCAGTTG
>NZ_MDEC01000081.1 GCF_002939785.1 Xanthomonas codiaei
CGCCAGCTGGTGGCCGAAGTGGAAAGCCTGATGGCGCCGCTGGCACAGGAACGCGGCCTGCGTTTCAGCCTGGAAGTGGGCCTGTTGGGCGATATCACCGCCAGCGGCGATCCCACCCGCATCCGGCAGATCCTGCTCAACCTGCTCAGCAATGCGATCAAGTTCACCGAGCGCGGCGTGGTGGGGCTCAAGCTGACCACGCTGGGCTCGTATCAAGGCCTGCGCTTCGAGGTGGCTGATACCGGCCCGGGCATCAATGCCGACCAGAAGGCGCGGCTGTTCCAGCGCTTCGAACAGGGCGACGGGGCCAAGACCACCTCGCGCTACGGCGGCAGCGGCTTGGGCCTGGCGATCTGCCAGGAACTGGCCCTGGCGATGGGCGGGCATATCGAGGTGATCAGCCGGCTCGGTGCGGGCACGCGCTTCATCGTGGACCTGCCGCTGCGCTGGGTGAACTCCAGTGCCCCGCTCGCTGAGGCGGCGCAGACGGCGACGGCGCTGGCGCCGCAGCGCATCCTGCTGGTGGAAGACGACCCCACCATTGCCGAGGTCATCGTGGGCCTGTTGCGATCGCAGGGCCATTCGGTGGTGCACGCACCGCACGGGCTGGCGGCGTTGACCGAGGCGGCCGACAACAACTTCGACGTCGCCTTGCTGGACCTGGATCTTCCCGGGCTGGACGGCTTCGCCCTGGCACGGCAATTGCGCGTGTTCGGCTACGAGATGCCGCTGATCGCCGTGACCGCGCGCTCGGACGAAGCCGCCGAACCGGCCGCGCAGCAAGCCGGTTTCGACAGTTTCCTGCGCAAGCCGCTGACCGGG
>NZ_MDEC01000082.1 GCF_002939785.1 Xanthomonas codiaei
CGACGTCCCCCCGATTTTGAGTAGCACCGCAGTTTGGAGTCCAATTCCCTACCCGACGGAGATTGGACGTGAAGAAACGTTTTACTGACGAGCAGGTCATCGGTTTTCTGCGCGAAGCCGAAAGCGGCGTGGCAATCAAGGACCTATGCCGGCGCCATGGCTTCAGTGAGGCCTCGTACTACCTGTGGCGTAGCAAGTTCGGTGGTATGAGCGTGCCCGATGCCAAGCGGCTCAAGGACCTGGAGTCCGAGAATGCGCGGCTGAAGAAGTTGCTGGCCGAGCAGCTGTTTGAGAACGATCTGATCAAGGATGCGCTGCGAAAAAAGTGGTGAGCGCGCCGGCGCGTCGTGCGCTGGTGCGCGAGTGGATGGGGCGTGGCGCCAGCGAGCGTCGCGCCTTGGCCGCGATCGGCATGAGCGCCAGCGCGCTGCGCTACTGCCCGCGCGAAGATCGCAACGTTGAGCTGCGCGAGCGCATCGGTGCGTTGGCGCATCGCCATCGCCGTTATGGCGTGGGCATGATCTATCTCAAACTGCGACAGGAAGGCCGCATCGTGAACTACAAGCGGGTGGAGCGGTTGTACCGCGAGCAGCAGCTGCAGGTCCGCCGCCGCAAGCGCAAGAAAGTCCCGGTAGGCGAGCGTCAGCCGCTATTGCGGCCGGCACAGGCCAACCAGGTATGGTCGATGGACTTCGTGTTTGACCGCACCGCCGACGGTCGGGTGATCAAGTGTCTGGTGATCGTGGATGATGCAACCCACGAAGCGGTCGCCATCGAGGTGGAGCGCGCGATAGCG
>NZ_MDEC01000083.1 GCF_002939785.1 Xanthomonas codiaei
CGAGAACCCGAGGCTCCAAACGCGACTCTCCGGAGCGATGCCACATTCCGCCCTGTCAGGCATCGTTGTTCAGACCTTCCTTAGAGAAGGCCCGAATAATCCCCGTTGATGCTGCCACATTGGATCAACGAATCGAGCAGATGATCTCGATGCAACTGTCTTTCGGCTACGCGGAGTACAACGGCAAGCGCACTCGGCCTAGTCAAGAACACTGCGCAGGTACTGGCGCTGTTTTCGATATCGGACCTATGGCTGAATAAACAAGGTTGATGCTAGCCCTGGACAAGGCGTGCATGTAATCGGGGCAACACCCGGAAATGCGCCTGGACAGCAAAAAACCCAACGTCTAAAAGCGGTAAGCGCGACCAATGTGGCTTATCGCATCAACTAGCCGCGTTGATCAGACTATCCCTAGAGCGTGTTATGAACTTGAGGCTTTCGCGGCTATCGTAAGCGGACGAAGCCACCGCGCCCTTATCCGACCGACGTCTCCGATGAAGAATGGGTCTTCGCTGCGCCCTACTTGACGCTGATGGATCCACAGGCACCGCAGCGCAAGTATGACCTGCGCTTGATGTTCAACGCGTTGCGCTGGATGGCGCG
>NZ_MDEC01000084.1 GCF_002939785.1 Xanthomonas codiaei
TTTGACAGCGCAAACAAGGTCAGCACCTGTGCCGTGTTCTTGGCCAGACCGCGATAGCGGACCTTGGTGTAGCCAAACTGGCGCTTAATCACCCGGAATGGATGCTCCACCTTCGCGCGCACGCTGGCCTTGAAGTGTTCCCAACGCTGTTCCCGAGCACGCTCGCGTTTGTTGCCGATGCCTTGCATCGTCGAGGGCTTGGCGGCGATGAAGAATGCTGCTTCGCAGTCCCGCAGTTCTTGGCGTTTGTCCGCGCCGGTATAGCCGCTGTCGCCGAACACGCTGTCTTCTTTGCCATGCAGTAATGCGTGCGTCACAGTGACATCGGCGACATTAGCCGCTGTGCAATGGACATGGTGTACCAGCCCGGAAAACTCATCCACGCCGATGTGCGCCTTCATCCCGAAATACCACTGATTCCCTTTCTTGGTCTGATGCATCTCAGGGTCGCGCGCATGCTCAGCGTTCTTGGTCGAACTGGGCGCAGCGATCAGCGTCGCATCGACGATCGTGCCCGACCGCAGGCTCTGACCCTTGCGCGCCAGATG
>NZ_MDEC01000085.1 GCF_002939785.1 Xanthomonas codiaei
CCCCCCGTCCTGAGTAGCGGCCGGGTTTAGAATCCAGGGTTGATGATAGCGGCGTTTGCCAGTTGTTGGGCATACGCAGATGGCGTCATGCCGCCAATTGCTTTCTTGGGTCGCTCCTCGTTGTATTCGCGGCGCCAGCGCTCGATCTCGGTGCGTGCATGCGGCAGTGTCGGGAACCAGTGTTCGTTGAGGCATTCGTCGCGCAGGCGGCCGTTAAACGATTCAACGTAGGCGTTCTGATTCGGCTTGCCGGGTTGGATGAGTCGCAACTGCACGCCACGCGCATGCGCCCAGGCCACCATCGCCTTGCCGCAAAACTCCTTGCCGTTGTCCGTGCGGATCACCTGCGGCAAGCCGCGGCGGATGGCGAGCCGATCCAGCACACGCGTCACGCCATGGCCCGCTAT
>NZ_MDEC01000086.1 GCF_002939785.1 Xanthomonas codiaei
CTGGCCGGACTCCACTTCGTCGTCTTCTCCATCCTCATGCTTGGAAATGCCGCGTCTCTATTTCAAAGTTCATAACACGCTCTAGCCAACTATCGTGTGCAACTCACCAGCGACAGGTAGAAACGTCGTGGGAGGTGAGTCCCTCAATTCCCATTGCACATTCGATCGTTAATACCTCTATGAATGCTATGAAGCAGCAACAGCATGACTAGGTATCGGAAGAGCTCACCGCATGTGCGCCCCAACGGTGCGATGTACTGGCAATCAATATGCTAAAGCGAGCGACTTAATTAGGGAAGGTCTGAACAACGATGCCTGACAGGGCGGAATGTGGCATCGCTCCGGAGAGTCGCGTTTGGAGCCTCGGGTTCTCGC
>NZ_MDEC01000087.1 GCF_002939785.1 Xanthomonas codiaei
CCCTTATCTCTTGGCGATCTGCCAGATTAGGCGTCGAGAGCCGGCGTGGTCGACCGATAGCCCACAGGTCTGAGTGACCGCGGGAGAGCGAGGTCGCCACGCCGGAATCTCCTGGCAAACGCCCGAACAGTTGCTCGAGTAGGCGCTCGTAACGATAAGGCTGGGCTGCACAGGAGAGCTCTCGACCCTTGGAGCATAGCGGAGTTATCCATGAACGACAGTGCAGGAATCGATGTCTGCAAGCAGTGGCTGGATGTCCATATTCACCAGCTGCGTCAGGGGCGGCGCTTTGCCAACAACGCTGCGGGCCTGCGCCAGGTGTGCGCCTGGCTGGGATCCATGGAGCTGCATCAGGTGGTGCTGGAGGC
>NZ_MDEC01000088.1 GCF_002939785.1 Xanthomonas codiaei
CATCTGGCGCGCAAGGGTCAGAGCCTGCGGTCGGGCACGATCGTCGATGCGACGCTGATCGCTGCGCCCAGTTCGACCAAGAACGCCGACCATGCGCGCGACCCTGAGATGCATCAGACCAGGAAGGGAAATCAGTGGTATTTTGGGATGAAGGCGCACATCGGCGTGGATGAGTTTTCCGGGCTGGTACACCATGTCCATTGCACAGCGGCCAATGTCGCCGATGTCACGGTGACGCACGCATTACTGCATGGCAAGGAAGACAGCGTGTTCGGCGACAGTGGCTATACCGGGGCGGACAAACGCCAAGAACTGCGGGACTGCCAAGCAGTATTCTTCATCGCCGCCA
>NZ_MDEC01000089.1 GCF_002939785.1 Xanthomonas codiaei
GGCGAGAACCCGAGGCTCCAAACGCGACTCTCCGGAGCGATGCCACATTCCGCCCTGTCAGGCATCGTTGTTCAGACCTTCCTTAGGTCAATGTAGTGCCCATCGAACTGCATCTCATCGAACGGCCGGATGTCTGCCAGTTCCTTCCATTTCGTCAAGGCCATGGGCGCCGAGAAAGCCATCGCCTGGTCGGCATTGTGCTCGCGCGAGCGTCTTATGAACGTCGACAGCGCTCTACGACCAGCATCGCGTGTGTTGAGGGCGACGTCCCCCCGATTTTGAGTAGCACCGCAGTTTGGAGTCCAATTCCCTACCCGACGGAGATTGGACGTGAAGAAACGTTTT
>NZ_MDEC01000090.1 GCF_002939785.1 Xanthomonas codiaei
CACTGTCCGCATGCCACGCCGCCGGAACTGGTCGAGCAGATCCTGCAGCAACGCCGACAACGCGCCACCTATTGGCAGATCGCCACCCACCTGAACGTGGGCCACAGCACCATCGCGCGCATCGTGCGCCGTGCCGGCCTGCATCGCCTGGCCGAACTGGAACCCAAGCCCCCTGTCGTGCGCTACCAATACCCCCAGCCTGGCGGCATGTTGCATCTGGACATCAAAAAGCTCGGGCGCTTCCAGCAAGCCGGCCATCGCGTCACGGGGGACCGTACCCAGACCAGCCGAGGCGCCGGATGGGAGTATGTCCATGTCGCCATCGACGATCACTCCCGCGTTG
>NZ_MDEC01000091.1 GCF_002939785.1 Xanthomonas codiaei
GCAGATACGGATCCCCCTGTCGTGCCGCCAGATGGTGGTACAGCACGCCCTCTTGCAGCGGTGCGAGCGGATAGATGTCCTGCACGTTCGCCGCACCGCCGGGCACCGTGGCCACGATGCGGTCGATCGCCTCCTGCGACACATCCACCAGCGTCAGCAACTCGGGGGTGATGCGCCGGCAGTCGGGCGGGATCAGGTTGGGCGGCACCTCCACATCGCCGGCGGTACCGATGGCTGCCGCAAGCGCGGCCAGCGTCGGTTGCCCGAACAGCACCCGCACGTCTGCGCTCAGGCCGTGTTGACGCATCCGCTCCACCAGCGTCACCGCCA
>NZ_MDEC01000092.1 GCF_002939785.1 Xanthomonas codiaei
GCCAAGAACACGGCACAGGTGCTGACCTTGTTTGCGCTGTCAAACCTGTGGATGACGCGCAAGCAGTTACTACCTGTGATGGGGAGTGCGTGCCTGTAACCCGGGCGATTCCCAAGGAAAACGCCATAAATGGCGAGAACCCGAGGCTCCAAACGCGACTCTCCGGAACGACGCCACCTTCCGCCCTGTCAGGTCTCGTTGTTCAGACCTTCCCTAGACATCTCAAGGCCATGGAAAATGGCTAATTCGGAGGTGTCTATGAGCAGCAAGCGGTATACGGATGAGTTCAAGATCGAGGCGGTCCGGCAAGTGACTGATCGTGGGTTCAAG
>NZ_MDEC01000093.1 GCF_002939785.1 Xanthomonas codiaei
GCAACGGAGCGCGCTCGATGCCATCACGTCTTGTCCTGTGGATCTGCTGCCTGTGGCTGCTGGCACTCGCCGGCTGCTCGCCGGCTGCCCAATCGCGCTATGCACTGGAGCGCCACTTCACTGACCCCAAGGCGCAGGCACTGGCGCTGGCGGCCGAGCAGGGCGATGCGGACACGGTCCGCCGTCTGATGAAGGATGAAGGCGTGAATCCGGATCGCATCTTCTCCAAGGAAGGCCACCCGCTGCTGTTCTGGCCGATCTTCACCCATAACCCGGCAGGCTTGAAAGCGATGCTTGAGAATGGGGCAGATCCGAATG
>NZ_MDEC01000094.1 GCF_002939785.1 Xanthomonas codiaei
CGCTCGGCCACCTGCTGGCAGTTCAGGTCACCCCAGCGGACGAGCAGGAACGCGCCCAAGTGCGATCGCTGGCGCAGGAAGTTCAGCATGTCACCGGCGAGACGGTGAAACTGGCGTTCGTCGATCAAGGCTACACCGGCGAAGGGCCGGCCGAAGCCGCGCAGGAGGAAGGCATCGAACTGCACGTCGTCAAACTGCCGGAGGCCAAGAAAGGCTTTGTATTGCTACCTCGCCGCTGGGTCGTAGAGCGCAGTTTCGGTTGGGTCAATCGGTTCCGACGCCTGGCCCGTGATTACGAACGCCTACCGGAAACCCT
>NZ_MDEC01000095.1 GCF_002939785.1 Xanthomonas codiaei
GCTGGAGGACTGGCGTCGGAGGTTGCGCGCCTACCAGCAGCGCCGCATGCAGGTCCTGGCGCTGGTGCAGCAGCAGCGCCAGCAGGCGTCCCAACTGAGCGATGCGTGGCTCAAGGAGCAGGCGCACTGCGGTTTACGGCAATGGCAGCAGCAGTTGAGTGAATTGGACGCGCACATTGCCCAGCAGGTGGCTGCACGTGCGGAGCTGGAGGTGCTGCGTCAGGTCAAGGGGGTCGGCCCGGTCCTGCTGGCGAGCTTGGCGGCGCAGTTGCCGGAGTTGGGCCGCTTGACCGGCAAGGCGATCGGCAAGCTGGT
>NZ_MDEC01000096.1 GCF_002939785.1 Xanthomonas codiaei
ATTCGGAGGTGTCTATGAGCAGCAAGCGGTATACGGATGAGTTCAAGATCGAGGCGGTCCGGCAAGTGACTGATCGTGGGTTCAAGGTGGCAGACGTCGCCGAGCGGCTGGGTGTCACCACGCACAGCCTGTACGCCTGGCTGCGCAAGTTCGGCAAGCCCGGCGTGGTACAGCGCGCCGAGGTAGACCAGAGCGCCGAGGTTCGGCGCCTGAAGGCCGAGTTGCGCCGCGTCACCGAGGAGCGCGACATCCTAAAAAAGGCCGCCGCGTACTTTGCCAAGGGGTAAAGGCAAAGTACGCCTTCATGCAAGCC
>NZ_MDEC01000097.1 GCF_002939785.1 Xanthomonas codiaei
TAAAACGTTTCTTCACGTCCAATCTCCGTCGGGTAGGGAATTGGACTCCAAACTGCGGTGCTACTCAAAATCGGGGGGACGTCGCCGACACAAAACTTTTCAGCATCTTCACCAGCATACACAACCAGATAAGCGTCACCTTGGATAACATCGAAAGATCGCAGGCTAGTTGCTCCTTCCATACCGGCACCCTTGGTTGACCAGTGCACACCCAATGGCACATAGGGAAGGTCTGAACAACGAGACCTGACAGGGCGGAAGGTGGCGTCGTTCCGAAGAGTGGCTTTTGGAACTTCGGAATTTCGCCA
>NZ_MDEC01000098.1 GCF_002939785.1 Xanthomonas codiaei
GTGTTGACCGACAACGGCGCCTGCTATCGCTCCAAGGCCTTCGCCCGCACCATCCGGCGCCTCAACCTCAGGCACTACCGCACCCGCCCCTATACCCCACGCACCAACGGCAAGGCAGAACGCTTCATCCAGACGGCATTGCGCGAGTGGGCTTATGCCCACCGCTACGACAACTCCGAGCAACGTGCCGCGCACCTATTGCCCTGGCTCCATCACTACAACTGGCATCGGCCCCATGCCAGTCTCGGAAAACGCCCCCCCATCTCCCGCATCCACATTCCACTGAACAACGTGGTGGGTTTACACA
>NZ_MDEC01000099.1 GCF_002939785.1 Xanthomonas codiaei
GACCGCGCCAATACGGTGTCGGTGGGCAGCGTGGGCGGCGAGCGTCAGGTGGCCAATGTGGCCGCCGGTACGCGTGCCACCGATGCGGTCAACAAGGGCCAGCTGGACAGCGGGGTTGCCGCGGCCAACAGCTACACCGACAGCCGCTACAGCGCGATGGCCGACAGCTTCGAAAGCTACCAGGGCGATATCGAGGACCGTCTGCGCAGGCAGAACCGTCGCCTGGACCGCCAGGGTGCGATGAGCTCGGCGATGTTGAACATGTCCGCCAGCGTGGCGGGTATCGCCTCGCCCAA
>NZ_MDEC01000100.1 GCF_002939785.1 Xanthomonas codiaei
TTTGACAGCGCAAACAAGGTCAGCACCTGTGCCGTGTTCTTGGCCAGACCTCGATAGCGGACCTTGGTGTAGCCAAACTGGCGCTTGATCACCCGGAATGGATGCTCCACCTTCGCGCGCACGCTGGCCTTGAAGTGTTCCCAACGCTGTTCCCGTGCACGCTCGCGTGTGTTGCCGATGCTCCGCATCGTCGAGGGCCTGGCGGCGATGAAGAATACTGCTTGGCAGTCCCGCAGTTCTTGGCGTTTGTCCGCCCCGGTATAGCCACTGTCGCCGAACACGCTG
>NZ_MDEC01000101.1 GCF_002939785.1 Xanthomonas codiaei
GACGAGCAGGAACGCGCCCAAGTGCGATCGCTGGCGCAGGAAGTTCAGTATGTCACGGGCGAGACGGTGAAACTGGCGTTCGTCGATCAAGGCTACACCGGCGAAGGGCCGGCCGAAGCTGCGCAGGAGGAAGGCATCGAGCTGCACGTCGTAAAACTGCCGGAGGCTAAGAAAGGCTTTGTATTGCTACCGCGCCGCTGGGTCGTAGAGCGCAGTTTCGGTTGGGTCAATCGGTTCCGACGCCTGGCCCGTGATTACGAACGCCTACCGGAAACCCT
>NZ_MDEC01000102.1 GCF_002939785.1 Xanthomonas codiaei
GGATGTCCAGGAACGTCAGGCACAGGGGCGCCGAGCCGAAGACAACCAGCAGCGTGAGCAGCAAGACCGCCAGGCTCAAGAAGCAACGCGAATTGAGGCCCAGGAAGATCAGGCTCGGCTAGCACAGGATCAGCAGCAACAAGTTCAAGGACTCGAACAGCAGCAGGCCCAGCGTCAAGAATCCTCGCCGCAACCGAACCCTCACCCGCACGCTCAAGATGCCGCGCTGGCTCAACAAGCACCACGGCCCGAGTTGCCGCAGGAAAACGCGCGTCAGC
>NZ_MDEC01000103.1 GCF_002939785.1 Xanthomonas codiaei
TGCGTATGCCCAACAACTGGCAAACGCCGCTATCATCAACCCTGGATTCTAAACCCGGCCGCTACTCAGGACGGGGGGACGTCGTCCCTGTCTTAGAAGCAACGTACCGCCACTCCCCAGCCGCAAGGTCAATATCTCTCCATTTCGCAGTCCTTAGCTCACCTGGCCGCGCGAAGACCAGTGGCGCCAGCTTAGAGCGTGTTATGAACTTTGAAATAGAGACGCGGCATTTCCAAGCATGAGGATGGAGAAGACGACGAAGTGGAGTCCGGCTAGGG
>NZ_MDEC01000104.1 GCF_002939785.1 Xanthomonas codiaei
TCGCTCAGTTGGGACACCTGCTGGCGCTGCTGCTGCACCAGCGCCAGGACCTGCATGCGGCGCTGCTGGTAGGCGCGCAACCTCCGGCGCCAGTCCTCCAGCGGCTGATAGCGCCTCAAGCTCAGCACTGCTGCCATCTGCGCCAGCACCCGTGCATCCAGCTGATCGGTCTTGGACAGTTGCCCGGTTGCCCGGGCAAAGTCGCGCCCTTGCCGAGGATTGATGCGCACCACCGGCAGGCCGGCCGCATGCAACGCGTCCAGCGCCAT
>NZ_MDEC01000105.1 GCF_002939785.1 Xanthomonas codiaei
GCAGCGCCGGTTCAGACCATGGCCCCAACAGTGCCTGCGACAGCAGAACCGTTGATTGCATCGCTTTCCACAGCGTCTGCCACGCCTGAGCGAGAAGCCGAGGCCGAACGGCCCCGTCCCTCAGACGCCTTGCTCGCTGATTATGGTGCGCCGGTGCTGCCCCGAGAACCCCTCGCGCAAGCGCGTGAGCAGTCATTGGCAAGCAGTGCCGCTACTCACGTGTCCGTCGGGTCTGCTGACGCAGAAGACCAACGAACGCAATCGACCCC
>NZ_MDEC01000106.1 GCF_002939785.1 Xanthomonas codiaei
GGCTTGGTGTGCAGCATGAGTCGGCGTGGCAACTGCCACGACAACGCACCCGTGGAGAGCTTCTTCGGCCTGCTCAAGCGCGAGCGGATCAGGCGACGGATCTATCCCACCAAGGACGCCGCACGCGCCGAGGTATTCGACTACATCGAGATGTTCTACAACCCCAACCGCCGCCACGGTTCAACTGGTGACCTGTCCCCTGTAGAGTTTGAACGGCGCTACGCGCAACGAGGGTCTTGAGTGTCTACGGAACTCTGGGCGTATCA
>NZ_MDEC01000107.1 GCF_002939785.1 Xanthomonas codiaei
GCAAGCTGGTCGGGGTGGCGCCGCTGGCACGCGATAGCGGCCTGATGCGCGGGGTCCGCCACATCTGGGGTGGACGGGCCTGCGTGCGCCAGGTGCTGTACATGGCGACGCTGGTGGCGGTGCGCTTCAACCCGGCACTGCGCGACTTTTACCAACGGCTGCGTGAGCGCGGGAAGGCCGGCAAAGTGGCCCTGGTCGCGGCAATGCGCAAGCTGCTGGTCATCCTCAACGCCAAGATGCGAGATCAACTGGCGGCTGACGCCG
>NZ_MDEC01000108.1 GCF_002939785.1 Xanthomonas codiaei
TATGCGTTGAGCGATCCGGCGATGGAAGAAGCGCTGCACGAGATTCCGACCTTGCGGCGCTTTGCCCAGCTCGGTGGGTTGGACGACATTCCCGACGAGACCACGATTCTCAACTTTCGGCGCCTGCTGGAGACCCATGGCCTTGCCGCACGGATGCTGGAAGCGGTCAACGCGCATCTGGCGCGCAAGGGTCAGAGCCTGCGGTCGGGCACGATCGTCGATGCGACGCTGATCGCTGCGCCCAGTTCGACCAAGAA
>NZ_MDEC01000109.1 GCF_002939785.1 Xanthomonas codiaei
CGCGTCACCGAGGAGCGCGACATCCTAAAAAAGGCCGCCGCGTACTTTGCCAAGGGGTAAAGGCAAAGTACGCCTTCATGCAAGCCCACTGCGGGGAATTCAGGGTGTGTGCGATGTGCCGGGTATTGCGGGTCAACCGGTCGGGCTATTACGCCTGGTTGTGCTCGCCCGACAGTGAGCGCGCCAAGGAAGACGAACGCCTGCTGGGGCTGATCAAGCACCACTGGCTGGCTAGCGGCAGTGTGTATGGGCA
>NZ_MDEC01000110.1 GCF_002939785.1 Xanthomonas codiaei
TGCCCATACACACTGCCGCTAGCCAGCCAGTGGTGCTTGATCAGCCCCAGCAGGCGTTCGTCTTCCTTGGCGCGCTCACTGTCGGGTGAGCACAACCAGGCGTAATAGCCCGACCGGTTGACCCGCAATACCCGGCACATCGCACAGACCCTGAATTCCCTGCAGTAGGCTTGCATGAAGGCGTACTTTGCCTTTACCCCTTGGCAAAGTACGCGGCGGCCTTTTTTAGGATGTCGCGCTCCTCGGTGACGCG